>NZ_JBFAHQ010000003.1:36540-531249 GCF_040654235.1 Nocardia sp. NPDC050718 | reverse complement strand
TTTGTCTTTTTTGGTTGCGGCCGCAAATTCCCATTTACCCCCGCCGGCCGGGGGGCTGTGATATTCCCCCCCCCCCACGGCGGTCACCTCAGGGTGCATGGTCATGGCCAGGAAGCGATCAGGAGATGGCGTTGATCGCGGTGGTCAGCTTGGTCTTGAAGGCGTCCGGCAGCGGCACGTAGCCGGCGTCGGCCAGACCGGCCTGACCGTTGGTGACGACCGAGGTCAGGAACGCCTTGACGGCCTTGCTGGTCTCGGCGTCGGCGTACTTGGAGCACACGATCTCGTAGGTCGCCATCATGATCGGGTAGGAGCCCGCGGCGGTCGGCTTGTAGAACGAGCTGGTGTCGAGCACCAGGTCGTTGCCCTCGCCCTTGACCTTCACACCGTCGATCGACTTGCCGGCCGACTCGGCCGACAGCTTGACCGGGTCCTTGGACGCGGAGGTGATGATCTGCGCGATCGACAGGCTCTGTGCCTTGGCGAAGGACCACTCGTTGTAGGTGATCGAGTTCTTGGTGTTCTTGATCGCGGCCGAAGTGCCCTCGTTGCCCTTGGCGCCCTCACCGACACCGCCGTTGAAGGTCTTGCCGCCGCCCTTGCCCCACGCGCCGTCGGAGGCGGCGTCGAGGTAGAGCTGGAAGTTGTCGGTGGTGCCCGACTCGTCGGAGCGGAAGATCACGGCGATCTTCTCCGCGGGCAGCTTGGCGTTGGGGTTCAGCGCCTTGATCTCGGGGGCATCCCAGGTGGCGACGGAGCCGTTGAACACCTTGGCGGCGGTCGGGCCGTCGAGGACCAGGTCGGTCACGCCGTCGACGTTGTAGGTGATGGCGATCGGGCCGAAGACGGTCGGCAGGTTCCACGCCGGGGCGCCGCAGCGCTCCTGGGCCTTGGCCGGCTCTTCCTTCTTCGAGCTCAGCGCCGAGTCGGAGCCACCGAAATCGGTCTGGCCGCCGATGAACTCGTTCACGCCCGCGCCGGAGCCGCTGGAGGTGTAGTTCAGGGTGTAGCCGTCGCAGTTGTTCTCGTACGCGGCGACGAAGCGCTCCATGGCGTTCTTCTGCGAGGAGGCACCGGAGGCCTTGAGCGCCTTCTTGCCGCCGCAGGCGACGCTGGTGTTGGCGGCGTTGCTGGTGTCACCCGTGGTGTTGTCATCGCTGCCACAGGCGGCCAGGGTCATGGCGCCCGCGGCGACGACGCCGACCAGGGCACTGGTGCGCTTGAAGTTCACTTTTCCTCCGACATTGCTGACGACTCGCTCGGTCCCTCACCGGCCCGGGCGAGTTGGGCGGTGCGGATCGCGGGGAACGCGCGCACCAGGCGACGACTGTGCCGCCCAGAAGTAACGTAAGGTCGCCCGGTTGACAGTTGGCCCGACGTGGGTTAACGCAAAATGAACAGCCCGGCGCGATTAGGGCCACGATTGTGACGTTTGCCCCAGTTTTACTCGCGCGTACCCCGTCAGCCGCGCACTATTCAGCGGCGCAGAAGAATTCACCGCGGGTGTGAGGTGTCTCGCACCCGGTCAGGACGCCGCGTAGGCGACGTCGATATGCGCGGGCGCGAACCCGAGCCGGGTGTAGGTGTGCACGGCGGCCGTGTTGTCGGCCTCGGTGTAGAGCAGCACCTCGGCGAGCCCTTCCGCGCGCAGGTACCGCAGCCCGGCCAGGGTCAGGAGTCTGCCGAGACCGCGCCCCTGCGCGGCCGGATCGATGCCGACCACGTAGACCTCGCCCGCGGGCGCGGCGTCCGGATGCGCCTTGGTCCAGTGGAAACCGAGCAGGCGGGCCGGATCGGCGGCGTCGAAGGCCAGGAACAGCCCGGCCGGGTCGAACCAGGATTCGGCGCGGCGGGCGGCGATGTCGCGCTCGGTCCAGCCGCCCTGCTCGGGATGCCAGGCGAAGGCGGCGTTGTTGACGCGCAGCAGTTCGGCGTCGTCGGCGGGGCCGGCGTAGGTGCGCAGGACGAGATCGTCCGGCACCACCAGCTCGGGTAGCTCCGGTGTTGCCAGCGAGCGGCGCATCTGCCACAGTTCGCGCGCGGTGACCAGTCCGAGGCCCGCGGCGAGCGCCTTGGCGGCGGGCAGGTCACCGTGCGCCCACACCCGCGCGCCGGGTCCGCCCTCGGCCAGCGCGGCGCGCACCAGCTCGGTGCCGACGCCGGCGCCCCGGGCCGTCGGGTCGACCGCGACCTCGGCCATGGCGGGATGTTCGGCATGTGCCGCAACGAGATTCGCGTAACCGACGAGTTCGCCACCGCGTTCGGCGAGCAGATGCCTGGTCGCCGGGTCGGTCTCGGCGAGGGACAGCACGGCCTGCTCGGAGACCGGCGCGACGCCGTCGGCGGCCTTCGCCCTGGCGAGCAGCTCGCGCACCAGCGGCGCGGTGTCCGGCTCGACCCGGCCGGTCCAGGTCAGGGTTGCTGTCTGCGACATCGACGTCCTCCTCGCTGTGCGCGGCGCGCCGTTGCCGCGCCGCGCCGTACCGTCTTGGCGCTGCTCGGCGCGACTACTGCGCGGTGCCGTTGAGCGGGGCCAGCGTGTCGTCGCCGTCGACGTCCTCGTCGGGGAAACTCACCACGTCGCCCTTGGCCGCGGGCGTCCTGGCCGGGCGCACCGCCTTGTAGCCGACGTTGCGCACGGTGCCGATCAGCGATTCGTACTCACTGCCCAGCTTGGCGCGCAGGCGCCGCACGTGCACGTCGACGGTGCGGGTGCCGCCGAAGAAGTCGTAGCCCCACACCTCCTGCAGCAGCTGGGCGCGGGTGAAGACCCGGCCCGCGTGCTGGGCGAGGTACTTGAGCAGCTCGAATTCCTTGTAGGTGAGGTCGAGCGGGCGGCCGCGCAGCCGCGCGGTGTAGGTGCCCTCGTCGATCACCAGCTCACCCAGGGTGATCTTGCCCGTGTTCTCGGGGCTGGCCACACCACCGTTGCGGCCGACCAGCAGGCGCAGGCGCGCGTCCAGCTCGGCGGGGCCGGTACCGGGGAGCAGGATGTCGTCCAGGCCCCAGTCCGCGTTGACGGCCACCAGACCGCCCTCGGTCAGCACCGCGACGACCGGTACCGAGGAGCCGGTGCTGCCGAGCAGCCTGCACAGCCCCCTGGCCGCGGCCAGGTCGGTTCTGGCGTCGACCAGCGCGACGTCGGCACTCCCCGCTTCCAGCAGGGACGACACCTCGGTCGGCGCGGGCCGCACGTTGTGCGCCAGCAGCGACAACGACGGCAACACCGCATCGGGGTTGGGGTCGGAGGTCAGTAGGAGCAGCTCCACCGGGCTCTCCTCCTATCTCGTGGCTCCGCGGACGACAGCAGCCGCGTAGCTACGTCGCCGAAACACAGGTAAGTCGTCTGCAACATTAGCGCGTGCGCGGCCATGACCTCGCAACATGGTGGCCACGAGGTAACGCGTCGGCGCGCGCTTCGCCCGAACGGTAGCGCCGGATAGGCTGGCTCGCATGCGCAAGCTGATCATCGGGCTGCTGTGCCTGGCCGGTGTGGCGGTGGTGATCGATTTCGGCGCCGCCGCCTACACCGAGTACCACGTATCGCGGCAACTACGGGCCGGAGCCGATCTGTCGGCCGACCCCGAAGTGACCATCAAGGGATTCCCGTTCATCGCCCAGGCGGTGTCGGGCCGCTACGACGACGTCCTGGTCCGCGCCCGCAGCATGCGCCCCGACATCCCGGGCGAGATCGCGCTCGAGGCCAATCTCTACGGGCTGCACGCCTCGGCGAGTCAGCTGATCGACGGCACGGCGCGCGCGGTGCAGGTGGACCGGGTCGAGGCCCAGATGGCGATCGAGCCGACCGAGCTCGGCCGCCTGTTCGGCATCCCCGATCTGCAGGTCCTCGGCCCACCCGCCGACAAGGCCGACGGCACCGGCGGTTCGGGCGGTTCCGGCCTGACGACCGCGGGCGCCCATGTGCTCAAGGGCACACTGCCGGTCGCGCCCAACGGCCGGATCCTCGCGCCGGGCGTCACCCCGTCGAACAACACGACCAGGGTCGAAGTGCAGGTCGAGGCCGACCTGATGCTGGACGGGGACAAGATCCGGATCCAGGCCACCCGCTTCTACAAGGACCGCTCCGCCACGGCGGACACCCCGGTCTCGACCACCAAGACCGAGATCCTCGACGTCGATCGGCCAGCGGTGCTCGAGCGCTTCAGCCGTACGATCGATACCAAGGAATTGCCGTTCGGCATCGCCCCCACCGAAGTGGAGGCCAAGGGTGGCCAGATCATCGTCTACGGTGTCGGCCGCTCCCTGACCATCGACCTGGACCGATTGCTGCAACCATGATCGAACTAGCCATCCTCGCCGCCGTCGTGCTGGCCGCCGTCGCGGTGGGCCTGCTGCTGCGGCGCAACCAGGGCCGGGTCCGCCCGGCCACCCTCGACCCCGAGACCGCGCAGCGCGCCCGTCTGCTCGACGCGGCAGGCGTCACCGGCGCCACCCCCGCGGTGCTGCACTTCTCGGCCGACTGGTGCGGCCCCTGTGACGCGGTGCGCCGCGTCGTCGCCGGCGTCACCGCCGACCTCGCCACGTCCCCGAATGCCCCGCGCGACATCGAGATCGACATCGACGCCGACCCCGCGCTGGCAAGGGAGCTCAACGTCCTCTCGCTGCCGACGACCTTCGTCTTCGACGCCGACGGCAAGGAGCGTTTCCGCATCTCCGGAGTGCCGAAGGCGGGCGATCTGCGCACCGCGCTGGAACCGCTGACAGTGTGATCTGGCCCCTTGTTCCGGGGGGCCGGGACATTTCCCGACGAGACCGGGTAAACTACTCCCCGTGCAATCCGACCACGAGCTGATGCTCACCCGACGCCGCACAGTTGATCTGTGTCGGCTCGGTGGTTGTTGCTGCCTGTGCCGCTGAACGGTCGGCTTCTCTCCCGAGATTCCTGACGCCGACCTCTGTCCGCCGCGCGAGTGATCGACACGATCCCCCGGCGAACTGCAGTTCCCACTGAACCGACTCAGCGCAGGAGTTCGCACCATGACCATTTCCCCTGATGCCACCCCCCGGGTGGATGTTCGCGGGCCGCGTTTCGTGGCCTGGATCACCACCGGCGTGCTGGTTCTCGTGCTCGTCACCGCCGCGTTCTCGACCGCCGCCGCAGCGCTCCTGATCGGCCTGCAGGCCGTCGTGTTCGCGATCGGCGCGTCGGCCGGCCCCGCCAAGCACCCTTACGGCCGGATCTACGCCGCGCTCGTCGCGCCGCGCAACGGTCCGACCACCGAGACCGAGCCCGTGCCGCCGCTGCGTTTCGCGCAGCTGCTCGGCTTCGCGTTCGCCGGTCTCTCCCTGCTGGGCTTCGCGCTCGGCTCCCCGATCGTCGGCGCGGTGTTCGCCGGCTTCGCCCTGTTCGCGGCGTTCCTGAACGCGGCGTTCGGGGTCTGCCTGGGCTGCCAGATCTACCCGCTGGTGGCCCGCTTCCGCCGGTCCACTGCCCCGGCATCGAACTGAACCCCTGCAAGTCATCTCTGAAAGGAACAACATGGCTCGCTCCGATGTCCTGGTCTCCGTTGACTGGGCCGAAGAGAACCTCAACGCCCCCGGCGTCGTCTTCGTCGAGGTCGACGAGGACACCTCCGCCTACGAGGGTGGCCACATCGAGGGCGCCGTCCGGCTGGACTGGAAGACCGACCTGCAGGATCAGGTTCGTCGCGACTTCGTGAACCAGGAGCAGTTCTCCGACCTGCTCTCCGCGCGCGGCATCGCCAACGACGACACCGTCGTGCTGTACGGCGGCAACAACAACTGGTTCGCGGCCTACGCCTACTGGTACTTCAAGCTGTACGGCCACAACGACGTCAAGCTGCTCGACGGTGGCCGCAAGAAGTGGGAGCTCGACGGTCGTCCGCTCTCGCGTGACGCGGTCTCGCGCCCGGCCACCCAGTACAAGGCCGCCGCCCCCGACACCTCGATCCGCGCGTTCCGCGACGAGGTCATCGCGGCCATCGGCGCCAAGAACCTGGTCGACGTGCGTTCGCCCGACGAGTTCTCCGGCAAGATCCTGGCGCCCGCGCACCTGCCGCAGGAGCAGAGCCAGCGTCCCGGCCACATCCCCGGCGCGATCAACGTGCCGTGGAGCAAGGCGGCCAACGAGGACGGCACCTTCCGTTCCGACGCCGAGCTCGCCGAGCTGTACAAGGACGCGGGCCTGGACGGCGAGAAGGAGACCATCGCCTACTGCCGCATCGGTGAGCGTTCCTCGCACACCTGGTTCGTGCTGCAGGAGCTGCTCGGCCACCAGAACGTCAAGAACTACGACGGCAGCTGGACCGAATACGGTTCGCTCGTCGGTGCACCTATCGAGTTGGGAGCGTAAATCTATGTGTGCAGCACCTACCCAGGGTCAGGCCATCCCGGCCGGCGTCGACGTGGAGAAGGAGACGGTCATCACCGGCCGTGTCCTGAGCGCCGACGGTCAGCCGGTGGGCGGCGCGTTCGTGCGTCTGCTCGACGGCAACGGTGATTTCACCGCCGAGGTCGTGGCCTCCGGCACCGGTGACTTCCGCTTCTTCGCCGCGCCGGGTTCGTGGACCCTGCGCGCGCTGTCCTCGTCGGGCAACGGCTCGGCCGAGGTCCGCCCCGAGGGCGCCGGCATCCACTCGGTGGACGTCGAGGTCGCGAAGTAAGTACCTCACAACGGCCCTGGTAGTTCCTGTGCGGGAACTACCAGGGCCGTTTTCGTGTCCGCCCGGCGGAGTCGCTAGACTCCGATCGTGGTCCTCTTCTTCGAGATTCTCCTCATCGCCGTGTCGATCCTCATCGGCTGGTTCGGCCTGTACGTCTTCTACCGGCTGTTCACCGAGTCATGAGCGGACTCGCGAGCGAGGGTTCCGATCCGGCCGAGCGAGCGAGCACCGAGCACGACGCTCCGGCCGAGCGTCGAAGCGGCGACGAGGCAGTGAACACCGCTGTCGAACGCGCGAAAGAGACCGGCGTCCGAAACATTTCGGTCCTGCCGGGTCTTCCGCTGCCCGAGGACACCGCGAATCTGCGCGAGGGTCCCGATCTGAACCACGCCATGCTGGCGTTGCTGCCGCTGGTCGGCGTGTGGCGCGGCGAGGGCGAGGGCAATCACTCCACCGACGGCGACTACCGCTTCGGCCAGCAGATCGTCGTCTCGCACGACGGCGGCGACTACCTGATCTGGGAGTCGCAGACCTGGAAGCTCGACGGCGAGGGCAATTTCGAGCGCACCGATCTGCGCGAGAGCGGCTTCTGGCGCGTCGGCACCGAGGGTGACGACGAGATGCTCGAACTCCTGCTCACCCACAGCAACGGCATCGTCGAACTGTTCTACGGCACCGCCCGCACCCAGTCCTCCTGGGAACTGGCCACCGACGTGGTGATCCGCAGTCAGTCCGGCGCGGTCGTCGGCGGCGCCAAGCGCCTCTACGGCATCGTCGAGGGCGGCGACCTGGCCTACGTCGAGGAGCGCGTCGACGCCGACGGCGCCCTCGAACCCCGCCTCTCCGCCCGCCTGCAGCGCTACATCGGCTGACAGACGCACCGAAGGCCCCGCGCGTACCCGTGCGGGGCCTTCGACGTTCTCCGGTGGAAATGGAGCGACCCCCGAGCCGTTCCGCCACGCTCGAGAACATGACGGTCCCGGTTGGATAGGCCGGGGGCTCGGGGGTCGGGTGACTGCCTGGGATTCGCTCAGCGCACCGCTGGGGAATCTCCCGCAGTGGTGCTGCTAGCGGGCAGCCACCTCACGCATCCGATGAACATACATTCTTCAGACCACCTCCTCTCTTGTGTACCGACGAATCTATCGGTGCGCCGCGAGGTCGGCAATTGATTTTCTCGCGGGTCTGACCTGGGCGGATGCCGGTCAGTGCGCGAGGTGGACGAGGTGGCGGGCGCCGGTCGCGTCGACGGTGACGATCGTGTCGGCGCGGTGGTGCGCCGGGAGCTGGTGGGTGACCACGACGACCGTCCGATCCGTGGCGACCAGTCCGCTGTCGATGTCGAGCAGATCCAGCAGCAGCCGCTCCCCCTCGGCGGCCGCCAAGTGCTCGGTGGGCTCGTCCAGCAGCAGGGTGTGCGCCGGGGCGACCAGCGCGCGGGCGAGCAGGAGGCGGCGGCGCTGACCACCCGAGACCGTGGCCGCGCCCGCCGTGAGCCCGGTGTGCACCCCGTCGGGCAGGGAGTCCAGCCAGGGACCGAGGCCGACCAGGCGCAGTGCGGCCGCGGCGTCCTCGGCCGTCAGATCGCCTTTGGCGACCCGCAGGTTCTCCAGGATCGAGGTGCCGAACAGATGGGCGTCTTCGGCGAAGAAGGTGACGCCTTCGCGCGGGGTGTCGAACAGGCCCGCCCAGGCCATGAGCAGCGTCGTCTTGCCCGCACCACTCGGTCCTACCACGACGATTCGACGGCCGTCGGGTAGTGGAATTCGCGACGAGGACGGTTTCTCGCCCGTCCCGCGCCCTGG
The DNA here is from genome assembly GCF_040654235.1 of Nocardia sp. NPDC050718. NCBI lineage: Bacteria > Bacillati > Actinomycetota > Actinomycetes > Mycobacteriales > Nocardiaceae > Nocardia > Nocardia sp. NPDC050718. Next base: position 522,800 of record NZ_JBFAHQ010000003.1, on the reverse strand, counting down.
ATCCGCCGAACTGTGGGCGGCGGTGCCGTGACCTGCGGTGTCGGTCGGGCCGGTCGCGGCAGTCGCACCCGGCGCGGCAGTCGCACCCGGCGCGGCAGTCGTGCCCGGCGCGGCAGTCGCGCCCCGCGCGGCAGTCGAGTCGGTCGCGGTGGCCCCGACATCGGTATGGGACGTCTCGGGCGCGGCAGCGTCGGTCGTGGCGGTTTCGGCGGCGCGGAGGCGGTGGAGGGCGGCTCGGGAGGTGGTCAGGGTGGTCGCGGCGGCGGGGAGGGCGCCGACGGCTTCGAAGGCCGACAGGGGGACGAGCACCAGGATGGTGAGGGCCATCGGGGTCATGCCGCCGGGGAGGCCGCCGGTCGGGCCGTAGGCCGCGATGCCGACCAGGAGCGCGCCGAGCGCGCTGACGCCGATCGAGAGCGGGGTGGCCGCGGCGGCCCACGCGCTGTGCGCGGCGGCCGTATCCTCGGCCCGCACCGCGCGCCCATTCGCCGTGTCCGCCTGGGCGAGGGCCGCGTCGAGCTTGCCCGCCACCCGCAGTTCGGCCGCGTGGTCGAGCACGGTGACCGCTTCCGCCGTGAACTCCGCCCGATCGGCCCGCACCGCCTGCTCGGCTTCCCGCGCCGACACCCCCGCCAGCCAGGGCGCGAGCATCCCCGAAACAGCAAGGGCGACAGCCAGAATCCCCGCCGCCGGCACCGAGATGAACGCGATCAGCCCGATCGCCGCCAGCGACAGGATCACCGCCACCGCGACCGGAACCAGCACCCGCACCACCACCGCACCGAGATCATCGATATCGGCCCCGACCCGCACCAGCAGATCCCCCCGCCGCATCTCCCGCAGATCGGCACCACCCGAGAGCGCAGGCAGTTCACCGCTCCGGCGCGAAGTCGCCCCCACATCGACGCCGCTGTCCGGAGACTCGGGCAGATCACCGGCGCGCGTCCCCGCATCGACGGCCACGCCCGGCGCGTTGCGCAGACTGTGGGCGGCGCCCGACCTCACCCCCAGATCGGCATACCCGCCCGACTCGTCCGCAGCGCCCGGCGCCTCACGCAAACCGTCGAGCGCACCCGACCCCTCCCGCGGATCAGCACGTCCGCCGGACGACATCGCCGCGAGCCGGTCCGCCGACGACCCGCCCCACCACCAGATATTCGCATGCGCGAGCGTGCGATACACCGTAGTCCGCGCCGTCGTCATCGCCCGCAGCGCCACATCATGGGTGGCCAGCCGCTCCAGATAGCGGCACAGCCCGCGCGAGATGCCGAGTGCCCGGACGGCGACCACCGCCACGCTCAGGTACAGCACCGGCGGCATCTGCCAGGCCCGCGCGATCAACCACGCCGCCAGCGCGGCCAGCGCGAGCCCGCTGCCCAGCGCCGCCACACCCCAGGCGATCGCCACCACGACCCGCCACGGCGAGAGCGCCAGCAATCGCCACATCTCCCGCAGATCCCCGAGCAACGACCCGCCCCCGGAACCCCCACGCACCGACCCGATTCCACTCACGACACCGACACCCCCTCCACACCACGAACGCCCACGTTGCCCCGTCCGCGCCCGCGCGATCCGGAATCGTCGCCACCGAGCACCGTCGGCGGCTGGGCGGGAGCGGGGTCTTCGATGCCGGGCGCGCTGCTCCCGACCACCTCCACGACGACATCGGCGGCGGCCAGGACGGTCGGGCGGTGGCCGACGATGACGACGGTCGCGCCCGCGGTGGCGAGGGTGCGAAGGGTGGTGAGCACCTGTTGTTCGCTGTGGGAGTCGAGGTGGGCGGTGGGTTCGTCGAGCAGGAGGACGGGGCGGCGGGCGGCCAGGACGCGGGTGAGGGCGAGGCGTTGGCGCTGGCCGAGGGACAGGCCCAGACCGCCCTGACCGACCCGGGTGTCCCAGCGGTCGGGGAGTTCGTCGAGGACGGTGTCGAAACCCGTTGCGGCGCTGATCTCGTCGAGGTCGGCGGCGGTGGAGTGCGCGCCGAGTAGTTCGATGTTCTCGCGCAGGGTGCCGGGGACCAGCACCGGGCGCTGGGGCAGCCAGGCGATGTGGGCCCACCAGCTGTCCGGGTCGAGCGCGCGGACGTCGGCGCCGTCGACGAGGACCGCGCCGGCATCAGGTGCGATCAGGCCCAGAATCGCTTGCAGCGTGGTCGATTTGCCGCATCCGTTCGGCCCGGTGAGCACCGTGATCAGGCCCGGGGCCAGGTCCGCGGTCAGGCGATCGGGCGCGTTTCCGGATCGCGCTGCGATGGTCAACCCCCGCACCACGATGCGCGGTCCCGCTTGCCCACCGCGGTCCGCACGGCACCGGACGATCGCTGCCGCGCCTGGTCCGTCGCCGCGATCCACACCGCCCGGGTCGAGCCCGGCACCGCGCACCGCCTCGGCATCCTCGGCGGCAATCCCGGGCGTCTCGCGCTCAACATCGGTTCCGTGGGCGCCGAGAGCCGCCCCGCCGAGCCGCGAGCCCATCGAATCCGCGTGATCGGCCGACGAATTCGCCGATTCCAGGACCGCGAAAGCCTTGTCGGCCGCGGCCATCCCGTCCTGCGCCGCGTGGAACTTCTCCCCCACCTGCCGCAGCGGCCAGTACACCTCCGGCGCGAGGATCAGCGCGACGAGCCCGGCGTACAAGGTCATCTCGCCGTAGACCAGCCGCAGGCCGATCGCGACGGCGATCAGCGCGACGCTCAGCGTCGCCAGCGATTCCAGCACCATCGAGGACAGGAAGGCGATCCGCAGCGCGCGCATGGTCCGCTGCCGCAGCGAATCCCCCAGCGCCCTGACCTGATTCACCATGCTGGGCCCGTCGGGCCCCTCGCGGCCGAGGGCACGCAGCGTCGGCATACCGGCGAACAGGTCGAGCAGCTGATCGGACAGGCGGGTGGTCGCGGCCAGGGTCGCCTCGGCGCGGCCCTGGGTGAGCAGCCCGATGAGGATCATGAACACCGGGATCAGCGGCACCGTGATGATCGCGATCATGGCCGAGGTCGGATCGTGGAAGGCGATGACCACCAGCACGATCGGCGGCACCAGGCAGGCCAGCAGCAGGGCGGGCAGATAGCCGGTGAACCACCCGCGCAGCCCGCTGAGGCCGTTGCCGACGACCACCGCGATCTCGGTGCGACGGGCGTCGAGTTCCCGTGGCGGCAGTTCGGCACCGGCCCGCAACACCGCCGATTCGAGTTCGGCGACGACCGTCGCACCGGCCCGGTGGGCCAGCCGCGCCTGCCACCAGCTCGCCACGGCGCGCACCGCGACCGCGATCGACAGGCCGATCAATTCGCCTGTCCACGCGCCGAACTCACGCTTGCCGGGATCGGTGATCACCCCGGCCAGCACCCGGCCGAGCAGCACCGCCAGCACCACGATGGTCGCCGTGATGACCAGTGCGAGCAGCACCGACACCACCAGATGCGGCCTGGCCGAACGGGCGTACTTCCACAGCCGTGGGTCGACGGGCGGACGCCTGCCCGGCTGCTGCCGCTCGGCGGCCGATCCGTCCGCGGCCGCGTCCGCCCGTGTCATCGCTCAGTCCTTGCTGCGCAGCGGCAGACCGGTCGGCGCCGGGATCTGCTCGACGGTCAGCCGCTGGCGGAACACCCAGTAGGTCCAGCCCTGGTAGACCAGCACCACCGGGGTGGCCAGCACCGCGGCCCAGCTCATCACCTTCAGCGTGTACGCGCTGGAGGCGGCGTTGTAGATGTTCAGGTCGTAGAGCGGGCTGATGGTCGAGGGCAGCACGGTCGGGTACATCGAGCCCACGATGAGCACGGTCGCCGAGGCCACGGTGACCGTGGTGCCGACGAAGGCCCAGCCGTCGCGGCCCGCCACGTTCGCCGCACCGGTGAGCACCAGGCCGAGCACCGCCGTCACCAGCACCGCCCAGGTCCAGCCGGTGCCGTAGGCGAGCTGGGTCCACAGCCCGAACGCGCCGACGACCACCGCGGTCGGCACCAGCAGCAGCCGGACGATGCGCTGGGCGTCGTCGCGGACCTCGCCGCCGGTCTTGAGGACCAGGAACACCGCGCCGTGCAGGGCGAACAGGATGCCGGTCGCCAGGCCGCCGAGCAGGGCGTACGGGCTGAGCAGATCCCACACCGAGCCGACGATCTGCCGCTCCGCGTCCAGCGGCACGCCGCGCACCAGGTTCGCGAACACCCAGCCCCAGGCCAGCGCGGGAATCCAGGAGCCGATCCCGATGCCGATATCGCACCAGGCCCGCCATTTCGGATCGTTGATCTTGGCGCGGTACTCGATCGCGCAGATCCGCAGGATCAGGGCCACCAGCAGGAGCAACAGCGCCAGGTAGAACCCGGAGAACATGCTCGCGTACCACTCGGGGAACGCCGCGAACATCGCGCCGCCCGCGGTGATCAGCCACACCTCGTTGGCGTCCCACACGGGTCCGATCGTGTTGAGCACGACCCGCTTACGGGTATCGGAGCCCTTGCCGAGGATCGGCATCAGCATGCCGACGCCGAAGTCGAAGCCCTCCAGCACGAAGTAGCCGGTGAAGAGCACGCCGATCAGGACGAACCAGAATTGCTGCAGATCCATCACCGGCTCCTAGTAAGCGAAGGAAAGTTGCTCGACGGCAGGCTCTTCCGGTTTGCGATGCCTGCCGGTGTCCGGGCCGTCGGGCCCGTCGTCCGGGGTCGGCGGCGTCGGCGCGTCCGGCCCGGCGATCGTGTACCGGCGGATGAGGTAGAACCACACCACCGCCAGCACGCCGTAGAGCAGGGTGAACACGATCAGGGAGAACACCACCGTCGCGGGCGCGTGGTCGGAGACGGCCTGCTGCACCGTCATCCGGATGTTCGGGTCGCCGGTCGGGTTGGGCACCACCGCCCACGGCTGACGCCCCATCTCGGTGAACACCCAGCCCGCGCTGTTGGCCAGGAAGGGCGTGGGGATCGCGATCAGGCAGAGCCAGGAGAACCAGCGCTGGTCGGGGACGCGGCCGCCGCGGGTCACCCAGAAGCCGACGAGCAGCAGCAGCACCGAACCGGCGGCCAGGCCGATCATCGCGCGGAACGACCAGTAGGTGACGAACAGGTTCGGCCGGTAGTCGCCGGGACCGTACTTGACGGTGTAGGTCTGCTGCAGGTCGACGACGCCGTCGAGGGTGACGCCGGTGAACTGGCCCTCGGCCAGGTACGGCAGCACGTAGGGCACCTCGAGCACGTGGGTGACGCTGTCGCAGTTGTTGTGCGTGCCGACGGTCAGGATGGAGAAGTCGGGGTCGGTCTGGGTGTGGCACAGCGATTCCGCCGAGGCCATCTTCATCGGCTGCTGTTCGAACATCAGCTTGCCCTGGATGTCGCCGGTGAAGATCACCGCGACGCCGGCCAGCGCGACGACCACCAGCGACGCCCGCCCGACCGGGCGCCACATCGTGCGCGCCTCGTCGAGCTTCGCCGGGTCACCGCTGCGCGCGTTGCGCACCATCCACCAGCCGGCGATACCGGCGACGAAGGTGCCCGCGGTGAGGAACGCGCCCGCGACGACGTGCGGGAACGCGGCCAGCGTCGTGTTGTTGGTGAGCAGCGCCCAGATGCTCTCCAGCTCGGCGCGTCCGGTCTCGGGGTTGTAGTGCGCGCCGACCGGGTGCTGCATGAACGAGTTCGCGGCGACGATGAAGTAGGCCGAGGCGTTCACGCCGAACGCGACGATCCAGATCGTGGCCAGGTGCACGAGTTTCGGGAGCCGGGTCCAGCCGAAGATCCACAGGCCGATGAACGTCGACTCCATGAAGAACGCGATGAGCGCTTCCAGCGCCAGTGGCGCGCCGAAGACGTCACCGATGAAGCGGGAGTACTCGCTCCAGTTCATCCCGAACTGGAATTCCTGGACGATGCCGGTCGCGACGCCGATGGCGAAGTTGATCAGGAACAGTTTGCCGAAGAACTTCGTGAGGCGGTACCAGTGTTCCTTGCCGGTGATCACCCAGGCGGTCTGCATCATGGCGATCAGCGGCGCGAGACCGATGGTCAGCGGTACGAAGATGAAGTGATAGACGGTGGTGATTCCGAATTGCCACCGGGAGACGTCCACAATGTCCATCCGACCCTCCAGCTTCTACTACGACAAGTCGTAGTAGATCGTACGCCCGGATTTACCCCCGTGGCGCGTGACAACCGCCACGACACGCCGAAAAGTTGCTGCACGATTGGATATACGCGGTCCGACCGGGCAATCCCGGCGCCGCAGGGGCACGCCCACCCGTGCCCCTCACACGACTCACCAGTCGCCGATGGTCCCCGGCCGCTCGATCCCCAGATCCACCATATCGATGATTTCCTGCGCGTTGTCCGGTGCCGACATGCGCACACCGTCGAGCTGGTTCACCCGCGCGGCCAGCGTGATGCTCGACAGCAGCCAGATGCTGTCGCAGTCGAACAGGTCGGCGGTGAACAGCGACTGGTACTTGCACTCCCAGCCCTGCTTCTCCGCGACCGCGAACAGCGAACGCTGGGTCACCCCGGGCAGCACACCGCTCTTCGCGGGCGGGGTGATGAGCTGCTTGTCCCGCGCGATCACCACGGTCGAGCGCGGGCCCTCGAGCACGCGGTGCTCGGTGCTGTGGAAGATCACGTCCTCGGCGCCCATCCGCCGGGCGAAGCGCAGCGCGGCCATGTTGGTCGCGTAGGACAGCGTCTTCGCGCCGAGCAGCTGCCACGGCGCGGCCTGCGCGAGGTCGACCGAGATGCCGCGGGCCAGCGACATCACCTTGACGCCTTCGGCGCGGGCGGTCGCGACGCGGGCCGGGACCGGGGAGACGAGCACATACGCGGTGGGCTTCGGGTCCGTCGACGTCAGGCCGGTCGGCGCGTCGTATTCCGAGTCGCGGCCGCGGGTGTAGATCAGCCGCAGCAAGCCCTCTTCCTCGGAACCCCATTCCTTGACCGCGACCTCGACGGCGGCGCGCCACTTCGACAGTCCCGGCTCCGGCAGATCCAGCGCCTGCGCCGAACGACGCAGCCTGGCGAGGTGGAATTCCAGCGCGGTCGCCGTGCCGCCGCGCACCAAAATAGTTTCGAAGACGCCATCGCCGCGCAGTGCGCCTATGTCGTCGGCATAAAGCGACGGCGCGTCCGCATCAGCGACCGCGCCGTCGAGTGTCACAAGAACCCGTTCTCCCATGTGACGAGCGTAGGCGTTATCGGTCCGTTATGCCTATGGCTGCTCCAATTCGGACGCCCGGCTGCGGCGCGTGTCGGTGGACGCGCCTACAGTGGGTGATGTGTCGGTGGTCGTCGCCCCCAGTCCTGTTCTCCACACTCCGGGTGCTGTCGCGGGCGCGCCGGGTTCCCCGGACGCTGCCGTCGCCTGGCATTACGGCGATCCGTTCGGTGAACAGAAGGCCGCCGCGCAGCGGGTCGCGGTGGTCGATCGCTCCCATCGCGCCGTCGCCACGATCACCGGCGCCGAGCGCCTGAGCTGGCTGCACACCATCACCAGCCAGCACATCGCCGCGCTCCCCGACGGGCACAGCGCCGAGAATCTCGACCTCGATCTCAACGGCCGCGTGCAGCACCACTTCGTGCTCACCGACCTCGACGGCACCGCCTGGCTCGACACCGAGGCCGAGCGCGGTGCCGAACTGCTGTCGTTCCTGCAGAAGATGGTCTTCTGGGCCGACGCCAAGCCCGTGGCCGCGCCCGATTACGCCGTGCTGAGCCTGCTCGGCCCGCAGGTCGGCACGCTGCTCGGCGCGCTCGGCATCGACGCGCTGCCCGAGGTCTACGTCGCCGTGGCGCTGCCGGGCGGCGGCTTCCTGCGCCGGATGCCGTGGCCGGGTGACGACGCCTTCGACCTCGTCGTCCCGCGCGCCGACCTCACCGCCTGGTGGAGCAAGCTCACCCAGGCCGGAGCCGCGCCGGCGGGCATGTGGGCGTTCGAGGCGCTGCGGGTGGCCGCGCTGCGGCCGCGGATCGGCGTCGACACCGACGAGCGCACCATCCCGCACGAGGCCCGCTGGATCGGCGGCGTCGACGAGCACGGCGCGGTGCACCTGAACAAGGGCTGCTACCGCGGCCAGGAGACGGTCGCCCGGGTGCACAACCTGGGCAAGCCACCGCGCAACCTGGTGCTGCTGCACCTGGACGGTTCCGCCGACGAGCGCCCGGCCACCGGCGACGACGTCACCGCGGGCGGGCGCACCGTCGGCAGGCTCGGCACCGTCGTCGACCACTACGAACTCGGCCCGATCGCGCTGGCGCTGGTCAAGCGGTCGGTCCCCGCCGGCACCGAACTGGTGGTCGGCAGCATGGCCGCCGCCATCGACCCCGACTCGGTCCCCGCCGACGATGCCGTGCAGGCGGGCCGGGCCGCCGTCGACCGGCTGCGCGGGCGATGAGCCGCCCGCTCCTGCGTGTCGGTGCCACCGGCCGGGTCGAGGCCGTGTGCGTCGTGCACGCCGAGATCGAGGTCCGCGGCCGGGTCGGCCGCAGCGCGATCGACAAGCGTCCCGTCGACGGCCGGGTCGCGGTGAGCACGCTCGGCCTGGCCGGTGACCACGTCTGCGACACCGTCAACCACGGCGGCGTGCACCAGGCCGTCTACGCCTACGACGAGCACGACGCCCGGCGCTGGGGCGGCGAACTCGACCGCGACCTGCCCGCCGGCTGGTTCGGCGAGAACCTGCGCCTGAGCGGGCTGCCGATCAGCGACGCGGTGCTCGGCGCGCACCTCACCATCGGCGACACCCTGCTCGAGGTCAGCGCGCCGCGGGTGCCCTGCTCGAGCTTCCAGCAGTGGACGGGCGAACGGCAGTGGGTGAAGCGCTTCACGCTGCGCTCCGACACCGGCGCCTACTTCCGGGTGCTGACCGAGGGCACGATCGGCGCGGGCGACGAGGCACGCGTCGTGCACGTCCCCGCGCACGGGATCACCGTGCGCGACCTGTTCACCGGTGCCGACCCCGCCCTGCTCGAACGCCTGCGGACCGAGGAGCCGACCATCTCCGACGACGTCCGCAGGCAGATCGACCGGCACACCAGAACCCGCGCCGACGTCGACCTGGAGGTGCGGTCATGAGCGTGGAACTGGTCGAGGTCGTTCGCTCGGGCTTCCGTGAGTGCGTGCACCGCGGGTCGGTGGTGGTGCTCGACGCCGACGGCACCCCGACGCTCGAACTCGGCGAGGTGCACGGCCCGATCTTCCCGCGTTCGACCAACAAGCCGATGCAGGCGCTGACCCTGCTGCGCAACGGTTTCGACCCCGTCGACGACGACGAGCTGGCGGTGGCCACCGCCTCGCATTTCGGCGAGCCCGACCACATCGCCCTGGTCCGCAGGCTGCTCGACCGCTACGGCTTCAGCCCAACCGACCTCGCCTGCCCGCCCGACCTGCCCTTCGAGGAGCGGGCCCGCGCCGCCGCGCTCACCGGCTCGGGTCCGAGCCCGCTGTACATGAACTGCTCGGGCAAACACGCGGCGATGCTGGCCACCTGCGTGATCAACGACTGGCCGCGCACCGGGTATCTCGACGTCGAGCACCCGTTGCAGCAGGCCGTGCTCGCCACCGTCGCCGACGTCACCGGCGAACCGGAGACCGACCTTGGCATCGACGGCTGCGGCCTGCCGATCGTGCCCGTCTCGCTGATCAATCTCGCGCGCGCGTTCGCCGGCTTCACCACGGCCGAGCCCGGTACCGCGCCGCGCCGGATCGCCGATGCCGTTCGGGCGAATCCGCGAGTGATTTCGGGCACGAAGGGCCCGGACCTGCTGGCCATGGCGGCGACCCCCGGCCTGTTCTGCAAGATCGGCGCGGACGGCGTGCACGCGGGCGCGCTCCCCGACGGCCGGGCCTTCGCGTACAAGATCGACGACGGTCACGACCGGGCCAGGATGCCGCTGACGCTGGCGATTCTGCGCAGGCTCGGGGTCGACTGGACCGACCGGCACACCGACCTCGCGGCCACCGCGGTGCTCGGCGGCGACGCCAGAGTCGGCGTCATCCGGGCGATCCCGGGAGTGCTCTGAGACCAGGCGGTTCGGGCGAAGAAGGGGCAAACGGCGGCGGTTCGGTAGTTCTTCACCCACTCCTGGGAGCGCGACCGTCTAACACACGCTAAAGTGTCTGTCAGGAAGAGTATTAATTCGAACGGGGCCGCCAACAAACCCCAGGCCGCCCCGCAGTGACGCGAGGGGGTCAGCCATGGGCCGTGGCCGGGCTAAGGCAAAGCAGACCAAAGTCGCACGTGAGCTCAAGTACAGCTCCGCGCCGACCGACTTCGCGAGCCTTCAGCGCGAGCTGTCGGATAGCACTCCGCACTCTCAACCGAGAAGTGGCGGCGTGATTTCCGATGAGCACGACGCAGACGAGTCGGCATCCCGTTGGAACAACGAGGACGACGACTACGACAGCTGGCGCCGCTGACCGAACGCCGGTGAAGGGGGAGGCCAACGCGGCCTCCCCCTTCAGCCGTTGTCCGGTCCACGGCGCCAGGCTCGCAGGAGTACGGCGAACATCCGAATAGACGACGAGCGTCCTGTGCACACACAGGACGCTCGTCGTGTTCGCCGCCTCGAGGCCCCGACCGCCCCGAGCCGACGGGCACCTACCCCACTCGCTCGGGATAGCCGTTTCTACGGCGAACAAACAAACCGCTGCAAAGACGTGAGCCGGGCCGCAGCAGCGACCCGGCTCACGTGGTGGAGACAGCGCGTCAGAACCTGGGGTGATCGCCCAGCAGCACGGCGCGCGGGGCGTCGGCGTCGGCGGCCTTCTTGACCTGGCCCAGGGTCCAGCAGTCGATGTGGCGGGCGGTGAGCACCGCCAGCGCGCGGTCGGCGTCCTCGGGCGCGACGATGGCGACCATGCCGACGCCCATGTTGAACGTCTTCTCCATCTCGACGCGCTCGACGCGACCGCGCTGGGCGATCAGCTTGAACACCGGCGCCGGGTTCCAGGTGCCGCGGTCCAGCTCGGCGACCAGGCCCGCGGGCAGCACGCGCGCCAGGTTGGCGGCCAGGCCACCACCGGTGACGTGCGAGAAGGTGCGCACATCGGTCTCGGCGATCAGCGCGAGGCAGTCCTTGGCGTAGATGCGGGTCGGCTCGAGCAGCTCTTCACCGAGGGTGCGGCCGAACTCCTCGACATAGCCGGTCAGCGACATCCGGTCGATGTCGAGCAGAACCTTGCGGGCCAGGCTGTAGCCGTTGGAGTGCAGGCCCGAGGAGCCCATCGCGATGACGACGTCGCCGGGGCGAACGCGGTCGGGGCCGAGCACCGAATCGGCCTCCACGACGCCGACGCCGGTGGCGGACAGGTCGTAGTCGTCCGGGTCCATCAGGCCCGGGTGCTCCGCGGTCTCGCCGCCGAGCAGCGCGCAACCGGCCTTGATGCAGCCCTCGGCGATGCCGGAGACCAGCTCGGCGACCTTCTCCGGGACGACCTTGCCGATGGCGATGTAGTCCTGCAGGAACAGCGGCTCGGCGCCACAGACCACCAGGTCGTCGACGACCATCGCGACCAGGTCGAGGCCGACGGTGTCGTGCTTGTCCAGCGCCTGGGCGACGGCGATCTTCGTGCCGACACCGTCGGTGGACGCGGCCAGCAGCGGCTCGCGGTATCCGCCCTTGAGGGCGAACAGGCCGGCGAAGCCACCTAGCCCACCCTGCACCTCGGGCCGGCTGGCCTTCTTCGCCAATGGTCCGAACAATTCGACGGCGCGGTCACCGGCTTCGATGTCCACGCCTGCCGCGGCGTAGGAAGCGCCGGCACCGCTGGGGGTCTGTTCAGTCATTGTGGGGGAAAGCTCCAAACCGAATCGGCGGACAGATGCCTAGTAACTCTAAGTGATCCGCCGGTTCAGCCCGCTGGCGGCTCCTAACTCATTGTTCCAGCTCCGTGGCGAAAGTGGCGGCGATCTCAGCCCGGCGCCCGCGCTGTCGCACGGGGTCGGGGACGGGGACCGCGGCGACCAGGCGGCGGGTGTACTCGTGGCGCGGGTGGCGCAGGATCTGTTCGTTGTCGCCTTCCTCGACGCAGGATCCCTCGCGCAGCACCATGATCCGATCGGCGAGCTGGTCGACGACGGCGAGGTCGTGGCTGATGAACAGGCAGGCCCAGCCGCACTCGCGTTGCAGCTGCGCGAACAGCTCGAGCACCGCCGCCTGCACCGAGACGTCGAGCGCGCTGGTCGGCTCGTCGGCCACCAGCAGGTCGGGATCGAGCACCAGCGCCCTGGCCAGACTGGCCCGCTGCCGCTGCCCGCCGGACAACTCGTGCGGGTACCGCTGCTCGGTGCCCGCGGGTAGCTGGACGTCGTCGAGCAGCTTCCTGACCCTGGCCCGGACGGCGTCCCGGTCGCCGGTGCGGTGCACCACCATCGGCTCGGCCACGCACTCGCCGATGGTCAGGCGCGGATTGAGCGAGCCCGCCGGGTCCTGGAAGACGAACCCGAAGCGCCGCCGGATGGGCCGCAGCTTGCGCTGGGACAGCTCCGCGATGTCCTGCCCACGGATCAGCACCCGGCCCGAGGTGGGCCGCTGGAGTGCCGCGACGCACCGGCCGATGGTCGACTTGCCCGACCCCGACTCCCCCACCAGCCCCAGCGTCTCCCCCGGCCGGATCCGCAGGCTCACCCCGTCGACGGCCCGGAACGCGGGGCGCCCGAACGGCCCGGGGAACTGGACCACCAGATCGCGCACCGCGAGCACCGGCTCGGCGTCGGGGTCGATGGCGGGCCGCGCGCTGGTCGCCGCCCCCAGATGCGGGACGGCGGCCAGCAGCGCCCTGGTGTACTCGGCCTGCGGGCTCGCGAACAGCTCGTGCACCGGCGCCTGCTCGACGACCTCGCCCGCCCGCATCACCACCACCCGGTCGGCCAGGTCGGCCACCACGCCCATGTTGTGGGTGATCAGCACGATCGCGCTGCCCAGCCGGTCGCGCAGGTCGCGCAGCAGTTCCAGGATCTCGGCCTGCACGGTGACGTCGAGCGCGGTGGTCGGCTCGTCGGCGATGATCACCTTGGGCTCGCACGCGATGGCGATGGCGATCATCACCCGCTGCTTCTGCCCGCCGGAGAGCTGGTGCGGGTAGTAGTCGACCCGGTGCTCCGGATCGGGCAGCCCGACCGTGCGCAACAGTTCGATCGCCTTGGCCCTGGCGTCCTTGCGGCCCATCCCGCTGTGCGCGCGCAGGGCTTCGCAGATCTGGAAGCCCGCGGTGAACAGCGGGTCGAGCGCCCGGGCCGGTTCCTGGAAGACCATCGAGACCTCGCCACCGCGCAAGGCGGTCAGCTGTTTCTCGGTCATCGAGGTCACCGCGCGGTCGCCCAGGGTGACCAGCCCGCGCACCTGCGCGGTGTGCGGCAGCAGCCCGATCGCGGTGCGCGAGCTCACCGACTTGCCCGACCCGGACTCGCCGACGATGGCGAGCACCTCGCCGGGGAACACCTCGTAGGACACCTCCCGCACGGCCGCGACCGGCCCGCTGTCGGTGGCGAAGGTCACCGACAGCCCCGACACCGACAGCGCGGGGGTGCGGATCGCCGTCTCAGTCATCGGTCGTCTCCTTCTCGTCCACCGTGGTGACCGCCCGCCGGGTGCGCAGCAGCGGGTTCAGCGTCTCGTCGATGCTCTCCCCGACCAGCGTCATCCCGAGGACGACGAGCACGATCGCGGTGCCGGGGAAGATCGAGGTCCACCAGATCCCGTTGGACACGTCGTTGAGCGCCTTGTTCAGGTCGTAGCCCCATTCGGCGGCCTGGGTCGGCTCGATGCCGAAGCCGAGGAAACCGAGCGCGGCCAGCGTGAGGATGGCGTCGGCGGCGTTGATGGTGATGATCACCGGCAGCGAGCCGGTGACGTTGGACAGGATGTGCCGGAACATGATCCGCGCCGTCGAGGCGCCGGTGACCCGCGCCGCGTCCACGTACGGCTCGGTCTTCACCGCCACCGTCGCGTTGCGCACGACCCGGAAGTACTGCGGCACATAGACGACCGTGATCGCGATGGCCGCCGACAGCATGCCGCCGAGACTGCTCGACGTGCCGCCCGCGACGACGATCGACACCACGATGGCCAGCAGCAGCGACGGGAACGCGTAGATGGCGTCCATGACCAGCACCAGCACCCGGTCGACCCAGCGCCCGACGAAGCCGGACAGCAGCCCGAGCGGCACGCCGACCAGCAGCGAGAGCACCACCGCGATCACGATCACCAGCAGCGCGGTGCGCGCGCCGAACAGCACCCGGCTGAACACGTCCTCGCTGCGCACCGAGGTGCCGAACCAGTGCTCGGCCGAGGGCCCCTGCTGCGGCACGAAAGCGACACCGTCGGCACTGTTCTGGGCCAGCCCGTAGGGCGCGAGCAGCGGCGCGAACACCGCGACGAACACGAAGCCGGCGACCAGCACCAGCCCCGTGACGAGCGTGATCCGTTGCAGCCCAGCGGTCATCGAGAGCAGTCCGGCGCCCGGTATCCGGCGCCGCTTCACCGTTGCGGTGCTCATCAGAACCTCACCCTCGGGTCGATCAGCGCGACGATGGCGTCGACGACGAAGCTCATCACCGCGACCACCAGCGCGATGAACGCGACGATGCCCTGCACCGCGATGAAGTCCCGCGCCCGCAGATACTCGGCGAGCTGATAGCCCAGGCCCTTCCATTCGAAGGTGGTCTCGGTGAGTACCGCGCCGCCGAGCATCATCGCGATGCACATGCCCATCACCGTGATGATCGGGATGAGCGCGTTGCGCACCGCGTGCCTGCCGGTGACCACGCGCTGGGACAGGCCGCGCGCCTTGGCCGCCTCCACGTAGTCGCTGCGCAGCGTCTGGATCAGGTTCACCCGCACCAGCCGCAGGAAGATGCCGCCGGTGAGCAGGCCGAGGGCCACGGCGGGCAGCACCGCGTGCTCGAGCACGTCGAGCACATAGGACGGTTCGCCGTACAGGATCGAGTCGATGATCAGGATGTTCGTCTTCGGCGAGACGTGCTGCAGCGCGAGTTCCACATCGGTACTCGCCCGCCCGCCGACCGGGAACCAGCCCAGCCACACCGAGAAGATCAGCTTGAGCAGCATGCCGACGAAGAACACCGGGGCCGCGTACGCCAGCACCGCCGAGAACCGCAGCACCGCGTCCGAGGTCGAATCCCGGTGTGTCGCGGCGTATCTGCCCAGCGGCACGCCGACGGCGAAGGCCACCAGCAGACCCCAGAACACCAGCTCGAACGTGGCGGCGCCGTAGGTGATCACCACCTCGCCGATGGCCTGGTTGTCCTGCGTCCGTCCGAAGTCACCGTGCAGGAAACCGGTGAGGTACTCCCAATACTGGGTCAGGATCGGACGATTGAGGCCGGCCGCCTCCTTGCGCTGCTCGATCTGGTCCTGGGTCAGCCGGCCACCCATGGCCGCGCTGATCGGGTCGCCGATCACCCGCATCAGGAAGAACACCACCGTCACCAGCAACCACGCGGTCGGCAGAATCAGCAGCAGCCGGATCAGCAGGTACCGCAGCAGCGCCACCTGGCGGGAACCCCCGCCGCGCGTCCACCCGAAACGCCGCGCCCGGATCAGCAATCCGGGCGCGGCGGGTACGTCACTCACTTGCTCAGTACCGTGAACCGGAACTTGAAGGAGCCGTCGAGGGTCTGATCGACACCCGAGACCCCGGGCTTGGACACCGCGACCTGCTTACCCGACAGCAGCGGGAGCGTGGGCAGGAAGTTCTGCGCCAGGTCGGTCTGGATCTTGCGCAGCAGCTCGACCCGCTTGGCCGGATCGGATTCGGTGGTCTCGGCGGTCAGCTGGGCGTTGATGCCGGGGTTCTCGAAGTGCGACTGCAGGAAGTTGTTCGGGCCGAAGAACGGCGAGAGGTAGTTGTCGGCGTCCGGGAAGTCCGGGAACCAGCCGAACTGGTACATCGGGTAGCCGTCGGAGGCCCGTTCCTTCTGGTAGGTCACCCATTCGGTGGACTGCAGGTTCACCTTGAACAGGCCCGACGCCTCGAGCTGCGACTTCACCGCGGCGTACTCCTCGGACGAGCTGGAGCCGTAGTGGTCCGGGTTGTACTGCAGGTTCAGCGTCACCGGGGTGGCCACGCCCGCGTCGGCCAGGAACTTCGCCGCCGCCGTCTTGTCCGGCTTGGCGCCGTAGAGCTGCTTGAGCGGCTCGGCCGCACCCGTCATGCCCTGCGGCACATACCCGTACGCGGGCTGATAGGTGTTCTTGTACACCGCCGAGGCCAGCGCCTCACGGTCCACCGAGGACGCGAACGCCTTGCGCACGGCCAGCTTCTGCTCGGGGGTGTTGCCCGGCATGGTGTTCATGTTGAACACGATGTAGCGCAGCTCGCCGCCGGGCCCGTCGGTGACCTTCACCTTGGAATCGGCACGCAGGGAGTCGATGTCGGTGGGCGTGAACGAGCGGTAGCCGACGTCGATGGCGCCGTTCTGCAGGTCCAGCTTGAGGTTGTCGGAGGTGGCGTAGTACTTGGTGGAGACCGTGGTGTTCTTCGGCGTGCCGAGGATGCCCTGGTAGTCCGGGTTGGCCTTGTACTCGACCAGCTTGTTCTTGTCGTAGCTGGTGATCGTGTAGGGCCCGGAATAGCCCTTGCCCGCGACGACCTCGTCGTCGGTGGCGACCTTGTCGGCCGGGAACACCTTCTCGTCGACGAT
Organism: Nocardia sp. NPDC050718; assembly: GCF_040654235.1. Lineage (NCBI taxonomy): Bacteria > Bacillati > Actinomycetota > Actinomycetes > Mycobacteriales > Nocardiaceae > Nocardia > Nocardia sp. NPDC050718. The sequence goes on along the minus strand of NZ_JBFAHQ010000003.1, from coordinate 506,165 downwards.
CGGGCCCGCCTGGGTCGGCAGGATCGTCGGGAAGGTCTGGTCGTTGGCGACCTTGAGCGTGAACGCGACGGTGAGATCGTCGACCACATCGGTCTTGTCGAGATTACCGAGCAGCGAAGCGGGACCGTGCGGATCGTTGATCTTCAGCATCCGGTCGAAGGAGAACTTGACGCTCTTGGCGGTCAACGGATTTCCGCTGGCGAATTTCAGCCCGGATTTGATCTTGCAGGTGTACACGGTGGGCGTGCTGAACTCGCACTTCTCCGCCGCGTCGGGTTTGGGCGTGGTGTCGCCGGGCGCGAAATTCAGCAGATACGAATAGATCTGGTTCTCCACCAGCAGCGAGCCGTTGTCGTAGGCGGCCGCCGGGTCGAGCGAGAAGATCTTGTCCGTCGTGCCGACGACCAGCCCCGCCCCGGACCCCGCCTCATCGGTGCGCCCCGAACCGCAACCCGCCAGCGCGGCCGCGACCACCGCCGCGACACCTACTGCGGCAACTTGTTTCGCGCGATTCTTGCGAGCGCTCAATGCACTGTTCAACATCAGGTCCCATTCTCGAACGCCACGTCGTCGCCGCGCCCGGATCACGGGAGCGGCGACCACACGGTGAGCCAGCGATATATCGGGGGACCGTACAGGCGAACCATTACCGCCCAGTTTCAAATCGGGCGAAAAATTGCGGGGATGTTATGAACTAATCTTACGTAATTATCGGTTACCGGAAATATTCACGTACACAGCGCAAAAGGGGCCGATCAGGTTTATCCTGACCGGCCCCTCCTGGAAAGCGTTGCGGCGCTACGGCCTGCTCAGCGCGTCGACATTCACGTTCTCGCCCAGCAGCTTCGACTCCGGCTGACCCGAGAGCATGCCCTCGAGGACGTTCTTGCCGATGGCCGCTTCCTGCGGCAGCGGGATCGGGTAGTCGCCGGTGAAGCAGGCGGTGCACAGCCGGGTGGCCGGCTGCTCCGTGGCGGCGATCATGCCCTCGGTGGAGATGTAGCCGAGGCTGTCGGCGCCGATCGAACGGCGCACGTTCTCCACCATGTCGACGTAGCTGTCGTCGGCGCCAGTGCCGTTGGCGATCAGCTCCGCGCGCGAGGCGAAGTCGATGCCGTAGAAGCAGGGCCACTTCACCGGCGGGGAGGCGATGCGGACGTGGATCTCCAGCGCCCCCGCCTCGCGCAGCATGCGGATCAGCGCGCGCTGGGTGTTGCCGCGCACGATCGAGTCGTCGACGACGATGAGCCGCTTGCCGCGGATCACCTCGCGCAGCGGGTTCAGCTTGAGCCGGATACCCAGCTGACGGATGGTCTGGCTCGGCTGGATGAAGGTGCGGCCCACGTAGGCGTTCTTCATCAGGCCCTGGCCGTAGGGGATGCCGGAACCCTGGGCGTAGCCGACCGCGGCGGGCGTGCCCGACTCGGGCACCGGGATCACCAGATCGGCCTCGATCGGGTGCTCCTTGGCCAGCTTGCGGCCGATCTCCACGCGGGTGGAGTGCACCGAGCGCCCGGCGATGGTGGTGTCGGGGCGGGCCAGGTACACGTACTCGAAGACGCAGCCCTTGGGCTCGGGGTTGGCGAAGCGCATGGAGCGCACGCCGTCGGAGTCGATGGCCAGCAGCTCGCCCGGCTCGATCTCGCGGACGAACGCGGCGCCGACGATGTCGAGCGCGGCGGTCTCGGAGGCGACCACCCAGCCGCGGTCGAGCCTGCCCAGCACCAGCGGGCGCACGCCGTGCGGGTCACGCGCGGCGTAGAGGGTGTGCTCGTCCATGAAGGTCAGGCAGAACGCGCCGCGCAGCTGCGGCAGCAGCTCCATCGCGGCCTGCTCGATGGACGAGTCGGCCGCGGCGTGCGCCAGCAGCGCCGTGACGATGTCGGAATCGGAGGTCGCGCCGGTCATCTGCGGGCGGCCGTCGATGACGCCAGCCCCGATCAGCCCGAGTTCGCGAGCGCGACCGGCCAGTTCGGCGGTGTTGACCAGGTTGCCGTTGTGCCCCAGCGCCAGGCCGGAGCCGACGGCGGTGGTGCGGAAGATCGGCTGCGCGTTCTCCCAGGTGACGCCACCGGTGGTGGAGTAGCGACAGTGACCGACGGCGATATGCCCCGGCATCGCGCCGAGGGTCTGCTCGTCGAAGACCTGGGAGACCAGGCCGAGATCCTTGAAGACCAGGATCTGGGAGCCGTCGGAGACGGCGATACCGGCCGCCTCCTGCCCGCGATGCTGCAGGGCGTACAGGCCGTAGTAGGTGAGCTTGGCGACGTCCTCATCGGGAGCCCAGACGCCGAAGACGCCGCACTCCTCACGGGGCTCGTTCTCGGGCTCTAGGGGGTCATTCACCGTTTGCTCCCTGTTCGGGCGGGCTGGGGGCACCCGTCATTCTACGGGTGATTCGCACCGCGACGTACACCGCGGCGCAAACCTCGCGCAATCGACCACGGGCGATCACACGGATTCCGCGAGGCACAGCTGCTACCGTGCCGATCGTGACCACCGATGGCAGTGCGCACGAACCCGCTGATTCCCCTACGGTCAACGCCGATTCGGAACCGGGGGATTCCGGGACAGCACCCCGGACCGATGCGACGTCGGCCACAGGCCGGATCTCGCCCCGGCAGTGGGTCAGGATCATCGTGGCGCCGACCACTGTTCTCGCGGTCGTGCTGTCCCTGCTCGGCATCATGTACCTGGCCTACATCGCCGATCCGGAGGGCAACCTGCACGATTTCCCGATCGTCCTGGTCAACCAGGATGTCGGTGACACCATCGACGTCGGCGGGCGGACCGAGCAGGTCAACTTCGGCAAGCAGGTGGCCGACGGCCTGGTCGCCGGTGTCCCCGCCGATCAGGTCGACCTGCGCGTGGTCGGGATCAGCGAGTCCGAACGGCTGATGCGCACCGCCCAGATCTACGGCGCCATCATCATCCCCAGCGACTTCAGCAAACGGCTGGGAATTCTCGGGGTGGGCAGCGTGGTCGGCGGCGAGATCGAGCGCCCGATCATCACCGTGCAGACCAACCCCGGGATGGGCCCGTACTCCGCGGGCATCGTGACCCGCATCGGCGCGCAGGCGATGGCCGAGGTGAACGAACAGGTCGGGCAGCAGCTGACCACGCGGGTCCGCGACACCATCGCCGCGACGCCCGCGGGCGCTCCGGCACCCGAGATCTCCGGCGCCGCGCAGCTGACCCTGGCCCAGCCGATCCAGGTGGTCGAGCAGGACTGGCGACCACTGCGCGCGGGCTCGGGGCTCGGCCTGACCGCCTTCTTCTACGCGCTGCTGATCCTGATGGCGGGCGTGGTCGGCGCGATGGTCATCCACACGATGGTCGATGCCCAGCTGGGTTTCCAGCCCACCGAGTACGGCCCCTGGTACGTGCACTATCCGCCGACGCCGATCTCCCGGTTCCACACCCTGCTGATCAAGTGGGGCGTGATGGTCGTCGTCGCCGTCGTGGTCTCGCTGCTCTACCTGGCGGTGGCGAAGGTCCTCGGCGTGGCCGGTGACCAGCCGACGCAGCTGCTGCTGTTCTCGATCCTCGCGCTGATCGCGGTCGGGATGACCTGCATGGCCTCGCTCGCCGCCTTCGGCACCGCGGGCCTGCTGATCAACCTGGCCGTGTTCGTGATCCTCGGCCTGCCCTCGTCGAGCGGCACCGTCCCGATCCAGGCGGTCCCGACCTACATCGCCTGGCTGGCCGAGTTCGAGCCGATGCATCAGGTGTACCTGGGCATGCGCTCGATCCTGTACTTCGAATCCGACTACACCGCGGGACTGGGCCGGGGGATCTGGATGTCGTTGCTCGGGCTGTTCCTGGCGGTGGTCGGCGGGGTGGCGATCACCAAGTACTACGACTTCAAGGGACTGCACCGGGAGAACATGGTCGGCAAGAAGGAGACCGCCGCCTGACCCCGTCCGGCCTCAGACGTGTCGCATCCAGATGTTGGGTTCGTGGTACACGCCCTGATCGGCGGAGCGGTCGACGCGCAGCACGCTCAGTCCGCCCCGGATCACGTAGTCACCGGACTCCGGCAGCGGCAGGCGGGTCCAGCGTTCCCATTCGGACACCGTGCCCGTCATCGTCTGTGAGGCGGGGGCAGCGGCGAGGATCTTCGCGCCCAACCGCTCATGGGTGCGGACCCAGGGGTCGAACGCCGTTCCGTCGTCGCGGCGCCACGTCATGAAGTTCTCGATCGGCGTGAGCGGATAGAAGGCCTTCGTCGTCGGACGGACCGGCACGATCACCCGGCTGAGCCCGGCCGCCTCGGCGGCCCGGCGCAGGGCCATCAGCGCCTGGCCCGCGTATCCGCGCCCCCGCAGCGACGGAACGACGACAGCGCCGCAGATCACCAGGGTGTCCGGCGTTTCGCCCCGCTCGCGGCCCTCGACGGCCTGGACGAGAGCCTGGGTGTACCCGGTGGGGAGCGTGGCTGTCCGCCCGTCCCATCGGATCGGCACTCCGGAGCCCGACGCGACCGGCACGTCCTGCTCATCCAGCAGCATCAGGCTGAGTTCGGGGAAGAATTCCAGCACTCTGCCCATGTACTGGTCCACCACGCGGTCGGCCCTGATGAACTTGGGGAACTTCTCGTTCGCGAGTTCCTCGGCGTGCTCGCCCACCCACTCCCTGGCATCGGTCCGCACGACCCGCAACATCGTTCGCTCGTTCGACGCCATCCGGCTCCTCCCGCGCAAGGGGACCGCCTGTTGTCGCCCAGCGTCCGGCGGTGCCGATGAGCAGAGCGGGCAGGCCCAGGATTCGAACCCTGGCACTCCTACAGCCATTGTGTGGGTTCTTCGCGACTCCGGGCAAGTAGTCGAGGAACGCCGGAACAGTGCAGGTCAGTGCCGGTAAATCCGGGCGGGATGGCGTGCGCGGGACGACGAGGTGCGCAACCGGCGGCTCACTCCGCCAGCGGGACGATCGGCAGCCATCCAGCGATCTCGCCCGCGCGCAGTCCCGAGACCGACAGCGCACCGGATGCCACCGCGTCGTCGAACTCCAGCAGGCCTGTGGCCAGCAGCAACCAGGTTCGCGGGTCGGTCTCCACCACGTTCGGCGGGGTTCCCCTGGTGTGCCGTGGACCCTCGATGCACTGCACGGCGACGAACGGTGGCACCCGCACCTCCACCGAGTGCCCCGGCGCGTCCGCCGCCAGTGCCCTGGCCGTGCCCCGCACCGCCGCGGCCACCTGGGACCGCTCCGGCGCCGCCGCAGCCGCCGACCGCAGCCAGTCCGCCACCGCGAGCACCGCCGCCCGCACCTGCGCGGGCTCCACCGTCTTCCGTCCAGCCATCCCGGGAACGCTACCGAAGGGGTGCGACGGGTCAGCCGCGTCCGGCGCGGAGGGCATCGATGCGCAGGTCGAGGTACTCGACCATCATCGCGCGGGCATCGACGCCGCCGAGCAGGGCGAGGCGCTTGGTGTGGGCGAGCAGGAGCAGGCCGGACAGGTGGGCCAGGACGTCGGCGGTGATGACGCGGGCGCGCTCCTCGGTGGCGCCGAGTTCCACCGCCGCCGAGACGATCGGGCCGAGGCCGCTCAGCATGGCCGCGTTGAGACCGGCGTCCAGTTCGGCGCCGAGGCCGTGCGGGCGGATGCCGCCGCGGAAGAGATAGAAGCCCAGGTCCAGGTCGCGGGGGTTGCCGTCGTAGAAGTCGAAGAAGGCCAGGCCCGCGGCGCGGAACCGGGCGGCGGGGTCGTCGAGGACGGTCACCGCCGCCACCTCGGCCGAGAGCCGGGCCAGCGATTCGCCGAGCAGGGCGGCGTAGATGTGTTCCTTGCTCGGGAAGTAGGCGTAGAGCGCGCCGGGGGTGTAGCCGGCGGCGGTGGCGATGGCCCGGATATTGGCCGCGTCGACGCCGTCTTCCTCGAAGATCGTCCTGGCCGCGCGCAGGATGATCGCGCGCTTGGCCTCGGCGATCTCGTCGCGACGCCCCGCCCGGCTCGATGCGGCCACTGGTCCCCACTTCCCTTCGATCGGGGCCTCACGCTACATTCTGAACAACGTTCAGCACAGTGAACCACGTTCAGGAGGTGTCATGCCGAGCTTCACCGAGCCGACCGAACCGACGACCCTGCGGTTGCGCAGCTCCGACGAGCTGACCCTGGTGGCCGACAGCTTCGGCACCCCGGGTGGCCCGCTGGTCGTGATGCTGCACGGCGGCGGCCAGAACCGGCACTCGTGGAAGCGCACCGGCCGCGCCCTGGCCGCGGCGGGCATGCACGTCGTCGCAGTGGACGCCCGCGGCCACGGCGACAGCGACTGGTCGCCCACCCGCGACTACACCCGCGACGCCATGGTCGGCGACCTGCTCACCGTGCTCGACCAGCTCGGCGCCACCCCAGGCAACGGCGCGGTCGTCGTCGGCGCCAGCATGGGCGGCATCACCGGCCTGCTCGCCACCGCCACGCCCGGCGGCGCCGCCATCCGCGCGCTGGTGCTGGTCGACATCGTGCCGCGCTCGGAATCCGCAGGCGTGGAACGCGTCATGGACTTCCTCGGCAGGCACCGCGACGGCTTCGACACCCTCGACCAGGTCGCCGACGCGGTCGCCGCCTATCTCCCGCACCGCCCGCGCCCCGACAACGCCGACGGCCTGCTGCGCAACCTGCGCCAGCGCGAGGGCCGCTGGTACTGGCACTGGGACCCGGACCTGCTCACCGGCCTCGAGGACAACCCGCAGGCCCGCATCGACGACATGGAAGCCGCCGCCGAGGCCCTCACCATCCCGGTCCTGCTGGTCCGCGGCGGCAAGTCCGACGTGGTCAGCGACGAGGGCGCCGCCGCCTTCCTCGCCCTGGCCCCACACGCCCGCCTGGCCGAGATCACCGCCGCCGCCCACACCGCCGCCGGCGACGACAACGACGCCTTCACCGACGCCGTAGCAGGCTTCGTCGCCACGGCCTGACCAGCAAAACAGGAGTGTCTAGTCGATTAGACTAGATTACTTCCAGCCGACTAGACTAACCTGGTGATTGCACCGGAACCCACGCGCACGACCTTGAAGCGCCTTGTCGCGGCCGGATTCACCAGCCGACCGGGCAAAGGCAGCCACACGATGTGGATTTGCCGACATGGCGTCGTCACAGTGACCGTGGCATCCGGGCACAACTCGCAGTCACCAGGGATGGTCCGCACCGTCAACAAGGCGATCACCCAGTGCCAGGCGCAATGCACGGAGGAAGCATGACCATCTACCAGATCAACGTGTCCCGGGACGACCGCTGGTGGATCATCCGAATCCCTCAGCTGGACGGCGTCAACGGCAACGTCGAAGGTCTCACCCAGGCGCGGCGCTACGCCGATATCGCCAAGGAAGCGACCGACTACATCTGCACGGTCGCCGATGTCGCCCCGTCGACGATCGAACTCGCCATCACCGCCCATGTCGGCGGCACCGACGTGACTGCCGCCGCGGAGGAAGTCTCGCAAGCACGCGCCGAGGCCGCTCGCCAGGAAGCACACGCAATGCGGGTCGCGACCGCGACGGCCCGGCGGTTGGCCGCCAACGGCGTTCCGGTCCGGGACATCGGCGCCGTGCTCGGCGTGACCTTCCAGCGAGCATCCCAACTGGCGAATTCCTGAGCGGAAAACGACAGGCGGTCAGACCCCGCGACCCGACCTGAGTTCGATTCGTTGGGCCACCAGGGGAAGTACCGCTCCCCCCGCGTTGATCGCCAGGTGCAGCAGCGCGGGGGCGGTCGCGCTGTCGGTGTGCCTGCGCAGCGCGCTGAAAACCAGACCGGCGAGGGTGGTGAGCGCGACGGTTCCTGGCACCGATTCGCCGGTGGACTGGGCGGGGCGGATGTGGCACAGCCCGAAATCCAGCGCCCCCGCCAGGGCCGCGACGCGGGGTTCGGTGGTTTCGTCGAGCAGTGGGTCGAGGGTGCCGCGGAACATCGCTTCCTCGGCCAGCACGGTGCCGACGGGGATGTGCAGGGCGATCCATTCGAGCGTTGACGTCTCGGGAACGCGCTCAGCCACTTCGAGCGGCAGCTTCCGCAGCGCCGGAACCGCCAGGGCCACACAGTAACCGGCGAACACCAGTGCGGCACCGCCCAGGCCCCAGCGAAATCCCTTGGCCGACGACCAGTTCGGCCTCCCCCCGAACACCATCGCGTAGCCGGCCGCGAAGCCGAGGTTCGCCACGGTGCGGCCACGCAGCCGAAGGCGCGACGCGGGCAGCAGCCAATTGCTCCACAGCGGTGGCAGACTCAGCGCGACACCCACCCGCACCCGCTCGCGCAGACCGAGTGCGCGTACTCCGCTGAGCCTCACGACCGCCCCTCGCACCCGCGATCCACACCCGCCGCGGCCCACCGGCGGCACCGCCCACCGCTGGACGCGCGGTACGTGAGCGCCGACGCAGCCCGGCTCACTTGACGGCCCGCTCGTACTCGTCCGCCGATTCCAGTGCGGCCCGGATACTCTCGACGACCTCCGGACTCACCCCCGGCGGCGCCCCGACGGCCAGCCACCCGTCCAGCACCAGACTCCCGTACCGGTGCCCGTGCCCGTCCGAAACCCCTTGGGCATTGGTGAGATCCGCTGTCACCTGCCAGAACGTCACGAACGGCGCCCACCGCATCTGAGTGGACACATCCGGTCCGCGCGGCTCGCTGAGCCAGTCCGGCTGGGTGAGGATCAGGTCGGCCGACCACCACACGATCGGGTCGGACGGGTGCTGGAGATACGCGATGCGGGGTTCGCGCCAGGTCGCGGCGGGACCGAGATCGACCGCGTCATCGGCGAATCGGACGACGAGCCCGTCCGCGTACATCGGCGCCACCGCGGGCGAACCGGGGTCGCGCCGATCGACGAACTGCCGCCACAGCCGATTCGAATTCGGCGGCCCCACCCACAGCGCCCCGTCGACCTTCTCGCGCAGGTCACCGAGCCCGCCGAACGCCTCCTCCGAGCCCTGCGACCCCAGACTCTCCCCGTAGACGAACAGCTTCGGCCGATGCTCCGGCGGCTGCGCCAGCCACCGCTCATACACCGCGTCGAACAGCTCCCGGCCCGCCGCGGCCGCCTTCTCCCGGTCCGACAGGAACGACAGCACGCTGGGCAGATACGAGTACTGCGTGGCGACGATGGCCGTATCGCCCCCGTACAGGTACTCCACCGCGCCCGCCGCTGTCGCGTTGACCCACCCGGTCCCGGTGGTGGTGACCACCACCATGGCCTCGCGCTCGAACGCGCCGGTTCGCTCGAGTTCGGCCACGGCCAGCTGCGCGGCGGTCTGTTCGCCGGTCACCGATTCCAGCCCGACGTAGGCCCGAATCGGTTCGCGCGCGGTCTTTCCCGTCACCTCGGTGATGTCGTCGGCGCTCGGCCCGTTGGCGACGAACCAGCGGCCCTCGAACCCGAGGGTCTGCCACGGCGCGAGTGATTCCGGGCTGCCCGAGCGCTCCGGTTTCGCCGGCTGGAGCGCGTAGTCGGAGGTGTGGTCGTTGCGCACGCTGAACGCGGAGTTGGCGACCGCGAAGAACGCCCGCGAGGCGACACCGTTGAACACCGTCACCGCGAAGACGACCAACACCAGCGCGCCCGCGGCGGGCGCGAGCTCGCGCGGCACCCGCACCCAGCGGTTGAGCTGGCGCGCCAGCACCAGCACCAGGATCCGCAGCGTCCGGTAGACGGCGACGACGGCGACCCCGACGGCCACGCTGAGCAGCCCGGTCCGCAGGTAGGCGGGCGTGGTCGTGCCCGTCATCCCCATCAGCGAGGTGATCTCGCGCTGCCAGCGCGCCGACTGCACCAGCATCAGCGCCGCGACCAGCGCGCAGACGACCAGTACGGTCGCCTTGATCGCGTAGCGCAGCCGGTCCGACGGGCTCGGGATCGGGATCCGCGCGCGCACCCAGCGCCGGAAGAGCCACTCGAGCACACAGCCGAGCCCGTACCCGATCGCCGCGTTGATCCCGCTGATCAGGCCCTGGAACAGCCAGTCGCGCGGGACCAGCGACGGCGTCACCGACAGCGCGAAGAACAGCGTCGCCAGGATCAGGCCGGGGTAGTTGAGGTCGACGACGTCCTCGACCCGGCGCAGCAGCCGGGCGCCGCGCGCACGCAGCGTCACGAGGGTCGAGCCTGTCGCGGACACCAGACCAGTATGGCTGGCCGGTTTCGCCCGGCGGGGCGTTGTGGATGGTGGGTCGGTCACTCCCGGCCGGGTCCGGCAACTACCCATCGCACTCGAGTAGTTTCACGCGCCCGCGCGAATCCCCCGGTCAGCACACTGATGGACATGAGCACACCCAATGCCAAGCCGAAGAACACCTCGGCGTACATGGTCCAGGCCGCGATCGCGTTCGGCGTCAGCCTGATCGGCACCGGCGCCGGGATCGCCTACCTGCCGCTGGACGCCTGGCAGCGCGGCTTCCTCGCGATGTCGGGGCTGTTCCTCGTCACCAGTTGCTTCACCCTCGCCAAGGTCGTGCGCGACCAGCAGGAGGCCCAGTCCCTGATCGGCCGGATCGACGAGGCGCGGCTGGAACAGCTGATCGCCGAGCACAATCCGTTCCGATCGGTGTCGTAGCCGGGTCCGGGCAGCCCCGATCGAGGGGTTCGGTGCTGCCCGGCCGGTTACTTCAGCTGATGCTCGGTGGCGGCCGACTCGACCAGATACGCCTTGATCCGCTCCGCCAGTTCCGGTGTGTAGTCCGGTGGTTCGGCCACCGCGGCCCACGCGTCGGGCACCACGTTGCCGTAGTTGTGGCCGTGCCCGTTGGACACCGTCTGCGCGCGGGGCAGATCCGCCGCGACCTGCCAGAACGTGACGATCGGATACCACGACATCGCCGGGGACACATCCGGTCCGCGCTTCTCGCGCAGCCAGTCCGGCTCGGAGAACAGCAGATCCGGTGACCACCACACCACCGGGTCGGACGCGTGCTGCAGGTAGACGATGCGCGGGTCGGTCCAGTTGTCCGAGGGCCTGCCCAGCTGATCGGCGCTCGCGGCGAAGCGCACCGAGAGCCCGTCGGCGAAGATCGGGGTGATCTCCTCGGTGCCCGGATCACGCCTGCGCACGAATTCCGACCACAGCCGGTTCGAATTGGGCGGACCCACCCAGAGCACGCCGTCGGTGCGATTGCGGATGTCGGCCAGGCCGGAGAACGCGCCCTCGGAGCCCTGTGAACCGAGGCTCTCGCCGTAGACCAGCAGCTTGGGCCTGGCGTCCGCGGGCAGCGCCGACCAGCGTTCGTACACCTTGTCGAACAGCAGCCTGCCCATGGTCATCGACTTGTCGCGGTCGGACAGGAACGACAGGGCGCTGGGCAGATACGAGTACTGCGTCGCCACCAGGGCGCTGTCCCCGTTGTACATCAGCTCGATCGACTCGGCGCTGGTCGAGTCGACCCAGCCGGTGCCGGTCGTGCTGATCACCACCAGCACTTCCCGTTCGAAGGCCTTCGTCCGGTCGAGTTCGGCGACGGCCAGATCGGTCTGCGCCTCGAAGCCGTCGGCCGATTCCAGCCCCGCGTACACCCGGATCGGTTCGCGCGCGGGCTTTCCGGTGACCTCCCCGATGGCCAGCGCGGTCGGCGCGTTGGACACGAACCACCGGCCCTCAGAGCCGAGGGTGTCCCACTTCGCCAACGACTCGGGGCTGCCGGAACGTTCGGGCAGCGTCGGCTGGATCGCGTGCGGGGAGGTGTGGCTGTTGCGGGCGCTGAACGCCGAATTCGCCACGGTGAAGAAGCCTTTCGCGAGCACGCCGTTGAACAGCAGCACGGCGGCGATGATCACGATGACCACACCGAGCGGCCGCGCGAACGAGGCCGGGATCCGGACCCACTGGTTCAGGCCGCGCGCCACGAACCGCACCAGCCGGACCACGCCGCGCGAAAGCCAGATCAGCAGGCCGACGACCACCGCGCCGACCAGCACGGTGCGCGGATAGCCGGAGTCGGAGATCGGTTCCATCGCCATCAGGTCGGTGATCTGGTGCTGCCAGTGCGCGGACTGGATACTCAGCGCGATCGAGACGATCAGGCAGGCCAGCACGATCACGGACTTCACCGCGATCGACGTCCAGCTCGGGCGCTTCGCCCAGATCTCGGCGACCCGGGCGGGCAGGGTGATCCTGGGCCGCACCCACTTGCCCCAGGCCCAGGCCAGGGCCGAGCCGATGCCGTAGCCGATGGTCGCGTTGATGCCGCTGACCAGGCCCTGGAAGAACCAGTCGCGCGGCAGCAGCGACGGTGTCAGCGACCAGCAGAAGAAGATCGTGGCCACGACGAGGCCGGTGTAGTTCGGGTGGAAGAACCGCTCGACCAGATGGATTCCGCGCAGGACCAGATTGTCCGGCGCGGCCGTCTTGTCGGGCGCGACGGGAGTCTCGGGCGCGGCCGGGGTGTCGGGCGCGACGGGAGTCTCGGGCGCGGCCGGGGTGTCGGGCGCGGCCGGAGTGGGAGTCGAGCTCGTGTCCTCTGTGGTCAAGCTCGACTCCTCATCCGACGTTTCAGGCGGTGTGCGCTCCGAACAGCTTAGGCAGCGTGCCCTCGAACGCCTCGCGCAATTCGGCGAGTGTCACCGAGAACTGGCCCTGCACCTCGATCGAATCCGAGCCCTGGTCCACCACGCCGATGCGCACCCACGGCAGCTGCCGCGCGTCGCACATCTTGGTGAAGCGGGTCTCCTCCGAGCGCGGCACCGCGACGAGCACGCGCCCGGCCGACTCGGAGAACAGCTGCACGAACGCATCCGTTCCCTCGGGCAGCACGATGCGGCAGCCGGTCTCGCCCGCCAGCGCGGCCTCGACGACGGTCTGCGCCAGGCCACCCTCGGACAGGTCGTGCGCGGCGGAGATCATGCCGTCACGCGAGCCCGAGGTGAGCACCTCCGAGAGCAGCTGCTCGCGGGCGAAGTCGACCTTCGGCGGCACGCCACCGAGGTGATCGTGCACGACCTGCGACCAGATCGAGCCGTCCAGCTCGTCGTGGGTGTCGCCGAGCAGGATCAGCGACTCGCCCGGCTCCAGGCCCAGGCCGGTCGGGATGCGGCGGTGCACGTCGTCGATCACGCCGAGCACGCCGACCACCGGGGTGGGCAGGATGGCGTCCTTGCCGGTCTGGTTGTAGAAGCTGACGTTGCCGCCGGTCACCGGAATGCCCAGGGCCGCACAGCCGTCCGCGAGGCCGCGCACGGCCTGCTGGAACTGCCACATCACGCCCGGGTCCTCCGGCGAACCGAAGTTCAGGCAGTTGGTGACAGCCTTCGGGGTGGCGCCGGTGGTGGCGACATTGCGGAAGGCCTCGGCCAGCGCCAGCTGCGCGCCGGTGTACGGGTCGAGCTTGGTGTAGCGGCCCGAGGCGTCGGTGGCCAGCGCGATGCCGCGGCCGGACTCCTCGTCGATGCGCACCACGCCGGCGTCGGCGTGCTCGGCCAGCACGGTGTTGCCGCGCACGTAGCGGTCGTACTGCTCGGTGATCCACTTGCGGCTGCACAGCTGCGGGCTGGCAACCATCTGCAGCAGGGTCTCGCGCAGTTCGTCGGCCGTCTTGGGCCGGGGCAGCGTGGCGGTGGTGTCGGCGATCAGCGCGTCCTGGGTGTCGGGACGCTGCACCGGGCGCTCGTAGACCGGGCCCTCGTGGGCGACGGTGCGCGGCGGCACGTCGACGACGGTCTCGCCGTGCCAGGTGATGACGAGGTGGTCGCCGTCGGTGACCTCACCGATGACGGTGGCCAGCACGTCGTGGCGCTTGCAGACGGCCATGAAGGCGTCCACGTTCTCGGGGGTGACGACCGCGCACATGCGCTCCTGCGACTCGCTCGACAGGATCTCGGCGGGGGTCATGTGCTTGGCGCGCAGCGGGACCTTGGTCAGGTCGATGTGCATGCCGCCGTCGCCCGCCGCGGCCAGTTCCGAGGTGGCGCAGGACAGCCCGGCGCCGCCGAGGTCCTGGATGCCGACGACGAGGCCGGCCTTGTACAGGTCCAGACAGCACTCGATGAGCACCTTCTCGGTGAACGGGTCACCGACCTGCACGGCGGGCAGCTTCTTGCGGCCGGTGCCGGTCTCCTCGCCGGAGAAGGTGTCCGAGGCGAGCACGGACACGCCACCGATGCCGTCGAGGCCGGTGCGCGCGCCGAACAGGATGATCTTGTTGCCCGCGCCGGAGGCGAAGGCCAGGTGCAGGTCCTCCACGCGCATCGCGCCCGCGCACAGCGCGTTCACCAGCGGGTTGCCCTGGTAGGAGGCGTCGAAGACGGTCTCGCCGCCGACATTGGGCAGGCCGAGGGAGTTGCCGTAGCCGCCGATGCCGCGCACGACGCCGTCGACCACGCGACGGGTGTCGGCCGCGTCCGCCGCGCCGAAGCGCAGCTGGTCCATCACCGCGATCGGGCGCGCGCCCATCGCCATGATGTCGCGCACGATGCCGCCGACGCCGGTGGCCGCGCCCTGGTACGGCTCGACGTAGGACGGGTGGTTGTGGCTCTCGACCTTGAAGGTGACGGCCCAGCCGTCGCCGATGTCGACCACGCCGGCGTTCTCGCCGATGCCGGCCAGCATCGAGGCCTTCATCTCGGGCGTCGTCGTCTCACCGAAGTAGCGCAGGTGCACCTTGGAGGACTTGTAGGAGCAATGCTCGCTCCACATCACGGAGTACATCGCCAGCTCGGCGTCGGTGGGCCGACGGCCGAGGATCTCCTTGATGCGGGCGTACTCGTCGTCTTTGAGACCGAGTTCCTTGTACGGCTGCGGAGCATCCGGGGTGGCTGCGGCGGTGGCGACGGTGTCGACCTGCAGTGTCACGGGAGACCAGGGTCCTTTCGGCCGGGGGACTTGCCACCAGAGTCTAGTTGCCTACGCGGAAGCCGCCCGCCCAGGGCCTGTGTTGCGAACAAGTGACAGACCTCGCACCCGGCCTGGTCACACCTACGCTTCGCCTCGCTACCTACCCGTTAGTCTGACGCCGTGAACGAGAGTCCGGGGGTTGCCGAGCAGGTCGAGTCGACTGCTCCCGCGCATGACGCGGTGCCGAGTTCCACTCCGGCCGGACCGTCGGATCCCCCACCCGCGCAGACCGACCGGAACCGGCGGCTGCGCTGGCTGGCCGCCGCGATCGGATTGTTCGTCGTCTCGGCCGCGATCGCGCTGCTCGCGCACTGGTGGCACGGCTACATCGACCTACGGGTCTACCGCAACGGCGCCCGCGTCTGGCTCGACGGCGGCGATCTGTACGGACCGATGCCGCCGGTCTACGGGCTGGGTCTGCCGTTCACCTATCCCCCGCTGGCCGCAGCGTTCTTCGTGCCGCTGGCGCTGATGCCGATCCCGGTCGCCGAGGTCGTCGTGCTGGTGACCTCGCTGCTGAGCCTGGGGATCGCGCTGTGGCTGGTCCTGGTCCGGGTGCGTCCCGAGCTCGACCGGATCGCGGTGCTGACCGTGGTGATCGCCGGTCTCGGCCTGGCCCAATTCCTCGAACCGGTCCGCCAGACCTTCAACTTCGGCCAGATCAACCTGATCCTGATGGCCGCGATCGCCCTCGACATCCTGGTGCGCAAACCGTTCTGGCCGCGCGGCATGCTGATCGGCATCGCGGTCTCGATCAAGCTCATTCCCGCGGCCTACCTGCTCTACTTCCTGCTGAAGCGGGACTGGAAGGCCGCGATCACCCTGGTCGTGTCGGCCGTCGGCGCGGTCGGGCTCGGTTTCCTGCTGTTCCCGGCCGATTCGGTGGAGTACTGGTTCGACACCGTCACCGATACGGGCCGCATCGGCACCCCGTATTTCGCGGGCAATCAGTCGATCAAGGGCACGCTGTTCCGCCTGGGGATGGACGAGTCGGTCGCCACCGGGCTGTGGATCGCGCTCTCGGCCGTCACGGTCGCGCTGGCCGCGGTGTGGATGTACCGGCTGATCGGCGCGGGCAAGGACGTCTCGGCGCTGCTGGTCAACGCGGCCGCCGTGCTGCTGGTGTCGCCGGTCTCGTGGTCGCACCACTGGGTGTGGGTCGCGCCCGCGCTGGTCGTCGCCGTCGATCAGGTCACCCGGCGTCGCTCGCGGGCGTTCACCACCGTGGTCGCGCTGTTCACCGTGATGTTCATCATCGGCCCGCAGTGGGTGCTGCCGCATTCCGGCGGCAAGGAACTCGACTGGGCGTGGTGGCAGCAGATCATCGGCAGCGCCTACGTCTGGACCACCCTCGCGGTGATCGTCTACGCCGTGATCACCTACCACCCCGCCAAGAAGGCCCCCGCCGCACCGGAACTCGCGACCGCCTGACAGCGGGATTCGCGCGGCGGCCCGGCCCACACCGGACCGGCAGGCTGCCACGCGGGGACACGTCGCAGCTCGACCTCGGCCACCGCCGACGGATTTGTACCGCGGCCGCCCGTGGCCCCGCCGACGGCGCGGCCCTTCGGTATTCGCTCAGTCCAGGGCAGCCGGGGTGAGGAAGGCGGCGAGCGCGGCGGCGTAGGCGGGAACATCGGCAGCGCCCATGAGTTCGCGGCACGAGTGCATGGCCAATTGCGGTGCGCCGACGTCGACCGTCGAGATGCCGGTGCGCGCCGCCGTCATCGGCCCGATGGTCGACCCGCACGGCAGATCCGCGCGATGCACGTAGCGCTGCAACGGAACTCCCGCCTGGGCGCAGGCCAGCGCGAACGCACCGGCCCCCGCCGCGTCGGTGGCGTAGCGCAGGTTCTGGTTGACCTTGAGCACCGGTCCGCCGCCGACCTCGATCCGATGCGCGGGCTCGTGCCGGTCCGGGTAGTTCGGGTGGGTCGCGTGGGCCATGTCACCGGAGGCGACCACCGAACCGGCCAGCGCGGCCAGGTAATCGGCCCGGCCGCCGCCGCGC
Source organism: Nocardia sp. NPDC050718 (assembly GCF_040654235.1). NCBI lineage: Bacteria > Bacillati > Actinomycetota > Actinomycetes > Mycobacteriales > Nocardiaceae > Nocardia > Nocardia sp. NPDC050718. Next base: position 489,334 of record NZ_JBFAHQ010000003.1, on the reverse strand, counting down.
GCCAGCACGATGCGCTCGAGCACCGCGGGCAGCAGGTCCGACTGCGCGCCCCGGTCGGACTGGCTGCCGACCTCCTCGTGGTCGAACATCACCAGCACCGGCGTCGCGGCGCCCGGCTCGTCGACGGCGGCGAGGAACGCCTGCAGCCCGGCGTAGCAGGTGCCCTGGTTGTCCAGGCGCGGCGCGCTCACCAGGTCGTTGTCCCGGCCGACCAGCGTGCTCGGCGCGAGATCGTGGGTCATCAGCTCCCAGCCGAGGACGTCGGCACCGTCGACGCCGGCGCGGTCGGCCACGAAATCCAGGAAGGAGGCCGGGGCGTCGCCGATGCCCCAGATGGCGTTCACGTGCCGCTGCGGGTCCAGCGTCACCCCGCGCCGATCCTCGGACAGGTGGATCGCCAGCTGCGGCACCCGCAGGATCGGGTCGTCGATGCGGACCAGCACGTCGCTCATCCGCGCGCCGTCGCGCACGCTCAACCGGCCGGAGAGACCGAGTTCGCGGTCCAGCCAGGAGTTCAGCCACGCACCGCCGTAGGGCTCGAGCCCGACCAGCTGCCAGCCCGCCGTCGCCAGGTCGGGATGCTGCTTCACCCGTAGGTTCGGGCTGTCGGTGTGCGCGCCGACCACCCGGAACGGGTCGGCGGGCGCCGCGTCGAAGTCGGCCCACGCGATCAGCGAACCACCGCGCACCACATAGTGTTTCCCGCCCGCGCTGTCCCACGCCTGCGCCTCGGTCAACGGCGTGAACCCGTTGGCGGCCAGCTCGGCCGCGACCGTCGCGCACACGTGGAACGGCGAGGGCGAAGCATCGATGAACGCGCACAAGCCACTCGCCGTGGCCGCAGTCAGGGATACAGGCACAGCCGCGATCCTAGCCCCAGGGTCGCCCGCCACGCCGGTCCGTAGCCTGGACGAGTGGGCAGTGTGGACGTCGAGCGCCGGTCCGACGGTGACTGGGAATTCGCAGGTCCGGCCGCGGTGATGACGCCGGGTACCGGGATCATCGGCTACCGGGACGCGGCCGGGGCCGGGTTGGATCTGCGCGTCGCCGGCGCGGCGTCGGTCACCGTGCTGATCGAATTCGGGGATCGCGACCTGCGCGTCGACGACGCGTTCGGCAGCCGGACCCTCGGCGGCTTCGTCGCCGGACTGCCCATCGAGGCCGTGCGGGTGCGGGCCGCGCGGGCGGCGTGCGTCGAGGTCCGGCTGTCACCGGTGCGGGCGTACTCGCTGCTCGGGGTGTCCCCGGCGGAGCTGGGCCGGGGCGCGGTCGACCTGGAGGACCTGTGGGGCGCGCGGGCCCGGCGGCTGCGTGCCCAACTCGCGTCCGCCCCGACCTGGGACGACCGCTTCGCGATCACCAGATCGTTTCTCGCGCACGGCGATCGGCCGACGCGCACGCCCGACCCGGAGGTGCTCGCCGGCTGGAGCCGCATCCTCAGCACCGGCGGCCAGGTGCGGATCGGCGCGCTCGCCGCCTCGCTCGGCTGGAGCCACAAGCGGCTGTGGGCGCGGTTCGAGTCCCAGATCGGCCTGACCCCCAAGCGGGCGGCCATGCTGGTCCGCTTCCGGTCCGCGGTCGACGAGCTGCTGGCGGGCACACCGGCCGCCGAGGTCGCGGCGGCCTGCGGGTACACCGATCAGGCCCACCTGTGCCGGGACGTGTCGGCCTTCGCCGACCAGACACCGGGTGCGCTGGTCCCGGCCTACCTGCCCACCATCGCCCGGGACCGCTACCGGGCCTGGGGAAGATTCGTCCAGCGCCCGGCGAATGCCGGCTAGAGCTCGGCGATGACGGACAGCGCGGCGGCCAGCTCGCTGTAGCGCCGCGCGCCCAAGCGGGCACGGAGCTCTTCCTCCGCGAGCTGTTCCTCGGCCCGGATCTTGGTGACCAGCTTCGCCCCGAGACTGCTGAGCCCGATCAGGATCCGGCGGCGGTCGTCGGTGGCGGCGACCCGGAAGATCAGCCCGCGCTCGGCGAGATGATCGGCGTGCCGGGTGGCCGAGGACGGCGCCAGCCGCGCGGCCGCCGCCAATTCCGACATGGTCATGCCGTCGTCGGTGGACAACTGCGACAGAATCGCCCAGTGGTCGGCCGTGAGATTGTCGGCCGACAACGCCGATTCCAGCTGGCGCACCCAGTTACGTTCTGCCGAGCGCAGCGCGCCGTGCAGCGTGGAACACCCACTTATGATGGACACCGATTGCATTCCCACCTGCCGACACATTCATTCGAACAAACCTGTTCGCACTAGGCGTTAGAGTACAGAATGCCCACGTTCGACGAGAGTCGGGACGAAACGATCGAGATTCTCTCGATCGTGCCCACTCAGGGCCCCGGCGGCATCATCGCACCGTCGTGCACCGCCGCCATTTCCCTGGCCGTCGACGAAATCAATAGTGGGACAGGAATTCTGGGCCGGGAAATTCGGCTGACAACCCTCGACGGCGGCCGTCCGCCGTACGAGGTGGCCGCCGAAGTCGACGCGTTCCTGGCGACCGGAATGGTCGGCGCGATCACCGGCTGGCACACCTCCGCCGTGCGCCGCGCCGTCGCCGACGCCGTCGACGGCCGGGTTCCCTACCTCTACGCGACCGATCACGAGGGCCTGCCCGACGAGCGCCCCGGCGTCCTGCTGGTGGGCGAGCATCCCGATCACCAGACCGTGCCCGCCGTCGCCTGGATGGCCCGTGAGCTGGGGGTACGCCGCTGGGCGGTGATCGGCAACGACTACATCTGGCCGCGGCAGACCGTCAACGCGCTGCGCCGCGCGCTGCCCTCACCGGCCGACCTCGTGCTCGAGCAGTACGTGCCGCTGGGCACCACCGATTTCCACGTGTTCCTCGACAGCCCGGCTCTGCTGCGCGCCGACGCGGTGCTGATCCTGATGGTCGGCGCCGACACCGCCCGCTTCAATCGCCAGTTCACCGCGACCGGCCTGCCCGCGATCATGCCGCGACTGAGTCCGGCCGTCGACGAGAACGTGCTGCTCAGCGCGGGCCCGGCGGCCAACGCCAACATGTTCGTCGCGTCGAGCTTCTTCGTCGACGAGCACACCGCCGACGGCCGCGACCGCCGCACCCGCTACCGCGAGCACCACGGCGCCTTCGCCCCCGCGCTGACGACGTTCAGCAATTCCACCTACGAGGCCGTCCACCTGCTGCGCACGCTGGCCGACACCGTCGGCACCCTGGACGTCCCGACCATCTCGGCCAGGCTCGCCGACGGCATCGTCCTCGACGGTCCGTCCACCCGCAACGGCTTCCTCGGCAACCAGGCCGTCGGCCCGGCCCACCTGGCGAGAGCGGAAGGCGTCGACTTCGACATCATCGACCGGCTGCCCTGAAACGGGCGACGCCCCGGTCCTCGAAGCGAGGCCGGGGCGTCGGTGCGGGAGAACTCAGGCGTTGATCAGGCTGTCGATCACCGAGAAGAACATGCCGAGACCGTCGTCGCTCGGGCCGGTCAGCGCCTCGGTGGCGTGCTCGGGGTGCGGCATCAGGCCGACGACCCGGCCGTTGGCCGAGGAGATGCCGGCGATGCCGCGCTGCGAGCCGTTCGGGTTGTCGCCCGCGTAGCGGAACACCACGCGACCCTCGCCCTCGAGCTCGTCGAGCACCTGCTGCGACGCCTGGTAGCGGCCCTCGCCCGACTTCAGCGGGATGAGGATCTGCGCGCCCTGCTCGTAGCGGGAGGTCCAGGCGGTGTTCGTCGCCTCGACCTGCAGCCACTCGTCACGGCAGATGAAATGCAGGCCCTCGTTGCGGGTCAGCGCGCCCGGCAGCAGCCCGGCCTCGCACAGCACCTGGAAGCCGTTGCAGATGCCGAGCACCGGCAGGCCCTGACCGGCCGCGCGCACGACCTCGCCCATCACCGGCGCGAACCGGGCGATGGCGCCGCAGCGCAGGTAGTCGCCGTAGGAGAAGCCACCGGGCACGATGACCGCGTCGACACCCTTGATGTCGGCGTCGGCGTGCCACAGGCTCACGGCCTCGGCGCCCGCCAGCTTCACCGCGCGGGCGGCGTCGACATCATCGAGCGTGCCCGGAAAAGTAATAACGCCGATGCGTGCGCTCACGAGACCCGAACGACCTTCCAGTCCTCGATCACCGTGTTGGCCAGCAGCGCCTCGGCGATCTGCTCAAGCTCGGCGTCGGAGACACTCTCGTCCACCTCGAGCTCGAATCGCTTGCCCTGCCGCACATCCGAGATTCCAGCGAATCCCAGACGCGGGAGCGCGCCGACCACGGCCTGTCCCTGGGGGTCCAGGATCTCGGCCTTCGGCATGACCTCGACCACGACTCGTGCCACGCGTTGCTCCTCATGTGGTGTGGGGGGTTACCTCGGAAATCCTAGTTGACCCGGCCGTCGTACCCGCCTTCCGGGGTAGCGGCGGCTGTGTTCGATGGCGCCGACCCCCGAGGGCCCTGCGTGGCCACACTCCGCTTCCGCCTCCGGGCCCACCGGGATCGGCGGCGATAGCATCGGGTATGCGCATCGCCCACTTCGGTCATTCCTGCATCCTCGTGGAACTGCACGGCGTGAAAGTGCTGTTCGATCCCGGCACCTTCGCGCACGGCTTCGAGGGCATCACCGGACTGGACGCGATCGCGGTGACCCACCAGCATCCCGACCACATCGATCCGACCCGGATCGAGGCGCTGATCGAGGCCAACCCGACCGCCCGCCTGCTGTCGGACCCGCAGACCGCCCAGCAGCGCGGCGAGGGCTGGGAGCCGGTCTCGGCGGGCCAGGTGCTCGACATCGGCGACCTGCAGATCACCGGCGGTGGCGGACGTCACGCCGTGATCCACCCGGACATCCCGGTGATCGACAACACGGTCTTCCAGCTCGGCACCGCGGCCGATCCGGCCCAGCTGGTGCACCCCGGCGACTCGCTGTGGGTGCCGCCGGTCCCGGTCGGCGTGCTCGCCATCCCGGCCGTCGCGCCGTGGATGCGGATCTGGGACACCGTCGACTACCTGCGCGCGGTCAACCCCCGCACCGCCGTCCCGGTCCATTTCGGGATCGTCGAGCCGGCGGCGCAGGGCATCTACTTCGGCAGGCTGACCGAGATGGCCCCGGCCGGAACCGAATTCCGGGTGATCCAGCCGGAGGACCAGGCGCAGTTCTGATCAGCGGTAGGTGCTGAGGAACAGCGCCTCGGCCAGCGCCATGTGCTCGATCTCGGTCGGGTCGACGCTCTCGTTGGGCGCGTGGATCAGGCACTTCGGCTCCTCGACGCCGATCAGCATGATCTCGGCCTTCGGATAGGTGTCGGCGAAGACATTGCACAGCGGGATCGAGCCGCCCTGCCCCTCGGTGGTCACATGCCTGCCGTAGGAGGTCGCCATCGCCTGCTCCAGCGCCGAGCGCGCCGGCCCCTGCTCGGAGGCGACGAACGGCTCGCCGAGCGCCTCCACCTCGATCTCGAGCTGGGCGTTCCACGGCAGGTGCGCGCGCAGGTGCTTCTCCAGCAGGTCGAGGGCCTGTTTGGGTTCGGTGCCCGGCGGGATGCGCAGGTTGAGCCGGGCCCTGGTGCTCGGCTGGATTGCCGCCGACGATCCGACGACGGCGGGCACGTCCATGCCGAGCACCGTCAACGCGGGCCGGGCCCACACCATGTCCGAGACGGTGCCGCTGCCGAGCAGGTCGACCCCGTCGAGCACGCCCGCGTCGGCCCGGAAGTCCTCGACCGGGTACTGCACGCCGGTCCACTTCTGATCGTCGGTGAGCCCGTCGATGGTGGTGTTGCCGTGTTCGTCCCGCAGCGACGAGAGCAGCCGGATCATCGCGGCCAGCGCGTCCGGCGCCGGGCCGCCGAACATGCCCGAGTGCATCGGCCCCGCCAGCGTCTTCACCGTGACCACGACATTGACGTTCCCGCGCAGGGTCTGGGTGAAGGTGGGCACGCCGACCGCGAAGTTGCCGCAGTCGGCCACCAGGATCACGTCGGCCGCGAGCAGGTCGGGATTGGCGACGACGAACTTCTCCAGCCCGCCGGTGCCCTGCTCCTCGGAGCCCTCCGACACCACCTTGATCCCGATCGGAAAGTCCGGCCCGATCGCGCGCAGGGCCGTCAGGTGGGTGACGATATTGCCCTTGCAGTCGGCGGCGCCGCGGCCGAACCAGCGACCATCCTTGTCGGTGAGCGTCCAGACCGGGGTGTTCCAGGCGTCGTCGCCCAGCGGCGGCTGCACGTCGTAGTGGCAGTAGAGCAGCACCGTCGGTGTGCCGGGCGGGCCCGGCTTGTGCCCGATGACGGCCTTGCTGCCGTCGGGCGTCTCGTGCAGGCCCACCTCGGTCAGTCCGGCCGCGGCGAAGGCGTCGGCCACCCACTGCGCGGTCTGCTCGCAGCCCTCGGGCGGGAACTGACGCGGGTCGGCGACCGATTTGAGCGAAACCAGCTCGGTGAGATCCTTTTTCGCCCGGCCCATCAGCCCGGCGATCGTGGTGCGCAACGCAGCCACTTCGGGGGTATCCGTCATCGCTCGCGCCTCACTTCGTGGTGTCGTCCAGCTTCAGGGTGTCGAGATGAGAAAGATAGTCCGACAGGCGATCCGGGCAATAGACGGCGATGGTGAGGGCCACCGCCTGGGTGGTGTCGCGCGGGCCGATCACCGGGCGCTGCCCCGGCCCTGCGGCGCCGTTGGTGATCGAGGCCTGGTATTTCGCCTTGATCAGCGGCGAACTCGGATCCTGGCAGACCGAGCCGCCGTCCTCGCCGAGCGCGTCGGCGATCACCTGCGGCTCCGGTGCGGGCAGGCCCGCCGCGACCAGATTGTTGTGCAGCTGTTCGGCTTTGGTGGTGGCCTGGGTGCTCTCGCGGATCTCGCTGAAGGTGAGCAGGCCGATCAGGGCGAAGACCACCAGCAGCACACCCGCGGTGATGTAGATCCAGCGGCGCTTGTGTTCGGGGGCGTCTCCGGTCGTCATACCTGCTCCCCTTCCGGAACGGCGAGTTTCCAGCTGTCCCTGCGATTTCGGTAGAACAGGTACGGGATCAGCAGACCGACGACGCCCATGCCGCCGCCGACGATGAGCAGATACACCCACGGACTGCCCGCACCGAATTGCGAGGGCGGCACGAAGCCGATCGCGAAGGCCGCGATCGAGGACGCGGCGCCGAGACCGCAGAGCGCGAACAGGGCGGGCGCCCGATAGCCGCGCGGATGATCCGGATCGTCGCGGCGCAGTTTGGCGGCCGCCGCGAACATCAGCACGTACATGATCAGATACACCTGCGTGGTGATCACCGACAGAATCCAGTACGCGCTGGAGACATTCGGGATGAAGGCGTAGAGCAGCGCGATGAAGGTCGTGAACACGCCCTGCGCCACCAGCATGTTCTGCTGCACGCCGTGCTTGTTCATCGTGGTCAGCCAGGGCGGCAGATACCCCTCGCTGCGCCCGATCAGCAACAGTCCCTTGGACGGTCCGGCCAGCCAGGTGAGCATGCCGCCGACCGCGGCCGCCACCAGCGCGATGCCGACGATCGGGGTGAGGAAGCCGACGCCGAAGTGGCTGAAGAAGCCGTCGAACGCCTGCATCACACCGGCCGTGAGACTCAGGCTGGCGGACGGGACGACCCAGCTGATCGCCAGCGCGGGCAGGATGAAGATGACCAGCACCAGGCCCATCGCCAGGAACATCGCCTTCGGGAATTCCCTGGCCGGGTTCTTCAGCGACGACACGTGCACCGCGTTCATCTCCATGCCCGCGTAGGACAGGAAATTGTTCACGATCAGCACCAGGCTGGCCAGCCCGGTCCAGGCGGGCAGCAGGTGACTCGAATCCATCGGCGCCGCAGACGGATTACCCTGCGCGAGAAACACCAGACCGAGCACCACCAGCACGGTGCCGGGAATAAGCGTGCCGATCACCAGGCCCATACTCGACAGCCCGGCCACCGTCTTGGTGCCCTGCGAGGACACGTAAACGCCTGCCCAGTACACGGTGATGATCACGATCGCCACATACAGGCCGTTGGACGCCAGCGACGGATCGATGATGTAAGCGAAAGTACTTGCCACATAAGCGAGCAAGCTCGGATAGTAGAAAATCGTCATGGCGAACTGACACCAGACGGCGAGAAAACCGAGCGGCTTGTTCAGCCCGTCCCCGACCCATTTGTAGACGCCGCCCTGCCAGCCCGAGGCGAGTTCCGCGGCGACCAGCGAGGTCGGTAGCAGGAACAGAATCGCGGGAATGATGTAGAGGAATACACAGGCGAGTCCGTAGACCGCCATCGTGGGCGCCGAGCGGAGGCTGGCCACCGAACTCGTGGTCATCAGCGCCAATGTCACCCAGGACAAATACTTCGTCGTCGTCGCGGCTTTCGTCGCGGAGCCCGTCATCAGCGCTGCCTCCTGCTGTGGATGCACAACTAGCGGAAACCCTTGACCAACTGCCCAAGCATAGTAACTGTTCAGCATCCGCCAAGTAGGCTCGAATCGAGGGCATACGCTATGTAATCGTTGCAGAATGCCATCAGAGCTATCACCTGGCAGTGCAGCTCCTGACTGGAGGAACCGTGGCCGAGAATCTCCGATCCCAAGACCTTTTCAGCCTTCCCGGATTCACCCGCCCCGCTCCGCACGGCGGCTTTCCCGCCGCCGAACTACCCGGCGACGTCGCCTACGAGATCGTGCACGACGAATTGATTCTCGACGGCGTCGCGCGGATGAACCTGGCCACCTTCTGCACGACCTGGATCGACGATCAGGCGCGCAGGCTGATGGCCGAATCGATCGACAAGAACATCGTCGACAAAGACGAGTACCCGCAGACCGCCGAGCTGGAGAAGCGCTGTGTGCGCATGCTCGCCGACCTGTGGCAGGCCCCCGATCCCGCGGCCACGCTCGGCACCTCCACCACCGGCTCCAGCGAGGCCGCGATCCTCGGCGGCCTCGCGGCGAAATTCCGCTGGCGAGCCCGTGGCGGCACCGGCGTGCCCAACCTGGTGAGCGGCCCGGTCCAGGTCTGCTGGGAGAAGTTCGCCCGCTACTTCGACGTGGAACTGCGGCAGGTGCCGTTGCGCGCGAACCGCTACACCCTGCACCCCGACGATCTGCCGAAATACTGCGACGACAACACCATCGCGGTGGTGCCGACCTTCGGTCAGACCTTCACCTGTCTGTTCGAGGACGTCGCGGCCATCAGCGCCGAACTGGACCGCATGCACGCCGCGGGCGGCCCGGACATCCCGATCCACGTCGACGCGGCCAGCGGCGGCTTCCTCGGCCCGTTCACCGCGCCGGAGCTGGTGTGGGACTTCCGATTGCCCCGGGTGAAATCGATCAACGCCTCCGGGCACAAGACGGGTCTCGCGCCGCTCGGGGTCGGCTGGGTGATCTGGCGCGAGGCCGCCGATCTCCCCCGCGAGCTGGTCTTCGACGTGGACTACCTCGGCGGCAACATGCCCACCTTCAACCTCAACTTCTCCCGGCCGGGCGGGCAGGTGATCACCCAGTACTACGACTTCATCCGGCTCGGCCGCGAGGGCTACACCCGCGTGCAGTCGGCGATCTATCTCGTCGCCCGGCACTTCGCGAAAGGCCTGGCCGCGGCCGGCCCGTTCGAGCTGATCCACGCGGCCGAACCCGATCGCGGGATCACCGCGGTCGCCTGGCGGCTCACCGAGGGCGCCGACTACAACCTCTACGATCTGTCCGATCGGCTCCGCGCCCGCGGCTGGCTCATCGCCGCCTATCCGCTGCCCGCCGACCGGCAGGACGAGACGATCATGCGCGCGGTGTTCCGGCACGGCTTCACCGTGGACATGGCCGAACTCCTGCTCGCCGATATCCGGCGCGGTCTGCGCCAGCTCGAAGACAACCCGTGGCGGACCCCACTGACCCGCGAGCAAGCGGGCGGGTTCACCCATGACGCCGCGCCCGAAGTGGCTCTGCCGCACACCCAGCCGTGACAGAGGGCCACCGTCGCGCGCCTGATCGCCGACGCGCGCGACGGTGGCCGGTCAGGCAGCCCTGGCCGCGGTGAACGGCTCCCAGCGGTACACGTCGCTGCGGGCGCCGTGGTACAGCGCCAGGTCGACGGCGTCGAGCATGGCCTGGCGCGGGCCCGAACGCTGCAACTGCGCGGCCGAGATCGCCAGCCGCAGCACGCCGCCGCGCCGGGCGGTGCGCGCCGCGCCCATCACCAGCGCCCGGCACCACCACGGCTCGGCACGGAATCCCTCACCGATTCCGTACACCCGGGCGCGCTGGGCCACATCGCGTTCCAGATCGAGGACGGCGGTCAGGCCGAGCGCGAGCCGGAAGCCGACATCGGGCAGCGCGGCCAGCGCGCCCGCCGAAGCGTCCCAGCGCGGCGCGGCGAAGAGCCGGGTGCGCAGTTGCACCTGTTCCATCACCCGGTCGGCCGCCTTGAGCCGCAGCGTTGCCTCGTGCCTCGGCAGGCTCGCGAACTCCGCGCGACGGGTCTTGGTGGCCGCCTGGTCGTAGCCGTGCAGCACGATCGCGTCACCCTCGAGCCGCCTGCCGCGCAACCACGACTGCGTCGCCGGATCGTCGACCAGCCGGTACTTGTTCTTCAACCGGGGCGCGACCAGCAGGGACAGCCGCACATCCCGCTGGTCCATCTCCGCCGCGAACTCGATCGCGGCGTCGCGGGTCGTGTCCCGGATCCCGGATACGGAAACGATCAGCTCAGCGTTCATGAACCTACGGTGTCAGCCCCAGGTGACACCCGCGTGCTCCACCGATGACGCCCCGACGAACATCCGCGCACGCCTCACCACCGCTGCCAGTGCAGTGTTTGCGCGCGAGGCACGCGCACCGCCGGCCTGAAATCCGTGCCGATCGTGTAGGCCAGCGGCAGGAACGCGGCGAGCATCACCTCGTCATACGGGACATCAAGGGCCGCAGCGAGTTCCCGCTCCAGCGGTGCCTGCGCGGTGGTCCACACCGTACCGAGCCCCCGTACCCGTGCGGCCAGCATGAAGCTCCACACCGCGGGCAGGATAGAGCCCCAGGTCCCCGCCTGGATCTCCACCGACGCGCGATCGGTGCGTCCCTCCACCGCCGGGATCACGAACGCGGGCACCCGGTGGATATTGTCGGCCAGGTACCGCAGGCCGTCGAAGACCCGGGCCGTGGACCCGGGATCCACCTGCATCCGCTCCCGGTCCCGCGCCGTCAGCGGCGCCGCCTCCCCCAGCACCAGCGACCGCCGGAAGATGTCGGCGAGCACCCATCTGCGCCGCGCGTCGGTGACGACCAGGAAATGCCAGCGCTGGCGATTGCGCCCGGTCGGCGCCTGGGTGGCCAGGTCGACGCACTCCTCGATCAATTCGCGCGGCACCGGCCGATCGAAGTCGAGTCGCTTGCGCACTGCCCGGGTGGTGGACAACAGCTGGTCGGGGGTCAGATCGAGGGTCATGCGGGCTCCTAGCGCCGAAGAATGGAGACACCCGCCCGAGGAGTGCCATGCCCTACTTCCCCCGCCTCGCCGCCGAGCGCCCCGATATCGCCCTGTGCCGGGCCTCGACCGCCGTCGCCCGCGCCGCCGAAGCGCACGCGACCGCGCAGGGCCTCGGCGTCGGCCAGCACCTGGTGTTGAAGATGCTGGCCGAGGTCGGCGCCTGCTCCCAGCAGACGCTCGCGGTGGAACTGCGGATCGACCGCAGCGTCATGGTGACCGTCTGCGACGACCTCGAACAGTCGGGATACGTTCGCCGCGAACGCAATCCACTCGACCGGCGCTCCTACGCCGTCACCCTCACCGAAGCGGGCAGCGACCGGCTACGCCGGGCCGAAGCCGCAACCCCGGCCTTCCTGGACGACACCTTCGCCGCGCTCACCGCAGACGAACGCGCCCAGCTCACCACCCTGCTCGGCAAGCTCCTCGCTCCGCACCCCTGACCCACAGAAAACGAAACGAAGCGGGCCAGGAGCACTCACCCCTACGCGTCCGCCAGGCCGACCTTGTCGAGTACCCAGGCGTACTCGAAGCCGACTTCCTTCCACTTCTCGTAGCGCCCGCTCACGCCGCCGTGGCCGGCGCTCATCTCCGTCTTGAGCAGCAGCTCGCTGTCACCGGTCTTGGTGTCGCGCAGCTTGGCGATCCACTTGGCGGGCTCGACGTAGAGCACGCGGGTGTCGTTGAGGCTGGTGATGGCCAGGATGGCCGGGTAGTCCTTGGCCTCGACGTTCTCGTACGGCGAGTACGACTTCATGTACTCGTAGACGTCCTTGTCGGCCAGCGGGTTTCCCCACTCGTCCCATTCGATCACCGTCAGCGGCAGCGACGGGTCGAGGATGGAGGTGAGCGGGTCGACGAACGGCACGTTGGCGAGGATGCCGTTGAACAGCTCCGGCGCCAGGTTGGCGACCGCGCCCATCAGCAGACCGCCCGCGCTGCCGCCGTCGGCGATCAGCCGGTCCGCCGCCGTGGCCCCGGTGTCGATGAGATGGCTCGCGCAGGAGACGAAGTCGGTGAAGGTGTTCTTCTTCAGCAGCGTCTTGCCGTGCTCGTACCAGAGCCTGCCCATCTCGCCGCCGCCACGCACGTGCGCCACCGCGAACACCATGCCGCGGTCGAGCAGCGACAGCCGCGAGACCGAGAACGACGGATCGATGCTGGCCTCGTAGGAGCCGTAGCCGTAGAGCAGCGTCGGCTTCGGGCCCGCCGGGAGCCCGCGGCGCTTGATGATCGAGATCGGGATCCGGGTGCCGTCGTGCGCGACCGCCCAATCCCGGTGCTGTTCATAATCGTTCGCGTCGTAGCCGCCGAGCACCGGCTGCTCCTTGCGCAGCAGCAGCTCACCGGTGGCGGGCACGTAGTCGAACACCTGCATCGGGGTGATGAAGGAGGTGACGCCGACCCGCAGCGTCGGCTGCTCCCACTCGGGGCTGGAACCCGCACCGGCGGAGAACAATTCGAGCCCGAAGTCGAGTTCGGTGAGCTCGCCGTAGCCGTCGGCGGTGAGCGGCCACACCGACAGGCGGGGCAGCGCGTCGCGGCGGTAGCCGAGCACCAGGTGGTTGGCGAAGGCGTCGATGTCCTCGAGCCGCACGTCCTCGCGGTGCCCGATCAGGATCGTCATGTTCGACGGATCGGTGGCAGGCGCCTCGGCGAGCACGAAGTTCTCCGCCTTCACGCCGTCGACCACGTCGTTGTGCAGGATCAGGAAGCGGTCCTCGCCGCCGATCACCGCGTGCTCGGCCGAGTACTCCACGCCCTCGCGACGCTCCAGCAGCACCCGGAACTCGCCCTCGGGATTGTCGGACTCCAGCACCCAGCCCTCGGTGGTGATCTTGGAGCCGAGCCAGATCATCAGGTACTTCTCGGAGCGGGTCGCGCCGACACTGACCCAGTAGCGCTCGTCGGGCTCGTGGAACACCGTCACATCGGCGTCGGACGCCGTGCCGACGCGGTGCCGCCACACGGTGTCGGGCCGCCAGGACTCGTCGACGGTCTGATAGAAGATGTGCGTGCCGTCCAGCGACCAGGTCGCGCCGGGGGCGGCGCCTGCCACCTCGTCGGGCAGCAGCTCACCGGTGCGCAGATCCTTGATCCGCAGGGTGTAGCGCTCGTCGCCGGTGCTGTCGACCGAGTAGGCCAGCAGCGTGCCGTCGTGGCTGAGCGAGAACGCGCCGAGCGCGAAGAAGTCCAGGCCCTCGGCCAGGACGTTGCTGTCGAGCAGCACCTCCTCGCCCTCGATCACCGTGTCGACCTCGAGCTGGGGCGGGGTCCACGCGTCGATGCCGTCGACGTTCGCGTCGATGGGACAGCGGCAGTGCACGCCGTACTGCTTGCCCTCGAAGCTGCGCGAGTAGTACCAGAACTCGCCGAGCCGGGTCGGCACCGAGAGGTCGGTCTCCTGGGTCCGCGCCTTGATCTCGTCGAAGATCTTGTCCCGCAGCGGCTGCAGCTGGTCGGTCTGCGCCTCGGTGAAGGCGTTCTCGGCCTCCAGGTACGCGATGACCTCGGGGTTCTCCTTGTCCCGCAGCCACTCGTACTCGTCGACGAACGTGTCGCCGTGATGCACCCGCTCGAAGGGCACCTTCTTCGCGATCGGCGCCGACACCGTCTCATTCTCGCCAGCCATGGGTCCACCGTAGCCGGACCTTTGCGGCCGGGCCCGCCAACTCGGCCGGGGCGGCGGCCGGGCCGGGCCCGCTCGGTGAGTATTTCTGCGCATGTGCGCGTGGCGGCGAGTGCGTAGCCTGCTCGCATGGGGATGCGGTACGCGGTTCGATCGTTCGTCGTGACTGTCGGGGTGGTGCTGGCGGCAGGGTCCGCGGCGATGACACCGGCGACAGCGTGCGCGTGCGGCGGGGTGGTCAGCGGCGGAAACTCGGCGCGGGTCGACAGCGAGACGGCGGTGCTGGGGTGGGACGGCACCCGCGAGACCGTGCTCATGCGCCTCGGCATGCGGTTCGACGGCGCCGACGCGGCGTTGATCGTGCCGACGCCGACTCCGGCGACCGTCTCGGCGGGCACCGCGGCCTCGTTCAGCGAGCTGTCGCGGCTCACCGCGCCCGAGGTCGTCACCGAGTACCACTGGTTCGGCAGCGACTACTCCTCCGGCGACACCTCGGGCGCCGCGCCCGGTTCCGGGCCCGAGGTGCTGGGGCAGGTGCAGCTCGGCCCGCTGGAGGCGACCACCCTGCGCGGCGGCGACCTCACCGGCGTCCGGGAATGGCTGGATGCCAACGGCTATCAGCTCCGTCCCGAGGTCAGCGCCACCCTCGACCCCTATCTCCGCGAGGGCTGGTCCTTCGTCGCGATGCGGCTGACCAGCGCGAAGCCGCTCTCCGGCGCGCTCGATCCGGTCCGGTTGACCTTCGACTCCGACCGGCTCGTGTATCCGATGCGGATGTCGGCCGCCGCCACGGGACACCAGTCGGTGCACCTCTACGTCTTCAGCGACCACCGGGTGACGCGCACCGACGCCGACACCGCCGGCCAATCCAGCATCACCGAATTCGCCGCCCCCGTCGCCGAACTCACCGATCCCGACCTGACCGCGCTCGCGGCGGGCCGGACCTACCTCACCGAGCTCGCCGTCTCCATCCCCCGGCCCGCGACCATCACCACCGATTTCGCCTTCGGCCCCGCCGCGAACGACGACATCGTCCGCGATCGGGTGGTGAGCCGGGAGTACGTCGAGATCCTGGGCTTCCCCGCGGGTTACGTGCTGCTCGTCGCCGGGCTCTCGGTGATCGGCGTGATCGCGGGCGTCGTGCTTCGGCGCCGGACCGGATAGCCCGGACGCACCGCGGCCCGGCTCTCCGGCTGGTAGCCGTCGAACCGGGCCGCGGGGAAGAACTCTCAGGCCCCCAGTGCGGGACCGATGGTCGGCCAGGAGGCGTGCAGCGCGTCCTGCCAGTAGGACCACGAGTGGGTACCGACCGGGTGGTAGTCGATCTTGGCGCCGATCCCGGCACCGCGCAGGCGCTGGTCGAAGGCGACCATGCAGGTGTTGACGCCCAGTTCGATCGGGCCGCCGAGGAAAATGTTCTCCGCCAGCTGCGGCTTCAGTTCGGCCTCGTGCGGGCCGGGGATGCCGGTGCCGGTGGACATGTAGAGCGCCTTGCCACGCAGCCCCTCGAGCATCAGGGCCGGGTCGTGCGAGGCCCACTCGGGGCTGCCGGGCGCGCCCCACATGTTGAGCGGGTTGCCGCCGCGGTTGGCGATGGAGAACATGATCGCGCCCGCCGCCATCGCGCTGTCGGGACACGCGCTGTAGCCGGCGACGGCCCGGTACAGCCCGGGGTGCCGCGCGGCCAGGATGTAGGCCGCGTTACCGCCCATGGACAGGCCGCCGATGCCGTTGACGCCGTTGCCGCCGAACTCCGCGTCGATCAGTCCGGGCAGCTCCTGGGTCAGGAAGGTCTCCCACTTGTACCGGCCGAAGCGCGGGTCGTCGGAGATCCAGTCGGAGTAGTAGCTGGCCTGCCCGCCGGTCGGCATCACCACGTTGACGTTCTTGTTCCGGAAGAAGGCCTCGGCGTCGGTCGCGTTGGTCCAGGTGCTCTGGCCGACGCCGGGATCGAGGCCGTCGAGCAGGTAGTACGTGGGGCGGGAGCCGCCGCCCGCCGGGTGCAGGACCTGCAGGTCGACGTTGCGGCCCATCGCGGGCGAGGCGACGGTGATCGCCGTGCGGGTGGGGCTGAGGTTGTTCACCCCGATGATCTGCGCGGCGGCTGCGGGGGCGGGGTGCACCACCGTGGGTCCGATCACCGCGATGGCGAAAGCCAGCACTGCAGCAGCAACACCTGTACGACGCACGATCCACCCTCCATAACCGCATGCCAATGACAGTCCAAAGTAACCCAGAGGTGAACGAACTGGAAGCATTCGGCGTTTCGGGCGTTTCTTCAGCAAACTTACCGGTATGCAATGCCCGGTTCGCCCGAAAAGGCAGGTCAGCGGGACAGCGCGCCGCGAATCGAGCCGGCCAGGTAATCGAGATCGGCGCGGGCGGGCGAGGTCGGCCGGGCCCGCAGCCCGAAACCGTCGCCCGGCGTCCGCGGGATCACGTGCAGGTGCACGTGGAAGACTTCCTGCCCGGCCGTGACCCCGTCGGCGAGAAAGAAATTCACCCCGTCGGCGGCCACCTCACTGGACCGCAACGCGGCGGCGATCCGCTGCCCGACCTGGAACAGCTTGCCGCCGAGAGCGGGATCGAGCTCGGCCAGGCTCGGCGCGGCCGCCTTCGGCACCACCAGCACATGGCCCGGCGTCACCGGACGGATGTCCATGAACGCCAGCACATCATCGTCCTCGTAGACCTTGGAGGCGGGCGCCTGCCCGGCGATGATGTCGGCGAAGATCGTGTACGGATTCACCCGAGTACGGTAGCGAAACACCGCACGGACCCGCCGTGCGATCGCCCGCCGCCGGTGCCGCCACAGCGACAGCGGCGGGCTGATCCGCACCGGGACTCAGAGAATCGGCGACGGCGTGTAGCGCGCGGCCGCCGGATTGGCCTCGACCAGCTTCTGCACCTGGGCGACGACCTCGGCGACCTGATCGGACGCGGCGCCGATGAACGCGGACTTGTCGGCCAGCGCGGCGTCGAGCGCGGCGCGGTCCAGCGGCATCCGGTCGTCGGCGGCGAGCCGGTCGAGCAGGTCGGGCTCGCGGCCCTGCTCGCGCATGGCCAGCGCCACCGCGACAGCATGCTCCTTGATGACCTCGTGCGCGGTCTCCCGGCCGACCCCGGCCCGCACCGCCGCCATCAGGATGCGGGTGGTGGCCAGGAACGGCAGGTACCGGTCCAGCTCGCGGGCGACCACCGCCGGGTAGGCGCCGAACTCGGCGAGCACGGTCAGGAAGGTCTCCATCTGGCCGTCGATGGCGAAGAACGCATCCGGCAGCGCGACGCGGCGCACCACCGAGCAGAACACGTCGCCCTCGTTCCACTGTGCGCCCGCGAGCTCGGCCGCCATCGAGCCGTAGCCGCGCAGCACCACCTGCAGGCCGTTGACGCGCTCGCAGGAGCGGGTGTTCATCTTGTGCGGCATCGCCGACGACCCGACCTGGCCGGGCTGGAAGCCCTCGGTGACCAGCTCGTGGCCCGCCATCAGCCGGATGGTGTGCGCGAACGACGACGGGCCAGCGCCCAGCTGCACCAGCGCCGAGAGCACGTCGTGGTCCAGCGAGCGCGGGTACACCTGGCCGACGCTGGTGAAGACCTTCGCGAAGCCGAGGTGCGTGGCCACCTGCTGCTCGAGCGCGGCCAGCTTGCCCGCGTCACCGTCGAGCAGGTCGAGCATGTCCTGGGCGGTGCCCATCGGGCCCTTGATGCCGCGCAGCGGGTAGCGGTCGATCAGCTCGCGCAGCCGGGTCAGCGCGACGAGCACCTCGTCGGCGGCCGAGGCGAAGCGCTTGCCCAGCGTCGTGGCCTGCGCGGCGACATTGTGCGAGCGGCCGGCCATCACCAGCGTCTGGTACTCGGCGGCGCGCTCGGCCAGCCGGGCCGCGATGGCGACACCGTGGTCGTAGACGTGCTCGAGCGAGAGCCGGATCTGCAGCTGCTCGACGTTCTCGGTGAGATCGCGGCTGGTCATGCCCTTGTGCACGTGCTCGTGCCCGGCCAGCGCGTTGAACTCCTCGATGCGCGCCTTCACGTCGTGGCGGGTGACCCGCTCACGCTCGGCGATCGAGGCCAGGTCGACGTGTTCGAGCACGCGCTCGTAATCGTCGAGCACTCCCGCGGGGACATCGATGCCGAGTGCCGACTGCGCCCGCAGCACCTCGAGCCACAGCTTGCGCTCGAGCACGATCTTGTTCTCGGGCGACCAGAGCGCGACGAGCTCCGGGCTGGCGTATCGGGTGGCGAGGACGTTCGGGACAAGGCTCACGAACACTCAGTCTAGTTGCCGCGCCCGTTCCAGCTGCTGGGGCATCATGTTGGGCACCACCGGCGGGGCGACGATGTCGATCATCTCCAGCAGACCGGCCCGTGCGGGCCGCCTCGGCTCCGGGTGCCCCTCGATCAGCGCGGCGACCACGGCGCCGTCCACCACCGCGACCAGCCTGCGCAACTGCTCGGGGCGCACCACTCGATCGGAGCGGCGCAGCACGTCGGCGAGCAGTTCTTCGAGCTGCGTGCGTAGTCGGAGCTGGACCTCGCGTAACTCGGGATGACGAGCCGAGGCGACCGAGCGCTCGTAGCGGGCGATCAGCTGACCGCGCGCGTCCAGATCGCTGTCGTCGGGGCCGACCAGCAGGTCGAGAACGAGGTCGACGGTCGCGTCGGTACCGCGCCTGCGATGGCTGACCTCACCGACCCGGCGACGCATCGCGTCGAGCTCGATCGCGCCGCTGAATTCCACGGCCCTGGCGATCAGATCTTCCAGGGATTCGAAGTAGTAGGTGGTCGAGGCGAGCGGAAGATCGGCCCGCGACGCCACCGAGCGATGTCGTACAGCGTCGAAGCCGCCTTCGAGCAACAGTTCAGCCGCCGCCGCCACCAGGGCCTGGCGACGCCGTTCGCCTTTCGGGGTCGTCGCGGTGGTCACCGTGCCATCGTGCCAGTCATCATCAGTTCAACCGTGCGCAATCGTCATCGGGGAAACGCGGGAAATCGGGATAACTGAGTTTTACCGCATCCCGGCACGGAAGTGTTCGTACTAGGCAAAGTTGTTGTCGCACATCACTGTTGACAGCGGTGCCGATCAACCCTTCAGGAACCTTCCCAACCGGTCCAGTGCTGCGGCGATGTCGTCGCCCGAGCCCGCGAAGGAGAAGCGAACCGTGCGAATGCCGTGCACGGTGTCGAAGTCGAGACCGGGTGCCAGCGCGACGCCGGTGTGCTCGAGTACCTCAGCGCACCAGGCCCGGGAATCGTTGGTCAGATGACCGATATCGGCATAGGCGTAAAACGCGCCGTCGGCGGGGGCGAGTTCGGTGATGCCGATACTCGGCAGGCCCTCCAGCAACAGCGCGCGGTTGCGCGCGTACCGGCGCACGTGGCCGTCCAGCTCATCCTTGGCTTCCGCGCCGAACGCGTGCACGGCGGCGTACTGGGAGATGGCGGGCGGGCACACCGTCATGTTCGAGGCCAGCCGCTGCAGCGCCGGGCGCAGGTCGGCCGGGGCCAGCATCCAGCCCAGCCGCCAGCCGGTCATCGAGAAGTACTTCGACACCGAGCCGATCACCACCGCCTGCCGGGAGGTCTCCCAGGCCGACGCGGTCGGCGTCGCGTCGTCGAAGGTGATGCCGTGGTAGATCTCGTCGGAGATCAGCAGGGTGCCGTGCTGCTCGCACCAGCGCGCCAGCGCGGCCAGCTCGGCCGGGTCGATCATCGTGCCGGTCGGGTTGGCCGGGCTCGCTACCACCAGGCCGGCGGGCGGCTCGGGCAGGGCTTCGAGCATCGCCACCGTCGGCTGGAACCGGGTCTGCGGGCCGCAGTCGAGTTCGACGACCTCGCAGCCGAGCGCGGTGAGCGTGTTCCGGTAGGCGGGGTAGCCCGGCCGGGCCACCACCACGGTGTCGCCCGCGTCGAACGCGGCCAGGAAGATCAGCGTGAACGCCCCCGACGAGCCCGTGGTCACCACGACCTCGTCCGGGTGCACGTCGTACCCGTAGGTCCGCCGGTGGTGCTCAGCGATCGCCTCCCGCAGCGGCAGGATCCCGAACGTCTCGGTGTATCCGAGCAGCTCGTCGTCGATCGCCGCCTTGGTCGCCCGCAACACCGGCGCGGGCGCCTTGGTCGATGGCTGCCCCGCCGCCAGCACCAGCACGTCCCCGTGCGACCTGGCCCGTTCCGCGGCCGCCTTCCACACATCCATCACGTAGAAGGGGGGAATGGTCGACCGGTGCGATTCTCTGGACACCCGACTGACGGTAGAGCACCCGATTGCGGGCGTTGACAGATATGGTCGGCACAATGGCTCCGACAGCGAATACGCAGCCACCGGCGCAGCGGGTCAGGCCGCGTCGGGGCAGGGCCGCGGGGGCACCATGGAGTGGGTAAGGACGGCGGGGCGAGTGCGGCGGACGAAGGCGGACACGGTCGATCGTGCCGCCGCGTCGCCGGTCGAGGACGATGCCGAGACAGCCGCGGGCGGGACTCGCGAGCGGGCCGCCGCGGACCGCGCCGGTTCCGCGGTCGGGGAAAGCCGCGAGCCGGAGGGGGACCCGTCGGTCCGCGACCGACCCGGCGATACGGACTCCGCGTCTCCGGAATCCCTTGGTGCCGAAGACAACTCGGAGCCGACCGCGAGCAAGCGCGTCGTCGGCATCAACGGCCGTGTGCTGCGGGCGAATTGGCGTGCGCAATTGCCGGCGAAAGTCGGTGCGCGCGAGCGCGTGACGACCTGGCTCGGCGAGCATCCGACGGTCGGTGCGATCGCCGGGGAACTGCGCGACGGCGATGTCCGCACGGTGTTCTGGCTGCGCCCCAAGGCGCGGGCCGAGGCGCTGTGGGAGCGGCGGCCGAGCCGGGATCTGGTGCGGCGGACACTGATCGAGCAGCGCGTGCTGATCGCGGGCGTGGCGATCGTCGCGGTGTTCGTCGCGGCGGACGGGCGGATCGGCGGCGATGTCGAAGGCGGCCCGCTGGCCCCGGGTGAGGCGCAGCGCGTCGCGATCGCCTACGTCCCGGAACTCGCGCCGAATCCGCAGTCGACGACGCGCCTGCTCGCCGCCATCGCCAACGGCGAGAAGCGGCGCGAGGCGGCGGTGGTCGCGGCGGCGGCCCGCGCCACCCTCGAGCGCGCGAAGGCCGAGGCGGCGGCCGCGGCCTCGGGCGAGTGGCAGGACTGGATGGGGACGCGGGCGCCGGTGGTCCCCGGCGTCGTGACGCCCGGGTCGACCCCCTCCATCGGCGGCTTCAGCCTGCCCGCGAAGGGCGCGTTCACCTCGGGTTTCGGCTCCCGCTGGGGCACCATGCACCGCGGCATCGACATCGCCGCCCCCATCGGCAGCCCCATCTACGCCGTCGCCGACGGCACGGTCGTCGAAGCGGGGCCGGCCCAGGGCTTCGGCCTGTGGGTCCGCATCCGCCACGACGACGGCACCATCAGCATCTACGGCCACATGTACGACTTCTTCGTCTCCCCCGGCGAACGCGTCCCCGCGGGCATGCAGATCGCCCGCATCGGCAACCGCGGCGACTCCACCGGCCCCCACCTGCACTTCGAAATCGTCCAGAACGGCAACCACGTCGACCCCCAGGCCTGGCTCGCCATGCACGGCCTCCAACTCACCTGACCCGAAACCACTCCGGACCAGAATCGCCGCACACCCCTTGATGATTCGCCTCTCCTACGGCCGACAATGACGCAAAACCACGATCGAGAATTGAATCTGCAACGGCTTCGCGAGCAGATCAATCGAATCGAGTCGGGCACCGAAGACATCGCCGAAGCCGCCGCGGCGGCACGAGCGAAGGCCCGCGTGCAGGAGGCGGAGGAACCGGCGAAGCCGACCTGGTCCGGATCGAATTATCCCGGGATGCCCGAGGGGGACGACTGGCTGGCCGATGTGCCGGCGCAGTATCGGGACGGTACCGGCGGCTTCGAATTGCGGCTTGCCCACGACCTCGCCGCCGTCGGAGTTCGCTGCTATCGACTCACCGACCTCGACAACTACGCGGGGACCGATCCACAAGCGATTCCGGTCTACACGGACTGGCTCGCCAACCTGGACGAGAAGATTCCGGGACCCGAAACACGGCACCGGGAGGGTATCCGGGCTCATCTGCTGCACAATCTCGCCGATCCGGCCGCGTACGGGGATCAGGACGCGATCGCGGCACTGATCGCCCAGCTGCGGCGGAATCCACCCATGCCGTCCGATGTGCAGTGGTGGGCGGCAGAAGCACTGGACAAGATCGCGGGCCCGCAGAACTATGCCGAGATCCTGGCACTGTTCCACGAACTGACCGACGACAACCCACGGGCCGCGCTGCTCCCCTACCTCGGGCGATCGAAGACACCGGAGGCCATCCAGATCGCCGTCGACGCACTCGCTGATCGCGGCACCCGCCAGTGGGCTGTGCAAGCCCTCATCCTCGCGGAAGCCGACGGCACACTGCCGCTCATCGCCCGCTACGCCGACGACGAGAGCGAGCAGGTTCGCACCTGGGTCCGCACGGCGATGGAACAGCTCGAATGATGTGGAGGAACTACCCCTTGCGTTCCGGGACGACGACCTCGGTGGCGCCGATGTCGGTGCGGAAGTGGCTGCCGGGCAGCTTGATCTGGGCCAGGCGGGCGTAGGCGCGTTCGCGGGCCTCGGCGAGGTCGGCGCCGACGCCGACGACGTTGAGGACGCGGCCGCCGGCGGAGACCAGCGCCTTGTCCTCGCGCTGCCCGGTGCCCGCGTGCAGCACCAGCGTGTCGCCTTCCAGCGCACCGTCTTCGGCGCCGGTGATCACGTCACCGGTGCGCGGGCGGGAGGGGTAGTTCTCGGCGGCCAGCACGACGGTGATCGCCGAGCCGTCCTTCCAGCGCGGGGGCTCGACCTCGGCCAGGCGGCCGGTGGCGGTGGCGTGCAGCAGCTCGGCGAACGGGCTGTCCAGCAGGGCCAGCACGGCCTGGGTCTCAGGATCGCCGAAGCGGCAGTTGAACTCGACGACCGCGGGACCGTTGGTGCCGACGGCCAGGCCCGCGTACAGCAGGCCGGAGAACGAGCTGCCCCGGCGGACCAGCTCGGCCGCGACCGGCTTCACCACGTCCTCGACGATCTCGGTCAGCGTCTCCTCGGGCAGCCACGGCAGCGGGGTGTAGGCGCCCATGCCGCCGGTGTTGGGGCCGGAGTCGCCGTCGCCGACGCGCTTGTGGTCCTGGGCGGGCAGCAGCGGGACCACGGTCTCGCCGTCGACCAGGCAGAACAGCGACACCTCCGGGCCGTCCAGGAAGGACTCCAGCAGCACCGGGTGCCCCTGTTCGAGCAGCTCGGCGCCGTGATCGCGGGCCGCGCGGCGGTCGTCGGTCACCACGACGCCCTTGCCGGCGGCGAGGCCGTCGTCCTTGACCACCCAGGTGGGGCCGAAGCGGTCGAGCGCGGCGTCCAGGTCGGCCGGGTTGTCGACGATCTCGCTGTGCGCGGTCCGCACACCGGCGGCCGCCATCACGTCCTTGGCGAACGCCTTGGAGCCCTCGATCCGCGCCGCGTCACCGGACGGGCCGAACACCGGGAATCCGGCGGCCCGCACGGCGTCGGCGATCCCGAGCACCAGCGGCACCTCGGGCCCGATCACCACGAGGTCGGCGGCGACGTCGGTCGCCAGCGCGACCACGGCCTCGGCCGAGCAGGGATCGACGGGACGCAGCTGGGCGTGCTGGCCGATGCCCGGATTACCGGGGGCGGCGATCACCGCCGTCACCGACGGATCCCGGCGCAGCGCCAGGACGAGGGCATGTTCACGGGCTCCGGAACCGATGACGAGTACGCGCACGCGTGACAGATTAGTCGCGCACTTCGCACGTACTTCGCACGCCCCGGCTTGCTGCCCGGTCGGGATATCCGGCGGCGGCCGCCCGACCGCGACGGCTCATCCGTGCCCGCTCCCGGCACCGGGAATTCACTCGCACACGCCACCCACAGCGGGTTCGCTTGGGGGACAATGATGCTGGGTCCCCGGCGGCCGGGGAACGCGCGAGGGGAGCACGGCATGGGACTACTCGACGGCATGATGGGCAACGCGGGCCGGATCGACCCGGCCGCCGCCCAGCAGGAGTACGCCAAGCTGTTCGGCCAGGGTGAGCAGGTCTATTCGGCCTTCATCCTGGTGCGCGACGCGATGCTGTTCACCAACCGCAGGCTGATCCTGGTCGACAAGCAGGGCGTCACCGGCCGCAAGGTCAGCTACCACTCCATCCCGTATCGCTCGATCACCCATTTCGCCGTCGAGACCGCGGGCACCTTCGACCTCGACGCCGAGCTCTACATCTGGATCGGCAGCGGGAACGAGCCGGTCAAGCAGCGGTTCAACCGCCAGGTCGACATCTACGAGGTGCAGGGCATCCTGTCGCACTTCGTGGCGATCTAGCTAGGCTCGCCGCTATGGCATCCGTCTTCAGCGCGATCATCGCCGGACAGCTTCCCGGCCGCTTCGTCTGGGAGGACGACGAGTTCGTCGCCTTCCTCACCATCGCCCCCGTCACCCAGGGCCACACCCTCATCGTGCCGCGCGCCGAGATCGACCAGTGGCAGGACGTCGACCCCGCCGTCATGGCGCGGATGACCGGCCTCGCCCAGCAGATCGGCCAGGCCGTCCGCCTCGCCTTCGACGCCCCCCGCGCCGGCCTGCTCATCGCCGGCCTGGAAGTCCCCCACCTGCACACCCACGTCTTCCCCGCCTACACCATGGGCGACTTCGACATCTCCGGCGCCGACACCGCCCCCACCCCCGAGTCCCTCGACGAGGCCCAGGCCAAGATCAAGGCCGCCCTCCGGAAACTCGGCTACGAGGCCAACGTCCCGGCCTGAGGACGGCGGGGCGCTCAGGGTCCGGGTGGGGTCAGTTCGGTGACTGTTCCCAGGAAGCTCGTCACGTACAGGGCGTCGGGGTTCCAGCCAGGGCCCGCCCCGAAGCGGACCGACGAGGACAGCGGGAGCCCGTGGGCGATCGCGCAGCTCTGCCGGGTATCCAGGTCGACCCGCTCGATCCGGCCCGCGAGGTTGAGCGCCACGTAGGCGGTGCCGTCCGGCCCAACGGTCAGGTCGTCCGCCGAGTTCAGCGGGCCGAAGCCGGGGATGACGGTCTGCGGGGCGGGCCGGGCGGGATCGGCGTAGTCGACGAAGGTGACCACCGTCGCCGGGTCGAAGGTCGTCGAGACGACGAGTCGGTCGCGCGCGCGGTCGAAGGCCAGACCGTTGGTGGAGGTGAGCGACGGCGCGTAGGGCGCCGTCGCGCCCGATGCCGAGACTCGCGTCATGGAACCGGTGCCGACGTCCTTGCTGACGATGAAATCGCCGTTCGGCAGTTGGGCCAGGCCGTTCGGCATCGTCAGGTCGGTGGCGACCGTGGTCACCGCGCCGGTGGCGAGGTCGAGTGCCCGAATTGTCCCGTCCGCGCGGCCCATCAGCGCGGCCGAGACGCTGTTTCCGGTGGTGAAATAGGCCGTGTCGCCGACGACGAGGACGCCGCCGGGCCCGTCGACATCGCCCACGGCGACCGACCTCGTGCCGTCGGCGGCCAGGCGCCGCACCGATCCGCTCGCGCCGGTGGCCGATTGCTCCGACAGCAGAACGTTGCCGCGGCCGTCGAACGCGAGGTTCTCCAGCACGCCGTAGCCGGTCGCGATGGTCCGCGTCGTCCACTGCGCACACGATTCGGGCGCGGCCGCGGCTCGGCCGGGCACGATCAGGACGGTGGCCGCCGCGATGACCGCCGAGACGCCGGTGGCCAGGGACGTCGGACGAAAGCTGTGCATCGGCTCTTCCTGGTTGCTCGCCGGTCCCCCACCCTAAGCCGACCGGATCGCGCGCGAGCGCGGTTCCCGGATTCCGGCCGAAACGGGGAAGGCCCCCGACCGCGCGCCAACGCAGGTCGGGGGCCGGACCGGCCGGGATCGCGCCGCTACTGCGTGACGCAGTGCGGGGGCGGGGCGGGGCTCCAGCTGCCGATGCAGCCCGCGGCGAAGTAGGCGAGCAGGTCGATCACGGCCGAACCGGTCTGCAAGACGACCGGCTGGGCGGTCGCGGGCTGGGCGGGCTGCGCCGGGCTCGCGGTGGCGAGCCCGGCGGAGGCGGCGCCGATCGCGGTGACCGCGGCGGCGAGGATGGCGAAGCGTTTCACGAGGATCCCTCTCGAACAGGTACGCCGGTGTTCGGCGTGCGAGTGAGCCTAGTGAGAAACACCACTGTTTCGGAGTGGATCGATCGCCCCTGCTTTCTTGGGCATGACCGGCCGTCACACAGCCTTTCGATCAGAGCACGGTGCAGGCGAAGTCGCGATCGAACGAGCCGGCGCTTCCGGTGCCGGTGGGGAGATTGCGGGTGGCGTCCGCGATCGCCTCCCCCGGGTTCACCCCTTTACCGAAGCCGACGATCGGGAACCCCGCGACGATCGCGAGCGGACTCGTCACGACCGCACCGCAGCCGTCCGCGAACGTCACCATCGTCCGGCAGTCGATGATGCCCTGACCCTTGCACGCCCGGTCGGCGGCCCGAACAGCGTCGGCTTCCGTCGGATGGTTGACCGAGAACGCGTAGACATTGCCCCACGTGCTGAGGGAAACGGCGCCCCAGTTGACCGGTTCGGCGGTGGCGGGCGGTGCTGCGACAACGGCTGCGGCACTCACCGAGAGCACCGCAGCCGCAAAGGACTTCTTGAACATGGGGAACGACTTCCTCTGCGCGCCGGCTGGTGCGGCGATCGCATGGAAGATACCGCAGCACATAGACGCGAGGTGGCCCCAAAAGTCTTGGGGTCACGGCCGATATTCCTGCCCGAGGACGATGCCGTCGCGCACCACGAACGACAAAGAACCCGACCCGTTGGACGGGTCGGGTTCTGCGAGAGCCCCCTGTCAGGATTGAACTGACGACCTTCGCTTTACAAGAGCGGTGCTCTACCACTGAGCTAAGGAGGCGGGTACGAACAGGCGCCCCGGAGGGCAGCGATCATCATAGCGGGACGCGGCAGCCGCGTGGCATCGGTAGAGGTGCCACGCGGCCGTCGCGCTCAGCGATGTCCCGGCGCAGTATCGGTGTTACTGCTCAGGACTGGGCGCGGGCCGCATCGTCGGCGGCCATCGCGTCACGCAGGCTCTTGGGACGCATGTCGGTCCAGTTCTTCTCGACGTACTCGACGCACGCGGCCCGGCTCTCTTCGCCGAACACGACACGCCAACCCGCCGGGACCTCCGCGAAAGCGGGCCACAGGGAGTGCTGCTCTTCGTCGTTGACCAGAACGAAGAAGCGGCCGTCCTCGTCGTCGAAGGGGTTGGTGCTCAATTTCACCTCACTGGATACTGGCGCTGTGTACGGGATCGCTTCGGGGTGCGAGGCCCCGGGCGTTGTGTCGACCCTAGCAAGGCTGACGTTACTGGTAGGTGGTTACCTCAGCCTCGGCGGTCAGACCGCGAAGAAATCGAGGAGGATCTTGTTGACCGCCTCGGGGCGTTCCAGGTAGCCGTAGTGGCCGGTGTCCGGGATTTCCTGGTACCTGGCGCCGGGGATGGCGTCGGCGACTTCCCGCGACAGATAAGGCGGAATCATCCTATCATCGGCGAAGCCAATTGCCAGACAGGGCACCGTGATTGCGCGATAGGCGGCCACCCGCTCGAACTCGTGGTCCATCGCCCGCTGGGCGCGGATGCCCGGGGTCGCGGGCCCGCCGGTGAACTCGAACAGGTCCAGCCAGTCGCGGGCGGCATTGGTGTCGGACATGGTCGCCGGCGACAGATTCATCACGGCGGTGAGCGCCGCCTCGAATTTGGCGGGCAGCTGCACACCGGCCGCGTCGAGGTCCTGTTCACCGGCCGACAGCGTCTTCTGGAACTGGTCCAGCCTGCCGTGACCGGCCATGAACACGGCCTTGCGGACCAGGTCGGGGCGGGCCAGGGCCAGTTCCTGGGCCACCCGCGCGCCCATCGAGGTGCCCGCGACCAGGGCCGGACCCTCGCCGAGGAACTCGATCAGCGCCGCGGTGTCGGCGACCAGTTCCTCGATCCGCATGCCACCGGCCGCCTCGTACGACGGCGCGATACCCCGGTTGTCGAAGGTGCACACCCGGTACCCGGCCGCCACCAGCGCGGGCACCTGATGGAGTTCCCACACCCGGCCCGGCGATCCGGTGCCCATGATCAACACCACCAGCGGACCGCCGCCCTTGACGTCGGTGCCCTTGGTACGGTCGCCCTTGACCTGATAGTTCAGTGCGATGCCGTTCACCGTGGCCACTGGCATGAAACAAACCTCTCTGCGGGGTGGAGCTGTCCGACACTCACGGTAACGGGACCGCCACGACCCTGCACCGGGGTGGGGTGATCGGGTCGGGAGTTCATCGGCCGTGCACAGGCGACCGATAGTATTGACTACTCGCACGCAGAGCGTTTGGAAACCGGGAGGACGAACCACTATGGCCGCCAAGAGCAGCGCCAACGACATCGCCGACGACGAGCTCGAGCCACTGGCCGACGAGACCGCTCGCCAGGCACAGCGGGTCGTCGCGGCGTACGCCGAAGACGCCGACGAGTGCCGGATGCTGCTGTCGATGCTCGGCATCGGCCCCAGCTGACCCTCCTGACGACCACAATCTCAAAGCGGGACCCTGCGACGCGCAAAGGATGCGTGAGTGGACCAAATGATCGATAAACAGTCCAACGACCGTCCGTCCGAGAACAGCGAACCCGTCGCGGCCGCACCCAGCGGTGCCGGCTCGGGATTCGTGGTCGTCGCGAACCGGCTGCCGGTCGACCTCGAGCGCCTGCCCGACGGAACGACCAGGTGGAAGCGCAGCCCGGGTGGTCTGGTGACCGCCCTGGAGCCGGTACTGCGCAGCAACAAGGGGGCGTGGGTCGGCTGGGCGGGCGTCCCGGACGTCGAGGTCGAGCCGATCATCGAAGACGGTCTGGAACTGCATCCCGTGCCGCTGACGGCGCAGGAGGTCGAGGACTACTACGAGGGGTTCTCCAACGGCACGCTGTGGCCGCTGTACCACGATGTGATCGTGCGTCCGGTCTACGACCGGGCCTGGTGGGCCGCCTATGTCGAGGTCAACCGCCGCTTCGCGGAGGAGACCGCCAAGGTGGCCGCCGAGGGCGCCACCGTCTGGGTGCAGGACTACCAGCTGCAGCTGGTGCCGAAGATGCTGCGCATGCTGCGCCCCGACCTCACCATCGGCTTCTTCCTGCACATCCCGTTCCCGCCGGTCGAGCTGTTCATGCAGATGCCGTGGCGGACCGAGATCGTCGAGGGCCTGCTCGGCGCCGACCTGATCGGCTTCCATCTCCCCGGCGGCGCGCAGAACTTCCTCTACCTGGCCCGGCGACTGGCCGGTCAGCCCACCTCACGCGGGACCATCGGGGTGCGCTCCAAGCTGGGCGTCGTGCAGGTCGGCTTCCGTACGGTGCGCGTCGGCGCGTTCCCCATCTCGATCGACTCCGCCGAGCTCGACGAGCATTCCCGGCGCAGGTCGGTCCGCGAGCGGGCCGCCAAGATCCGCGCCGAGCTGGGCAATCCGAAGAACATCATGCTCGGCGTCGACCGCCTGGACTACACCAAGGGCATCGACATCCGGCTCAACGCGCTGCAGGAACTCCTGGAAGAGGGCCGGGTCGACCCGGCCGAGACGGTGATGGTGCAGCTGGCGACGCCGAGCCGGGAGCGGGTGCAGAGCTACATCAAGATGCGCGGCGACATCGAGCGCCAGGTCGGCCGGATCAACGGCGAGTTCGCCAGGGTCGGCTACCCGGTCGTGCACTACCTGCACCGCCCGATCCCCCGCGACGAGCTGATCGCCTTCTTCGTCGCCGCCGACGCCATGCTGGTCACGCCGCTGCGCGACGGCATGAACCTGGTGGCCAAGGAGTACGTGGCCTGCCACAGCGACCTCAACGGCGCCCTGGTGCTCAGCGAGTTCACCGGCGCCGCGGCCGAGCTGCGCCAGTCCTACCTGTGCAACCCGCACGACCTGGACAGCGTCAAGGACGCCATCGTCGGCGCGCTCGACGACGACCGCGACACCAAGCGCCGCCGGATGCGCTCGATGCGCCGCCAGGTGCTGACCCACGACGTCGAGCGCTGGGCCCGTGCCTTCCTCGACGCACTGTCCCAGGGCAATGTCGCCGGATCGGCCCTGCTCAGCGAGGAAGAGGACGTCTTCCGCGAATCCCGCTGACGCGCTCACAGCTACCTCACAGCGCGGGTCCAGCCACTTCCCAGCCGGGTGGTGGACCATGAGATCCATGAGTGGTGTGCCGGAAGCACCCGAAGCCAGGGTGCTCGTCGTCGACGACGAACCGATGATCGTCGAGTTGCTGGCGGTGAGCCTGCGCTACCAGGGCTTCGAGGTGGCGACGGCGAGCGACGGCGCGGAGGGCCTGGACAAGGCCCGCGCGTTCCGCCCGGAGGCGCTGATCGTCGACGTGATGATGCCCGGTATGGACGGCTTCGGCCTGCTGCGCCGGTTGCGCGCCGACGGCATCGACGCCCCGGTGCTGTTCCTGACCGCCCGCGACGAGGTCGAGGACAAGATCACCGGTCTCACCCTCGGCGCCGACGACTACGTCACCAAGCCGTTCAGCCTCGAGGAAGTGGTGGCCCGGCTGCGGGTGATCCTGCGCCGCTCCGGCCGCACCGCGCCCGAGCAGGCCAGCACCCGGCTGCGCTTCGCCGACATCGAGCTCGACGACGACACCCACGAGGTGTGGAAGGCGGGCGAGCCGGTGGCCCTGTCCCCCACCGAGTTCACGCTGCTGCGCTATTTCATGGTGAACGCGGGCAGCGTGCTCAGCAAACCCCGCATCCTGGATCACGTGTGGCGCTACGACTTCGGCGGCGAGGTCGGCGTGGTGGAGACCTACGTGTCGTATCTGCGCAAGAAGGTCGACACCGGAGACCAGCGGTTGATCCACACCCTGCGCGGCGTCGGGTACGTCATGCGGGAGTCGGCCGCGCGATGAGCCTGCGCGCGCGTGTCGCCCGGCGGTTCTCGGCGATCCCACTGCGCGTGACGCTGGTGCTGATGCTGGTGGCGATGGCCGGATTCGGTTTGGTCGCTTCGGGTTTCGTCGTCACCAAGGCGATGGAGAACTCGCTGCAGAACCGCACCGACCAGCAGCTGACCGACGCCGCCGTCGAATGGGAGCGCCGGGTCGGGATGCCCGCTCCCGCCCTGCCCGCGCCGTCGCCGGATCGGCAGCCGCCGGGGCGGTACTACCTCGAGGCCGAGAGCACCGACGGCACCCGGAACATCACCCTGGACAACGTCTTCGGCACCGACGCCAAGCCGGATCTCCCGGATCCCCCCGCGCTGCAACCGGTCACCGTCGGCTCGCAGGGCGACTCGACCGACCAGTGGCGGGTGCTGACCGTCAACGGGCACCGCGCGTCGGCGACGGTCGCGTGGCCGCTGACCGACGACATCGAAACGGTGCGCAAGCTCGTCGTGCTGCAGGTCGTGGTCGGCGCGATCGTGCTGATCGCCCTGGCCGTGGCCGCCTACTTCGTGGTGCGCGGCAGCCTGCGGCCGCTGCGCCGGGTCGAGGCCACCGCGGCGGCGATCGCGGAAGGTCAGCTGCATCGCCGGGTTCCGGTGCGCGGCAACGACACCGAGGTCGACCGGCTCTCGCGCTCGCTCAACAGCATGCTCACCCAGATCCAGCAGGCCTTCGCCGCGACCGAGGCCTCCGAGGCCGCCGCCCGCGAATCCGAGGCCAGGATGCGGCGTTTCGTCGCCGACGCCAGTCACGAACTGCGCACCCCGCTCACCACCATCCGCGGCTTCGCCGAGCTGTACCGGCAGGGCGCGACCGGTGATCCGGCGATGTTCATGAACCGCATCGAACACGAGGCCCAGCGGATGGGCCTGCTGGTGGAGGACCTGCTGATGCTGGCCAGGCTCGACGCGCAACGCCCCGTCGACCTGAAGCCGGTCGACCTGCTCGCGATCGCCGGCGACGCCGTGCACAGCGCCCGCGCGGTGGCGGCCGCCGAGGGCGAGCACCGGCCGATCACCCTCGAGATCGCCGACGGCACCGGCACCCTGGAGATCCTCGGCGACGATCACCGCCTGCGCCAGGTCCTGACCAACCTGCTGAACAACGCACGCACGCACACGCCGGACGGTACGTCGATCACCGTGCGGCTCACGCCCGCCGCCGACGAGGTGCTGCTCGAGGTCGCCGATACCGGCCCCGGGCTGTCCGCGGCGGAATCGGCGCGGATCTTCGAACGCTTCTACCGCGCCGACGCCTCACGCACCCGCAGCAGCGGCGGCACCGGGCTCGGGCTGTCCATCGTGGCCGCGCTGGTCGCCGCGCACGGCGGCAAGGTGACGGTCGGGCCGACACCGGGCGGCGGGGCGACCTTCGTGGTCCGGCTGCCCCGCGACGACAGCGGCCCGGCCTGAATCAGGCCGGGCCGATGGGAACATCCGTGTCGCGCTGACTCAGACCGGCGTGACCTGGGCGACCAGCCAGCGGTTGTCGGCCTTGTCCAGCGACACCCGCACCCGGCTGCCCGAGGTGGTGCCCTGCGGGGAATCCTTGCTGGTGGTCAGCTGGTTCAGGTACAGCAACACCACCACGTGCTCGGGGTCGGCGGAGACGACGCCCTCGGCCTGCGCGGTGGCCTTGACGGTGAGCTGCTTCTCCTTGGCGCCCGGCGCGATGGCCTGCTCGATCAGCTTCAGGTAGTCGGCGCGGAACTCCTCGGTGAGGTTGTCCGCGGCCTTGGGCAGCTCGGTGTCGACCGTGCCCGGCTCGTAGCTGAACATGGCGGTCACCGTGCGGCTGGCCGTGGTCAGCGCGTCGGTGCGGGCCTGCTCGGTGCGGCTGTGCTGGTAGAGCTGGTAGCCGCTGAGGCCGAGGATCACCGCGGCGATCAGGCCGAGGACACCGAGGCCGCCGAAGACGATCTTTACGCGGTTCCCGCTCATCCGACGAACTCCACCTTCGAGACGGTCATGCCGGTATCGCCCTTGGTGACGGTCACCCGGAACCGGTACTGACGCTGCTGCGGTTCGGCCGAGCCGCTGTTGCTCACCGTCTGCTTGGCGGCGACGAGCACCTTGGCGGTCGTGTCGTCGGCCGACTCGATGCCCGACTCGACGACCTCGCCGTGCGACACCACCTTGGCCTGCTTCACCACGTCCATGAACGGATCGAGGCGACCGTCGAATTCCGTCTTGAACTCGCCCGAGGCCACCGACAGGATGCGGTCGATGTCCTCCTTGGCGGAGTCGGCGCGGATGGTGGTGAGGTTGATGACCGCCTGGCGGGCGGTCTGGGTGTACTCCGCGCGCAGGTCCTCGTCGGCGTCGACCGAGCGAACCGCGAAGGCGGCGAAACCGGCGCCCACGACCAGCGCGAGCACCAGGACGACCGCGGCGGCGAGAGCGAGGATCCGGCCGCGGCCGGTCGGCGTCGCCGCGTCGGCGCCGTCGTCGTCGAGGTCGGCGTCGGACTCCGCCGCGACAGCGGCCTTGTCCAGGACGACGGTCTCGTCGGCGACGGGGAGGACCACGGTCTTGTCCGCGGCGGCCGCAACGACATCCGCCGGCACGGCCTTGTCGGCGACCGGCACGGTCTCGGCCGGAGCCGCCGCGGCGGCCACGACCTCGGTGACCTCGGCGTCGTCCTTGCGGATGCTGACCGTGGCCTGCGTCGGCTCGTCGACCGGCGGACCGGCCGACCGTGCGGCCCGCCTGCGCGGGCGGCGGTTGTCGTTGTCACTCATCGTTGCTGCTCCTCCAACATCGCCTGCCAGCTGGCCGGGACAGTGCCCGAGCCGTCGGAACCGATGTCGCCTTGCCGGTACGTACGTCCGTCGGTGCCCAGATAGGTGCCTGTGGACGGATCATAGGGGCGCGCTGAGGCGGGGGTCACACCGCCCGTGGACGCGCCGGTCGGAGCCGAGGCCGGTGCGACCGGCTGCGGCGCGCCGAACGGCGGGTTGGTGCCCAGGGGCACGTACCCGGTCCGGCACAGTTCGGGAGTGGGCGCCCGAACGCCTGGATTCTCCATGCACGGGCTGTTGCGGATGCCGCGCACCTCGATCGGGGAATCCTGTGCCACCTTGCAGTACAGCCCCTGGGGTGTGTCGATCGGGGTGAAGTCACTCGGCTCGCGCCGCTGGTCGGCGGGCAGGAAGCCGGTGGTGCAGGCGGGCGGGTCCTGGACCGCGGTCATGAAGTTGACCATCGCGCCGTACTTGGTCGGTCCGCGCAGGATGGTCTTGAACGCCGCGATCAGCGGCGGGAAAACGACCAGGAGTTGTTCGACACCAGCGTGATACGTCACGCCGACCTGGCCGAGACTCACCAGATTGCTCGCCAGCAACGGCAGCGTCGGGCGCAGGCTCTGGAACTGCTCGTTCACCTTCTGCATCGCGGAAGGACTGTCGTGCAACAGGTTTCGCAAGGTCGGATCGTGCTCGCGGAGTTGATCGGTGAGGGTCGCGAGATCCGCTGTCCAGGAACGGATATTGGCATCGGACTGGATCTGGGTGTCCAGCAGCGGGCCGATCTGATCGAGCAGCTTCTTGGTCGGCTCCACATCGGTCTCGGCCTGCTGCAACAGCAGCGCCGCCGAGTCGATGAACCGCTGCAGGTCCGGGCCAGCGCCGTTGAACGCCTTGAACGCCTCGTCGATCACCTGGCGCAGCCGGGTGTCGGCGACGGTCGAGAGCAGCTTGTCGGTCTGGTCGAGCAGCGAGCCGACGTCCTGGGGCAGCCTGGTGCGTTCCACCGGGATCACCGAGCCGTCACGCAGATCGCCGGAGCCCGCGCCAGCCTCGGGCACCAGGTCGACGTACTGCTCACCGATCGCCGAGACACTGCGGATCCAGGCGATCGAGTCCTTCGGCACCTTGTAGTCGCTGTCGATCGACAGATCTGCCTCGACCCCGGCCGGGGTGAGCCGGACCGCCTCCACCTTGCCGATATTGGTGCCGCGGTAGGAGACGTTCGCGGTCGGATACAGCCCGCCGGTGGCGGCGAGCTGGACCGTCACCCCGTAGCGCCCGATCCCGAGCATCGCCGGTATCTGGATGTACGTCCCGCCCATCACGACGAGACCGATCACGGTGAGGACGGAGAAGATCGCGAGCTGAATATGGACGAACCTGGTGAGTTTCATCGACCCGCTCCTTCCTGGCCGGGCAGCGGCACGGTGATGCCGGGAATGGAGGGCAGGCCGGGGATCGGCGGCAGGCCGGGCAGGGTCGGCGTCGGCGCCGCGCTGGGCGCGGGCGCCGCCGGGACCTTGCTCGGGTCGCCCGCGTCGGTCGACGTCGACGGCGCGAAGGTACCGAGCACACCCTCGACACCACCGAAGCGGCCACCGAGCGGCGTGCCGGTGAGCCAGTTGGTGTCCAGCCGCTTTCCGGTCAGGTCGAAGGTGATGAAGAGATTGAGGTAGTCACCCTTGATCGCGTTGTCGATGTTCTTGATCGGGAACGGGAACGTCGGCAGCACGGCCATCGCCGCGATGAGGTTGGTGCCGGTGTTCGCCAGGGTTTCCAGCACCGGGCCGAGGCTGGCCAGGTTGGCCTTCAGGTCGTCGCCACTGGTCTGGATGATCCGCTCAGTCACGTCGCTGAGCTCGCCGAGCGCGGTGACCGCCCTGGTGATGTTGGCGGTGCGGTCGGCGAGCACCGTCAGCGCCGGCGGGATCTCGTCGAGCGCGCGGGCGAGCACGTCCTTCTGGGCGGCGAAGCTGCCCGCCACCCGGTCCAGGCCTTCCATCGCGGCGATGATGCTGCCGGTCTGCTTTTCCAGGCCGGTGGTCAGCTCGTTGAGCTGCGGCAGCAGGTCGGCGATCTCGGCCTCGCGACCGTTGAGCGCCGCGTTCATCTCCCTGGTGATGGTCTCGAGCTGGGCGATGCCGCCGCCGTTGAGCACGACCGACAGCGAGGACAGCACCTGCTCGGTGGTCGGGTAGGCACCGGCCCGATCCAGCGGGATCACGTCGTTGTTGCGCAGCTGACCCTGGGCGGGCGTATCGGTCGGCGCGGACAGCTCGAGGTGGTTGCTGCCGAGGAGGCTGGTCTGGCCGATCTTGGCGACCGCGTTGGCGGGCAGTTTCACGTCGGGATTCAGCGAGACCGTGACCAGCGCGTGCCAGCCCTCGACCTCGATGCCGGTGACATTGCCGACCTCGACGTCGTCCACCCGCACCGGCGAATTCCTGGTCAGCGTGGTGACATTGGGCATCTGGATGCGCACGGTGTACGAACCGGGAGCGGTGCCCTCGGAACCCGGCATGGGCAGTGAGTTCAGTCCGTCCCACTGACAGCCGGTCGCGCCGAGCGTCACGGCGACGCCCACCGCCAGCCCGGCGAGCATTCGTTGGGGCCTCATCGATGTCCTCCTGGAACGGCGAGTCCGGCGAGACCGCTCGGCACGGTGATCGGCGCAGCCGTCGGGGGCACCTTCGCCGGGTCCACCTCCGCTTCCAAACTCGGCGGGCTGTAGGTCAGCTGGCCGGGCAGGGCGGTGGTGCCCAGGACCGGGTTGAGCATGATCGGCGCGTAGTTCATCGCCAGCGAGCCGATCACCGGGGCCAGGAATTCCGCGCACAGATCCGCCGACCGGTCCGAGTCGTTCATCTCGAGCGCCCGGATGGAGCCGCAGAGGAAGCTCAACGGATTGGCCGTATTGGGCAGTGCCACCGAGCCGCTGAGCGCGCCCTGGGCAGGCTGGTAGATCTGGTAGAAGTTCACCAGCGCGGTCGGCGCGGAATGCAGCAGCCGTTCGATCTCCGGCCGCTTGTCGGCCAGGATCTGGGTGACATCGGCCAATCGCTCGACACCTTCGGTGAGTTCGGCACCGCTGCCGTCGAGGAAGCGCTTCACGTCCGCGAGCGCCACGTCCAGGCTGTCCAGGCCCGCGCCGAGTTCCTCCGACGCGCCGGCGAGGACCGAGGCCACCGAGGCCAGGCGGCCGCCGAACTGCACGATCTGCTCGTTGCTCGCCGAGAGCACCTCGACGAACTTCTGCAGGTTGCGGATGGTGCCGAAGAGGTCGGTTCGCCCGTCGGACAACGTGGTCAGCGTCGCCGACAGTTCCCGCAGGGTGTCGCGGAACTTCTGGCCGTTGCCGTCGAGGTTGTCCGCCGCGGTGTTGACGAAGCGCCCGAAGGAACCCTGCTCGTCGTCCCCGACGGGCCCGAGCGCCGTCGCGAGATTGGACAGCTCGGCCTTGATGTCGTCCCACTCCACCGGCACCGCGGTGCGCTCGATCGGAATCTGGGCACCGTCGGCCAGCTTCGGACCCCCCTCGTAGGCGGGCGCCAGCTGGATGAACCGGGCCGACACCAGCGAGGGCGCGATCAGCACGGCGCGCGCGTCGGCGGGCAGGTCGACGTCGCCGTCGACGGACATCCGCACCTGCACCCGGCCTTCGCCGGGCTCGATCGCGTCGATCCGGCCGATCGTCACACCCAGCATTCGCACCTCGTCACCCGCGTACAGGCCGTTGGTCGAGGTGAAGGCCGCGGTGATCTTGGTCTTCCCGATACCGAGGCTGAAGTAGACCCCGACCGCGACCAGGGCGACGATCACCGCCACGGCGACCCCGAGCGTCCAACGTGGCACGCCACGAACTTTCGATGCGATGTTCATCGCGGCGGGTCCTCCTCGGAAGGCACGATGCTCGGCGGCGCCGGATGGGTGAGGTAGTCGAGCAGGTCCTGCGGCACATGCTCGGGCCAGACCAGCGCGTCGACCAGCGGGCGCAGCGTGGTACTCGTCGCGTTCACCACGTAGGCGTTGAACCACGGGCCGCTGCCGACCTGCTCGCCCAGCGCCGAGGCGTAGGGGCCGACGTTCTCGAGCGCCTGGGTCAGGTTCTCCCTGTTGCGCTGCAACAGCGCGAGCACCGAATTCAGCCGGTCCAGTGTCGGTTTCATCTGCGCCTCGTTGTCGGCGACCAGCCCGGAGAGCTGCTTGGCGACCGCGTCGACGTAGACGATGAGCTGGTTGATGGCGGCGCGGCGGTTGTCGAGCTCGCCGAGCAGGTTGTTGCCGTCGAGCAGCAACGCGTTGAGCTGCGAACTACGGTCGGCCAGGATCGAGGTGACGTTCTGCGCCCGGCCGAGCAGATCGGTGAGCGCCTGGTCGCGGGTGTTGATGCTGCGCGAGAGCGCGGTGACGCCGTCGAGGGCGTTGCGCAGCGGGCCCGGAGTGTCGGCGAAGGCGGCCGAGAGGGCGTCCAGTGTCTGGTCGATCTGATCCATGTCGAGATCGCGGACGGTCCCGCCGAGATCGCTGAGCGCCTCGTTGAGCGAGTACGGCGAGGTGGTCCGGTCGAGCGGGATGGTGTCGGAGGTACGCAGCGCACCCGGTCCGGTCGGCACCACATCGAGGGACTTGCGACCGAGCACCGTGTTGGTCTTGATCGCGGCGGAGGTCTTCTCGCCCAGCACGATCGACTCGTCCAGGGTGAACTTCACCAGCACCTTCGGGCCGTCGAGCGACACATCGTCGACTTCGCCGGATCGCACGCCGGCCACATGCACCGGGTCGCCGGGCACCAGCCCGCCCGCGTCGGCGAAGAACGCGGTGAACGTCGCGCCGGAGCGGATGAACGGCAGCTTGGTGTACTGCAACGTGGCGAGCGAGATCGTCACCGCCAGCACGATGCCGACGACGCCGATGGTGGCGGCCGACGACTTGCTCTCACTCATTCGGCGTACACCTTCCGCTCGCCTGCGAACCCGGGATTCGCACTTCCATCGGCTGACCGTTCGGGCCGTCTACCAGCAGGACGGTGCCGCAGATGTAGAGCTGCAGGAACGCGCCGTAGGAGCCGATGCGGATCAGTTTCTTGTAGGTGTCCGGTAGCTTCCCCAACACCCATTCGAGCTGGTCGGAGCCGTTGTCGAGGTTGGTGGCCAGCCGGCCGGTCTGCTCGATGGTGTTGCGCAGATCGGGACGTGCCGTGGTCAGCAAGTCGTTGAGTTCCTTCGTCGCACCGGCGATCCGCGGGAGCGCGGCGCCGATCGGGTCGCGTTCGGCGGCCAATCCGCTGACCAGGCGCTGCAATTCGTCGATCGTGGTGGTGAACTGCTCGTCGCGATCGTCGATGGTGGCCAGCACCGTGTTCAGGTTGTCGATCACGCTGCCGATCAGGGCGTCGCGGTCGGCGAGGGTTCGGGAGAAGTTGCCGCCGCTGTTGAGCAGCGAGACCAGCGTGCCGCCCTGGCCCTGGAAGATCTGCAGCAGCGCCGAGGTCAGGTCGTTGACCTGGCCGGGGTCGAGCCCACGCAGCAGCGGTTTGAAACCGCCGAGCAGCAGGTCCAGGTCCAATGCGGGCGCGGTCTGCTCCTTGCCGATGGTGGACCCCTCCGGCAGCACGCGAGCCGAGCCCGGACCTTCCATCAGTTCCAGATACCGGTCACCGACCAGGTTCTCGTACTTGATCGCCAGGCGGGTGCTCGACAGCACGGAGTACTTGGTGTCCACGTCGAACTCGACGTGCGCGAAATCGTCGTCGCCGACCTTCACCGAGGTCACCGAGCCCACCGGGACGCCGGCGATGCGCACCTTCGCCCCCGGCAGCATGCCCGAGGAGCTGGTGAAGACCGCCTTGTAGCCGTTCTCGCTGGAGAACCGCGCTTGGCTCAGAACGATCGCCAGGCCCGCGAAGACCAGTGTCATCACCACGGAGAAGATCGCGAGCTTGACCGTCGTCGCCGTGTTTTTCACCGTGTCACTCCCGGCAGTCCGTCCAGCAGGAGCTGGAACACCATTGGTGCGCTGTCGTTCAAGGCGGGCGGCGCGGTGCGCGGGGTGAACGGCGCGCCCTCGCTGGTATCGGTCACCACGTAGTTCGCATGGCTGTCCGGCACCCGGGTCACGACACCCTCACAGTGCGGTCCACCGGTCGCGTTCACCTTGGGCAGATCCTCGGGGTAGCTGTAGGGCTTCTGGCCGGGCATGAAGGAGGCGTGCATGCCGACGCCCGGCAGGACACCGCCGAATACCTCGTTGGCCAGCGGCATGATCGGACCTATTCCGTCGATGAGGCAGCCGAGCGCGGGCGCGTATTCGAACAGCAGGCTGGTAGTCGGTCGCAGCAGGTCGAGCGCGGTGACGATATTGGCTTCGTTCTCCCGCAGCACCGCACCCGTGGTGTCGGACAGGCCGATCACGTTCACCAGCACGTCGTCGAACTGCGCTTGCAGCTCCGCCAGGGTGCGCGAGGTGACCGTGGCGTTGTCCACGGTGCGCAACAGCGCGCCGGACGCGTCGGCGTAGATGTCGGACACCTGGGCCGTCTTGTCCAGATCCTGTTGCAGCGTAGGCAGGTAAGGGTTGATCTCGCGCAGGTAGCGGTCCGAGCTCACCAGCAGTTCGCCCAGCTTGTCCCCGCGGCCCTCGAGCGCGGTGCCGAGCGCGGTCAGCGTCGCGTTCAGCTTCTCCGGCTCCACCTGGGCGAGCACGTCGGACAGGTGCTGGAACAGCGTGTTGAATTCGACGGTCACCGCGCTGGCCGACACCGTGCTGCCCGGGGCCAGCGCGGTCGAGGCCGGCTGCTCGGGCACGATGAAGTTGACGTACTTGGCGCCGAAGACGGTGGTCGAGCGGATATCGACACCCGCGTTGGACGGCACCAGCTTCAGCTGATCGGGGTCGACTTCCAGCCGCAGCTGCGCGCCCTCGTCGTGCAGGGCGATATCGGTGACGCGGCCGATCTCGACACCGCGCACCTTCACCTTGGCGTCGGGGTCGAGCACCAGGCCGGTGCGTGGTGTGTCCACCAGCACCACCGCGGTGGTGGTGAACGCGCCTTGGAACAGCGCGAGTGCGAAGGCCACAGCCCCGACGAGCAGGGCGACCAGGGCGAGCGCGGCGAGCTTGCGCCCGAGCCCGCCCTGCAGTGCGGCGACGATCCGTGATGTATGCATCGCGCTATCCCGAGAGGTGGAAGTTGCTGGAGGTGCCGTAGATGGCCAGCGAGATCATCAGGGTCACCATGACGACCGCGACCAGCGAGGCGCGCACCGCGTTGCCGACCGCGACGCCGACGCCGACCGGACCGCCCGCGGCGTTGTAACCGAAGTAGGTGTGGATCAGCATCACGGCCATCGCCATGACGATCGCCTGCCCGAAGGACCAGAGAATGTCGCTCGGGATGAGGAACGTCGAGAAGTAGTGGTCGTACACACCGGCCGACTGTCCGTAGATCACCACCGTCGCGAAGCGGCTGGCGACGAAGGAGGCGATCACCGCCAGGGCGTAGAGCGGGACGATCGCGATCATGCCCGCCAGCACCCGGGTGCCGACCAGGAACGGAACCGGGCGCACCGCCATCGATTCGAGCGCGTCGATCTCCTCGGCCACCCGCATGGCGCCCAGCTGCGCGGTCGCGCCGGCGCCGATGGTGGCGGCCAGGCCGATACCGGAGATCACCGGTGCCGCGATGCGGACATTGAGGAAGGCGGCGAAGAAGCCGGTCAGTGCCTCGACACCGATATTGCCGAGCGAGCTGTAGCCCTGCACCGCGATGGTGCCACCGGCCATGAGGGTGAGGAACCCGACGATCACGACGGTGCCGCCGATCACGGCCAGCGCGCCGGAGCCCATGCTGATCTCGGCGATGAGCCGGATCGTCTCGGTGCGGTAGTGCACCAGCGCCCTGGGCACCGAGGCGAGCGCCTGGACGAAGAAGATCGCCTTGTCGCCCAGCGAATCCAGGGATTTCGAGGCGCGATCGAAACGGCGAACCGTCCGGGGGAACTTACTGCGAACAACGAATGCCATCGTGGTCACCGCACCGTGAATTTCAGGCCGATCGCGGTGGCGACGACATTCACCACGAACAGCGCCATGAAGGCGAATACGACTGTTTGGTTCACCGCGTCACCGACACTCTTCGGCCCGCCTTTCACCTGCAAACCGAGGTAACAGGCAACCATTCCGGCGATCAATCCGAACAGCCCGGCCTTGACCTCCGAGAGGATCAACTCGGGCAGATTGGTGAGCAGCGGAATCCCGTTGACGAAGGCGCCCGGATTCACGCCCTGCAGGAACACCGAGAACATGAAGCCACCGACGATGCCGACCGTGCAGACCAGGCTGTTGAGCATCAGCGCGACGAACATCGAGGCGAGCACTCGGGGGACGACCAGCCGGGCGATCGGGTCGATGCCGAGCACCATCATCGCGTCGATCTCTTCGCGGATGGTGCGTGCGCCCAGGTCAGCGCAGATCGCGGTGGCGCCCGCACCCGCCACGATCAGCACCGTGACGATCGGTCCGACCTGGGTGACGGCGCCGAACGCGGCCGCCGCGCCACTGAGGTCGGCGGCGCCGATCTCGCGCAACAGGATGTTGAGGGTGAAGACCACCAACACCGTGAACGGAATCGCGACGAGCAATGTCGGCACGATCGAGACGCGGGCGACGAACCACGACTGGTCGACGAATTCGCGCCACTGGAAGGGACGGCGGAACGCGGCTCGCGCCACATTCGCGCCGAGTTCGAAGAATCCGCCAACTGCCCGCAACGGCACAGCAAGGAGGTCGTTCACTCGGTTTCCTCCTTGTCCGACGGGCGGGCAGACCTGCCCGCGCACCCGTACTTCACCGCCACCCCGATCTGAAGACTGCCCAAAGACTAGAACATGTTCCTGTTGATGTCTGCCGTTTGGCGAGACTATTACCAGGACTTTTTCGCGAAATATGTCGAGGAAACTGAAACGAATCCTGACCGAATGCCATTTACCTCCTGTGAGCCGCCACACACCCCGACGCTCATGTCTACCAACACCTGGACCTGTGATCAACACAACTCGGCAGACATGCCCGTCGTGGCGCGCGGCGAGCCAACACCCGGCAAATCGGTGGCGGGAAGATCAGCCCAGATCGCGGAGCGCGCGGGCCGAGAACGTGTGGTCGGCGGGCCGCTCGGCAAAGTAGCCGTGCAGCGTCGAGGCGAGGTCTTCCTCGGCCCATTCGGCACCGGCGGCGTCGAAGCGGGCCTCCACCTCGGGAGCCGCCATCAGGGCGACCATCGGGCCGTAGACGACGAAGACCTGACCGTTCACCGCGTCGGCGGCGGGCGAGGCGAGGTAGGCGACGAGCTTGGCGACGTGCTCGGGCGCGAGCGGGTCGACCGATCCCTCGGGCGCCTCGGAGAACACGGCCTCGGTCATCGCGGTCCTGGCCCGGGGGCAGATCGCGTTGGACCGCACGCCGAAGCGGGACAGGCCACGCGCGGCCGACAGCGTCAGCGCGGTGATGCCCGCCTTCGCGGCGCCGTAGTTGGCCTGGCCCTCCGGTCCGAGCAGGCCCGCCTCCGAGGAGGTGTTGACCAGCCGGCCGTAGACCGGCGCGCCGGCGGCCTTGGACGCCGCGCGCCAGTAGGCGCCCGCGTTGCGCGAGAGCAGGAAGTGGCCGCGCAGGTGCACGGCGATCACCGCGTCGAAGTCCTCGTCGGACATGTTGAACAGCATGCGGTCGCGGGTGATGCCCGCGTTGTTGACGACGATGTCGAGGCCGCCGAGGGATTCCTGGGCGGTCGCGATCAGCGCGTCGGCCGTCGAGCGCTCGGCGATGCTGCCGCCGACGAACTCCGCCTTGCCGCCCAGCTCGCGAATCGCGGCGATGGTCTCGGCGGCGGCGTCCTCGGTGAGGTCGTTGACGACCAC
Organism: Nocardia sp. NPDC050718; assembly: GCF_040654235.1. NCBI lineage: Bacteria > Bacillati > Actinomycetota > Actinomycetes > Mycobacteriales > Nocardiaceae > Nocardia > Nocardia sp. NPDC050718. Next base: position 445,580 of record NZ_JBFAHQ010000003.1, on the reverse strand, counting down.
CGCCGCGCCCGCCGCGGCCAGCGCGAGGGCCTCGGCCCGGCCGAGACCGGCGCCTGCGCCGGTCACGATCGCGACTCGGCCGTCCAGTGAAGTCTGCATCACACTCATCGGGCCGACTTTAGAACGTGTTTCACTATCCGACAAGAGCGGATCACGCCAACCGCAGCGCGGCCTTGGGACACTGCGCCACCGCTTCCTCGACATCGGCGACGCGATCGTCGGCCACATCGCCCTCGAGCACGTGCAGATTGTCGTCGTCATCGAGTTCAAACATGTCAGGGGCGATTCCTACGCATACGCCGTTCGCTTCGCACCGGTCGAAATCGACGATGATCTTCATGAGAACTTCCTTCCACGCGGTCTCCGCGACACTAACCCAGACAGCACGGCCCGCGAGGCGGAACAGCTGTCGATTCACTGTCAATACTGGAACATGTTCCAGTTCATATGCAATGATCGGTTTCGGCGGGGCCCATCCCCTGCGCCCCGCCGACGTCCGTTTTCGCAGCTGAGACCGAGGTAGGAACCATGCGCGTCGCGTATACGCCGCAGCAGGAAGAATTGCGCGCCGAGCTGCGCGAGTATTTCGCCCAGCTGATGACGCCGGAACGACGCGCGGCGCTGAGCCTGCAGACCGGCGAGTACGGCGAGGGCACTGTCTACCGCGATGTCGTCCGCCAGATGGGCAAGGACGGCTGGCTGACGCTGAGCTGGCCCAAGGAGTACGGCGGTCAGGACCGCACGACCATGGATCAGCTGATCTTCGTCGAGGAAGCCGCCATCGCGGGCGCGCCCGTCCCGTTCCTCACCCTGAACTCGGTCGCGCCGACGATCATGCAGTACGGCACCGAGGAGCAGAAGAAGTTCTTCCTGCCCAAGATCGCCTCGGGCGAGCTGCACTTCGCCATCGGCTACTCCGAGCCGGGCGCCGGCACCGACCTGGCCTCGCTGCGCACCGCCGCGGTGCGCGACGGCGACGACTTCGTCATCAACGGCCAGAAGATGTGGACCAGCCTCATCGCCTACGCCGATTACATCTGGCTGGCGGTGCGCACCGACCCGACGGCCAAGAAGCACAAGGGCATCTCGATGTTCATCGTGCCCACCGATGTCGACGGCTTCTCCTGGACACCGGTGCACACGATGGCCGGGCCCGACACCAGCGCCACCTACTACCAGGACGTGCGGGTGCCCGCCTCCTCGATGGTCGGGCCGGAGAACGGCGGCTGGTCGCTGATCACCAACCAGCTCAACCACGAGCGCGTCGCGCTGACCTCGGCCGGGCCGCTCTCGCTCGCGGTCAACCAGACGGTGCAGTGGGCGCGCGAGACCACCACCTCCGACGGCAAGCGGGTGATCGACCAGGAGTGGGTGCGCCTGAATCTGGCGCGCGTCTACGCCAAGGTCGAGTACCTCAAGCTGCTCAACTGGGAGATCGCCAGCCGCGCCGACCAGGGCGGCGAGGCGGCACCCAAGCCGTGGGACGCCTCCGCGTGCAAGGTCTACGGCACCGAGCTGGCCACCGAGGCCTATCGCCTGCTGATGGAGGTCGTCGGCTCGCACGGCTACCTGCGCCAGGACTCCCCCGGCGCGGTGATGCTCGGCAGGCTCGAGCGGATGCACCGGGCCGCGCTCATCCTCACCTTCGGCGGCGGCACCAACGAGGTGCAGCGCGACATCATCGCCATGACCGCCCTGCGCCAGCCCGCGTCCGCCCGCTGATCCCGAAAGCCGGTATCCCCTCATGGATTTCACCCCCACCGAAGCCCAGACCGATCTCGCCCGGCTGACCGGCGAGATCTGCGCCAAGCTCGTCACCGCCGACCGGCTGCGCGAACTCGACACCGCGGGCCGCTACGACGAGCAGCTCTGGAAGTCGCTCGCCGAGACCGGCGTGCTGGCCGCGGCCCTGCCGGAAGAGCTGGGCGGCAGCGATTTCGGCATGCTCGAGCAGACCGCGATCCTGCGTGAGCTCGGCCGCGTCGTCGCCGCGGTGCCCTACCTGTGGTCGATCGTCGTCGGCGCGGGCGCGCTGGCGAAGTTCGGCGACGCCGACCAGCGGCAGCTGGCCGCGCGGGCGGGCGCGGGCGAGATCGTGCTCACCGCCGCCCTCGCCGAGGAACTGCGCGCGACCACCGCCGCGCCGGGCATCGTCGCCGAGCCCGCGGGCGCGGCCTGGACCCTGACCGGCACCGCGACCACCGTCCCCTTCGCCGATCGGGCCGAGCGCATCCTGGTGCCCGCCATCACCTCCAACGGTGTCGGCGTCTTCGTGGTCGACCCGGACGACGCGTCGGTCACCCGCACCGCCCAGCAGGTCGTCGACCTGAGCCCCGAGTTCGTCGTCGAGCTCGCGGCCACCCCGGCCACGCTGCTCGGCTCCATCGAGTCCGGCGCCGACGTCCTCACCTGGCTGCGCGAGCACGCCTGGCTCGGCCTGTCGGCCCTGCAACTGGGCACCCTGGAGCGCGCGCTCGAACTGACCGCCGAGCACACCCGCACCCGCGAGCAGTTCGGCAAGCCGATCGGCTCGTTCCAGTCCGTCGCCCAGCGCCTGGCCGACGCCTCCATCGACATCGGTGGCCTGCGCCTGACGGTCACCCAGGCCGCCTGGCGCGTGGCCGAAGGCCTCCCCGCCACCGAGTCCATCCACATCGCCAAGTTCTGGGCGGCCGACGCGGGCCACAAGGTCGCCCACACCGTCGTCCACGTCCACGGCGGCCTCGGCATCGACCGCGACCACATCACCCACAACTACTTCACGGCCGCCAAGCACAACGAATTCGCCCTCGGCGGCGCCACTCCCCACCTCCTCGCCCTCGGCGCCGAACTGGCGGGCTAGCCGCTCGCACACAGCAGGGCCCGTGCGGATCGTTCCCCCGATCCGCACGGGCCCTGCCGCGTTCACCCACCCGCGCCTATCGCGCGAAGCGGACGAGTTCCTTGGCTATGGCAGGCACATCGAGCCGGCCCTGGCACACCGCGAGCACGAACTCCTCGGCGCGATCGATATCGAAAGCCTCGTCCAGCGGACATCCGTTGAGATGCAGGAATACCCAGGTCGCGTACCAGGCGAGGCGCTTGTTTCCGTCCACCAAGCCGTGGTTGCGGGCGAGCGATTCCATCAGCGCGGCGGCCTTCTGCCACAGATCGGGGTAGGCGTCCTGCCCGAAAACGCTCGACTGGGGCCGCGCCGAGGCGGAATCGAGCAGCCCGTAATCACGGACATCCGGCGTACCGAGCCGCTCCGCCAAACTCAGCAGCTCCGGCAGCGTCAGATAGTGGATCACGCCAACCGCCGGTTCAGCTCTTCGCTGACCCGGAGCACATGGTCTGCCGCCTCGTTGAACAATCGCGACCGCTCGTTGATGGCGGCGACGACCGCATCGTGCGCGAACTGCTGCATGCTTCGGCCCTCTGCCTCGGCGCGCTGCCGGAGCGCGTCCAGCTCCTCGTCGGTGAATCGCACATTGAGACCAGCCATAGGCCCGATGGTACCGCGCGGTACCAGCTGGTTCTACGACATTTCGGACCGATCGCCGGAGCCGGGTTCCGAGGTCAGGTAGCGCTGGAGGGTGGGGGCGATGTCGGTGGTGATCTGGTGCGGGGTCAGGTCGACTACCGGGGGGATGCGCAGGATGTAGCGGCACAGGGCCAGGCCGAGTAGCTGGGTGACGATGAGGGCGGCGCGGCGGGGGGCGTCGGCGGGGGTGCCGAAACGGAGGACGGCGGGCAGGACCTGCTGGGCGAAGACCTCGCGGAAGCGGGCGGCGACCGCGTCGTCGGTGATCGAGGAGCGCAGCAGGATCAGCAGGACGGTGTTGTCGTTGTCCTCCCAGATGGTGAGGAAGCGGCGGATCAGCAGCTCCCCCATGGTGTCCGGGTCGGCGGCGCCCAGGTCGGGCAGGTCCAGGTCGATCTGGGCGGCGGCGGCGAAAAGCCCGTCCTTGCTGCCGAAGTAGCGCATGACCATCGACGGATCGATCGCGGCATCGGCGGCGATGGCGCGGATGGTCGCCTTCGCGTAGCCGTCGGCGGCGAAGCGGGCGCGCGCGGCGGCGAGGATGGCGGCGCGGGTGGCGTCCGAGCGGCGGGCCGGGGTCTCCTGGTCGGCGGAAGTCATGCCAACAAGTGTAGGCCAACAACTGTTGACTTTCACCGACGGCCCGGTTTATCGTTATGCCTACAAGCGTTGGCAAACAAGCGTTGACCAGGAGTCGCAATGTCCGCCACCCCACTGCCCGAAGCCACTTCCGTCGTCATCGTCGGCGCGGGCCCCGCCGGTCTCACCGCCGCGATCGTGCTCGCCGAAGCCGGCGTCGACCATGTCCTGCTCGATCGCCTGAGCGAGGGCGCCAACACCTCCCGCGCCGCGGTCGTGCACGCCAGGACCCTGGAGGTCCTCGACGAACTCGACATCGCGAAGGAACTGCTCGCCCGCGGCATCCAGGTCCCCACCTTCAAGGTGCACGACGGCCCGAAGACGTTGGCCACCATCGAGTTCGGCGACCTGCCGACGGCCTACCCCTACACCCTGATGATCCCGCAGGACGTCACCGAGCAGGTCCTGCTCGACCGGCTGCACGCGCTGGGCGGCACCGTCCACCGCCCGATCACCGTCGCGCGGGTCGCCGACGAGAACGGCCACGTCACCGTCGAATACAGCACCGCGGACGACACGACCGGCACCATCACCGCCGACTACGTGATCGGCGCCGACGGCATGCACAGCGCGGTGCGCGACCAGGCGGGCATCGGTTTCACCGGCGACACCTACCCCGCCTCGTTCGTCCTGGCCGATGTCCGGATGAGCTGGCCGACCCCGCGTTCGGAAGTCTCGCTGCACCTTTCGCCCGAGGGCGTCACCGTGGTCGCCCCGCTGCCCGACCCCGCCGAGGAGCGCTACCGCGTCGTCGCCACCGTCGACGAGGCCCCCGAGCACCCGACGCGCGACGACATCCAGACCCTCCTCGACGCCAGGGGCCCGGCGGGCGAGGTGCGCGTCGACGAGGTGCTGTGGAGCTCACGCTTCCGCGTGCACCACCGCGTCGCCGACCACTACCGCGCGGGCCGGATCCTGCTCGCGGGCGACGCCGCCCACGTGCACAGCCCGGCGGGCGGCCAGGGCATGAACACCGGCATCCAGGACGCCGCGCTGCTCGCCCGGCTGCTGGCGAAGGTGGTCGCCGGCGAACCGGACGCGCTGCTCGACGAATACGAGACCGTGCGCAGGCCGATCGCGCTGGACGTCGTCGCGTTCACCGACCGGATGACCCGGATGGCCACCCTGCAATCGAGCCCGGCCCGCACCGCGCGCAACACCGCGCTGCGCCTGCTCACCGGCATCCCCGCGGTCCGCGGCAAGCTGGCCTACCAGCTCGCCGAACTCGCCAACCGCTGACGCACGCGACAGGGGCCCTCCCGGCGACATTGCCGGAAGGGCCCCTGGTGCTGTCGATTACCTACGCGGAGCCCGCGTCGGCGTGCTCGTCGGCAGGCCGCTCATCGGTCTGCGACTTGGCCCACCGGTAGTCCGGCTTGCCCGCGGGCGAGCGCTTGATCTCGTCGACGAACCACAGGCTGCGGGGCAGCTTGTAGGACGCGATCTCCTGGGTCAGCACCGGCTTCAGCTCGGCCAGCGTCGGCCGGTTCGCGCCGCGACACTGCACCACCGCGACGACCCGCTGGCCCCAGCGCTCGTCCTCGACGCCGACCACCAGCGCGTCGAAGATCTCCGGATGCGCCTTGAGCGCGCCCTCGACCTCTTCGGGGTAGATCTTCTCGCCACCGCTGTTGATGCTCACCGAACCACGGCCGAGCATGGTGACGGTGCCGTCCTCCTCGACGCGGGCGAAGTCGCCGGGGATCGCGTAGCGAACCCCGTTGAACTCCTTGAACGTCGCGGCCGACTTGACCTCGTCCTTGTAGTAGCCGAGCGGGATGTGGCCGCTGCGCGCCAGCAGGCCGACGACGCCGGAACCCGGCTCGACCGGGTTGCCTTCCTCGTCGAGCACCTGGGTGGCCGCATCGATCTTCACCCGCGGACCGCCGGTGTGGGTCTGCCCCTTGGCGATCGTCGCCAGGCCGCCGAAGCCGGTCTCCGAGGAACCGATGGAGTCGGTGAGCAGGCGGTTGGGCAGCAGCTCGAGGAACTTGTCCTTGAGCGGCGGCGAGAACAGCGCCGCGCTGCTGGCGAGCACGTACAGCGACGAGAGGTCGTAGGGCTCACCGGTTTCCGGGTTGCCCTCCTCCAGCGCGTCGAGCATCGGCCGGGCCATCGCGTCGCCGGTGATGAAGATCAGGTTGATCTTGTGCTTGTCGACGGCCTGCCAGACACCGTGCCCGCTGAACTCGGGGATCATCACGGCCTTGCCGCCGCCGAACAGGCTGTGGAAGGTGGCCCACTGCGCGCCGCCGTGGATCATCGGCGGGATCGGGAAACGCACCATCTGCGGGTTGGCCGCGCCGATCTTGGCCAGCTCCCACTCGTCCTTGGTGTACTCACCGGTGATGAAGTTGATGCCGGCGCCGAGCACCCGCCACACGTCCTCGTGCCGCCACATCACGCCCTTGGGCAGGCCGGTGGTGCCGCCGGTGTAGAGCATGTAGATGTCGTCGGGCGAGCGCTCGCCGAAGTCGCGCTCACCGGAGGAGGCGGCCAGCGCCGCCTCGTACTCCACCGTGTCGGGCGCGGTCGGTCCGTCGGTGCCGTCCTCGACGACGAGCACCGTCTTCAGGCCGGGCACCTTCGGGCGGACCGCCGCGACCTTGTCGGTGTAGCGGCGCTCGTGGATCAGCGCGACCATGTCGGAGTTGTCGAAGATGTGCAGCAACTCGTTCTCGACGTAGCGGTAGTTGACGTTGATCATCACCGCCCGCGCCTTGAAGATCGCCACCATCGCCTCGACGGCTTCGACGGTGTTGCGGGAGTAGATTCCGACTTTGTCGCCGGGTTTCACACCCTGTTCCAGCAGGTAGTGGGCCAGTTTGTTGGCCCGCTCCTCCAGTTCGGCGTAGGTCGACTCGCGATGTTCGCCGACCAGCACGATCCGGTCGGGCATCAGGTCGACGGCGTGTTCGACGAGATCGGCTATGTTGTAGCTCACAAAGACAAAAATAGAACGTGTTACTGTTTCTGACAAGCTCGAACGTCAGGAGATATCGAAATGGCCCACTGTCTGGTCGAGAAGCGAGACCACGTCCTCATCGTCACGATGAACCGGCCGGAGGCTCGCAACGCCCTCTCGGGCGAGATGATGGCGATCATGCGCGACGCCTGGGACCAGGTGGACAGCGATCCCGATATCCGCGTCGCGATCCTCACCGGCGCGGGCGGGGCCTTCTGCGCGGGGATGGATCTGAAGGCGATGAGCTCGCAGCATCCGGGCGACACCGCCACCGCGGGCACCTGGGACCCGGCCTACCTCCCCGCGCTGCTGAAGGGGCGGCGGCTGAGCAAGCCACTGATCGCAGCGGTCGAGGGCCCGGCCATCGCCGGTGGCACCGAGATCCTGCAGGGCACCGACCTGCGCGTGGCCGGGGAAAGCGCCAAGTTCGGCGTCTCCGAGGCCCGCTGGGGCCTGTTCCCGCTCGGCGGTTCCGCGGTGCGGCTGGCTCGGCAGATCCCCTACACCGTGGCCGCCGACCTGCTGCTGACCGGACGGCACATCACCGCCGCCGAGGCCAAGGAGATCGGCCTGATCGGCCACGTCGTCCCCGACGGGACCGCGCTCGACAAGGCCTTGGCGCTGGCGGGCCAGATCGCCGCCAACGGCCCGCTCGCCGTCCAGGCGATGCTGCGCACGCTGCGCGAAACCGAGGCGATGCCGGAGAACGAGGCATTCCCGATCGAGGCGAAGATCGGTATGGAGGTGTTCCGGTCCGCCGATGCCAAGGAAGGGCCGCGCGCCTTCGCGGAGAAGCGCAAGCCGAACTTCACCGGGCAGTAGTCACCGCGAACAGGGCGCGGGCAGCAGCCTCGCGCCCTGTTCCACCGGGGTGCCTACGCGCCCGGGTAGTTCATGTAGAACGGCTCCCACTGGTGGCCGTCGGGGTCGATGAACGTCCGACCGTGCATCCCCACCTGGGCCTCCTGCGCCCGCTTGTCCTCGTTCTTCTCCTCGGTGGCGCCCGCGGCGACGGCGGCGTCGGTCAACGCGTCGACCTCGGCCGCACTGGCCAGCGACAGCGCGTAGCCGGCGGCGGCGGTGTTGATCGTGTCGGCGATCGGACGGGTGCTGAAGGTCGAGAAGAAGGGCTTGGTCAGCAGCATCAGGCAGATGTTGTCGTCGATGACGATGCACGACGCGTTCTGATCGGTGAAATCCTCGTTGACCTTCCAGCCGAGCGCCTCGTAGAAGCTCTTCGAGCGGTCGAGGTCGGCGACGGGGAGGTTGATGAAGATCATCTTGCTGCTCATGGGTGTCAGCCTTTCGGGAACGTCGTTGCGGTCTCGTTCATGTAGACGCGGCGGCGACGGCGAATTCATCGAGACACGGCGAAGTTCGCGAAATTTCGATGGTCCGTTTTCTCCTCTGTCGAGTGTCGGACCCCTGTGGCATCGTGGGAAACTATGAGCGACGCCACAACCGCTACCACCGGCCCCGACCCCGAAGTCCTGGCCGAATTCGAAACCCACCGGCGCGAATTGTGCGCGTACGCCTACCGCATGCTCGGCTCCTCGTTCGAGGCCGAGGACGCGGTGCAGGAGACCTTCACCCGCGCCTGGCGCTCCTACGATTCCTTCGAGGGCCGCGCGAGCCTGCGCTCGTGGCTGTACAAGATCGCCACCAATATCTGTCTGGACATGCTCGACCGGCCGCAGAGCCGGGCCAGACCGATGGACCTCAACGGTCCGGGCCGCCCCGATTCGCCGCTGCCGGCGCCGCAGCCCGACTATGTGTGGATCGAGCCGATCCCGAACGCGCTCGCCTTCGGCGCCGACCCGGCCGAGCACGCCTCGACCAAGGACACGCTGCGCCTGGCGTTCGTGGCGGCCTGCCAGCACCTGCCGGCGACCCAGCGCGCCATCCTGATCATGCGTGAGGTGCTGCGCTTCTCCGCGGGTGAGACCGCCGAGGCGCTGATGATGTCGCCCGCGTCGGTGAACAGCGCGCTGCAACGGGCCCGCGCCACCATGTCGAAGGTCCAGCCGACCGTCACCGACGGTTTCGACGAGACCGATCCCGAGCAGCGCAAACTGGTCGACGATTTCGTGAAGGCGTTCGAGGCCTACGACATGGACGCGCTCACCACGCTGCTCAAAGCCGATGTGGCGCTGTCGATGCCGCCCTTCGATCTCTGGATCTCCGGGCCGGAGAACGTGGCCGCGTTCATGCTCAGCACGGGCAGCGCGTGCCGCGATTCGCGCATGGTTCCGCTGGCAGGCGCCAACGGCCTGCCCGCCTTCGGCCACTACAAGCCCAGCGGGGAGCCCGGCGTATGGGTGCCGTGGTCGATCACCGTGCTCGAGCTCGAGGGCGACACCATCTCGGGCCTGAACTTCTTCCTCGACACCGAGAAGTTGTTCCCGCTCTTCGGGCTCGCGCCGGAGTGGCGCGAAGCCGTCTGAGCGGGAACATCTTTCAGAGCAGGCGGCGCTTGTACAGCTTGCCGTTGGGATCGCGGGGCAGCTCCGCGCGGTATTCCACCGTGCGGGGCAGCTTGTACTTGGCGAGCTGACCGGCCGCGAACTCGAGGATCTCGGCGGTGAGCGCGTCGTCGCCCGCGGCGCCGTCGACCGGCTGCACGAACGCCTTGACCTGCTGGCCCCAATCCGGGTCGGGCACACCGAGAACCGCCACGTCGGCCACCTTCGGGTGGCTCATCAGCACACCCTCGATCTCGGCCGGGTAGATGTTCACGCCACCGGACAGGATCAGGTCGGAGCGGCGGTCGCAGAGGAACAGGTAGCCGTCCTCGTCGAGGTAGCCGATGTCACCGACGGTGAACAGGTCACCGACGCGCGACTCCTCGGTCTTCTCCTTGGCGTGGTGGTACTCGAAGCTGGACGCGCCCATCTTCATGTAGACCATGCCCTCTTTGCCCGCGGGCAGTTCGGAGCCGTCGGTCTCGTCGAGGATCTTGATGACCGACCACGGCCAGGCCTTGCCGACCGAGCCGGGCTTGTTCAGCCACTCGGTCCCGTTGATCACCGTGCCGCCACCCTCGGTGGCCGCGTAGTACTCGGTGACGACCGGACCCCACCACTCGAGCATCTGCCGCTTGGTCGCCTGCGGGCACGGCGCGGCGCCGTGCACCATGCTGCGCAGCGAGGACACGTCGTAGCGGGCGCGCACGTCCTCGGGCAGAGCGAGCAGGCGATGGAACTGGGTGGGCACCATGTGGCTGTGCGTCACCTTGTGCCGCTCGATCAGCGCGAGCATGTCCTCGGCGTCCCAGCGATCCATCAGCACCAGCTTGTGGCCCATCTGGATCGAGATGGTCGAGAAGTTCAGCACCGCCGTGTGGTAGAGCGGCGAGCCGCAGATGTGCACGTGCTCGTCGTAGGGCGCGAGCTCGAACAGGGCGAAGAAGGCCTTGTTCGGCGCCGGGACCTGGTCGGGATCGGCGCCGGTCAGCGGACGGCGAACGCCCTTGGGGCGGCCGGTCGTGCCCGAGGTGTAGAGCATCGGCGCGCCGACCGAGCGCTCGTCGGGGCGGCCGGTGTCGGCGGCACCGAGCCACGACACCGGGCGGAAGCCCTCGATGGTGCCCGCCGAGAAGCGGGCATCGGCGGGCAGGTTCGCGAGGTCGGCGGCCTCGGCGGCGGTGGCGGCGAACCGCTCACTGGCCAGGAAGGCCGCGGCCTCGCTGTCGCCGAGGATGTAGGCGATCTCCGGCGCGGTGAGGTGCCAGTTCACCGCGACGATGTACAGCCCCGCCTGGTAGGCGGCGAAGTACGCGGCGATCGCCTCCACACCGTTGTGCAGCATGCTGACGACCACGTCGCCGGTGCGCAATCCGATGCCGCGTAGTCCGTTGGCGTAGCGGTTGGCGAGGGTGGCCAATTCTCGATAGGTGATCTCCCTGCCGTCCGGGTCGACGACGGCGATCCGCTCGGGATCGGCCGCGGCGATATTCCACAGTCCGAGGACTTCCGTTGTCTGCTGGCTGCTCACCCCATCGAATTTAGAACCTGTTCTACTCGGTTACAAGGGCTTGAAGGCGACGAAGTTGTTCGGCGTCGGAAACCGAGATCAGCATCATCGTCACGCCGGCGTCCTCCCATTCCTTCAGTCGCGTGCGGACGTGCGCCTCGTCGCCGAAGATCGCGGTGTCGGTGATCAGCTCGTCGGGCACCGCGGCGGCGGCCTCGGCCTTGCGGCCCGCCTGGAACAGCGCGGAGATCTCGTCGACCTCGGCGCTGTAGCCCATCCGCTTGTAGACCTGCGCGTGGAAGTTCAGCTCCGGCGCGCCCATGCCGCCGATGTAGAGCGAGGTCACCCAGCGCATCCGCTCGATCTCGGCGGCCGGGTCGTCGGTGAGGACCACCTGCGCGCTGGCGGCGATCTCGAAATCGGCCCTGCTGCGCCGGGCGCCGGGCCGCGCGAAGCCCTCGTCGAGCCACTCGTTGTACATGCCGGCCAGGCGCGGGGCGTAGTAGATCGCGAGCCAGCCGTCGGCGATCTCGGCGGTCTGGGCGACGTTCTTCGGACCCTCCGCACCCAGCCAGATCGGCAGGTCGGCGCGCAGCGGATGCACGATCGGCTTGAGCGGCTTGCCCATGCCGGTGGCGCCGGGACCGGCGTAGGGCAGGCCGTAGTACTTGCTGTCGGAGGTCACCGGGGCCTCGCGGGCCAGCACCTGGCGCACGATGTCGACGTACTCGCGGGTGCGGCGCAGCGGCTGCGCGAACGGCTGCCCGTACCAGCCCTCCACCACCTGCGGCCCGGAGACGCCGAGGCCGAGAATGGCCCGGCCGCCGCTGAGGTGATCGAGGGTGAGCGCGTGCATCGCCGCCGCGGCGGGCGTGCGGGCCGAGAGCTGCGCGACCGAGGTGCCGAGGCGAACCCGCTCGGTCGACGAGCCCCACCAGGCCAGCGGCGTGAAGGCGTCCGAGCCCCACGACTCGGCCGCGAACACGGCGTCGAAGCCCGCTTCCTCGGCCGCGATCACCAGCTCGCCTGCGTTGGCGGGCGGCTGCGCACCCCAGTAACCGAGTTGCAGTCCGAATTTCATGACCGACGCCCTTTCCGGCGAATCCTTGCCAGCAGAATAAGAACCTGTTCTACTCGATATCGTGACCCAGGGGAATACCGCAGTGGAAGTATTGAGTGCACCCCTTCGGGTGCAGTTCGACTACACCAGGTCCGTCGGACCCATCATCGGCGCCTTCCTGACCGGACTGCGCGACCGCCGGATACTCGGCGTGCGCGGCAGTGACGGCCGGGTATTGGTGCCGGCGCAGGAATACGACCCGATCACCTCGGCCCCGCTGGCCGAGCTGGTCGAGGTCGCGCCGACCGGCACGGTGCAGTCGTGGACGTGGGTGGCCGAACCGCTGCAAGGACAGCCGTTCGACCGCCCGTTCGCATGGGCGTTGATCCAGCTCGACGGTGCCGACACGGCACTGCTGCACGCGCTGGACGTGACCGACCCCGCGCAAGTGCACACCGGAATGCGGGTGCGTGTCCGGTGGGCCGACGAGCCGACCGGCAGCATCACCGATATCGCCTGCTTCGAGCCGGGCGAGACCGTCGAGCAGGCGGCACCCGCCGGCGACCCCGCCGAGCCGGTGACCGTGCTGACCACCCCAGTCGATCTGAGCTACAAGCACACCGCGTCCCCTCAGGAGAGCGTCTACCTGCGCGGTCTGGCCGAAGGCAAACTGATCGGCGGCCGGTCCGAGGCCGGTGGCAAGGTGTACTTCCCGCCGCGCGGGGCCAACCCGACCGACGGTACGCCCACCGACGATCTGGTGGAACTGCCCGACAGGGGCACGGTGACCACCTTCTGCATCGTCAACGTGCCGTTCCTCGGCCAGCGCATCAAGCCGCCGTATGTGGCCGCCTACGTGCTCCTCGACGGCGCCGACATCCCGTTCCTGCACCTGGTTCTCGGCTGCGATGCGTCGGAGGTGCGGATGGGCATGCGGGTCGAGGCGGTGTGGAAACCCCGCGAGGAATGGGGCCACGCGCTGGCCAATATCGATCACTTCCGGCCGTCCGGCGAGCCAGATGCCCCGTACGAGTCCTACCAGCACCACCTCTGAGAGGCGACGTTGAGTACACCAGAAATCGCGGTGGTGGGATTCGCCCACGCACCGCACGTGCCGGAGACCTTCGGCACCACCAACGGCGTCGAGATGCTCGTGCCGTGCTTCCAGCAGCTCTACGCCGATCTCGGCATCACCAAGTCCGATATCGACTTCTGGTGCTCCGGGTCGTCGGACTTCCTGGCCGGTCGCGCCTTCTCGTTCATCTCCGCGGTCGACGCGATCGGCGCCGTGCCGCCGATCAACGAGTCGCACGTCGAGATGGACGCGGCCTGGGCGCTGTACGAGGCGTGGGTGAAGCTGCTGTCCGGCCAGGCCGAGACCGCGCTCGTCTACGGCTTCGGCAAGTCCTCGGCCGCGGCGTCCATCCAGCAGGTGCTGACCATGCAGCTCGATCCGTACCTGGTCGGGCCGCTGTGGCCGGACGCCGTGTCGATCGCGGGTCTGCAGGCCAGGGCCGGGCTGGACGCGGGCCGCTGGACCGAGCAGGAGATGGCCGCCGTCGCAGGCGGTGACATCGACGCGCTGCTGGCCGCGCCGTATGTCGCCGACCCGCTGCGCGCCCACGACATCGCGCCGGTGACCGATGGTGCCGCCGCGATCGTGCTCGCGGTCGGCGATCGGGCCCGCGAACTGTGCGAGCGCCCGGCGTGGATCACCGGAATCGCGCACAACATCGATGCCCAGGCGCTCGGCGGACGCGACCTCACCCGCGCGCCGTCGGCCACCGCGGCGGCCGCCGCGGCCACCCGGGGCGACACCACCGGCTTCGACCTGGCCGAGCTGCACGCGCCGTTCAGTCATCAGCAGCTGATCCTGGCCGAGGCCATCGGCCTGCCCGCCGGGACCACGATCAACCCGTCCGGCGGCGCACTCGCCGCCAACCCGATGTTCGCGGCCGGTCTGGAGCGGATCGGCAATGCCGCCACCGCCATCATCTCCGGCGGCGCGAACCGGACCCTCGCTCATGCGACCAGCGGCCCCGCGCTGCAGCAGAACCTGGTCGCCGTTCTGGAATCGGAGGCACGATGAGCTTCCCCGCGGCGGTGCTCGGCACCGGCCAAACCCATCACGTGACGAAGCGCTCGGACGTGTCCATGGCGGGCATGTGCCGTGAGGCGATCGACCGCGCGCTCGACGACGCGGGCCTGACCATCGACGACATCGACGCCGTCGTCGTCGGCAAGGCGCCCGACTACTTCGAGGGCGTCATGATGCCGGAGCTGTATCTCGCCGAGGCCCTCGGTGCCGTCGGCAAGCCGCTGCTGCGCGTGCATACCGCCGGTTCGGTCGGCGGCTCCACCGGTGTCGTGGCCGCCAACCTGGTGCAGGCGGGCGTGCACGGCAAGGTGCTCGCGATCGCGTGGGAGAAGCAGTCGGAGTCGAATGCCATGTGGGCGTTGTCGATTCCGGTGCCGTTCACCATGCCGGTCGGCGCGGGCGCGGGCGGCTACTTCGCCCCGCACGTGCGCTCCTACATCCGCCGCTCCAACGCCCCGGGGCACATCGGCGCGATGGTCGCGGTGAAGGACCGGCGCAACGGCGCCAAGAACCCGCTCGCCCATCTGCACCAGCCCGACATCACCATGGAGTCGGTGCTGGCTTCGCAGATGCTGTGGGACCCGATCCGGTTCGACGAGACCTGCCCGTCCTCCGACGGCGCCTGCGCCCTGGTGATCGGCGATGCCGAGGCCGCCGCGGTGGTCGAGGCCCAGGGCAAGAAGGTCGCCTGGGTGCACGGCACCGCGATGCGCACCGAGCCGACCACCTTCGCGGGCCGCGACCAGGTGAATCCGCAGGCGGGCCGGGACGCGGCCGCCGCGCTGTGGAAGTCGGCCGGGATCACCGACCCGCTCGAGGAGATCGACGTCGCCGAGATCTACGTGCCGTTCTCCTGGTTCGAGCCGATGTGGCTGGAGAACCTGGGCTTCGCGGCCGAGGGCGACGGCTGGAAGCTCACCGACAAGGGCGAGACCGAGATCGGCGGACGCATCCCGGTGAATCCGTCCGGCGGCGTGCTCTCCTCCAACCCGATCGGCGCCTCCGGCCTGATCCGCTTCGCCGAAGCGGCCAAGCAGGTCATGGGCCGCGCGGGCGACTACCAGGTCGAGAACGCCCGCAAGGCGATGGGCCACGCGTACGGCGGTGGCTCCCAGTACTTCTCGATGTGGGTCGTGGGAAGCGAGCGACCGGAATGAAATTCACCCTCGGTGTCGCGCTGAGCCCGCTCGACCAGCTCACCGAGCTGGCCAAGACGGCCGAAGAATGCGGATTCGCCTCGATCGGCCTGCCCGACTCGCTGTTCTACATGAAGTCCCAGGCGGCCGACTACCCGTACACCCCGGACGGCAGCCGGTTCTGGGGTCCGGAGACGCCGTGGGTCGACCCGTTGATCGCCGCGGCCTCGATGGCCGCGGTGACCACGACGCTGCGGTTCTACACCAACGTCCTCAAGCTCGGCTCGCGCAATCCGCTGCTGCTGGCCCGCCAGGTCGGCTCGATCGCCAACATGTCGGGCAACCGCTTCGGCTTCGGCATCGGCATCGGCTGGGCCCCCGAGGAATTCGAGTGGTGCGGGGTGCCCTACGCCCGTCGCGGCGCCCGGGTCGACGAGATGATCGAGATCATCCGGCTGGTGCTCGACGGCGGCATGGTCGAGTACCACGGCGAGTTCTTCGACTTCGACGAGTTGCAGATCAGCCCGGCGCCGAGCGAGCGGGTGCCGTTCTACGTCGGCGGGCACACCGGCCCGGCACTGCGCCGGGCCGCCAAGATCGGTGACGGCTGGACCTCGGCGATGATGAAGTTCGACGACCTGGTCACCACCATCGCCAGCCTGCGCGAGCTGCGCGCGGAGTACGACCGGTCCGACGTGCCGTTCGAGATCCAGGCCGTGTGCATCGACAAGTTCGGTCGCGACGGCTACCAGGATCTGGCCGACGCCGGCGTCACCGACACCATCGTGGTGCCGTGGCTGTCCGACGGGATCGGCTTCGACGGCGAGCTGGCGGCCAAGCAGGACTCGCTGCGCAAGTTCGCCGCGAAGTACATCGCCGACCCCATCATCGGGAAGGACGAGTCATGACCGAGACAGCGGTGGACCGCTCGGCGCGCGCGGCGGGCCTGGCCTCCCAGGCCGCGGTGCGGGCCAGGGACCGGGCGGCCTGGGTCGCCCTGTTCGCGACCGACGGGATCGTCGAAGATCCGGTCGGCCCTTCGGGTTTCGACCCCGAGGGCGTCGGCCATCGCGGCCACGAGGCGATCGGCGCGTTCTGGGACAAGGCCATCGCGCTGACCGAGTCGATCGAGTTCCTCTTCGAGGACTCCTTCGCCTGCGGCAACGAGATCGCCTTCACCGGCAAGATCCGCACCACCATGGCGGGTCACGTGATCGATGCCGAGGGCGTGTTCACCTACAGGGTCGACGCCGAGGGCAAGATCGCCGCCCTGCGCGCGTTCTGGGAGGTGGACCGCGCCATGGCCACCACCCGCAAGGTGTCCTGAACCGCACCGACGAGAACAGCCCCGGACCTTTCGGTCCGGGGCTGTTTCGTTTCCGGGATATCAGTGCGCTACCGGGCACCCGGAGGTCTTGTAGTCGACCGGCAGTTCCTTGATGCCGTTGAGCCAGCCCGAGCGCAGGCGCTTGGGGTCGGCGACCTTGGTGATGTCGGGCAGGTGGTCGGCGATCGCGTTGAAGATCAGGTCGACCTCGAGCCGGGCCAGGTTCGCGCCGACGCAGAAGTGCGCGCCGGTGCCGCCGAAGGCCAGGTGCTGGTTGTCGGCCCGCATGATGTCGAACTTCTCCGGGTTCTCGAAGACGTCCTCGTCGAAGTTGGCCGACCGGTACAGCATCACCAGACGCTGCCCCTTCTTGATCTGCACGCCGCCGAGCTCGGTGTCCTCGAGCGCGGTGCGCTGGAAGGAGGTGACCGGGGTCGCCCAGCGGATGATCTCGTCCACCGCGGTGGACGGGCGCTCCTTCTTGAAGAGCTCCCACTGGTCGGGGTTCTCCATGAAGGCGACCATGCCGTGGCTGATGGCGTTGCGCGTGGTCTCGTTACCGGCGACCGCGAGCAGGATGACGAAGAAGCCGAACTCCTCCGGGGTGAGCGCCTCGCCGTCGACGTCGGCCTCGATCAGCGTGGTGACCAGGTCGTCGGTCGGGTTGGCCTTGCGCGCCTCGGCCATCTGGTACGAGTAGCCGAGCAGTTCCATCGACGCGGCGACCGGATCGATGTCGACATTGTCGGGATCGTCGTAACCGGTCATGTCGTTGGACCACTCGAAGACCTTCATCCGGTCTTCCTGCGGCACGCCGATCAGCTCGGCGATCGCCTGCAGCGGCAACTCACAGGCGACCTGGGTGACGAAGTCGCCCGAGCCCGCCTCGGCGGCCGCCTTGACGATCTTCTCGGCCCGGTCCGACAGCTCGGCGCGCAGGCCGTTGACCGCGCGCGGGGTGAAGCCCTTGGCGATCAGCTTGCGGAGCTTGGTGTGCTCCGGCGCGTCCTTGTTGAGGATGACGAAGCGCTGCAGCTCGATCTGCTCGCGCTGGATGTCGTCGTTGAAGCGCGGGATCGCGGTGTTCTCGTAGGTGGAGAACACATCGCTGCGTCGCGACACTTCCTTCACGTCGGCGTGCTTGCTCACCACCCAGAAGCCGTCGTCATGGAAACCGCCGACGTCGGGCGACTGCGCATTCCACCAGATGGGGGCGGCCCGCCGCAGCTCGGCGAACTCCTCCACCGGGACACGCTCGGCGTAGATATCGGGGTCGGTGACGTCGAACCCGTCCGGCAGGTTCGGCCGGGTACCCGTTGCGTGACCGGGGCCGGCGTGTTCGGTGCGCGGATCTACCACCAGATGTCTCCTTCGACAAACTGAAACACGTTCTACAATCATTCAAGCACAGGGGTTGCCGTGACGGAAGAACCACGCGGTTTTACCCTGGGCACAGGAACAGAACTTGTTGCAGTTACGAGGGAGAATCAGATGGGCACACCCGTCATCGTCGAGGCCGTGCGTACTCCGATCGGTAAGCGCCGCGGACAGCTTTCGGGACTGCACGCGGCCGAACTGCTCGGCCTGGCCCAGCGCGGGCTGCTCGATCGGGCCGGCATCGATCCGGCCGAGGTCGAGCAGGTGATCGGCGGCTGCGTCACCCAGGCGGGCGAGCAGTCCAACAACGTCACCCGGGTGGCGTGGCTGCACGCGGGCCTGCCCTGGCAGACCGGCGCCACCACCATCGACGCCCAGTGCGGCTCGGCCCAGCAGGCCAACCACCTCATCGCCGGCCTCATCGCGACCGGCGCGATCGACGTCGGCATGGCGTGTGGCGTCGAGGCCATGAGCCGGGTGCCGCTGGGCGCGAACGTCGGCACCGAGGCTGGCCCGCGCAGGCCCGCGTCGTGGTCGATCGACCTGCCCGACCAGTTCGGCGCCGCCGAGCGAATCGCCCGCAGGCGCGGCATCACCCGCGCCGATATCGACGGATTCGGTTTGCGCTCACAGCAATTGGCGGCGCAGGCGTGGGCCGAGGGCCGCTTCGACCGCGAGGTGCTCCCGGTCTCGGCGCCGGTGCTCGACAGCGAGGGCAACGCCACCGGCGAGAAGTTCGAGATGACCAGGGACCAGGGCTTGCGCGCCACCACGCTCGAGGGCCTGGCCGCGCTCAAGCCGGTCGTCGCCGACGGCATCCACACCGCGGGCACCTCGTCGCAGATCTCCGACGGCTCCGCCGCCGTGCTGCTGATGGACGAAACTGTCGCGCGCGACAAGGGTTTGCGCCCGCGGGCCCGCATCCGCACCCAGGTGCTCGTCGGCGCTGAGCCGGAGTTCCACCTCGACGGCCCGGTGCAGGCGTGCACCCGGCTGCTCGAGCGCTCCGGAATGAAGATTTCGGATATCGACCTTTTCGAGATCAATGAAGCATTCGCCTCCGTCGCACTTTCGTGGGCTTCTGTACATCAGCCGGACATGGACCGGGTAAATGTCAACGGCGGTGCGATCGCAATCGGGCATCCGGTCGGCTCCACCGGCTCCCGGCTCATCACGACGGCTTTGCACGAGCTGGAGCGAACCGGCAAGGGCACGGCCATGGTGCTCATGTGCGCAGGCGGCGCACTCGCCACCGGAACGATCATCGAACGCCTGTAGACTGACGATCACCGAAACCGGGCGCCCAGGTTGAACATTCATCCCAGGGCGCCCGGAACGTGTCGTACGCCACACAATCCAGGGGGCGAGGGGGAACATGAGACATCAGCTAACTTTGGGCTACCATCGACCTAAGGTTGAAGAACCCCGCGACGGGCACGAACCCGGGCACCCTCCGGCTCCACAAGAGTCGTTGGCGTGACCCGCAAACGCGACCGTCGCGGCCCCTGCACGCAGGTGAGCGTCGGAAACCGTAGAGAAATCCTGAATCAGGCGTAGGTTTTCAGTTACTGAGCCGCTAATATCAATGATACGTATCCGAGATAACGACTGTTAGTACAGTGAAGGGAATTGGGCGGCTCACAATGGCTGATTTCGCGGCGCGGCTGAACAAGCTGTTCGAAACCGTGCATCCCCCGGGGCGCAAGCCGCACACCAACGCAGAGGTTGCGGCTGCGCTGACTGCCTCCGGGCATCCGATCTCGAAGCCGTATCTCTCGCAGCTGCGGTCGGGACAACGAACGAACCCGTCCGACGAGACGGTGGCCGCCCTGGCGAAGTTCTTCAAGGTCAAGCCTGACTACTTCTTCAACGACATCTACGCGGCCAAGATCGATCACGACCTGGAGCTGCTCGCGCAGCTGCAGGGCTACGGGCTGCGTCGACTGTCCAGCAGGGCATTCGACCTCTCGGAAGAATCACAGAATTTGCTCACCTCCATGGCGGAGAAGTTGCGGGCGAGCGAAGGTTTGCCCGAAATTCCGCCGGACGGAACGGAATAGGAACCACAGAGCGGTCGGCCTGACGCACCTGATGGTGTCCTGGGACCGGCCGTGACAGACGGATACGTGCACAGTGAACGGGCCTGAGACGGTGTGATCCACCAGCTCAGGCCCGTTCTCTGTACTCGTTTCAGCTCGAAGCGGCGGCGCTCTTCGGCGCGGCGCCCGCGGCGGCGACCGCCGAGTCGTACTCGGAGGCGATCGCCAGCACCCAGCCGCGCGGACTCACCCCGGGCGGGGGCGCGATCCAGCGCGCGTCGACGAACAAGTCCCCCAACGGATCTCGCACCCACTCGGCGACGACCGCGGCCCGCTCCGGTACCGACGCGGGCGGCTCGCCCGCCGCCGGGATGACGATGCCGCTGCCGGAGAGCAGGTACAGCGCGTCCATCACCTGGGCCACGTGGTCGGACGCCTTGAGCTGCGTCGACGTGGCGTTCTGCTCGGGCGCGACCACATCGGGGAAGCGGCCGACCATCAGCTTGTGCAACGGCCGGATCCGGCGCAGCAGAATCCGGGCCCGCCACCACAACTCGACCACGATCGACACCGCGCCGAACGCGATCAGCAGGCTCGCGATCTCCCAGGCCTGCCAGCCCCAGGTCGGCTCGCCGGGCGGGGACGGCTCGGCGTGCTGGAAGGCGCGGCCCGCGTTGGCGACCGCGAGCACGGCGACCAAAGCCGTACCCGCCGTGTAGATCGCGATGCCGCGACCCAGGGTGGTCCAGTCCAGATTGCGCAGACCGGTGGTCACGATGAACACCGCGCCGAGCGCGACCACGATCCAGCCGAAGGTGAACGACCACCCCAGCGTGATCGCGATGGCGAGCGCGCCGATGCCGTAGACCACCATCGCGATCTGGCGCAGATTGCGCCGCGAGACCACCGGCCACGCGGCCGAGGCGACCACCGAGGTGGCGGTGGTGAACAGAATCCACGCCGAATCCACGATGCCGGTGGACAACCACCCGCTACGCACCCCGCCGGGCAGCAGATTATCGACGGCCACCGCGATATCGGGAATCGCGACGGTCGACGCGAGCGCGACAGCGGCGACCGCGACGACGATGGCGACGCGGGCGGTCGTCGCGGGCTTCACCAGCACGCGACCCACTCGCGCACCCGCGGCAACCCAGACCAGCAGGGCTGTCAACCAGAGTGTCATCCGAGTGCCTCATCGAATCGAAGGACCGAGACGCCTGCGCCCCGGTTGTTGAAGACGCGCAGCCGGGTCATGAGCATGGCCGCGAAGGTCTCGGCCTCCCACTCGGCGAGATCGTCGGCGCCGTCGTCGACGATCTGCGCGTGGGCGCGCTGACTGAGCATGTAGGCGATCAGGTCGTCGCTGACCTCGAGCGTCGTCTCCACCGCGGGGGCACCTTCGTGGTCGAAGACGATGTGGCCGAGTTCGTGCGCGAGGGTGTGATCCCGGCTCGGCAGGGCGTCGGCCAGGACGATGATGTCGCGTTCCGGGTAGAACCGGCGCTGGCCGCACACGCCCGGGCCCAATTGCGCGCTGGTGATCTCGATTTCGCGCTGCCGCTCCAGCGAGATCGCCGCGACCACCTCATCGAGGGTGGTCGCGTCGGAGTCGGCGGCGACCGCGCACACCGCGTCGACGGCGGCGGCGACGCGGCGATAGGACCGGGAGGTGCTCTGGGTCTTGCTCTTGCTCATCGAAGATCCCCTCACGACCTCGGTCCGAAGAATTCGGCACGCGCCGCGTTCACCCGTGCTTGGGCGGCCGCGGCACCTTGGAAACTCACTGCGCCCGAACCGGTTCCGGCCAGGGTCAACGCGATCAGGCCGCCGATCACCGACAGCAGCTTCGGTTCGGGCAGACCGCTGTTATCGCTGGTCGGCTTGAACTCGGGGTTCGGCTTGGCGGCGGGCGCCGGCGCCGCGGCAGCGGGTGGCGCGGGCGCCTCGACCGCGGGCGGCGCCGCGGCCGGAACCGGTGCCGCCACAGCGATATTCGGGGCGGAGACCGACGGCGCGCCGGGCGCGGGCGGAATCGCGATCGAGGGCAGGGCCGGCGCGGCCGGGACGGAAGGGACCTGGAGCAGCAGCAACAACAGCAGCGGGGAGGCGGAGCCGACCGCGGCGGAACCGACGGCAGCCGAACCGACCGCGGCCGAACCGGCGCCCGCGGAGCCGACGGCGGCCGAACCGATACCGGCCGAGCCCACCGCGGCCGAACCGGTGCCGAGCAGGGCGGAGCCGAGGCCGAGGGTGGCGGACCCGGTACCCACCGCGGCCGAGCCGACGGTGGCCGAACCGGTGCCGAGCACCGCGGCCGCACCGGCCGATCCCGTACCGAGGATCGCGGCCGCACCGGCCGAACCGGTGGCGAGGACCGCGCCCGCGCCCGCAGAGCCGGTGCCGAGGACCGCGGCGACGCCCGCCGAACCGGTGCCGAGAATCGCGCCGACGCCCGCCGAACCGGAGCCGAGCAGCAGGCCGAGACCGGCCGAGCCCGTACCGAGGACCGCGCCCGCGGCCGCCGAGCCCGCCGCCGAACCGGCGGCCGCGGAACCCGCGGCGGAACCGGAACCGGCGACTTCCTTCTTGGGGATGTCCTGGGCGACCTGGCCGGGGATGGTCAGCGGCTGCCACTCGCCCTCGCCGGCGACCGGCGCACCCGAGGGGTGCTGCGGATCGGCCGGGCCGGGCCCGGTGGTGCCGTCGGCGCCGCTCTGACCGTTGTCGTTGCCCTGAGTGCCTGCACCGGAACCGCTGGGGAGGCGCAGTTCGGTGGGCTTGCCGGTGTTCTGACCACCGTTGTTCGGACCGTTGTCGTCCTGGCCGCTGCTGCCACTCCCCGGCGCCTGCGCGGCGGGGGTCGGCGGTTTCTCCGGTGCGGCGACGGCGACTACCGCCGGACCCAGTAGAGCGGAACCGGCCAGCACGCTCGCAGCGGCAAGTACGCGCAAGATGCGACCAACGGCCATGCGCTTGTCATCCCCTTAGTTTTTCAGCGCAGCATTACCCCCGGTCGCGACACATTCCGGGATCGACGAACAGTAGCCCATAGTAAACCCACCCCTGATTCCACGCAGAAGAGAGCAAGAGTCGTCCAGCCCCCTGAACGTGTGTGACATGCCATAAGCGCAGGCCGGGGAGGTTTCCCCGGCCTGCGCTCATAGAGTTTGCTATGCGCCGTACACCGGCTCCGGCGGAGTGCTCTTCTCGATCAGTTCGGCCACCACCGGACCCAGTTCGGCGGGGTTCCAGCGGGCACCGCGGTCGACCGGGGCGCCGTGCCGCCAGCCCTGCGCGAGCGCCACCTTTCCGCCCTCGACCTCGAACATCCGGCCGGTCACGCCCGCCGACTCGGTGCTGCCGAGCCACACGACGAGCGGGGAGATGTTCTCCGGCGCCATGGCGTCGAAGCCCGCGTCCGGGGCGGCCATGGTGTCGGCGAAGACCGTCTCGGTCATCCGGGTGCGGGCGGCGGGCGCGATGGCGTTCACGGTCACGCCGTAGCGGCCGAACTCGGCCGAAGCGGTGAGGGTGAGACCGGCGATGCCCGCCTTGGCCGCACCGTAGTTGCCCTGGCCGACGCTGCCCTGCAGACCGGCGCCGGAGCTGGTGTTGATCACGCGGGCGTCGACCGGACGACCGGCCTTGGCCTCGCCGCGCCAGTACTCGGCCGCGTGCCGCATGGTGGCGAAGTGGCCCTTGAGGTGCACGCGGACCACCGCGTCCCACTCGTCCTCACCCAGGTTGACCAGCATCCGGTCGCGCACGAAACCGGCGTTGTTGACCAGCACGTCCAGACCACCGAAGGTGTCGACGGCCTGGCGGATCAGATTGCGGGCGCCCTCCCAGTCGGCGACGTCGTCGTAGTTGGCGACGGCCTCGCCACCGGCGGCGACGATCTCGTCGACCACCTGCTGAGCCGGGGTCTCGGTGGTCGCGGCGCCGTCGAGCGCGGTGCCGACATCGTTGACCACCACCTTCGCGCCCGCCGCGGCGAAGGCCAGCGCGTGCGCGCGGCCGATCCCGCGGCCTGCGCCGGTGACGATGACGGTGCGGCCCGCGCAGATCAACTGCTGGTCGTCCATGTGAAAGCTCCTGTGTCTATCGGTGGGTCTAGTGGTTGGCGTTGGCGGCGTCCAGGAAGGCCGGGCGTTCGCCGCCGCCGTGGACGAGCAGGGTGGCGCCGCTGACGTGCGCGGCCAGCGGGGAGGCCAGGAACAGCGCGGCGTTGCCCACGTCGGCGGGGTTGGCGAGGCGGCCGAGCGGCACCGTCCGCGCCACGGCCGCCACGCCGTCGGCGTCGCCGTAGTGCAGGTGGCTGAGCTCGGTCTCCACCGGGCCGACGACCACCGAGTTGAGCCGCACCTTGGGCGCCCATTCGACGGCCAGCGAGGTGGCGAGGTTGTCCAGGCCCGCCTTGGCGGCGCCGTAGGCGGCGGTGCCCGGCGACGGCCGGTGCCCGCTGACGCTGGTGATCATCACGATCGAGCCGCCCGCGTCCTGCTTCTGCATGACCGCGTTGGCCTGCTGCGAGATGAGCAGCGGCGCGAGCAGATTCAGCTCCACGATCTTGGCGTGGAACTTGGGGCTCGCGGCGTCGGCCATCGCGAACGGGGCACCGCCCGCGTTGTTCACCACATGGTCGATCCGGCCGTGCCTGGCGACGATCTCGGCGAACATCGCGGCGACGGCGTCGGGGTCACGCACATCGCAGGTGAGGTGTTCGGTACCGCGATCTCCCACCGTGATCGGTTCGTCGGCGGGCCTGCGCGCGCAGGTCAGCACGGTCGCGCCCGCGGCGAGGAAGGCCCGGCTGATACCGGCGCCGACACCGCGGACTCCGCCTGTCACCAGAACGATCTGCTCGGAAAGGTCGATTTCTACAGCCACCGTGCTAACCTACCAAGCAATTGCTTGCTTTGTCTCGGGTTCGC
Organism: Nocardia sp. NPDC050718; assembly: GCF_040654235.1. Lineage (NCBI taxonomy): Bacteria > Bacillati > Actinomycetota > Actinomycetes > Mycobacteriales > Nocardiaceae > Nocardia > Nocardia sp. NPDC050718. The sequence goes on along the minus strand of NZ_JBFAHQ010000003.1, from coordinate 420,507 downwards.
CGAGGCGCGCACGATGGGACTTGCGATGGGGATAAACCGTCACACCGAAACCGAGGGCGTCGAAGTCGTCACTGTCGACTACCCGCCGGTCAACGCACTACCGTCCGACGGTTGGTTCGCCCTGGCCGACGCCGTCCGGGCGGCCGGGCGTAATCCGGAGACCCGGGTGGTCGTGCTGCGGGCCGAGGGCCGCGGCTTCAACGCCGGCGTCGACATCAAGGAGATGAACGCCGACACCGGCCACACCGCGCTGATCCGCGCGAACCACGGCTGCTTCGACGCCTTCGCGGCCGTCTACGACTGCGAGGTCCCCGTGGTGACCGCCGTCAACGGCTTCTGCCTCGGCGGCGGCATCGGCCTGGTCGGCAACTCGGATGTGATCATCGCCTCCGACGACGCCACCTTCGGCCTGCCCGAGGTGGACCGTGGCGCGCTCGGCGCGGCCACCCACCTGGCCCGGCTGGTCCCCCAGCACCTGATGCGGACCATGTTCTACACGGCGGGCAAGCTCACCGCCCAGCAGCTGCACCACTACGGCTCGGTGTACCAGGTGGTGCCGCGCGCCGAACTCGACGCCGCGGCCATGGAGGTCGCCAAGAACATCGCGAACAAGGACGGCCGCGTGATCCGGGCCGCCAAGCGCGCGCTCAACGGCATCGACGTGCAGGACGTGCACCGCTCCTACCGCTACGAGCAGGGCTTCACCATGGAGCTCAACCTCGCCGGCGTCGCCGATGAGATCCGGGCGCGTTTCGACGACGATCTCGCCGCGCAGAAGAAGGAGAAGTAGACGCCATGCGCGACAAGAGAATGACGCTCGACGAGGTCGTCGGCGAGCTGCGCAGCGGCATGACCATCGGCATCGGCGGCTGGGGTTCCCGGCGCAAGCCGATGGCGCTGGTGCGCGCGCTGCTGCGCTCGGACGTCACCGATCTGACCGTGGTCACCTACGGCGGCCCCGACCTGGGCCTGCTGTGCTCGGCGGGCAAGGTGCGCAAGGCGTACTACGGCTTCGTCTCGCTGGATTCGGCGCCCTTCTACGATCCGTGGTTCGCCAAGGCGCGCACCGAGGGCGCGATCACCGTGCGCGAGATGGACGAGGGCATGGTCAAGTGCGGTCTGCAGGCCGCGGCCGCCCGGCTGCCGTTCCTGCCGATCCGGGCCGGTCTCGGCTCCTCGGTCATCGACTTCTGGGACGGTGAGCTGGCGACGGTCCAGTCGCCGTACCCGGCCGCCGACGGCCGGACCGAGACGCTCGTCGCCATGCCGGCGCTGAACCTCGACGCCGCCTTCGTGCACCTGGATCTGGCCGACAAGCACGGCAACGCCGCCTACACCGGCGTCGACCCGTACTTCGACGATCTCTACTGCCTGGCCGCCGAACGGCGCTACGTCTCGGTGGATCGCATCGTCGAGACCGAGGAACTGGTGAAAGCCGTTCCGCAGCAGTCGATCATCCTCAACCGCATGCTGGTCGACGGCGTCGTCGAATCGCCCGGCGGCGCGCACTTCACCTTCTCCGGCAGCTACGGCCGCGACGAGAAGTTCCAGAAGCACTATGTGGCCGCCGCGGCGACTCCCGAGTCGTGGGCCGAGTTCAAGGCTCGCTACCTGGATGTCTCCGAGGACGAATACCAGGCCGCTGTTACCGCTTTCGCCGAGGAGCAGAAGCTATGACGATTACCCGTGCTGAAGTCTGCGTGGTCGCCGCCGCAGAGATCTTCCGCGGAGCCGGTGAGATCATGGCGAGCCCGATGTCGACGGTCACCACCATCGGTGCCCGGCTGGCCCGGCTCACCTTCGAGCCCGACCTGCTGCTGTCCGACGGCGAGGCGCTGTTCTTCGCCGAGGTTCCGGCGATCGGCGCGAAAGCCCCGGTCGAGGGCTGGATTCCGTTCTCCAAGGTGTTCGACGTGGTCGCCTCCGGCCGTCGGCACGTGGTGATGGGCGCCAACCAGATCGACCGGTTCGGCAACCAGAATCTGTCGGCCTTCGGTCCGCTGCAGCAGCCGACCCGGCAGATGTTCGGTGTGCGCGGCGCGCCGGGCAACACCATCAACCACGCCACCAGCTACTTCGTGCCCCGGCACAACAAGCGGGTGTTCGTCGATCAGGTCGACATCATCTCCGGCATCGGTTACGACCGCATCGATCCCGAGAACCCGGCCTACCGCTTCCACCACCTGCACCGCGTGGTGACGAACCTGGGCGTGTTCGACTTCAACGGCCCCGACCACACCCTGCGCGCGCTGTCGCTGCATCCGGGCGTGAGCGCCGACGAGGTCGCCGAGAACACCTCCTTCGAGGTCGCCGAGCTGGGAACCGCGGGCGAGACCCGGCTGCCCTCCGAGGAAGAGCTGCGGATCATCCGTACCGTGCTCGACCCCAAGGGCTTCCGGGAGAAGGAAGTGGCGGCGTGAGCGCGCGGCTGCATACTCCGCTGACCGAGCTGGTCGGCATCGAGCATCCGGTCGTGCAGACCGGCATGGGCTGGGTCGCCGGTCCGCGCCTGGTCGCGGCCACCGCCAACGCGGGCGGCCTCGGCATCCTGGCCTCGGCCACGATGACCTTCGAGGAGCTCGAGGCGGCGATCGCCAAGACCAAGTCGCTCACCACCAAGCCGTTCGGCGTGAACATCCGCGCCGACGCGACCGACGCCACCGCGCGCATCGACCTGCTCATCCGCGAGCAGGTCAAGGTCGCCTCCTTCGCGCTCGCACCGAAGCAGGACCTCATTGCCAAGCTGAAAGACGCCGGTGTGGTGGTGGTTCCGTCGATCGGCGCCGCCAAGCACGCGGTGAAGGTGGCCTCCTGGGGCGCCGACGCGGTGATCGTGCAGGGCGGCGAGGGCGGTGGGCACACCGGCCCGGTCGCCACCACGCTGCTGCTGCCGTCGGTGCTCGACGCCGTCGACATCCCGGTGATCGCGGCGGGCGGCTTCTTCGACGGGCGCGGCCTGGCCGCCGCGCTGTCCTACGGCGCGGCCGGTGTCGCGATGGGCACCCGCTTCCTGCTCACCCAGGAGAGCACCGTCCCCGAGGCCGTGAAGCAGGAGTACCTGGCGCGCGGCCTGCAGGACACGGTGGTCTCGGTGAAGGTCGACGGCATGCCGCACCGGATGCTGAACACCGAATTGGTCGACAAGCTGGAGCATTCCGGCGGCTGGCGCGGACTGTCGGCGGCGGTCGGCAACGCGGCCAAGTTCAAGTCCATGACCGGCATGAAGTGGTCGACGATCATGCGCGACGGTCTCGCCATGCGCAAGACCAAGGACCTCAGCTGGTCCCAGGTCGTCATGGCGGCGAACTCGGCGATGCTGACCAAGGCCGGTCTCGTCGAGGGCCGCACCGACGCGGGCGTGCTGCCCGCGGGCCAGGTCACCGGCATCATCGACAGCCTGCCGACCGTGGCCGAGCTGATCGACGGGATCGTCTCCGACGCCGTCGCCCGGATCGAGGCCGTCTCGGCGCTGACCACCGAGCCTGCCGCCGAGGCCCACTGACCAGGAGCCGTACCCGGCTCCCACCACAAGCTCGCCCCGATCGACGGCCCAGAGCCAACCGTCGGTCACCATGGGGCGATCGAACACCGGACCCGGTGCCGCACTCACGAGGTGCGCCCGGGTCCGGTGCTCTTTTCGGCTCAGAGCGCGAAGACGGTGAACTGCGTGGTGCCGGGCAGATGCGCCAGCGGCGTGGTCCGCACGGTCGCCTCGATCCGGCCGGGGCCGGTGGGCAGGAGCACGCCGACCGCGGGGCCGGTCTGGCCCGCGGGGCCGCCGGCGACGACAGTCGCGGTCGAGCCGCTCGCGCCGGTGTCGAGATTGCGCCAGTCGACGGTGGCTGTCACCGAGCAGCCGCTCTCGTGCGAACCCGGCGTCGCGCTCCAGAAGGTGCCGCGCAGGTAGACCGCGGCTTCGCCGGGCCCGCTGTAGTCGCTGGGACCGGGAATGGCGGTGCCGTCGACCTGGCCCGCGCAGGTCCAGCCGGTGGCCAGCGTGTAGGTGGGGGCCAGGGTGGTGGCGGCCGAGGCGGTCGCCGTCGTGCCGAGGAGCAGGCCACCCGCCGCTGCCGCCACGATCGCGGCCCGGCCGAGGTACTGAGGCATCGCTGTCATCCCTTCGTCGCCGTTCAGGGCTCGGTCCAGCCTGGCACTTCGGGCCGGAGAGCACCAGCGTGCCCGGTGGCCGCGCGTCGACTTCCGCTCCGGCTACCTGGCGCCGGCCCGCGAACGGACCGGTGTGCGCGAAGATCTGGTGGGGTGATCCCGAGCAGGACTGGGGCCGGCCACTTTCGAGGGCGGCGACGGGTTCACCACGGCAGGACGCCGTATTCGACGCTGTCGGCGGCGCCCCACCGGTAGCCCCACAGCTGACCGGTGGGGCCGTCGGCGGGCAGTGTCGCCAGGTGGACGCTGACCTCGGCACCCTGCTCGGCGGTGCGGAAACCGCTGTCGGCGTTGAAGTCCGTGGCGCAATAGCCCGGGTTGGCGGCATTCACCTTGATCGGGGTTTCCCAGAGTTCCTTGGCGTACATGGCGGTGAGCATGGTGAGCGCCGTCTTCGACGCGGGGTACGGGACCGCGGCGGCGGGCCACATCGGCCCGTCCGGGTCCATCATCAGGGTGATGGACCCGACCTCGCTGGATACGTTCACGATGCGGGCGGCCTTCGCCCGGCGCAGCAGCGGCAGCATCGCGTTGGTGACCGCGACGGCACCGAAGACATTGGTCTCGAAGACCTCGCGCATCATCGCCGGGTCGGTCGCCGATGGCGCGCCGAAGCTGCCCGCGATGCCCGCGTTGTTGACGAGAACGTCCAGCACGCCGCAGGTTTCGTCGATGTGCGCGGCGGCGGCGGCGATAGACACGGCGTCGGTGACGTCGAGCCGGATCAGCCGCGCGTCGGCGCCCTCGGCACGCAGCTTCTCGACGGCGGCGGCCCCTCGGCCTGCGTCACGCGCGCCGACCAGAACGGTCATCCCCCGCGCTGCCAGCGCCCGCGCGGTCTCGTAGCCGATGCCCTTGTTGGCGCCGGTGATCAGTGCTGTGGTGGTCATGTCGACGAGCGTGGCAGCGACCGCCCCGCCCAGGGAGGACCAAGCTGTACCACCCTGCGACGGCCTCGCTGCGCCACACTGGAAGACGTGGCGAAACGCGAGGAACTGGCGGCCTTCCTGCGGGCACGGCGGGCGGCATTGCGTCCCGCCGACGTGGGACTGCCCGACATCGGGCCGCGGCGCACCCCAGGGCTGCGGCGTCAGGAGGTCGCGCAGCTGGCAGGCATCTCCGTCGACTACTACATCCGGGTCGAGCAGGCGCGTGGCGCGCAGCCGTCCCGGCAGGTACTGACCGCGCTGGCCCGCGCGCTCATGTTGACCGTCGACGAGCGCGACTACCTCTTCCGGATCAGCGGGGAGACTCCGCCGCCGGTCGTCGGGCCGAATCGCGAGGTGTCCGGCGCCGTGCGGATCATGCTGGACAACCTGCGCGCACCGGCCTACGTCGTGGACGCCGCCTTCGAGATCCTGGTCTGGAACACCGCGGCCACCGCGTTCATCGGCGATCTCGCGACCGTGCCGGGGCACGAACGCAATCTGGTGCGCTGGATGTTCCGGATGCCCGCCGACGATCCGCACTGGACCGACCCGGAGACCCTGCGCTACGTCCGCTCCACCGTGGCCGAGCTGCGCGCCACGTACGCGCGCTATCCCGGCAACCCGGACCTGGCCGCCCTCGTCACCGAACTGCTCGGCACCGCACCACGATTCGCGCGGATGTGGGCCGACCACGAGGTCGCGATCCGCCGCTGTCACACCAAACACCTCACCCACCCGGTCCACGGCGAGCTCGAATTCACCTGCCAGGAGATGCGGATAGCCGATACCGACCAGCGCATGATCGTCTACTGCGCCGAACCGGGCTCCCCCACCGCGCGGGTCTTCGGCTCGCTGAGCACCCCCGCGGCAGCGCCGACCTAGCGGGGACGGATCTCGACGCGGTTGTCGTGGAAGACCGCGCCGCCCGCGTAGTCGGCGTCTCGTTCGGCGATGGTGGCGTTGACGGTGGCGCCCCCGGTGAATTTGGCCCAGCGCCCTTTGGTGGTGGCGGCGACGCCGGGGCGGACGCGGTCGGAGACCTCGGCGACGGCTTCGAAGGAGCCGCGGGTGTTGGTGACCAGGACGGGGGTGCCGTCGGTGATGGCGCGGGCGGTGGCGTCGTCGGGGTGCAGGGTGACGGTGGATTCGCCTGCGCGGCGGCGGAGTTCGGGGTTGCTGCCGAACGTGGTGTTCAGGAAGTAGTGGGAGGCGGCCGAGATGAGCACCAGACCGTCGCCGGGGTCGGCCGGTGGAGTGTAGCCGGGCAGCGGTGACTCGCCCGCGAGTTCGGCTCGGCTGGAAACGAATTGGAGCTTGCCCGCCGGGACCGAACCGGGCTGGATCTTCAGGAAGCCGTCGGCGCGGAGCCGGTCCAGGTCGTGGCCCTTCAGCAGTTGCCTGGCCAGTTCCTCGTCGGAGTCGTAGAGCGCCGGTTCGGTGAGACCGAGGCGGCGCGAGAGCCTGCGGAAGGTCTCGGTGGTGGACAGGCACTCGCCCGGCGGCTCGACGGCGGGTTCGTTCCAGACCAGGTAGAGGTGGCCGTAGCCCGCGATCACGTCGAGGTGTTCGGGCTGCATGGTGGCGGGCAGCACGATGTCGCCGTAGTCGACGGTGTCGGTGCCGAAGTGCTCGAGCACGACGGTGAACAGGTCGTCTCGGGCGAGCCCTTCGATCACCCGGCGCTGGTCGGGGTTGGAGCCGACCGGGTTCGCGCCGATCACGAACAGCGCCTTGACCGGCGGGTTCTCGGTCTCGAGCAGGGCTTCGCCGAGCCGGGTCATCGACAGGGTGCGGACCGGGTGCGGCAGCAGGTCGTCGCGGACCAGCGCGGCGTCGTCGAGCCGGAAGTGGCCGCTGGTCGAATAGTGCAGTCCCCCACCGGGAATCGCCCAGTCGCCGGTGACGCCGGGCAGGCAAGCCAGCACCCGCAAGGCCATGCCGCCGCCCGCGTGCCGCTGCATTCCCTGGGAGGCGCGGATGGCGGTCGGCCTGGTGCGGGCGATCCGTTCCCCGAGCGCGACGATCCGCTCCTGTGGCACGCCGGTGATCGCCGCGGTGCGCTCCGGGGTGAATTCCAGGACGCGGTCGCGGAATTCGGGCCAGCCCTCGGTGTGCTCGGCGAGGAAGCGCTCGTCCTGCGCGCCGAGCGAGACGATGACGTGCAGCAGCCCGAGCGCGAGCGCGGCGTCGGTGCCGGGCAGCGGCGCGATGTGCTCGTCGCAGCGTTCGGCGGTCTTGGTGCGCACCGGATCGATCGAGACCAGGTAGGCGCCGCTGTCCTGGACGAACTTCCACAGGTGGTGCCCGGAGGTGAGCGGGTTGGTGCCCCACAGCAGGATCAGCTCCGACTTCGCGAAATCCTCGGGATCCATGCCGCCGGAGGTACCGAGCGTGTAGCGCAGGCCGGCGCCGCCGGCGACCGAGCAGATCGTCGCGGCGTGGTGCGAGGCACCGAGCACGTTGAACATCCGGCGACCGGGATAGCCCTCTAGGCCCTGGAGGTAGCCGAGGCTGCCGGTGCCGTGGAACGGCCAGATCGCCTCGCCGCCGAATTCGTCGATGATGCCGGTGAGCCGGGTGGCGATCTCGTCGAGCGCGTCGTCCCAGCTGATCCGCTCGAAGCGGCCCGAGCCCTTGGGCCCGACCCGGCGCAGCGGATAGCGCAGCCGGTCGGGCGAGCCGACCTGCTCCAGATAGCGATTGACCTTGACGCACAAGGCGCCCCGGGTCACCGGGTGCTCCTTGTTCCCCCGCAGCGCGGTGGCCGCACCGTCCTCGACGGTCACCACCCACGAGCACGCGTCGGGGCAATCGAGCGGGCACGCACCGAGCACCTTCACCCGACCCATCGTAGGCCGGGGGTACGACAGCCGCCCGGCAGCCGACAGCGGTAACACCGACCGTCCGGAATGTGATGTAAGTCACGTAAGGACGGTTTCACGGATGTGGCGCCGTCGGAGCACGAGATGCGCGGAGGCCCTGTCACAGGTCGGGGCGTCGTGCCCCCACGCTCGGTGGGAGGTAGGAGATGATAAAGCTCGGCAAGAAGATGGTGGTCAGCGCGTCGGCGGCGATGCTGCTCGGCGCGGGGGTGGTGATGGGTGCGGCGCCGGTACAGGCGCAATGGGGTCCGTCGGGATGCTCGGCGTATCCGATCAACAACACGTCGGCGTACTCACAGTGCTATTGGCCGGTCCGGCATCAGGTGCGGATCGAATGCAGGCATTGGTGGGGCTGGTTCGGCAGCAGCTGGGCCACCTACGAACGCCGCGGCCCGATCGCGTGGGATGGCCAGCAGTCCTGGGCCCATTGCGATTTCCCCGGGACACTCCAACGCTGGGATGTCGTGACCTATTGGTGGTGAACGAGGTGTGGTCCCCGGCGGAATCCGCCGAGGACCACCAGACTTCGCCCGGAACTACTTGTCCGCGTCCAGCCGCTCGATGATCGTCACGTTCGCCGTGCCGCCACCCTCGCAGATGGTGAGCAGGCCGTAGCGACCGTTCACCCGCTCCAGCTCGTTGAGCAGCGTGGCGAACAGCTTGGCACCGGTCGCGCCGAGCGGGTGACCGAGCGCGATGGCGCCACCGTTGACGTTCACCTTCGCCGGATCGGCGCCGATCTCCTTGATCCAGGCCAGGACCACGGGCGCGAAGGCCTCGTTGATCTCGATGACGTCGATGTCGTCGATGGTCAGGCCGGTCTTCTCCAGCGCCCACTGGGTCGCCGGGATCGGCGCGCTGAGCATGAAGATCGGGTCGGCGCCGCGCGCGCTCACGTGATGGATGCGGGCGCGCGGGGTGAGGCCGTATTCCTTGACCGCCCACTCCGAGGCGAGCAGCGTCGCGCTGGCACCGTCGGAGATCTGGCTGGCGACCGCCGCGGTGAGCGGGCTGCCCTCCGACAGCGGCTGCAGCGAGGCCATCTTCTCCAGGCTGGTCTCGCGCGGACCCTGGTCGACGGTGAAGTCGCCGACCGGCACGATCTCGTTGTCGAAGCGGCCCTCGGCGATGGCGGCCTTGGCGCGCTCGTGGCTCTGCAGCGCCCAGCGCTCCATGTCCTCGCGGCTGATGCCCCACTTCTCGGCGATCATCTCGGCGCCCTTGAACTGGGAGACCTCGCCGGTGCCGTAGCGCGAGTCCCAGCCCTTCGCGCCGATGAACGAGGACTCGAAGCCGTACGGCTTGGCCGCGAGCATGGCGGCGCCGATCGGGATGGCGCTCATGTTCTGCACGCCGCCCGCCACGATGACCTCGGCGGTACCGCTCATGATGGCCTGCGCGCCGAAGTTGATCGCCTGCTGGCTGGAACCGCACTGCCGGTCGACGGTGACGCCGGGCACCTCCTCGGGGTAGCCGGCGACCAGCCACATGGTGCGGCCGATGTTGCCCGCCTGCGGGCCGAGGTTGTCGACGCAGCCGACGATCACGTCGTCGACGATCGCCGGGTCGATGCCGGTGCGCTCGACGAGACCACGCAGCGCGGCCGCGCCGAGATCGGCGGAGTGCACCTCGGCCAGCGCGCCACCGCGCTTGCCGACCGCGGTACGCACCGCATCGATCACATAGGCCTCCCGCAACGGGGCGTAGGGGCGGCGCTCGGCGGATGCGGTCATGATGGAACTCCTATTTCGCGGTGCTCCCGGGCACGGTCAGCCCGTCGAGCACGATGGTGAGATATTGCTGAGCAAGGCTTTGCACGGTGATCGGGCCACCGGGGGTGTACCAGCGGACCGCGACCCACACGGTGTCGCGCAGGAAGCGGAACGCCAGTTCGACGTCGAGTTCGGGGCGGAAGCTGCCGTCGGACACACCGGCGGCCAGCACCTTGTGCCACAGCTCGCGGAACTCGGTGTTGAAGTCGCGGATGTAGCCGAACCGCTCGACGTCGCGCAGGTTCTTGGCCTCGGCCTGGTAGATGGCGACCGCGGCGTGGTGCCGGTCGAAGGCCTCGTAGGAGGCGATCACCAAGGCTTCCAAGGTCGCTCGCGAGCTCAACCCGGCGGCCGCGATCTCGCGGTAGCGGCCGAACAGGTCGTCGAGGAAGCCGCGCAGGATCTCGTCGACCATCGACTCCTTGGAGTCGAAATGGTGATAGAGACTGCCGGACAGGATGCCCGCCGAGTCGGCGATGTCGCGCACCGTGGTGGCGCGCAACCCGCGCTCGGCGAACAGGTTCGCGGCGAGGTCGAGGAGTTCGGCGCGGCGAGAACGTTTCACGGTGTCGGATGCGGTCACGACGTCATCCTACAACCAAGCACTTGCTTGGTTTCTGGAAACTCCGCACTCGGGCGCCCGCTCGTCATGCGCGCTGACTGCTCACCGAGACCACCTCGCCGGTCAGGTACGAGGTGTAGTCGCTGGCCAGCATGGCGATCGTCGCGGCGATCTCCCACGGCTCGGCGGCGCGGCCGAAGGCCTCCCGCTCGCTCAGGGCGTCGAGCAGCTCGCTCGAGCTGACCTTGTCCAGGAACGGATGCCGCGCGATGCTCGGCGCGACGGCGTTGATCCGCACCCCGAACTCGGCGGCCTCGACCGCGCTGCACCTGGTCAGCGCCATCACGCCGGCCTTGGCAGCAGCGTAGTGCGCCTGGCCGTGCTGCGCGCGCCAGCCGAGCACGCTGGCGTTGTTGACGATCACGCCGCCGTGGCCCGCCGACCGGAAGTAGCCGAGCGCCGCGCGGGTGCAACGGAAGGTGCCGGTCAGGGTGATGTCGAGCACCTGATCCCACTGCTCGTCGGTCATGTCGACGACCGGGGTCTCGCCGCCGAGGCCCGCGTTGTTGACCATGATGTCGATCCGGCCGAGTTCGGCGGCGGCGTCGGTGAGCAGCTGGTTCACCTGCGCGGTGTCGCGGACGTCACAGACCACCGCGCCGACCTTGCGCTCGGGGAACTCCTTGGCGAGCAGCTCGGCGGTCTCGGTGAGCCTGCGCTCGTGCCAGTCGGAGACGACGACGTCAGCGCCCTCTTCCAGGAGCCTGCGCGCGGTGGCCGAGCCGATGCCGGTGCCCGCCGCGGCGGTGATGACGGCCTTGCGGCCGGTCAGCAGGCCGTGGCCGGGGATGGACGGGGGCGGGACGGAGAGCGGACCGGTCACGGGCGGGCCTCCCGCGGCAGGCCGAGCACACGCTCGGCGATGATGTTGCGCTGCACTTCGTTCGAACCTCCATAGATCGTGTCGGCGCGGCTGAACAGGTACAGCCGCTGCCATGCGGTCATGTCGTCGGGACCGAGGACCAGCCCGGCGGCGCCCTGCACCGCCATGGCGAGCTCGCCGAGCCCGCGATGCCAGTTGCCCCACAACAGCTTCGAGACCGACGCGCCACCGGCGTCGTCGACGTCCTCGCTCATGGTGCGCAGCGCGTGCGCGCGCAGGACCCGCAGGCCGACCCAGGCGTTGTCGATGCGCTCGGCGATCAGCGGGTCGTCCGCGGCGCCGGTCCGCCGGGCCAGCGCCTCGATGTCGGCGAGCTCACGGGCGAAGCGGATCTGCTGACCGAGCGTGGAGATGCCGCGCTCGAAGGTCAGCGTGCCCATGGCGATGCGCCAGCCGTCGCCCGGCTCGCCGACCACCAGACCGGCCTCGGTGACGGCGTCGTCGAAGAACACCTCGTTGAATTCGGAGGTGCCGGTGAGCTGTTCGATCGGGCGGACTTCGATGCCCGGCTGGTTCATCGGCACCAGCAGGTAGGACAGGCCCTTGTGCCTGCTCGACCCCTTCTCGGTGCGCGCGATGACGAAGCACCAGTCGGCGACGTGCGCGAGCGAGGTCCAGATCTTCTGGCCGTTGATCACCCAGCGGTCGCCGTCCAGGCGCGCGGTGGTGCTCACCGCGGCCAGGTCGGAGCCGGCGCCCGGCTCGGAGTAGCCCTGGCACCACAGCTCGCCGACCGAGCGCACGCCGGGCAGGAATCGCTTCTTCTGTTCTTCGGTGCCGAAGGCCAGCAGCGTCGGGCCGAGCAGTTCCTCACCCACGTGCGAGACGCGCGCTGGCGCGTCGGCCTTCGCGTACTCCTCGTGGAAGATGACCTGCTGGCGCACGCTGGCACCGCGGCCGCCCCACTCGACCGGCCAGCCGAGGCAGGTCCATCCCGCCGCGGCGAGGTGCCGGTCCCAGGCCAGCCGCTCTTCGAAGAACTCGTGCTCGCGCCCCGGGCCGCCGGTGCCGCGCAGGTCACGGAACTCTCCGGCCAGGTTTTCGGCCAGCCAGTCGCGTATTTCCGCGCAAAACTCCGCGTCGGAGGTCGCGGTATCGGAATCTGAGGTCTGGATCACGCCCACGGCGATAGGATAACCTACCAAGCACTTGCTTTGTTAGCCGATTGGTGAGGACCCCGTGACAACCCCTGCACAGACCACCCCGCAGGCTCTGCGAGACGTCGCCGCGGCGCATCCGCACGAGCCGGCCCTGATCGACGGCGCGACCCGCCTGACCTGGTCCGACCTGCTCGACCAGGTACGGATCGCGGCGCGCGCCCTGATCGCCCGCGGGATCGACCGCGGCGACCGGGTCGCGATGTGGGCGCCCAATACCCACCACTGGGTGGTGGCCGCGCTGGCCGCGCACTCGGTCGGCGCCGCGCTGGTACCGCTCAACACCCGCTATGTCGCCGCCGAGGCGGCCGATGTGCTGGTCCGGGTGGACGCCAAGGCGCTGTTCGTCGCCGGGTCGTTCCTCGGCCGCGATCGCGCCACCGAACTGCGCGAGACCGCGCCGGAGCTGAAGATCGGCACCGTCGTGGTGATCCCGGTCGAGGGCGAATCCGCCGTCGACGACGGGTCGCTGAGCTGGTCGGCGCTGCTCGAGCTGGCGGCGACCGTCACCGCCGAGGCGGGCGAGGAGCGGGCGAACGCCGTCTCCCCCGACGACATCTCCGACATCCTGTTCACCTCCGGCACCACCGGCCGCAGCAAGGGCACGCTCGTCGCGCACCGGCAGGCACTGGGCGTGGTCCGCGGCTGGGTCGAGTGCTCGACCCTGCGCGCGGGCGATCGCTACCTGATGATCCCGCCGTTCTTCCACAACTTCGGCTACAAGGCGGGCATTCTCGCCTGCCTGGTCACCGGGGCCACGATCGTCCCGCAGGCCACCTTCGACGTGCCCGCCGCGCTCGCGCTGATCGAGTCGGAGCGGATCACCGTGCTGACCGGCCCGCCGACGATCTACCAGACCATCCTCGAGCATCCCCAGCGCGACGCACGCGACCTGTCCTCGCTGCGCGTTGCGGTGACCGGCGCGGCGACGGTGCCGGTGGTGCTGATCGAGCGGATGCGCGACGACCTCGACTTCGAGGTGGTCATCACCGCCTACGGCCTGTCCGAGTCGGCCGGTTTCGGCACCATGTGCCGCCCCGAGGACGACGCCGCCACCATCGCCAACACCTGCGGCGGCCCGATCGCCGACTTCGAACTGCGCCTGTCCGAGGCCGGTGAGGTGCTGCTGCGCGGCCCCAACGTGATGCTCGGCTACCTCGACGATCCCGAGGCCACCGCCGAGGCCATCGACGCCGACGGCTGGCTGCACACCGGCGACATCGGCGTCGTCGACGAGCGCGGCTACCTGAAGATCACCGACCGGCTCAAGGACATGTACATCACCGGCGGGTTCAACGTGTACCCCGCCGAGATCGAGCAGACCCTCGCCCGGCTCGACGGCGTCGCCGAGTCGGCGGTCATCGGTATCCCGGACGAGCGGATGGGCGAGGTCGGCAAGGCCGTCGTCGTCCGCAAGGCCGGCTCGACGCTGACCGCGGACGAGGTGATCGCCTTCGCCGCGTCCACATTGGCCAATTTCAAAGTGCCCCGGCTCGTGGAGTTCCGCGACCAGCTGCCCTACAGCGCGGCGGGCAAAGTGCTCAAGCGTGAGCTTCGTGAGGAGAAGTCGTGAGTTCCGAAACCGAGACCGAGGTCGTCACCTATGCGGTGCGCGGGTCGGTCGCCGTCGTCACCATGAACCGGCCCGAGTTCCGCAACGCGCAGAACTCGAAGATGACCTACGCCCTCGACGCCGCCTTCGTGCGGGCCGTCGAGGACCCCGAGGTCAAGGTGATCGTGCTGGCGGGCAACGGAAAGCACTTCAGCGCGGGCCACGACATCGGCACCCCGGGCCGCGACCACGACGCGCACTACGAGAACAAGGCCGCCCTGTGGTGGGACCACCTCGACCGCGCCGGCGGCGATCAGCGCTTCGCGCGTGAGTCCGAGGTGTACCTGGGCATGTGCCGCCGCTGGCGGGAGATCCCCAAGCCGATGGTCGCGATGGTGCAGGGCGCCTGCATCGCCGGCGGGCTGATGCTGGCCTGGGTGTGCGACATGATCGTCTGCTCCGACGACGCGTTCTTCTCCGACCCCGTTGTCCGGATGGGCATTCCGGGCGTCGAGTACTTCGCGCATCCGTGGGTGATGGGGCCGCGCGCGGCCAAGGAGTTCCTCTTCACCGGTGACCGGTTCGACGCCGCCCAGGCCAAGGAGTGGGGCATGGTCAACCGGGTCGTGCCGCGCGAGGACCTGGAGTCCGAGGTGCTGGCGCTGGCCGAGAAGATCTCCGCCATGCCGCAATTCGGGCTCGCGCTCACCAAGAAGGCCGTCAACCAGGCCGAAGACCTGATGGGCATGCGCTCCGGCATGGACTCGGTCTTCGGGCTGCACCATTTCGCGCACGCGCACAACGCCGAAGTCGGCGCCGATTCGCTCGGCGGGATGACCGCCCGCTCGATGAAGGGCGCCGCGACCGAACAGAACGGGACGAAGTAAGTGGACCTCGAGATCGACCCGGCAGTCCGGGAGTTCCAGCTGGAGGTGCGCGAGTTCCTCGCCGCCAATGTCCCCAGCGAACCGCTGCCGTCCATGGACACCGCCGAGGGTTTCGAAGCCCACCGTGCCTGGGAGGCGAAGCTGGCCGAGGCCCGCCTGTCGGCGGTGTCGTGGCCCACCGAGTACGGCGGCCGCGACGCCTCCATCCTCGAGTGGGTGCTGTTCGAGCAGGAGTACTACGCGGCGGGTGCGCCGGGGCGCGTCGCCCAGAACGGCATCTTCCTGCTCGCGCCGACCCTGTTCGAGCACGGCACCGAGGAGCAGCTGGCCCGGATCCTGCCGCGGATGGCGCGCGGTGACGACATCTGGGCGCAGGCCTGGTCCGAGCCCGAATCGGGCAGCGACCTGGCGAGCCTGCGCTCGACCGCGCGCCGCACCGAGGGCGGCTGGATCCTCAACGGCCAGAAGACCTGGAGCTCGCGCGCCACCTACGCCGACTGGGCCTTCGGCCTGTTCCGCAGCGACCCGGACGCGCAGCGCCATCACGGCCTGACCTACGTGATGTTCCCGCTGTCCGCCGACGGCGTCAGCGTGCGGCCGATCCCGCAGCTCGACGGCGAGCCCGGCTTCGCCGAGATCTTCCTCGACGACGTCTTCGTCCCCGACCGCGATGTCATCGGCGCGCCGAACGAGGGCTGGCGGGTCGCCATGGCGACCTCGAGCAACGAGCGCGGCCTGTCGCTGCGCAGCCCCGGCCGGTTCAGCGCGACCGCGCAGCGGCTGATCGACCTGTGGACCGAGACGTCCGAGCCCACCGACACCGCCGCGCGCAACGCCGTGGTGGACGCCTGGCTCGGCAGCGAGGCCTACCGGCTGCACACCTTCGGCACCGTCACCCGGCTGACCGACGGCGGCCAGCTCGGCGCGGAGTCCTCGATCACCAAGGTGTTCTGGTCCGAGCTCGACATCGCCATGCACCAGACGGGACTCGACCTGCTCGGCCCCGCCGCCGAACTGACCAGCAAGTGGACCGACGGCTACCTGTTCTCGCTGTCGGGCCCGATCTACGCGGGCACCAACGAGATCCAGCGCAACATCATCGCCGAGCGCATCCTCGGCCTGCCGCGGGAGAGCAAGCGATGACCGTCGACGCACCGGGCGCCTTCGCCCGTCCGAGCACAGGAGGCCTGCGATGAAGTTCGCCCTCAGCACCGAACAACTCGATTTCGCCGCCGAACTGCGCAAGGTCCTCGACGCCGCGCAGGTGCCCGCCGCGACCCGCGCCTGGGCCGCCGGCGACACCGCCAAGGGCACCGCGCTGCTGCGCCAGGTGGCCGAGATGGGCGCCTTCGGCCTGATCGTCGACGAGCAGTACGACGGCGCCGAGGCCACCCCGGTGGACCTCGTCGTCGCGCTCGTCGAGCTTGGCCGGGCCGCCGCGCCGGGCCCGGTGATCGAATCGGCCGCGGTGATTCCGGCGCTGTTGCAGCGGCTTCCGAACACCGAGCCCGCGCGGCGGTGGCTGCCCGCGCTCGCGGGCGGCGCGCTGCTCGGCACCGTCAGCTTCGGCACTCCGCAGCGCGGCATCGCGCTCGACGCCGATGCCGCCGACCTGGTGCTGGTCGCCGACGGCGGCGCGCTGGCCGTCGGGCGGCGCACCGCGGCGGGACCGCTCGCCTCGATCGACCCGGCGCGCAAGCTGTTCCAGGTCGAGGCCGACGAGGCCGTGGCCGACGATGCGCGCGACGCCATCGACTACGCCTTCGACCTCGGCGTCCTCGCCTGTGCCGCGATGCTGCTCGGCGCGGGCCGCGCACTGCTCGACCAGACCACCACCTACGCCAAGCAGCGCAAGCAGTTCGGCCGCGCGATCGGTGAATTCCAGGCGGTCAAGCAGCAGCTCGCGGACGTGCTGATCGCGCTGGATCTGGCCGAGCCGCTGCTCTACCGCGCCGCCCTCACGCTGGACTCCGACGATCGCGCGCGCGATGTGTCGGCGGCCATCGTGGCCTGCGGCGATGCCGCCCACCGCGCCTCCAGGGCCGGTCTGCAGGTGCACGGCGCCATCGGCTACACCGCCGAATGCGACCTGTCGCTGTGGATCACCAAGGTGGCGGCCCTGCGCACCGCCTGGGGCACCGCCGATTTCCACCGCGGCCGCATCGCCGACGCCCTGCGCGCCGCGCCCGCCGCGGGCTGATCGAAGGAATCTCATGTCATCGAATGAACTGCTCGAATTCCGCACCTCCGTCCGCGCCCTGCTGGCCAAGCACGCCACGCCGGCCGCGGTGCGCGCCGCCATGGACACCGACCTCGGGTACGACCCGAAGCTGTGGACCATGCTGTGCGAGCAGGTCGGGGTCGCCGCGCTCGCGGTGCCGGAGGAGTGGGGCGGCGCGGGCGCGGGCCTGGTCGAATCACTGATGGTGGTCGGCGAATTGGCCCGCACGCTGGCCGGTGTCCCGATGCTCGGTTCCGCCGTACTCGGCGTGCAGGCGATCCTGCTCTCGGGCGACGAGCAGGCCTGCGCCCGGCTGCTGCCCGACCTCGCCGATGGCTCGCGCACGGCCGCGCTGTGCTGGGCCGACGCCGCGGGCTGGGACGCTTCCGGCGTCACCGCGAGCGACGGAAAGCTCAACGGCGCGGCGCATTACGTGCTGCACGGCGCCCAGGCCGACCTGCTGCTGGTCCTCACCGACGACGGCCTGTACGAGACGACGGCCGACGCGGCGGGCGTGGTCGTCGCCCCGACGCCCGCCCTCGATCCGACCCGCGAGCTGGCCGTCATCGCCTTCACCGACACCCCGGCGACGCGGATCGGCACGGCCGACCCGGCGGCCCTGCGCACCCGGCTGCGCGAGATCGCCTGGGCGGCGCTGGCCGCCGAGCAGGTCGGCGCGGCCAGGCGCTGCCTGGAGATGACGGTGGAGTACACCGCATCGCGCGTGCAGTTCGGCAGGCCGATCGGCAGCTTCCAGGCCCTCAAGCACCGGATGGCCGATATGTACGTGCTGGTGGAGTCGGCCGAGTCGACGGCGCTGGCCGCCGCCCAGGCCGTGGCGGAGAACAGCGCCTCGGCCGCCGAGGACGTCTACGTCGCGCGCAAGCACTGCACCGAGACCTTCTCGCACGTGGCCGCCGAGACGATCCAGCTGCACGGCGGCATAGCCATCACCTGGGAGCACGACGCCCACCTGTATTTCAAGCGGGCGCACGCCACCGCCGAGCTCTTCGGCACCGGCCGTCGCCCGGTCGCGGCCGCCTGATCGCATCCCATCGAAAGCCCTGGTCGCGCCCCCGCGGCCGGGGCTTTCGGCGTCTGTGCGAGAGGTCACCGGAGCGACCCCTGGAATTAGATAGTTAGCTTATGCAATAATGTTGTTCGTGCAGCAGACAGAGCAGCCATCCCCGGACGACATCGTGGTCGACCTGTTGGTCACTGCCGGTCGGCTCACCCGGCTCGCCGGGGCGATCAGCGACGACGATCTGCCCCGCGCGGTCCTGCGTGCCCTCGCCGTGCTCGACGAGCACGGCGGGCTGCGGGTCAGCGACTTCGCCCGGATCGATCGATGTTCCCAACCGGCGGCAACGGCGCTGATCGGTCGGCTCGTCGCCGACGGCTTCGCCTCCCGCAGCAGGGACCCGCAGGACTCCAGGGCGGTTCTCATCGAACTGACCCCGGCGGGCCGGAACCGCCTCGTCGAGGCCAGACGCGCCTTCGCGGCCGCCGTGGCTCCCGGACTCGCCGACTTCGATCTCGATCGCCTGATCCGGCTCGACACCGACATGAACGACCTGCTGACAGCCCTGCGTGCGGTTGCCCGCGGTCATCAGTGATGCAACCAGGAGCGCCAGTGAGCATTCCCCAGTTGACTCGCGCCGACGACACCGCCGCCGCAGCCACCACCACCCCGTCCGGACAGCCCAAGGCCGTCTGGGCCGTCGCCTTCGCGAGCGTGATCGCGTTCATGGGCATCGGCCTGGTCGACCCCATCCTCAAGCCGATCGGCGAACAGCTGCACGCGAGCCCGTCGCAGGTCTCGCTGCTGTTCACCAGCTATATGGCCGTCACCGGCGTCGCCATGCTGATCACCGGCGTCATCTCCAGCCGCTTCGGCGCCAAGAAGACGCTGCTGTCCGGCCTGGCGATCATCGTGGTGTTCGCCGCGCTGGCGGGCATGTCGAGCACGATCGGCGAGATCATCGGGTTCCGCGCGGGCTGGGGCCTGGGCAACGCGCTGTTCATCGCGACGGCGCTGGCCACCATCGTCGGCGCGGCCACCGGCGGTGTCGCCAAGGCGATCATCCTCTACGAGGCCGCGCTGGGGATCGGCATCGCCACCGGCCCGCTGCTGGGCGGCCTGCTCGGCGGGATCAGCTGGCGCGGACCGTTCTTCGGGGTCTCGGTGCTGATGGCCGTCGCGTTCATCGCGATCGTCGTGTTGCTGCCCGAGATGCCCAAGCCCGCGAAGCCGACCTCGATCACCGCGCCGTTCAAGGCACTGCGGCACCGGGGTCTGCTGACCGTGAGCATCACCGCGCTGCTCTACAACTTCGGCTTCTTCACCCTGCTCGCCTACACCCCGTTCCCGCTGGACATGGGCACCTACGCGATCGGCTTCATCTTCTGCGGCTGGGGCATCCTGCTCGCGCTGGCCTCGGTGTTCCTTGCGCCGAGACTGCAGGCGCGCTTCGGCACCCTGCCGATGATGGCCCTGTCGCTCGGCCTGTTCGCGGTCGATCTGGCCGTGATGGGCATGTTCACCGAGCACAAGGTCGTGCTGGTCGTCGGCGTCGTCATCGCCGGCCTGTTCCTCGGCGTGAACAACACGCTGATCACCGAGGCCGTGATGATCACCGCGCCGGTCGAGCGCTCCACCGCGTCGGCGGCCTACAGCTTCGTCCGGTTCGCCGGTGGCGCCGCGGCGCCGTGGGTGGCGGGCAAGCTCGGCGAGCACAGCGTCTCGCTGCCGTTCTGGCTCGGCGCCGCCTTCACCGCCGCCGCCGTCGGCGCGCTGTTCGTCGGCCGCAACGCATTGGCCCACATCGACGAGCACGACCCGGCGCCGCACAGCGTCGAGGAAGCACAGGCCATCACCGTCGGCGACTGACCAGCCCGCCCTCGGTGACCCCGAGCGCCTCCGGAGCCATGAGCACCGGGGGCGCTCGTGTGCGCGGTCCGCGTTCACCCGGCGGGCGTAGCGTCGCCCCCATGAGCGATGACAAGCGCGGACGCGTCCGAGTCGAGGCATCACAGAAGCGGGTAAGGGCTTATCTCGGTGGCCGATTGGTGGCCGATACGCTGCGGCCACTGCTCGTCTGGGAGATCCCGTACTACCCCACCTACTACGTCCCGCTCACCGACGTGCACGCCGACCTGGAGCCCAACGGCATCAGCGAGCACTCCCCCAGCCGGGGCGAGGCCACCGGCTACGACGTGGTCGTCGACGGCGTGCGCGCCGACGCGGCGGCACAGCGGTATCCGGACTCGCCGCTGCCGGATCTCAACGACGCCGTCCGCCTGGATTTCGCCGCATTCGACTGGTTCGAGGAGGACGAGCTGATCATGGTCCATCCCCGCGACCCGTACTCACGCGTCGACATCCTCGCCAGCACGCGACAGGTGCGGGTGGAGATCGACGGCGTCACCGTCGCCGACTCCACCTCACCGCGCATCCTGTTCGAAACCGGCCTGCCCGCACGGTATTACCTGCCGCTGCCGGATGTCCGGATGGATCTGCTGACCGCCTCCGACACCCACACCAGCTGCCCGTACAAGGGCACCGCCGACTACTGGAACGTCGAGATCGACGGCACCGAACACCGCGACATCGTGTGGATCTATCGCACGCCGCTGCCGGAGAGCCAGAAGATCGCCGGCCTGGCGTGCTTCTACAACGAGAAGGTCGACATCTACCTCGACGGCGTCCGGCAGGACCGGCCGCACACCCCGTTCAGCTGATCATTCGGGGATCTCGAGCACGCCCTCGTCGACCGCCCACTTGATGGACTTCTCCAGCGACGGGCACGATTCCGGCCTGCCCGGCCGGGCACCGTGCGCGCTGAGCTGGGCGAAGACCGGGCAGTGCGTGTCCGGTCGTTCGGTCCACTGCACCGAGGTCTGGTGCGCGCTGGACTTGCGCACCAGCACCTCGGCGGAACAGGCCTGACACCGCACCGGTGTCAGGCCGTCGTCCAGGTAGTGCTGTTTGTCGACCGTGGTCTGGGCCCGCACCGCGGCCTGCCGCACGGGCTGATCGGCGAAATCGGGGGCTTTGGCCCAGGTCGGTGACATGGTTACACGCCCGCTTCGGCTTCTGCCTCGGCCTTGCGGCGCAGGTTCTCCGCCACCTCGGCCTCCCAGGCCTGGTTGGCCTTGGTGGTGTCGACCTCGAACTCGAAGCGCTGGGTCATCTTCTCGGTGACATCGGCGGCATCGACGTAGAACTGCTCGTACCAGCGGCGCAGCTGGTAGACCGGGCCGTCCTCCTCGCACAGCAGCGGGTTCTCGACCTTGGACTTGTGCTTCCAGATCTCGACGTCCTGGAGGAAGCCGTCGCCGAAGAACTCGGTCATCGAGGCCGCCAGCTTCTCGGCGGTCGCGTCGTCGATGCCCTTGGGCTTCTCCACGGCCAGGCCATATTGCAGCACGAACTCGTCCTGGCTGACCGGGTAGTGGCAGTTGATCAGCACGACCTTGATCTCGTACCCGCCGTAGATGTTGACCAGCGGATTGATCATGTAGGACGGGCCGAAGTAGGACGCTTCCGACTTCAGCAGCGTCTCGCCGCCGTACTTGGCGGCCATGCCGATGTCGGGCCTGCCCTTGGTCTCCAGGAACTGCGTCGCCACATGCCCCTCGAAGACGTTCTTGAAGTACGTCGGGAAGGCATAGTGGATGTAGAAGAAGTGCGCCATGTCAACGACGTTGTCGATGATCTCGCGGCAGTTGGAGCCCTCGATGCGCATCGTGTTCCACGTCCACGGCGTCCAGCCGCTGTCATGATCCTCGCGCGGGTTGCCCTCGGAGTCCGTGTAGGGACCCTCGATGTGCGGGATCGTGACGTCGGCGGGCGGCTCGTTGCCCTCGTGGTCGTGCCAGATGAACAGCTGGCCGTTGCGCTCGAGCGTCGTCCACTTCCGGGTGCGCGCCAGCGGCGGAACGCGGCGCGCGTAGGGGATCGACGTGCACTTGCCGCTGGCGCCCCAGCGCCAGTCGTGGAACGGGCAGGCGATGTCGTCGCCCTTGACCGTGCCCATGCTCAGGTCGCCGCCCATATGCCTGCAGTAGGCGTCGAGCACGCGGATCTCGTCATTGGTGTCGGTCCACACCACGAGCTTGGTCCCGAAGATCTCGATCGCGTGCGGCTTGCCGTCGCGGAAGGTCTTCGTGAGGCCGACACAGTGCCAGCCGCGCGCAAACCTGGTCGGCGTTGTACCGACATCGAGTTCCCTCACCTTGGGGTTGACTGCCATCCCGAACCCTCCTTCTTCACTAGAACACGTTACAAAACGAGGGCGCTTCACGCCAGCTATCCAGCGAACTTCGCTCCGAGCCCCTGTTATATCCGAGGTAGGGCGATCTTCTCGACAGAAATGAGAACCTGTTCTAATCTCAGAGTCGAACAAGAACCGGTTGTCGATCCGACAAGGCAGGAGCGGGCTCCGAAATGACGCAAGAAGTGACCGAACGGGTCGAGGCACTGCTGCCGACACTGCGTGAACGTGCGCAGGAGGCCGAAGACCTGCGCCGCATTCCCGACGAATCCATGAAGGCGCTGCAGGAGACCGGGTTCTTCCGGCTGCTCCAGCCCAAGCAGTGGGGCGGCCACGCCGCCGATCCGGTCGTCTTCTACGACACGGTCCGCAAGATCGCCAGCGCGTGCGGCTCCACCGGCTGGGTGGCCGGCATCATCGGCGTGCACAACTGGCACCTCGCGCTGTTCGACCAGCAGGCCCAGGAAGACGTCTGGGGCGAGGACACCGACGTGCGGATCTCCTCCTCCTACGCCCCGATGGGCGCGGGCCAGGCGGTCGACGGCGGCTACATCGTGCGCGGCTCGTGGGCCTGGTCCTCGGGTTCCGATCACGCCACCTGGGCCGTCCTCGGCGGACCGGTGATCAAGAACGGCAAGCCGGTCGACTTCGGCTCCTTCCTGATCCCGCGCTCGGACTACCGCATCGACGATGTCTGGAACGTCGTCGGCCTGCGGGGCACCGGCTCCAACACCGTGGTCGTCGAGGACGTCTTCGTCCCGTCGCACCGCTTCCTGAGCTTCCGCGCGATGAGCGAGGGCCGCGCGCCCGGCCTCGAGCAGAACACCGACGCGGTGTTCAAGATGCCGTGGGGCACCATCCACCCCACCACCATCTCCACCCCGATCGTCGGCATGGGCTACGGCGCCTACGAGGCGCACGTCGAGCACCAGGGCAAGCGCGTGCGCGCGGCCTTCGCCGGCGAGAACGCCAAGGACGATCCGTTCGCCAAGGTGCGCGTCGCCGAGGCGGCCAGCGACATCGACGCCGCGTGGCGTCAGCTCTCGGGCAATGTCGCCGAGGAGTACGCGCTGCTGCAGGCGGGCCAGGAAGTGCCGTTCGACCTGCGCGTGCGGGCTCGCCGCGACCAGGTCCGCGCGACCGGCCGGGTGATCGCCTCGATCGACAAGCTCTTCGAGTCCTCGGGTGCCACCGCCCTGGCCAACGGCACGCCGCTGCAGCGCTTCTGGCGCGACGCGCACGCGGGCCGGGTGCACGCGGCCAACGATCCCGAGCGCGCCTACGTCATGTACGGCACGCACGAGTTCGGCCTGCCCGTCACCGACGCCATGGTGTAGCCGATGACCCAGACCGCTGAACTCACCTACGAATCGACCTCCCGCTACGCGCAGGTCACCCCCGAACTGAAGCTGCACTACCACGAGGCGGGCGTCGGCAACGGCCCCACGATCGTGCTGCTGCACGGCGGCGGGCCCGGCGCCTCGGCGTGGTCGAACTTCGCCCGCAACATCCCGGTGCTGGCCGAGAACTTCCACGTGATCGCGCTCGACCAGCCCGGTTTCGGCAAGTCCGACAAGCCGGTCGACCACCCGCAGTACTTCGTGCACGCGTCCACCGCGCTGCTCGCGCTGCTGGATCACCTGCAGATCACCGATCGGGTGCACCTGCTGGGCAATTCGCTCGGCGGCGGCACCTCGGTGCGCTTCGCCCTGGACAACCCCAAGCGCGCGGGCAAGCTCGTGCTGATGGGCCCCGGCGGGCTGAGCACCAACCTGTTCGCGCCCGACCCGACCGAGGGCGTCAAGCTGCTCTCGGCCTTCAGCTACGCGCCGACCAGGGAGAACCTGGAGAAGTTCCTGCGGATCATGGTCTTCGACCAGTCGCTGATCACCGAGGAACTGATCGACGAGCGGTTCGCCCTGGCGAGCACGCCCGAATCGCTGGCCGCGGTCCGCGCGATGGGCAAGTCCTTCGCCGGCGCCGACTTCGAGAAGGGCATGCTCTGGCGTGACGCGTACAAGCTGCGTCAGCCCGTGCTGCTCATCTGGGGTCGCGAGGACCGGGTGAACCCGCTCGACGGCGCGCTGGTGGCCACCAAGGTCATCCCGCGCGTGCAGCTGCACGTCTTCGGTGGCTGCGGCCACTGGGCGCAGCTGGAGAAGTTCGACGAATTCAACCGGCTCACGGTCGATTTCCTCGAGGAGAAGCAATGAGTATCCGCGCCCTGGGCTACATGCGCATCGAGGCCACCGACATGGCGGCCTGGCGCGAGTACGGCCTGAAGGTCCTCGGCATGATGGAGGGCACCGGGCTGAACCCCGACGCGCTCTACCTGCGCATGGACGATTTCGCCGCCCGCCTGGTGATCGTCCCCGGTGAGCAGGACCGGCTGCTGGTCTCGGGCTGGGAGGTCACCGACGGTCCCGGCCTGCAGCGGCTGCGGGAGACCCTGGACAAGGCCGGGGTCGCCTTCACCGAGGGCACCAAGGAAGAGCTGGGCGAGCGCCGCGTCGAGGGCATGATCCGGTTCCAGGATCCGTCCGGGAACACCCTCGAGGCGTTCTACGGCGCGCAGTACCTGGGCCGCCGCTTCGTCAGCCCCTACGGCCACAAGTTCGTCACCGCCGAGCAGGGTCTGGGCCACGTGGTGCTGACCTGCACCGACGATGCCGCCGCGCAGGCGTTCTACCAGGACGTCCTCGGCTTCCGGCTGCGCGACTCCATGCGGCTGCCACCGCAGATGGTCGGCCGTCCCGCCGACGGCGACCCGGCCTGGCTGCGCTTCTACGGCTGCAACCCGCGCCATCACGCGCTGGCGTTCCTGCCGCTGCCGAACCCGACCGGCATCGTGCACCTGATGGTCGAGGTGGAGAACTCCGACGACGTCGGCCTCTGCCTGGATCGCGCGTACCGCAAGAAGGTGAAGATGTCGGCCACCCTCGGCCGGCACATCAACGACAAGATGCTGTCCTTCTACATGAAGACTCCCGGCGGATTCGACATCGAATTCGGCTGTGAGGGACTCGAAGTCGACGACGACGACTGGATCGCGCGCGAATCGACCGCGGTCAGCCTGTGGGGTCACGACTTCACCGTCGGATTCAAGCAGCAATAGGAATGGCGGCGAGGGACATGACCGAACAGACACCGGCGATCGACGGCCGGCAATTCCGTAATGTGCTGGGGCAGTTCTGCACCGGCATCACCGTGATCACCGCGCTCGATCCGGCGGGCGAGCCGATCGGCTTCGCCTGCCAGTCCTTCGCCGCCCTCTCCCTCGACCCGCCCCTGGTGCTGTTCTGCCCCACCAAGGGGTCGCGCTCCTGGGCGGCGATCGAGGCGGCGGGCAAGTTCTGCGTGAACGTGCTCGCCGAGGCACAGCAGCCGACCTGCGCGCGCTTCGGCTCGCGGGAGACCGACAAGTTCGCCGGAGTCGCCTGGCACACCTCCGAATTGGGGGTTCCGGTGCTCGACGAGTCGCTGGCCACCATCGAGTGCACCGTCGACTCCGTCGTCGACGGCGGTGACCACTACATCGTCATCGGCCGGGTGCACGCCCTGTCGGAATCGGAGACCACCAACGGTCGTCCGCTGCTGTTCTACCGGGGCCAGTACACCGGCATCGAGCCCGACAAGACCACCCCCGCGCCCTGGCGCGCGGACCTGGACCATTTCCTCACGACCACCAGCCTCGACACCTGGCTGTGAGTCCCGCGGGTGCGGCCGCCCACACAATGCGCGGCCGCACCCGTTTCTTTCGCTTTTAAGTGCTCATTCGGTGAGCACTTTGCGGCGGATCATGGTTCGTATGACCATCGACTACATCACCTGCGCCGAAGCGAGCGACTGGGATTCGTGGCTGGCCGCCCATCACGACACCGCCGGTGAGGTCTGGGTGCGGATCGCCAAGAAGGGCGCCCCCGACCCGTCGGTGACGATCACCGAAACCCTCGACGGCGCGCTCTGCTACGGCTGGATCGACAGCCATCGCCGCGGCCTCGACGCCCATCACTACCTGCAGCGTTACTCCCCGCGCCGGGCGCGCAGCCCGTGGTCGCAGGTCAATGTGGCCAAGGCCGAGGCGCTCATCGCGGCGGGCCGGATGCGCCCCGCCGGATTCGCGGCCATCGAAGAAGCCGTCGCCGACGGACGCTGGGCGGGCGCGTACGAACGCCAGCGCACCGCCGAGACACCCGCCGACCTCGTCGCCGCACTCGCCGACGCACCCGAGACACAAGCCGCTTACGCCGCGCTCGGCCGCTCCGATCAGTACCGGCTTTTCCTGCCGATCCTCAAGGCGACGACCCCGGCCGAACGTGCGACGCGAGTCGCCCAGGCCGTCAGCGCCCTGTAGCGCAACGCGATTGCTGTGCCGAGCGCTACCAGCGTCGAAGCGCTGCCGGTACGCAGGCTGGGGCTGTCGGCCACACCGAGCGAGCGGTGCACGGGCCCGCCGCCGCCGGAGTGTTCGCACCGTGGGGGCTGACCATGCGCCCGGCCCGTCAGACCTCTTTGACCAATACCGCGCGGGTGTAGAGCAGCGAAAACCCTCTGCCCTGCGCATTCTGTTGCGACTTGGAGCCCGGCTGGGTTGTGATCACCGCGAGGTCGCAGCCCGCTGCCGCCGCCTCCGTCAGGCGCGCCGACAGCAGCGCGGTCTGCACCCCGCGCCTGCGGTGCGCGGGCAGCGTCGCCGCACCCGCGAGAGCGGCGACGCCACCGTCAGTCCGCATGCTCGCCCCACCGGCAGGCACCCCGTCCCGATAGGCGAGATAGCGACGGGTGTCACCGGTGGCGGCCATATCCCGCATCACGGCGGCGAGCGCTTCCCGCGGAAACTCCTCGTGCGACGGGACACCCTCGTCATCCGGATGCGCGAACCCGTCGACGACGACATCGAGCCACTGCTCGAGCCCATCCCCCGCGTCCCGCCGCACCTCGACGTCGGCAGACCCCGCCCATCGTCGCCCGCCCAGCTCCGTCCCCAGCACATTCTCGAACGACACCAACCGATACCCCCGCCCGGTCAACTCGGCCCCGATCCGCGGATCCCCCAACTGCGCCAGCTCCACCTGCACCGGCACCCCCACCGCCGCATACGCGCCCTCGATCTCCGCCCACTCCCCCGCCGAAGGCACCCCACCGAACCCGACCCCCACCACCTTGTTCAACGGCGACCCCACCTCCGCGAAACACGCCGCCCCACCAGCGAACTCCCGCACGAACCCACCCGACCCCCGCCCCACCGCCAACCGCGTCGCCCCCACAATGGCATCCGCCTCCAGCCGCTCGACCCGAGCCGCCATCGCACCCCCACAGAACAACGTCCCCAAGTCATCACTCATGAACCACTTATATCCCCCCTGTCCAGCACTTTTCGCGAACCGAGGTGTTCCGTGAGCAGCGCCCGACAGGCCGCTTGCAGCGCAGCGCGGCGATCAACCGTCCAGGCGGCCGCGGCTAGCGGGCGGGGCGCCAGGGGATCCGTCCGTTGCCGTCGCCGCTGGGGGTCCATTGTTCGGACCAGTCCCAGAGAGGTTGAAGGGATTCGGCCAGGAGCGCGCCTTCGGTGGTCAGTTCGTAGGCCCCTCGCGGGCCGTGTTTGCGGGTGAGGCCGGCGGATTGGAGTTGTTGCAGGCGGTCGGAGAGCATGCTCGACGAGCAATTTCCCATCCGGCGGCGCAGGTCGAGGAAGCCGAGGGGGCCGGGTTCGAGTTCCCAGATCACCCGCAGCATCCAGCGCTGACCGAGCAGGTCGATCGCGGCCAGGATCTTCTCGGAGGGTTCGGCGGGGATGCTGTCCCCTGTTGCACTTCTCATTCAGAAGCACGATAGTTGCTTCTGAATCAGAAGCATCTGGACCGCTCGGGGACGGCGGAAGGAGAATGATCGTGGATTCGACGGTGCAGCGGGTGGTGTTGGTGACCGGCGCCTCTCGTGGGATCGGGGCGGAGGCGGCCGTGCAGTTCGGGGCAGCGGGGGCGCACGTGATCGTGAACTTCCGGGAGAAGCGCAAGCGGGCACAGGTCGTGGTAGACCGAATCATCGACGCTGGTGGCAGCGCGTCGACACTCGGCGCGGACGTGTCCGATCCGGAGCAGGTCACGGAGATGGCCGCAGAAATCCGGCAGGCATTCGGTCGCCTGGACACCTTGGTACTCAACGCTTCCGGCGGACTGGAACGCGATGCCGATCCCGGATACGCGCTTCGGCTCAACCGAGATGCCCAGGTGAATCTGGCGACATCGTTGCTGCCGTTGCTGCCGGTGGGCGGCCGGATCGTCTTCGTGACCAGCCATCAAGCGCACTTCATTCACGAAAAGACCGATGTGCCACAGGGTTACATCCCGATCGCCACCAGCAAGCGAGCGGGCGAGGACGCGCTGCGCGCCCTGATTCCCGAGTTCCGGACACACGGAGTCGGTTTCACGGTGGTATCCGGCGACATGATCGACGGCACCATCATCGTCCGCCTGCTGGAACGTCGTGACCCGAGCAGTGTCGAATCACGCCGCGCGGCAGGCCCGCTGCCTACGGTCGAGGACTTCGCCCGAGTGATCGTGCGGGCGGGTACGAACGCGGCCGCCGACGGTGAGACGTTCTATGTCGGCGGCAATGACTACCTCGCGGCGGCCGAAGCTTCGCGCTGGAGTCTCCCACCAGATTTCGCTCGCCACCAGCACTGATCGACCAGGTCGATCGTGGTCGTTGTCAGGCGACGCGCGGGCGCACTTGCACGACCAGGTCGGCATCCAGGGCGCGGGCCAGGCGCTCCAGCACCGGCAGGCTGGGTACGGTTCCGCCGGCTTCGAAGCGAGCGACCGCCGACTGGGTCATCCCCGCCGCGTCCGCGAGGGTGGACTGGCTCCAGCCGCGGTCCTCACGCATACCCCGAATGGTCCGGCCCAACTCGAAAGCCAGCCGAGCGGCGTCGTACGCCTCCGCGGCGCCGGGCTCTTTCAGCCGCTGATCCCGCAGGTCAGCCCACTCACTACGCTCCGTCATCGTTGCCCTCCTCCAGAACATGCCGCTCGACATCGCAACGCCGCATCGCGCCGCGCGCCCGAGCTACCTCACGCCGCTCAACCATCCGTGTCTTGACGAAGACCGTCAGCAAGACGATTCTGCGCCCCGACGCGATCCAATACGTCACACGCACCGCGTCCGATCCCAGATAGAAACGCAACTCCCGGAGTTTCCGGTCGAGCTGTCTCGTATACGGCTCGCCCAGCAGCGGACCGACATCCTGCAGCAAGTCGATGTAGAACGCGGCATGAGCGAACATGTCAGCCGGAAGCTTCTCCAACCATTCACGCACCTCTGGTTCCAGTTCAACGCTACCCCAACCCATAGCGTTGATGCTATATCCACGGCAGGGAAGTCATGCAGAAATGGAATAACCGGCACGGTGCATCCCGGCTGTTCGGACGGAAGCGATCAGGTTGTCCCGAAACGCCGAACGGCGTGGCCCGAGGGTTCGGGTCACGCCGTTTCGAGGTGGGTGGTCAGGCCGAGGCGTTGACCGAGGCTTCGCGCTGGAGTTCCAGGGCGATGTCGATGAGCTGGTCCTCCTGGCCGCCGACGAGTTTGCGCTTGCCTGCGCGGACGAGCATTTCGGCGGCCGAGACGCCGTAGCGTTCGGCTTGGCGTTCGGCGTGGCGGAGGAAGCTGGAGTAGACGCCTGCGTAGCCCATCATGAGGGCCTGGCGGTCGAGGAGGCATTCCGACGGCATGGCGGGGCGGACGACGTCTTCGGCGGCGTCGGTGACGGAGAAGAAGTCGACGCCGGTCTTGATGCCGAGTTTGTCGCAGACGCCGATGAAGGCTTCGACGGGCAGGTTGCCCGCGCCCGCGCCGAAGCGGCGGGCGGAGCCGTCGATCTGAGTGGCGCCGGCGCGCACGGCGTAGACCGAGTTCGCGACGGCGAGGCCGAGGTTCTCGTGGCCGTGGAACCCGACCTGGGCGTCGTCACCGAGTTCGGCGACCAGGGCCGAGACGCGGTCGGAGACCTGCTCGAGGACGAGGGCGCCCGCGGAGTCGACGACGTAGACGCACTGGCAGCCCGCGTCGGCCATGATGCGGGCCTGCTTGGCCAGGTTCTCCGGCGTGGTGGAGTGGGCCATCATCAGGAACCCGACGGTCTCCAGGCCGAGGTCACGGGCGTAGCCGAAGTGCTGGATGGAGACGTCGGCCTCGGTGCAGTGGGTGGCGATCCGGCAGATCGAGGCGCCGTTGTCCTGGGAGATCTTGATGTCTTCCTTGATGCCGACGCCGGGCAGCATGAGGAAGGCGATCTTGGCCTGCTTGGCGGTCTCCGCGGCGGCCTTGATCAGTTCCTGCTCGGGGGTTTTGGAGAACCCGTAGTTGAACGATGACCCGGCCAGGCCGTCACCGTGGGTGACCTCGATGACCGGCACACCGGACGCGTCGAGCGCGCCGACGATGTCACGGACCTCGGTGACGGTGAACTGGTGGCGCTTGTGGTGCGAGCCGTCACGCAGCGAGGTATCGGTGACGCGCACATCGAGTTCGCCCGAGAAGGGCTGCAGGATGTTGTTCATGGTCGAATCTCCTTACACCCGAGCCGAAATGATCTGATCGGCCAGCACGTCGCCGACCTTGGTGGCCGCGGCCGTCATGATGTCGAGGTTGCCCGCGTACGGGGGCAGGAAGTCGCCGGCGCCTTCGACCTCGACGAAGATCGACACCTTCGCCAAGCCACCGGACACCAGCGACGGGTCGTCGAACTGCGGGTCGTTGAGCAGCCGGTAGCCGGGCACGTACTCCTGGATCGACTTCTCCATCCGGAAGATCGACTCGGAGATCGCGTCGCGGTCGGCGTCTTCGGGGATGGCGCAGAAGATGGTGTCGCGCATGATCATCGGCGGCTCGGCCGGGTTCAGGATGATGATGGCCTTACCGCGCTGCGCGCCACCGATGGTCTCCACACCCTTGGAGGTGGTCTTGGTGAACTCGTCGATGTTCGCGCGGGTGCCGGGTCCGGCCGAGACCGAGGACACCGAGGCCACGATCTCGGCGTAGGACACCGGCACGACCCGGGACACGGCCGCGACCATGGGGATGGTGGCCTGGCCACCGCAGGTGATCATGTTGACGTTCGCCGCGTCGCGCAGCGAGTCCAGGTTGACCGGCGGGATCACGGCCGGGCCGACCGCGGCCGGGGTGAGGTCGACGGCGCGGATGCCGGCGGCCTCGTACTTCGGCGCGTAGGCGCGGTGGACGTAGGCGGAGGTGGCTTCGAACAGCAGGTCGGGCTTCTCGTCGAGGGCCAGCAGCCAGTCCGCGCCCTCGGCGGAGGTTTCCAGACCGAGTCCGCGTGCCCGCTTGAGCCCCTCCGAATCGGGGTCGATGCCGATCATCCAGCGCGGCTCGATCTTGTCCGAGCGCAGCAGCTTGTAGAGCAGATCGGTGCTGATGTTGCCGGACCCCACGATCGCGGCGGTGACTTTGCTGGTCACGGTGTACTCCTTGGGAAGTCTGGTCAGCTGAAACGCAGGCGGACGGAACCGAGTCCGGAGAACTCGGCATGGAAGTCGTCACCGGGGCGAGCGTCGATGGCGCGCGTGCAGGAACCGGGCAGCACGATGTCGCCCTTCTTCAACCGCACCCCGAAGGTCGCGACCTTGCGCGCCAGCCACGCGACCGCGATCACCGGATCACCGAGCACCGCGTCGCTGCGGCCCTCGGCGATGACCTCACCGTTGCGGGTGAGCACGGCGTCGATGCCCTTGATATCGATATCGCCGGGCGCCACGCGCTCCTTGCCGAGCACGAAACCGGCCGAGGAGGCGTTGTCGGAGATGGTGTCGGTCAGACCGATCTTCCAGTCGTTGATGCGCGAATCGATGAGCTCGATCGAGGGCGCGTAGGCGACGGTCGCGGCCAGCACGTCGGCCTCGGTGCAGTCCTCGCCGGGCAGGTCGGCGCCGAGCACGAACCCGACCTCGACCTCCACGCGCGGCAGCAGGTACTTGGAGGTGTCGACGGGAACGTCCTCGAAGACCTCCATCTCGGCGAGCAGATGACCGTAGTCGGGCTCGTCGACGCCCATCATCTCCTGCATCGCCTTCGACGACAGCCCCACCTTGTGGCCGACGATCTTCGCGCCGCCGTCCAGCCTGCGCCGGATGTTGAGCAGCTGGATCTCGTAGGCGTCGACGACGTCGATGTCGGGATACCGGTCGACGAGCGGCGGCACGGCCACCCGATCGTCTTCGGCACGGGCCAGTTCGTCGGCGAGTTGAGTTCGTACCGCGTCAGGCAGCACGCGGACCTCCTTGGCAGCACGGTCGATGGTTGTGGCAACACGTCGGTCGGAGCAGGCCGCACAGCGAGGCCTCCAGACCACAAAACTGTAACGGGTTTCCCGGACGACCGTCGCCCATTCACCTGACAATACAACGCAACCTCAGGTGATTTCTATAACACGTTCCAGTATGTGGAGGGGAAACGCCGAGCCCACTGGAACAAGTTCCAGTTTGGACTGTCAAACATCGGACCCCTTCTATAACGTGTTGCACATGAGTGATCGGGAATACGATGTGGTGGTGGTCGGTAGCGGCGCCGCCGGGATGACGGCCGCCCTCGCCGCGGCCCACAAGGGACTGAGCGTGGTGCTGCTGGAGAAGGCCGCGCACTACGGCGGGTCGACGGCCCGATCCGGCGGTGGCGTGTGGATTCCGGGCAACAAGGCGCTGAAGGCCTCCGGCCGGCCCGACGACCGCGAGGACGCGCGCACCTACCTGCACAGCATCATCGGCGACGTGGTGCCCGCCGAGAAGATCGACACCTACCTCGATCGCGGCGCCGAGGCGTTCGACTTCGTCCTCGATCACACCCCGCTGAAGATGAAGTGGGTGCCCGGCTACTCCGACTACTACCCGGAGGCTCCGGGCGGCCTCGGCGACGGGCGTTCGTGCGAGCCGACGCCGTTCAACGGCAAGGTGCTCGGCGCGGAGCTGGCCAATCTGGAACCGCCCTACGCCAAGGCGCCGCTGAACGTGGTCGTCATGCAGGCCGACTTCGTGCGGCTCAACCTGATCAAGCGCCACCCCAAGGGCATGATGCGCGCGCTGCGCGTGGGCGCGCGCACCTACCTGGCCAAGTTCACCGGCAAGCACCTGCTCGGCATGGGCCAGGCGATCATCGCCGCGATGCGCAAGGGCCTGCTCGACGCGGGCGTCCCGGTGCTGCTGAACACCCCGCTCACCGACCTGGTGGTCACCGACGGCAAGGTCACCGGGGTCAAGGCCACCGTCGACGGCGAGACGGTCACCTTCACCGCGCGCTACGGCGTCGTGCTCGGCAGCGGTGGGTTCGAGCACAACGCCGACATGCGCGCCAAGTACCAGCGGCAGCCGATAACCACTGAGTGGACAACGGGCGCCGCGGCCAACACCGGCGATGGCATCGTCGCGGGCATGGCAGCGGGAGCGACGGTCGGATTCATGGAGGACGCCTGGTGGGGTCCGACCATCTTCAAGGGCGGCAAGCCCTGGTTCGCCCTCGCCGAGCGCAATCTGCCCGGCACCATCATGGTCAACGACCGCGGCGAGCGGTTCGGCAACGAGTCGGCGCCGTATGTCGAGGCGGTGCACACCATGTACGGCGGTGAGTACGGCCAGGGCGCGGGCCCGGGCGAGAACATCCCGGCCTGGCTGGTGTTCGACCAGCGCTACCGCAACCGCTACATCTTCGCCGGGCTGCAGCCGGGGCAGCGCTTCCCCTCGCGCTGGCTGGAGAACGACTACATCGTCAAGGCCGACACCATCGAGGAGCTGGCCGAGCGCATCGGCGTGCCCGCCGAGAGCCTCAGCGCCACCGTGACCCGGTTCAACGGCTTCGCGGCCGCGGGCAAGGACGAGGACTACGGTCGCGGCAACAGCCACTACGACCGCTACTACGGCGACCCGACCGTGAAGCCCAACCCGTGCCTGGCCGAGATCTCGCAGGGCCCGTTCTACGCGGCCAAGATGGTCCCCGGCGACCTGGGCACCAAGGGCGGCCTGGTCACCGACACCGCCGGTCGCGTCCTGCGCGAAGACGATTCGGTGATCGATGGCCTCTACGCCGCGGGCAACACCAGCGCGCCGGTGATGGGCCACACCTACGCGGGCCCCGGCGCGACCATCGGCCCCGCGATCACCTTCGCCTACCTCGCGGTGCTCGACATCGCGGAGAAGGCGAAAGCCACCGCGTGACGCACGCACCGACCCCGACCTCGCAGGAGTAAGCACCATGCCCATCGACCTCCAGACCGCGCTCGGCGCCCCGCTGCCGGAGCGCGAGTTCAGCTGGACGCCCACCGACGTGCAGCTCTACCACCTCGGCCTCGGCGCGGGCGCGCACCCGACGGACCCGGTCGAGCTGACCTATCTCGACGACCAGGCACCCCAGGTGCTGCCCACGTTCGCCACGGTCGCGCCGACCCTGCGCGAGACCGAGGCGCCGCGGGTCAGCTTCCCCGGCATCGAGATCGACCTGGCCAAGGTCGTGCACGGCCACCAGGAAGTGGTGGTGCACAAGCCGATTCCGGCCAGCGGCAAGGCGAGCAGCACCGGCCGGATCAGCGAGATCTGGGACAAGGGCGCCAACGCGGTGATCGTCCAGGAGAACACCGTGGTCGGCTCCGACGGCGAGCCGCTGTGGACCGTCCGCTCCTCGATCTTCGCCAGGGGCGAGGGCGGTTTCGGCGGCGAGCGCGGCCCGAGTGCCAAGGCCGCGCTGCCGGACCGCGCGCCCGACGCGGAACTCATCACCCCGACGTTGCCGCAGCAGGCCCTGCTCTACCGGCTCTGCGGTGACCGCAACCCGCTGCACTCGGACCCGGAGTTCGCCAAGGGCGCCGGGTTCCCCGCGCCGATCCTGCACGGCCTGTGCACCTACGGCGTGGTCTGCAAGGCGCTCACCGACGGCCTGCTCGACGGCGACGCGAGCCGCGTCGGCGGCTTCCGCGCCAAGTTCGCCGGGGTGCTGTACCCGGGCGAGACGCTGCGGATCAAGGTGTGGCGCGACGGCGACGAGCTGATCGGCGCCGCCACCGTGGTCGAACGCGAGGACGCGCCGGTGCTCGGCGAGATCGCGCTGAAGATCGCCTGATCGAAACACTGCCCTGGTGGCGGATCGGCCCGTGCCGGTCTCGCCACCAGGGCATTCGTGTGCGCGCGGCGGATCTGTCGGTGCGCGGTGCGACCATCGGACGATGGCGCTCACACACACGGAAAAGCAGGAGTTTCTCGCGCGACCGCACGTGGCCGCGCTGTCGGTCGCCCGCTCCGCCCGGGGCCCGCTGACCGTCCCCATCTGGTACGCCTACACCCCCGGTGACCGGCCGTGGATCACCACCCTGCCCGCCTCGGCGAAGATGCGGGCGATCACCGAGGCCGGTCGATTCACCCTGATGGTCGACACGGTCGAGCCCGAAGTGAAGTACGTGTCGGTGGAGGGACCGGTGGCCGATGTCCAGCCCTCGACCGGCGCGCAGATCGCCGATATCGCCGCGCGGTATCTCAGCGGCGACGCCCTCGAGCAGTACCTGGTCTTCGCGCACGAGCAGTTGGGCGAGCACGTCACCGTCTGGCTGGAGCCCGAACACTGGCTGGGCGCCCTGATCGGGTAGCGCGCGGCTAACCGGCGGGCGGGCGCAGGGTGAGTCCGCCGACCAGCAGGGCGTAGATGAGGACGATGAGGATGGGCGCGGCCAGCGGCGCCCACCGCAATTCCACCGGGACCAGGGCCGCGGTGGCGGCGGCGATGGTGAACAGCACCGCGCCGCCGACCGACGGAATCGTCGTCGGCACAACGCCTTCCGGGGCGTGCAGCACGGCGGCGTTGAGCAGGTAGGTGGTGGCGACCAGGCCGGTCGCGGCCGCGGCGATCACCCCGACGTCGGCGAAGGCGAGCGCCGCGATCACCACCAGCACCGCGCCGACGGCGGCGGGCCGCCACCACCAGCTCACGATCACCAGCGCGAGCGCGGCCACCCCGGCGAACGGGTTGATCAGCGCGACCGCGGCCACCAGCAGCAGTCCGGCGAGCAGGGCGAGGAATCTGGTCATCGGCGCACCCGGACTGTTCGGCGATGGTCGGGCAGCAGGCGCATGGCCTGATCGAGCCTGGTCTCGGCGGGCCAGGCGATGATGTCGACGCCGACGGTGCCCATGTCGCGGTACATCGAGGCCCGCTCCAGCTGCCACATCTTGGCCATGGTCGGGTCGAGACCGTCCTCGAACGGGGTACCGCGCAGCACGTCGACGGCGATCACCACGTGACCGCGTTTGCGCAGGTCGATCAGGGCGAGCGCGAACTGGGTGTCGAGCAGCGTGGAGAACGCGACCACGATCGCGCCGATCGGCACCGCGGCGTGCGGGGCCAGCGTGCCGGTGGTCTCGACGTGCTCGTCACCGACGCCGAGCACCGTGTCGACGATCCGGTAGAACTGCCTGCGCCCGATGTCGGGACGCAGCCAGCGCGGTGTGTCGCCCAGGCACACCACCGCGGTCCGGTCGCCCGCCTGGAGGGTGGACTGCACCACCTGCGCCGCGCCGCGCACCGACAGCTCCAGCGAGGCGGTGGCCGGGCCGGGCGCCTGCTGGGAGGTGTCGACCAGGACGACCACGTCGGCGGAGCGGTTGGTGAAGCGTTCGGTGACATAGAGCCTGCCGCGGCGCGCGCTCACCGGCCAGTTCACGGTGCGCAACTGGTCGCCGGGCGCGTACGCGCGGATATCGGCGTACTCGACACCGGGACCGTGCTTGCGGGTCAGATGGGTGCCGATCCGGTCGGGAAGTTCGGTGCGCGGCAGGCGCATTCGCTGCGGGTCGGCGATCGGGTACACGTACAGCTCGGCCGCGGGCAGCTCGGCGGTGGCCACCGCCAATCCGGCCGGGCTCAGCGCGGAGACCTCGACCTGCACCGGATATCGGCCCCAGCGCTTAGCCGAGAGCGCCAGCTGGAGGCCGGCGGGGGCGCCGCCGGAATCGTGCGATTCCTCGACCTCCACCTCGAGGCCGGTCAGCGGGACGGGCGTCATCCGCAGCAGCGCGTGCCCGCTGTCGACGAAGGCGGCGGCGTTGCAGCCGACCACCTCGCCCTCGAAACAGCGCACCGTGCCGCTGCCGTCGACCTGGATCCTGGTCGGGTTCTGCTGCCACGGCGCGGTGGCGAGCACGCCGAGCATCGGGGCGGCGAAGACCACCAGCTGCCACTGCCCGCGCAACACCGCGACGACCAGTGCCGCCGCGGCGCACCCGGCCAGGATGAACACCAGCGGGGCGGGCCGCCAGCGCAGGTCGACCTCGACCGTCCTGGATTCGTCGCGGTGCTTCATGTGCTGGTGGCGCGGGGCACCGGTAGCCGGCGCAGTAGCTCGGAGATGACGTCCTCACCCCGGATGCGGCGCACCCACATCTCCGGCCGCAGCGTGATGCGGTGCGCCATCGCGGGCACCGCCAATGCCTTCACGTCCTCGGGGATCACGTAGTCGCGGCCGAGCAGCAGGGCGCGGGCCCGCGACATCTGCACCAGATCGAGCTCGGCGCGCGGGCTGGCGCCGACCTCGACCTGCGGGTGGCTGCGCGTCGCCGAGGCGAGCGCGACCACGTAGTTCACGACATCGGGATGCACGGTGACGAACTCGACCGACTGGCGCATCTCCATCAGGCCCTGCGCGTCGACGACCTGGCCGACCTGCGGCGGCGTCGCGCCGCGCTCGAG
This sequence comes from Nocardia sp. NPDC050718, assembly GCF_040654235.1. Lineage (NCBI taxonomy): Bacteria > Bacillati > Actinomycetota > Actinomycetes > Mycobacteriales > Nocardiaceae > Nocardia > Nocardia sp. NPDC050718. Next base: position 382,424 of record NZ_JBFAHQ010000003.1, on the reverse strand, counting down.
CCTGCGCCGGATCATCTGCGTCTCGTCCTGCTCGGACAGATACCCCAGCCGCAGCTGGATGGCGAAGCGATCGAGCTGGGCCTCCGGCAGCGGGTAGGTGCCCTCGTACTCGATCGGGTTGTCGGTGGCCAGCACGATGAACGGCTGTGGCAGCAGGAAGGTTTCGCCGTCGATGCTCACCTGTCCCTCGGCCATCGCCTCCAGCAGCGCCGCCTGGGTCTTGGGCGGGGTGCGGTTGATCTCGTCGGCGAGCAGGACATTGGTGAAGACCGGACCGCGACGGAAGTTGAACCGGCCCGAGGACATGTCGTAGATCGTCGAGCCGAGCAGGTCGGCGGGCAGTAAATCGGGCGTGAACTGCACGCGGGTGAAATCCAGGCCGAGCGCGGCCGCGAAGGACCGCGCGATCAGCGTCTTGCCCAGACCTGGCAGGTCCTCGATGAGGATGTGTCCTCCGGACAGCACGGCGATCATGATGAGCTGCAACTCATCTCGCTTGCCGACCACGACTCGGCCCAGCTCACGCAGCACGGCGTCGGAGCGCTGGACGGTCACGTTCAACGGCATGGTCATCGGTGGCCTCTAACCCCTCACATCGTCTGCAATCGGCGCAGGATCTCGTCCAGCGCCTCCCTACCCGGCGCGCGACCGGTCTGGTCGCGCAGTGCGGAATTCGCCGGGTCGACCCAGCGCCACAGTTCGGGACCGAACTGCAGTTGCCCGGCCACCTCGGTGGCCCGCCGGTTCTTGGCTACCCGCAATCCGGTCGACAATTCGAATTCCTTGGCCAGCAGGGGCCGCAGGTGGCGGTCCCAGTCGGCGCGGGTGCCGTCGGCACGGGCGGTCAGCATCTCCGCGCGCGCGTGCCAGCGGCCGAGCATCTCGGCCGGGCCGTTGTCGATGTACTCGGTCAGCGGTTCCTCGCGCACCACCCGCCTGCGCAGCGACCACAGCAGCGTGGCCAGCGCGATCGCGACCGGCAGGGCGACGGCGAGCAGTACGGTGTCGCGGGCCATCCGCACCAGCGCGACCTCCATCAGCAGCACCACCACGACCGCGATGACGATGACGGCCGAACGGCTCATCGCCGCACCGGATTCCGGCGTTGTGGCGCTCATGCGGGTACCAGCCTTCGCTGCAGGTCGGACAGGACGATGCGCAGCAGCTGTTCGGCGCGCATGCGCTGCCATTCGAGCATCGAGTGCGGGCTGAACCGCGCCTCCTCGAACAGCGCGACCAGCTCGCGTGCCGAAGCGTCGTGCAGCACACCGCTTTCGAACGCGCGGGCCAGCACTTCCATGGGGGTGTCGGAGGCCTGCGGGCGGGCGGCGCGGTCGCTGGACAGACCGCGCTCCATGGCCACGTAACAGGCGATGATCGCGGTGCGCGGGTCCTGGCCCGGCGCGTTCATCGCGGCCAGGCCCATCTCGGCGGCCCTGGTGAGCGAGTCGACCGCGCTGGGGGTGACCTCGGGTGCGGCCGGGGCGGCCTGCACCGGCTCGCGGCGGGTGGCCACCGCGACCACGACGAGTCCGAGCAGGGCCACCACGATCAGCACGACGGCCAGCACCGCGGCGATGATGAGCGCGGTGCCGGTGAGTTCGGCGGCGCCGGTGCCGGGATCGGGTGCGGGCGCGTCGGTCGGGGTGGGGACGGGACCCGAGCCCTCCGGCAGGGTCTCCGAGGCCGGGCGCATCGGACGCGCTCCCGGCAGCAGGAACAGTGCGGTGACGCCGCCGGCGAAGACCAGCGCGATCACGGCGAGGACGATCGGTCCGAGCAGGGCCAGCCTGCGCCACCGGAAGCGCGGTGTCGCTTCACGTTCGGCTTGCGGCATGGCCAGCGGGAGACGATGCTGACTGGCGATCACCCCGGCGACCAGGATCACGACCGACACCAGCAGCAGCACCGGCATCACCGCGACCAGCAGCGGCGAGGGCGTGCCGTTCGATTCGGCGGGCCCGGCACCGGGGAGATAACCCCGCAACGCGATCGTCGCGGCGGCGAGCAGGGCGATCACGACGATCGCGCGCGGAATGGGCTGACTCACCCCGATCACAGCTGTACCACCAAACCCCAGAGCCTGCACAAAACAGCCACATAGTTACACGCCGAGTGGTTCGCTCGGGAGGAAATCGATAGTTTGGATGACCTCCCTATTTATTGTCCCCCCGAATTCCGTGTCTTGTTACGCGCCGCGAACGATCGCCGCGCCGACCAGGGGCAACTCACCGAGTCTGCTCGCGGTTCTGGCCAGGTCGGGCACCGCGGGGACACCCGCCGTCAGCGTGGTCACCGGCTCGGGCGCGTGGATCGTGCAGGGCAGGTCGGCGTCGTAGAGGACGTCGACGAGATTGACCAGGCGCATCGCCCAGTCGGGTGGCACCGCGCGCAGCGCAGGGACCGCGCAGACGGTCCAGCGGCGGAATCGGCCGGTCAGGCGCAGGTAGTCGGCGGCGCTGGTCGGCGCGCCGCACAGGTGCGCGAAGTCGAAGGTGACCGCGTCGCCGTCGACTTCGCGCGCCCGCACGGTCCGGCCGTCGCCCAGGTCGAGGTCGACGCCGTCGTCGGTGGGTTCGTCCGGTGCCAGCACGTAGCGACCGGCGACGAAACCGCTGTCGCGGTGGGCGCCGATGGTGCGGTAGTCCAGCGGTCCGTCGAGGGTGACCACGTCGAGGTGGGCCAGGATGCGTTCGATGGTCGGCACGAATCGGTCGTGGAACAGCGGGTTCGGCAGCAGCTCGCGCGGCGGGTAGTTCGAGGTGACGACCAGGGTGCGGCGCTCGGCGAACAGGGTCTCGAGCAGGCGGGCGATGAGCATGGCGTCGCCGATGTCGTGGACGTGGAACTCGTCGAAACACACCAGATCGGCGTCGCCGAGCAGGTCGCCGACGGCCCGTTCGATGGAGCCGAGCGTGTGCGCGGCCGTGTGCAGCGCGGCGAAGAAGGTGTGGAAGTGGAAGCGGCGCTTGCGTTCCGGCGCCGCGCTCGCGAAGAAGCGGTCCATCACCATCGTCTTGCCACGGCCGGGCCTGCCGTGCAGGTAGACGCCGCGATGACGCCTGCGCGGCCTGCCGTGACGATCGAGCAGCGCCGCGAGCGCGTCGGCCGCCGCGACCTGCGCCGGGTCCAGAACAACCGTTCCTGGTGTCATGCCAACCTCCTCGGTCCTCTACAGTTGTAGAGGACCGACGGAACGACGACCAGGGAAGGTGACGATGTCCACAGACCGCCGCGCACAGCTGGTGACCGGCGCGATCGACCTCATCGCGACCAGCGGAATCCGCGCGCTCACCCACCGCGCGCTCGACTCCCGGCTGGGACTGCCGCTCGGCTCGGCGTCCTATTACTTCCGCACCAGGCAGGCGCTGATCGAAGCGGTCGCCGACGGCATCACCGCGCGCTCGCGCGCCGACTTCGCGGCGATGCGCGAAAGGCCCGGCTCGCTCGGCAAACACGCAGCGCAGACCGGGCTCAGCCGCCAGGGCGGGCACCCGGACGACATCGCGCGCGGGGTCGCGGGCTGGCTGGATCGGCTGCTGGACCAGCGGCGCAACGAGCTCATCGCCCGGCAAGCGCTGATCGTCGAGGTGCTCGCCGATCCCCCGGTGCGGTCCCGCCTGGCAGGCAGTTTGTTCTCACTGGACCGGGCCACCGAGTTGTGCACCGCCCTCGGCGCGGTCCGGCCCCGCGACTCGGCGGGTGACTTCCTCGCGCTGCTGGAAGGCCTGGTCTTCGATCGGCTCGCGGGCACGCGCGCCGACCTACCGACAGGTACGCCGGACAGCGTCGAGCAACTCACCCGCCCGCTGTCGATATTCCTGACCGCCGTCGCCGATTCGGCCGCATCTGATCAGGCGCCTGCCCAACCGAATTCGGAATAGGGCTCGTTCGAATTCAGCGCGGCGATTCCGAGCGCGGAATACTCGATCAGATCCGCGGGGAGTTCATGCGGTGTAAACCACTGCACCGCATAGCATTTATCGGGTTCCCGATTGAAAGGCTCGCCCTGCCACCGATCGGCGCGGAAGAACAGCCCGAGGCGCGCGTCCCGGCCGGGCGCGGTCACGTGCGCGACATGGATCAGCCGCAGCGCGGCGGGGTCGATGTCCACCCCGACCTCCTCCGCGGCTTCCCTGGCCGCGGCGGCCGTCACCGACTCGCCGAGCTCCACCTTGCCCGACGGCAGATGCCAGCGGTGGTCGTACTCGTCACCGCTGCGGCGCAGACTCAGCAGGAGCGCGCCGTCGCGGATCAGCAGTAGGTGGACGTCGACCAGGTGGCGTGGGGTCACCCGGTCGAGCCTACGAAACCGGCCGGATCAGTCCAGGTCCCGCTGGTAGTACAGGGCCATCGGTCCGGCGGCGGCGCCCTCGTGGCAGGCGAAGCCGTGCTTCTCGTAGACCCGCCTGGCCGCGGTGTCGTCCTCCGATGTCGACAGGCCGATGAAGGTCGCTCCTCGGTCGCGGGCGCGATCGAGGACACCGGCCAGCAGTGCCGAACCGAGGCCGCGGCCGCGTACGCCCGGGACCACGTAGAACTCGTCGAGATCCACCTCGACGGTCGCCGACCACGTACTGACGCGTGCCCGCAGCACCGCGACGCCCACCGCCGGCGTACCGATCAGCAGGACATCGGTGTCGCCGGCGGCGAGCAGGTCGGCCAGATGCGCGGCCAGCTCGTCCGGTTCGGGAGCGGGCTCGTCGAACTCCCGGTTGAAGTCGACCAGGAGCCGCGCGGCGGCGGCCAGGTCGTCGGCGGTTCCGGTGCGGCGGACGGTCGTCGCGGTCTCGGGCTGGGTAGTCATCTCCACCTCGTTCTCGATGCTCGCCAGTTCGGTTCCGCCACGCGCGTCGACGTTACAAAAGGAGGGCAGGCGGCTACGCGGTCAGGACCAGCCCCGAGGTGGGAACGCCGGTGCCCGCGGTGACCAGGATGCGCTCCAGGTCATCGACCTGGTTGACCGAGGTGCCGCGGATCTGGCGCACCGCTTCGGCGATGCCGTTCATGCCGTGGATGTAGGCCTCGCCCAGCTGGCCGCCGTGGGTGTTGAGCGGGAGCCTGCCGCCGATCTCGATCGCGCCGTCGGCGATGAAGTCCTTGGCCTCGCCACGACCGCAGAAGCCCAGTTCCTCGAGCTGCATCAGCACGAAGGGGGTGAAGTGGTCGTAGAGGATCGCGGCCTGCATGTCGGCCGCGCTCAGGCCGCTCTGGGCCCACAGCTGGTCACCGACCAGACCCATCTCCGGCAGGCCGGTCATGGCGTCGCGGTAGTAGCTGGTCATCACGTACTGGTCGGCGCCGCTGCCCTGGGCGGCGGCCGCGATGATCGCGGGACGCTGCGGCAGGTCGCGGGCGCGCTCGGCGCTGGTCACCACGATGGCGACGCCGCCGTCGGACTCCTGGCAGCAGTCGAGCAGGTGCAGCGGTTCGGCGATCCAGCGCGAATCCTGGTGCTGTTCCAGGGTGATCGGCTTGCCGTAGAAGAAGGCGTTCGGGTTCACCGCGGCGTGCTTGCGATCGGCCACCGCGACGGCGCCGAAATCGGCGCTGGTCGCGCCGGTGACGTGCATGTACCGGCGCGCCACCATGGCGACCTGCGCGGCCGGGGTACCCAGGCCCTGCGGGTAGGCCCAGCCCGCGTCGATGCCCGAGGACGTCGGCGCGGCCGCCAGCGCGGGCGAGAACTGCCCGAACCTGGCGCCGGAGCGCTCGTTGAACGCGCGGTAGGCGACCACCACGTCGGCGACCCCGGTGGCCACCGCCATCGCGGCCTGCTGCACGGTCGCGCAGGCCGCGCCGCCGCCGTAGCCGATGTGGCTGAAGAACTTCAGGCTGGGGATGCCGACCGCCCTGGCCACCGCGGCCTGGGTGTTGGTGTCCATCGTGAAGGTGGTCAGGCCGTCGACGTCGGCGGGCGTGAGCCCGGCGTCGGCCAGTGCCGCGCTGACCGCCTCGGCGGCCAGCCGCAGCTCGCTGCGGCCGGAGTCCTTCGAGAAATCGGTGGCGCCGATGCCGACGATGGCGGCATGCCCGGACAGGCCCGTCATGAGTTCTCCAGAGAGGGAAGGGCGATCACCGCGGTCGCCGTGATGTGCTCACCGAGGCTGTCGCGGCCGCGCACATCGATGGTGACCAGCGCGCCGGACACCGCGGTGACGGTGCCGGAGAGGGTCAGCGTGTCACCGGCGTACAGCGGCACACCCAGCCGCAGCGCGATCGACTTCACCAGGGCGGTGGGCCCGGCCCAGTCGGTGACGAACCGCTGCACCAGACCGGTGTCGGTGAGGATGTTGACGAAGATGTCACTGGACCCGCGCTCGACCGCCTTGTCGCGGTCGTGGTGCACGTCCTGGAAATCCCTGGTGGCCAGGGCCGTGCTGATCACGAAGGTGGGATCGGCGTGGATCACCAGCTCGGGTAGCTGGTCACCCACCGCGACGGCGGTGGGTTCGGTCGTGGCGGTCACTGCGCGGCCTCCCAGTAGGGCAGAACGGTTCCGTCGGACAGCTTTTCGAAGGCGACCCGGACGGGCACGCCGACGGCGACCTCGCCCGGTTCGATGCCGCGCAGCTCACCGAGCATGCGCACTCCTTCGTCGAGCTCGACCAGGGCGACGACGAACGGCAGCTCGCGGCCGGGCACCTTCGGCGCGTGGTGCACGACGAAGCTGAACACCGTGCCGGTGCCGGCGGCGACGACGTAATCGGTGGTCTCCGCCTTGTCCTGCCACAGGGCGGGGATCGGTGGATGCCGCAGCGAACCGTCGGGCAGGCGCTGGATCCGCAGCTCGCCGATCTCGGTACCGGCCCAGAAGAATTCGGTGTCCTTGGAGATGACCGGGCCGACCCGTTCGGCGGGCGCGACCGCGATCTCGGACGCCGCGGGCGCCTCCTTCGCGGCGGGCACGAACTTCAGGATGCGGAACAGCATCTCGGTGACCACCTCGTCACCGACCGACCAGGTGGTGGTGAAGGTGAGGAACCAGCCGTCGCCGAGCCCGGTGCGCTTGGGGCCCTTGAACTCCGAGAGCCGGCTCGAGACGGTCACCTCCTCGCCCGGCCGCAGGTAACGGTGGTAGGTCTGCTCGCAGTTGGTGCCGACCACGGAGGTGAAGCCCGCGTCGTCGAGCAGCTGCGTGGCCAGGCCGAGCGGGTCGTCGGCGGTGCGCACGCCGTGCAGGCCGTTCATCGTCCACACCTGGGCCATGGCGGGCGGGGCGACGATGCCGGGGTGACCGGCGGCCTTGGCTGCGGCCTCGTCGACGTAGATCGGGTTGGTGTCGCCGATCGCCTCGACCCAGTTGTGGATCATCGGCTGGTTCACCGGGTCGCGCCCGGCCCGCGGCGCGGACTCGCCCGCCGCGGCGAGTTTCGAGAGTGCTTCCTGCACGCCCTGCTCCTTGTTCATCGGGGGACGCGCGGCAGTTCGAGGCCGGCGGAGGCGACCAGTTCGCGCATGATCTCGTTGACGCCGCCACCGAAGGTGACGACGAGGTTCTGCTTGGTCCGCCGGTCCAGCCAGCCCAGCAGTTCGGCGGTGCCGGGCTCGGCCGGATCGCCGAAGCGGCCGATGATCTCCTCGACCACACGGCCCGCTTCCTGCAGCGACTCGGTGGAGAAGATCTTGGTGGCCGACGCGTCGGCGATCACGGTGTTCTGCGCCGCGGCCGGGTCGGCGGCCGCGACCTGCCAGTTCAGCAACTCGTTGAGCCGCACCATGGTCCGCACCCGGGCCAGCGCGCGCCGGACCTCCGGCTCGCCGAGCAGCTGACGCTGCGCCGACCAGTCGTGCAGGCGGTCGTAGAGCTGCTCGATCTTGCCCGACGGGCCGAGGCTGACCCGCTCGTGATTGAGCTGGGTGGTGATCAGCCGCCAGCCCCGGTTCTCCTCGCCGACCAGCATCTCCGCGGGCACCCGCACGTCGTCGAAGTAGGTGGCGTTGGTGTGGTGGGCGCCGTCGCAGGTGATGATCGGGGTCCAGGAGTAGCCCGGATCCTTGGTGTCGACGATCAGGATCGTGATGCCGCGGTGGCGCGACTCCACCGAACCGGTGCGGCAGGCCAGCCAGACGTAGTCGGCCTCGTGCGCGCCGGTGGTGAAGATCTTCTGCCCGTTGACGATCCAGTCGCCGTCGCCGTCGCGCACCGCGGTGGTGCGCAGCGCCGCCAGGTCGGTGCCCGCTTCGGGTTCGGAGTAGCCGATCGCGAAATGGATGTCACCGGACAGGATGCCGGGCAGGAACTTCTGCTTCTGCGCGTCGGTGCCGTACTTCTGCAGCGTCGGGCCGACGGTCAGCAGCGTCACCAGGGGCAGCGGCACATCGGCGCGCACCGCCTCGTTGAAGAAGATCTGCTGTTCCATCGGGCCGAAACCCTGGCCGCCGAATTCCTTCGGCCAGCCGACGCCGAGCCAGCCGTCGCGGCCCATCCGGCGCACCACCTCGCGGTAGGCGTCGCCGTGCCGGTTGACCGCCATCTCGGCGTGTTCCTCGGGCGTGACGAGATCGGCGAAATAGGAACGCAATTCCTCGCGCAACCGCCGCTGTTCGGCGGTCAGATCGATGAACATCTTGCTCCCAGAAGGTCGAGGCGCAGGCCCTCGCCACCGAGCAGACGGGCGAGATCCTTGGCCTGTGAGTAGTAGCGGTGCATCGGGTGGGTGATATCCACACCCAGTCCACCGTGCAGGTGATGACATTTCTGCATGGCGCGCGGAACCTCGGCGGCCGCCCAGTAGGCGAGCACCTCGAGATCCTCGTCGATACGGTGCTGGTGTTCGGGCGACGCGTCGTCCTGAGCCAGGGCCCAGGACGCCGATTCCGCCGCCACGTGCAGGGTGCGCGAGACCACGTACAGATCGGCGATCTGCTGGGCCACGGCCTGGAATTCGGCCAGCGGCCTGCCGAACTGTTCCCGGGTGCGCACGTGCTCGGCGGTGAGCGCGAGCGCCCCCTTGAGCAGGCCGTCGGCGACCGCGCCGATGGCGGCCAGCGCGTACCGGTGCAGCCGGGGCAGCACGTCGGCGGGCAGCAGCTGGTCGGCGGGGATCTCGACGTCGTCGAGCACCACGGTCGCCTCGGGGATGCCCGCCGAACCCTCGACCGGCAGGAGCGTGAGCCCCGGCGCGACCGATTCCACGAGCGCGACACCCGCGTCGGTGGGCACCAGGATCCAGCGCGCCTGTTCGGCGTAGATCACGCCGACCTTGCGGCCGGTGATCCGCACGGTGTCACCGTCGCGAACCGCCTTGGTGGTCGGCGCGGTGGTGAACGGCGCGCCCGGCTCGCTCAGGGCGGCGGTGAGCACGGTGCCCTTGCCGACCTCGGCGACCACGCGGCCTGCCAGTTCGTCCGACAGCGACGGCAGCAGCGGCAGCACGCCGAACCCGAAGGTCGGCAGCGCAGGCACCGCGACGGCGTCGGTGGCCAGCTCCATGAGCAGGGCCGACACCTCCAGCAGGCCCATGCCGTCGCCACCGAACTGCTCGGGAACGGCGACCGCGAGCAGGCCGGAGTCGATCAGGCTCGGCCACAATTCCATATCTCGGGCCTGCTCACGTTCGAGCAGGCTCACGACCACCTCGGCTACGGCGTCGGCGCTTTCGTCGCGGGTGAAGTCCACGGCGTCCTCCCTCATCGAGCTAACTGTCCGCATCGCGCGGCAGGCCGAGAATCCGCTCGGCGGCCACGGTCAACAGGATCTGCTCGGTACCGCCCGCGATGGAGAGACAGCGTGTGAGCAAGAATTCTTTCAGGGCTTCGTCTTCCAGGGAGCCTTCTCGATCGGAAAGCTCCAGGGCGTACTCCGCCAGGTCCTGCCGGTGCCGGACACCGACGAGCTTGCGGACGCTGGCTTGGGCGCCCGCGTCGACGCCCGCCATCGTCGCCACCGCGATGCGCTGCTCCAGCAATGAGCCTGCGATCGAGGAGGTGATGAGCTCACCGAAGCGGTCCTCCCGCAGTTCGGTTCCCCATCCGCCGACCGGGAAACGGTCCAGCAGCGCCTCCAGCGCGCCGCCGATACCGCCGCCGCCCATGGCGACACGTTCGGCCGACAGGGTGGTCCTGGCGATCTTCCAGCCGTTGTTCAGCGCGCCGACCAGACCCTCGTCGGGGACGAAGACCTCGTCGAGGAAGACCTCGCTGAAGCGGGCCTCCCCGGTGATCGTCACCAGCGGGCGCACCTGCACGCCCGCGGCGTGCATGTCGACCAGGAAGTAGCTGATCCCGCGATGCTTGGCCGCGGCGGGATCGGTGCGCGCCAGGCAGATGCCCCAGTTCGCTTCGGATCCCAGCGAGGTCCACACCTTCTGGCCGCGCAGCACCCAGCCGCCGTCGACCTTCTCGGCGGTGGTGCGCAGCGCGGCGAGGTCCGAGCCTGCGCCCGGTTCGCTGAACAGCTGGCACCAGGTGACCTCGCCACGCAGGGTCGGCCAGACGAAGCTCTCGATCTGCGCCTCGGTGCCGTAGCGCAGCAGGGTCGGCACCGCCCAGCCGGCGACCGCGAGGTCGGGGGTGGTCAGGTCGGCGCGGCGCAGCTGCTCGCCGATCTGCAGGCAGGTCATCGGATCGGCTTCGCGCCCATACGGTTTCGGCCAGTGCGGCATCACGAAACCGCCCTCGACCAGGGCGCGCTGCTGCTCCTCGGGCGAGAGCGCGGCGATGGCGGCGATCTCGGCGGTCAGCGCGGTATCGCCCGCCACGTCGCCGAGCACGCGCTCGGCGCCGGTGGTGCGGCGCTGCCCGGCCCTGGTGAGCTCGGCGACCCTGGCCCGCCAGCGGGCGGACCCGCCGAGCAGCTGCCGCAGCGCGCTCGCCCGGCGCAGGTAGAAGTGCGCGTCGTGCTCCCAGGTGAAGCCGATGCCGCCGAGCACCTGGATGGCGTCCTTGGCGGTGTCGACCGCGGCGTCGAGCGCGGTGGCCGCGGCGACGGCGGCGGCGATCGGCAGTTCGGCGCCGCCTTCGTCGATCGCGGCGGCCGCGTCGGCGGCGACGGCGCGGATCAGCTCGGTGCGGCACAGCATCCAGGCGCAGATGTGCTTGATCGACTGGAAGCTGCCGATCGGCTTGCCGAACTGCTCGCGGACCTTGGCGTAGTCGACCGCCGTGCGCAGGCACCAGCCTGCGACGCCGGCCAGCTCGGCGACCGCGAGGGCGACGAACAGGTCGGTGACATCGGCGGCCGCCTCGAAGCCGCGCGCCGCCGCGACGGTCACGTCGGCGGCGGTGACACGGGCCAGCGGCACCGTGTGATCGCTGTTCGCCAGCGTGGTGATCGTCACATCGGCCGCCGGGATCAGCAGCCAGCGCACGCCCTCGACGGTGTTCGCCGGCAGCAGCACCTGGGTCTCGGCGTCGGCGCCGTAGACGAAGTCCCACGTGCCGGTGACGGTCCAGCCGTCGTCGGTGCCGACCGCCTTCGCGGTGGGCTCCTCGGTCGGCACGGCGATGCCGCACGGGGCGCCATCGGCGACCGCGCCCCGGGTGATCAACGCGGCCAGCGCGGTGGCCAGTACCGGACCGCCGACCAGGTCATCGGCGGTTTGTTCCAGCAGCACGGCCAGGTCGGCCACGGTGCCGCCCAGCCCGCCGTGCTGTTCGTCGAGCGCGACCTCGAACAGGCCGAACTCGGTCAGCGCGGGCCAGTACTGGCGCCAGCTACCGGCGCCGCCGGCCCGCATTGTTGCAATCGGCGCGACCGAACTCGCCCAGCCCCGCAGCGACTCCGCGGCGGCTTTATGCTCGTCAGTGGTGGCGATGGTCACAAGAAAAACCGCCCTTCCGGCGTGGCTCCCACTCCTAGAACATGTTCTAATATCCGGGCCGGGTGTAAGTCAAGAGACCTACACTTGGCCCGTGTTTTCAGGCGCTCGCAGCGAAAGGGTTTCCACGATGGACAGTCCGGCCCCCACGCCCACCGTGACGACACTGTCCGAGGACGAGCTGAGCTCCAACGCGCAGCGGGAGCGCCGCAAGCGCATCCTCGACGCCACCCTGTCGCTGGCCTCCAAGGGCGGCTACGACGCTGTTCAGATGCGCGCGGTGGCCGAGCGGGCCGATGTCGCCGTCGGCACCCTGTACCGGTACTTCCCGTCCAAGGTGCACCTGCTGGTCTCGGCGCTGGCCAGGGAATTCGAGCAGTTCGAGGGCAAGCGCCGTCCGCTACCCGGCGACGGCCCGTCCGAGCGCATGCACGGCCTGCTCACCCAGATCACCCGGATGATGCAGCGCGACCCCCTGCTCACCGAGGCCATGACGCGCGCGTTCATGTTCGCCGACGCCTCGGCCGCCGCCGAGGTCGACCGGGTCGGCAAGGTGATGGACCGGGTCTTCGCCCGCGCGATGAGCGACGGCGAGCCCGACGAGCGTCAGCTCGCCATCGCCAGGGTCATCTCCGATGTGTGGCTGTCCAACCTCGTCGCGTGGCTCACCCGCCGCGCTTCGGCGACCGACGTCACGGAACGGCTCGAGCTCACGGTCGACCTGTTGCTGGGCGATCGCGGATAGACCACAAATCACCCACGCCCGTTGACACGCGTCGGCTGCGCGTCTTCCCCTGAGAAGATGCATAGCCGACGTCGCATATGCGGAACCATGCATCTACCAGCCCCGCGGGCCTCCCCGACCGGCCCGCGGGCCCGATGAGCTCGGCGAACACGGTCCGCCCCGATGGGCGAAAGGCCCGGAATTAGCGGCGCGGTCGCGAGCAACCGGCCGACACCCGAGCGCACAACCCGCCGCGCCGCTCGCGCGGCAAAATTGACGCAGTATTGTTTTTCGCGCCCCCTGATCAACTCCTCCCATCACTAGGTTGGATGCGTGAGCGCACAGGATCTGCCCTTGGATGTCCGCCGTGCACTGGCGTCGGTTGCGCGCGTGCCACGGCTCTTGGTTGCCTCGGACTACGACGGGACTATTGCCCCGATCGTGTCCGACCCCGCGAAAGCGTTTCCCCAACGGGAATCGGTCAGCGCCTTACGCGCGCTGGCGGGGTTGGCCAACACGACCGCCGCGGTGATTTCCGGTCGGGCACTACGCGATCTGGCCGCGCTGTCGCGCCTGCCGGTCGAGGTGCAGCTGATCGGTAGTCACGGTTCGGAGTTCGACGTCGGCTTCGTGCACGCGATCGACAACGACGCCAAACAACTGCTCGCCGAAATCCAGACCGCGTTCGCGCAGATCGCGGCCGAGAACCCCGGTGTGACCGTCGAGTCGAAACCGGCAAGCGCCGCACTGCACGTGCGCAACGCCAGCCCCGAGATCGGCAGGCGCGCACTGAATTCCGTGCGCCAGGGCCCGGCCTGCTGGGTCGGCGTCCAGGTGACCGAAGGCAAGGCGGTGATCGAGCTCGCGGTGATTCCCACCGACAAGGGCACCGCGCTGGACACCATCCGGCATCAGGAAAGCGCCTCGGCCGCAGTGTTCTTCGGTGACGACGTCACCGACGAGAAGGCGTTCCGGGTGCTGTCGGGTCCCGACGTCGGCATCAAGGTCGGCGACGGCGAGAGCCTGGCCAAACTGCGGGTGAGCTCGACCGAGGACGTGGCGCGCGCGCTGGCGTTCCTGGTGGAGGAGCGCCGGACCTGGCTGGCCGGCGCCAGCGCGCCCCGGATCGAGCGGCTGAGCATGCTGGCCAGCCCGCGCTCGGTCGCGCTGCTCACCCCCGACGCGACGGTCACCTGGTTCTGCCACCCCGAGCCGGATTCCGCGGCGGTGTTCGCGCACCTGCTCGGCGGCGCGGGCGCGGGCCACTTCACGGTGGCGCCGGAGCGGGCGGGCCTGCCGCTGTCGCAGCGGTACGTGGACGGCACGATGACCGTCCAAACCCGCTGGGCCAGTTTGCAGGTCACCGATTACCTGCCGCACGACGTCGCTCCCGACCGCACCGACCTGACCCGGGTGATCACCGGTGACGCGAAGGCTGTCGTGACCTTCGCGCCGCGACCGGAATTCGGCCAGGTGCCGGTGCGCATCGAGGCGGTGCCCAACGGCCTGCGGGTCAGCGGCACCAACGATCCGATGGTGCTGCGCTCGCCCGGCGTGGAGTGGGAGATCTCCTCCGACGGCACCAACGAGCAGGCACGCGCCGTCGTCGATCCGGCCAGCGCGCCGGTGATCCTCGAATTGCGCTGCGGCACCGCCGATCTGGCCCCCTCGATGACGCCGGAGCACCAGCGCCGTCAGCTGGCCGAGCAGTACTGGTCGCAGTGGGCGGCCGGGCTGCAGCTGCCGCCGCTCAAGCCGGATCTGATGAAGCGCTCCGCGCTGACCCTGCGCGGGCTCGTGCACCGCCCGTCCGGCTCGATCCTGGCGGCGGCCACCACCTCGCTGCCCGAGGACATCGGCGGCGTGCGCAACTGGGACTACCGCTACTGCTGGCTGCGCGACGCCTCACTGACCGCGCAGGCACTGGTGACGCTGGGCTCGCTGACCGAGGCCGAGGAATTCCTCGGCTGGGTGCACCGGGTCCTCGACACCCTGCCCGGCCCGGAGCGCCTGCACCCGCTGTACACGATCTACGGCGAGACGCTGCCGCCCGAGGCCGTCATCGACCTGCTGCCGGGCTACGCCGGTTCGCGGCCGGTGCGCGTCGGCAACGCGGCGAACATGCAGGTGCAGCTCGACGTGTTCGGGCCGATCGTCGACCTGATCACCTCGATGGCGCACGAGCGGGAACGTCAGGGCGCGGTCGAGGCGGTCAAGGCACTGCCCGACGCCGACTGGGAACTGGTGCACGCCATGGTCTCGGCGGTGCAGCGGCGCTGGACCGAACCCGATCACGGCATCTGGGAGATCCGCGGCAACCCGCGCCACCACGTGTACTCGAAGGTGATGGGCTGGCTCACGATCGATCGCGCGCTGACCCTGGCCGCGCGCTTCGACCGGCCGGTCGATCCGGAGTGGGCGACGCTGCGCGACATCATCTCCGAGGAGGTGAAGGCGAAGGGCTGGAACGAGGAGGTGCAGTCCTACACCGCCGCCTACGACGGCACCGACCTCGACGCCGCGACGCTGCACATCGGCCTGAGCGGGCTGATCGACCCGGCCGACCCCCGCTTCGCCGCCACGGTGGTCGCGACCGAGGCCGAGCTGCGCAGCGGCGCGACGGTCTACCGCTACCACCACGACGACGGCCTGCCCGGCGGCGAGGGCGGGTTCCACCTGTGCGCCGCCTGGCTGGTGGAGGCCTACCTGCTCATCGGCAGGCGCTCCGACGCCGAAGCGCTGTTCGCCCAGCTCGTCGCGGCCGCCGGGCCGACCGGCCTGCTGAGCGAGGAGTACGACCCGGTCGCCGAACGCTCCCTCGGCAACCACCCCCAGGCCTACAGCCACCTCGGCCTCCTGCGCTGCGCCCAACTGCTCAGCCAGCCCGCCGACGTCCTGGTCTGACGGATCACCACAAAGCCGGGCTCGGACTCCGAGCCCGGCTTTTCCGTGTGGTTCGTACTGGTCCGCCGCACCAGAGGAGATACCACGATGCCATCCGCTGATGGCTACACCGATACCGTGAGCAGCGCACTCGAACGTTCCATGAGCGCAAATACCAGCGTAAGAATCGATGCAATAGAGAAGCTCGCTCCATGGGCCAGCCAATCGGCCGTACTGGCCAGGCTCAGCGACATGCTCCATGACCAGAACGTGACCGTGATGATCGACGCCACGGAGGCCCTGGCTCGAAACGGGGGAAAGGTCGGTATCCGAGCCATCGCGGCCGAGATCGGCCGGACTCCCGACGACCCGGATGCCGACTACATCATGTACAAGATCGAGGAACTCGAAGCGCTCGGCGAAGTGCCGATCTTGGACACTTTGAGATCGTTCGACGTCCTCGCAGAGACCGACGATTTTCGCGCTGGGCTGGCCCAGATCGAGCGTTGCATGGGACATCATAACCCCCGGTGACCAGCCGGATCGCGACTGCGGCAACAGCGACGTCGGCGGTCACCGACCGGTTCACGGAGCCATCTACATCCTGCCGCAGCGACTTGACCCTCGCGGACCTGAAAACGCCGATCGCCTTGACGAGCCGGGCGATCTTTGCGGGACAACTACGAAGCATGCATGGGAACAAGTGGAGCGGAGACTACCGTTAGCGAATTTCATGTTACAGACGTATTTTGGATGAGCTCCATAAGCAAGCACTTCATTGTCGGCAGGATGGTCGGAGTATTTGAAATCGGGCAGAGCGTTACGCTTCGCCAGCAGGATGGAACCACAGTGCCAGGCATTCTCGAAGCCATCAACCTCCACCGGCAGAAGCCAGGTTTCTGCACGCTTGTCTTTTCGGAATCAATATCAAATAGGGTGCAGCCGGGTGATCTCATTCACGATTGAGAACTCAGATCGATCCCGGATCGTCTAATGACCCCTGGTGATCCAGATGCCGAGTGACCACGAGGTCGGCTTGCTCGACACCAACATCATGATCCTGCGTCGGTGGATCGACCCGGCGCACCTGCCCGATGCCATCGCGATCAGCACGGTCACCCTGTCAGAACTGTCGGCAGGCGCACACGAAGTACGCCGCGACGACGAGCAGGACCAGGAGCCAGCCCGGACTTCGGGCCCAGATTTCCGTGTGGTTCGTACCGAGTACTCGTTCCTGCTAAAGTAAAACGGTAACGATTTCCATTATGATCTAGGGCACAGCTCCCCGTGCCTGATCGAGCACGGCCAGGAGTACCGCGTGAACAGTCGATTCGCCCGCATGTGTGCCGGTCTCACGGCGGGAGTGGCGGCCGCGGTCGTGCTCACGGCCTGCGGGGGCAGCTCGAAGGACAGCGACGGTCTCTCGATCGTGGCCTCCACCAATGTGTGGGGCTCCATCGCGACGGCGGTCGCCGGGCCGGATGTGCAGGTCACCTCGATCATCAGCGATCCCGCGGCCGACCCGCACTCGTTCGAGACCTCGGCGACCGATACCGCCAAGATCAGCGACGCCGATCTCGTGGTGTTCAACGGCGGGCACTACGACGAGTTCATCGAGAAGGCCATCTCGGGCAAGAACAAGCGGACCGTCGAGGCGTTCGAGCAGCGGACCGACAAGAGCGACGACAACGAGCACGTCTGGTACGACGTCACCACCGTCGCCGCGGTCGCCGACCGGATCGCCGCCCAGCTCGGCGAGGTCGACGCCGCCAACGCCGCCGCCTACACCGAGCGCGCGACCGCCTTCAAGAACCAGCTGATCGGCGTCAGCACCATCACCGGCACCATCGCCACCCAGCACCCGAACGCGCCGGTCGCCCAGTCCGAGCCGCTCGCGCACTACCTGCTGCTGGCCGCGACCGCGCAGGACAAGACCCCGCACGAGTTCCAGGAAGCGATCGAGCAGGAGACCGACCCGGCGCCCGCCGCGGTCGCCGCCACCCGCGACCTGATCACCGGCAAACAGGTCAAGGCGCTGATCTACAACACCCAGACCCAGGACAAGATCACCCAGGACCTGCGCACCACCGCCCAGAGCTCGGGGGTCAACGTCGTCGAAGTCACCGAAACCCTGCCCGCCGGGGTCGATTACATCCAGTGGCAGACCGCGAACGCCAAGGCGCTCGCCGCGGCGCTGCGCTGATCGCCATGTCCACGACCGAGGGAGCGGCCCCGCCCGCCGCGCCGATCGCCCCCGCCGACCCCGTCGGCGGGGCCATCCGGCTGCGCGGGGCGAGCCTGTCCTTCGGCGAACGCACCCTGTGGCGCGATCTCGATCTCGATGTGGCGCCAGGGGAATTCATCGCTGTCCTCGGCCCCAACGGCTCCGGCAAGACCTCGCTGCTGCGCGTCCTGCTCGGCCTGCTGGAACTCGGCTCGGGCACCGCGGAGGTCGCGGGCGCGCCCGCCGGGGTCGGCAATCCGGGCATCGGCTATGTGCCGCAACAGAAGACGATCGACGCCGGCGTGCAGCTGCGCGGCCTCGATCTGGTCGGGCTCGGCGTCGACGGGCACCGGTGGGGACTCGGCTGGCGTGGCCGCCGGGAGCGGGCGCGCAAGGTCGAGGCCGCCGTGGCCGCGGTCGGCGCGCAGCGTTTCGCGCACGCCCCGCTGGACACCCTCTCCGGCGGTGAGCAGCAGCGGCTGCGGGTCGCGCAGGCGCTCGTCGGCGACCCGGCGGTATTGCTCTGCGACGAACCACTGCTCAGCCTGGACCTCGCCAATCAGCGGCTGGTCGCCGAACTCGTCGACAAGCGCCGCCGCGAACACGACACGGCCGTGCTGTTCGTGACCCACGAGATCAACCCGATCCTGCCGATGGTCGACCGGGTGCTCTACCTGGTCGACGGCGAATTCCGGATCGGCACCCCCGACGAGGTGATGACCTCGGCGACGCTCTCGGAGCTCTACGGCACCGAGGTCGAGGTGCTGCGGGTGCGGGACCGGCTCGTCGTCGTCGGCACCGGCGACGACATGGACGCGCTCGGCGGTACCGCCTGATGGACAAGCTGAACAAGGTGCTGCACCAGATGTTCGACCTCGGCACCACCGCCGACCTGCTCACCTACGACTTCGTCCAGCAGGCGCTGCTCGCGAGCGCGCTGCTCGGGCTGCTCGCCGGCCTGATCGGGCCGCTGATCGTCAGCAGGCAGATGTCGTTCGCCGTGCACGGCACCAGCGAGCTCTCGCTGACCGGCGCGTCGGCGGCGCTGCTGGCCGGTGTCGGCGTCGGGATCGGCGCGATCGCCGGTTCGGTGGTCGCCGCCGTCCTGTTCGGCTGGCTCGGTTCCCGTGCGCGGGAACGCGATTCGGTGATCGCGGTGGTGCTCTCGTTCGGCCTCGGCCTGTCCGTGTTGTTCCTGTGGCTGGCACCGGACCGGGCCGGCTCGAAGTTCTCGCTGCTCACCGGCCAGGTCGCCAGCGTCGGCTACGACGGGCTCGCGCTGCTGGTCACCTGCACCGCGGCCGTGCTCGCCGTGCTCGCGGTGATCTACCGGCCGCTGCTGTTCGCCAGCTCCGACCCCGAGGTCGCGGTGGCGCGCGGGGTGCCGGTGCGGGCGCTGTCGGTGGTGTTCGCGGTGCTGCTCGGCATCACCGCCGCCTTCGGCGTGCAGATCGTCGGCGCGCTGCTGGTGCTGGCGCTGCTGATCACCCCGGCCGCCGCGGCGGCGCAGCTCACCGCGAGCCCGCTGCGGGCGACGGTGCTGTCGGTGGTCTTCGCCGAGGTCGCGGCGGTGGGCGGACTGCTGCTGTCGCTGGCGCCCGGGGTGCCGGTGTCGACCTTCGTCACCGGAATCTCGTTCACCATCTATCTGGTGTGCCGGTTCGTCGGCCACCGCAATCGGCGGCTGGCCACCGCCCGCTGAAATTTGGTGCCACTTGGGGCCGAAATTGCCCGAACCGGGGCGCGGGCGAGCAGACTACACAGCATGATCGACTTCGCCGTCCCGGAAGATCTGGCCGCCCTGCGGGATCGAGTTCGCGCCTTCGTCGCCGAACAGATCGTGCCGTTCGAACGCGATCCGCGCCTCACCGCGCACGGTCCGACCGACGACCTGCGCGCCGAACTCGTCGACCTGGCCAGGGCCGAGAAGCTGCTGACCGTCCAGGCCCCGGTGGAATACGGCGGGCTCGGCCTGTCCCATGTCGAGCAGGCGGTGGTCTACGAGGCCGCGGGCTGGTCGACGCTCGGCCCGGTCGCGATGAACTGCGCCGCGCCCGACGAGGGCAATATGTTCCTGCTCGGCAAGGTCGCCGACCCGGACCAAGTGGACCGATACCTGATGCCGATGATCCGCGGCGAACAGCGCTCGGTGTTCGCGATGACCGAACCCGACGGCGCCGGCTCCGACCCGGGTCAGCTGCGTACCGAGGCGGTGTTCGACGGCGAGAACTTCGTGATCAACGGGCGCAAGTGGCTGATCACCGGCGCCGACGGCGCCAAGACCTGGATCATCATGGCCCGCCTCGCCGAGAACCCGCACCTGCCCGCCGGGCCGACGCTGTTCCTCGCCGACGGCGGCACCGAGGGCATCGTCATCGAGCGGATCATGAACACGATGGACCGCAACTACGTCGGCGGGCACGCCGTCGTGCGGTTCGAGAACCTGACCCTGCCGCCCTCGGCCGTGCTCGGCCGCACCGGGCAGGCCCTGCGCTACGCCCAGCTGCGGCTGGCGCCCGCCCGGCTCACGCACTGCATGCGCTGGCTCGGCGCGGCCGAACGGGCGCAGCACATCGCCGTCGAGTACGCGCGCACCCGCACCGCGTTCGGCAGGCCGATCGGCGAACACGAGGGCGTGTCGTTCATGCTCGCCGACAACGAGGTGGCGCTGCACCAGTGCAGGCTGACCATCTGGCACAGCTGCTGGCTGATGGATCAGGGGCAGCAGGCCAGGCACGAGTCGTCGATGGCCAAGTCCTACGTCTCCGAGGAGCTGTTCAAGGTCACCGACCGCTGTGTGCAGGTGCTCGGCGGGATCGGGATCAGCGACGAGACGGTCGTGGAGATGCTGTTCCGGGACATGCGCGCGTTCCGCCTCTACGACGGCCCGACCGAGGTGCACAAGTACGCCATCGGCAAGCATCTGCTCCGCGAATGACCTCGGGCGCGGCAGGCCGGGCCACGCAAGCCACCGTCTCCGGCCGCTGACGCCCGCCCGCTAGTACCATTCGATCCCATGAGTTCGGAACTGCTCGTCGATGTCTCTGCCGGAGTCGCCGTGCTCACGCTCAACCGGCCGGCCCAGCAGAACGCCGTCACCCCGACGATGGCCGCCGAGCTCAGCGCGGCGCTGCGCCGCTGCGACAGCGAGGACTCGATTCGCGCCGTCGTGATCACCGGCACCGCGCCCGCCTTCTGCGCGGGCGCGGATCTGTCCGCCCGGGTCAACGGCGAGGTGACGCTGGACCCGCCGCCGTGGCAGGTCCGCAAGCCGGTGATCGCGGCCGTCAACGGCCACGCGGTCGGAATCGGGCTGGCCCTGGCGCTGCAATGCGATCTGCGGTACTTCGCCCGCGACGCCGTCTACGGACTCAGCCAGGTCCGCCGCGGCGTCCTCGCCGACGGCTACGCGCACTGGACCGTGCCGCGCCTGGCCGGGCTGGCCAACGCCGCCGACATCATGCTGACCGGACGCACCTTCGACGGCGACGAGGCCAAGTCGATGGGCCTGGCCAATGCCAGCTTGCCCGCGGGCGAGGTACTGCCCACCGCGATGGCGGTCGCCCACGACATCGCCAACGGGCCCGCTCCGCTGCCGGTCGCGCTGACCAAGCGACTGATCTGGGAGAGCCTCGGGATGACGCCAGCCGTCGTCGGGCAGCTCGAATCCGAGCTCAACGCGCACGTCGCCAAGAGCATCGACGGCGGGGAGGCGATGGCCGCGTTCAAGGAGCGCCGTCAGCCCAAGTGGACCGGCAGCATCAGCGCGGAATGGCCGGCCTGGGACGCCCCCGAGGAGCGCCCCAGCCTGGACTGAGGGTCAGAAGTTCCCGTTGCAGGAACCCGCGATGTAGAGCATCGCGAACAACACCATCAAGATGGTGCCGATGATGCCCGCGATGTACCCGATCAACACCTGGGAGCGCCCGGACAGGGCGCCGTAGGACGCGTCGATCTCGTTGAGGGCCCGCTTGCCGAGCACCCACGCGACCGGCCCGAAGATCCCGCAGCAGAACGGGCTGAGCAGCCCGAGCGTCAGGATCAGGTTGGCCTGCGGGTGCTCGACCGTCTCACCGATCGGCTGGTTGGGTATCGCCACGCATCGAATTCTACGGCGACAGAGCCGATTTGCCCGGAAACCGCGCGGGGTCAGCCCAGACGGCGCTGCCTGGCGATGTCGGCGAGGACCACACCGGCGGCGACCGAGGCGTTGAGCGACTCGACCGGACCGGCCATCGGGATGCTCAGGATCGAGTCGCAGTTCTCGCGCACCAGGCGCGAGAGACCCTTGCCCTCGGACCCGACGACGACCACCGTCGGCACGCTGCCGTCGAATTCGTCGAGCGGGGTGTCACCGCCCGCGTCGAGGCCGACGATCTGGAAGCCCTGCGACGCCCAGTCCTTCAGCGTGCGGGTCAGGTTGGTCGCCCTGGCGACGGGCAGGCGCGCCGCGGCGCCCGCGCTGGTCCGCCAGGCCACCGCGGTGACGCTGGCACTGCGCCGCTGCGGGATGACAACGCCCTGACCGCCGAACGCGGCGACCGAGCGGATGACCGCGCCGAGGTTGCGCGGATCGGAGATGTTGTCCAGCGCGACCAGCAGACCCGGCTCGCCGGAGGTCTTCACCCGGTCCATCAGGTCGTCCGGGTGGGCGTAGCGGTACGGCGGCACCTGCAGGGCGACGCCCTGGTGCAAACCGTTGGCGCTGAGCCGATCCAGATCGGTGCGCGGCACCTCGAGGATGGAGATGCCCATATCGGCGGCGCGCTGCACGCTCTCGGAGAGGCGGTCGTCGTTCTCGGTGCCGACGGCCACGTAGAGCGCGGTGGCCGGCACGTCGGCGCGCAGGCACTCGAGCACGGGGTTGCGGCCGAGCACCAGCTCGGGACCGTCGTCGGACTTGCGGCCGACCCGCGGCACCCCGGCCTTACCGGTCGGACGGGACTGCGCCGCTTTGGCTTTGGCGGCGGCCGCGGCGCGCTTGGCGGCGGGATGCTTGGTGCGGGCCTCGGCGGGCGGCGTCGCGCCCCTGCCCTCGAGGCCGCGGCGGCGCTTGCCGCCGGAACCGACGACGGCACCCTTCTTGCTGCCGCCCTTCCTGATCGCTCCGCGTCGCTGTGAATTGCCTGCCATCAGTTCGCCTTTCCGCTAGCTGCGCCCAGCGACCATTCCGGCCCCTGCGGGGTGTCGGTGACCTCGATACCCGCCGCCACGAGCCGATCCCGCGCGGCATCGGCCTCTGCCCAGTTCTTCTCCGCCCGCGCGCTCGCCCGGCGATCCAGCTCGGAGCGGACCAACACGTCGAGCGCATCCAGCGCCGCCGAGTTGTCGGCCGGGGTGTACCAGTGCGGGTCGAGCGGGTCGACGCCGAGGATGCCGAGCATCGCGCGGACCTGACCGGCCAATTCGGCCGCGGTCTCCACGGTGCCCGCCTCCAGCGCGCGATTGCCCTCGTGCACCACGTGGTGAATTTCGGCCAGCGCCTTCGGAATCGCCAGATCGTCGTCGAGCGCGGCGGCGAATCCGTCGGTCCATTTACCGATCGGGACCTCGCCGGCCCGGTCCAGCACGCGATGCACGAATGCCTCGATGCGCTGATACGAGGCGACCGCGTCGTCGAGTGCTTTGTCGGAGTATTCGAGCATCGAGCGGTAATGCGCGCTGCCCAGATAGAAACGCAATTCGACCGGGCGGACCCGGCTGAGCACATTCGGCACCGAGAGCACATTGCCGAGCGACTTCGACATCTTCTCCCCGCCCATCGTCACCCAGCCGTTGTGCAGCCAGTAACGGGCGAAACCGTCACCGGCCGCCTTGGACTGGGCGATCTCGTTCTCGTGGTGCGGGAAAATCAAATCCATGCCACCGCAGTGGATATCGAATTCAGGGCCGAGATAGAACTCGGCCATGGCCGAGCATTCCAGGTGCCAGCCGGGGCGGCCGGGGCCCCACGGCGACGGCCAGCTCGGCTCGCCCGGCTTGGCCGACTTCCACAGCGTGAAATCGCGCGGGTCGCGCTTGCCGCGGGTCGGGGTCTCGCCCTGGTGCACGTCGTCGAGTTTGTGGCCGGACAGCTCGCCGTAGTTCGGCCAGCTCAGCACGTCGAAGTAGACGTCACCGTCGGCGGCGTAGGCGTGACCGCGCTCGATCAGTCGCTCCATCAGCCCGACCATCTGGGTGATGTGGCCGGTGGCGCGCGGCTCGGCCGAGGGCGGCAGCACGCCGAGCACCTCGTAGGCCGCGTCGAAGGCGCGCTCGTGCGTGGCGGCCCATTCCCACCACGGCCTGCCCGCCTCGGCGGCCTTGTTCAGGATCTTGTCGTCGATATCGGTGACATTGCGGATGAACCGGACGTCGTAGTCGTGCGCGAGCAGCCAGCGGCGCAGCACATCGAACGCGACGCCGCTGCGCACGTGCCCGATATGGGGCTGACCCTGCACGGTGGCCCCACACAGATACACCGAGGCACGGCCGGGGACCAGCGGGGTGAATTCCCGCAGGGTCCGCGTGTCGGTGTCAAAAAGGCGCAAGGTCACGGCATTCGATCCTAGTCGGTGGGATGGTGGTGGAGATGACCGGCCGGTTCGTGGCTCGCCGTGGTTGTACCCCGGCGAAAGGAAGCGGCGAGAAGGCGTGGTGCGGCAGGAAATTTTCGGGGCCCGTGCGGGCTACGAACACGCCGCGATCAGACAGGTGGCGATGGCCGCGATGCCCTCGCCGCGGCCGGTCAGCCCGAGACCGTCCGTGGTGGTGCCGGAAACGGAGACCGGCGCGTCGAGCAGCTCGCCGAGCACTTTCTGCGCCTCGGCGCGGCGCGGCCCGATCTTGGGTCGATTGCCGATGACCTGCACCGCGGCGTTGACGACCTCGAAGCCCTCTTCGGCCAGCAGCCTACGGACCTCGGTGAGCATGGCGGCGCCGGTGACCCCGGCCCATTCGGGACGGCCGACGCCGAAGACGGCGCCGACATCACCGAGGCCGGCGGCCGAGAGCAGCGCGTCGCAGAGCGCGTGCGCGGCGACGTCACCGTCGGAGTGCCCGGCGCAGCCGTCGGCGTCGGGGAACAGCAGACCCGCCATCCAGCAGGGACGACCTGGCTCGATGGGGTGCACATCGCTGCCGATGCCGACTCTCATCGCGCGACCGCCTGCGCGGCACGTGGTGCGTCGACGGCGCCCTTATCGGCGCGCAGGGCGTCGGCCAGGCGCAGATCGAGCGGGGTGGTGATCTTGAAGGCGAGCGGGTCGCCGGCGACGGTGCGGACGGCGACGCCGAGGCGTTCGACCAGGCCGGCATCGTCGGTCGCGCCGACCTCGGTGGCGTACGCCTCGCGCAGCAGATCGGCGGCGAAGCCCTGGGGGGTCTGGATGGCGCGCAGGTGGGCGCGATCGGGAGTGCCGGTGACGACGCCCGCGTCGTCGACCGATTTCACGGTGTCGACGACCGGCAGGGCGGGCACGACGGCGGGACTGCCCGCGTGCAGCTCGGCGGCCACCCGCGCGATCAGCTCCGGTGGAGTGAGCGCGCGAGCGGCGTCGTGCACGAGGTAGAACGCGGCGTCGGGCGCGGCCGCGATCCCGGCGCGCACCGAATCGGTGCGCTCGGCGCCGCCAACGACGACCTGCACCGGCACAGGGGGCATCGAACCGCCGGTCAGCGAGGAGGTTGACAGCAGAGCGGACGCGGCATCGACCAGCTCGGCGGGCACGACCACGACGACCCGGTGCACCGCACCGGACGCGATCAGCCCGTCGACGGCCAGCCGGACCATAGGTGTGCCGCCGACCGGGACGAACGCCTTCGGGGTGGATTCACCCAGGCGCACGCCACGACCGGCGGCAGGGACCAGTGCTACGACAGGTCGCACTCTAGGAAGCCGCGGCGAGGACCTCGTCGAGCAGCGATTCGGCCTTGCCGTCGTCGGTGCCCTCGGCGAGCGCGAGCTCACCGACGAGGATCTGGCGAGCCTTGGCCAGCATTCGCTTCTCACCGGCGGACAGGCCGCGATCCTGCTCGCGACGCCACAGGTCGCGCACGACCTCGGCCACCTTGTTCACATCGCCGGAGGCGAGCTTCTCGAGGTTGGCCTTGTAACGGCGGGACCAGTTGGTCGGCTCCTCCGTGTGTGGCGCGCGCAGCACCTGGAAGACGCGGTCGAGACCCTCCTGGCCGACGACGTCACGGACGCCGACATATTCGGCGTTCTCCGCGGGAACCCGAACGGTCAGGTCGCCTTGCGCGACCTTCAGGACCAGATACTCTTTCTGCACACCCTTGATGGTGCGGGTCTCGATTGCTTCGATCAGCGCCGCTCCGTGGTGGGGGTAAACGACGGTGTCTCCGACCTTAAAAATCATGTGTCCCGTGCCCCTTTCGATGTTCACAGTTTAACATGCGACTCGATAACGGCGCGATCAACTGTGCAGGTCAGGGCCACAACGAGGCCATCGTAGGGGTTGACAACGCGGAATTGGTGTGCATTGTGTTGCGCCAGAACGGGTTAACCACCAGCACAGCGAGCCGTATCCGCGCCCCACTCCCCCGGCACCGATCCGGCAACCCCGTCCGAGACACCGAACTGTTACTTCCGCGCCCGCGCGTCGCGAGCCCGGACGCCACGCGCGCGAAGCGAACTACTACGCTGCCTAGTTACTACCCTCCGATCCGCTGTGTGGACGGAGTGAGCCCGGTCGACATGGAGGACAAACCGTGACTGCCCTGAAAGCTGTGACCGCCCCGTCGGCGCGACGTCGCATGGCGACGGTTGCCGCGCTCGCCGCCGCCGCGGGTATCGCCCTGAGCGGCTGCAGTGCCGGCCAGCACACCCAGACCTCGTCGCAGGCCGCCGCGATCAACGGCAACCACGCGGACGTGGGCACGATCTCGCTGCGCAACGTGCACATCATCTACCCGGCGTCCCCGGCGGAGCACGACAAGGGCGGCAAGGCGGTGATCGCGCTGTCGATCATCAACGGCAGCGAGACCGTCACCGACGAGCTGACCAGCGTCACCACCGACCTCGGCACCGTCAAGCTCACCGGCCCGGCGGGCGACCCCAAGTTCGTGCTGAAGCCGCAGCAGACCGTCGTCGCCGGCCCGGTGAAGGTCGCCGCCGCCGAGTCCGACGACCACCACGGCGCCACGCCGACCACCACGGCCGCGCCGACCACCACCGCGGCCCCGACGACCTCCGCGGCGCCCACCACGTCCGCGGCAGGTCACGACGTGCCCTCGATCGATCCCGAGGCCAAGCCCGGCTCGATCGAGATCACCGGCCTGAGCAAGCAGATCTACCCCGGCCTGACCTACAACGTCACCTTCAACTTCAAGGACGCGGGCACCGTGCAGGTGTCGGTCCCGGTCGACGCCGCCGAGGTCGACCGCGTCGAGAACGAGAAGTCCGGCCCGGCCCCCGAGGGCGCCGGTCACTGAGACCAGGCCGAACAGAAAGCCGTCGCGGCGTGTCCGCGGCGGCTTTTCTTTTTGTCGGAGCCGGTCCGTAGGGTGCGCGTGTGGCCAAGACCAAAGCTGTCTTCCGGTGCACCGCGTGCTCGCACGAGGTGTCCAAATGGGTGGGTAAGTGCCCGGATTGCGGCGCCTGGGGCACGGTGAACGAGGTGGCCGTGTCCGCGGCCGCCGCGGCGCCGGGCAGGCGCGCGATGCTGCCGAGCACGGCGGCGGCACCGCTGTCGCAGATCGACGCCAAGATCACCCAGGCCCGCTCGACCGGGGTGAGCGAGCTGGACCGGGTGCTCGGCGGCGGCGTTGTGCCCGGATCGGTGGTGCTGCTCTCGGGTGAGCCCGGCGTCGGCAAGTCGACCCTGCTGCTCGAGGTCGCGCACCGCTGGGCCGCCCAGCGCAGCGAGACCTCGCTGTACGTGACCGCGGAGGAGTCGGCCGGGCAGGTGCGGCTGCGGGCCGATCGCACCGGCGCGGTGCACGACCGGGTGTACCTGGCCGCCGAATCGGACCTGTCGATCGTGCTCGGGCACGTGGAACAGGTGCGGCCGACACTGCTGGTGGTCGACTCGGTGCAGACCATGCTGGCGCCCGAGGTGGACGGCGTGATCGGCGGCGTCACCCAGGTGCGCGCGGTGACCGCGGCGCTGACCTCGCTGGCGAAGGCCAGCGGGATCGCGGTGCTGCTGGTCGGTCACGTCACCAAGGACGGCAATGTCGCCGGTCCGCGCACCCTCGAGCATCTGGTCGACGTGGTGCTGCAATTCGAGGGCGACAAGAACTCGACGCTGCGCATGATCCGCGGCATCAAGAATCGGTTCGGCAGCGCCGACGAGGTGGGCTGCTTCGAACTGCACGAAGACGGCATCGCCTGCGTCGACGACCCGTCGGGCCTGTTCCTGCACCACCGCACCGACACCGTCCCCGGCACCGCGGTGACCGTCGCGATGGACGGCAAACGCCCGCTGGTGGCGGAGGTGCAGGGGCTGACCGTCAAGACCGAGATCCCGCAGCCACGGCGCGCGGTGAGCGGCCTGGACTACAACCGCGTCGCCATGGTGCTGGCCGTCCTGCAGAGCCGTGGGCGGGTGTTCCTGGGCAAGCACGACGTGTACGCCGCCACCGTCGGCGGCATGCGCCTGAACGAGCCGACGGCCGACCTGGCCATCGCGCTGGCCATCGCCTCCGCCGAGGCAGATATCGCGCTGCCCGCGGGCTGGGTGATCCTGGGCGAGGTCGGGCTGGCGGGCGAGGTCCGCAAGGTCACCGGGCTGTCGCGGCGCCTGGCCGAGGCCGAGCGACTCGGCTTCACCACCGCGCTGGTACCGCCCGGATCGGAGAAAACCAAGATCGGTTCGATGCGTATCCACGAGGTCGGCGATCTGCGCTCGGCGCTGCGATTGGCCGAACTCCGCAAATCACGCGCAGCCAGGGAGCCGGTCCCCGTGGAATAACTCCGGCAAACCCGGGATATCGCCGATATCGGCCATTCCCGTGGCAACGACCATTGACATAGTCACCGATCATGCGAAGCCTGCAAATCCACCCGAGTTGAACATGTGACTTATAGCGCACCCGCACAATGCCGGGTGCGCGCGGGCGTCCGCGGCTAGGTCGCGAGGTTGAACGGCTCGGCGGCGCTGCGCACAGCGCCGAGCTGGGCCACCACCATGTAGGCCCCGGCGGGCACCTGTAGCCGATCACCGGCGCAGTTCGGCTGGGAGGTGGTCCCGAACCAGCTGCCCTTGTAGGACAACTGCTCACCGGCTTTTAGCGTCTTCACTTCCGGCGGTCCATCCGGGTTGCAGTCGTTGCTCGCCCACAGCCGACGCTGCCCGTCGAGCGTGTAGACCAGGAACTGCGGGCCGGGACCGAGATCGCGCGAACACGGCGCCGAGGAGATATTGGTGATGACGGTGCCGAATCCGGGCTGATCGCCCACCCGGTACGTCGGCTGGCCGACGGTCACCTTCAACGCGAGCGACTGATCACTGCACGGCTGCGCCGCGGGCTGATCCGTCGGCGAACTGCTCGCCGCGGCGCTCGAGGTGGCGGCGGCGCTGGTCGCGGTAGCACTGCTCGACTCCGCGGCACTGCTGGTCGACGCCGCACTGCTCGCCGGAGCGGTGGTCGACGTGGCCGCGGCATTGTCACCGGACGAGTCACCACCACGCGCCACCATCGTGACGAGCCAGATCACGATCGCGAGCGCGACGACGATGACGCCGATGGCGAGTGCGCGGCGACGCCAGTAGATCTCCGGTGGCAGCGGTCCATTCGGTTCCAGCACGCCTCAACGGTAAGCGCACCGCGCGGGCCCGCGCTCGATGACCTCGGCGTGTCGGGGGTGGAACCGGGACGATCGCCCGGTTCAGACCACCTCGCCGATGTTCCCGACGACGCGACGCAGGTGCACGCGCCCGTCCTCGAGCTTGTAGGTGACGCTCGCGATCGCGCACTGACCGGTGGCGACGCGCTGGGAGATGATCATCGACCGCTGCATCAGCAGCCTGCTGGTCTCCACGACGTGGCGCGCCTCGAACTCGTCGATCGAGCTGAGGCCCTCGCGACGGCCGACCAGGATCGACGGCGTCACGCGCTCGACCACGCTGCGGATGAATCCGCCGGGGACCTCGCCGCCGTCGAGCGCGTCGATGGTGGCCTTCACCGCGCCGCAGCTGTCGTGTCCGAGGACGACGATCAGCGGCACGTTGAGCACCTCGACGCCGTACTCGATCGAGCCGAGCACCGAGCTGTCCACCACGTGACCCGCGGTCCGCACGACGAACATGTCGCCGAGGCCCTGATCGAAGATCAGTTCCGCGGCCACCCGGGAGTCACCGCAGCCGAACAGGATCGCGTGCGGGTGCTGGCCGCTGACGAGCTTGGCTCGGTCGGCGGCGCCCTGGCTAGGATGCAGCAGGGTGCCGTTGACGAAGCGCTCATTGCCTTCGCGCAGCGACTTCCAGGCGCTTATCGGATTGGAACCAGGCATACCGACCATTGTGCACAGACCTGTGGTTACCAGCGAGTCCGCCGCGTTACGCGTCGGCAAAGATGGCCTGGCTGAGGCGGAACGGGAACAGTGAGTATCGACGCGGAAGTGCTGCTGGATTGGTTCACCGAGACGGCACGTGACCTGCCGTGGCGCAGGCCGGAAGCGACCGCGTGGCACATCCTGATGAGCGAGATCATGTTGCAGCAGACCCCCGTGGTGCGGGTCGAGCCGATCTGGCGGGAATGGGTGGCGCGGTGGCCGGTGCCCTCGGCGATGGCCGCGTCCTCGCAGGCCGAGGTGCTGCGCGCCTGGGGCAAGCTCGGCTATCCGCGCCGGGCGCTGCGGCTGCACGAGTGCGCGCGGGTGCTGGCCACCGAGCACGGCGACGTGGTGCCGACCGACGTCGACGTGCTGCTGAGCCTGCCCGGCATCGGTGACTACACCGCCCGCGCGGTGGCCTGTTTCGCCTACGGCCGGCGCGTCCCGGTGGTCGACACCAATGTCCGCCGGGTCGTCGCGCGGGCGGTGCACGGACGCGAGCCGGGCAATCCGTCCTCGCGCGACCTCGCCGAAACCGCTGCCCTGCTCCCGATCTCGGTACCGCGCGCCGCGAAGTTCTCGGCGGCGCTGATGGAACTGGGCGCGCTGATCTGCACCGCCCGCAATCCCGACTGCGCGCGGTGCCCGTTGCCCGCGTGCGCGTGGGTCGACGCGGGCAAGCCCGCCGCCGAGGTGGTCCGCAAGGTGCAGAAGTACGAGGGCACCGATCGGCAGGCGCGCGGCAGGCTGCTCGACGTCCTGCGCGACGCGTCCGGCCCGGTCGAGCGGGTCCGCCTCGACCTGGCCTGGACCCGCGATCCCGGCCAGCGGGCGCGGGCGTTGGACTCGCTGCTGGTCGACGGCCTGATCGAGCAGACCGAGGACGGCCTGTTCGCGCTGGCCGGTGAAGGCGGGGCTGCGGGCTAGTCACCGGGCTGCGCGCCCTCGCCCGGCCGAGCAGACCGTCGGGCTGGTCAGCCCAGTACGCGCCGCAGGAACCGGCCGACGTGGTCGCGATAGACCTCGGGCTGCTCGTCGTGCACCAGGTGCGCGGCCCCGGCGACGAGCGTGTACTCCGCGTCGGGGTGCACTTCGGCCATCGTGCGCATCTGCCCCGGCGGGGTGATGGTGTGCTCGCCCTCGATGAGCAGCACGGGGAGCTCCAGCGACTTCCATTCGGTCCAGAAGTCCCTGGTCCCCCACTCCTCGGAGATGGCACGGAAGGTGTCGACCGCACCGTGCAGCCGATAGCCGTCGGGGCCCGCGGTGAAGGCACGCAGGAAATACGTCCCCGCGACGGGCCCGAAGTAGTCGAGCACCGCCTGGTCGTCAGCGAACGGCTGCGGCCAGGAATGAATGAGCTCGGCCCAGTGCGCGGCGGTGCGGCCGGTGAAGTCGGGGGCGATGTCCTCCACGACGAGGGCGCGGACCCGCTCGGGATGGGTGGCGGCGAAGACCCAGCCGTGGATCGCGCCCATCGAGTGCCCGACGATCACCATCGGCTCGGTGATCGCGGCGGTGAGCTCGGCGAGATCGGCGACGAACGCCTCGGTCGTGAGCTCGGCGGGCGGCACGCGACCGTGCCCGGCGGCGTCGACGGTGTAGAGGTGGCCGTATTCGCGCAGCCACGGCAGCTGATCGGTCCAGGTGCGCGCGCTGCCCATCAGCCCGTGCAACAGCAGGATCGGGACGCCGGTCCCGCCTTCGTCGTACAACACCCTGCCGATTGTGCCCCAGACCGGGATGTTTCCCGCGCGGTCGTATTGTCGGCTCATGGCTGTTGTGAAGATCAATGCGATCGAGATCCCTGAAGGTGCCGGCCCGGAGCTGGAGAAGCGGTTCGCCGCCCGCGCGCACGCGGTGGAGAACTCCCCCGGTTTCCTCGGCTTCCAGCTGCTGCGCCCGGTGGCCGGCGACAACCGGTATTTCGTGGTGACGCAATGGGATTCGGAGGAATCCTTCGCCGCGTGGCGCGACGGTCCGGCCCGGGCAGCGCATGCCGGGAACGGTGGCGAGGGCGAGCGCCCGAAGCCGGTGTCGACCGGTGCGTCGCTGCTCGAGTTCGAGGTCGTCCTCGACGTCCCCGCGAAGGCCTGACGACGGCGTTTCCGCTGGACATGCGGATGCGCGTATTGACGTGGACGCCTCGTGACTGTCACAGTTCGAGGGAACATACGCGAGGGTGCGCGGTAATTCCGGTGAGATTCCGGAGCGGTCGCGCCACTGTATCCACGTACCGGGTCCCCGGTGCCGGAGAGCCAGACACCGGCACCTTCGCACCACACTTCGACCATGGGACGCGTATCCCTGAGGAGGACCCGAATGGCTATCGCGCATTCACCCAGCCGGTCTGCCGGCCTGGACACCCTGGCAACCGTGCTCGTCACGGTCGGTGTCGTTCTGCTTGCACTGCTCGCCCTGTACCTGGTCGGTTTCGATCAGGGGGCCGTCTCGCGTAGCGGGATGTTCCTGCACGAGCTGATGCACGACGGACGTCACCTGCTGGGTGTTCCGTGCCACTGACCGGATCACTCAAAACCCTGCTGTTACGTGGCCTGCTGGCCGGCTTGATCGCCGGCCTGCTGGCCGCCACAGTGGGCTATTTCGTCGGCGAGCCCCAGGTGGACGCCGCGATCGCCATCGAAGAAGCTGCCGCCGCTCCGGCGGATCATCCGCACGAGGCGGCCGAGCCCCAGGGCCATTCGCACGGCGGCGAGGAAGAACCGCTGGTCAGCCGGACCGGACAGAAGGCGGGCCAGTTCCTCGCCCTCGGCCTGGCCGGCATGGCGTTCGGCGCGTTGTTCGCCTCGGCCGTGAACATCGCCCGTCGGTTCACCACCCTGTCGGGGGTCGCGTTGTCGCTGGCCTCGGCGGGATTCGCGTGGGCCGCGATCGTC
The DNA here is from genome assembly GCF_040654235.1 of Nocardia sp. NPDC050718. Classification (NCBI taxonomy): domain Bacteria; kingdom Bacillati; phylum Actinomycetota; class Actinomycetes; order Mycobacteriales; family Nocardiaceae; genus Nocardia; species Nocardia sp. NPDC050718. The sequence goes on along the minus strand of NZ_JBFAHQ010000003.1, from coordinate 349,438 downwards.
GCGGTGCCGTTCTTCAAGTACCCGGCCAACCCACCGGCGGTGGGCGATCCGGAGACGATCAACAACCGCACCTGGCTGTGGGTCGCGGCCGTCGTGCTCGGCCTGCTCGCCGTCGCGGCCTCGGTCGCCGCGTACCGGGCACTGGCCGGACAGCTGGACACGCTCCGGCTGATCGCGGGCGTGCTCGCGTTCGTCCTGGTCACCACGGTCGGCTACGTGCTGTTGCCAGGCGTGAACGAGGTGGCCGACGACTTCCCGGCGACCCTGCTGTGGAAGTTCCGGGTGGCCTCGCTGGCCGAGACCACCACATTGTGGGTCGCGCTGGGCCTGGCCTTCGCGGCGCTCACCGAATTCGCTTCGCGGCGTAGCACTCCGGTAGCGGGGCAGGTCGCTACCGCAGGGTGATCCTCGCGGGTATCAGTGGAAGGCAGTGTCGGTGTCATGACCGGCACTGCCTTTTCCGTTTCCGTTTCCGACGCCCGGCCGCGCGCGGTGGGTGTCGCGTTCGGCGGTCTCGTGACCGCGCTCGCGGCCGGTGCCGCCGAGGGACTGCTGCGCGCGGTGCGCGGCGGGGGTGAGTTCGCGGCGACCGCGTCCGGGTTGCTGCCCCGGCTGGCCATTTATCTGGTCGTCGCGGCGGTGGGGATGTACATGGCGAACGGCAGCCGGGTCGCGCGGGCGCTGCTCACCGTCGGGATCGGCGTGGTCGGGTTGCTGTCGCTGATCATCGAGCCACTGGCGGTGCTGCTGTCCACCGACGACTTCGGCGCGCTGTTCGCAGGCCTGGCACCGTCGTCGGCGGTGCTCGCCGGGTGCCGCGCCGTCCACATCCTGGCCGTGGTCGTCGCCATCGCGGCCATGTACACGCCCGCGGCCCACCGCTGGTTCACCCAGCGATGAGCCGCGGCGGGGACATCAGATGATCTCGGCGTCCAGTTCGACCTCGGCGACACCGGCCAGCGCCTTGCTGACCGGGCAGCCGTTCTTGGCGGCGACGGCCGCGGCGTAGAAGCCCTCGGCGTCCAGGCCCGCGGCCACGGCGCGCACGGTCAGCTTGATCTTGCTGATCCGGAAGCCGCCCGCCGGGTCGGGGCCGAGGGTCACGTCGGCGGTGACGTCCAGGCTCTCCGGAGTGCCGCCCGCGTTGGCGATCTCGGCCGACAGCGCCATCGAGTAGCACGACGAATGCGCGGCGCCGATCAGCTCCTCCGGGCTGGTGCCCTCGGCGGTGTCGGCCACGCGGCGCGGGAAGGTCACATCGAACTTGCCAGCACCGGAGCTGACCAGTTCGACCTGCCCGGAACCGTCCTGCAGTCCGCCTGCCCAGAGGGTGCGTGCGCTACGAGTCGGCATGACAATCCTTTCGATTCGTTGGGTGTTGCGTCCGATGACGAACCTACTCGGATCCCGGCCGCTCCCCGCCCGGGTTCGCCGTTCAGGCGACGGTGCCGGTGACCTCGTCCAGGCGTTCCAGCATCTCCGGCCAGACCTGCTGGTGCAGGTCGCGGATGGCGGCGGTGGGGAACCCGGAGTGCCGCAGCCGCAGCCGGATACCCCGGGGCTGCTTGAGGAATTCGGCCGCGACCACGGTCTCCACGCCGTCGGTGGCGGCGGTGACCCAGGTGAACTCGACCCGGCGGTCCTGTTCCAGCAGCAGGACGCGGCCGTAGTGCGGGTTGCGCTTGTCGGCCGTGCCGGTGTCGAAGTACAGGGGTTCGTTGACGCCGGGCCGCCCGAGCACCGATCCGGGCACGGCCAGCCACAGGTCCAGGCCCTGGGTCCAGGCCGCGTAGAGCAGGCTGGGCGAGGCTTTCATCACGCGCTCGACCGTGAGCTCGTGCGGTCGCGCAGACAGGTCCGGGGGGCGAACTGGCTGGTCCATCAGCCGACCTTACCGGCTCGGACCGGCCGTTCGCCGCATCGGGTGTGCGACAGCGTCACTCGGGATTGGTGACGCGGGCCAGCACGATCCCGCCGAGGATCAGCGCCAGCGCCAGCATCCGGCCCGCGCTGAGCGGGTCCTTGTGGACGAGCACGCCGAGGCTGATCGCGCCGAGCGCGCCGATGCCGGTGAACACCGCGTACGCGGTGCCGACGGGCAGGGTGTGCATGGCCCGGGAGAGCAGGTACACCGCGAGCGAGCCGAGGGCGATGCAGAGCAGGGTGGGACCGAGTTTGGTGAAGTTCTCGGTGGGCTTGATGGTCTGCGACCAGATGATCTCGACGAGGCCGGCGAGGCCGAGTACTACCCAGCTCATTTCACGTAATCCTTTGCGAGCAGGCGAACTTCGGTCAGCGCCGCGGCGAGCGAGGCCTCGTGCGCGTCGCGCAGGTGGGCCAGGTTCGGGTCCTGGACGGCGTTGGCGAGTTCGGCGTTGACGAACACGGTGTCGGTGACGGCGTAGTGCCCGGCGAAGAAGTCGCGCAGATAGCGCTCCTGATAGTCGAACGCGGCCTTGGGCGCACCCGGCGAGTAGGCGCCGCCGCGCGCGCCGACCACCACGAACCTGCGCTCCCCCAGCGACATCCGCGGGAAGGTGACCTGGTCGAGCCATGCCTTGAGGGTGGCGGGAATCGAGTAGTTGTACATCGGCGTGCCGATGAGGATCACGTCGGCGGCGATGACCTGCGCGAGCATCGGTTCGACGATCTCCCAGGCGGCCCTGGCGGCGGGGGTCGCGGCCAGTTCCGGGAGCCGGTCGAGGTCGGTGCTGCCCGCGGCGAGGACGGCGTCGCAGAGTTCGGTCCAGCCCTCGTCGATGAACGGCACCGGGTCGACGGCCAGGTCGCGGTAGGTGTACTCGCCGTCGGGTTCCGCGGCGCGCCAGGAATCCACGAATTCCGCGCCGAGCCTGCGGCTGACCGACCGGGTGCGAGCGCTGGCGTCGAGGTGCAGCAGGTGTGTCATGGTCGAACCCTTCCAGAACTGGACATCATGTCCGCTTGTCGATGACTCGACCATAGAACACAAGTGGACAGCTAGTCCACATATTCGTTTCTGGGCTACAGTCGAGACCATGGAGCCTCGATCCGACCTGCTCACCGGCACCGCGCTGGACGCACCGCAGCCCGCCGAGCGCACCGACGCGGCCCGTAACCGGGCCAAGGTGCTGGCGGCGGCGGCCGAGCTCTTCGCCACCCGCGACCCGCGCACCGTCACCATGGACGACATCGCCAAGGCGGCGGGCGTCGGCCGCGGCACCCTCTACCGCCGCTACCCCGACCGCACCGCCATCGCCGTCGCCCTGCTCGACGAGCACGAGCGCGCGCTGCAGGAACATCTCCTGCGCGGCGATCCGCCACTTGGCCCCGGCGCGCCACCGGCCGAGCGGCTCGCGGCGTTCTACGCGGCGATGATCGAATTGCTCTCGGCCCACGCGCATCTGGTGCTCGGGGCGGAGACCGGCGGCGCCCGCTTCGCGACCGGCGCGTACGGGTTCTGGTCGGCGCACGTGCGCGCCCTGCTGGCCGACGCCGGTGTGGCCCAACCGGATTCGCTGGTCGACACCGTCCTCGCGCCGCTGGCCGCCGAGGTCTACCTGCAGCAGCGCGAGCGCGGACTGTCGGCGGAGCAGATCGCCGACGGGCTGACCCTGCTCGCCCACCGGCTGCTCGGCCGCGCCTGACGTGTCGGTCCCTGCCGCTACCGTCACGCGGGTGACGACACTTCCGACCGACACCGAAGCCGCCCGATTCTGGGACCTGATCGAAACCGCCTGGGAGCGCACCGGTTCGGCCGCCGCCCGCCGGGCACTGCTCGACGGCGACTTCGACTACGACCTGCTCGGCCGGTTCATCGACGCCCTGCGCTCGGTGAGCACCGATTTCACCAGCGCCGAACTGACCGCGCTGGATCGCGTCGTCGAGCGGGCGCTCTACGAGATCGACCGCGCCGACATCCAGGAGATCACCGACGGCTCCGACGACGGTTTCCTCTACGCTCGCGGCTTCATCGTCGCGATGGGCCGCGAGCACTACGACGCCGTGCGCGCCGATCCGACTGCCGCGGTGCCGGACGCCGAGTGCGAGGAGCTCTGCTATTTCTTCGCCCACCTGCACGACAAGCTCTACGGCGGGTTCCCCGAGACGGGTTCGGGCATCTCCAGGGAGAGCGCCTCGAACCCGGCCGGGTGGCACTGAGCCTCAGGTCAGATCGCGGCGCGTCATCAGCCCGATGGTGCCGCCCGCGAAGACCAGCACGTACGCGCCGAGCAGGGCCAGCGACTCGCCACGGCCGAGAACGTCGAGGACACCGGGGGTGGCCGGGCCGCCGACCGTGCGCATCGCGCCCGCCAGCGACCCCGCGGCGGTGCCGGGCAGCAGGTCGGTGACGGCCCCGATCGGGCCGAAGATGCCCGCCACCCCGCGCAGCAGGTTCTCCACGACGAGCACCCAGATCAGCCCGAGGCCGACGGCGAGCGCGGGCCCACGGGCGATGGCGCCGATGAGGGCGCCCGCCAGCGTCCACATGCCGAGGATGGCCGCGCCGGAACCGAGGCCGAGCACGGATCGGGTCAGCGAGGGCAACACCAGCGGCTGCCCCTCGCTCACCGCGATCAGCGAGGCGACGCCGAGGTCGACGGCGAACGCCACGCAGACCAGCGCCACCACCACGACCAGCAGGCTCGCCAGCAGCCCGCCGACGGCCGCCGGACGGCTCGGACCCTGCGTGAACACGGTTTTCCAGGTGCCCCAGCCGTAGCCGCTGCCCACCGCGAGCGCACCGAGGACCAGCATCAGCGCGCCACCGAACATCGCCATGCCCTGGGTGAAGACCTCGGGGACGGCGGCGGGCAGGAGCTGGCCGAGCAGCACATCGCGGGGCAGCCCGTCGGACATCGCGCCGCTCTCGCCCGAGGTGTAGGCGAGATAGTTGAACAGGTAGGCGAAGGTCAGGTTCAGCAGGATCCAGACGCCGAGGACGATCCAGAACGCGGGCCAGCGACCCAGCCGCACCGACTCCGCGCGCATGCTCGCCCACAGATCCCTTGTCATACCGGTCATTTCGCGACCTCCACAGCCGTCATCTCGAAGAACACTTCTTCCAGGGATTTCTCGTCGACTCGCAGTTCCAGCAGATCGACGCCCGCCGCGACCACCGCGCGCGCCACCTCGGGCGCGGTCGCGGCGGTCGTCTCGACCCTGATGCCGTCGACGCCGGCGCGGGCGGGCGCGACGGAACGGATCGCCGTGAGCGCGCTGTCGGCGGGCTCGGCGCGCACGACGAGCGTTGCGCTGCCCCGCAATTCGGCCACCGTCGATTCGGCGAGCAGGCGGCCGCCGGAGATCACGCCGACCCGGTGACAGATCTCCTGCACCTCGGCGAGCTGGTGGCTCGACAGCAGCACGGTGTGCCCGTCGGCGGCCAGTTCGACGATGAGCGTGCGCATTTCGGCCAGTCCGGCCGGGTCGAGGCCGTTGGTCGGCTCGTCGAGGATCAGCAGGTCGGGGTCACCGAGCAGGGCCGCGCCGACACCGAGGCGCTGCTTCATGCCGAGCGAATAGGTACGGAAGCGGTCGTCCGCCCGGTCGGTCAGGCCGACGCGAGCCAGCGCCTGTTCGACATCGGCGGGGCGGTGGCCGCGATAGCGGGCCAGCACGCGCAGGTTGTCGCGGCCGGAGAGGTACGGATAGAAGCCGGGGCCCTCGATGAGGACGCCGATGCGGCGCAGGACCGCCGGGTCGCCCGGGGCGCGGCCGTGCACCAGGGCGGTGCCGGCGCTGGGCCGGATCAGACCGGCCAGCATGCGCAGGGTGGTGGTCTTGCCCGCGCCGTTCGGGCCGAGGAAGCCGTAGATCTCCCCGGCGGCGACGCGCATGCTCACCGCGTCCACCGCGCGGTGCTCGCCATAGCGTTTGGTCAGCCCGTCGGTGACCACGATCGAATCGTTCATGCGAATCAGAATCCGCGTCACAGGGGTCGCCGGGCATCCGTCCCGGAGCGACTCCCGCACTACGCCGCGCGGCCTACCCACGCCGTCGCCGACGCTGAGAATTCGCCTCGCCGGGCCCGCCGACCGGCCGATCCGGCCCGATGACGGGGTTCGCGGCGGAATTACGAGCGCAGGCCGACGCGGAGGGCGCGCCTACGCAATAGGGTGAGGGAGGTGAGAGCGTCTGCGAAATGGGAGCGTGGTTCGGTCCTGCAGGACTGGGGTCTGGCGGGTGTGGTCGCGCTGATCCAGCTGGCCGGGAGTTCCGGTGCCAACGCGCATCAGACCGGCGTGCGTTCGCTCGACGCGTTCGCGTATCTGTTGCTGCTCGCGGGCCCGATCGCGCTCGGCTTCCGGCGGGTGCTGCCCGAGCCGGTGCTGCTGGTCGCGCTGCTGGCCGCGGTGGCGTATGTGCTGCGCGACTACGGGTACGGGCCGATCTTCCTGTCGTTGGTGATCGCGTTCGTGAGCGCGGCGGTCAACGGATCACGCTGGCGCACCTACCCCTTGGTCGCGGTCGGCTATCTGACCATGGTGTGGCCGGTGCCCGCGCTGCTCGGGCGCGAGACCGGCGCGTGGCAGGTCTTCGGGCTGCTGGCCTGGATGGGGATTCTGGTCGCGATCGCCGAGGGGGTGCGGCAGCGGCGGGCCGCCGTGGTCGCGCGCAGGCAGCGCGCCGAGGCCGCGCAGCGCGACGCGGAGGCGCAGCAGGCCAGGGCCGCCAGCGAGGAGCGGCTGGCCATCGCCAGGGAACTGCACGACGTACTCGCGCACAGTCTTTCGCTGATCAATGTGCAGTCCTCGGTGGCGCTGGAGCTGTTCGACCGCAAACCGCAGCAGGCCGCGGCCGCGCTGGCCACCATCAAGACGACCTCCAAGGAGGCGCTGGCCGAGGTGCACACGCTGCTGCACGCCATCCGCAGCGGCGCCCCGGTCGCGCCGGTGGGCACCGAGCCCGTCGATGCTGTTGCCGCCGTGGCCGATTCGCCACCGCCGATCGCGCCGGCGCCGCCACCCCGGCCCGCGCCCCGCGCGCCGGTGCCCTCGCTCGACGACCTCGACACCCTGCTGGAACGCACCCGCGCGACCGGGCTCGCCGTCGACACCAAGATCATCGGCACGCCCAAGAAGCTGCCCAGCGTGATCGATGTGGCGGCGGCCAGGATCATCCAGGAATCGCTGACCAACGTGGTGCGGCACGCGCCCGGCGCCACCGCGCTGATCACCCTGCGCTACACCCCCGACACCGTCGACATCACCGTCGACAACACCCGGCCCACCGGCACCGCGGTCCGCACCGGCGCCGGTGGCAACGGGATCATCGGGATGCGCGAACGGGCACACGCGCTCGGCGGCGCGCTGACGGCGGGACCACGGCCGTCCGGCGGGTTCCGGGTGGCGGCCAGGCTGCCCGCCCGGCCGGTGGCGGATTCGGTGTCCGGCGACAAGGAGACGGCATGAGCGAACCGTCCGGCAAGACGACGACGCGGGTGCTCGTCGCCGACGACCAGGCGCTGGTGCGCGGCGGGTTCGTCGCGCTGCTCGACGCCCAGGACGACATCGAGGTGATCGGCGAGGCCGAGAACGGCGAACAGGCCGTCCGGATGACCCGCGCGCTCGTCCCCGACGTGGTGCTGATGGACATCCGGATGCCCATCCTCGACGGCTTGGCCGCCACCAGGATGATCGCCGACGACCCCAAGCTCGCCGCGGGCCGCGTCGTCGTGCTCACCACCTTCGAGCTGGACGAATACGTCTTCGAGGCGATCCGGGCCGGCGCGGCCGGGTTCCTGGTCAAACACACCGAACCCGCCGACCTGCTGCGCGCGGTCCGGGTGGTCGCCGCGGGCGACGCCCTGCTCTCCCCCGGCGTCACCCGCCGCCTGCTCGCCGAGTTCTCCACCCACGCCAAACAACCCCCGCCCGCCGCGCTCGCCGACCTCACCGACCGCGAACGCGAGGTGATGGTCCTCGTCGCCGAAGGCCTCACCAACGCCGAGATCGGCGCCCGCCTCTACCTCAGCCCCGCCACCGCCCGCACCCACGTCAGCCGCATCCTCACCAAACTCGACGCCCGCGACCGCACCCAACTCGTCGTCCTCGCCTACGAATCCGGCCTGGTCCGCCCAGGCTGGCAGTAGCGGTCCCGGCTTACGTGCCCGGGTCGGCCTTGCGGCGTTCGGCGGCGGAGAAGCTGGCTCGGCGGGCGGTGCCCGCGGGGGCGGCTTGGGCTCGGGCGGAGTAGGCGGCGAGGGCGTCGAAGGCGCCACGGACGCCGCCGGCGACCGGGGCGTAGGTGATCGCGGAGTCGCGGTCGAAGCCCAGGTGGGTGCCTACTTCGACGGCGTCCATGTTGGCGCCGAGGAAGACGAAGGTCCAGTTGTAGACGTCCTGCTGCTGGGTGATCAGGGACTTCACCGCGGGGTGGGTCCATTCCCTGCTCGAGTTCTCGTGGCCGTCGGTGAGGACGACGACGATCACGGTGCCGGGGCGCTCGGGCTCGGGGCGGGCCGCGAGTTCGGCGCCGACGTCGGTGACCAGCTTGCCGACCGCGTCGTAGAGCGCGGTTCCACCGCGCGGCAACAGGTTCGGCGGAGGCACCTGGTCCAGCGGCACGTTCGCGTAGACCACCTCGTAGGCGGTGTCGAACTGCGCCAGCGTCACCTCGATGGATTTCGGCACCGAACGCTGCTGTTCGAAATAGGCGGCCAGCCCGCCCTCGGTGTCGGCTTTGATCGACTGCATCGAACCGGAACGGTCGAGCAGTACGGCGATCAGTGTGCGGTTGGAATCGGTCATGTGAACACCCCCGTGTTGTTTTCGCTGTGACGAACAATTCCCACCGTACGCCGATTCACCGACCCCGAAATGCCACCGAAAGCCGATGAAAAGCGAACTCCAAGGCGGCGAACATTCACTGCCTGAGGCTGTCGGGCACCGATGGCCAGGTCAACGAAATCGCTACGAACAGAGGGGGATTCATGGGTGCGGTCATGTCGTTCACCAGGGTGGGCGCGGCCGATCTGGAACGGATCGTCGCGGACAGGGAGCTGGCGGCGCGATTCGTCGAGCAGGTGCGGACTCCCGATACCGAGCCCACCGGCTATCTGGACAAATCCTGGGCGGGCCTGAGGTATTTGTTCGAAGCGGCGCGCACCGGTGTCGATCTGTTCTTCACCGGCCGTCCGCTGGATATCGAGGCGGAGGGCTACAGCGTCTGGAGCCCGGAGGACGTGGCCCACACCGCCGCGTTGCTGCGCGCCCTCCCCTTCGACCAGCTGGCCGCGCATTACGACCCGGAGCGCATGGACGCGACCCTGGTGTACCCGCACGTCTGGGTGCGCGACGGTGACGACGGCCTGCGCGAGCTCGGCTTCCACTACGCCCAGCTGGTGCGGGTCTTCGACTTCGCCGACCGGCACGGATCGGGATTCGTCCAAAGCTTCGCCTGAACCCTGGCGTTTGGGTCGGACCGTGTGGCGTCCGGGTCGCGAACCGGCGCGAGAAGCGTTGTTGCACCGGGCATGACGACGACATCGACCATCGACGCCGCGGCACCGGAGACCGGCCGCCGCGCCTGGCCCGCGCTGCTCACCATGTTCCTCGGCAGCTTCACACTGGTGACGGCGGAATTCCTGCCACCGGGCGTCCTGACCGCGCTCGCCGACGACCTGCGAGTGCCAGAAGGAGTGGTCGGGCTCTCCGTCAGCGCGACCGCGCTGACCGCGCTGCTGGCCGCGCTGGGGCTTGGCTCCCTGTTTCCCCGGGTCGACCGCCGCACGCAGCTGCTGGTGTTGACCATCGGGGCCGCCGCGTCGAACGTGCTGGTGGCGGTGTCGCCGAACATCGCGTTGCTGCTGGTCGCGCGGCTGCTGCTCGGCGTCGCGGTGGGTGGGTACTGGTCGATGGCGCTGGTGATCGCCGCGCAGCTGGTGCCTGCGGATCGCCTCGGCAAGGCCATGATGATCGTGAACTCGGGGACCACCGTCGCCACCGTGGCCGGGGTACCGCTGGGGGTGCTGCTGAGCACCTACGCGGGGTGGCGGACCGTGTTCGTCGTGACCGCGGCGCTGACCGTGGTCGCGGCGGTGGCGGTGCGGGTGATGCTGCCGCCGATCGCGCCGAGCAAGGGCATCGGATTCGCGGCGATGGGCGCGGCCCTGCGGGCGCCGGGGGTCGCGTTGGGGCTGGTCAGCGTGGTCGCGGTGATCGGCGGGCATTTCGCCGGATTCACCTACATCCGGCCCGCGCTCGCCGAACTGCTCCAGGCGGGTCCGTCGGCGATTCCGGTATTGCTCGCGCTGTTCGGAGTGGGCGGTCTGCTCGGGAATTTCGTGCTCGGGTCGCTGGCCGACCGGAGGCTCGGTGTCCTGCTGGTCGCGGTGCCGACGGCCATCGGGCTGTCGCTGCTGGCGATCATCGTCTCCGGTGCGGTGCCGGTGCTCGGCTATGTCGCCGTGGTGGTGTGGGGCGGCGCGTTCGGCGGCATCCTCAACCTGGTGCAGGTGTGGGTGTCGCGGGTGCTGCCCGAGCGGATGGAGGCGGGCAGCGGGCTGGTGGTCGGCGGTTTCCAGCTGGCGATCATCCTCGGTTCCGCGGTCGGCGGGCGCGGGGTGGACAGCATCGGCCTGGCCGCGACCTACGGACTCGCGGCGCTGGCCGCCGTGCTCGGCGGGCTGCTGGTGCGGGTGTCGCTCGCCCGCGCAGCGGGCTAGCGGTCGGGTCAGCCCGAGGTCGAGCGGGCCGCGCGTCGCCATTCCGACGGCGTGTGGCCCGTGTGCCTGCGAAAGGCCCGGCCGAAGGCGGTTTCGGACCGGTAGCCCAGCCGCCGCGCCACCGCGCCGACCGACACGTTGTGCTCGGTCAGGAACAGCTGCGCGCGCTCGACCCGCAGCTTCGTCAGGTACCGCCCCGGCGTGAGCCCGGTCGCCGTCTGGAATCTCGCGGCGAAGCCGGAGCGCGAAGCCAGCGCGACCCGGGCCAGCGCCTCGACGGTCCACTCCCGGCCGGGTTCGGCGTGCATCGCGGCCACTGCCCGCGCCACGCCCGGCTCGTGCACCCGCAGCAACCACCGCTTCGGCGCGCATCCGCGCGCATGCCAGGACTCGACCGCCATCGAGCCGATCAGCGTGGCGACCCGGTCGCCCTGCACCCCGTACGGATCGGGGCAGTCCCGCACCAGGTGCTCCAGCATCGTCGCGGCCAGCGGCGCGTGCCGGACGAATTCGGTGAGCAGCACCCGGCGCGGTAGCGCGTCCATCGCACCGCCCGACCCGACCGGTTCCAGCCGCACCCGCAGCACGGTGCTGTCGGTGAGGCCGGTGATCGCGAGGCGGTTCGGGCGGGGGACGAACAGGAAATCGCCGCTGGCCAGATCCTCGGCCTCGGCGTCGTGATCACCGGATGCCTGGCAGTGGACCCGGACCAAGCCGTCGGTCACCACCAGGGCGGTCGGCTCGCCGGCGAGGTGCTCCCAGCCACCGGCGGGGAGCGCGAACTCGTCCCGGCCCGCGAACCGCCATTGCAGGCCGGCGAGGACATCGTCGAGACCGCTCGCACCAGATTCGATCAGCGTCACCGTGCACAACCTCCGGGTGGATCTCCGACGGATTCACGGTACCAAGGCAGCTCGGCGGCGGTGCGGGCGTGAAATCCCCCGGCCCTACGCGCGCAGACGTAGCCGGGATCGGGTCGCGCGGCCGATGTCCGCGACGGCCGTCGCGAGCAGGCTGAAGTCATGAACATTGTCGACAGCGCGACGACGCTGACCTTCCTGGCCGACCACTACGACGGCGGCTGGCACCCCTGGCCGTTCTTCTGGATCTTTCCGTTGCTGTTCTGGATCACCGTGATCGCGGTCCTGTTCTTCGCGCGCAAACGGTGCGCCGGGCGCGGCGGCGCGATCGGGGCCCTGCGCACCGGGTTCGCCCGGGGCGAGATCAGCGAGTCCGAGTACCGCAGCAGGCTCGCGGTGCTGAACGAGCCCCGGCGCGAGAAGAAGTAGGAGGCCGGGATGCGATTCGGGATCGTGCTGACGCCCAGCTCCGGGGCACAGTGGACACGCGCGGTGGTCGAGGCCGAGCGGCAGGGGTACGCCACCGTGCTACTGCCCGACACCCTCTACACCCCGTCGCCGCTCCCCGCGCTCGCCGCCGCGGCCGCCGTGACGACGACACTGCGACTGCGGCCCAATGTCCTCGCGGCACCCTTGCGCACCCTCGGTTCGACGGTCCGGGAAGTCGCCGCGCTGCAACTGCTCTCGGACGGCCGATTCGAGCTCGGCCTCGGCACCGGCCGACCCGACGCCCGGGGCGAAGCCGTAAAGCTCGGCATGCCCTGGGGTTCGGCGCGCGAACGACGACAGCAGCTGATCGACACCGTGGCAGCGGTCCGGGACCGGGTCGACCCGGCCCCGCCGATCGTGATCGCGGCGAACGGCCCGCGCATGCTGGCCACCGCCGCCGCGAACGCCGATCGCGTCCTGCTCGCCGCCGCCCCGGACGCCACCGAGGACGAACTGGCCGCGATGGTCGCCACGGTCACCGCACACACCGATCGCGACGTCCGGTTCACACTCCAATTGGTCGGTGTCGGTGCACAACTGCCGATCTGGTTGAGCGCGCGCCTCGGCTACACCGCGAGCGCACTGCGCGACGCGAACGCCGCCGGACTTCTCCCCAGCGATCCCCAGGCCGCTGTGGACATCCTCGAATCCCGCAGCGCGCGCTACGGAATCGACGAGCTGATCGTTCCCGGCGAACTCGCCGAGTCGTTCGCACCGACCCTCGAGCTGGCGCTCAGTAGATGACACTCCAGTACGCCTCGACGACCATGCCGATGATGTAGCGCGGATTCTGCGGGTCGTCGGTCACCGTGACGGTCGCCTTGGACAGGTCGATCTTCATGCCGTCACCGTTCCGGAACTGCTGGCTGTTGGCGGTGTAGGTGAAGAACGGCGCCTCGAACGGCTGCGCACGCAGGCCCGGCGCCGCGGCCCGCAGCACGCGGGTAGCGTCGGCCCGTTCGCACACCGCGAACTTCTCCTTGGAGTTCCTGGTCGCGCCGATCAGGAGCACCGGCCGCTCACCGTCGAGGCAGCGCGCACCCGGATCGAGCCAGCCCTGCTTGTCGGCACCGCTCGGCAGCACCCCGTCGACGACCGGGGCCTTCGTCGGCGCGGGTGCCGACGACGCGATCGTCGGCGGCGCGGATCCGGCGTCCTCCGCGCCACACCCGGCCACGGCCACCCCGACAACGAACATTCCGGCGCCACGCGCCTTTACCCACCCGAACACGCTGACAAACCTAGCAATCCGGCGCGCTGAAAGTTCGCGCCGCCCAGCTCTACTCGGCCGCGACATGTCGGTCGGCACTGCTAGCTTCGGCCGGAATCCGCAGGAGGAAAGGAAGTTCCGGATGGGGCTGACCATGTCGTTCACCAGGGTGAGCGCGGAGGAGCTGGCGCGGCTGGCGGCGACGACCGAGTGGCCCGACGATTTCCTCGACGGCCTGGCGGTCCAGGACGGCGGGCCGAGCGGCTATCTGGACAAGGCGTGGGCGGGCTTGGGCTACCTGCTGGCCCAGGCGGACCTCGGGATCGATCTCGTCGACACCGGCCGTCCGCTGGCCCACGAGAACTATTTCGCGTGGTCCCCGGACGACGTGGCCGCCACGGCGAAGGTCCTGAGCCGCTTTCCGTTCGACGAACCTGCGCTGTTCTACGACCCCGCGGCGATGGACGCGGCCGGGGTGTACCCGAACATCTGGGTCCGCGACGGCGAGAGCGCGCTGCACTACCTGCGCCACCACTACGACGGCCTGGAGCAGGTGTTCCGGTACGCCGCCGCGCGCGGATCCGGCTTCCTCCAGCACTTCGGCTGACCCGCACACGACGAAGCCCGCCCCTGGAAATCCAGGAGCGGGCTTCGGGGGTTCAGCTGTTTACTCGCCGGAGGCGGCAGCCTCGGGCGCGGTGCCCTCGGCTGCGCCGGTCAGGACGACCTCGGGCTTGTCGTCGCCCGCCGGAGCCTTGGTCAGCTTCGCCTTGCCGGCGAAGGTGAACTTGGCGTCCTCGCCCTGGCCCTCGCCGTTCCAGCCCTCCACGTCGACCGTGATGGTCTGGCCTGCGCCGATCTCGCCGAAGAGGATCTTCTCCGACAGCTGGTCCTCGATCTCGCGCTGGATCGTGCGACGCAGCGGCCGCGCACCGAGGACCGGGTCGAAACCGCGCTTGGCGAGCAGGCTCTTGGCCTGTTCGGTCAGCTCGATGCCCATGTCCTTGTTCTTCAGCTGCTTGGCGACGCGGCCGATCATCAGGTCCACCATCTGCACGATCTGCTCGCTGGTGAGCTGGTGGAAGACGATCACGTCGTCGATGCGGTTGAGGAACTCGGGGCGGAAGTGCTTCTTCAGCTCGTCGTTGACCTTGAGCTTCATCCGCTCGTAGTTCGAGCCCTCGGCGTTGGACTGGGTGAAGCCGAGGCCGACAGCCTTGGAGATGTCGGAGGTGCCCAGGTTCGAGGTGAAGATCAGCACGGTGTTCTTGAAGTCGACCGTACGACCCTGACCGTCGGTGAGACGGCCGTCCTCGAGCACCTGCAGGAGGGTGTTGTAGATCTCCTGGTGCGCCTTCTCGATCTCGTCGAACAGCACCACGGAGAACGGCTTGCGGCGCACCTTCTCGGTGAGCTGGCCGCCCTCCTCGTAGCCCACGTACCCGGGAGGGGCACCGAAGAGCCGCGACGCGGTGAAGCGGTCGTGGAACTCGCCCATGTCGATCTGGATGAGCGCGTCGTCGTCGCCGAACAGGAAGTTCGCCAGCGCCTTGGACAGCTCGGTCTTACCGACACCGGACGGACCGGCGAAGATGAACGAGCCGGAGGGGCGCTTGGGGTCCTTCAGGCCGGCGCGAGTGCGGCGGATCGCCTTGGAGACGGCCTTGACGGCGTCTTCCTGGCCGATGATCCGCTTGTGCAGCTCGTCCTCCATGCGGAGCAGACGGGTGGTCTCCTCCTCGGTGAGCTTGAAGACGGGGATGCCGGTCCAGTTGGCCAGCACCTCCGCGATCTGCTCGTCGTCGACCTCGGCCACGACGTCCAGATCACCGGAACGCCACTGCTTCTCGCGCTCGGCGCGCTTGGCGACGAGCTGCTTCTCCTTGTCCCGCAGGCGCGCGGCCTTCTCGAAGTCCTGCGCGTCGATCGCGCTTTCCTTCTCGCGGCGGGCGTCGGCGATCTTGTCGTCGAACTCGCGCAGGTCCGGCGGCGCGGTCATCCGGCGGATGCGCATGCGCGCGCCCGCCTCGTCGATGAGGTCGATCGCCTTGTCCGGCAGGAACCGGTCGTTGATGTAGCGGTCGGCCAGCGTCGCGGCGGCGACCAGGGCACCGTCGGTGATGGACACCCGGTGGTGCGCCTCGTAGCGGTCGCGCAGACCCTTGAGGATGTTGATGGTGTGCTCGACGGTCGGCTCGCCGACCTGGACCGGCTGGAAGCGGCGTTCCAGGGCGGCGTCCTTCTCGATGTACTTGCGGTACTCGTCGAGGGTGGTCGCGCCGATGGTCTGCAGCTCGCCACGGGCCAGCTTCGGCTTCAGGATCGAGGCCGCGTCGATGGCGCCTTCGGCAGCACCCGCGCCGACGAGCGTGTGCAGCTCGTCGATGAACAGGATGATGTCGCCGCGGGTGTTGATCTCCTTGAGCACCTTCTTCAGGCGCTCTTCGAAGTCACCGCGGTAGCGGCTGCCCGCGACCAGGGAACCCAGGTCGAGGGTGTAGAGCTGCTTGTCCTTGAGGGTCTCGGGGACCTCGCCGTTGACGATGGCCTGCGCCAGGCCCTCGACGACCGCGGTCTTACCGACACCGGGCTCACCGATCAGCACCGGGTTGTTCTTGGTGCGGCGGCTCAGCACCTGCATGACGCGCTCGATTTCCTTCGAGCGGCCGATGACCGGGTCGAGCTTGCCCTCGAGCGCGGCCTGGGTGAGGTTGCGGCCGAACTGGTCGAGCACCAGCGAAGTGGACGGCGTGCCCGCCTCACCGCGCGAGCCGGAGCCCTCGACGGGCTCCTTGCCCTGGTACCCGGACAGCAGCTGGATGACCTGCTGACGGACGCGGTTCAGGTCGGCACCGAGCTTGACCAGAACCTGGGCGGCGACGCCCTCGCCCTCGCGGATGAGACCGAGCAGGATGTGCTCGGTACCGATGTAGTTGTGGCCGAGCTGCAGCGCCTCGCGCAGGCTCAGCTCCAGCACCTTCTTGGCGCGCGGGGTGAAGGGGATGTGGCCGGACGGCGCCTGCTGGCCCTGCCCGATGATCTCCTCGACCTGGCTGCGCACACCCTCCAGCGAGATGCCAAGCGACTCCAGCGACTTCGCCGCCACGCCCTCGCCCTCGTGGATCAACCCAAGCAGGATGTGCTCGGTGCCGATGTAGTTGTGGTTGAGCATCCGGGCCTCTTCTTGGGCCAGGACAACGACACGCCTCGCGCGGTCGGTGAACCTCTCGAACATCGCTCCCTCACTCTCCTGCTCCGACATTCTGGCAACAGACGCCGCAGTGTGCTCGGTACAACCTAGGGCGTCGGACCGACAACTGTCGCCGTCAGCCTGCCATGAAGCCCGGGGGTTGCGGCCCCCGCCTCCACTCTAGTTGGCAGGGGATTCCGCCGCCGCCGGTCCACCCTATTGATGACCGGCGGCAACATGGTCATTCACTCATAACGCGCACGTCGCGGCATTCGTTTCCCTCGGAGTTTTGCCTACAGCGAAATATGACGGAGCGGTGACGGCCTCAGCCGGTGAACGGCGGCACGAACTCGCACGGAACCGGGGCCTGACGGGCCGGATCCAGGGCGTTGAGGACGTGACCGGCCGCGCGCGGGCTGCCCGCGATGGCCATGTGCTCGGAGTAGTCCTGGGCGCAGCCGTCCTGGACGACGATCGAGGTGGCGTTCGGGCCAGGCACGACGCCGGAGGTGTAGGGCACGACCACCTCCTCCAGCGAGGACACGATGTTGGTGTAGGTGACCTGCGGGCTGTACACGCCGTCGGCGTTGAGCGCGGCCAGGAAGTCGGCACCGGCCATCATCTGTCCGCACGCCTGGCACAGCGACGTGGCGACCGCGTCGAACGCGGGGCCTGCGCCGAGGGCCCGGCTGTAGGCGGCGATGTCCGCGATCCCCAGCGCGTTGGTCCCGAGCCACGGCGGGGCGATCCCGACCAGCTTGTCCACCTTGGCCGCGCCGCCGAGGCGCTTGATGTAGTAGTTGCCGACGACGTTGCCCTGCGAATGGGCGACGAAGTCGACCCGCGCGGCGCCGGTGCTCGCGAGCACCCGGTCGACGAAGGCCGACACTTCGAGCGCGCTCTGCTCGATGGGCCGCATCCCACCGATCGCCGACACCGGCCACGGCAGCCCGTACGCGCCGTAGGTGAGGCTGAAGACGCAGTACCCCTCGTTGGCCAGCAGCGGGACGTAGGCGCCCCAATTCGTCTGCGCCCCACCGCCGGTGCCGTGCAGGAGCACCACCGGATTCGGATGCTCGGCCGAGGGGACACAGCCCGGATCGTTCCCACCGGGGAGCGTGCCGCCCGGATTCGTCAGCTCCGGGGGAATGCCGGCGAAGAAGTTGTAATCGACCGGATACTCCGCGGCGGCGGTACCCGAATTCCCCCAGGCCAGCAGCGCGGCGGCGGCCAGTACCAGCAACGATCTCGAACTACGTCGCATCAAACGACTCCTCACTAGAACGTGTTCCGATCATCATGGAACACGTTCTAGTGATCGCGTGGCCCTATTGGCAGATCGCCATCAACGCTGGAACGGCGCTGCCGCGTAGCCACCGGCCAGCGGCGCGCCCATCGCCTGGGCAACCGGCTGCCCGGCACCCGCACCGGCGGCCGCGGCGCTCGACTCGCCCCGCTGCACACCCGCCGCGAACAGCGCGCCGCACAGCACCAGGAACGCCAGCGTGTGCAGCACCCCGCGGACGATGTTCCAGCGCACCCAGGCCGCCTCGAAGTCGGCCCGCACGGCCGCGGTGTCGGCGATCGCCGACGGGTCGCCCGCCGCGGCGAGCGCGTCGTTGAGCGGCACGTTCAGCGCCGCGGTGACGGCGAAGGCGATCACGTTGAGCGCGAGGGCGACGCCGAGCCAGATCAGCGTGGTGCGGTGCTCCTTACCCAGCGACAGGGCCGCGGCCAGCGCCGTGAACCCGACCGTGCCGAGGAAGCCGAGCATGAACCACGGGTTGATGATCACGACATTGATCTTCTGCATGACGTCGATCAGCGTGCGATCGCCGGTCCGCGCCAGGGCCGGCATCACCGAGATCGCGTAGGCGTAGAACACACCCGCGATCAGCCCGGTGCTGAGCAGCGCCAGAACCATGGCGGCCATCCGAAGTGCGAACATGTGAGGTCTCCTGACTCGTGTTCCGGAGCTCGATCCCTGTGCTCCGGTGTTACGAGTAAGTCAACCTTGTCACGCGGCTCGCCGACATGGTTCAGACGCTCAGGCACCTGCGCGAGCGTCGCGGCCTCACAGATCGTGGTCGGAGATCATCCCGCTCTGCATCGCCAGCGCCGCCAGCCGGGTGCGCTTCTGGTTCTGCGGCAGGTTCTCCACCCCGAATTTCGCGAACAGCGCGCGCAGATGCGTCTTGATCGCGTCGATGGAGAGGAACAATTCCTCGGCGATCTGCTGATTCGAGGCGGGGGTGGCGAAACCGGTGCCGTGCTTGTACGGGCGGCACAGCGCGATCAGCACCGCGCGCTGGGTCTCGGTCAGCGAGCGCATGGTGGGAATGGAACCGGACGCGGTGTGCGTCGCGTCGTCGACGACCCCGCCGAAATCGAAGAAATGCACCAGCGTGGTACCGACCCGGATGCGGTCGCCCGGGCTCAGCCTGCGCCTGCCGATCAGCCGCTCGCCGTTGACGAAGGTGCCGTTGCGGGACAGGCCGTCGTCGACGATGGTCCAGTGCGCGCCCAGGTACTCGACGGCGGCGTGCAGACGGGAGACCTCGGCGTCCCAGCCGAGGACGAGGTCGGCCTGCACATTGCGGCCGATGGTGAACCGCTGCTGCGCGGGTTCGAGCGCCAGCTCGTGCTGGCGCCCCGTGTCATCGGTATACCGCAAAAACGAACTCGCCATGCCGGTCACAGTCCCGCCTCTCCGCGATTTTGGCCGGACTCGTGCGCGTTGGCCGAATCGACGGCGGGCGGTGAGACCTTCGCCCGTTCGCCCGTACCCGGTGAGTTACCCATGTACTCGCCGGATCGGGTCGGACGGTCGGCCATCGCCGACGTGAAAAACCTTGCGCACGAACATCAGTCTATCTCCCCAGGACTTCCCTGGAGTCCGCCGACGCATGTCCCGACCTGCGGGTACACCGTTGACAGCAGAGCGGTCCGGGATCGCCGCGTCAGCAACCCCGGACCGCCGTCGAACTTCAGGCCTTGCCGACTTCCTTGTTGTACGCCTCGGTGATGTCGGCCGAGATGCGGCCGCGCGCGGAGACCTTGTGGCCCTTGCGGCGGGCCCATTCACGAATTGCGGCGCTCTGTTCCCGGTCCATGGAAACTCGGCTCTTCCCCTGCGGTGCCGGCGCCCCTGCCGCCTTCACCCGGCGACGGCCACTCACGCGACGGGCGTTGGCGACCCACTCGTCCAAGCCTTCGCGCAGCCGCGCCGCGTTAGCCTCGGACAGATCGATCTCGTACGACACGCCATCGATAGCGAACTCGATGGTCTCGTCCGCGATGGACTCACCGTCGACATCGTCGATCAGGCTAACGGTGACCTTCTTTGCCATGAGATGAACGTCCTCTCGAAATCGTCAAGCCTGCCTCCAGGCCGAATACCCAGGGCAAGAATACCTCTAATTACGAAAATTCCAACACGAGGTCTTCACCCCGCAAATCGACTGGTCAGCGACTAGTCGGGCGGACAATCGGGAACAGGATCGTTTCCCGGATTCCCAAACCGGTCAGTGCCATCAACAAGCGATCGATTCCCATACCGGTTCCGGTGGTCGGCGGCATGCCGTGTTCCATCGCGGCGAGGAAGTCTTCGTCCAGCACCATGGCCTCGTCATCGCCCGCGGCGGCCAGCCTCGCCTGATCGACGAACCGTTCCCGCTGGATCACCGGGTCGACCAACTCCGAATAGCCCGTTGCCAACTCGAAGCCGCGAACATACAGGTCCCACTTCTCCGTGACGCCGCCCTTGCTGCGATGCTGACGCGTCAGCGGCGACGTCTCGACCGGGAAGTCGCGAACGAAAGTCGGCGCGTACAGCTTGTCGCCATACGCGTGTTCCCACAGTTCTTCGACAAGTTTCCCGTGACCGTAGCCCTTGCCCGTGGGAATTTCCAGACCGACCCGATCGGCGAGCGCCAGCAATTCCTCGACAGTGGTTTCGGGAGTGACCTCGACACCGATCGACTCCGACAGCGACGGATACATCTCGACCGTCGTCCACTCGCCGCCGAGATCATATTCCGTACCGTCGGCCAGTGTCACCACGAGGGTGCCGAATGCCTCCTGCGCGACTTCCTGGATCAATTCCCGGGTCATCTTCGCGGAGTCGTCATAGGTGCCGTAAGCCTCGTAGGTTTCCAGCATCGCGAACTCGGGCGAATGGGTCGAGTCGGCGCCCTCGTTGCGGAAGTTCCGGTTGATCTCGAAGACCTTCTCCAGGCCGCCCACCACACAGCGCTTCAGGAACAGTTCCGGCGCGATACGCAGGAACAACTCCATGTCCAGGGCATTGGAATGGGTGACGAACGGGCGCGCCGCCGCGCCGCCGTGGATGGTCTGCAGCATCGGGGTCTCGACCTCGAGGAAGCCGCGGCGCTCCAGCGCGGTGCGCAGCGCGCGGACCACGTTCACGCGGGTACGGGCCATTTCCCTGGCCTCGGGACGCACGATCAGGTCGACGTAGCGCTGCCGGACGCGCGACTCCTCGTTCATCTCCTTGTGCGCGACCGGCAGCGGCCGCAGCGACTTGGCCGCCATCGACCAGGAATCGGCCATCACGCTCAATTCACCGGTCCGCGAGGAGATGACCTCACCGTGCACGAACACGAAGTCACCGAGGTCCACATCGGACTTCCAGGCGGCCAGCGCGTCGGCGCCGACGCCGTTGAGGCTGATCATCGCCTGCAGCTTGGTGCCGTCGCCCTCCTGCAGGGTGGCGAAGCAGAGCTTGCCGGTATTGCGGACGAAAATGACGCGGCCCGCGATGCCGGCCTGCAGACCGGTCTGGGTATCGGGCTCCAGATCCGGGTAGGCGGCCCGAATTTCGGCCAGCGTATGCGTGCGGGGCACCACCACCGGATAGGCCTCACCGCCCTCGGCGAGCAGCCGTTCCCGCTTGTCCCGGCGAATCCGCATCTGCTCGGGAACATCGCTGTCCACGGCGGAACTGACGGCGCGGCCGGTATCGGCGGGGTTAGGGGTGCTCACATCCGATAACAGTAGCGTGCGCCGGAAATGGATAAGCGGCCCGCCCACGGACGACTCGTCGGTAACCGGACACCGCACCGGCCATTCCTCGGCCGAATGCAATCCACGTCACACCATCGAAACAAACTCACGCACCCGAGGCCCCCGAATCAGCACGCCGACAAGCCAACTCACCCCTGGACGAGCAGTGGCCGGGCCACCGCTCGGGCGGCCCGGCCACCGGCCAGGTGTCCTACAACGAGGCGAGCGCATTCACCTCACGGGCAAAGTGCGGCGCCCCCACGGCGACGGTCAGCAAGCCCGCGGACTTCAATGCCTGGTAGCCGCCGATGAGATCGGTGGCGCGGTGCAAACCGAGCTGCTGCAACGACGCCGCCGCCAAACTCGAGGTGTAGCCCTCCGAGCAGAAGATGATCCATTCCACGTCGTGGTCGACGGCCAGCGACAAACGCGCCGACGAGGTCGGGTCGAGGCGCCATTCCAGGACATTGCGTTCGATGACCAGCGCACCCGGTAGGGAACCTTCACGAACCCGCTGCGCGGCCGGGCGGATGTCCACCAGAATCGCGCCCCTGGCCAATGCGGCGGACAGGTCGTAGACGTAGAGCCTGCGTAGGTCGGCGCGGGCGTTCTCGAGCATCTGATCAATCGTCAAACGACTCATCACAGGTCACCTTCGGGCTGGTCGGTGAGGACGGTTTTGGTTCGCCGCAAGGTGCCGTGTCCGGTCACCTCGTAATAGGACATCGCCGACAACGGCGGGGAATAGGCGTGCACGCTCAGCGTGGGATCCAGCGGGCCGACGGATTCGGCGGCGGCGGGCGCCCGCACCACGTCGTGTACCCAGCCGATCGGGAACGAGGCCTGATCGCCGGCGGCGAGCGTGCGCCTGCGTAACTCGGAACCATTCCAGCGGAATTCCGAGAGCGCGCCGCTGAGCACGGTGAGCGCGCCCAGCGAACCGGCGTGATCGTGCAATTCGGTGGATTTACCCGGCGTCCAGCTGATCAGCCAGACATCGACCTCGTCGTCAGCGATCAGCCGGGTGGCCCAGCGTTCCTCTGTCGGCCAGACGCCGTCGGCGGGCAGCAGGTGATCGTAGCGACCGGCGAGAACGTCTTCGGCGCCCTCGTCGGTGAGTCGCAGCAGGTCAGCGGGCCGCAGCCGGGTCGGCAACGCCGAAGCCACCGCCCGGTCGAGCGGGGGCGTCGCGGAGTAGCCGTCGCGGGCGGACGTCAAGGAAAGGACAGAAGAACGCATGAGCGAATCTCCAGGAGGTGCGAAACGGTCGAGGGGAAAACGTCAGCCTCGAACGGTCGAGGCAGGTCAGCCTCGACAACACTCCTGGGTGCTCACACGGAAGGACACGAGCGTGAGTTTAGCAGTTGACACGCGCTCCGGCGAAAATGACCTGCGCCACAGTCACTTCTTGTTGCGTTCGTAGACGTGGCGCAGCCCCGTCAGCGTCAGATGCGGCTCGTGCTGATCGATGGTCTCCGATTCCGGCACGATCAGCGGCGCGCCCGCGCCCGTCGCGACGACGGTGACATCGGTGCCCGCGAAGGCGTCGAACTCGTCGCGGATGCGATCGATCAGGCCGTCGACCAGGCCCGCGAAACCGAAGACGGCGCCGGACTGCATGCATTCCATGCTGTTCTTGCCGAGCACCGAGCGCGGGCGGGTGAGTTCCACCCGGCGCAGCGCGCTGCGCTCGACCAGCGCCTCGGTGGAGATCTCCACGCCGGGCGCGATCACACCGCCCAGGAACTCGCCCTTGGCCGAGACCAGGTCGACGCAGATGGCGGTGCCGAAATCGACCACGATCGCCGGACCACCGAAGCGGCGGTAGGCCGCCAGGCAGTTGACGATGCGGTCGGCGCCGACCTCCTTCGGGTTGTCCACCAGCAGCGGGATGCCGGTCCGCACGCCGGGTTCGACCAGCACATGCGGCACGTGCGCCCAGTAGCGCGCGAGCATGGTGCGCAGCTCGCGCAGTACCGGCGGCACCGTCGACAAGGCCGAGACGCCGACCACCTGGTCGAGCTCGGCACCGACCAGGCCACGCACCTGCATGGCGAACTCGTCGGCGGTGAGCAGCGGATTGGTGTGGATACGCCAGTGCCGCGCCAGTTTCGCGTGCTCGCCGCTGCCCGTGAACAGGCCCAGTTCGATCCCGGTGTTGCGGACGTCGATCGTCAGCAGCATCGCTGTCCCCCCGCCGCGCTCAGGCGAACGACAGGGAGCGCGGGGAGGTCAGGCCGGAACCCTCGGGCGCGTGCGCCGGGTCCGAACCGAGCTCCACCGGGCGGTTGCGGTCGTCGACGAAGACCACCTTGGGGTCGTAGTCGCGCAGCTCCTGCTCGTCCATCTGGCCGTAGGCGATCAGGATGACCAGGTCGCCGGGGTGCACGAGATGGGCGGCGGCGCCGTTGATCCCGATCACGCCCGAACCGCGCTCGCCGGCGATGACGTAGGTCTCCAGCCGGGCGCCGTTGTCGATGTCGACGATGCAGACCTGCTCGCCCTCGAGCAGATCGGCGGCGTCGAGCAGATCCTGGTCGACGGTCACCGAGCCCACGTAGTGCAGGTCCGCGTGGGTCACCGTGGCACGGTGGATCTTCGACTTCATCATGGTGCGCAACATCGTCGTCGCCTTTCTCAGTTCGCCTGCGCGGCAGGCAGGGAGTTCGCGTCGGGGTGCCCGTCGATCTGGGCGCCGAGAACAATCGGGGCATTGTCGATCAGGCGGGTGTCGCCGACCTTGGCGGCGACGAGCAACCGGGCATTGCCCGCGGTGGGCGCGGGGCCCAGGTTGCTGTCGCGCAGTTCGAGGTAGTCCACGTCGAGACCGTCGACGGCGTCGAGGACGGCGCGCGCCGCCCGCACGACCGCCTCCGGGCCGAGGCCGGCGGCGTGCCTGCCCGCGGCCAGCGCGGCCGACAGGCCGAGCGCCGACTCCCGCTGGGCAGCGTCGAGGTAGCGGTTGCGCGAGGACAGCGCCAGACCGTCGGGCTCGCGGACCGTCGGGTAGGCGACGACCTTCACGTCCATGTTCAGGTCGCGGACCATCTGCCGGATCAGCGTGAGCTGCTGGTAGTCCTTCTCGCCGAAGTACGCCTCGGAGGCGTGCGCGATATTGAGCAGCTTGGCGACGACGGTGAGCATGCCCGCGAAGTGCGTCGGCCTGCTGCCGCCCTCGAGCTCGGCGCCGATCGGGCCGGGCAGCACCGTGGTGCGCGGGCCCTCGGGGTACATGTCGGAGACCGACGGCGCGAACACCAGGTCGACACCCTCGTGCCGGAGCAGTTCGAGGTCGGCGTCGAGGGTGCGCGGGTAGGCGTCGAGATCCTCGTTCGCGCCGAACTGCAGCGGGTTGACGAAGATCGAGACGATCACGACCTGATTGGTCAGCTTGGCCTGGCGGACCAGCTGCAGGTGGCCCTCGTGCAGCGCGCCCATGGTCGGCACGAAACCGATCGTGCGGCCCGCGCCGCGCAGCGCCTTGGTCACCGTGTCGACGACCTCGGGGCTGTGGTGGACGGTCAGCACGCCGGGCTTGTACGCGCCGGTGGCCCGCGCGCCGCCCTGGTGGTGGTGCACTTCTCTGGGTTCCATCAGTGGCCTTCCTTGGCGAGCAGGTCCAGCAGGGCCGGATTGGTCTGGGCGAGTTCGGCGGTGCGCAGCGACATCGCGCGATAGGCGGCGGCCAGGCGCTCGTCCACCGCGGCCAGCGCGGACAGGTGCGCGGCGACCGCGTCGACGTCACCGCGCGCGACCGGGCCGGTCAGCGCGGCCTTGCCGCGGCGCAGCGCGTTGTCCAGCGCGGCGGAGACGAGCGGGGCGAGCAGGCGCTCGGGCAGGCCGCCCGGCTGATCGTCGACCACCGGCTGACCGAGCAGGCCCGGCCCGTCCATCGCCGCGCGCAGCGCGGTGACCGCGTCGACGATGACCGTGACCAGGTGATTGGCGCCGTGCGCGAGGGCGGCGTGGTACAGCGTGCGCTGCTCCTCGGCCACCTTCACCGGCTCGCCGCCCATCTCGATGACCAGCGCCTGGCCGATCGCGTAGCCGACCTCGTCGGCGGCGGTGACGCCGAAGCAGGCGTTGGCGAGGCGGTCGATGTCCTCGTCGTGGCCGGTGAAGGTCATCGCGGGGTGGATGGCGAGGCCGAGCGCGCCCTGTTCGGTGAGCGGCGCGAGCACGCCGACCCCGTGCGCGCCCGCGGTGTGCACCACGATCGTGCCGGGACGCACGACCCCGGCACTGGCCAGGCCGCGGACCAGCCCGGCCAGCTCGGCGTCGGGGACGGCGAGCAGCAGCAGCTCGCTGCGCTGGGCGATCTGCTCCACCGGCAGGATCTGCGAATCGGGCAGCCGCGTCTGCGCCCGGTGCACCGAGGCATCGGAGATCGCGGCGACACCGAACACCACGTGACCGGCTCGCTCGAGCGCGACACCGAGCGCCGAACCCACCCGTCCCGCCGAGACGATTCCCACCGTCAGTCGTGCGGGCGCAGGGTCGACACCCACGTTCGCGCCATCGGAATTGACACTTCTCGAGGTCAACACTGTCCTCTCGATTTGCGTTCCAGTCCCGCAGTGCGGGTACCGGACGTTACGGATCGAGAATATCGGGGAGCCCCCAAGCGCCGCCACGGACCCGTCACGTGATCTACGACTCGTTCGCCACCTGCGGCGATGCCGGAAAACGACAAACCGCCCACGCCGGTGCGGCGCGAGCGGTTCGATGCCGGGGGGTCAGTTGCGTGCGCCGGACTCCGACTGGAGGTTGGCCATGATGTCGGCGACCGACAGGCGCGGGGCGCCCTCTTCCTCGGCGCGGCGACGGCGGCGGGAGCTGGTGCCGACGGTCGGGGTGGTGTCGGCGGGCTTGGGTGCGGCCGGGGCCTGGGTGGCGCTGTCGGCGGCGGGAATGTCCGCGCCCGGCTCGGGGGTGCTGTCCGCTACCGGAACGCCGACGGGCTCGGCCGACGCCGGGGCACCGGCCGTGCTGGTCGGCTCGGCGGCCGTACCGTTCGTCGCGGCACTCTCGGCGGGCGAGCCGTTGGCGGCGTTCGCCGGGGCGGTGTCGGTGATCGTCGCGCCGAATTCGTCGACCTTGCGGGTGTTCGGGGCCGACAGGCGGGGCGGCGGGGTCTTGCCGTTCGACGGGGCCGGGGTGGGCGCGGCGGGCTGCGGCGCCGGAGCGGGCGGTGGTGTCGGGGCGGGCTGCGCGGCCTCGGCCTGCTGGGCCTCGGCGTAGTCGTCGAGCTGGACGGCGGAGGTCTCGGCGGTGACCGGGTCGTCGTAGGGGTCGGCGAAATTGGCCGAAACCGGCTGCATGAAGACGGGTTTCAGCGCGCTGGGCGGTTGCTGCCACGGGCCGAACCAGGCGGCATTGGCATCCACCGGGCTATCGGCGTAATCGTGGTCCGCGTCGTCGAACGCGTCGAAGCCACCGGCGGGCAGGGCGTCGATGCGGACCGCGTCGGCCTGCAGGGCGGGCTGCTCGTCGGGCAGCGGGCCATCGAAGAGGACCTGCAGGTTCTGGCGGAGCAGAGTGAGTTCGGCGCGCAGTGCGGCGATCTCGGAGGCGTCGGCGCCGACTTCGGCGCGCACGCGCGCCTCCACGCCCATCTCGTATTCGCGGCGCGCGTTGATCTCGCGTTCGAGCTGCAACTCGTACACCGTCTGGAGATCGCGCACCTTCGCCTTGTCGACCGCGGCGTCCTTGCGGTACCGAGTCGCCGCCAGGGCGCCGATCACCGCCGCCCACAGGGCCGCTACCAGGCCTACTCGAACGTATTGGACGTTCTCGCTGAAGATCAGGAAAACGCTTGCTGTCAGACCGAGCAGGATGAGCACGCCGATGAAGAGCTTTCCCGCGTCGTCCCGCCGTCGACGGGGCGGAGTGCTACGGGAGGGTGAAACCATGTGGGCCAGGGTAGCCGGAAAGTGCTGGTCGGCCCACCGAACCCGGCGGTGATTCCATCCGCAAGTTGCTAGGTGGTAGCGGGCTCGTCCGGCGGTTCCTCGGGGGCCCGGCAGCAATACTCCAGCCACAAAGCCGCAGCAACCAGGGCGGAACCGGCGAGCAGGCCGACGACCGCGCCCGGCGAATCCGCGGCGGCCGCCGTCAGGGTGCCGCGCTGTGGGAATACCCACAGTAGGAAGCCCAGCCACACACCGGCGGCCAGCGAGCCCACCTGCATGGAGGCCTTCGCCAGCGCGGCCGCGCGCGCGACATTGATCGGATGCAGTTCGTTCGGGCCGTCGCCGATCTTCTCGTCGGCGATCTTGGCCTTGATGACGAACCCGAGCGCCGCCTCGATCGCGGCGACCGGCAGCAGCGACGCGCCCGCCGCGACCGAGATGGTCGGGAAGGTCGAATACGCGAAACGGGTGGCGACCCAGGCGATCGCCGCGGCGACCACCACATTGAGCGCCAGATCGAGCACCCTGGTCGGCTTCAGCACGGGCGAGTGCTCTCGTCCCGCAGCACCAGCTCGGTGCGCACGACCCCGGCGCGCTCGGCCGGGTCGAGGCCGGCCAGCAGGTCGACGATCGGCATGTCGACACCGTCGACCCGCAGCCGCGCCGACGGCTCGACATCGAGCCACGGGACCAGCACGAACGCCCGGTTGTGCGCCTGCGGGTGGGGCAGGATCAGCGCGGGATCGGTGGCGCGGACGACGGCGGCACCGGTGGCGTCGGTGCAGGCGACCACGTCGACATCGAGGGTGCGCGCTCCCCACCGGATCTCCCTGACCCGCCCCGACGACTGCTCGAGGTCCTGCCCGAACCGCAGCCAGGCGTAGTCGTCGAAGGCCGGATCCTCGGCCACCACAACGGCATTGAGGTAGTCGTCCTGTTCGACACCGCCCCACGGCGCGGTCGTGTAGACCGGCGAGACCGCGAGCACCCGCTCCCCCAGCGCGGCGACGACGTCGCGCAGGTGCGCGAGCCGGTCGCCCAGGTTCGAGCCGATCGACAGGACGGCGCGACTCATCGGCGCGGCCCCGGCTCGATCGTGCGGTACCGCGTCGCCACCACCCGCACGTCGGCGAAGGTGTGCGGGATCGGCGCGGACGGCTTGTGCACCACGGCTTCCACCGCCTCGATCCGCGGATCGGTCATCACGTCGTCGGCGATCTCGGAGACCACGGTCTCGATCAGATCGCGCGGTGGACCGGCGACGATGTTCACCGCGCGTTCGGCGAGCGCGCCGTAGTCGACGGTGTCGGCCAGGTCGTCGGAGGCGGCGGCCGCCGCGAAATCGACCCACACCGTCAGGTCGACGACGAACTCCTGGCCGTCGCGGCGCTCGAAGTCGAACACGCCGTGCCTGCCGAACACGCGCAGGCCGCGCAGCTCGATCCGCGAGGTCGCGGACCGGCCGGCGGGCGGTGGCAGCAGCGGTGAGGTCATCGGGTGGCTCCTCGGGCGGCAGTGGCTCGGCGCCACGCGTCGACAACGGCGATCGCGTCCAGCGAGGCACGCACATCGTGCACCCGCACACCCCACGCGCCCTGGCTGGCGGCGATCGCCGAGACCGCGGCGGTGGCCGTCTCCCTGCCGTCCGGCGGACGCGGGCCGGACTCGTCGGCCAGCAGCGCGCCGAGGAAACGTTTCCGGGAGGCGCCGATCAGGATCGGCAGGCCGTCCGCGATCAGCTCGGGCAGCGCGCCGAGCAGTTCCCAGTTGTGCTCGGCGTTCTTGGCGAAGCCGAGGCCGGGGTCCAGGATCAGCCGTTCGGGGGCGACACCGGCGGCGACGGCCAGCTCGACCTGGGCGGCGAGCTCGGCACGGACCTCGGCGACGACATCGTCGTAGTGGTCGGCCGGACCGGTGTGGCGGTAGTCGGCGCCCGCGCGCCAGTGCATGAGGATCCACGGCACGCCGGACTCGGCGACGACCTTCACCATGTTCGGGTCGGCGCGCCCGCCGGAGACGTCGTTGACCACCGAGACACCGGCCTCCAGTGCCGCCTCGGCGACCTCGGCGCGCATGGTGTCGACGCTGGTCGGCACGCCGGCGGCGACCAGGCCGCGGATCACCGGCGCCACCCGGCCCGCCTCGGTGGCCGGGTCGACCCGGTCGGCGCCCGGCCTGGTCGACTCACCGCCGACGTCGATGATGTCGGCGCCCGCCGCGTGCAGCGCGACACCGTGCGCGATCGCGAGTTCGGGATCGAGATAGCGACCGCCGTCGGAGAACGAATCCCCGGTCACGTTCACCACACCCATGACCACACACGAGCGGCCGTCCCGCGGCGCGGTCACGAGGTGCTCGCTCATTTGCGCAGGATCAGGTCCAGCGCCTCGGCGCGCGAGGCGGCGTTGGTCTGCAGCAGGCCGCGCACCGCCGAGGTGGTGGTGCTCGCGCCCGGCTTGCGGATGCCGCGCATGGCCATGCACAGGTGCTCGGCCTCGATCACGACGATCGCGCCGCGCGGGTCCAGCCTGCGCATCACCGCGTCGGCGATCTGGCTGGTCAGCCGCTCCTGCACCTGCGGGCGCTTGGCGTACAGGTCGACGACGCGGGCCAGCTTGGACAGGCCGGTGACCCGGCCGTGGGTGCCGGGGATGTAGCCGACGTGCGCGACGCCGTGGAAGGACACCAGGTGGTGCTCGCAGGTCGAGAACATCGGGATGTCGCGGACCAGCACGAGCTCCTGGTGACCCTCGTCGAAGGTCGTCGCCAGCACCTCGTCGGGCTCGGTGTAGAGCCCGGCGAACATCTCCCGGTAGGCACGCGCCACCCGGGCCGGCGTGTCGAGCAGACCGGGACGGTCCGGATCCTCGCCGACCGCGAGCAGCAGTTCCCTGACGGCGCGCTCGGCCCGGTCCTGGTCGAACGGACGACCGGTGGCCAGCGCCGTCAGGTCCGTCGGGCTCGTCGAGCCGAGTTCGCCGTCGGCGATCGACCCGTTCCCTGTTGGCTCAGCGACCTTCTTGTTGGCCGACACTTCTCCGCACCTCCACATGTCGACGCCGGTGATCGTCCGGCATCCGACGGTCGAGCGTAGTTGGCCGCCGGTCAGCGGCGGCCGTTCGGCCCTTCCCAGTCGTTGTTCTCCGGATCGGTGCCGGGCTGCTGCGGCGGCGCGGCGGGCGGCTCAGCCCACGGCTGGAAGCCACCGGCGTGCCGCGGCTGCTCCGGCTGGCCCCAGGCATTGCCCTGGCCCTGCGGGGCCTGCGGCGGCTGGGGCTGCTGCGGCTCGTCGCGCGGCGGCCAGCCGGGCGCCGACCAGCCGGCCGGGGCGCCGTAGTCGGGCCGCGAACCGTGCGTGCCCTGCTGCCGCGGGATCGCCTGGGTGGGCGCGGCGGGCAGCGGGTAGCCACTGGCGGGCGGAGCGGGCTGGCCGTACTGCGGCGGCTGCGCCGGGTAGCCGTTGGCGGGTTCCAGCGGGGCACCGGCGGGCACCGGGGCGGGCTGCACCGGCGGCCACGGCTCGCCGCGCTCGGCGGCCAGCTCGCCCGGGGTCTTCACCGGGGGCTTGTCGGACGGATGACGGTCACCGAAGTCGTTGAACGCGGTGATCCGCGGCCGCTTCTCGACCCCGGCCAGCACCTCTTCGAGGTCCTTGCGATGCAGGGTCTCGCGCTCGAGCAGCGCGGTCGCCAGCGCGTCGAGCTGCTCGCGGTACTCGCTCAGGATCGACCAGGCCTCGGTGTGCGCGGCCTCGATCAGGTTGCGCACCTCCTCGTCGATCTCGCGGGCCACCTCGTGCGAGTAGTCCGAACCCTGGCCCATCGAGCGGCCCAGGAACGGGTCGCCCTGCTCCTGGCCGTAGCGGACCGCGCCGAGGCGGGCGCTCATGCCGTACTCGGTGACCATGCCGCGCGCGATCTTGGTGGCCTGGTCGATATCGGAGGACGCGCCGGTCGTCGGCTCGTGGAACACCAGTTCCTCGGCCGCGCGGCCACCCATCGCGAACACCAGCCGGGCGATCATCTCCGAGCGGGTCATCAGGCCCTTGTCGTCCTCGGGCACCGTCATGGCGTGGCCGCCGGTGCGGCCGCGGGCCAGGATGGTGACCTTGTAGACCGGCTCGATGTCGGGCATCGCCCAGGCCGCCAGGGTGTGGCCGCCCTCGTGGTAGGCGGTGATCTTCTTCTCGTGCTCGCTGATGATCCGGCTCTTGCGGCGCGGACCGCCGATGACGCGGTCGACCGACTCCTCCAGCGATTCACCGGTGATGACCGAGCCGTGCTCACGCGCGGTGAGCAGCGCGGCCTCGTTGATGACGTTGGCCAGGTCGGCGCCGGACATGCCGACGGTGCGCTTGGCCAGACCCTCGAGGTCGGCGTCGGGCGAGATCGGCTTGCCCTGCGAGTGCACGCGCAGGATCGCGCGGCGACCGGCCAGGTCGGGGTTGCCGACCGGGATCTGCCGGTCGAACCGGCCCGGCCGCAGCAGCGCGGGGTCGAGGATGTCGGGGCGGTTGGTCGCCGCGATCAGGATGATGCCGGTGCGGTCACCGAAGCCGTCCATCTCGACGAGCAGCTGGTTGAGGGTCTGCTCACGCTCGTCGTGGCCGCCGCCGAGGCCGGCGCCGCGCTGGCGGCCGACCGCGTCGATCTCGTCGACGAAGATGATGCAGGGGCTGTTCTGCTTGGCCTGCTCGAACAGGTCACGCACGCGCGAGGCGCCGACACCGACGAACATCTCGACGAAGTCCGAACCGGAGATGGTGAAGAACGGGACGCCCGCCTCACCGGCGACAGCGCGCGCGAGCAGCGTCTTACCGGTACCGGGGGGACCGTAGAGCAGCACGCCCTTCGGGATCTTCGCGCCCAGCGCCTGGTAGCGGGCCGGATTCTGCAGGAAGTCCTTGATCTCGTACAGCTCTTCGACGGCCTCGTCGGCACCGGCCACATCGGCGAACGTGGTCTTGGGCATGTCCTTGGACAGCTGTTTGGCCTTCGACTTACCGAAGCCCATCATGCCGCCGCGACCACCGCCCTGCATGCGCGACATCACGAAGATGAACAGGCCGACCAGCAGCACCATCGGCACGATGAACAGCAGCAGCTGCGACAGCCAGCTCTCCTGCTTGACCACCGTGTCGTACTTCGCGCCGGACTGCTGCACCGCGTCGAAGATCTGCGCCGAGGTCTCCCCGCCGCCCGGATACTTGGCGACGATCTTGGTGTTGTTGTTCGTCGCCTCGTTGCCGTTGTTCAATTCGATGCGGAGCTGCTGCTCCTTGTCATCGATCTGGACGTTCTTGACATTGGCTTTGTCGTTCAGCTGGCTGAGCGCCACGGAGGTGTCGACAC
Source organism: Nocardia sp. NPDC050718 (assembly GCF_040654235.1). Lineage (NCBI taxonomy): Bacteria > Bacillati > Actinomycetota > Actinomycetes > Mycobacteriales > Nocardiaceae > Nocardia > Nocardia sp. NPDC050718. Next base: position 316,753 of record NZ_JBFAHQ010000003.1, on the reverse strand, counting down.
TCTCCCAGCCGCGCGTGTCATCGCTGAGAAAGCTGAACAGCCAGATCATGAGCATGATGCCCGAGATGATCGCCAAAGTGCGAAACACTGTCTTGCGGTTCATAGAGCGTCGGCCGGACGGCCCAGTCCTTTCCGGTTATTTCTCCGGGTGTGCCTAGCGAAGCGTCGAGATCGGCGGGTTTCGGATGCGGACATGCCACGTTACCGCGTACGGTCTAGTTCGATACATCGCGCAGTTCGGCTGCTGGTGCAGTTGCACTGGTCAACGTTCAGAGCTGGGGAACGGTTCCCGAAAGCTCCGAACGCGTTGTTGCAAGTGGCCACAATCATGTCATGCCCGCCTTATCGTGGGCGACGACACAACTACAGCGCAGGGGGTATGGACATCGTCGAGCTACGAACACCCACAGCGATTCTGCGCCACGGCCGTGGACGTCTCACCGTTCTGCGGCCGGGTACCGATGGCGAACGGGTTCTCGATGTTCCCATCGCCGACCTGCTCAAAGTGCGTCTGAACCGGCGCGCCGACGACGCGGTGGTGATCGAGATCTACCTGCGTTATCCCACCCCGGTGCTCACCGGCGTGCCCGCCGACCGTACCCCGCTGCCGGTCCTCATCGCCGAACACGACGTGCCCGCCGCGCTCGGCATCGTCGACCGGATCAACGACCAGATCATGGCCACCCAGCGGATCGACGTCGCCGCGCCCGACCTCACCCCGCCCGCGCCCGAGTGGGGCAAGTCGGGACCGGTCCGGGCCGATGTCGAGCGCGCGGTGCGCCGGATGGCGCCGCGCAAGGAGGCCCGCTCGGCGGTCAACGCGCTGCACCGCTACGTCACCCCCGACGAGTACGTGCTCGAGACCGCGATCGCCGTCGCCGCGCCGCCCGCAGGCACCGGCACCGGTCTGCTCGCCGCGACCACCACCCGGCTGCTGTTCATCTCCATCGGCAGCGGCGAGCGCTACGCCCACGAACTGGCCGTCGCCGCGATCCTCGGCGCCCGCACGGTCGACGGCGCGCGCTCGGCACCCGGCGAGGTCGACACCAGGCACGGCGGCTCGGGCATGGACGTCAGCGACGGCAACCGGACGCTGCATTTCGCCGGCGTCGACCGCGCCGACACCGAACGGGTGACCTGCGCGGTCAACTTCGCCGTGCGCAGGCAGGCCGCCGACGGCGCGGCCGGGCCCGCCGACCCCGGCGTGTCCCAGCTCTACGCGGAGTGGGAACTGCTGGTCGAGCGGCACTCGCTCGGCATGGTCGACGACACCCAGTTCCAGCGCTACGGCCGCGGCATCCTGCGCAGCCTCTGACCCGACCGGCCGGGCCGAACGTTCAGTTCGGTTCGGCCGCTTCGGTTTCGGTCTTCTGCTCGGGCTCGTTCAGCTCGATCCGGCGCCACGGGCTGGTCGGGCGGGTCCACAGCCGTAGCAGTTCCATCCGGCGGTCCACGCCGCCGTTCTTGAGCTCGGCGAGGTCCTCGGTGGCCTGCCAGTAGGTCCAGCCGGCCAGGTAGGCGTCGCCGAACTGCCGCCAGTTGCGGTAGCGGCGCTGGGCGGGCGCGAGCGCGCGCATGCAGTACTCCCACGCGACATCGGCATCGATGTAGCCGGCGGTGAACGCCATCCGGGCGACCGCGACGACGCGGGCCAGGTCCCAGGCGGAGATGTCGTTGGGCAGCGGGCGGGCCAGGTGGTCGGTAAAACCGATCTTGATGGCCTGGGCCCAGATGTCGTAGTCGCGGACCAGGGCCTCGGGGTTGTCCATGCCGCGGAACGAACCGACCTGACGGAGGAAGGCGCGGTGCCGGTCGGCGCGCTCGCCGAAGCGGTCGCGCTCGCTGGCGTTGATCGAGGCCATCACCAGCGGGTGCACCAGGGAGTAGAGCGGCGCGTGCATGCCCTCGAGGAGCTGTTCCATCGACGCGCGCGCCTCGGTGCCGTCGGTGATGCCCCACGCGCCGGTGAGAGTGTCGATGGCGAGTTCGCGGCGATCGCCCAGCGGGTGCTCGCGCTCGGGACCGAGCAGCATCGCGTCGTGGAAGGCGTCCCAGCGGGTGGAGTAGAAGGCGCCGAGCGCCAGCGCGCGAAGTTCATCGTCGCTCACACCGGCTCCGGACCAGTGGTCTTCCTCGCGGCCGTCCAGTTCCGGGTAGGGAAAGGTGGTCAGCGCTGGTACTCCCCTGGCAGGCATGCGGCCGAGTCTAGTGCGGCGGGTGCTGTCCTGGGCCTAGGAGCGAATCTCCTTTCTTGGCCTGCCGTGACCTGCCACACAGGTCTATGGTTCTGACATGTGTAGAAATATCACCGTCTTGCGTGGTCTGGAGCCTGCCGCCACCGAGCAGGAGATCTACGCTGCCGCCTTGCAATACGTGCGCAAAGTCGGCGGCATCTCCGGGCTGAGCAGCACCACCAAACCCGCGGTCGACAAGGCCGTCGCGGCCATCGCCGCGGCCACGACGACGCTGCTCGCCGAACTGCCCGATCGCCGGGTCCCGCCGCCCACCGAACCGCCGCTGCGCCGGATCGCGGCCAGGGACGGCGCGGTTCAGGAGACCCCGTAGGCGGCGACGCAATCCAGCGCCACCTCCAGCGCGAGCGCGCGCTCGGACACCGGGTGTCCGAGGATCTCCTCCACCCGGGTGATCCGATAGCGCACCGTGTTCTTGTGCACGCCGAGCGTGCGCGCGGCTTCCTCCGGGCTGCGCTGCGCGCGCAGGTAGGCGTGCAGGGTCTCGCGTAGCCGCGTCGCGACCGGATCGGTTCCGGTGAGCCCGCGCAGTTCGCGGGCGATGAGCCCACGCATCGCGGCCGTGTCGATCCCGGCCAGATAGGCGATCTCGACCTCGCGGTAACTGGTGACCGCGCCCGTGCCACGTTCGGCGACCCGGCGCGCCGCGACGGCCTCCCGATGACTGGCGACGAACCCGTCGACGTGCGCGCCGGGCAGCCCGAACGCCACCCGCACCGGCGCCACCACCTCGCAGCGCGCGATCCGCTCGGCGAGCTCGGCGTCGTCCTCGATCGCCGCCCAGGCCCACAGCCCGCTGGCGCTGGCCGCGACGGTGAGCAGGCCGGTGGCGCCGAGCGCGGTGGCGATCCTGGTCGCGGTGCGGTCGAGCAGGCCGCCGGGTTCCTCGCCCGCCGCGTCGCCGGTCCAGAGCAGGAACGCCAGATGACGTTGCGCGAGCCGGTAGCCCAGGACGATCGCGGCCTGGTCGACATCGACCGACGTGCCCGCCAGCAGCGCCCGCACCAGCTCGGTGCGGGTGTTGAGGGCATCGCGCAGCACCCGCTCGCGCTCGGCCATGAAGGTGCCGGTGAGCTGCTCGATCGACAGGCCCATCCAGGTAGCCGTGCGGTCGAACAGGCGCAGCATGACCGCCCGTTCCAGATCCGGCGGCACCTGCCCCTCGTCGACGGTCTCGGTCATCACCGCGAGCGTCTCGGCGAAGCCCGCCTGGTAGGCGCGCAGCAGGACCCGGATATCGAGGCCGCGGCGGGCGATCGTCCTGGCGAGGACGTGCGCTTCCTCGGGCAGGACGAGGTCGTCGCTGTCGGTGGCGAGGCCGCCGAGGACCACCCTGGCGTGCGCGCGGGTGCTGGCGGCCAGATCACGGCGCAGATCGGGGTCGTCGAGTTCGGGTGACCCGGCCAGCACGGCCGCGTCGAGCCGGGCCAGGATCCGGTCCATCGACTGTGTGCGCAGCAGATCGAACACGAACTCGGCGAACCAGCCGCGCACCTGTTCGGTGATTTGTTCTCCAGACACCAAAAATCCCGATTTCGTTGACGTGAACGGCCAAGAATCCGCGCTCTCATTGTGCCAGGCTGATAGTTGGTGAACTGATTCACACAACGCAGTGGGGAGCACGACAGTGACCGAACTCGACCAGACCGCCGCGGCCGATGCCCAGGTGATCGCGGTACACAATCCGGCGACCGGCGTCCAGACCGGCTCGGTGCCGATCGTCGCGCCGGACGACGTGGCGGCCGCGGTCCGGGAACTGCGCCTCTACCAGCCCGAATGGGAGGCGATCGGCCCCGAGGGCCGCAAGAAGTGGCTGCTGAAGATGCAGGACTGGATGATCGACAACACCGAGCATCTGGCCGCGGTCTTGCAGTCCGAGACCGCCAAGCCGCGCGTCGACGCGCTCATCGACCCGGCCTTCGCCGTGGATCTGCTCGGCTACTACGCGCGCCGGGCCGGCAAGTTCCTCGCCGACGAGCATCCCTCCCCGCACAGCCCGCTGGCCCGGGTGAAGTCGCTGACCGTGGCCTACCGGCCGTACCCGGTCGTCGGCGTGATCACGCCGTGGAACTTCCCGCTCGCGATGCCCGCGATCGACGTGTTCCCCGCGCTGGCGGCCGGCGCCGCGGTGATCCTCAAGCCGTCGGAGGTGACTCCGCTGTCGGCGGTCGAGCTGGCCCGCGGCTGGGCCGAGATCGGCGCGCCGCCGGTGTTCAAGGTGGTCACCGGCGCGGGCGCGACCGGCGCGGCCGTCGTCGAGAACGCCGACTACATCCAGTTCACCGGCTCCACCGCGACCGGGCGCAAGATCGCGACCGCCTGCGCGGAGCGGATGGTGCCCTACAGCCTCGAGCTCGGCGGCAAGGATCCGGCGATCGTGCTGGCCGACGCCGACATCGATCGCGCCGCGCACGGCATCGCCTTCGGCGGCATGTTCAACGCCGGGCAGGTCTGCATCTCGGTGGAGCGGGTCTACGTGGAGGCGCCGGTCTACGACGAGTTCGTCACCAAGCTGACCGCCGCCGTCGCCGCCCTGCGCCAGGGCGAGGACGGGCGCGAATCGAAGAACGACGTGGGCGCGCTGGCCAACGAGAACCAGGTGCGGATCGTGCAGCGCCATGTCGACGAGGCGATCGCGGCGGGCGCGCGGGCGACCACCGGCGGCAAGCGCACCGGGGTCGGCACGTTCTTCGAGCCGACCGTGCTCGTCGATGTCGACCATTCGATGTCGTGCGTCGCCGAGGAGACCTTCGGCCCGACGCTGCCGGTGATGAAGGTGGCCGACGAGGCCGAGGCGATCCGGCTGGCCAACGATTCGATCTACGGCCTGTCGGCGTCGGTGTGGACCGGCGACAAGGCGCGCGGCGAACGGGTGGCCCGGCAGCTGAACGCGGGCGCGGTCAACATCAACGACGTGTTCTCGAACCTGTTCAACCCGGCGATGCCGATGGGTGGCTGGGGCCTGTCCGGCGTCGGCGCGCGCTGGGGCGGGGCGGCGGGCCTGCGCAAGTACTGCCGCGCGCAGGCGATGACCAAGCCGAAGCTGCCCACCATGGGCAAGGAACTGTTCTGGTACCCATACGACATGAACAAGCTGGTCATCGCGGTGGGCGCGATGCGGGCCGCCGGTGCGCGCGGCATCCGCCGCATCGACCTTCCCGCGGTGTGGCGGCTCAAGAGCGGTCGATGAGCACCGCCAGCCGCGTGAGCTGAGGCGGCGAATCCGGCCGTGCGCGCACCGCTCGCCACGGCCGGATTCCACCCACCGAAACCTGTTTGTGACGAAACTCACTGCATCGCAGGGTTTCCCGCACGGACAGTGGTCAGCGGTCTGTTTCATCGCCCGACGGCCTCGCCGGGGCGCACGCCACATCGCGCCGAATCGTGTGAGCCCGGACGCATTTCCGCTGGTCAACCGCCCAGCAGTCACACATCCACCGGTCGCCGCCCGGTGCCTGTCCACAAATGACGCCTCAATGATGCAGCGCACCATGTCAGGCCATATGCTGTGCGATACCAACCTGGTGACTGTTTTGATCCACTTACGCGAACTTCCTTGCCCGTTTTGGCTGGAATTTCCCGACCGATTCTGATAGCAAGGTGCTATGGACCCGCATTTGCGCGATCTGCGGTATTTCGTCGCCGTCGCTGAGGAACTGCATTTCACCAACGCCGCCCAGCGGCTGCACATCGCTCAGCCGACGCTCTCACGCCAGATCCGCCAGCTCGAACGCCAGCTCGACGTGGTCCTGTTCGACCGCAACCAGCGCAGTGTCGCCCTGACCGTCGCCGGTAAGGAACTGCTCGAAGGCGCCCGCAAGATCCTGGAGCTGTGGGAGGTGACCAACGTCTCCCTGCAGGAAGCCGGTGAAGTGCTGCGCGTGGGCATCCAGTCCGCCCTCGGCCGCGGCCTGCTCAACGACCTGGAGAGCGCCAGCGGCCACCGCCTGGCCCTGCACGCCGCCTCCTGGAACGACCCGTCCAGCGGCCTGGCGGGTCGGCAGGCCGACCTGGCCCTGGTGTGGCTGCCGCTGCCCGACCCCAACCGCTACCGCTGGCAGGTGCTGCGCACCGAGCCGCGCTGGGTACTACTACCCGAGAACCACCCGCTCGCCGAGCAGGAGACGATCGAGTTCGCCGATCTGCTCGACGAGCCGTTCGTCGCCCTGCCGACCGAGGCGGGCGCGGTCCGTGACTTCTGGCTCGGCAACGACGCCCGCGGCGGCCGCGCGGCCAAGATCGGCGCCGAGGCGGCCACCCCCGAGGACAAGCTCGAGGCCGTGAGCCTGGGCCTGGGCGTGTGCCTGCTCGCCGAGAACAACGTCCCGATGTACCGCTGGCCCGGCCTGACCGCGCGTCCGGTCGCCGGCCTCACCCCGTGTGAGCTGGCGGTGGCGTGGCGCGCCGACGACACCCGGCCGACCATCCTGGAGTTCGCCGGTCGCGCCGTCGACGGTGGCTTCTCCGAACCCCAGCAGCAGCCGCAGCCGATCGCGGTCTAGTTCGACAGTTCCAGTTGGGCGGCGAGGCCGAGCAAGGTGGCCTCGCTCCCCGGCGGACCGGCCAGCTGCGCCGCGAGCGGGGTGTGCGCCTCGGGATGGGTGCCCATCGGCACCGACGCGGCGGGCCAGCCGACCAGATTCCAGATGCCGGTGAACGGCGCGTAGCGCGCCGAGGCCAGGACGTTCGAGGTCCAGCCCCGCCCGCTCCACTTCCTGGCCTTGGGCGGCGGCGCCGCGAGCGTGGGGGTGATCACCACGTCGAAGTTCTCGAAGAAGTCGACCAGCCGGGCCTCGGTCCGGTCGACCTGGTCCGGGCGCACCAGCCGCAACCGCCGGATCAGCCTGCCCAGCGCCAGGTGCCGCTTGGTGCGGCGCTGCAACAGCTCGGGGTGCGGTAGCCGGGCCGCGTCGGCCAGGCCAGCGCTCGGCCAGCGCAGCAGCATCAGCAGCGCCACGTCGCCATAGGGAAGTTCGACCGGTTCCACCAGGTGACCGGCCGCCGCCGCGCGCGCACCCGCGGTACGCGCTGCCGCCGTCCAGTGTCGATCCACCCGGACCAGTCGCGACGGCGGAGCCACGGCAAGTCCGACGCGTAGTCGCTGTGGCGCGCGTAGCTCGGCCAGATCCGACCGATCCGCCAGCACCGACAGCGCCAGCGCCGCGTCCGACACGGTCGTCGCGAGCACGCCGTTCTCGGCCATGCCACCCCAGGAGTCGGCGCCGATCCCGGCGGGCACCACCTGTCGACCCGGCTTGATCCCGAAGACCCCGCACGCCGCGGCGGGCACCCGGATCGAACCGAGCCCGTCGTTGCCGTGCGCGATCGGCACCAGCCCGGCCGCGACCGCGGCGGCCGCCCCGCCCGAGGACCCACCGGCCGACCGGCCGACATCGCGCGGATTGCGGGTGACGGTGCCGTCCTCGTCGGTCGTCGCCCAGAGGCCGAGCTCGGGCATCGCGGTCACCCCGACCACGATCGCGCCGGCGGCCCGCAGCCGGGCCACCACCGGATGATCGGCGGCCGCGGGCTCGGCCGAGGTGGCGGCGGACCCCGTCCTGGTCGGCACGCCGGCGACCTCGATGTTCTGTTTCACCGCGACCGGCACCCCGGCCAGCGGCAGCTCGTCCAGCTCGTCGCGGGCGGTCAGCTCGCGCGCCTCGGCGCGCGCCTGTTCGGCGCGCACGACGGTGAACGCGTTGATCTTGCGATTCTCCGAGGAGATGCGGGTCAGTGCCTCGGTCACCACGTCGACGGGCGCGATCGTGCCCGCGCGTACCCGGGCGGCCAGCGCCGCCGCCGGGCCGCCGATGGGGTACTCGTCGGCGGGTGGGTGGGAAGAGTTCATCGCCACCTCAGCGTCCGTCACGCCGTCGTCGTCGACGGACTCCCATGCTACCGCTGTGAGGTCATCGTGCATGTGCGGATTCGCCCCCGTCGCATGGTCGTCGAAATTCGGGTGATCTGCTCTCGAGGCGCAAAGTATCATTCGGGTACGGCTCGGGGGCCGATGGTGTCGGGTGTGGCGGAAGGAATTTCGGTCACGCTCCACGCGAACCTTAGGTCGGTTTGGATGAGCGATAACACCGGAAGCGGTGACGGACCCGACACGAGCGCCGGTCCGGGTACAAACGTGCGCGCGAGCATGGTCGACGCGTTCGCCGAAGCCTGGGGAGCCACCGGTCAGCCGCCTGATATGTCCGAGTTCCTGCCCGATGCGCAGACCCTGCGCAGGCAGGCGCTGCACGAGCTGATCCGCGTCGATCTGCGGCACCGGTGGCTGCAGCACGCGGGCGAGACCGTCGCCCGCAAGCGCCTGGCCGACTACTGCGCGGAGTTCCCCGAACTCGCGCGCACCACGCTGCCCGCCGGGCTGGTGTTCGAGGAATTCGTCATCCGCAGGCACAGCGGCGAGCGCGTCGACCCCCGCGACTGCCTGCGCGAATACCCGGATCAGGCGGCGAGCCTGCGCGGTCTGCTCAACACCGACGAGCTCGAACAGAGCACCCACCGCACCGACGATCCCGACCCAACGGTGAACCAACCGCCCGCGTCACGTCGTACTACCCAGGTGACCACGCCCGAGCTCGACCTCACCGCGACAGCGACCGCTGCGGCAACCGCCGCGGCGACCGCCGACGCGTCCGGGCCCGGCGCGTTCGCACCGCTGGACCGGATCGAGATCGGTCAGCGGATCGGCGATTTCGAGCTGCTGACCGGGCTCGGGTCCGGCGCGTTCGCGCGGGTCTTCCTGGCTCGGCAGACCTCGATGCAGCGGCTGGTCGCGGTGAAGATCTCCGCCGACCGCGGCACCGAGCCGCAGACCCTGGCCCAGCTCGACCACGACTACATCGTGCGCGTGTTCGACCAGCAGCTGCTCGACACCGACGCGACGCCGTCCGCGGCCCGCCGCCTGCGCCTGCTCTACATGCAGTTCCTGCCCGGCGGCACCCTGCTCGGCCTGCTGCGCTGGGTCCGCGCGACGCCGCCCGAGGAGCGCAGCGGCAAACTGCTGCTCGACGCCGTGGACGCGGCGATGGAGGAGAAGGGCGAGATCCGCCCGACCGACTCGAGCGTGCGCGCCGAACTGGCCGAGCTGAGCTGGCCGGAGACCGTGGCCTGGCTGGGCAGGCGCCTCGCCGAGGCACTCGACTACGCGGCCGCGCACGGCGTGCTGCACCGCGACGTCAAGCCCGCCAACGTCCTGCTGACCGCCGAGGGCGTACCCAAGCTGGCCGACTTCAACATCAGCTTCAGCCGCACCGTCGCCGGTACCAGCCCGGTCTCGTACTTCGGCGGCTCGCTGTCGTACATGTCGCCCGAGCAGCTGGAGGCCTGCCATCCCGGGCTCGGCCGCAGCGCCGCCGACCTGGACACCCGCGCCGACATCTACTCCCTCGGCGTGGTCCTGTGGGAACTGCTGACCGGCGCGAAGCCCTTCGACGACAGCACCGCCGAGGCGGCGGGCGGCGGCGACGAGACCACCCTCGAGGCCATGCTGGAACGCCGCACCGGCGGTGTCGACCAGGTCGCGCTGGACCGGGTACCCGCGAACTGCCCGGCCGCCCTGCGCCGGGTCCTGCTGACCTGCCTGGAACCCGACCGCTCCCGGCGCTGGCCCGACGGCGCGGTGCTGGCCAAGCAGTTCGACCTGTGCCTCGACGAGCGCGCCCGCGATCTGGTCGACCCACCGCCCAACAGCTGGCGGATGGTGCTGCGCAGGCTGCCGCTGCTGGTGATGGTGATCGCCATCGGCATCCCGAACGCCCTCGCCTCCTGGTACAACATCGTGCACAACCAGACGCTGGTGGTGAGCAGGCTCAGCGAGTCGGCGCAGCAATCGTTCGTGGTGATCACCGCCGGGGTGAACCTCGTGTTCTTCCCGGCAGGCACCGTCCTGCTCATCTACCTGGCCCGGTTCGTGCTCTCGGTGCCACGGGGCATGCGCCACGGCAAACGCTACGACCCGGCGACGCTGCGCCGCACCAGACACGACACCCTGCGCCTCGGCGACCGCTCGGTGATCGTCGCGTTCTCGCTGTGGGCGCTGTCGGGGGTCACCTTCCCGATCGCCCTGCAGCTGGCCTCCGGCGACGTTCCCGCGCACGCGGTCGTCCACTTCCTTGCCTCGCTACTGGTCTGCGGCGCGATCGCGGTCGCCTACCCGTTCTTCCTGGTCACCTTCTACATGGTCCGCTGCATCTACCCGATCTTCCTGCGGCACGGTGAGATCAGCACCGACGACGCCGTCTGGCTGCGCGCGCTCAGCCGCCGCAGCACCTGGTACCTGGCGGTGGCCGCGTCGATCCCGCTGCTCGCGGTGGCCGGGGTGACCTTCCTGCCGCCCACCGACATCCCGCAGGTGATCGTCGCCGTCCGGGTCCTGTGCGTCGGCGGCATCGTCGCCTTCGTCGGCTCCTACCTGCTGTTCCGTCAGCTCGAGGCCGACCTGGCCGCCCTGGAGCGGGTCGTCAGCTGACCGGTGCGATGAACCCGGAGGCCGGGCGCGGCCGTACCACCTGAGGTGAGCTCGACACGCACGACCGAGGCGACCCGGCCCGCGCCCGAGACCGCGTATCCGGCCGACCGGCGTGGCCTCGACCGGATCGAGGTCGGCGCGCGGATCGGCGATTTCGAGCTGCTCACCGAACTCGGCACCGGCGCCTTCGCCCGGGTCTTCCTGGCCCGGCAGCGCTCGATGCAGCGACTGGTCGCGGTGAAGGTCTCCGCCGACAGCGGCAGCGAGCCGCAGACCCTGGCCCAGCTCGACCACGACTACATCGTGCGCGTCTTCGACCAGCAGATACTCGACGGCTCACCCCGGCTGCGCATGCTCTACATGCAGTTCCTGCCCGGCGGCACCCTGCTCGACGTGCTGCGCTGGGTCCGCGCCACCCCACCGGCCGAGCGCACCAGCAGGCTGCTGCTCGACGCCGTCGACGCGGCCATGAAGGAGAAGGGCGAGATCCGCCCGACCGACTCGGCCGTGCGCGCCGAGCTCGCCGGGCTGAGCTGGCCGGAGACGGTGGCCTGGCTGGGCAGCAGGCTGGCCTCGGCCTTGCACCACGCGGCGGGCAACGGCGTGCTGCACCGCGACGTCAAACCGGCCAATGTCCTGCTGACCGCCGAGGGCGTGCCCAAGCTGGCCGACTTCAACATCAGCTTCAGCCGCGCGACCGACACCAGCCCGGTGTCCTATTTCGGCGGCTCGCTGGCCTACATGTCCCCGGAGCAGCTGGAGGCCTGTCATCCGGGCTACGAGCGCACCGCCGCCGACCTCGACACCCGCGCCGACATCTACTCCCTCGGCGTGCTCCTGTGGGAACTGCTCACCGGCGCGAAACCCTTCGACGACACCACCGTCCCCGACGACGACCTGCACCCGGAGATCGCCCTGGTCGCCGCCCTGGAACGCCGCGCCGCGGGCGCCACCGCGACGGCCGTCGACCAGGTGCCCGCCGACTGCCCCGCCGCGCTGCGCCGCATCCTGCTGACCTGCCTGGCCCCCGACCGCGCCGACCGGTGGGCCGACGGCGCGATCCTGGCCGCGCAGTTCGACCTGTGCCTTGACCCGCACGCCCGCGACCTCGTCGACCCGCCACCGAACAGCTGGCGCATCCGCCTGCGGCCGTATCTGTTTCCCATCCTGGCGCTCTCGATCGCGATCCCGAACGTGCTGGCCGCCTACTACCAGCGGCAACTGAACACCGCGCTGCTGCACAGCAGGCTCGACCCCGGCACGCGCGCCACCCAGCGCGAGGTCTCCGACCTCACCAATCTGCTCTTCTTCTCCGCCGGCGGCGCCACCCTGATCTACCTGGGCAGGCGGCTGCTGACCATCCCGCATCGGCTCCGCGCGGGCCGGCGCTGTTCACCCCGTTCCCTCGAGCGGGCCAGACAGGACTGTCTGCGGCTCGGGCATCTGGCTGTCGCGGTGGTGTTCGTGCTGTGGGTCGTCGCGGGGGTGATCTACGCGATCACCATCGGGGTCGCGGACGGCGTGCTGCCGGTCCGCACGGTCGTGCACCTGCTGCTGGTGTCCGCGATCTGCGCCGCCGTCGCCATGACGTACCCGTTCTTCCTGATCACCCTGTATTTGCTGCGCTGCGTCTATCCGATGTTCCTGCACCACGGCCAGGACTTCCGCGGCGATGGCGCCTCGCTCATCGCGCTGGCCGCCTGGTGCCGCCGGTACCTGGTGGTCGCGGCGTCGATTCCGCTGCTGGTCGTCGCCAGCGCGACCTTCCTGCCGGTCCCGGACCTGCTGACCACGCTCACGCCGCTACGCACCATCTGTGTGGGCGGGCTGATCGGTTTCGTCGGCTCCTATGTGCTGTTCCGGATCATCGAATCCGATATCCGAGCGCTACTGCGAGTGACCGGGTCCGGCTATCCGCGCGCGGGTCCGCCGACATCGCGATGAACCACCCGGCGCTCGCGCCCGTACCCCCGGCGTGAGCTCCACACGCACCGCCGAGGCGACCAGGCCCGCACTCGACCGCACCGGCGCGGCGCATCCGACCGATCGGCGTGGACTCGACCGGATCGCGGTCGGTACCAGGATCGGTGACTTCGAGCTGCTCACCGAACTCGGCGCGGGCGCGTTCGCGCGGGTCTTCCTGGCTCGGCAGCGCTCGATGCAGCGGCTGGTCGCGGTGAAGATCTCCGCCGACAGCGGCAGCGAGCCGCAGACCCTGGCCCAGCTCGACCACGACTACATCGTGCGTGTCTTCGATCAGCAGGTGCTCGACACGCCCGCCGACGGCTCCCCGCGATTGCGGCTGCTCTACATGCAGTTCCTGCCCGGTGGCACCCTGCTCGGCGTACTGCGCTGGGTTCGCGCGACTCCGCCCGCCGAGCGCACCAGCGCGCTCCTGCTCGACGCCGTCGATGCCGCGATGGAGGAGAAGGGCGAGATCCGCCCGACCGACTCGGCCGTGCGCGCGCAGCTGGCCCGGCTCAGCTGGCCGGAGACCGTCGCGTGGCTCGGCAGCAGGCTCGCCGCCGCCCTGCACCACGCGGCGGGCAACGGTGTGCTGCACCGCGACGTCAAACCGGCCAACGTCCTGCTCACCGCCGAGGGCGTACCCAAGCTGGCCGACTTCAACATCAGCTTCAGCCGCGCGACCGACACCAATCCCGTCTCGTACTTCGGCGGCTCGCTGTCGTACATGTCGCCCGAGCAGCTCGAAGCCTGCCACCCCGGCTACGAGCGCACCGCCGCCGACCTCGACACCCGCGCCGACATCTACTCCCTCGGCGTCCTGCTCTGGGAACTGCTCACCGGCGCGAAACCCTTCGACGACACCACCGTCCCCCTCGACGAACTGCGCCCGGAGATCGCCCTCGACGCGGCCCTGGAACGCCGCGACGAAGGCGTCACCGCCGCCGCGCTCGCCCAGCTGCCCGCCGACTGCCCGGCCGCGCTGCGCCGGGTCCTGCTGGCCTGCCTGGCCGCCGACCGCGCGGACCGCTGGCCCGACGCCGGTGTCCTCGCCGCGCAGTTCGATCTCTGCCTGGACCCGCACGCCCGCGATCTGGTCGACCCGCCACCGAACAGCTGGCGCATCCGGCTGCGGCCGTACCTGTTCGCGATCCTGGCGCTGTCGATCACGATCCCCAATCTGCTGGCCGCGATCTACAACGCCCAGCTGAACACGGCGCTGATCGTCGACCGGCTCGACCCGGCCACCAGGGAAACCCTGCTGGCGGTCGCGGGCGTGACGAACGTGCTCTTCTTCTCCGCGGGCGCCGCGACCCTGATCTACCTGGCCCGGCGGCTGCTGATCGTGCCCCGGCGGCTCCGCGCGGGCCTGCGCTGCTCACCCGGTGCGCTCGATCGCGCCCGCCGCGACTCGCTGCGGTTCGGCAACCAGGCCGTGGTGGTGGCCGTCGTGCTGTGGCTGTCGGCGGCCGTCGTCTTCGCCGCCACGATCGCGCTGGCGGGCAGCCTGACGCTGCGCACGGCGGTGCACTTCCTCATCGCGGCGGCGATCAGCGCGGCGATCGCGACGACCTACCCGTTCTTCCTGATCACGCTCTACCTCACGCGCTGTGTCTATCCGCTGTTCGTGCACCACGGACAGGACTTCCGCGCCGACGGCGCTGCGCTGACGGGCCTGGTCACGCGGTGTCACCGCTATCTGATGACGGCCGCGTCGATTCCGCTGCTCGCCATCGTGAGCGCGACCTTCCTGCCCATCCCGGACCTGCTGACGACCACCACCCCGCTCCGCGCGATCTGCGTGGGCGGGGCGCTGGGTTTCGCCGGTTCCTACGCGCTGTTCCGCGTCATCGAGGGCGATACCCGCGCCCTGCTGCGGGTGGTCGGCACCCGGCCTCAGCCCGCCTGACGGCTGAGGTCCTCCCACTTCGCGAGCTCCGCGGTGCGGGCCGCGCCGAGGTCGGCGACCATGTCGAAGGCCGCGTCGCCCAGGATGATCCGCTTCGGCGGCTCGGCCATGTCCACCAGGCGGACGACGACGGCGGCGGCCGAGGCCGGATCGGCGTCCTTCGACTCGCTCCACATCTCCTCGAGCCAGGCCCGCACCGGGGCGTAGGCCGGGTTCTGCTCGGTCATGGTGAGCCCGGTGGTGAACAGGCCGGTCTCGTAGCCGCCGGGCTGCACGATGGTGACGGCGATGCCGAACCGCTCCACCTCCATGGCCAGCGCCTCGGTCATCGCGTCGAGGGCGGCCTTGCCCGCGCTGTAGACGCCGGTGGCCGCGAAGCCGCCCGCCGACCCCATGGACGACACCTGGAGGATGTGCCCGGAGCCCTGCTCACGCAGCAGCGGCACCACCGCCTGGCTCACCCACAGCGCGCCGAAGAAGTTGACGTCCAGGTGGTCGCGGGCCTGCCGCTCGGTGAGTTCCTCGAGCATGCCGAGCACCACCCCGCCCGCGTTGTTGACGACGACGTCGAGCCGCCCGAACGCGTCGTACGCCCGCCGCACCCCGGCGAAGACCGCCGCGCGATCGGCGACGTCGAGCGCGAAGGTGACCAGCCGCCCGTCGGCGGCGGCGACGAGATCGTCGAGCGGAGTGACATCACGGGCGACGCCGACGACCCGATCACCGGCCGCGAGGGCGGCCTCGGCGAACGCCCGGCCGAGCCCCCGCGAGGCGCCGGTGATGAACCAGGTGCGGGCTTCGTTGTCTGCGCGGGTCATGTGCGTCTCCTTCTGGTGCGACGAGACGGTTCGTCTCGTTTGCTGAATACGAGGATGGGCCATGATCGATCGATTGTCAAGACGAAACGTCTCGTTTTATTTTCGGGCTAGACTCACCCCATGGCACGAACCCCGGACAGCGCCCGCCGCAGCGAACGGTCCCGATCGGCGATCCTGAACGCGACCCGGGAACTCGTCGGCGAGACCGCTTACGCGAAGCTGACCATCGAGGCCATCGCGGCGCGCGCCGGAGTCGGCAAGCAGACGATCTACCGGTGGTGGCCGTCCAAGGGCGCGGTGGTCTTCGACGCCCTGCTCGCGCAGAGCGAGGACCCCGACGGCGGCGGCATCGAACTGCCGGACACCGGCGACCTCGCGGCCGACCTCAAGACGGTGCTGCGCGCGACGGTCGCCGAATTCGCCGATCCCGCGTTCGACGCGCCGATCCGGGCGGTACTCACCGAGGTCATCAACGACCCGGCGCTGGCCGCGCTCTATCGCGAGAAGCTGGAACAGCCGGTGCACGCGGCCAAGGTCCGGCGGCTGGCCGCGGCACAGCGCGCGGGGCAGCTGCGGGCGGACGCCGACCTGGATCTGGTCGTCGACCTGCTCTACGGACCGATCACCCAGCGCTGGCTACCGCGCTCCGGCCCGCTGGACGCGGCCTTCGCCGACGCCCTGGTCGAGTCGGTGCTGCGTGCCTTCGGGCCGGCGGACTAGGAGTAGACCTTCGGGTCCAGCGTGCCGATGAACGGCAGGTCGCGGTAGCGCTCGGCGTAGTCGAGGCCGTAGCCGACGACGAACTCGTTCGGGATGTCGAAGCCCACGTGCGCGACGTCGACCGGGGTGCGCAGCGCGTCGGGCTTGCGCAGCAGGGTCACCACTTCCAGCGAGGCCGGGTTGCGAGTGGACAGGTTGCGCTTGAGCCAGGACAGGGTCAGGCCGGAGTCGATGATGTCCTCGACGATCAGCACATTGCGGCCCGCGATGTCTTTGTCCAGGTCCTTCATGATGCGCACGACGCCCGAGGACGAGGTGGACGAACCATAGGACGACACGGCCATGAACTCGAGCTGGGTGGGGATCGGCAGCGCCCTGGCGAAGTCGGTCATGAAGAAGATCGCGCCCTTGAGCACGCAGACCAGCAGGAGGTCGCCCTCGGGGGAATCCGGCGGGTATCGCTTGGCGACGATCTCGGCCAGCTCTTCGATCTTGGCTTTGATCTCGTCTTCGGTGATCAGCACCGATGCGATGTCGTCTCCGTACACGGAAGTGGGTTTCCCTTCAGTGGTGTCGATCCCGACCGGGCCGATCCATTATGTGGCATCGTTTCGCGGCTGCGCGCGTACCGTCAGCGTGCCATGCGCGCGCGTCACGACCAACCTGTGGTCCCTGCTGCCCCCGGCCACGGCCACCCCGCCCTGCCCGCGCCAGTTGCTCACGAGTTCGTCGATCGCCTGTAAATGTGCGTTCAGCACGCCGCCGATGCCCTGGTCGGCGAGCCAGGCCCGGATCGTCCGGCGACGCAGCGCCGGGGCGGCAGTGGCCAGGATCTCGATCGACAGCGCGGGTCGATCACTGTCGCCGGGGCCACTGCCGCGATTGCCGGTGGTACCAGCGGGCCGATCCGAGCCGCGTCGGCCGTCGTCGCGCACGGTGGCCGCGCGCAGCAGGTCGGCGGTGAGCACGTCGAGGACATCGCCGTCGGCGCGCAGCTGGTCGGCCGTGCGGGCCAGCGCCTGGGCGACGCCGCCACCGAGCACGTCCTCGAGCAGCGGCAGGACTTCGGTGCGCACCCGCACCCGGGTGTAGGCCGGATCGAGGTTGTGCGGGTCCTCCCACGGTTCGATTCCGAGATCGGCGCACAGCTGCCGCGTCTGCGCCCGCCGCACCGCCAGCAACGGCCGCCCCCACGGCTCGTTCCACGCCGCCATGCCCTGAATCGAACGCCCGCCCGACCCGCGTGCCAGCCCGAGCAAGACGGTCTCGGCCTGGTCGTCGAGGGTGTGCCCGAGCAGCACCGGCCGCTCCCCCCGCACCGATTCCAGCGCCGCGTACCTGGCCACCCGCGCCGCCGCCTCGACCCCGCCGTCGCGCCCGACCTCGACCGCGACTACCTCTACAGCCACACACCCCAGCGCCCTCGCCTGCTCGGCAGCCCGCCCGGCCACCTCCCCCGACCCGTCCTGCAACCGGTGATCCACGACGATCGCGGTCACGTCTCCAGCCTCGACGACAGCGGCCGCGACCAGCGCCAGCGAATCGGCGCCCCCGGAGAGCCCGACCACCACCGGCATCGGCCCACCGCGCGCCGCGACCCACTCCCGCACACCCCGCCGCACCGCCAGCACAGCGGGAGTCTCCGGAAGCCGCACCTGACCCGTCATCGAGCACCGCCGGCCGCCGACGAAACCCCAGCGGCACGCGCATCCCCGAGAGGCGGAACAGTCACAGCACGCGGGTGATCCAGCGGCCCGGATCATCCACCTCGTCGAGGCGGGGCAGGGTCTCCGCGTTCGTCCACACCGTGTTGAACTCCGTGACGCCCACCCGCTCCACCACGGCGTCGACGAACTTCTTCCCACGCACGTACTGCGCGACCTTCGCGTCGACCCCGAGCAGCGCGCGCAGCAACCGCTGCACGGGATTGGTCGGCTTCTTCCTGCGCTGGTCGAAGGCGCGCCGGATATCGGCGACCGTCGGGACGACGGCCGGTCCGACGGCGTCCATGACGTGGTCGGCGTGGCCTTCCAGCAGCGTGCCGAGCATGAGCAGCCGGTCCAGCGCCTCGCGCTGCGGCGGTGCCTGGGCGGCGCGCAGCAGGCCGACGACGCCGCGGCTGTTCGGGTCGTCGAGGGTGTCGCCGTCGCGGCGCGAGCGCACCTCGGCGAGCAACCGGCTCAGCATCTCGCTCATCGGCTCCTCGCCGACCTCGCTGAGGATGTCGACATTGGCGCGCATGTAGTCGGCCAGCCACGGGGCCGAGGAGAACTGCACCCGGTGGGTCACCTCGTGCAGGCAGACCCAGAGCCGGAAGTCGGACGGGTCGACCCCGAGCGCCCGCTCCACGCTGAGGATATTGGGCGCGACCAGCAGCAGCGTGCCGTCCTCGCCGGTGAACGGGTCGTACTGGCCCAGGATCGCGGTCGACAGGAACGCCAGCATGGTCCCGGCCTGCAAGCCCGCGGGCTTGCCGACGAGCTTGCCGGTCGTCGAGACGGCCTCGGTGCCGGTGAGCACGGCCATCGACTCGGCGGCGGCGCCGATCCAGCCGGGCCGGTCGACGATCCTGGCCTCGGGCACCGGCCGGTCGTCGAGCAGTCCGCTGACCTCACGCACCGGCCCTTCGGCCCGCACCGACGCGGTGGCCAGCTCGGCGACGACCTGTTCGGCGGTCTGCCGTGAGGTCCGCGGCCCGGCGGGCGCGAGCACGGCGCCCGTGCGGGCGGCGAGCCGCCAGTCCACCGCGCCGCTGAACCCGGAGGTCGTGCGCCCGGTCTTGTCGTCGGTCATCGCCACCCGCTCTCAGGAGCATCCGCAGTTGCGCAGGGTGCCCGCCACCGCGTCGAGGGCGGGCCTGCTGACCTCCGGCAACCGATCGTTGGACATCAGCGCGAAGGTCAGTACCCGGCCGTCCCGGTCGAGCACATATCCGACCAACGCGCTGGCGACACTCAGAGTTCCGGTCTTGGCCCGCACCCAGCCCGCGCCCTGGCGGTTCTGGGTGACGAAGCGCGGCGCCAGCGTCCCGGTGCCGCCCGCGACCGGCAGGTCGTCCAGCAGCGGCGCGAGAGCCGCTGCGCGCGGGTCGTTCTCGGGCCTGGCCTGGGTTCCGGCCGGTGCCACGGCCGCGTCGCCGGTGGGCTCGGCGGCGGTGGCGATGATGGAGTCGAGCAGCCGCGGCGGCACCCGGTCGTCGACGGACAGCCCGCTGTTGTCGGCCAGATGCAGTCCGGCGACGTCGAATCCGGCGCTGGTCAGCGCCCCGGTGGTGGCGGCGACGGCACCGGCGAAGGACGCCTCGTGCCCGGTCGCGACCGCCAGTTCCCGCCCGATCGTCTCGGCGAGCACGTTGTCGGAGTGGATCATCATGTCGTGCAGCCGGACTCGCAGCGGCGCCGATTCCACCTTCGCGATCTCGGCACCGTTCTGCGCGGCCGGGCCGACCCGCACTGCGGCCGGGTCGACGCCGAGTTCGGCGGCCAGCGCGCGCCCGGCGTCCAGGGCGGGCGTCGAGGTGCGCGGCGAGTAGTCGGCCGACGGATCGAAGCGGCCGCCGTCGAGCATGATCGGTTCGATCGGGGTGATCGAGCCCTCCGGGATGTCGACCGGGTCCCAGCCCGAGGCCATCGTCGGCCCGCGATAGGCGGAGGTGTCGACCACGATCGCGGTGACCTGCCTGCCCGTCGCCTTGATCCGCGCGGCCAGATCGGCGATCCGGGCCCCGTCGGTGTAGTAGCCGCCGTCGGCCCTGGTGGTCAGCGTCGGGTCGCCGCCGCCGACGAGCACCAGCTCGCCCGGCGCGCCGGCGAGGACCCTGGTCGCCACCCGCTGATCGTCGGGCAGCGTGAGCAACGCGGCCGCGACGAGCATGACCTTCGCGGTCGAGGACGGGATCATCGCCTTGGCCGGGTCCTGGCTCCACAGCACCGCACCGCTGGTCGGATCGCTCACCTGACCGGCGAAACTGCCCAGATCGGGGCTGCCGACGACCGGCGCGAGGGCGGCGGCGATCCCGGCGGGCGTCGGCGCGGGCGCGTCCGACCGGGCCGGGGTGACCTCGGCGATCGGCTGCTCGGTGGCCGGCGGCGGGGCCACGGTGAGCCCGCCGTGCCGGAACTCCGGGGTCCACGGTTTCGCGATCGCCGCGAACCCACCCGCGATCACCAGCAGCGCGACCACGACCGCGGACAGCCAGATCCACAGCGACGATCGACCACTCTTCGATCCCGGCTGCTCGGCGTTTCGATCGAGCGCCACGGTCGGCGCTTCGTTGCCATAGGGCGGATGACCCGTGCCGTAGGGCGGATGACCCGTTCCGCGCTGATCCATCAAGCCACCCGGCCGACCGGGATCTCGAACCTCGACATCAACGCCTCACCGATCCTCGACTGTTCCGCCCGACACGCCTCGACTGCGCGCTGAGCCGCCTGCCGCACCGGTGTACCAGCACACCACACTATCCTCGTTGCGCAACGGTTCCCCAGAACGATCTGGCGATTCGGCAGAGAAGCACTCGAACGAGCAAGGAGATGGCGTGGAGTTCGACGTCACCATCGAGATCCCCAAGGGCTCTCGGAACAAGTACGAGGTCGATCACGAGAGCGGCCGGGTCAAGCTCGACCGGTACCTGTACACCTCCATGGGCTACCCGGCCGACTACGGCTTCATCGAGAACACCCTCGGCGAGGACGGCGATCCGCTGGACGCGCTGGTGCTGCTGCCCGAGTCGGTCTTCCCCGGTGTGATCGTGGAAGCCCGTCCGATCGGCGTGTACCGCATGACCGACGAGGCAGGCGGCGACGACAAGGTGCTGTGCGTGCCCGCGGGCGACCCGCGCTGGGACCACATCCAGGAACTGGCCGACGTCTCGGAGTTCGAGCTGTCGGCGATCAAGCACTTCTTCGAGCGCTACAAGGACCTGGAGCCGGGCAAGTTCGTCCAGGGTTCGGAGTGGCTGGGCCGCGCCGAGGCCGAGAAGGTCATCGACGAGTCCTTCACCCGCCTGAAGGAAGCCGGCCACTGAGCTGACGTGCACGAAGAACGGGATGTCCGGAGCAGTTCGGACATCCCGTTCTCGTTGTCCCGGTCCGAACCGCCGACCCCCCGGCGACGACGCGGCGCGCTGGCGCGACAACCGGGTACATAGGGCAATCTATCGCGTGAACAGTTGTGTTCGCCAGCGTCCCAGGATTTTTCGTGCCCGGCGATGATGCCGCTATGACGCGGCGATGATGCCGCGACGAGCGCGCAGCGCGGCGAGGTGGTCGTGCAGCAGCGCCAGCACCGGCGCCTCCAGTTCGGCGTCGAGCCGCTCGTGGGTCAGCTGCGGGTCCTGCATCGACTCGAACGCCTCCGCCGCGGCGACGAAGGACTCCTCCGCCTCCCCCGGCTGCCCGGTGGCCTGCTTGATCAGGCCCTGGAGCACGAGCACCCTGGCCCTGGTCAGCGGCCCGATCGCGCGGGTCAGCACCTGGATCGCCTCGTCGACGACGGGTTCCGCGTCCGCGGCCCGGCCCGCCATCAGCAGCACGTGCGCCAGCCGCGACAGCGCCCAGCCCAGCCGCAGTTCGATCCCGCCCGCCCGGCCGAGCGCGACCGCCTCCTCGCACAGCCGCACGCCCTCGGCCGTCTCGCCCTGATAGACCAGGGTGACCCCGAGTTCGTGCATCGCCATCACCTCGAGCGACCGGTTGCCCAGTTCGGCGGCGAGCGCCCGCGCGGTGATCGCCCGCTCGCGCGCGGCCGGGAAATCGCCCGCGTCGGAGTAGGTCTTCACCTCGTGGACCAGGCACGCGCATTCGATCGCCCGGTCGCCGACCCGGCGGGCCAGCCGGATCGCCCGCGCCGAATGGGCCAGCGGCGCGGCCGTTTCGGTCCCGCGCCGGGTCGAGGACGACAGCAGCTGCGCGGCGAACGCGGTGAGCCTGGCGTCGCTGATGGTGCCGCGATCCAGCGAGAGCGCGATGCGCTGATGGTCGCGGCCCTGGCGCAGCGCGCCGAGCGAGTAGGCGAACAGCGCGCCCAGTGCCACCCGCACCCGGCACTCCACCGAGCGGTCCCCCGCGCACAGCGCGGCGTCGAGCAGCTCCTCCAGTGCCCGCGCCACCTCGATGCAGTTCGCGCCGCCGTCGATGAGTTCGGCGGTGGCCCAGGCGATATCGGCGGCGGGGGCCAGCATCGGGCCGCCCGCCTGCGCGCATTGGCGATACAGCGAGACCAGGTTGTGCCGCTGGCCCGCCAGCCACGCCTGGGCCGCGTGCTCGTCGGCGAACCGCACGCCGGGCGCCGCGGTCGGGCGCAGGTGCTCGGGCAGCCGGGTCCCCGGATTGCAGATCGCGACAGCGTGTTTCACGGTGGCGAGGTAGAAGTCGAGCAGCCTGCGCAGCGCGGTCAGCGGTGGGTCGGCGGCGCCGGTGACCGGCAGTTCCCTGGCGAACAGGCGCAGCAGGTCGTGATAGGTGTAGCGGCCCGGCGCGGTGGTCTCGAGCAGGTTCAGGTCGACAAGGTCTTCGCACACCTGCTCGGCCGCGGCGATGTCGAGCTCGAGGATGGCGGCGGCGCCCTCGGCGCAGATCTCGCCGACCTCGGGCACCGCGAGCATCCGGAACGCCCGCGCGTGCCCGGTGTCGAGCTGGTCGTAGCTGATCCGGAAGGCCAGCTCGACGGCGAGTTCGCCGGTGCGCAGGACGCTGAACCGCTGGGCGGTGTCGCGCAGCCGCTCGGCCACGATCCGCACCGTCCAGGCCGGACGCGCGGCCAGCCGGGCCCCGACGATGCGGACCGCGAGTGGCAGCCCACCGCAGGCGCCGAGCACCGCGGCGACCGCCTCGGGTTCGGCCGCGATCCGGTCGGCGCCCGCGATGCCGGCGAGCAGGCTGTGCGCCTCGGCGTCGGTGAGCACGTCCAGGCGCACCGCGGTGGTGCCCGGCAGCTCGGGCAGGGCCGAGCGGCTGGTGACCAGCACCGCCGACCCGGGTGTCCCGGGGATCAGCGGCGCGACCTGGTCGACCGAGCGGGCGTTGTCGAGGACGACGAGCACCCGCTTCCCGGCCAGTCTGCTGCGGAACTGCGCCGAGCGTTCGGCGGCGCCAGCAGCCAGCTCGCCCTCCGGCACGCCGAGGACGCGCAGGAAGTCGCCGAGGGTGTCGGCGGCGGTGGCCCCGCCGTCGCGGTCCGCGGCGAAACCGCGCAGGTCGACGTGCAGCTGCCCGTCGGGGAACCGCTCGCGCACCAGGTGCGCCACATGCACGGCCAGCGCGCTCTTGCCGATCCCGCCCATGCCACCGATCGCGCAGACCGGCACCCCGGTCCCGGTCGCGGTGAGCCGGGCGGCGAGCCGGTCGACCACCTCGGCGCGGCCGGTGAAGTCGACGACGTCGGCGGGCAGCTGCGCGACCCGCTGCGGCGGCTGCGGCCGGGCGGGTGCTACCGGCTCGCGCGGCGCGCTCAGCTCACCGGCCAGAATGCGCCGGTGCAGGTCGGCGAGCTCGCGACCGGGCTCGATCCCGAGCTGGTCGACGAGCTCACGCCGGGTGTCGGCGTAGACGCGCAGCGCCTCGGCCTGACGGCCGGAGTGGTAGAGCGCGGTCATCAGCAGCGCGCGCGGGCGCTCCCGCAGGGGATGCTCGGCGCACAGCGGGGTGAGGTCGGCGACGGCCTCGGCGTAGCGACCGCGGCGCAGGTCGAGTTCGGCGCGTTGTTCCAGCAGCACGAGCCTGCGATCGGCGAGGTGGGCACGCTGTCGCTCGGCGAACGGGCCAGGCAGCCCGGCCAGCGGGGTGCCGGTCCACAGGCGCAGCGCGGCGTCGACGGTGTCGCCCGCCGCGGCGGGGTCGGTGTGCGGGGAGTCCATCAGGTCGTCGACCTGTTCGATGTCCACGCAGCCCGCAGGCACCCGCAGCGCGTAACCACCGCCGAGCGCGACCAGCACCCGCGGCGGCTCCCCCGCCGCCCGGTCGGGTTCGAGGATCCGGCGCAGATGCAGGATGTGATTGCGCAGCGCGCCGACGGCGCTGGCGGTGGGGTTCTCGCCCCAGACGTCGTCGATCAGTTCGTCGACGGTGGCCGAGCGGCCGGTGCGCAGCAGCAGGGCGGCCAGGAGTGCCCGCTGCTGCCGGGAGCCGAGGTCGAGCTCGACCGTGTCGCGCCAGGCACGGATCTCACCGAGCACGGCGAACGTCAGCATGCGCGGCCAATCTCTCTCACTGGGGGAACTCAGACCGACAATCTAGCCGAACACCGAGAAGGGGCACCCGGCGTCGCCGGATGCCCCTGGGTCGGACGTGCGGGTAACTCAGTACCAGATGTAGAGGTCCCAGCCGTCCCAGTTCTCGGTGCACTCCCAGTAGTAGCCGCCGGTGTAGGACGACTCGCCGTCGGCGCGACAGGCGGCCAGCGTGGCGTAGGTGCCGTAGTAGGTGCCGTACGGGCCGGCGGCGGCGTTGCCCGCCGCGACCGTCGACACCCCGGCGACGGTCGCGGCAGCCAGCAGTCCGGCGGCGATGGTGGTTTTGATGCGCATGTCGTTCGCTCCTCTGTGTTCGTTTTCGACGAGATGAACGGTATGGGCGCGCGAGCGTCGAAACAGCCACCCCTAGGGGGAGTTCCCGCCCCACCATGGGCGTTTCACCTTCCCCACCCCTGGGTCGGTAGTGCTGGCACCACCTTCGATTCGGGCGCGCGCGGCATGGGCGCGAGGCGCGCGTCTTCCTACGCTCGGAACAGTCACCGAAAAGCACGTTCCAGCAGGAGGAAAGCGCAGCTCATGAAGCTATTTCGCAGCAGGTCCCGTCGCCTCGTCGCCGTGGGTGCCTGCGCCGCCGCACTGCTCGCCGTGCCCGCGTGCGGTAGCGCGACCACCCCGGTGGCCGCACCGGCGCCCGAGGTGCGCCAGGCCCTCGAAACCTTGGTGCGGGCGGGCTTCCCCGGTGCCCAGGCCGTGATCACCACGCCCGCGGGCGAGCGGACCGTCACCGCGGGCGTCGGCGATCTCGCCTCGGGCGCGCCGATTCCCGACGGCGCGTTCGTCCGGATCGGCAGCAATACCAAGAGTTTCGTGGCGACCGTGCTGCTGCAACTCGTCGCCGAGGGCAGGGTCGAGCTGGACGCGCCCGTCGAGCGGTACCTACCCGGCGTGGTGCACGGCAACGGCAACGACGGCAATCGCGTCACCGTGCGGCAGTTGCTCCAGCACACCAGCGGTCTGCCCGAGTATCTGGCCAGCGGCGATCCGAGCAAGCCCACCGATCCCGGCTCCCCGCAGCTCGATATCGCCACCGAGGCGGCGCGCCGACAGCACTTCACCCCCGCCGAGCTGGTGCGCATCGCGATGACGATGCCGCCGCAGTACGAGCCGGGCGCCCGCGCGGTGTACACCAATACCAACTACGTGCTGCTCGGCATGCTGATCGAGCGGGTCACCGGCCGCCCGACGGCCGCCGAGATCGCCACCAGGATCCTCGAACCGCTCGGCTTGCGCGACACCTACACGCCCGCCGCGGGCGACTCCGGCCTGCGCGCCCCGCACTCGCGCGGCTATCAAGAGATCGACGGCACCCGAGTCGATTTCACCGAGCTCGATCCCTCGTGGGCCGACACCGCGGGCGACATGATCGCGACCGGCGCCGACCTCAATCGCTTCTTCACCGCCCTGCTCGACGGCAAGCTGCTGCCCGCCGCCCAGTTCGCCGAGATGCGCCGCACCGTACCCTTCGACCGGATGCCCACGGCCGGTTACGGTTTGGGCCTGATCCAGCGCACCGCCTCCTGCGGCGACCAGGTGACCGGGCACGGCGGCAGCATCCCCGGTTTCGGCACCCACACCGGCGTCACCGCCGAGGGCGTCGCCGTCACCCTCGTGGTGAACGAGCTGCCCCGCAGCGAGGAGCAGGCGAAACTGGTCGATCAGGCCTTCGACACGATCGTGTGCGCATCATGAAGCGCCTGATCACCGCCGCGCTCGCCGCCACCGCCACCCTCGGATTGCTCACCACCGCACCGGCGTCGGCCGACCCGCTCGACGACTTCCGCCACCAGGCGCTGTCCTGGCGATCCTGCGACGATCCCCGCCTCGACCCGGCGGGCGCGCAGTGCGCCGATGTCACGGTGCCGGTGGACTATTCGGACCCGGGAGGCGCGACGATGACCGTCGCCATCTCCCGCCTGCCCGCCACCGATCCGGCACAGCGGCGCGGGGTGATGCTGTCCAACCCCGGCGGTCCCGGTGGCCCCGGCCTCGACTTCGTCGTCGACATCCGCGGCGGCATGACCCCCGAGGTCGCCGCCCGCTACGACCTGATCGGCCTCGACCCGCGCGGCATCGGCCGCTCCACACCGGTGAATTGCCGCTGGCAAGAAGGGTTCTGGACCCAGTCGGCCGGACTCGACGCGGCCGACTTCGCCGCGAGCACCGTCCGCCAGGCCGAGCTGGCCGCCCGGTGCGCGACGACGGAGGGCGCCCGCCTGCGCCACATCACCACCCGCAACACCGCCCGCGACATGGATCTCATCCGCTCGGTCCTCGGCGAGGACCGGATCAGCTACTACGGCACCTCCTACGGCACCTACCTGGGCGCGGTGTACACCCAGCTCTTCGGCGATCGCGCCGACCACTTCGTGCTCGACAGCGCGGTCGACCCCGAGCGCTACGGCGCGACCGATCTGCTGCGCGACATGGGCCCGGCCAACGAGGCCGCCTTCGATCTGTGGGCAGCCTGGGCCGCCGCGCACGCCGACGAATACCGTTTCGGCACCGACCGTTTCGCGGTGCGCGAATTCATCCAGGCGATGGTGCGCCGGGCGAAGGACCGGCCGATCCGGATCGGCGAGTTCACCGTCGATCAGCACAGCCTGCCGAACATCCTGTTCGCCGGGCTGGACGATCCGCGCAAGTATCCGATGCTGGCCGGGCAGCTCCGTCAGCTCGCCGACGCCGCCGACGGCGCGACCGTGACGCCGGACCCGCAGCTGGCCGCCACCCTGGCCTTCATGCTGAAAGCGGAGCCACGCGACCTGTCCACCGCCACCGCCGTGCTGTGCGGCGACGCGGCGACACCGCGCGATCCCGCCTGGTACTGGCGCAATATCGAAGACAGCCGTGCCGATCAGCCACTGTTCGGGGCGTTCACGAACAACATCACGCCGTGCGCGTTCTGGGCGCCGCCCGCCGAGCCGAAGACCGTGGTCGACAACGCGGTGCCGAGCCTGATCGTGCAGTCCACCGGCGATACCCGCACCACCTACCCCGGCGCGCTCGGCATGCACCGGGCGCTGCGCGGCTCGCGACTGGTGACCCTGCCGGACGTGCCGATCCACTGGATCTACGGCAACTATCCGAACGACTGTGTCAGCGCCGCCGTCAACACCTACCTGCTCGACGGGACGCTGCCCGCTACCGACCTGACCTGCCGCGACGAGGCCGGGTCCGGCGCGGTGCGGTGACCGCTCACGGCCGTCCCGGCCGGGCGTTGAGATAGGTGAGCACCGCGAGCACCCGGCGGTGACCGGACTCGTCGGCGGCCAGGCCGAGCTTGGCGAAGATGCTGCGAATGTGTTTGAGCACAGCGCCTTCGGTGACGACGAGGCCGGCGGCGATGGCGGAGTTGTCCTGGCCCTCCGCCATCAGCGCGAGCACTTCGCGTTCCCTGGCCGTGAGTGTCGACAGCGGGTCGTCCACGCGGCGGCGCACCAGCAGCTGCGCGATCACCTCCGGGTCCATCGCGGTGCCGCCCGCGGCGACCCGGTGCAGCGAATCGAGGAATCGGTCCACCTTGCCGACCCGCTCCTTGAGCAGATAGCCCACCCCGCCCGCGCCGTCGCCGAGCAGTTCGGCGGCGTAGCTGTCCTCGACATAGGCCGAGAGCACGAGAACCGGCAGGCCGGGGTGCACGGTCCTGGCCCGCACGGCGGCGCGCAGGCCGTCGTCGGTGAAGGTCGGCGGGAGCCGCACGTCGACCACCACCACGTCCGGGCGGTCGGCGGTGACCACCGCGAGAAAGTCCTCGGCGTCCTCGACGGCGGCGACCACCTCGATCCCGGCGGTCTTCAGCAGCAGGACCAGGCCTTCCCGGAGGAGGGCGTCGTCCTCGGCGATCACGACCCGCACGGCAACTCCACGCGCACCAGGGTAGGCCCACCGGCGGGGCTGTCGAGCGTCATCCGGCCGTCGAGCGCCTCGGCCCTGCGGCGGATGCCCGCCAGGCCACCGCCCTCGGTGACCGTCGCGCCGCCGACGCCGTCGTCGCGGATCGCCACGGTCAGCAGTGCGGGTGGTCCGCTCAGTTCGATCGACAGATTCCCGGCCGCGGAGTGCTTGGTGGCATTGGTGACGGCCTCGGCGATGACGAAATAGGCCGCCGCCTCCACCGCCATCGGCCTGCGCGTGATCCCGTTCAGCTCCACCACGCACGGGATCGGGCTGCGCGCGGCCAGCGCGGAGACGGCACTGGCCAGGCCCCGATCGGAGAGCACCGGCGGGTAGACGCTGCGGACCACGTCGCGCAGTTCGGCCAGCGCCGCCGACGCCGTGTCCTGGGCGGTGCGCACCATCCGGGCCGCCGCGTCGGGGTCGCGGTCGCGCAGCTGCTCGGCCAGGCCGAGCTGCATGATCACCGCGGCGATCCTGGCCTGGGCGCCGTCGTGCAGGTCGCGCTCGATGCGGCGCAGTTCGGCGCCGTGCGCGTCGAGGGCGGCGGCCCTGGTCGCGGTGAGCTCGGCGACGCGGTCGGCCAGCAGGGCGTGCTCGTCCGGGGCCAGCAGGGAGCGAGCGACCTTCGCCTGGGCCGTCGCCGCGTCGGGCGTGCGCAGGGTCAGCGCGCCGAAGAGGAGTCCGATCAGCGCGGACACCGCGGCCGTCGGCCAGGAGTGCACGACGAGCCCGTTGCTCCCCTCCAACCCGTCCACGCCCGCCCGCCACAGCACCGGAAGCACCAGATGCTGCACCGCGCTCACCGGGAGGGCCACCGCCAGGCCGGCCAGGGGCAGTCCGATCGTGCCGTGCAGCACCAGCCAGGCGAGGTCGCGGC
The DNA here is from genome assembly GCF_040654235.1 of Nocardia sp. NPDC050718. Classification (NCBI taxonomy): domain Bacteria; kingdom Bacillati; phylum Actinomycetota; class Actinomycetes; order Mycobacteriales; family Nocardiaceae; genus Nocardia; species Nocardia sp. NPDC050718. The sequence continues at coordinate 287,585 of NZ_JBFAHQ010000003.1, read as the reverse complement.
GGTTCGCCGGGTCGGCGGCCAGGGTCGCGAGCTGTTCGCGCAGGTCACCCGTCAGCGGCCGGTAGGCCGGGGTGATCGGCGTGCCGAGTCGCCGCCCCGCCCTGCGCCGTTCCAGGGTGAGCAGCGGGCGGATCAGCTTCACCGCCTCGGGCAGCGCCGGGATCCCGATCCCGATCAGGCTCGCCGCGGCGACGATGGCCAGCGCGACCACCGCGAACAGCGCCGCGACCCCGGTCAGCCCGCCGACCAGCAGATAGCCGACAGCGGCGGGCAGGCGGCGTATCCGCCGTCCCGCTCCGCCGCTGCCGGTTCGATTCATCCCTCGATCATGCCGGGGGTGCCCCGGCGCGGACGCGGCCACCCGCGTCGTCGCTGCGATCGGTACCGGACTCGGTCGTCTGGGCCGCGGTGTCGGCGAGCGCGCCTGCCGCATCGGCGGCCTTGGTGTCACCGGCCGCCTGGATGCCGCCCTGCATCCGCAGCGGAGCCTCCTTCCAGAACAGCACCAGCAGCAGCGCGAGCGCCGCGACCGCGGTCGCCACCAGGAACACCGTCGACATCGAGTCGGCGAAGCCCACCTGGAACGGCTTGGCCAGCACCGGGTTCAGCTGCTGGATGATCGAACTGTCCTCGAGCACCTGGCCCGCCGCCGAGGTGTCGTGCGCCAGCAGCCCCTCGGCCAGCGCGGCGTCGGCCGGGTTGGCGCTCTGCGCACCCGTGACCACGGCCTGCTGGTAGGTGGGATCGGTGGCCGCCTGCTGCATCTGCTCGGTGATGTTCGGGGTGAGCAGCGAGAACAGGATCGACAGGAAGACCGCGGCACCGAGGGTGCCGCCGATCTGCCGGAAGAACGTGGCCGACGCGGTGGACACGCCCATGTCCTCGGGCGGCAACGCGTTCTGCAGCGCCAGCGTCATCGGCTGGAGCAGATTGCCGAGACCGAAGCCGGTCAGCGCCATGAAGATCATCGCCAGCCACAGCGGGCTGTCGGCGTCGAGCAGGTGCAGCAGGAACAGGCCGATGGTCAGCGTGATCGCGCCGATCACCGGGAAGGCCCGGTACCGGCCGGTCTTCGAGATCAGCCTGCCCGACAGGATCGAGCCGAGCATCAGGCCGAGCACCATCGGCAGCATCTGCAGACCCGCCTCGGTCGGCCCGGCACCCCGCACGACCTGCAGGTACTGCGGCAGCAGCAGCATCCCACCGAACATGGCGGCGCCGACGACGAACGAGATCACCACGCCGAGCGCGAAAGTGGTGTTCGAGAAGATGCGCAGCGGGATCAGCGCCGCGTCACCCATGTACTTCTCCACCGCGACGAACCCGACGACGCCCACCGCGCCGATCAGATAGCAGATCACCGACGCGGTACTGCCCCAACCCCATTCACGCCCCTGCTCGGCCACGATCAGCAGCGGCACCAGACCGATCGCGAGCACCAGCGCGCCGGCGAAGTCGATGCGGTGGGTGGCGTGTGGCTTACGCGGCAGCTGCAGCACCCGGGTCACCACGACCAGCGCGAGCAGGCCCAGCGGCACATTCACCAGGAACACCCAGCGCCAGCCGGTGATGCCGAGGATGGTGTCCTGCCCGGCCAGCAGACCGCCGAGCACCGGCCCGAGCACGCTCGAGATGCCGAACACGGCGAGGAAATAGCCCTGGTAGCGGGCCCGTTCCCGGGGACTGATGATGTCGCCCATGATGGCCAGCGCCAGCGACATCAGACCACCGGCGCCCAGACCCTGGAACGCGCGGAAGGCCGCCAGCTGGTACATCGACGTGGCGAACGTGCACAGCAGCGAGCCGATGACGAACAGCCCGATCGCGGTGAGGAAGAACGGCTTGCGGCCGAACATGTCCGAGAGCTTGCCGTAGAGCGGGGTGCTGATCGTCGCGGTGATCAGGTAGGCCGTCGTCGCCCAGGCCTGCAACGAATAGCCGTGCAGGTCGTCGGCGATGGTGCGGATCGAGGTCGACACGATCGTCTGATCGAGCGAGGCCAGCAGCATGCCGAGCATGAGGCCCGACAGGATGGTCAGGATCTGGCGGTGGGTGAAGCCGGCGGGTGAGTCCACCGGGGCCGCGGTTGTCGTCACGAATCGTTCTCCATCGCGGTAGTGCTCAGTGCGGTCGAGCGGGTCAGCAGGGTCGGGCGGGCCGCGTCGTAGTCGTCGACGAAGCGCGTCAGCAGCGCGGCGAAGGTCGCGCGGTCGTCACCCGACCAGTCCTCGGTGACGATGGCGACGGACTCGCGGCGGCGGGTCCGGATGCGTTCGGCGACCTCCCGGCCCTGGTCGGTCACCTCCAGCACGGTGGCGCGGCCGTCGTCGGGATCGGCGACCCGGCGCACCAGCCCGCGTTCGACCAGCTGGGCGACCTGCCTGCTCACCGTCGACGCGTCCGAGTGCACCGCCTCGGCGAGCGCGCCCGAGCGCATCGGCCCGTCGCAGACCAGCCGGAACAGCACCACGAAGCCCGCCGGGTCGATGCCGGAGCGGTCCTTGATCTGGGCCAGCGTGCGGTCCCGCAGCCGGTGCAGCCGGACGAGCTGGACCGCGATCGCGTCGATCGAGGGCTCGTTCTCAACCAATGCTCTTCACCTTTACTTGCATCAATCAATTAGTTGTGTGATGCAAGTATGTAGACAGAACGGTCACCGGGGCAACCGTTTGACCTACCTTTACTCGCCCTTGAACTCCGGCGCGCGCTTCTGGAAGACCGCCGTGATGGCCTCGGTGAGGTCCTTGGACGGCAGGAAGGCCGCGTTCCAGGTCGACACGTAGCGCAGGCCGTCGGCCACCGCGGGCGCGGTCCGGTGCTCGAGCACGTCCTTGATGCCCTGCACCACCAGCGGCGGGTTCTCGGCGATCTCGCGCGCCATCGCGTGCGCGGCCGCGACCACGGCCTCCTGATCGGCGAACACCTCGTTGACCAGGCCGATCCGCTCGGCGCGCGCGGCGTCGATGTCCTTGGCCGTGTAGGCCAGCTCGCGCAGGTTGCCCTCGCCGATGATGCCGGGCAGGCGCTGCAGCGAGCCGATGTCGGCGACGATCGCGACCTTCGCCTCACGCAGGCTGAACTTGGCGTCCTCGCTGGCCAGCCGGATGTCGGCGGCCGCGATCAGGTCCAGGCCACCACCGATGCACCAGCCGGACACGGCCGCGATCACCGGCTTGGTGCACTCGGCGACCGCGGTCACCGAGTCCTGCATCCCGCGCACGACCTTGAGGAACTCGGTGCGCGGCGCCGCCTTCGCGTCGTCGGCCAGCACGGGCGCGAGCATGCCGCCCATCGCCGCCAGGTCGAGCCCGAAGGAGAAGTGCTTGCCCGCGCCGGTGAGCACCACGGCCCGCACCTGCGGGTCGGCGTCGAGCTCGCGGAAGATCTCCGGCAGCTCGCGCCAGAAGTCGGGTCCCATCGCGTTGCCCTTACCCGGCCCGGTCAGTGTGACCTGGGCAACGTGGTCGGCGATCTCGACGGTGAAGGCTTGCCAATCAGTCATGTGCCGAGTCTATTGGCGCGCCGCCAGGGATGCGCGCAGCCCCTGGGGTCGACCCCAAAAATCCACTCCCCCGGCATATTTCCCGCAATCGTCCTACTCTGGATTTCATGCGCAGGTCGTCTCTTCCGGCGGTCGCATGCCGCGTCGCCGACACGCTCATCGCCCGCGGGCATCACGGCGTCATCGTTTCGCCGGAAACGCCCGCTGCCACCGCCGCCGATGCCGCCCGCGCGATGGGCGCCCATCCCACCGCGATCACCACCTCCCAGGTCTTCCTGCTCGACGACGATCCCGTCCTGCTGCTGGTCGCCGACCACCACCAGGTCGACCTGACGCGCACCGGCAAACGCCTGGAGGGCACCCTCACGCCAGCGCCCACCGCCCTGGTCGAGCGCATCACCGGTCAGCCGATCGATGGCACCGCCCCCGTCGGCCATCCCACCAACCTGCCCACCTGGGTGGACACCGCGCTGGCCGAGCACACCGAGGTGTGGGCCGCCGGCGGTCATCCGAACACGGTGTTCCGCACCAACTTCCGCGAACTCGTGCGGATCACCGCCGGGCTGCCGATCGAGGTCGACTGAGCCTGAGCGGGTGTGATGTGCGCCCACCGGGCCGACCGGACCCTGGGCGCGGTCGCGGCACGGGCGTAGTTTGGGGCGGGTGAGTGAAGTGCGACGTACTCCGTCCGAGCTGGTGGTTCCCGACGATCTGAGCGGGATCACGGCCGAGCAGTACCGGGAGTCGATGCGGCACTATCCGGCCGGTGTCACCGTGGTGACGATCGGCGCCGAGCATGGCCCGGTCGGCTTCACCGCCACCTCCTTCGCCTCGCTGTCCCTCGAACCGCCCCTGGTGTCGTTCAACATCGCCCACACCTCGTCGAGCATCGAGGCCCTGCGCGCCGCCGACTCGGTCGTCATCCACTTCCTCGGCGAACACCAGCACCACCTGGCCCACCGCTTCTCCCGCACCGCCGCCGACCGCTTCACCGACCGCTCCCTGTGGACCACCCTCGACACCGGCGAGCCCGTCCTGCACGGCACCCCCCTCTGGCTCCGCACCACCCTCCACCAGCTCATCGACATCGGCGACCACACCCTCGCCGTAGGCCTGGTCACCCGAGTCCACGACCAAACCCACGAATCCCCCACCGCCGCCCCCCTCCTCTACTACAACGGCAAATACCACCGCCCCACCGCCCTCGACACCTGACCGGCGGAAACGACGAGCCCGGCCCCGCTATCCAGGCGGGACCGGGCATGCGAGGTGAACTCAGCCGAGCAGGCAGGGGGCGGCGCCGGTGAGGGTGTCGGGGGTGAGGGGGCGGGTTTCGGGGGTGGGGTTCCAGAGGCCGTCGGTGGTGGCGTAGGTCCAGGTGGGGCCGGAGTCGACGAGGGTGGTGATGGCGGCGATCAGGCGGTCCACGTCGGCGGCGGTGGTGCCGAGGCCGATGCTGGCGCGCAGGGCGGCGTCGAGGCCGAGGGCGGCGAGGAGGGGGTGGGCGCAGAAGCGGCCGTCGCGGACGCCGATGGCGTGTTCGGCGGAGAGGTAGGCGGCGACCTCGCCGGGGGCGCGACCGGCGACGGTGAAACAAACGATGCCGACGGCGTCGGGGCTGTCGGACCAGATCCGCACCAGATCGACACCGGGGATCGCGGACAGTCCGTCCCGCAGCCGGTCGGCCAGGAACCGCTCGTGTGCGACGAGATCGTCCGCGTCGATCGCGGCGAGCGCGTCACAGGCGGCGGCGATGGCGGCCGCCCCCAGCACATTCGGCGACCCGGCCTCGTGCCGCTGCGGCGCCGCGGCCCAGTCGACCTGCGCCACACCGACCTTGCGCACCGCGCCACCACCGGCCAGGTGCGGCACACCGGCATCGAGCCAGTCCCGCCTGCCGACCAGCACCCCGGCACCGAACGGCGCGTACAGCTTGTGCCCGGAGAAGGCGAGATAGTCGATCCCGGTCTCGCGCAGGGAGATCCGGCGATGCGGCGCCAGCTGCGCCGCGTCGACGAGAATCCGGGCGCCGCACTGGTGGGCGATGGTCGCGAGCCGCTCCAGCGGCAGCACCTCACCGGTGACATTGGAGGCCCCGGTCACCGCGAGCAGAGCGGCGGGCTTGCTGCACAATTCGGCGACGACCCGGCGAATGGTCTCCTCGACGGTGTCGGCGGCCCGCACCACCCGGCGCCCGTGCGCGGTCCACGGCAGGAAGTTCGCGTGGTGCTCGATATCGAGCACCACGGTCTCCCCCGGCACGCAGCCTGCCAGCAGGTTCAGCGAATCGGTGGTGTTGCGGGTGAACACGACGACCTGGTCGTCGGCGGCATCGAGGAACCGGGCGACCGCGCCGCGCGAGGCCTCGTAGCACTCGGTGGAGATCCGCGAGGCGTACCCGGCACCGCGGTGCACGCTGGCGTAGTACGGCAGCAGCTGCGAAATCCGGTCGGTGACCTGCTGCAACGCCGGCGCGCTCGCCGCGTAGTCGAAGTTGGCGTACGCCTCGGTCCCGCCCTGCACGAGCGGAACCCGCAGGTCCGCACCGGACACGGTGGCCAGGGCACAGGTGGGGTCGATAACTGCGGTCATGACGAAATCCCGTCGGCTCAGGGACTCGTTCCCGAAAGGGTGCTGCGAGTCCGCGCTTGCCGCGCCCACTGCGGACGGCGGCCTGGTCGTCACCCGGAGCACCCCACCGCGGAGGAGGGTTGCCGACCAGCTAGCCGGGGCTTGTCGCTGGTACTCGTGACCTGTTCCGAGAGTGGCAGACGATCCCGCGCGCTGTCAACCACCCCGATCGGCGCGCCCGAGCCGACGGGAATCGCCGACGCGCACCCCGCGCGCCACTAGCATCCGACGAAAGGCGACAGCTACGCCGACGACTCGGCAGATCAATGTGGCGCTGCGGGTGGGTTCCGATGTCAAACCGGTACACAAGGGGTGAACTTTGCCCGCGATGGACGCCGTACGATCGAGTGAAGCAAAATCAGTCCATGCCTTCGATCGGAAGAACACCATGTCACACGCCATAAGATCCACACCGGCGGACGTGAACGCCGATCTGGCGGACGAATTCGTCCACCTGGCCCGGGTAGCCCTCGCCGGCCGTGAACAGGACGTGACGATGTTCGTCCGCCGCGCCGCGCGACGGCACCGGACCGACTGCCCGGAACTGGCCGAGGCCCTGATCGGCTTGCTGCGGCAGAACCCGACGCGCGCCAATCCCCTACGTGCCGAACTCGATTCACCGATCCCGGTCGACGGCGACAGCCGCCTGCCGCTGCTGCGCGTGGTGGCGCCCGACGCGACCGCCGAGGTGCCGATCCTGCCCGCCGAGACCTACCGCGTGCTCACCCAGATCGTCGACGAACGCAAGCACGCCGACCGGCTCGCCGCCGCCGATCTCGCCCCGGCGCGCAGCCTGCTGTTCGTCGGTCCGCCCGGGGTCGGCAAGACCATGGCCGCGGCCTGGCTGGCCCACCAGCTGTCGTTACCGCTGGTGGTGCTCGACCTGGCCACGATCATGAGCAGCCTGCTCGGCAAGACCGGCACCAACCTGCGCCACGCCATCGACTACGCCAAGCAGCGCCCGTGTGTCCTGCTCCTCGACGAACTCGACGCGATCGCCAAGCGACGCGACGACGACCGCGATGTGGGCGAGCTGAAACGGCTGGTCACGGTGCTGCTCCAGCAGATCGACGACTGGCCCACCGGCGCGGGCCTGGTGATCGGCGCGACCAATCACGCCGACCTGCTCGACCCGGCGGTGTGGCGGCGCTTCGACGTCACCGTCACCTTCGATCTGCCGGAGACATCGCAGCGCGGCGAGGCGATCCGCCGCTTCGCCGGGCAACCGCTGCCCGACGCCGCCGTCGACGCGGCCGCCCTCGCGTCGAAAGGCTTGTCGTTCAATGACATCGAACGCACGATGCTGCGGTTGCGGCGGCGTTGCGTGCTCGAGGACCAGCCACTGCCCGGCATGCTGGCCGAGCACTCCGCGCGTCTGGTAGCTGAACTTCCGCGGACCGATCGGTTACAGCTGGCACAGACCCTGGTCGGCATGTCAGGCTTGTCTCAGCGCCAGATCAGCGCGCTGACGGGGGTGTCGCGCGATACCCTCCGTGGCTTCACGCACCGACGGGAATAACGTGCTCGCTGGGGGGATTTCGGGTGGCCGGACCGCGATTTCTGATCGGCTTCGGTGAACGGCTGACCGCACCGATCGTCCCCAGCAGAGGCGGCGGTTCGCCACCGCCGCCGGATACGGTCGCGCAGGCGCGGGTCCGGCTCGCGCCGCTGGTACGCACGGCGAGCGAGACCGCGATCGCGCTGCCCAAGGTGGCCTGTCCGGACGACGAGACGGTCACCGCCGTCACCCTGCATCCGCAGTACGTGTCCAAGAGTGGTTATCCGACAAGGTTGCTCGCGTCGATGGAGTTCGACCCGCTGGGCAGCAGGCCGGTGACGATCGCCCCGTCCGGCAACGGTCACCCGCCCAGGGCGAGCACCCTGCTGTTCCTGGCGACCACCCGCGCCAACCTGCGCCTGCTGGCCGCGCGCATCTGCGCCGACGATCCGCTGCGCGGCGGCGAGCTGGGCATCGTCAGCCTCGCGGACTTCCGGCTCAACTCCCCCGCCGACCGCCTGAGATTGACCGGCGCCCAGCCGGATTCGGAAACCGTGGCCGAGCTGGTCCTGCACTCCGACCGCGATATCGCCCTCCAGGGCCTGCTCGATTTCTCCCGCGATCTCGACCTGTCCGTGGCGATCGACCGCAGGCTCGACAACGGCGGGCTGGCCTTCGTCCCGGTCACCGGCACGCACGCCGCGATCGCCGAGCTGGCGGGCTACTCCTACACCAGGGTGATCCGCCGGATGCCGCGGATGCGCACCCAACTCGGCCGCGACATCCGTGCCACCGCAACGCTGTCCGGCTTCCGGCCCGATCTGCCGACGGCCGAGCCGACCGACCGCGAACTCACCGTCGCGGTGTTCGACGGCGGGTTGCCCGCCCGCACCCCGCTCACCCGCTGGGTCGACGCGCACACCTTCGCCGACAGCGCGCCGCCGCATCGCAACTACCTCGACCACGGCCACCGGGTCACCTCGGCGCTGCTGTTCGGCAGTGTCGATCCCACGCAGCCGGTTCCGGTGCCCTACGGCTACGTCGACCACTACCAGGTCCTGGACGAGGACACCGACGACGACCAGTGCGAGCTCTACGCCGCGATCGATCGCATCGATACGGTGCTGCGCCAGCGCAAATACGAGTTCGTGAACGTCAGCATCGGCCCCGAACTGCCGATCGAGGACGACGAGGTGCACGCCTGGACCGCGTTCTGGGACGACTACCTCAGCGACGGCACCACCCTGGCCACCATCGCCGTCGGCAACAACGGCGAGGCCGACCGGCCCAGCGGCAACGCCCGCGTGCAGGTGCCCGCCGACAGCGTCAACGCGCTCGCGATCGGGTCCTCGGATCGCAGTGGCGCCCAGTGGAATCGCGCGCCCTACTCGGCGATCGGGCCGGGCCGTTCGCCCGGCACGGTGAAGCCGGATCTCCTCGCCTTCGGTGGCAGTGATCACGAGCCGTTCCACGTCGTCGGACCCGACGGCACCGCGATCCCCGATTCCGGCACCAGCTTCGCCGCGCCGATGGCCCTGCGCGCCGCCCTCGGCGCGCGCACCCTGTTCGGGCCGAAGCTGGGCGCGCTCGACCTCAAGGCGCTGCTCGTGCACACCGCCGAACGGCGCGGCAGCTCACCGGATTCCGATTCCGGCCACGGTCGGATCGCCGCGACGCTGGCCGAGCTCGTGCTGTGCGGCGACGGCGAAGCCAGGGTGCTCTACCAGGGCGAACTGACCCCCGCCAAGTACCTGCGCGCGCAGATCCCGCTACCCGCCGCGCTCCCCGCCGGCATGGTGCGCATCCGGGCGACGCTGGTCTACGCCACCCCGGTCGACCCCGCCGACCCCGGCAGCTACACCCGCAGCGGCCTCGACGTCACCTTCCGCCCGCACGACGAGAAGTTCGCCGAACCGACCAGAATCCACCCGGACTCGGCGCCGTTCTTCCGTGCCACCGAGCCGGAGACCGAGTCCCTGCGCCGCGACGCGCGCAAGTGGGACACGGTGCTGCACGCCGAGCGCAGCAAGCGGGTCACCAGCCTGCGCAATCCCGTCTTCGACATCCACCACACCGCGCGGCAGTCGGGTCACGCCACGACCTCGGCGCAGCCGATCCGGTATTCGATGGTCATCACCGTGCGCCACGCCAAGGTCGACGACCTGTACGAGCGGGTGCTCAGCGCCTACGTCACCCAGCTGGAGGCGTTGCGCCCGACCGTGGACATCCCGCTCGATGTCTGAGTTCCCCGCGGAGATCTTCGTCGACCCGATCGCGGCACGCAGGCTCAGCTGCCAGAGCGTGTACCGATTGCAGCACCTGGGCGCGCGGAAGTTCCCCTGGCAGGAGGAGACGTTCACCGAGATCCTGCTCGGCCACCTCACCGGCGTCGACTACCGCATCGACGCGGCCTGCCCCGATTGCGAGCCGCCCCGGCGCTGTTCGGCGTGGGGCTCGGCGACCCGCGCACCGGCCGGAGTGCGATTGCTGACCAGGTCGGACGAGGGCGACCGACGCAGCGTGCGATTGCTGACCCGGCCAGAGGAAGGCGGCAACCGGGCACGCGGCAGACGCGGCGTCGGCGCCGACTTCATCTACCGCGTGCAGGATCCCTCAGGTGACCGCGAGGTACGCCTGCTGATCCAGGCCAAGCGGGCCCGCCGCGGCGAACTCGTCAAAGCGGGCGCCCTGCCCGCCGCCCAGCGCGCCGATCTGATCGACGCCGCAACACATTTCGGTGCCACCGCCTATTACCTGTTCTATGCCGAGTCGGCATCGGCGCACGTCGGGCACGTCACCCGCTGCGCGGAACACACCAGCCCGTCGGACACCTCCATCGTGATCGTCGCCGCGCAGGTGCTCCGGCGCGCCTTCGACGAGAACGGAAAGCGCTCGGTCCCAGCGGAATCGGTGTTCTCGCAGGGGCGCACGCTGATGTGCCTCGACGGTTGCACCCCGGCCGCCGGATTGTCCGCGTTCGATCGCGCACTCGGATTCGTCCGCGAGGACACCCCCGACTATCAGCCGGTCGGCGTCGCTGATCGCCTACGGCCCGGCGCTGCACCTGCCACCGATGAACCATCGCTCGGCGTCCCCGCCGGATCCGCATTGCCGGAAATCCCCGCCGTCACAGTCCTGGGCAAACGCGCCAAACCGCCACGGCGGCCACCTTCCGGGCGAGTGACCCGCGGTGGGCACCAAGTACACGACGGTGAGATCCTGTGGGTCGACCTCGGCGACTGGGTACCGGCGGACTCCGACGCCGATGCCGCCGATCCGGACGCCCTCCGCGACCGCGACGGATACGGCTGGTACCCGGGGATCACCACGGAACGCCTGCGTGACTCGGCGCGCATGTACTGGCGTCTCGCGCTCACCCGCGCCGTCGCCGTGCGGTACCTGGCGGCCTGGGCAGAGGGCGAGCTCCGCGCGATCTACCAGGTCGTCGACGATTCCCTGGTCATCCACCACGATCACGACGGCAAGGTCTCCTTCGAGCTCACCGAATTGGCCCCCGACTCCACCACGTATCGCCAGGTCGCGCAGCGTTCCAACGCCTACGTCGGAGCGCGGAAACCGGGCGCTCGCAACGTGGTCGGCTATCCCTGATCGGAGTCGGCGTCGGCAGGCCGGTGCACGCTCACTCGATCGCCTTGCGGCCCGTAACCCCAACGCCCGCACCATCATCGACGCGCACCGCCGATTGCCGATGTGTTGCCCCTCACGCGTTCACCACACAACCATCTCCGAACCCCATTGTGGATCACCCAAATGATTGAGCTCCCCCACTATCTGTTAGGGTGGCCGTCATGTCCACGAACTCGAACTCCGTCCGCGGCCTGCCGCGCTATCCGGTGTACGCGCTCGGACGGCTCACCAAGGCACTGCACGCCGAGATCGATGTCCCGCTGCGCGATCACTGGGTGCTCACCTTCATCGAGGAGAACGCCGACCTGACGCAGAAGAAGGTCGGCGACGCCCTCGGCATCGACCGCAGCGAAGTCGTCCGGCTGGTCGACGCGCTGGAACGCGCCGGCCTGGTCGAACGCACCCGCGACGGCACGGATCGCCGCAAATACCGGCTGCGGATCACCGAGGCCGGGCGCAAGCAGTGCAAGCGCACCGACCGGCTGATCGCCGAGGCCACCGCGCGCGTGCTCGAGCGGCTCGACCCCGAGGAACAGCGCACGCTGCACCGGCTGACGCTGACCGCGCTCGGCGAGTCACCGGACGCACCGTCGTGATCGGCGCCGACGGCACGCCTCGCGCTGCCGTCCGGCCACACCTTCTCCGAGTACCGTTGGCATCTGGTGACCATCCTGTTTGCCCTCCGGTAACCCGCCCGTGAAACAACAAACACCACCGATGGGGGTCGACCGATGAGAGGTGGACTGAGCGCCATGCTCGAGCCACGCACTGAGGACCCGGCGAGCCGGTTGCGTGATCCACTCCTGCGCGCCGACCTGGCCGCGCCGCCGCGCACCCTGGTAGACATCCTGACCAGCACCGCCCTGGCCCACCCCGACGCACCGGCCATCGACGACGGCACCGTCGTCCTCAGCTACATGGAGCTGATCGCCGCGATCGAGGCCAGGATGACCGAGCTGACCGCGGCGGGCGTCCGCCCCGGCGACCGGGTCGGCGTGCGGATGCCCTCGGGCAGCGCCGCGCTGTACGTCACGATCCTGGCCGTCCTCTACTGCGGCGCCGCCTATGTCCCCGTCGACGCCGACGACCCGGAGGAGCGGGCCCGGCTGGTCTTCGGCGAGGCCAGGGTGAGCGCGCTGGCCACCGGCGACGGCATCGAGTCGGCCACCGCGGCCGCGGGCCGCACGCCCGCCTCGGACTGGAACACCCTGCCGACCCCCGCCGACGACGCCTGGATCATCTTCACCTCCGGTTCCACCGGCACGCCGAAGGGCGTCGCGGTCACCCACCGCAATGCCGCCGCCTTCGTCGACGCCGAGGCCAGGCTGTTCCTGCAGCGTGCCCCGATCGGCCCCGGCGACCGGGTGCTGGCCGGGCTGTCGGTGGCCTTCGACGCCTCCTGCGAGGAGATGTGGCTGGCCTGGCGCAACGGCGCCTGCCTGGTCCCCGCCCCGCGCGACCTGGTCCGCACCGGCGCCGACCTGGGCCCGTGGCTGATGCGCCGCGAGATCAGCATCGTCTCCACGGTGCCGACACTGGCCGCCACCTGGCCCGCCGAGGCGCTCGACTCGGTGCGCTTGCTGATCTTCGGCGGCGAGGCCGTCCCGCCGGAACTGGCCGAACGTCTCGCCGGTGGCGCCGAGCGGGAGGTGTGGAACACCTACGGGCCCACCGAGGCCACCGTCGTCGCCTGCGCCGCGCTGCTCGACGGCGGCATGCCGATCCGCATCGGCCTGCCGCTGGACGGCTGGGACCTGACCGTCGTCGACCCGCAGGGCAACCCGGTGCCCGAGGGCGAGACCGGCGAGCTCGTCATCGGTGGCGTCGGCCTGGCCCGCTACCTGGACCCGGCCAAGGACGCCGAGAAGTACGCCCCGCTGCCCTCGCTGGGCTGGGAACGCGCCTACCGCAGTGGCGATCTGGTCCGCAACGACCATCAGGGCCTGATCTTCCTCGGCCGGGCCGACGACCAGATCAAGATCGGCGGCCGGCGCATCGAGCTCGGCGAGATCGACAACGCGCTGCAACACCTGCCCGGCGTCAGCGGCGCGGCCGCCGCCATCCGGACCACCAAGGCGGGCAACAAGATCCTCGTCGGCTACCTCACCGGCGCGGGCCCCGACTTCGACGTCAAGAAGGCCAGGGAGATTCTGGCCGAACAGCTGCCTGCCCCGCTGGTGCCGCGGCTCGCGGTCGTCCCCGACCTGCCGACCCGCACCTCGGGCAAGGTCGACCGCAACGCGCTGCCCTGGCCGCTGCCGAGCGCCGAGGACCAGGCCGAATCCGGTCTCGGCGGCACGGCGGCCTGGGTGGCCGGGCTGTGGGACGCCATCCTGGGCGCCGAGGCCACCGACCTCGACGCCGACTTCTTCGATCTGGGTGGCGGCTCGCTGTCGGCGGCCCAGCTGGTCGGCGCGCTGCGCGAGCGGTATCCGCACATCACCGTCGCCGATCTGTACGACCATCCCCGGCTTGGCTCGCTGGTGGAACTGCTCGACGGCAGCGCGCCGGTCGCGGCGGTCGACGAGCGGGTCGTCGCGCCGACGCCGTTGCGCGCGCAACTCACCCAGGTGCTGGCCACCATCCCGCTGACCACCCTCACCGGATTGCAGTGGGTCACCTGGCTGGCGGTGGTGTCGGCGATCGCGGGCTGGTCCGGCTCGCTGCCGTGGCTGCCGCGGCTGTCCTGGTGGTGGATCGCGCTGGCGTTCGTGCTGTTCATCTCGCCGCTGGGCCGGATGACGCTGTGCGTCGCGGGCGCGCGCGTGCTGCTGGCCGGGCTGCGCCCCGGCACCTATCCGCGCGGCTCCCTGGTGCACCTGCGGCTGTGGGCGGCCGTGCGCCTGTCGGAGGCCAGTGGTGCCGAAAGCCTGTCCGGCGCACCGCTGATGGTGCCGTTCGCGCGGGCACTCGGCGCGAAGATCGGCAAGGGCGTCGACCTGCACACCCTGCCGCCGGTCACCGGCATGCTCGAACTCGGTGACGGCGCCAGCGTCGAACCCGAGGTGGACCTGTCCGGCTACTGGGTCGACGGCGACCTCGTGCACATCGGCGGCATCACCATCGGCGACGGCGCGGTGATCGGCGCGCGCTCGATCCTGCTGCCCGGCACCAAGATCGGCAAGAAGGCCGAGATCGCGCCCGGTTCCGCGGTGTCCGGCAAGGTCAAGGCCGAACAGGAATGGGCGGGCTCGCCCGCGACGAAGGCGGGCAAGGCCCCGCGCCGCTGGCCCGACCACGCCCCCGAGCGGGCCCGGCACTGGCTGGTCGTCTTCGGCCTGTCCTCGATGGCGCTGGCCGCGATGCCGGTCCTCGGGCTGGCCGTCGGCGGCACGTTCATCGCCTGGTGGGTCCGCGAGGAGACCACCATCGGCGCCGCCGCGCTGCGTGGCTTCGCCATCCTGCCGGTGGCGACCCTGCTCAGTCTCGCCGTGTACGCCGCGGCCACCGTGATCGCCGTGCGCCTGCTCGGCATCGGCCTGCGCGAGGGCTACCACCCGGTGCGCAGCCGGACCGGCTGGCAGGTGTGGGCCACCGAACGCCTGCTCGACTCGGCCCGCACCTTCCTGTTCCCGCTCTACGCCAGCCTGCTGACCCCGCTGTGGCTGCGCCTGCTCGGCGCGCGGATCGGCAAGAACGTCGAAGCCTCGACCGTGCTGCTGCTGCCCAAGTTCACCGTGGTCGCCGACGGCGCCTTCCTGGCCGACGACACCATGATCGCCAGCTACGAACTCGGCGGCGGCTGGCTGCGCATCGGCGAGGCCAAGGTCGGCAAGCGCGCCTTCCTCGGCAACTCCGGCATGACCGCGGTCGGTCGCCGGGTGCCCAAGAACGGGCTGGTCGCGGTGCTCTCGGCCGCGCCGAGCAAGGCCAAGGCCGGCTCGTCCTGGCTGGGCAGCCCGCCGGTGCGGCTGCGCCGGGCGGCCGAATCCAGCGACACCTCACGCACATTCGATCCGCCCCTGCGCCTGAAGGTGGCACGCGCGTTCGTCGAGACCTGCCGGTTGATCCCGGTGATGGTGACCTTCGCCATCGGCCTCGGCGTGCTGTTCGTGCTGGCCCTGATCGCCCAGCATTCCGACTACCTCGTCGCCGCCCTGCTGTCCGGCCTGGTCCTGATGGCGGCGGGCGCGCTGGCCGGTGCCATCGCGGTGGCCGCGAAGTGGTTGCTGGTCGGGCGGATTCGGGCCGTCGAGCATCCGCTGTGGAGTTCGTTCGTGTGGCGCAACGAGGTCTCCGACGCCTTCGTCGAGACCGTCGCCGCGCCCTGGTTCGCCCGCGCCGCCACGGGTACTCCCGTGATGAATCTGTGGCTTCGCGGACTCGGTGCCAAGATAGGCCGCGGGGTATGGTGCGAGTCCTATTGGCTTCCGGAGGCAGACCTCGTGACACTCGGTGACGGCGCGACCGTGGAACGCGGCTGCGTGGTGCAGACCCATCTGTTCCACGACCGCATCATGTCCATGGACACGGTGACACTGGACGCGGGCGCCACCCTCGGCCCGCACTGCGTCGCCCTGCCCGCCGCCCATATCGGCGCGGGCGCCACCATCGGTCCGGCCTCGCTGGTGATGCGCGGCGACGTGGTCCCGCCGTCGACCCGCTGGTGGGGCAACCCCATCTCGCCGTGGTCCGGGACCGCCTCGACGCC
Organism: Nocardia sp. NPDC050718; assembly: GCF_040654235.1. Lineage (NCBI taxonomy): Bacteria > Bacillati > Actinomycetota > Actinomycetes > Mycobacteriales > Nocardiaceae > Nocardia > Nocardia sp. NPDC050718. The sequence goes on along the minus strand of NZ_JBFAHQ010000003.1, from coordinate 271,655 downwards.
GGAGTCGAGGCAGCGCGGAGCCGCCTGATGCGGAGCAAGTTCTACGAGGAACCGATCGACGCCTACCTGCCACAGAACGGCAATCGTGGGTACCGCGTGTCCAGGTACGAGCTGGAGCTGGGCTACCGGCCCGCCAGCAACCGGCTGGCCGGGCGCGCGGTGATCATCGCGGTCACGACCACCGTGCGGGGGTGGTTCACCCTCGATCTGTCGCAGGCGCTGACGGTGTCGAAGGTGCTGGTCAACGGGGCCAAGGCCGCGAAGTTCAGCCATCAGCAGGGCAAGCTGGCGATCACCCCGCAGCAGAAGATCCCCGCGGGCGGCGTCCTGGAGATCACCGTCCACTACGCGGGCACGCCGCGGCCGGTGCGCGGGCCGTGGGGCGAGGTCGGCTGGGAGGAGCTCACCGAGGGCGCGCTGGTGGCCAGCCAGCCCAACGGCGCCGCCTCCTGGTTCCCGTGCGACGACCACCCGAGTTCCAAAGCGTCGTACCGGATCTCGATCACCACCGACAGCCCGTTCTACGCCCTGGCCAACGGCACCCTGGTCCGCAAGCAGGCCAAGGCCAGCCAGACCACCTGGGTGTACGAGGCGCCCGAGCCGATGGCCAGCTACCTGGCGACCATCCAGATCGGCAACTACCGCAAGCACCGGATCGGCGCGCCCGGCGAGCCGGTGCCGATGCAGGCCGTCATCCCGCAGCGGCTGCGCGCGAACTTCGACCACGACTTCGCCCGGCAGCCCGAGATGATGGCGCTGTTCACCGAGAAGTTCGGCCCGTACCCGTTCGAGAACTACACCGTGGTCGTCACCGACGACGAACTCGACATCCCGATCGAGGCACAGGGCATCTCGGTGTTCGGCGCCAATCACTGCGACGGCAAGCGTGGTTCGGAGCGGCTGGTCGCGCACGAACTGGCGCACCAGTGGTTCGGCAACAGCCTGACCCTGAAGCAGTGGCGCGACATCTGGCTGCACGAGGGCTTCGCCTGTTACGCCGAGTGGATCTGGTCGGAGGCCGCCGGCGGACCGACCGCGGATCAGCTGGCCAGGGCGGCGCGGGCGAATCTGGCCCGGCAGCCGCAGGACATCATCGTCGGCGATCCCGGCCCCAAGGACATGTTCGACGACCGGGTCTACAAGCGCGGCGCGCTCACCCTGCACGCGCTGCGGCTGGAACTGCGCGACCACCTGTTCTTCGAACTGATCCGGGAATGGACCGCGCGCTATCGACACGCCTCGGTCACCACCGAGGAATTCGTGGATCTGGCAGGTCATTACAGTGTGGCGCCGCTGCGTCCGCTGTTCGCGGTCTGGCTCGGCACCAAGCCGCTGCCGCAGCTACCGCCGCTGGGCGGCCAGGCGCATCAGAAGACCAGGTAGCGCTGGGCGAGTTCCTCGACGAGGGGATCGTCGGACGGCACCATCTCGAGCGCCTCGAGATCGTCGGCCACCGAGATGCTGCGGGAGTCGTCGCGTTCGGGGTCGGGGCCGTCCTCGGCGAGCTGACGCTGCAACTTCCGCCGGACTCGATCCTTCAGTGAATCGCGCATGCCTCCAGACTGCCCGCCGATCCGCGCGGGCACCAGTATCAAACGGGCGTGAGCCACGTTCCCCACGGCGTGTTGCGCACAACGGTATAGACGGCCAGCAATCCGAAGAACGACCACACCAGCACCGGGCTCAGCCCGGGCACCCGCCAGCGTTGTCCGCGCCGGGCACGCAGCAGCCAGTCGACGACGAACACCGCGAACGCGACGACCAGCGGCAGCACCAGCACATTGCTGTGCAGCGAATCGATGATCCGGCCGTCGGTCAGGTTGTGCATCGCCCGCATCCCACCGCAGCCGGGGCAGTACACCCCGAGCAGCGCGTACACGGGGCACAGTCCGTAGGAACCCTCGACGTGCGGATCGCGGAAGTGCAGCAACGCGAGCGTGCCGACCCCGAGTCCGGCGGCGATCAGCGGCGGGGCGAAGCGCTGCCAGGCCGGGCGTGCCGGTTCGCGGTGCGGGGCGCCGGAGAAATCGGCCATGACGGGCGTGCTGTCCACGCTCCTACGGTAGCCGCGCCCGGTCGGGGCCGCCAGCATGCCCGGATCGCGGCGGCACGCTGTAATTTTCCGGCGATTTCGGGCGATTTCACAGTGTCGGCGCGCCCGGTGACCCAGTTCACAACAAATGGGACACTGTGACCCGCTAACACTAGCTAGCACCCCAGCTCGCACTGTACGGTGGCCTACGACACAAAGGAGTGCCGACATGCTTGCAAAGTCGATGATGACGGTAGGCGTACTCACCGCACAGTTCCGTGCCGGACTGCGTACCCGGAGCTTCGCGACAGCGAAACTCAACACCCCCTCCGTCGCGCACCGGGTCGTCCCGGTGACCACCGCGGACGGCGCCGACCTCCGGGTCCACGTCTACGGCCCCGACACCGCCCCCACCCTGGTCCTCATCCACGGCTGGGCGTGCAGCATCGAATACTGGAACCCGCAGATCACCGCCTTCGCCGGTGAGTACCGCGTGGTCAGCTACGACCAGCGCGGCCACGGCGAGTCCACTCTCGGCACCGCCGCCCCCAGCGAGCACACCCTGGCCGACGATCTCGCCGCCGTCCTCGACGCGACGCTGCGTCCGGGCGAGCGGGCCGTTCTGGCCGGGCACAGCATGGGCGGCCTCACCATCCAGGCCTGGGCCAAGCACCACCCCGAGCAGGTGTCCGAGCGCGCCGCCGCCGTCCTGCTGGCGAACACGGCCAACGGCGACATCCGCTGGGAAACCGATCTGCTGCCGGTGCTGAACAAGCAGCTCACCGTCGCCGAGTACCCGGTCACGATCATGGGCGCGCCCGTGCGCATGCCGCAGCCGGTCAGCGAGTCGCTGTTGTTCGCGCCGCTGCCGATCCCGGGTGGCTGGTTCACCGAGCAGCTGTTCCGCTACCGCATCCTCACCCCGGACGCCACCGCCGACGAGGTCGACTTCGCGGTCGGCATCATCCGCTCCTGCCGTCCGCTCGCGCGCGGCCGCCACGCCGCCGCGATGGCCGACATGGATCTGTCGGCGGGCACCGCCAACCTGAACGTCCCGACCACGGTGCTGGCCGGCGCCCAGGACCGGCTGCTCCCGCAGCGCATGTCCCGCTCGATCGTCGACATCCTGCGCCGCACCGGCCACCTGGCCGACTTCCACGTGCTCCCGCACGGGCACCTCAGCAATGTCGAGGACACCGCCGCCTTCGACGCCATCCTGCACCAGATCCTGCGTTCCGCCACCAACTCTCGGGCCACCCGCCGCAACGTCGCCGCCCGCTGACCCGAGTCGGTTCTCCCGAGTCGGTCAACGAGGCCCGACTCGGGAGGAACGCGAACGAAAGGCCCTCGACCACCAGGTCGGGGGCCTTTTTCGCGCCCCTGATCGAGTAGTCGACTACGCGGGACCCGCATCGATTCGCCGTGCCACAGTCACATCCCACGGTTGATTCGATGAGGAGGATCCGATGCGTACCCCACCCGACCACGAACTCCACGGCGACGGCCACCACGAGGAATTCGCGCCCGTCGAGGACCCCGGCTGCGTGATTCCCGCCCTGCCGACCCGGCTGCTGGCGCGCGCGGCCGAAGTCGCCACGCTGCTCAATCCGGTGAACGCGCCGCTCACCCAGAGCGCGGCGACGGAGGGCGGCCTGCCGCAGGTGGCCGAACTGGCGGTGCTGACCTCGAAGTACTGGGGCATGCAGCGCCGCACCCTGACGGTCAGCTTCCTGGAAGCGACCCCCACCGACCTGAAGCAGCGCATCCTCGGCCACATGAACGCCTGGGGCATCGGCGTCACCTTCGTCCTGACGAACGGCACCGGCCAGGTGCGTATTTCCCGTGCCGGCCAGGGCTATTGGTCCTATCTCGGCACCGATGTCCTGCTGATCCCGCAGAGCCGTCCGACGATGAACCTGCAGGGCTTCACGATGGCCACCTCGGAGGCCGAGTACAAGCGGGTCGTGCGCCACGAGACGGGGCACACCCTCGGTTTCCCGCACGAGCATCTGCGCCGCGCGCTGATCGAGCGGCTCGATGTCGCCAAGACGATCGCCCACTTCCGCGACACCTACGGGTGGAGCGAGCAGCAGACGCGGTCGAATGTCCTGACCCCGCTGGACGAACGCTCGATCATGGCGACGCCGAACGCCGATCAGGACTCGATCATGTGCTACCAGCTGCCCGGCAAGATCACCACCGACGGGCAGCCGATTCGCGGCGGCCTGGACATCAACGCCGCCGATCGTGCCTTCGCGCGCTCCATCTACCCGACGCTGTGGCCCTTCTTCAGCGAGACGGCGGACTGGGACGAAGCGGAGGACGTCAGCGTGGAATCCGCACTCGCGCAAGCACATGCCACGGCTGGTTGATCTGCGCGCGGATCCGATCGGAGCGCGGTTGGCGCTCGAGCCCGGCGACATCGTGCTGCTGCCCGCCGCGGGCGCCCGGGTGACCTCGGGCGCGACGGTCGAGGTGCTCGGCGTCTACCGCGACGCCGCCCCGCTCGCGGACGGACGGGTGCTCGCGCCCGAGGGTCCGCCGGACGTGGTGGTACTCGCCGCGCTGACGCCCGGCGACGCGACCGTGCGGCTGATGACCGGCGACCCCTTCCACGGGGCCACCCCACAGGAGTTATCGGTAACCGTAGCCGAAGCAGAAGAAAGGTGAAATCCATGACCGCCGAACCACAAACGGGGCAGGTTGCCCCCGCGCAGGCGCCGGCCGTCCGCGAGACGACCGCGCACACCTCGGAAGATCATCGGGCCGCCAGCCCGGAGCCACCGGCGGGCGCGAGTGTGGCCGCGCCGTTCCACGAGGCCGCGAGTCTGCCGGCCCCGTCACTCGAGCAGGAAGGGTAGTCCGATGCCTTGGTTGGCCTTCCACAACAACTATCACCTGGTGGTTTCCGTCGCGGTCATGCAGGTCGACCCGGATTCCTGCCCCGGCCAGTACGGCGGCTGGGCGACCCACGGCTGGTGGAATCTGAATCCGGGAGAGTCGAAGACCGCGATCTGGACGAAATACGACGCGGCGTACTACTACGCCAGGGCGGGCAACGGTGCGTGGTGGGGTGACGCGAACGGCCCTCGGGTCTACGTCAATCCCTTCGACCGGTTCGACTCCTGCCTCCTGATCGGAACATCCACGTGGGACATCGTGAACATGCGACGTGTGTTCGTCGGCTCGAATCTGCACAACACGCACACCGTGAACCTGAACCCCTGACCCCGATCCGGAAGGTCCCGACCAGCAGGTCGGGACCTTCCGCGTTTTCTCAGGGCAGCAGTAGTCCCCAGTACAGCGCCCACAGCGTGAATCCGGTACCGCCGCACACCAGCAGCGCCCAGCGGACCCGCCCGCCCGTGCCGACACCGTCGAGCAGCCGCCCGCGCCGCGCGACGACGACGCCGAGCGCGGCCACCGCGCACAGCGCGCTCAGTTGCAGCGCCACCCAGGGCAGCGTGCGGCCGAACAGCAAGGGGCCGAACGAGGTCGACTTGGTGGAGGCGACGAACAGAAACAGGGCGATCGTGCCGACGATGCCGATCCCGATCGCCGCCGCCAAGATTCGCGCGGGCCGGGCATGGGACAGGCGCCAATCCCTCTTGAACCCGCTCACCGCGTAGCCGCAGAGGGCGAGAACGGTCCCGAGCAGCAGGATCAGCTGGACCGGAGTGGACTCCCACCAGGCCAGCGGTGCCAGCGGCGTCACCGAATGTCCCTGCACCGCAGGCTGATCCACCTGCCTGTTCGCCGAGCCGGGCAGCCCGTTCACCCAGTCGCCCATGAGCTCGGCGTAGCCGGGCGCGAGCTCGGTGCCCTTGTCGAATCCGTCGGTCGTCGTGAGGCACGCGTGCTGGGCATTCGGCAGTGTGCGCAGCGTGTAGTTCGTCTTGCCGACCCGATCGAAGGCCGCGCGGAAGTCGCGCAGACTGTCACCGGGCGGGGTCAGCCGGTCCTGGTCGCCCCAGATCGCGAGCACCGGCTGCGGAATCCGTTCCAGCACCGGCACCGGATCGTAGTCGGCCTGGGCGAACTGCCCCGCGCCCGCGAGCTGACGGATTCCGTTGCGCCCCAGCACATCGATCATCGATCCGCGCACGCCCGCCGCCGCGAATCTGGTCTCGTTGGCCCAGGTCTGCTGGGCGGCGGGCGCGCCGGAATTGGCGCCGATGGTGATCAGGAAGGCGACATCGGCCGAGCGCGAGGCGGCCAACGGCGCCACCCAGCCGCCTTCCGACAGTCCCCAGAGGCCGACCCGCGACGGGTCGACCTCGGGCCGGCTCCGCAGCGCGGCGATGCCGGACAGCGCGTCGTCGGCGAGCAGGGAGTAGTCACGATGGGCGGGGGTGTAGTCCTCGGCCCGCTTCGCGTACTGCAACGCGACGATGCCCGCACGCGCGAAAGCATCGGCGACCTGTGCGTAATGGGGACTGGGGCTGGTCCCGGAGCCGTGCACGAGCACGACGCCCGGCCTGCCGGTGGCACCCGCCGGTGCGTGGATGGTGCCGGTCGTGGTGGTGCCGTCGGAGCGGGTGACGGTGATGTCGGTGGTGACGCGGTCGTCCGCGGTGGCCGTCGGCGCGGCCGCGACCAGCGCCGCGATCATGGTGGCGAACAGAGCGATACGAATGAGCACGGTGGATCCCTATTGGCTGTCGTTCATCCCCGGGGCCGGGAACGCGATGAACCGGGTCAGTACCCGGCGCGCGCCCGGCCGGTCTTCGGCATGGGTGGCTTGGAAGCGTTTGAGCAGCGCGAGGTACTCCTCGCAGAAGGCGTCGAGTTCCTCGCGGGTCGCGTAGATCGCGCCGCGCGAGAACGGCATCGTGTCGGCCCACTCCCCCAGCTCGGCGCGCTCGGCGCGGAACCGCTGGAAGAGCTCGACATCCTCGGAAATGTGCTGCGCGACCATCCCTTCCAGCAGCTCGCGCATTTCCGGCGACTGGTCCTTGTCCAGCCGGTACCGCAGATCCTTCGGCGGCGACCGCCACCACCGCTCCTTCCCCTTCGCCAGCTCGGGCGCCTCCTCGATGAACCCGTGCTCGGCCAGCTGACGCAGGTGATAGCTGGTCGCGCCGGTGTTCTGACCCAGCTGCGCTGCCAGCGCGGTCGCGGTCGCCGGGCCCTTCTCGGCGAGGGCGCGCAGAATGCGCTGCCGGAGCGGATGGGCGAGCGCGCGCAGCGCGGCGGGGTCGGTGATCTCCCTCGGCGGTACCTCGTCGGTCATAGTTGCACAGTACTCTTTGCATAAATTCTTGTGCAAAGAAGATTGTGCACCTATCGCGCTCCCGCACCGCGTGGCACCATCGAGGCAGCGCTCGACTCGGCCGTCGGACGGAGACCGGTGTACGTCTACACGAACCTTTCCGCCGCGCTGCGCGACACGACGTCGCCACTGCGCACCTACCTGCACCAGCGGTTCCCGCACACCCGCGGCGTGCAGGCCGAGTATCGGCGCGGGGCCGGACCACTGCTGGTCGACACCGGTGGCGCCAACCCCGCGACCCTCGGCGCCGCCTTCGACTTCGCGGTGCGTTTCCTGCTCGTCCCCGACCACCGCCCCGTACTACCGCTGCTCGGATTCTTCGGCCATCCCCGGGAATCGGCGGTCGTGGAGTCGGTGATCGACACCGCGGGCGCGGCCGTCGCCCCGACCGCGGGCGACGTCGACCTGCTCAGCCGCGCCTGCTGGGCCCTGGCCCTGTGCACCGACGTCTACCGCCGCGGCCTACTCCGCGATTCCGCGCTCGCGAATCTCCTGACCACCGACCGCTTCACCCCCGACCACCTGCTCGCTCTCGCCCCCGCCGACGCGATCCGCCAGCTCTGGGAACTGCGCGGCATCGCCGACGACCAACTCCTTCCCCACCTGCGTCCACCCACCGTCCCCGGCCCCACCTTCGACGCCTCGGTCCTGTGCAACGCCGACGCCGACATCATCAGCGACGGCCTGCTCCTCGACCTCAAAACCCACCTCGGCCCGAAGAACCAGCGCACCGGCGTCCGCGCCGACTCCCTCAGCGCCACCGACCTCTACCAGGTCCTCACCTACGCCCTCTTCGACCACACCGACACCTACCGCCTCACCCACACGGGCATCTACTCCGCCCGCTACGGCCACCTCGCCACCTGGTCCCTCCCCACCCTCCTGGACACTCTCGCGGGTCACCCGATCGATCTCGCCGGGGAACGCGACACGGTCTGGGCGCTGCTCGGCGGCCACCGAACAGCCCCGCCACCGGCGTAACTCATCCGTTTCGGATGATTCGGCACCCACCGCCGCGCACCTACCGTCGGAGCATCGCCAGCAAGCCGACACGAAAGGTGGGGTTCGGATGTCAGCTCCGCGGAACTTCGCGAGTCAGCAGGTCACCCCGGCCTATGCCGCCACAGTGGGACGCACCGCGTATCTGTGGGGCTGGCCGCTGGTCAACATCCACAACCGGTTGACGCTGATGGCGAAGCTGCCCGGCCCCGGCCTGCTGGCGGGCATCGTGCCCGCCGGTCCGCCCGGCACCCTCGGGATGCTGCACGACTACATCCGGCCGGAGGAGCGCGTCGTCGCCTGCCCGAACCAGGATGTGGTCTACGGCTTCGGCCTCGTCGACGCCGAACGCGGACCGTCGGTGATCCAGATCCCGGAATTCGGCGATCGGTTCTGGGTCTATCAGATCGTCGATCAGCGCACCGATTCCTTCGTGGAGCTCGGCCGGATGTACGGGACCGAGCCGGGCTTCTACCTCCTCGCCCACACCACCTGGGACGGCGCGGTGCCCGCGGGCATCACCGGCGTCTTCCGCCACGACACCCGGCTCGGCGTCGCCATTCCGCGCGTCTTCCTCGACGACACCCCCGAGGACCGCGAGGCCATCGCGCCGCTGGTGAATCGGATCAGCATGTATCCGCTGTCCGATTTCGACGGCGTCACCAAGGTGACCGACTGGTCGACCGTGCCGTCCTTCGGCGGCGGAGGCAGCACGAGCGGCGAGGCCGAGACCCAGTGGGTCGATCCGGCGACCTTCTTCACCATCCTCCCGCAGGTACTCGACGAGGTTCCGCCACTGCCGGGCGAGGAAGCCCTGTACACGTGGCTGCGCTCGATCGTCGACGCCGCCGACCGCGATCCCGCCGTCGCCGACGCCCTCACCCAGGCCGCGCTCGCGGCCGACGAGGTGGTCACCGAGCTGTTCCAGTTCCGCAATATCGGCCTGCCGGTCGCCGACCACTGGACCACCCAGCGCAACGGCGCCGCCTTCGGCACCGACTACCTCTCCCGCACCGCGATCGGCAAGTCCAACATCTTCGTCAACACCCCCAACGAAACCGCCTACTACTACCAGGATCTCGACGCCGACGGTGACCGCCTGCACGGCGCGAACACCTACACCGTGTACTTCGCCGCGGGCCAGGTCCCCCCGGTCCGCGGCTTCTGGTCACTGACCGTCTACAACAAGCACCATTTCTTCCACCCGAACGACCTCGACCGCTACTCCCTCGGCACCAAGAACCAGGACCTGTCCTACGGCGAGGACGGTTCCCTCACCCTCACGGTCGGCAGCAAACCCCCCACCGACCCGACCCACACCACCAACTGGCTCCCCGCCCCCGACGACGAATTCACCGTCTACCTGCGCGCCTACTGGCCCGACGACACCATCCTCGACGGCACCTGGCACCCACCCGCCGTCACCCGCGACTAGAAACGCCACAGGCCCTTTCCCGGAATTCCCAGGAAAGGGCCTGTGACTGTGGAGCCGCCTGGGGGAATCGAACCCCCGACCTTTTCATTACGAGGGTCAGGCCGAGCGGCTGACCAGCGGAAACGATGCGTTGATCAGCTCGGCGGCACAGGCGTCCGGGTTGTGGATGTCGTCTGCGTTGTCGTCAAGGCTGTCGTCAGCGTCGACGACTGGCCGCAGCCTGCGAGCAGTAGTGGGCTGTACACGGTGGCGCGGCACAGAATCGCACAGGCACAGCCTTTTTGCTGCATGATGGACATAGAAGCAACCACAGGCGAGGAGGTGGCGGCGTGGATGACCTAAGGCGTGAACCAATCACCATTGATCTGGAGGGCGGGCGTGGACTCGACCCCCGCGCGGTCGCCGATGCGATCATCGCCATAGAGACGATGGTTAGAAGCCTCGAAGGCCATGAACCGCACAGCGACCTCGGCCTGACTGGGTTGTCGATGGGTAGCGCCCACATGACCATAATGGCCCCAGCTTCGGATGTGGCCCACCTCCGGCGAGGACTACGCCAACTGTCCAACGAAGCGATAATCCCGCAAGGTTGGAGCCGAAAGGGCGTGCACGCTTTAGTGGAACTCGGAAGGGTGAGTAAGAGACATGGAGTCGAAGAAGTAAATCTTCAATTCATTTCAATGCACCCCATCCGGATTGACTCAATCGTGCAGGAGAATGCAGAAAAAGCTTTGGCCCCAGCATCGGTTGCGCTAGGTTCCGCCCGAGGAGTTCTTTATCGCTATTCAAACGATCAGTCGAAGCACCGGCGATCGGCAGCGTTACGCGACTATCGGACCGGCGATGCAATTGAACTCTCCTTCCCCGCAGCCCTCGCTACACACTTCAAGAGGTTCCTCGATGCCGAGGTTGAAGTCTGGGGAGAAGTTGCACGCGACCAAGAAGGGAAGCTCTTGAAGCTAACAGCCGACGGGATCGAATTACTCACACCTGTCGGGGAGCAAGTCACCCCAGAATCAGTGACTGGCCTGTTCGGCGAAGAGTGGACAGACGGTCTCGACCCTGTCGATTGGGTGAGGGCGCAGCGTGACTAAGCCTAGGCCCCGGGTAGTGGTTGACACCTGCGTCGTCGTCGATCTGCTAACGAACATCGACCCGAGTCGAGCAAGGAACTCAGCGTATCTCCTTGCCGGACATAACGATCGACACGACGTTATCCTTCCCGCGATCGTCCTGGCCGAAATAGCAGGAACTGGCGAGATAAGGGGCGGTCACCTCACTGCGGCCCTAAGGGATGATCGAGTCAACCGAGCATTGAAGTGGATTTCCGATAGCAAATTCATGGTGGCCGAGTTATCCGAGCGGTTGGGCCGGGAAGCAGCGAAGCTAGCAGTCGAACACCAGCTCAAAGGCCCCGACGCCACCGTACTTGCGACGGCGGTCGCATGGAAATGCCAGAAGCTCTATACCCGCGACCATGGAATTCTAAAGTGCGACGGAAAGTTCAACGGTCTCAAGATTCTTGAACCCGAGTCGCCACCTCCACCGGAACCAACCCTGTTTCCAGGCTTGTAGCGAACTGGTCGGCCTTTGCTGAGGTCGGGTTGCGCATGAGGTGGGCTGGCTCCCCGCCTGCCCCATAGGGCCTGCCTGTCACGCGCAGAGGCTCGCGGGTCAAGGGTGGACGAATGTCCATCAGCGCAGCTGACGCGAAGCGCCCTTGAGGTGTGAGGGGCGCGGGATCACAATGCAGGCCGACCCCAGCCAAGGCCGAGCGGCCGACAGGTCGCTATGGAACTCGTTGGAACCGAAAGCTGTTCGGCAACGTCCAACCAGGCATGACAGAGATCGAGCACGTTGTACTCACGCCGGTGCCGCAGTACGAACCGGCGCCCGAATCCACCCCGACCGTAGATCGTTCGGCAACGGTGTGGCGGGACCACCTCGCCGCGGTCGATACCCGCGAGACCGACACCACGACCTAGCCCGAGCGGCCGAAGGTCGCTATCCGTTCGCCAAGCCAGGAGGGCAGAGAAAGGGGCCGTGGCCCCTCCCCGGTTACCGGCTGAGGTAGTTGTCGAGCCACCGGTCGAGGTTCTCGTCGATGTGGCGGGCGCGGGTGTAGTGGAGTTCGCACCGGGCCTGGCTACGCGGCTGGTTGTTGAAGGTGAACTCGTAGAGGTGGGTGGCGGGGTCGGTGCACTCGCGGATGGCGCAGATCGTGCCGGGGGCGATAGCCATGGTCGGGGTCCTTCCGTGTCGGGGGAATCTGGGCACCGCCCGGACCAGGCCGCACCCACCCCGGCAAGGGCTCACTACCCGAGGGGGTCACCCGGCAGACCACTCCACCGCCAGCTCACCCCCTTTGAAATGACGTCGCCGCCGGTGACCCCCTCGGGTGGTGACAACGCTTGGCCCTTGCCGGGGTGGGTGTGGTCTGGTACGCCACTCGGCAGATTCCTCCGACACGGAAGGACCCCGGCCATTCGCCCCCGGCACGATCTGTGCCATCTACGCGAGTGCACCGACCCCGCCGCCCACCTCGGCACCTGACGCAACCAGCTCCGGGTCCGCGAACCGGCTATACCCGTGCCCGCCACATCGGCGAGAACTTCGTGGCTCGGCAACTACCTCAGCCGGTAACCGGGGAGGGGTCACGGCTCCTGGTCTCGGCCCGACGACCACCCACCCAGCGTGCCGATGATCGCTTGGTCTGTCCCGCGTGGACCTGGACCACAGCCGGTCGAGTGGCACAGTGCCGGCCGATTCGTCGTCGACTGCGGGAGAGTCGGTCGGGGACGGCTCCCGTCGCGCCCAGCACTGCTCGGTGAAAAGCAGAAAGCGGCCAGAAGAGGCAGGGCCGCCACGGTATGGCGCTGAGCGTCGCCGACGTGCCGACGCGCCGCGGCGACGTCCGTTTGGAGCCGCGTTGCGCGTCGCAGCGCGGCGGCGGCGCTCCGCGCCGCCGCAGGCGCCCTTGACTCTATATAGCCGAATTCAGCAACCACCTTGTGAAGTGGTTGGCGCTCAACAACTCGGGGACGCTCACCGACTCGGCTTGCACCACGCTGACGAACGACGGATTCGGCTGGGTCTGGCCGGTTCGGTCGTGCTGGGTTCGGGTGGTGACTGTGCGGGAACTGCGGAGGTGAGGCAGGCACGTGAGTCGCGGTAGTGCAAGGGACGGTTCGCCGTTGTGGACAGCTGCCAGACTGTGGATGCGTTGGGGTGCAAACGGTTCCGGCCTGTAGTGGCTCGAGTACGCTGGGGACACCTCCCGCTCAGGGGCGGTACGGGACCTGGTCACCGTGCCGTGCCGAGAAGGGAGGTGATGGACATGGCTAAACATCGCCGGAGCAAGAGGAAAGCCCCGGTCGATTACGGTGTGCTGCTTGCGGCAGCTTCCGTGATCGCCGGGGCTCTGTTCCTGGTCAGCCGAGTTCGACAGGCTAGCTAGTTCCATCAGGGTGGATCGTCGGTGCAACGGCGGTCCACCCGCTCGGCATCACTCGCGTGATGGTCTAAGACTACTACTACTTGCCGCCACGATTGGCGGTATGTGTCGCGGATGGCTCGGCGTGCAGGCGCACGACTGCCACTGTCTTGTCGTCGTGACGTTTGGATCGCGGAAGGACTAAGCCGTTCGGATCGGTTTCGGCTTCCCATGTATGGATGCGGTCGAGGAACCTGTCGAGTTCGACCGTGGACATCTCTGCTACTTCCGACCAGCCCACCCCAAGCGTGGGAGCAAGGTCGACTACACCATCGGTGGCAGTGATGACCCACAAGACCTCATCGACCGTGTATCGCATGTGCAACGCATGCTTGGCCGCGACAGGATCGGCTTCGGCGATCCAATATCCACCAGGCTGATTGCGTTGCGCCCGCTCGGCAAGCTGGAGCTCCTGTAGGACCTTCCGATGTCGTCCACTGAAGCCCTGACCCTCTGACAAGAATCGGCGATACAGGTCAGCCTCCGGCAGTCGGAGCCGCGAAAGGCGGTCGTCAGTGTGCCCGATGACGGTCCCATCGCGCAGACCGACTATCACCGACGAGTCGCCGAGGATCAGCCCCTCGACGGTCTCCGACCCGAATCGAACTAGTGCCACGGTGCTCGACGGCGCAAGTCCCGGCTGGATTCCCAGCGCTTCTACCGTCCTAGCGAGGGAACCTTCGAGAACGTCGACGAGCTCCGTTCCCTGTGCGATCGACTTGGCGAGTTCGGAACCGAGCCGGTCGACGTATTCTCCTGCTGACGGCATCGTGGGGTCGTGCACCGTAGCGCCATCGAGAACGATCACGGCGTCGTCGGTGACGATCAATCGGTCGTCACCAGAGCTGGCGGGCCGTTGCGCGAATTCGATAGTGCGGGTCATGAGGCGACCGAGTACGGGCCGACGAGTAGCCAGCTGCCGGTCACGTGGAGGTCTTGGTCAAACTCGCATTCGATGATGCAGTCCGTCAGCTGCGCGGTCGGGTCGTAGACCGTGGCGAGGTTGGTATTCAGCCAGTGCGCAACGCCTTCGGAGCCGACTGCGGTGATGCCCGCGATGTGGACAATCACGCGATTGTCGGAGATCCGGCGCGAGAGGTAGCCGATGTCCTTCCGGGTGCCGTCAGTGCGAAACGGCGAGAAGTGCCGGCCATCTTCGCGGCGGTCGATGATCGACCACCCCGATTCGGAGCGGTCGAACGCCAACAGAGGATCGTCGGCAAGCAGGTGGCGCGCTACCGGCGCCGACTTCGGACCGCAAACGATGATGCAATCACCCGCGGGCACCTGTTCCGTATCAGGGTTGATGCCGAACTGCGTCGTGGTCAGGGATAAGTCGCTCAGCTTCCGCTGAAGGCTGTCCCGCGTTGCCTCATCGTTGCTGTCGATGAAGGCACGCTCTCGACCCTCTTCGAGTCCAATCCGACGAGGAACCCCGATCGCGACAGGGCCAACGCCGAAGAACGCCCGCTCGGGTGGTGGGGCTGAGGTGCGTATCTGACTGATCCGGCCCTTTGTGAGTCCAAGCCGGTCGCCGATCTCCGAGAAGCTCAGCCCCAGATCACGGTTGGCCTGCTCGATGGCGGCCCGACGTAGCCGAGCCAGCTCGGCCGAGCGCTGCTGATAGACCGCGATGAGTTCGCCAGCACGTTGCCCGCGCCTGATCGGATCCGGATCGTTGCGGATTGCGTCGAACTCATCCTCGGTAGCCACAACTCAGAGTTTAGAACCCCTTGACGACATGTGGGGCGGTGACCTAGCCTGGGTTTACTCCCCCTAAACCATCGACCACCACTCCACACTTCAGCGGTTTAGAGGGGGTAAACATCAGTTTGTTTATGCCGCTCGACACCACGGGGCACACCGACAGACCTAGTCGACTTCCACCGAAGCCCCCACTCACAAGGAGACAAGAAAATGGCACTTCTGCGCGGTTTCCGCTTCCCGGTCTCGCAGTCCGAGGCGTTCCCGATGGGCCTGGTGCTCAACGGTCAGATCGAGCCCGCGATCAAGTACAACCCGGACCGCAACGCGGTTCCCGAGCAGCTGCGGGACTACAACCCGAAGACCAACGAGGGCACGGGCCTGCTGATGTGGAAGGCCAGCATCACCGACAACCACGAGCCCAAGGCCAAGCGCAAGACCTTCGAGCTGATCTTCCTGGCGGAGAACGTTCCGGTGCCCTCGACCGACGAGCTCGCCCCGGGTACCGGTCTCCGGCTGATCGAGGTCGAGGGCCTGATGGCCGAGCCGAAGGTGATGGGTCAGGGCGAGTTCAAGTACCAGGGCTACCAGTTCTATGCAGGTGGCATCAAGGGCGACAACTCCGGTTCGCGCAATGTCTCGGCCGACCGCAAGGCCGCGTGATCGCGATGTCGTTCATCAGCACTCAGTCGTCGTTGTCACGAGGCATCGTCGTCAGCTACTCCGCTCCGCGTCCGGCGCCCTATGACGAGCACGTGATCATCCCGGCCTACTTCGACGTCGAGCTCGACATGGATTCCGGCTACGCACGCCTGGCCCTGACGGTCGAGGATGCCCGGGTTCTGCTCGAACGGCTGCCGCGCCTGGTGATGGAACATGATGCTGCCGAGCATGTCCGGGCCGAGCAGATCGCGGCCGAGAAGTCTGCGGCCGAGTTCAAGGCGGCGTGACCGTGAGTACGGCGGATCAGCAGCCCCAGAGCATTCGGTGGGCACGCTGGTCCGCCGTTCTCATCGTCCTGGCCATCGGTGCCGCCGCGTTCGTCCTGTCGTTCGCGGCCCTGCGTGACCTCGCGGTCATGGCCCACACTCCCACTCATCTCGCGTGGCTGTTCCCGGTGATCGTGGACGGCACCATCATCCAAGCCACTATCGCTGTGCTGGCCCTCGCGGACAGCGCCGAGCGGACCTTCTTCACCCGTGTTCTGGTCGCCGGAGCAACGGTCTCGATCGGCGGCAACATCGCACACGCGCTGGTCTCCGGACACGGTGCCCTCGCGGCCATCCTCGCGGTGATCGCCCCGGCCGCACTGCTTCTCGACACTCACGGCCTGGCGGTGCTGCTGCGCTCGCGCAACACCTCGACCGATCCCACCCCGCACCCCGAGCAGGCGCCGGTGGTCGATGCGGCCAAGCCCGATTCTCCCGAACCTGTTGCTCCCGAACCTGTTCCGGCACCGCTGCCGCAGAGTTCGCCGATTCCGCCGGTACCTGTCCGGCCGACCACCCCGCCGCCGGTGCGAGTGGTTCAACCTTTCCAGCCGCCGCGCCCGGTCGCGGTCCCTTCAGGAGGTAACTGACATGTCGCACACGTGGCCTTATTCGGTGTTGTTCACCGCGGGCCGTGAGGTGATCCCGGGGATGCGGTTCGTCGACCGTGTCCACGGCATCTACGAGTTCCCGTTCGACGCGGTGCGGGTGGTGTTGGGCGCGGGTGAGCTGTACCTGACCGTCGACGATGCCGCCAAGCTGATCGACGAGCTGACCCACGCCCTCGACGGCCGTACCGCGACGCTGCGGATGGTGTCGTGATGGCCGCGCGTATGGCTCTGCTGGCCATCCCGGCCGTGGTGGGTCTGTTCCTGTCCCCGGTCATCGTCCCCGCGGTCCTCGTCGGCGACGACCACGACACCACCGCCGTTCCGACCGTCACCGCCGATCGCTCGGGGTGCTCGATGTTCTGCGCCGAGGTGGCGGAGTGCTCGATGTTCTGCGAGAACCCCGCCCCGACAGAGAAGACTCCGGCCGAGGGCTCGCCGGACTTCGAAATCTGCATCCGCTGCGGCCTGCCGATCCCCGGTCTCGGTCTCCCGAGGGAGGCCGCCTGATGGGTACCACGATCGTTTCGCTGTCGACCGTGATCAGTGCCGGGGTGCTGCTGTGGTGGCGTCACCTCGACCGGGTCACGCCCGCGGCTTCTGGCGAGGACCCGTTGGCCCATGTGCCGGCCGAATTGCGGGTCGCGGTCTCGGTGATGACGGACTCGATGCAACTGGCCTACATGTGGCTGGCGCTCGGCCTGGGCAGACCGGACAGGGGATGGCCCAACGTGTTGACGTTGACGCGTGTCCCGTCCGGGGCTGTCGCTGAGGTGCAGTTGCTCGGCGGGCAAGCGGTCACCGACTGGACCAACGAGGACACCCGAGCCCGGCTCGCCGCCTACCTCGGTGTCCCGAAAGTCACTGCCCGCGAGGCCGATCCCGGATTCATCGAGCTCGAACTACGGTGCTGGGACACCCTGGCCGACCCGGTCACCGCCCGCCCCGATGCGTTCACCGCGACCGGGGTCGACCTGGAGGCCGTACACGTCGGTGTTCGTGAGGACGGTCGTGCGTGGCTGCTGCGCGTTCTCTACGCCCACATCCTGCTCGCCGGTGCGACCGGTTCGGGTAAGGGCTCGGTGCTGTGGTCGGTGATCCAGGGTATCGGCCCGGCGATCAAGGCCGGGTTCGTGGACGTGTGGATGGCAGACCCCAAGGGCGGCATGGAGTTCGGTGCCGGTGAACGGATGTGGGTCCGCTTCTGCTGCGACACCGACAGCATCCTGGCGATGCTCGAAGAAGCCGTTCATGTGATGGACGAGCGGACTGCTCGCCTGCGCGCCGCTGGGGTCCGCAAGCACGTACCCACCACCGACGAACCGCTGATCCTGATCGTCATCGACGAGGCCGCTTCGCTGTCGTCGTATGCGACCCGCGACCAGCAGGAGAAGTTCCGCCAGCTCACCGGCCAGCTCCTGTCCAAGGGCCGCGCGGTCGGGGTCTCGGTGATCGCCGCGTTGCAGGACCCGAGCAAGGAGACGATGCCCAACCGGCAGCTGTTCCCGGTCCGGATCGCGCTGCGCCTGGACGAACCGACCCAGACCACCATGGTCCACGGTCAGGGCTCCAAAGACCGCGGTGCCCTGTGCCACGAGATCCCCGACACGACCCCCGGTGTCGGTTACGTCGGCGAGGACGGCACGAGCACGTTCGTCCGGGTACGTGCGTTCTGGATCGACAACGACCGGGCCGACGCGATTGTCGCCGCCTACGCCCCCGCTGCTGCCGACACGGCTCCACAGGGTGACTACTCCGATTTCGACCCGGACTACATCCCCGGCGAAGACGACGAGACGGGGCTGGCGGCATGAGTGACTTCATCACCGGCACGTTCGCTGTGTGCCGATCGTGCGGGCATCTGTTCTGCGACGAATCGTGGGTCCGGCCGGTCGAGTTCATCGACCAGGCGCAGGCTGCCGCCTACTTCACTCGCCCGCGTCGCGGCTGGGCTGTCGATGAGCAGGGGTTGGTGTGCTCGACGTGCCTGCTCACCCGCGCGTGTGTCGCGACCGGCCACGACTACAAGCGGGTCCATCGCCGCTGGCGACCGTTCACCAAGACCGGCTGGCGGTTCCAGACCTGGTGGATGTGCCTGGGCTGCGGTGCGAACACCTGGGAGGGACGGATATGAAACGCGGATTCCAGACCGAAGCGCACGTGGTCGTCTACTGCGACTCCTGCGGCGACATCTACACCGACCGCGAAGGCGAATCGATCTGCTTCACCACCACCCACCAGGCCGCCGAGCTCCTCACCGCCGACACCGCCACCGGCTGGGTCTACGACGGCGACACCATCCGCTGCGACGGCTGTGTAGCCGCGGCTGAATGTGTCGAGTCGGGCCACCGGTTCATCGCGATCGGTTGGCCCACCATCTGGCCAGTTCCCGTTCCCGCACCGCGCGAATGCAGCGTCTGCGGACTCCCCGACACCGAACAGAAGGACTGAAACATGCTCTCCGACAACAAGACCCGCGACTACGCCGCCGTCGTCGACCTGCAAGCCCACCGCCGAGGCCGCCTCGAACGCGCCGGTCACGACCCCCGATCGGTCGCGCTGCGCCTGCTCGCCGAAACCGGTTCCGCTCCGGCCTGGAACGACTACACCGACGGCGCCAGCGACTGGGACGACTGGGGTGACGCGGCATGAGCAACACCAACCCGCACCACGCCAAGCACTGGGGGCTACTGGTCGGCGAAACCGTCAAACCATTGCCGAAGGTCCGCGGTGCCTCCGATGCCTACGTCGCCGCCGCCAAAGCCCGCAAACCTTGGCCTGAGGTGGTCTACCGCCATCACCCTACCGACCCGTGGCGCACCTTCTACAGCGATGACGAAGTGCCCACGCAACTCGAATTTGATTGGGATGCAGCATGATCCGCGCAACCACCTACAACACCCCGACCGGATCGGTCACCACGACCACCAACGGTGGCGGGTTCTCCGATGTCGTGATGGACCTGCTCGGCCGTGCCTTGATCGCGGTCGTTGCCGGCGGATTCCGGGTGATCTGGTGGGCGGTGCTGTTCCCGGTCATCTCCGTACCGGTCTCGCTCGCTGCCGCTGTGGGTTGGTTCTACGGCTGGCCGTTCGGGGCCGGGGTGGTCGGAGTGACAGTCGCGGGGATGGTGCTGTGGCGACAGAGGAGTCCGCAGACCTTCGAGCGCTGGCTCTCCGGCCGTATCCGGTCCCGCTGGTTGACCTGGTTCCGCTACCGCCGTCGCTGGGCCTCGGTCATGGGCGCGTGCTCGCTCACCAAGTCCGGCGGTGAGGCCGTGCAGGTTCCGCGGCTGGTCTCGGTACGCATCGGGGAATCCCTCGACACAGTGCGGGCGAAGATGCTGCCCGGGCATTCGCCGGCCGATTGGGAGAACCGCGCCGAGCAGCTGGCCCACGCCTTCGGCACCCGTCACGCCGCTGCCGTGATCGTCGGTCCGGCCCTGGTCGAACTCACCTTCCGCCGATCCGATTCGCTCGCCGATCCGATCGTCGCTGACTTCGAATCGGTCGCCGGGTTCAAGGCCCTGCCCACACGCAAGGCCGCATGACCACCACCAACACCACCATCCATCCAGCTGAGGGAGGCCACACCATGGACACCACCACCGACACCCCGGATTCCATGGCTGCGGCCTCCCTCGACGATATGACCGCTGCCCAGCGCCGCGCGATGCCGTCGTTGAAGGACATCGCCGAAGCTGCCGCCGAACGGGAAGGCGTGTGCGCTCGTGTCGTTCCGATGCGCGCCGTCGACGACCGGACCGGCAAGATCTCCTACATCGGCGCCCCGTGCAAGTGCCGCTTCGAAGCGACCTGCCCGGCGTGCGCCAAGGCTTACCGCGCCCTGCGCATGACCCAGCTCCGCGAGGGCTGGTGCCTGGACAAGGAACCGGTCGACGAGACCGTCGAGCCCACCCAGGAACAAACTGACCTCCTCTCCGCCCGAGTGCACCTGTTCGACCAGTTCCGACAGGCCCGCACCGACGAAGACGACGAGTTGGCCGACTCGATCCGCGCCTTGGTCGCCGAGATCGACGACGAACTCCGCGAACTCGGGGTGAAGGGCCGGTTCCCGTCGTTGGACGGCAAGCCCGCTCGTAAGGCCAAGTCGACCCGCCGCCGTCAGGACGTGCCCGACCTGCCTCGCCGCAAGGTCGAAAAGCGCACCCTCGGTGAGGTCTACAACGGCTACCAGCCCTCCACCTTCCTCACCCTCACGTTGCCCTCGTACGGCGCGATCAACCGCGTCTGGGACCCCGATGCGAAGGACGGTAAGGGCGAATGGGTTTCGGATGGTTCCCCTGTGGAGCCGGACACCTACGACTACTCCCGCGCCGCTCGGGACGCGATCCACTTCGCCGCGCTCTATGACCGGTGGGTTCAGAACCTGCGTCGCGCGGTGGGCTGGAACGTGCAGCTGTTCGCCAGCGTCGAACCCCAGAAACGGGCGGCCCCGCACCTGCACATCGCTATCCGGGGCTCGGTGCCCAACGCGCTGCTGAAGGCGGTCACCGCGGCGACCTACCGCCAGATCTGGTGGCCCCACTTCGACCGCGAGGTCTACACCGGAGACAACATGCCCGTCTGGGACTATTCGGCCGGCACGTTCACCGACCCGAAAACCGGTGCCCCGCTGACCACCTGGGATGACGCGCTGGCGGTGATGGACGAGGTAGACGACCTCGAACCCGCCCACGTGATCCGGTTCGGGGTGCAGGACAAGCCGAAGCAGATCCTCGGCGGCACCGACAAGATGAATGTCAAAGTCCGCTACCTGGTCAAGTACCTGACCAAGAGCGTCGGTGACCTGCTCGAACCGGAATCACGGCGCGTGGCCGAGCATTACGACCGGCTCCACGCGGAAATGTGCGTGACGCCGTGCTCGCCCAAGTGCGGGGTGTGGCTGCGGTACGGGATCGTGCCCAAGGGCGCCAGCGAGAAGACCCAGCCCGGCTACTGCAAGACCAAGGCCCACCGCCGCGATTTCCTCGGCCTGCCCGGTCGCCGGGTGCTGGTGTCGAAACTGTGGACCGGCAAGACCCTGCCGGATCACAAGGCCGAACGTCAGGAATTTGTTCGGCAACAGCTCGCGGCCGTGGGCATCGAGAAGCCCGACACGTCGCATATCCGCGTCTATCCCGCCCCGCCGGGCGACCCGGACGCACCACCGCGTGAACACCTCGTGATCGCGGCGGCGAACGTCAAGCAGATGTGGCGCATCGAGTACGACACCGTCCGCCTGGCCCGTGCTGAGGCTCCACCAGGCACACCGATTTCCGTTCAGCAATCCGAAGCAGCATAGGGAGGACAGAGACATGGGCGAGAAGTTCATGACAGTGCAGGCAGCGGCGGACGTGCTCAAGGTGAGCCGATATTCCGTCTACCAGCTGATCTGGTCCGGCGAAGTCCAGTCGGTGAAGTTGGGCAGATGCCGGCGAATCGTTCGGCAATCGTTCGATGCCTACGTGGCGGATCTCATCGAGAGTGCCGCGTGATGGCTGAGAAGAAGGGTAGGCGCAGTCCGAACGGCTCCGGCACGATCGGCCGGCGTCAGGACGGTCGATTCGAGCTCAAGCTGTTTGTGGATGCCCCGGACGGCACCCGCAAGCGGATCAGCGTCTACGGCGCGACCTGGGAAGAAGCCGACGCCGAACGCACGCGGCTCAAGGAGCTGGCTCGCCGGGGCGCTCCGGTCGACGTGACCACGATGAATGTGCGCCAGTACCTGACTGGCTGGCTGGACACGGTGGTAGAGCCCTCGGTCCGGCCGACAACCTACGTGACCTGGGAAGCGCTGGTGCGGCTGTACATGATTCCCGGTCTGGGCAAGCGGAAGCTGAAGGCGCTGCAAGCTGCCGATGTTCGTACCTGGCTGAACAAGCTGGCCAGTCAGTGCCAGTGCTGTGCGCAGGGCAAGGACGCTCGCCGGGCCGAACGGGAACCCTCCCGCGCTCGATGCTGCGCTCTCACGCCTGCGCAGTGCTGCAACCAGTACCCCAGCGTCGGGACCCGGCGAACGATCCTTCGTGTCTTGCGGGCTGCTCTGCAAGATGCCGTCGACGAAGAGGTCCTGGCCCGCAATGTCGCCAAACAGGTGAAGATGCCCGCTGGTCGGACCCGCAAGGAGAAGCCGTGGTCGCAGGCGGAGGCGGAGCAGTTTCTCAACACCGCCAAGGATCACCGGCTCTACGCGATGTGGTCGGTCGCTCTGGCCATCGGGCTGCGCCGCGGTGAGGCGATCGGACTGCGCTGGGACGACGTGGACCTCGAACACGGATCGGTCGACGTCACCCAGGCCCTCTACCGCGTGAGTGGCACGCTCGACCTGTTCGACGTCAAGACCGAAGACTCAGAAGCCATGGTGCCGCTGCCGCCCAAGCTGCTCAAGATTCTTCGGCAACACCGTGCTGACCAGCTCGCCGAGGACCGAGCCTTTCTCGACGCGAACAAGCTGGACCTGGTGTTCACCTCGACGCGGGGCACGCCGCTGGAACCGCGCAATATCAACCGCGCGTTCGACGGGCTGGTGAAGAAGGCCGGTGTTCGCCCGATCCGCTTGCATGATCTGCGTCACTCGTGCGCGACTCTGCTGTTCGCTCAGGGTGTTCCCGCCGCGACCGTGCAGCGGATCCTGCGGCACAGCTCGATCGCCACGACCACCGGTATCTACATGGAAGTGATCGAACGAGTCCGGCGTGACGCGGTCGCCAGCATGGACTCCCTGTTCGGCGACGAGACCTAGGACTGTCGTCAAATGGTGTCGTCAGAAACCACAAAGGCCCTTCCCGGATTCCCGGAAAGGGCCTGTGACCTTGGAGCCGCCTGGGGGAATCGAACCCCCGACCTTTTCATTACGAGTGAAGCGCTCTACCGACTGAGCTAAGGCGGCGTGCCGTCAGGCGACGCGAGTCTATCGCGGGAACGGCCGGAACGCGAAAACGGGTGGTCAGGTGGAGCGGGCGGCGATCAGGGTGGCGACCATGGCGGCGACGGCGAAACGGGGTTTCACGTTGAGGTCGAGGGCTTCCCGGCATGCCAGGACGGCGTCGATGCTGCGGAGCAGGCCCTCGGGGCGGACGTTGGTAGCGAGGTCGGTGATCTCGTCGGCCATGTCGGGGTGGGTGAGGGTGATGGGGACACCGCGGCCGGCGAAGCGCATGGCGAGGGCGTCGCGGTACATCCCGGCGACGTCGATGAGGGCGCGGTCGAGGGCGTCGCGGCCGGTGCGGGTGGCGCGGGACTTCTGGCGGCGCTCGAGTTCCTTGAGCACGCCCGCCGAGCCGCGGGTCGCCGAGGCCGCGCCCTTGCCGGTGCCGCCCGCGCCGAGGGCGGTGGCGAGTTCGTCGCGTTCGCGGTCGTCGCGTTCGGCGCTCATCTGCTTGGCTTCGTCGTCGGCCGATTTCACCAACTCGTCGGCGGCGGCGTAGGCCGCGCCCGGCCGTTCGGTCGCGCCGACCAGGGCCAGTGCCCGCTGACGTCGCTTGCGCGCGTCCTCGTCGGTGGCGAGCCGGCGCGCCCGGCCGACGTGCCCACCGCTCACCGCGGCCGCCCAGTCGGCGGTCTTTCCGTCGAGCTGATCCCGCTCGCGCAGGACCTGGGCGATGGCGGGGACCGACGGCGTCACCAGGTGCACGTGCCTGCACCGCGAGCGGAGGGTGACGGAGATGTCCTCGGGATCGACCGACGGCGCGCAGAGCAGGAACACGGTCCGGTCCGGCGGCTCCTCGACGACCTTCAGCAGCACATTGCCCGCCGCCTCGGTGAGGCGATCCGCGTCCTCGACCACCACGACCTGCCAGCGTCCGGTGCTCGGCCGCCGGGACGCGACCTGCACGATCTCGCGCATCTCCTTGGTGCTGATGCTCAGCCCCTCGGGGACGACGCGCCGCACGTCACCGTGGGTACCGGCCATCGTGGTCGTGCACGCGTGGCATCGACCACATCCGACGGTGTCGGGGTCGGTGCATTGCAGCGCGGCGGCGAAGCACAGCGCCGCGACCGACCGACCGGATCCGGGCGGACCCGTGAACAGCCACGAATGCGTCATCGCCCCGGTCACGACGCCCGCGCGGGCCGCCGTCGCGGCAGCCGTCAGCTCGGCCTCGACCACGTCCTGGCCGACCAGTCGATCGAAGACACCTGCCACGCGCTACACCCTAGCCGCGCGGTCCGACACTGATCCGAACGGCCGGACCGCCCGCAGCCGGACACGCGGATTCGGCACCAGGACTGCCGGCCGCGCCACCGCATCTTCGCCAGCCGTGAGCCTCTGGCGCCGCACACACCGCAATCACAGCCGGACAGAGGGCAAGCGGCTGTACGGCCGACGCGCACCGGGCGGCAGCGAATCGACCAGCCTCCGCCGGGTGCGTGCCGCCCCGCGCCGCTCGGTGTCAGTCCGCTTCGGTACCAGCGGTTTTCGCCGCCGCCTTCTTCGCCGGTGCCTTCTTGGCCGCGGTCTTCTTCGCCGCGGTCTTCTTGGCGACCGTCTTCGTCGCCGTCTTCGTCGCGGTCGACTTGGCCGCCGTCTTCTTCGCCGGCGCCTTCTTGGCCGCCTTTTTCGCGGTGGTCTTCTTCGCCGCCTTCTTCACCGGACCGCGGGCCCGGCGATCGGCGAGCAGCTCGGACGCGCGCTCGTCGGTGATCGACTCGACCTCGTCGCCCTTGCGCAGGCTGGCGTTGGTCTCGCCGTCGGTGACGTACGGGCCGAAACGGCCGTCCTTGATCACCATCGGCTTGTTCGTCGCCGAGTCGTTGCCCAGTTCGCGCAGCGGGGCCGCGCTCGCCGCCTGCCGACCGCGCCGCTTCGGCTCGGCGTAGAGCTTCAGCGCCTCGTCGAGGGTGACGGAGAACAGCTGGTCCTCGGTCGCCAGCGACCGCGAATCGGTGCCCTTCTTCAGGTAGGGCCCGTACCGGCCGTTCTGCGCGGTGATCTCCTCGCCCGAGGCCGGGTCGTTGCCGACCACGCGGGGCAGCGAGAGCAGCTTGAGCGCGTCGTCGAGGGTGATCGTCGCCAGATCCATCGACTTGAACAGCGAGCCGGTGCGCGGCTTGACCTCGGCCGCCTTCTTGGTGGTCTTCTTCGCCGGGGTCGCGGCCGGGTCCGGCGCGGGCGGCTCGGGCAGGATCTCGGTGACGTACGGGCCGAAACGTCCCTCCTTGGCGACGATCTCGTGCCCCGACACCGGGTCGACGCCGAGCGAACGGCCCTCCTGCGGCGTCGAGAACAGCTTCTCGGCGACCTCGGGCGTCAGCTCGTCCGGCGGCAGATCGTCGGGCAGGTTCGCCCGCTGCGATACCGGATCGCCGTCCGGGTCATCGGGATTGACGACCATCCGCTCCAGGTACGGACCGAACCGGCCGACGCGGACCACGACATCGCGGCCCTCCTCGTCGACGAACATCTTGATCGAGTTCACTTCGCGGGCGTCGATGTCGTCGAGTTGCTCGCCGACCATCTTCTTCAGGCCGCCCGAGCGCGCCACCGATCCCTCGGCGCCGTGATCGCCACCGAAGTAGAAGCTGGACAACCAGTTTCCGCGCTGTTCGCGGCCACCGGCGATCGCGTCGAGGTCGTCCTCCATCGCGGCGGTGAAGTCGAAGTCGACCAGTCGTCCGAAGTACGCCTCCAGCAGGCCGACCACCGCGAACGCGACCCACGACGGCACCAGCGCGCTGCCGCGCTTGTAGACGTAGCCTCGATCGAGGATCGTCTTGATGATCGAGGAGTACGTCGACGGGCGGCCGATGCCGAGCTCTTCGAGCGTCTTGATCAGCGACGCTTCGGTGTAGCGCGCGGGCGGATTGGTGCTGTGCCCGTCCGGGGTGAGCTCGACGGCGGTGACGCCCTGGCCCTCTTCCAGTGCGGGCAAACGCGATTCGGCGTCGTCGGACTGGCCGCCCGCTTCCTCGTCCACACTCTCGACGTAGGCCTTGAGGAAGCCGGGGAAGGTGATCGTGCGACCCGAGGAGGAGAACACGCACTCCTCGCCGGTCCGGGCGGTGCCGGTGATGCGCAGGGTCAGCGTGGTGCCGCGCGCGTCGGCCATCTGCGAGGCGACGGTGCGCTGCCAGATCAGCTCGTAGAGCCGGAACTCGTCCTGGTCGACCTTCGAGGCCAGCTGGCCCGGGGTCATGAACGTGTCGCCGGAGGGGCGGATCGCCTCGTGCGCTTCCTGCGCGTTCTTGACCTTGCGGGTGTACTGGCGCGGCGTCGGCGAGACGTACTCCGCGCCGTAGAGCTGGGTGGCCTGCGACCGCGCGGCGGCGATGGCCGACTCCGACAGCGTGGTCGAGTCGGTACGCATGTAGGTGATGTAGCCGTTCTCGTACAGCCGCTGCGCCACCCGCATCGTGCGCTCGGAGGTGAAACGCAGCTTGCGCCCCGCTTCCTGCTGCAGCGTCGAGGTCATGAACGGCGGGTACGGCTTGCGCGAGTACGGCTTGGCCTCGGCGGAGGAGACCACCAGGTCGGCCCCGTCGAGCGCCTCGGCCAGCCGGCGCGCGTACGCCTCGTCCAGCACGACCACGCCGGAGGCCGACTTGAGCCGACCATCGGAGCCGAAGTCGCGACCGGAGGCGACCCGGTCGCCCTCGACCTGGACCAGCCGCGCGCCGAAGGTCCGCGGATTGGTCGAATCGGAGTTCTCGTCGACGCCCGCGTCGAGCTTGGCGGCGATATCCCAGTACTCGGCGGAGCGGAACGCCATGCGCTCCCGCTCACGCTGCACGATGACGCGGGTGGCGACGGACTGCACGCGGCCCGCCGACAGGCGCGGCATGACCTTCTTCCACAGCACCGGACTGACTTCGTAGCCGTAGAGGCGGTCCAGGATGCGGCGGGTTTCCTGCGCGTCGACCAGGTCGTTGTCGAGTTCGCGGGTATCGGCGGCGGCCGCGAGGATGGCCGGCTCGGTGATCTCGTGGAAGACCATCCGGCGGACCGGGACCTTCGGCTTGAGCGTCTCGAGCAGGTGCCAGGCGATCGCCTCGCCCTCGCGGTCGGGGTCGGTGGCGAGGTAGAGCTCGTCGGCGTCGGCCAGCAGGCTCTTGAGCTCGGAGACCTTGGCCTTCTTGTCCGGGCTGACGACATAGATCGGCTCGAAGTCGTGATCGACGTCGACGCCGAGGCGCGCCCAGGACTGCCCCTTGTATTTGGCGGGCACGTCGGCCGCGCCGCGCGGCAAGTCACGGATGTGGCCCACCGAAGCCTCGACCGTGTAGTTGCGACCCAGGTAAGGCGCGATCTTGCGGGCCTTCGTCGGGGACTCGACGATCACGAGACGACGCAGGGGACGCCCCTGGTCGGCTGAACTGCGGTCTCGTGTTGCCACCGGCGAACACCTTCCTTCTATATCCGCGCGTCGGGAGGTCCGCTCGGTGCGCGGCTGGGGCAGACGGCGCGACGTTCGGACATCGCCACCAGTGACGTTTATACCTTGCGCACTTGGGTAGCTGCGTCCACGGCGGCTGGCGCCGCGGGTTTCCGGCCTCTTCGGCCTGGAGAACTTCTGGGCGACCTTACCCCTGAAATGGCTCGTCCCCCACCTCCGCGCAGGAGGTGGGGGACGGGCGTTGATTCGATTCGCAGCTCAGGAGAGCGCGCGAACGCCGGTGGCCTGCGGGCCCTTGGTGCCCTGGCCGACCTCGAACTCGACCTTCTGGTTCTCCTCGAGGGTACGGAAGCCCGTGCCCTGGATCTCCGAGTAGTGGACGAAGACGTCAGCGGAGCCGTCCTCGGGCGCGATGAAGCCGAACCCCTTCTCCGCGTTGAACCACTTCACAGTTCCCTGTGCCATTCTGTTCCTTCTCTTTCTTACCGGAACGGCGGACAACTGGGTTCGTCCACCGGGTCCGTTCCGACCGCTGTACTGTTGGTCCCCCTGCAAGGAAAGCCTGAGCACGGCGTTCGCAACATCGATCCTGCTGATGGTTTGGACTTTCGATCCGTCCCTCGAACACAGAAGCTTGCGACCGAGACCCAGTGAACCATGTCCACGAGCAATTCAACAGTCGAGTTACCGACAATTTGCAAAATTCTTGATCTTGCGAATGCGCAGGTGAGGGAGAGATTGGGTGAATCCGTACTTCCAGTCTGTTTGCTTCACGATAACCGGGTGAGCTTCCAGCAAACCTGCTGTGACCCAGGTCGCTATTGGGTTACGAAATCGCAGGTAGCGCTCGCCGCACACACACGTTTCACACTTCCGGCGTGGCGCGAGAGGGCTATGGGATGAATCCGGCAGAGCGGACCGAGGTCCAGCCGACAGCTATCGGCGAGAGCTACGGGCGATCGTTGCTGAATCGTGTCCTGGTCGAGGCGGCGTCCGGCGGCGACCCGCTGACCCATGTCGCCGAGCTGCCCGCCCGGCCCGCGCGCACCACCGAATGGCCGGACTGGGTGCCATCCGCGCTGGTCACAGCATTGGATGCGGCCGGGATCGAGCGCCCGTGGGACCACCAGACCCGGACCGCCGAGCTGGCGGCGGCCGGAAAGCACGTCGTCGTCAGCACCGGGACCGCCTCCGGGAAATCTCTCGGCTATCTCCTGCCGGTGCTCACCGCGCTGCACGACGACCCGCGCGCGACCGCGCTGTACCTGTCCCCCACCAAGGCGCTCGGTGCCGATCAGCTGCGCGCGGTCGGTGCGCTGATCCACGACAATCCCCTGCGTGAGGCCCATCCGGCGAGCTACGACGGGGACACACCCGCCGAGATCAGGCAGTGGGTCCGGGCCAATGCCCGGTGGATCTTCACCAATCCCGACATGCTGCACGTCGGGATGCTGCGTTCGCATCAGCGCTGGGCGCGCGTGCTGCGCAATCTTCGCTATGTGGTGGTCGACGAATGCCACTCCTACCGGGGCGTGTTCGGTTCCCACGTCGCCCTGGTGCTGCGCAGGCTGCGCCGGCTCGCCGCGTTCTACGGTGCCGACCCGGTGTTCATCCTGTGCTCGGCCACCAGCGCCGACCCCGGCGCGTCGGCGAGCAGGCTGATCGGGGCGCCGGTCACCGCCGTCACCGAAGACGCCTCGCCGCACGGTGCCAGGACCGTCGCGCTCTGGGAGCCACCCTTGAGCACGGCCGTGACCGGCGAGAACGGCGCACCCGTGCGCCGGACCGCGACCGGCGAGGCCGCCAAGATCATGGCGAGCCTGGTGGCCGAGGGCGCCAGGACGCTCACCTTCGTCCGCTCGCGCCGGGGCGCCGAGCTGATCGCGCTCGACGCCCGGCGTGTCCTCGCCGAACGAGCTCCTGAACTGCAGGAACGGGTCGCGGCCTACCGCGCGGGCTACCTGGCCGAGGACCGCAGGGAGCTGGAACGATCGCTGTCGGAGGGCACGCTGCTCGGCGCGGCCAGCACCAACGCGCTCGAGCTCGGTGTCGATATCGCCGGTCTGGACGCCGTGGTCATCGCGGGTTTTCCCGGTACCGTCGCCTCGTTCTGGCAGCAGGCGGGGCGCGCGGGCAGGCGATTGCAGGGCTCGCTCGTCGTGCTGGTCGCCACCGACGATCCGCTCGACACCTACCTCGTCCACCATCCGGACGCCCTGCTCGCCCGGCCGATCGAGGCCACCATCACCGACCCGTACAACCCCTACGTCCTCGGGCCCCAACTGCTGTGCGCGGCCATGGAACTGCCGCTCACCGACGCCGAGGTGACCGAGCTCAGAGCCGACGCCGTGCTCGCCGACCTGGCCGACGAGGGCTTGATCCGGCATCGTCCCGGCCCCCGCGGCGCGCCGGGCCGGTGGCACGTCACCGCACACACCCATCCACACGACGCGGTGGATGTGCGCGGTGGCCTCGGCACGCCGGTGGCCATCGTCGACGCCGAATCCGGGCGCCTGCTCGGCACCGCCGACGCGGGCCGGGCGCCCGCCACCCTGCACAACGGCGCCGTACACCTGCACCAGGGCGAGACCTACCTGGTCGACGAACTCGACCTCGACGGCGGCGTCGCCTTCGTCAACGAGGTGGACCCCGGCTTCACCACCAGCGCACGGCAGGTCACCTCGATCACCATCGAAGCGACGACCGAAGAGCGCGTATTCGGTGCCGTCACCACAGCATCCGCGCAGGTCGCGGTCACCCATCAGGTCGTCGGCTACCTCCGCACGCTGGTCACCGGCGAGGTGCTCGACCAGGTCGAGCTCGATCTGCCCGCCCAGACCCTGCACACCAAGGCCGTCCTCTATACCGTCACGCCCACGCTGCTCGCCGCCGCCGGAATCACCGACGACGAGCTCCCCGGGGCACTCCACGCCGCCGAGCACGCCGCGATCGGCATGCTGCCGCTGGTCGCCGGCTGCGACCGCTGGGACATCGGCGGGGTCTCGATCGCCGAGCATCCCGACACCGGCGCGCCGACCGTGTTCGTCTACGACGGGCAACCCGGCGGCGCGGGCTTCGCCGAGCGAGGATTCGCCCAGCTGGACGCCTGGTTGGCCGCCACGCTCAGCGTCATCCGCAGCTGCGGCTGCCAGGACGGGTGCCCGTCGTGCGTGCAGTCACCCAAGTGCGGCAACGGGAACAACCCGCTGGACAAGGACGCGGCGGAACGGCTCCTGGTGGCCGTCCTGGGCGAGTTGCGGGCACACCCCGGCACGACAGCGGATTCGTAATACCGACGCGCCGGTGACGTGACCGACGCTACACCCCACTGCGAGAATGCTGGTCGCTCGACCATTTTTCCGTTGACCAGCGACGACGCCGCCCCGAGTCGGTCGCCCTCGAATAAAAAGGATGACTCTTCTGTTAACTGACGCATTGCCGACGGGCGCCCACGAGTAGGCCACATCATTATTTTCGTTTAGTTCTCTCCTCATAAAAGAATGTGCATGGAATTCCGGGAATAGCGCTCGACGGAATTACGGATTAGTTCGGTGCGGAACAACCACCGACCAGTGATAACACTTCCGTGTCACACACTCTCATCCACCGGACCCGCCCGCGCGGCGGCCGCGATCATACGCACGCCGAACACTCCGAATGCCGCATTCGCTTCCACCACGACCACCACATCCCACTGCTCGACCACACACCGCGCCACCCGCACACCCATCCGTCGGCCGACCTCAGCGGCCTCGGCACAGGCCGCCTCGGCACCCTCGGCCAGCACACTCGCCGCACCCAGCGCACCGAGGTCGGCCGCCGCCTGCGCCCGATGCCGGGCGACCACCACCACGCCCACCTGACCGATCACGAGGGTCAGCGCGATCAGCCCGGCGAGCGCCACGCACGCGAACACCGTCGCCCCGCCGGCCTCCCCGGCGAGCCACCGCGCTCGCGCCCAGGTCATCGACCGACTCCCGGCTCGGTGACCGCGACCGCCTCGGCGCGCAATCGCAGACCGGGAAGGAGTGCGGTGCCCGCGCCGACGACCGCCACCACACGGTCACCCTCGTGGCGGATCTCGACCGTCGCCCCGGGCGGTGCGACCGTCCGAGCCGCCGCGACAGCGTTCGTCGCGTCGCCACGGGCGGTCAATCTCGCCGCCTCGCGGGCCGCGTCGACACAACGCACCTGGGTCGACGCGGCCAGCAGAGCTCCGACGCACAGCACCACCACCGACACCAGCGCGGCGAGGGCGATGGCGGCCTCGACCGTCACCGCACCCGCGTCATCACTGAGACTACCTGTGCCGCAACGATTTACACACTCGTGTTGAGTGCCTTGTCGATGATCTGGGTCAACGCGTTGACGATGCTGTCCCCCGTCACCACCCCGTAGAGCACCGCACCGAAC
Source organism: Nocardia sp. NPDC050718 (assembly GCF_040654235.1). Classification (NCBI taxonomy): domain Bacteria; kingdom Bacillati; phylum Actinomycetota; class Actinomycetes; order Mycobacteriales; family Nocardiaceae; genus Nocardia; species Nocardia sp. NPDC050718. Next base: position 239,375 of record NZ_JBFAHQ010000003.1, on the reverse strand, counting down.
GCGGCCGCCGCGATAGTGCCGATCGCGTACTCCGCGGTGGACATGCCGTCGTCGTCGATCAGCAGGCGCATGATCCGTGCCCGCGCTCCTATATATACGGCGCGTACGAACGTCATCGTGATCCCCTCTCCTTCCACACCACCCGGCCGATCCGCGTGGTGACGTTTCGCCGGCCTCGACGAGGCCGGTCACAGCAGGCCGCCGTCGCCGAGAACCCGGTCCGCCAGGCCGATCACGACGGGAACGATGCCGAGGCAGACGAAGGCGGGCAGGAAGCACAGCCCGAGCGGCCCACCGATCAGCACACCCGCCCGCTCCGCCCGCGCGACCGCGGCGTCCTCCACCGCCTCGCGCCGCTGGTCCGCCAGTTCGCCGACGGCAACCGCCAGCGAGGAACCGGAGCGCGCGGAGCGCCGCGCCAACCTCGCGAGTGACTCCACCTCGTCCGCACCGGCCGACCCGACCGCATCCGCCGCGGCTCGCTCCCAGGCCGTCGCCGCATCCGCTCCGAGCGCCAGCAGATCGGCCGCCCGGAGCAGCGCGGCCCGCAACACCGGCGGCGCGGTCCCCGCACTTGCCCGCGCGGCCGCGGCCATCGGTAATCCCGCCCGCAGACACGCCGCCAGCAGATCGAACGCCGACGCCGACCCCAGCGGATCCGTTTTCGCCTTACCCCGACCCGCCTCCAGCACCGCCGCCGACGCAGGCGGAGGCCCGAGCGCTCGCACCCGCCGACTGACCGCCACCCGCGCCGGCAGCAAGGCCACCGCCATCGCGGCCACCAGCAGCGCGGCAGGCGGTGGCGGCCCTTCCAAGTAGTGCACAGCAGTCCTCCCCACGACGTTTCCCGAATCAACCCAGGGCCCGAACACACCTTCCGTCAACGCATTACGCGAGGGCGGAGACGATCGAAATCGCGGACCGGCGCTCAACCCACCCGCGCACACCAGTGGTCGGTGCGGGTAACTCGCGTGCGCCGGAGCTAGAAGGCGCCCCCTGTAGTCCCGGATCGCCTAGTCGCCTGGTGATCACTGGTCTTCCGCCCGAGCACCTAGCTCACGCGCACCCGGCCTACGCACGCACCCGGCCCCCGCACCTCGCCCACGCGCGCCTGGCCTACACACCTCACTCACGCGCACCCGGCCTACACACCCCGCTCAAGCGCACCCGGCCTACACACCCCGCTCAAGCGCACCCGGCCTACACACCCCGCTCAAGCGCACCCAGCCCACGCACCCCCGCTCACGCGCACCCAGCCCACGCACCCCGCTCAAGCGCACTTGGCCTACGCACGCACCGGCCCGCGCGCCTAGCTCACCCGCACCTGGTCTACACACCTCACTCACGCGCACCCGGCCTACGCACCTCACTCACGCACACCCAGCCCACGCACCCCCACTCACGCACACCCAGCCCACGCACCTCACTCACGCGCACCCGGCATACGCACGTCAGTCACGCGCACCCGGCTCACGCGCACCCGGCTCGCACACCAGGGCGCGGCGTCGGCGATAGCGCGAGGCTGGGAGCCGGGACCCGATCACCGTGGTCGCTGATCGTCACCTGTCCTCGTCCTGACATCGCGACCTCTCGCGAAGTGGGCCCGCGTCGGTACCTCTGACCGGGAGCCCGGGTCCAGGGGTGTCACGCGGTTCCTCGGCGGGTGATGGCATCTGTCCACAGCAATCCACAGCAGGCCAGGCCTGCGCCTAGTGGCAGGAGCAGTTCGCCTGCGGCGGAGCCGAAGAGCACCGATAGTGGTGCGGCGCCCATGAGCTGGCCGAGGCCGATGCCGACGAGGGGTAGGCCGGCCAGGACGGTGGCGGAGGCGCGGGCGCCGGCGAGGGCGGCTTCGGTGCGGTCGCGGAAACGGATGCGGCCGAGCAGGTCGGTCCTGGCGGCGGACAGCAGTTCGGCCAGGGCGAGGCCGTGCTCTTCGGCGACCCGCCAGGCGGTGGCGACCCGCGACAGTTCCTCGGCGACCGGCGACTCCGGGTGCAGCCAGCCGTCGGCCCCGGAACCGCCGAGCCTGCTGCGGCCCGCGCTGATCGCGAGCACCCGGGCTGCTTCCCCGCGGGACTCCGCGGCCGCGGCTTCGGCGGCAGCGCTCGGATGCGCGCCGACCCGCAGTTCACCGACGACCGCCTCGAGACCGGCCAGGAGATGGCCGCACTCCGTCCGGCGCACACGCTCACCATGACCGCGCCGATTCCGCATCGCGACGGTGGCGCCCACCATGAGCACCGCCAGCCCCGTCCCGATCCCCAGCGCGAATGCCGTGCACCCCAAGCCGATTGCCGCAACCAACGCCACCGGTATCCGCCGTATCGCGCGCGTCCCGCCCGCATCGAACAATCGCCGAAAACGCCGCCGATCGCCCGCGGCGGGAAGCAGTAGTACCGCCACCGCGCAACAGAGCAGTCCGACCGCCATCGCCACCTCCGTGCCGTTCTGTCGTCGATTCCACGTCCGGTACCGAAGTCACCTCCCCAGCCGACGAGGGCGGTGAATCGCGCGACGCCACGGGCAGGGGTCCGGTCGTCGACAGCAGCGCGGCCGAACCGGCCGAACCCGCCGAACCAGCAAGCATCCAGGTCGGGCGTGGAGCGAGCGGGGTTGTCCGCGCCGGGAGCGTCCCCGACGCAGGTCCGCCGGACCGCACCGCTTCTGCCACCGAGAACGCGACATCGAAAGCCAACTCCCCTAAGGGATCTGGTCCGGTTTCGATCGGCGACCTCGCCTCTGCGCCACGAAGGGCTCGGAGGCCGCCGCAGCGGCGCCCGCGGTGCCGAGGGCGCAAGTCCGCGGTCACGGGGAACGAGTGCGACGCGGTGCGATACCGCTGCGGCGTATCACCTGGGTCTGCTCGCATTCGCCGAGCCAACGATGTCGCACACGGTTCTACGCTCGGTACCGCCGGCGGCGGGCACGCATCGTCGACGGAGACCCCGACAGCGGATTCCCTGCCGCCCTGTCGCCCGCGACTCGAAAACAATTCCTGCAGCGACACTCTCAACGTTCGCACCCCAAGCGTCACCGCACCGCTCAGGCGAACCGATCGCCTCGACCGATGTGTACTGCCTGCGCCACTACCCCGCTCCCTCTTGGCCCGCACTCGACTTCGCTTGCCATCCACCGCGAAGGCAGTATCGGTACGAACCGGCCACACGCCCGTAGTCGTAGCCGACAATCCAGGCTCACGGCGAGACCAGGCACCGCCGCGATCCCGATCCCGATCCCGATCCCGATCCCGATCCCGATCCCGATCCCGATCCCGATCCCGATCCCGATCCCGATCCCGATCCCGATCCCGATCCCGGAAGGGATGATCTCCGACCTGCGAGAACGCGTCTATCTCGCGGACCGGCCACACGCCGGCGCCCGTACAAGCAGCTCCGCCGCCCCTTCGGGTTCGCGTCGAGAGCAGGCCCGCTCCGGCACCCGAACCGTGCCATGCGCCACCGGGCATCGGCGATACGTCCCCCTCGCGATCCGACCGACCGTCGGCGCTCGTGCCAGCGGGTTCACCAATCGCGCTGGTACGCAGCGCAACCCGATCGTTGAGATGCGCGATCGCAGTGTTGTCGCAGATCGTCCACAAGCAGGCACTCCCATTCGACGTCTCGGGCCCGCCGTACGCCTGCTCAGGATCACAGTCCTGAGCAGGCGGTTCATCGGCATTCAGACGCGCGTCGTTTTCGCAGTCCGGCCGAATCCCGGACCGCACGGCAGCAGACTCATCACCCCGGTCGCTGTTCACCGAGCTTCGGTCCACTTCCCACGAAGACCCCGCGTCGATGCGGACTGGCCACATGCCGACACCGGTACTCGGCATCAACGCGCCACCACGATCCCGGCCCGAATCATCGCCGACCTGCGGGGACACACCCTTCCCACGAGCCGGTCGACTATCGGCCCGCGCTCTCTCGGACGCACACTCCCGCTGACTGCGAGCCGATCCCGAGCCACTTGCGTGCGAAGAACCGCCGTTGCGGCGGACCGGCCAAGCCCCTGCCCCCGTGGTTCTCATCCGAGCCTCCCCTCGATCAGGCGGGTGAGTTCTGTGGCGGCGGGGGTAGGGGCGTCGTCGGAGCGCCAGGCGGGAGTGATGCGGATGCCGGTGCCCGCTCGGTCGAGGACGCCGATTTCGCGGAGGCCGCGGGTGCCGTCGGCGCGGCGGTGGACGTGCAGGACGACCTGGACGGCGGCGGCGAGCTGGCTGTGCAGGGCCGCGCGGTCCATGCCGCCGAGGGCGGCGAGCGCTTCCAGGCGGGCGGGGACTTCCTGCGGCGAGTTGGCGTGGACGGTGCCGGCGCCGCCGTCGTGGCCGGTGTTGAGGGCGGTGAGCAGGTCGACGACCTCGGCGCCGCGCACCTCGCCGACGACGATGCGGTCGGGGCGCATGCGCAGCGACTGGCGGACCAGGTCGCGCACTGTCACCGCGCCGACGCCCTCGACATTGGCGGTGCGGGCGACCAGCCGCACCACGTGCGGGTGGACGGGGGCCAGCTCGGCGGCGTCCTCGACACAGATGATCCGCTCGGCCGGATCGACCGCGGCCAGGAGTGCGGAGAGCAGGGTGGTCTTGCCCGCGCCGGTACCGCCGACGACGAGGAAGGCCAGCCGGGCGCGAACGATGTCGGTCAGCAGCTGGAGCGCGGCCGGTGGCACCGAGCCGGCGGCGGACAGAGCGCGCAGTCCCTGGGTGGCGGGACGCAGGACGCGCAGGGACAGGCACGTGCCGTCGTGCGCGACGGGTGCGAGGACGGCGTGCAGGCGGACACCGAACGCGTCGCCGAGCGTCGCCTCGGTGCCGGTGAGCTTGCCGTCGACCCAGGGTTGCGCGTCGTCGAGCCTGCGGCCCGCGGCGAGGGCGAGGCGCTGGGCGAGACGGCGGACTGCGGCCTCGTCGGCGAACTGGACCTCGGTTCGCTCGAGTCCGTGACCACGGTCGATCCAGACCGAGTCGGGTCCGGTGACGAGCACATCGGCGACCCGGGGATCGTGCAGCAGCGGCTCGAGCAGGCCCGCCCCGGTCATCTCGGTCTGCAGCAGGCGCAGCGCCCGCAGCAGGTCGGTGTCGGCGAGCACGCCGCCCGCTTCGGCGCGGATCGCGGCGGCCAACTGCGCAGCGTCGGGGACACCCGGGTGCTCGGCGAGCCGTTCGCGCACCCGCTCGAGCAGCTCGACGGTGACGAAGGTGGTCATCGCGCCGCACCCACCATCGACAGCACGGCATCGGCGGCGTCGCGCAGGGGACCGCGCCTGCGCACACTGAGCCCACCTCGTTCCAGGCGCGCGGCAAGGCCCGACTGCCCGCGCACCGCGGCCAGCAGCGGCAGGCCGAGCACCTCGGCGACTTCGGCGCCACGCAGTCCACCCGGCGCGGGGCCACGAACGACCAAGCCCCGATTGGGGTTTTGCGCACCCAGGTAGGCTGCCACCACTTCGGCGGCGGCGACAGCGCGCAGCCGCGCGGGGACGACGAGGACCACCAGGTCGGCGGCATCGACCATCGCGTCCGCCGCCGGGCCACGCTCACCGGACACATCGCAGACGACCAGATCTCCTGCTGCCCTGCCGGATTCGATCACCGCGCGGACGGCGGCCGAGGTGAGCTCGGTCGGTGGCCGCCCGGCACCGTGCCGCCCGCACGACAGCACCGCCAGCCCGGTGGTCGCGGCAGGCAGCGCGCTGTGCAGCGCGGCCGCGGAGACCCGGCCGTCCTCGATGACCAGATCCGGCCAGCGCAGGCCCGCGACGTTCTCCATCCCCAGCACCAGGTCGATGCCGCCGTCGAGTGGAGCGCCGTCGATCAGCACCGTGTCCGGCCGTAACTTCCGCGCGGCGGCGCGCAGGGCGATGGCGGCCGCGAGCGTCGACGCGCCCGCGCCACCGCCGGCCCCGGCGACCGCGACGACCACGCCTTCCCCGGTTCTCGACTCGGCGTGCTCGGCGAACTGCTCGACCAGCGCGACCGCGTCCGAGGGCAGCGCGACGACCCGCTCCGCGCCGACCGCGGTGGCGGCCTGCCAGTCGGGTACCGCGGGTTCGCCCTCGGTGACGAGGACGATCCCCGGCCGTCGCGGGTACCCCGCCGCGGCGGCAGCGGTGGCGGCGGCGGTGTCGAGGATCACCAGCCCCGCGCCCGACCACGCGTGCCGCCCGACGGGCAGGCCGCGTTCGTCGGTGACGCGTTCGGCGGCCGCCGCGACCCGGCGCACTTCGGCGCGCAGCCGGGGATCGCGCACGAGCACCAGGGCGGGGGCGAGTCCGGTGGCGGAGGGTGCGGCGAGGAGGTTCATGCAGCTCAGCGTGGCCGAGCCGGGAATTTCTCAACAGCGGTCCGAGCGCGATTGTGGATAACTCGGGGGTGTGGAGAACTTATTCGACCTACCCGGAAATAGAGGACGGCCCCAGCCGGGGGGGAGGAGGCTGGGGCCGTCGGGTTCAGCCCCGGGGGGTCGGGCTGAACGCGCCTGGACCATGTCCAGGTGCCAGCAATACTACACCTATCCCCCGGCGCAGGCGCAAGTAGCGTTCGCCACCATCTTTCGGCGATTCGCGGCCTCCGGCGTCCCCGGGGCAAACTCTCGCGGCGCCCCGGAAGGGCGGTTCCTGCGCGCCGCGCGCGGCGTGCCTATTCTGTTGTCGTGACGGCCGAACGCGACCAGACTCCGCTTCCGGACACAAGACTCGCCCCTTCGGGCCGAGCGCCGGTGCCGGGCGGACGCGTCGCGGCCTTCTTCGATCTCGACAAAACAGTGATCGCGAAGTCGAGCGCGTTCGTGTTCAGCAAACCGTTCTACGCGCAGGGTCTGCTCAATCGCCGAGCCGTGCTGGAGAGCAGCTACGCGCACTTTTTGTTCCTGCTTTCCGGTGCCGATCACGACCAGATGGAACGAATGCGGGCAAACCTCGCCAACATGTGCGCCGGCTGGGATGTCGAGCAGGTGAAATCCATTGTGGCCGAAACGCTTCACGATCTGGTCGACCCGCTGATCTACGCCGAGGCGGCCGATCTGATCGCCGATCACAAGATCCGCGGGCACGACGTGGTGATCGTCTCGGCCTCCGGCGAGGAGATCGTCACGCCGATAGCCGAGGTGCTCGGCGCCTCGCACACCGAGGCGACCAGGATGGTCGTCGAGGACGGCAAGTACACCGGCGACATCGAGTTCTACTGCTACGGCGAGGGCAAGGTCGCCGCGATCGAAAAGCTGGCGGCCACAGAGGGTTACGACCTGTCCCGGTGCTACGCCTACTCCGATTCGGTGACCGACCTGCCGATGCTGAGCGCGGTCGGCCACCCGACGGCGGTGAACCCCGATCGGGCGCTGCGCAAGGAGGCCGTGGCCCGGGGCTGGCCGGTGCTCACCTTCTCCAACCCGGTGTCGCTGTGGTCGCGCTTCCAGGCGCCGTCGAGCACCACCGTGGCGGCCACCGCGGCCCTCGGAGTGAGCGCGATCATCGCCGGCGCGATCAGTTACCGACTGCTGCGGAAACGTCGCTGACCTGCGACGCCCCAGCACGAATCGCCCGGCGACACGCCGAAAACAGTCGTATCCGGTGATGCCATCGATACGCTTGCTGTGAGTGCCATCACAGTGTAAGAATGGAGTCACGGAAGGACGGAAGGCCAAGACGGAGCCGGAAGAGAAGGTTTCGCCTCCCATCCCACCCTTCCCAGCACGGACGCCAGGCACCCACGCGGAGCGCGCCGCGACAAGGGCAGCAGAGTTGTGGGCCTGCGAAATTCGGGCAGTCGTCGGCGAACGCCTCGCACAGGTTGCGGGGATGAACCGGCGGGGTTCGGATGATCGCCGAGGCCACCGAACACAACCCACCGAGCACGCTTGGTAACCGGGTTGTCCGTGCTAGCGGGCGGTGAGGCCGAGTAATCGGCACGCCGCCCGTTTCGATGTCCGGGGGTGGGTCTCAGCCCGCGGCCGCGTCGGCGATCGAGTTCGCCTCTCTGGCACCGTCTTCGAGCGCGCCCGCGCAGAACAGCACCCAGCCGCCGACCCCCTCCGGGGTGCCCATGCCGAACCCGGCGGCCGCGTCGAAGTAGGCCTGGCGGCGCCGCAGCCAGAACACCTCCGGCACGCCGAGGCTGCGCGGGTCGAGCCCGCTCGACACCGTGACCAGGCGCGACGCCGCCCGCGCGACGACACCGTCGGCGCTGCCGAAGGGTCGCAGCGACAACAGCTCGCCGTGCACGACCGCCGCGAGCACGGGCGCGGGCGCCTTGCTCGCCTGGACGGTCTGCACCAGCAGGTCCAGCCGCTCGGCGACGCCGGGAGTCGAGCGCGGCCTGCCGAGTTCCTGCTCGTCGGCGACCAGGTCGGCGGCGGCGAGCAGGTGCAGCCGGGCCAGCGCCTGCAGCGGCGCGCGCTGCCAGGTGCCGACCAGATTCGTCAGCGCGTCACCGTCGAGCGCCTGCCCGACCCGCAGCGCGCCGGCCAGCACCGGATCGCTGACCTTGCCGTCGGCGGGCAGGTCGGTGCTCGCGCCCTCGATGGCGGCCGAGGACCGCGCGGCGCGCACGGCCGCCTCGGCGGCGGTCGTCGCCCAGCCACGCCGGTTCGACTTGTGCCGATGCACCGCGGCGAGCGCGTCGCGGGCCTTGTCGGCGGCTTCACGCACGCCGGGCAGGTCGACCAGGGGCTGCAGCGGATCAGTCACGGCATACGAGGCTACCGTCCGACCACCGCGCCCCCGACGACCACGTGCAGACCGCGCACCCCCGGCCAGGTGCGGTCCGGCCACAGCTCCTCGGCCAACCGCTTGGCGGCCGGGGTCAGCGCCCGGCGCCTGCGCGCTTCCAGCTCGGCCTGCCGTTCGGCCTGAATGCGATCCATCGGCGTCTCCTACCCCTGCGATCCACCACGCACCACCTCGGACCCGGCTCACGGTACGCCGGTGAGCTGCGCGGACGGGGCGTTTCGAGCGGCGGAGCCGGGCCTCACCCGGCGAGCAGCTCCCGGCCCGGAATCGCGTCGAGCAGCGCCCGCGTGTAGTCCTGCTCCGGCGCCGCGAACACCTCGTCGGTGGTCGCGGACTCGACGACCTCGCCCGCCCGCATGACCAGGACGTGGTCGGCGATCTGCCGGACGACGGCCAGGTCGTGCGTGATGAACAAGTAGGTCAGGCCGAGCTCGGCCTGCAGATCGTTGAGCAGGGTGAGGATCTGGGCCTGGACCAGCACGTCGAGCGCCGAGACCGCCTCGTCGCAGACCACCAGCTCGGGCGAGAGCGCCAGCGCCCGCGCGATCGCCACCCGCTGACGCTGCCCACCCGAGAGCTCGTTCGGATACCGGCGCAGCACCGACGACGGCAGCGACACCTTGTCGAGCAGATCGCGCACCACGGCCTCCCGCTCGGCCGGGGTGCCGATCTTGTGCACCCGCAGCGGCTCCTCGATGGTGCGGAAGATGGAGTACATCGGGTCGAGCGAGCCGTAGGGGTTCTGGAAGATCGGCTGCACGCGACGCCGGAAGGCGAACGCGCCCTTGGGGTCCAGCGTGGCGACGTCCTTGCCGTCGAAGGACACGCTGCCCGCGGTCGGTTCGAGCAGGCCGAGCACCATCTGCGCGATGGTCGACTTGCCGGACCCGGACTCGCCGACGATCGCGGTGGTCGTCCCCCGGTCGACGCTGAAGCTCACATCGTCGACCGCCACGAAATCCGTGGACTGCCACGGCCGCTTGCCGCGGATCTTGAACGTCTTGGACAGATTCCGCACCTCGAGCACGGTGTCGCCGACATTGTCCCCGGCCTCGGCCACTTCCACGGCCTGCGCGCGCACGGCGGCGCGCTGCCGTGACGACGACATCCGCTGCGCCGCCAGCGACGGCGCCGAGTTGACCAGTTTCCTGGTGTACGCGTGCTGCGGATCGCGCAGGATCTGCAGCGCCGGACCGGATTCCACGACCCGGCCGCGATACATCACCACCAGGTGCTCGGCCCGTTCCGCGGCCAGGCCGAGGTCGTGGGTGATCAGCAGGACCGCGGTGCCGAGCTCGGCGGTCAGCTGTTCGAGATGACCGAGGATCTGCCGCTGCACGGTGACGTCCAGCGCCGAGGTCGGCTCGTCGGCGATGAGCAGCTTGGGCCGGCACGACAGCCCGATCGCGATCAGCGCGCGCTGGCGCATACCGCCGGAGAACTCGTGCGGATACTGGTTCACCCGCCGCTCGGCGTCCGACATCCCCGCCTCGGCGAGCAGTTCCACCGCGCGCTTGCGGGCGGCGTCGCCGGTGGCGATGCCGTTGGCCGCCAGCGTCTCCCGGATCTGGAAGCCGATCTTCCACACCGGGTTCAGGTTCGACATCGGGTCCTGCGGGACCAGGCCGATGCCGTTGCCGCGGATCGCGACGATCTCCTTCTCCGACGCCTGGGTGAGGTCGTTGCCGTCGAACAGGATCTGCCCGCCGGTGACCTTGCCGGTGCCGGGCAGCAGATCGATGATCGCGTGCGCGGTCGTCGACTTGCCCGAGCCCGACTCACCGACGATGGCGACGGTCTGACCTGGGAAGACGGTGAGATTCACGCCGCGAACGGCGGGTACCTGCTTGCCGTCGGTGGTGAAACACACGTCGAGATCGCGGATCTCGAGCAGTGGGGTGGCCTCGCTCATCGGGTGCGCTCCTTCGGATCGAGCGCGTCGCGCACCGCGTCACCGAGCAGGATGAAGCTCAGCACCGTGATGGCCAGCGCGGCGGCCGGGTAGAACAGGATCGGCGAGGTACGGATCTCGTACTTCGCGCGGGCGATATCGGCGCCCCAGGCGACGATGTCGGGCGGCAGGCCGACACCGAGGAACGACAGGGTGGCCTCGGTGACGATGAAGACGCCGAGCCACAGCGTGGCGACCACGATCAGCGGACCCGCCGCGTTCGGCAGCACGTGCCGCATCAGGGTCCCCAGCCGCGACACGCCCAGCGCCTTGGCCGCGGTGACGTACTCGCTGTTCTTGGCCTCGATCACCGCGCCGCGGGCGATGCGCGCCGCCTGCGGCCAGGTGAACGCGACGAGGATCAGGATCACCGTCAGCACCGTGGTCGGCCGCAGCAGCTGCAGCAGCACGATCGCCGCCAGCACCATCGGGATGGCGTAGAAGACCTCGGCGATCCGCGAGACCACGGTGTCGAGGAAGCCGCCGAAGAACCCCGACAGCGCGCCGAGAATCCCGCCGACCAGCAGGAACAGCATCGCCGCTCCGATCCCGACACTGACCGAGGCCCGCGCGCCGTAGATCGTGCGCGCGTAGACGTCGCAGCCCTGCTTGTCGAACCCGAACGGGTGACCGGGACGGGGGCCGTCCATGCCGAACTCGCCGAGGCACAGCTTCGGGTCCTGGCTGGTGAACAGCGACGGCCACACCACGACCAGCAGCACCAGCACGATCAGCACGACCGCGACCAGGAAGACCGGATTACGACGCAACCGCCGCCACGCGTCACCCCAGATGCTGGTCGGCGTGCCCGTGTCGACCACGCGATCGGTGGCCAGCACCTCCACCTCGTCGGCGGGGGCCACGTAATGCTGTTGGCTCTCATGCATAACGGATCCTCGGGTCCAGCGCGGCGTAGAGCAGGTCGATGAACAGGTTGGTCAGCAGGAACACCACGACGAGCACCGTCACGAACGACACCACCGTCGGTGGCTCGCCGCGGGTGATCGCCTGGTACATGGTGCCGCCGACGCCGGGGATGTTGAAGATGCCCTCGGTGACGATCGCGCCCGCCATCAGCGCGCCGAAATCGGCGCCGAGAAAGGTGACCACCGGGATCATCGAATTCCGCAGGATGTGCACGGTGACCACCCGCCTGCGACCAAGCCCCTTCGCCGTCGCGGTGCGCACGTAGTCGGCGGTCTTGTTCTCCGCCACCGAGTTACGGGTCAACCGCAGCACATACGCGAACGACAGCGACCCGAGCACGAACGCCGGGACGAGCAATTCCCCCAGGCTCGCGTTGCCGGTGACGGTGACCGGCGCGATCCCCCATTTCACCCCGAGGAAGAACTGCGCCAGATAGCCGACGACGAACACCGGCACCGCGATGATCACCAGGCTGGCGATCAGCATGGTCGAATCGAAGAGCTTGCCCTTGCGCAGGCCCGCGATCAGGCCGAACACGATGCCGAACAGGCCCTCGATGAGGACAGCGAGAAACGCGAGTTTGATCGTGATCGGGAAGGCGCGCTGGAGTTCCTCGCGCACCGGCCTGCCCGAGAACGAGGTGCCGAAATCGAGGGTGAGAATCCCCTTCAGATAGTGCAGGTATTGCACGATGAACGGCTGATCGAGGTGATACCGGGCGCGCAGTGCCGCCTCGGCCGCCGGGGTCAGCGGTTTCTCACCGGCCAGCGCCTTGATCGGGTCGCCGGGGATCAGGAACACCATCGCGTAGATCAGCAGCGTCGCGCCGAGGAACACCGGGATCATCTGGAGCAGGCGCCGAAGTATGTACCAAGCCATCTTTCCTCCGAAAACGACTGGGGCCGAGCCACTTACCGTGGCCCGGCCCAGTTCCGAGTGTTATTTCTCGATGTTCTCGAAGTCGAACAGACCGTTCCAGGCCAGCTCGGCCTTGGTCACCCGGTCGGATCGGCCCGCGGCGGCGACATAGTCGAACACCGGGATGTCGGCCATGTCCTTGATCATGATCGTCTGCGCCTGGGCGATCAGCTTGTAGGACTCCTGCTGCGTCGGCGCGGCCATGGCGGCGTCGAAGAGGCGGTCCACCTCCGGGTTGTTGTAATCGACGTTGTTGGTGTCGGAGTAGCTGTAGTACTGCGAGGACAGGAACTGCATCATCGTCGGGTAGTCGCCCTGCCAGCCGTAGCGGAAGGCGGTGCCGATGGTCTTGGCGTTCACCGCGTCACGCACGTTCTTGAACGTGGGCACCGGGTTGGCCACCGCGTCGATCCCGAGGGTGTTCTTCACGCTGTTGGCCACGGCCTCGATCCAGGCCTGGTGACCGCCGTCGGAGTTGTAGGTGATCGTGTACTTACCCGACCACGGCGAGATCGCGTCGGCCTGCGCCCACAGCTTCTTGGCCTGGTCGGGGTTGTAGTCGAACACTTCCGAGCCCGGCAGGTTGCCGTCGAAGCCGGGCAGCGTCGATGCGGTGAAATCGCGGGCGGGAATGCGCAATCCGTTGAAGATCTTGTCGATGATCTGCGGGCGGTTGATCGCCATCGAGATCGCCTTGCGGCGCAGCACGCCTTCCTCGCCGGCGAAATGCGGCACGCTGGTCTGGATGCCGATGTGCTGGTTCTGCGCGGTCGGCTTGGTGATCGCGCGGTCGCCCAGGTCGCTCTTGTAGGAGGTCAGCGCGCTGTCGGGAATGGTGTCGAGGGTGTCGAGATTGCCCGCCTGCAGATCGGCGTAGGCGGTGTCGAAGGACTGGTACATGACGAACCGCAGGCCCTTGTTCTTGGCCGGGCGGCCGCCGGGGTAATCCGGGTTGGGGGTCAAGTCGATCTTGACGTTGTGCTCCCATGAGCCGAAGGCGTAGGGGCCGTTGCCGATCGGCTTCTCGCCGAAGGCCTTCATGTCCTTGAAGGCGGCGTCGGGCAGCGGATAGAACGGCGCGTAGCCCAGCGCGCTCTCGAAATCGATCGAGGGGGATTTGAGTTCGACGGTGAAAGTGCGGTCGTCGACCACCTTCAGGCCCGACATCGTCTGCGCCTTGGGCTGTTCGGCATTCACCTCGTCGAATCCGACAATGGGGGTGAACACGTAACTCTGCAGCTGAGCATTGGAGGCGAGCGCGCCGTAGTTCCATGCGTCGACGAAGGACTTGGCGGTCACCGTGGTGCCGTCGGTGAACTTCCAGTTCGGCTTGATGGTGATCCGGTACGACTTGCGATCGGCGGTCTCGATCTTCTCCGCCATCTCGTCGTGCGCCTCACCGGTGGCGTCGTAGTACTTCAGCCCGGCGAACAAACGGTCGACGACGCGACCGCCCATGTTCTCGTTGGTGTTGGTCGGTACCAACGGATTCTGCGGTTCCCCCGCGTTGGTGGTGACGATGCTCGCGTCGGCACTGTCGTCGGACGAGCACGCGGTCAGGCCGAGGCTTGTGGCCGCCAGGCCCGCTGCGATCAGCGCGGTCGCTCTGATGAATCTCAACGCTCTCTCCCGGTTCGATTCCCGTGGCATAACGCTCGGAGGTTAGCCACTTCGGCCCGGTTTTTCAGTGAACCGAGCCTTTTTCGCTTCACATGTATCAGTACGGTTACTCGACGGAAACGCAGGAAAAAATGCCGAGCCCCTCATGCTCGGCAGAAAAAAATGAACAATTCTCGGAACCATCAGCTGAACGGTTGATTTAAAACGATAGCCCGCGACCGGCCGGTCTGTCCGCGAAGTCATCGGATGAACCGGCGCCGATTGACCATGCCGAAACCTTGCCGACACAACGTCGACGACAGCGCGACCGGGTTGACTACGCTCGAGGGAGCAGGGGTGAGCCCCGCGCGACCGACCCGACCGCACCAGGCATGTGAGGCTGATTCGACATGACCGAAACCGCTGCAGGACACCAGGATTCGTATCCCCCGAGCGCGGAGTTCGCCGCCTCCGCCAACGCGGGCGCCGACCTCTATGAGCGCGGCGAGACCGACCGTGACGGCTTCTGGGCCGAACAGGCGAACCGCCTGCACTGGCACACGCCCTTCACCCAGGTACTGGACTGGAGCGACGCCCCGGTCGCGCGCTGGTTCGCCGACGGCGAGCTCAATGTCGCCTACAACTGCGTCGACCGCCACGTCATCGACGGACACGGCGACCAGATCGCCATCCACTGGGAAGGCGAACCCGGCGACTCGCGCGACATCACCTATCGCGAACTGCTCGAAGAGGTCTCCCGCGCCGCGAACTACCTGACCGAGCTCGGCCTGGAGGCGGGTGATCGCGTGGCGATCTACATGCCGATGGTGCCCGAGGCGATCGTGTCGATGCTGGCCTGTGCTCGGCTGGGACTCACCCATTCGGTGGTGTTCGCCGGTTTCTCCCCGACGGCCCTGCGGCAGCGCGTCGACGACGCCGAGGCCCGGCTGATCATCACCACCGACGGGCAATGGCGGCGCGGCAAGCCCGCCCCGCTCAAGGAGGCCGTCGACGAGGCGCTCGCGGCCAAGGGCGACGTGCCGTCCTCGGTGGAGCACGTGCTCGTCGTGCGCCGGGTCGGTACCGAGGTGCCGTGGACCGACGGGCGCGATCTGTGGTGGCACGAAACCGTCGGCACCGCTTCGCCGACCCATGAGGCGCAGGCCTTCCCCGCCGAACACCCCCTCTTCATCCTCTACACCTCCGGCACCACCGGAAAACCCAAGGGCATCCTGCACACCACCGGCGGCTACCTCACCCAAGCCGCCTACACCCACCACAACGTCTTCGACCACAAAGCAGGCACCGACGTCTACTGGTGCACCGCCGACATCGGCTGGGTCACCGGACACAGCTACATCGTCTACGGACCCCTCGCCAACCGCGCCACCCAGGTCGTCTACGAAGGCACCCCCAACTCCCCCACCGAACACCGCCACTTCGAGATCATCGAAAAATACGGCGTCACCATCTACTACACCGCCCCCACCCTCATCCGCACCTTCATGAAATGGGGACGCGAGATCCCCGACGCCCACAACCTGACCACCCTGCGCCTGCTCGGCTCCGTCGGCGAACCCATCAACCCCGAAGCCTGGCGCTGGTACCGCGACGTCATCGGCGCCTACACAACCCCCATCGTCGACACCTGGTGGCAGACCGAAACCGGCGCCATCATGATCTCCCCCCTGCCCGGCGTCACCGCGGCCAAGCCGGGCGCGGCCATGCGCGCGCTGCCCGGTATCTCGGCGACGGTGGTCGACGAGGAGGGCAAGCCGGTCCAGCTCGGCGAGACCGAGGCCAACGGCTACCTGGTGCTGGACAAGCCGTGGCCGTCGATGCTGCGCGGCATCTGGGGCGACATGGAGCGGTACCGGGCCACCTACTGGGAGCGCTACGCCGAGCAGGGCTGGTACTTCGCGGGCGACGGCGCCAAGCTCGACACCGACGGTGACCTCTGGGTGCTCGGCCGGGTCGACGACGTGATGAACGTGTCCGGCCACCGCATCTCCACCGCCGAGGTCGAGTCCGCGCTCGTCGGGCACCCGGCCGTGGCCGAGGCCGCCGTCGTCGGCGCCAGCGACGCGACCACGGGGCAGGGCATCGTCGCCTTCGTCATCCTCACCGGTGACTCGGCGGGCCGAGCAGGCGACGGCCTGGTCGACGAGCTGAAGGCCGAGGTGGCCAAGGAGATCAGCCCGATCGCCAAGCCGCGCGAGATCCACATCGTGCCCGAGCTGCCCAAGACCCGCAGCGGCAAGATCATGCGACGGCTGCTGCGCGACGTGGCCGAGGGCCGCGAACTCGGCGACACCTCGACCCTGGTCGATCCGGGCGTTTTCGAGGCGATTCGGGCCGGCGGCAACTGAGGCGGGACGCGCCGCGAACGCGCAGGATACGGCCGGTGGCGTCGGAAGTCACCGGCCGTGTCCGTTAGAATTGCGTTCAGGTGTGCCGGGAAGACTGGTCGGCATGCGGTCGTGAATCTCCAGGTACCGCCGGGTGGATGAGCGCCCGCAGCGCCGTCGACCCCGCCGGAAGGCCCCCTGTGATCACCCGTGTTCGTTCCGAGCTCACCCGCTATCTCCGCACCGAGACCGTCGGTGGCGCACTGCTGCTCATCGCCGCCGCCGTCGCGCTGATCTGGGTGAATTCACCCTGGGGCGCGAGCTATCAGACGATGGTCGACACCCGGCTCAGCATCCCCGCGCTGCACCTGGATCTCACCCTGGCCGACTGGACCAAGGACGGGCTGCTCGCGATCTTCTTCTTCGTCGCCGGGCTGGAGCTCAAGCGCGAGTTCGTCGTCGGCGAGTTGGCCGACCCGAAACGGGCCGCGTTGCCGATCATCGCCGCCGTCGGCGGTGTCGTCACCCCAGCGCTGATCGCGATCACGGTCGGGCACGGCGTGCCCGGGATGGACAGCGGCTGGGCGATCCCGGTCGCCACCGACATCGCCTTCGCACTCGCGGTCCTCGCCATGACCGGCTCGCGCATTCCCGCCAGCGCGCGGGTGTTCCTGCTGAGCCTGGCCGTGGTCGACGATCTGCTCGCGATCATCCTCATCGCGGTGCTGTTCACCGCGTCGCTGTCGATGCTGTGGCTCGGGGTCGCGCTGGCCTGCTGCGCGGCGTGGGCGCTGGCGCAGCGGCAGCGGCTGCACACACCGCTGTTCTATCTGCCGGTCGCGCTGCTCTGCTGGTACGCGCTGCACGAGGCGGGCATCCATCCGACGCTGGCCGGTGTGGCACTCGGACTGCTCACCAGAGTGCGCAAGGACCCGGGCGAGAAGATGGCGCCCGCCACCCATCTCGAGCATGTCGTGCAGCCGATCTCGGCGGGCATCTGCGTGCCGCTGTTCGCGCTGTTCGCCTCCGGTGTTCCGCTCGACGCCGCGGTGTTCGGCTCGCTGTTCACCGACCGGTTGTCGCTGGCGATCATCCTCGGACTGCTGCTCGGCAAGACCATCGGCATCTTCGGGATCAGCTGGCTCGCGATCCGGTTCGGCGTCGCGAAACGACCGGTGGGGCTGGAATATCGCGACATGTTCGCCCTGTCGGTACTGGGCGCGATCGGGTTCACCGTTAGCCTGCTGGTGGCGGAACTCGCCCTGGCCGATGTCGGTGACGACGCCATCGATCTGGCGAAGGCCGCCGTCCTGGTGACCTCCATGGCAGCATCGCTGCTCGGATCGGCGCTACTGTTGCGCCGAGGACGTGTGCACCAGGCGCGCCGCGAAGCGGACGAGCTACAACCGGACAGTGAGGCCTAGTAGTGCCAGGACAGGGAGAAGGGTCGACGAAGTGAGTTACACCCAAGGCGGAAATGACGGTCGCACGGTCACTTCCATCCCGTTGACCGACGCCAACCCGCCCGGATCGGCGAGTTTCGGCAGCCTCGTCCGCGATGCGACCGAACAGATGTCCACACTGGTCCGCGCCGAGGTCGCGCTGGCCAAGGCCGAGGTCACCGCCGAGGTCCGCAAGGGACTCACCGGCAGCGTGTTCTTCATTCTCGCGCTGACCGTGCTGCTGTTCAGCTCGTTCTTCTTTTTCTTCTTCCTCGCCGAACTGCTGGACGTGTGGCTGTACCGCTGGGCCGCGTTCCTGATCGTGTTCGTGCTGATGGTGATCACGACGGCCTTGCTCGCGTTGCTCGGCTGGCTCAAGGTCCGCAAGCTGCGGGCACCGGAGAAGACGATCAACTCGCTCAAGCAGACCGCCGAGGTGCTGCCCGCGGCGCTCACCCACAGCGAGCCCGCTCCCGCGCTGGAGAAGTCGACCCGTCGATGACGCGCCGGGCGGGCCCGGTCGCGACGGCCGGACCCGCCTACTAGGCTCGATCGGCGTGTCGTCCAACTCATTCCCGGATCCGTCCAGCGTCCGTTACGACGGACCGTGGACCCACCGGGACGTGCACGCCAACGGGATCCGCTTCCACGTCGTCGAAGCCGACGGAACGGACCGCGCGGATGCCCCGCTGGTGCTGCTGCTGCACGGCTTCGCCGACTTCTGGTGGTCGTGGCGGCACCAGCTGACCGGGCTCACCGAGCACGGGTACCGCACCGTCGCCGTCGACCTGCGCGGCTACGGCGACACCGACAAACCACCGCGCGGCTACGACGGCTGGACCCTCGCCGGTGACATCGCCGGCCTGATCCGGGCGCTCGGCCACACCGAGGCCACGCTCGTCGGGCACGCCGAGGGCGGCCTGGTCTGCTGGGCCACCGCCGTGCTGCATCCCCGGCTGGTCCGCTCGATCGCCCTGGTGAGTTCGCCGCACCCGGCGGCGTTGAAGAGCGCGGTCCTGCGTGATCCGGCGCAGCGCCGCACCTGGCTGCCGGATTTCCTGCGCTACCAGCTGCCGCGCTACCCGGAGCACCTGCTCACCCGCCGCGACGGCGCCGAGGTGGAGCGGCTGCTGCGCGAGCGGGTCGGCGAATCCTGGTCACGCACGGCCGAATTCGCCGAGACCGCGGCCCGGATGCGCACCGCCATCCGGATTCCCGGCGCCGCGCACAGCGCGCTGGAATACCAGCGCTGGGCCTTCCGCAGTCAGTGGCGGCCCGACGGCAAGCGGTTCATGGCCACCATGCGCACGCCGATCGACATCCCGGTCCTCGGGCTGCGCGGCGAGCACGATCCCTACCTGCTGCCGACCACGTTCCACCGTGGGGCGCGGCTGTCGCCGGATCGGACGCTGGTGTCGATCCCGCGCGCGGGGCACTACGCGCACCAGGAGAACCCCGGCAAGGTCAACGAGGTGCTGACCACCCGCTGGCGCGAACAGAACGGCGTCAACGGCTCGCCCAAGGACGGCCTGGTCTCCCCCTGACCGAGTTCGTCCCGGGCAGCCGGCGGCCGCCCGGGACGATCCGCGCTCAGTTCAGGACGCACCCACCGGTGGGAACCGGGCTCCCGCTGGTCTGCGCGGCCGCCAGTTCGGGGGCGATCTCGCGCAGGGTCAGCACGTAGCCGGTGTCGTCGTCGGTGACTGCCGCGCCGAAGACCACGCCGAGCACCTGGCCCTCGGTGTCGACCAGCGGTCCGCCCGAATTGCCGGCCCTGACCTGACCGCGCACGGTGTACACCTCACGCGTGATTTCACCATCCTCGTGGATCGTCGGGCCGGTGAGGTCGAGGGTCTCGCGGACACGGGCGGCGCTGGCGGTGTACGGGCCGCCGCCGGGGTAGCCGAGCACGATCGCGCTCTCCCCCGAGCTCGCCGCCTCCGGCGCCTGCGGCACGACCGGCGCCGTCAGACCCGGCACCGCGAGGACCGCGATGTCCTTGGACGCGTCGAACAGCACCACGCTGGCCTCCATCGGCCCGCGCGCGGTGTCGACCGACACGCTCGTGGTGCCCGCGACGACGTGCGCGTTGGTCATCACCCGTTCCGGCGCCACGACGAAGCCGGAGCCCTCGAGCGCCCGCTGGCAACTGGGCGCGACACCGCGGATGCGCAACACGCTCTGCTGGAGCGAAGCCGCGACCGGACTGGCGAGCACGCTCGCGTCCGGCGGCTCGACCGCGGCGATCGGCGCCCGGCCGAACGGCCCGATGACATCCGGCAGCCCGGACGTGTCGAGCAGCTTGGAGAATTCGTTGGGCAGCTTGCGCAGCCACTGTGGCGCCACCGAGTTGACGTCGGCGAGCACTCGCGACCCGTTGATGGCGGCCGCGACCCCCGGTTGGGACGCGGTGGCCAGCGGCAGCGCGAGCAGCCACGCCGCGACCAGCACGGTCGCCGCCTGTAGGACGGCACCGACCACACTGTCCACGCTGCGCGCGGCAGGATGCCGGATACCGGTGCGCGCGGCCCGGCCGAGCACCATGCCCGCGACCTCACCGACGATCACCAGCAGCACGATCAGCAGGATGCCGCCGAGCAACCGGCTGCGCCCCTCACTGAGGTGCTTGAGGATGTGTGGCGCGATCAGAATGCCGGCGACGGCGCCGAGCGCGACGCCGAAGAACGCCAGCGCCGAGGCCACCGCGCCCTGCCGCCAGCCGGTGGACGCCGCGACCAACGCGATCAGCACCACCGCGATATCGAGCCATACCGACGGGCTCACAGGGTCATTCCGACCGCAGCCAACGAGCTCTCCAAGTCACGCACGTCGCCCCGATCCCAGTCTCTTTCCCACCCAGCCGTTTTGATGATTCCGGCGAGGATACCGCCGGTGAGCCCCCAGACCAGCATGCCGTCGACCTGGAACGCGGGACTCTGGTAGCCGAGACTGCCACGCACCATGAATCTGTGTGCCGGATCGAGCAATTCGGTCAGCCGAACACGGACGACACGCTCGGTTTCCGCCTGATCGACGACGCCGACCGCGCTCGGTGCTCGCCAGTAGCCGAGGACCGGGGTCACGTCGAACTTCGACGGCGGAACGAACAGTTTCGGCAGCATCGCGAAGGGCTGCACGCCCGCCGGATCGAGGCCGGTCTCCTCGGCGGCCTCGCGCAGCGCGGTGCCGATCGGGCCGTCGTCGCCCGGGTCCTCGGCGCCACCGGGGAACGCGACCTGGCCGCGATGCTGCCGCATGGTGGACGCGCGCTGGGTGAGCAGCACGTCGGCGTCGGCGGGCAGCCCGCCCGGCGCGGCGGAGTCTGCCTCCGGCGAGCCGCCGAACAGCACCAGCACGGCGGCCTGGCGCGGCTTGCCGGTGATCGACATGGCCCGGCGCAGCGCGCGAGAGGTGGCGAGGGTGTCGTCGGCATCGGGGCCACCGTGCCGGATCGCGGCGGTCAGCCAGGACGGGAGGCCGGACTCGTCCAGCCGTAGTACACCGTTCATCACAACGTCCTTCGTCATACCGCGATCCGAACGCCGAGCTCCTCGGCCACCGTGTCGGCGATGTCGGCGACATCGGCGAACGTGCGAACCTCGACACTGGCAATCGTGCCGTCCGCGCGCACGAGCACCGACACCGGGAGTACCGCGGGCGCCCCGACGGCGGTGCGCACGCTCGCCCGCGGGTCCTCGATTCCGGGCAGCGTGATGCCCAGGCCGTCCAGCCGCGACAGCGCCTTCACCTCGTCGGGATCGCTGTGCACGGTGAGCACGGTGAGCTGCGAGCCCGCGCGCTGCGCGAATTCCTGCAGGTGGGGCAGCTCGACAGCGCACGGACCACACCAGTACGCCCACAGGTTGAGCAGCGCGGGCTTGCCGCCGAGCGCGGCGGCGAGATCGACGGGCGCGCCGTCGGCGAGGCAGTTCAGGGTGATCCCGGCCAGCGGACCCGATCCGGTCGGCTGGGCCGGGGCCGGGCACGGCGCCAGACCCGCCGCGGCCCGCTGCTCGGCCGACGCGGTCGCCGGTTGCTCGGCCAGCGGCGTGGACGGGCCCGCGTTCTCGGAACCACCACGCGGCCACAGCGCCACCGCCGCGGCGACGACCAGGATCAGCGCGGCCAGCGCCCAGCGGACCGCGGGCCGTCGCACCGGCGACGGTTCGGCGGGATCACTCACAGGCCGACCAGATCGAGCAGGTGCTCGCGCTCAGGCCCCTTGACCAGATCGGCGGCGGCCACCGGATCGGTCGGCCCGATCCCGAACGACGGGCAATCGTTGGCGAGCACGCAGGCGCCGCACGCCGGCTTGCGCGCATGACACACCCGGCGACCGTGAAAGATCACCCGATGCGAGAGCATCGTCCACTCCTTGCGCTCGATCAGCTCGCCGACCGCGTGTTCGACCTTGACCGGATCCTCGTCCTCGGTCCACTTCCAGCGGCGCACCAGCCTGCCGAAATGGGTGTCGACCGTGATTCCCGGCACATCGAAGGCGTTACCGAGGATGACGTTCGCAGTCTTGCGTCCGATGCCCGGCAACTTGACCAGTTCCGGCATGGTGTGAGGCAACTCACCGTCGAATTCGGTGACCAGCGCCTGGCCGAGCCCGATGAGCGAACTGGTCTTGTTCCGGTAGAACCCCGTCGGCCGGATGTATTCCTCCAGCTCGGCCCGGTTGGCCTCGGCGTAGTCGCGCGCGCTGCGGTACTTGGCGAACAGCGCGGGAGTGGTGAGGTTCACGCGGACGTCGGTGCACTGGGCCGACAGGATCGTCGCCACGGCCAGCTCCAGCGGAGTGGTGAAATCCAGCTCGCAGTGCGCGTCGGGGAAGGCCGCGGCGAGGGTGCGGTTCATCCGGCGTGCCCGCCGAACCAAACCGATCCGCGTTTCCGCAGCTATCGCACGGTTCTTGCGCTTGCGCGCCGCGGAGATACCGGTGGGCGCCGCGGCCGTTTCGGCGTCGCCTGCGGCCGCGGTGGAGGGGGAGACGGGCACCTGTCCACCATACGGAACCGCTACGACAACATCGGGTGGCCAGTTTGCCGCCTGTGTTCCATCTGAGACCTGGACCGTGTTTACTGCCTGTCATGCAAGGACTCGCTGTGGTGCTCTTCCCAGTGCTGTTGATGCTGTTCGCGCTGGGGATGGAGCGGGTCGAGAATCGGCTCCGAAAGCTTCTCGAACCCGACGAAGAGGTTCAGCAGTACCTGGACAACGCCAGCAACGCCGAAGTGAAAGAGCTGACGAAGCTCGGCCTCCCCGCCGCGGTCGCGCGGATGCGCAAGCGCCGCTCACGGACCGCCGAAATGGACGTCGCTCGGGCCAGCTGATCATCGTTCCACCCTGGGCACAACCGCCCGTTCACACTCCGCGCACAGTGCGCAATCCACTCTTTACGTGGTGTCTGTCACTGTGCTGCTGTGATGCCGCGTAGACTGCGCTGTTGGTCGATTCGCTCGACCAGGTTCGCAAGCCATATCCCATAAGGAGCACATTCGTGGACGAGGCCCTCGCCAGAGCAGGCATCTTCCAAGGCGTCGAGCCCACCGCGGTGGCCGCGCTCGCCAAGCAGCTGCAGCCCGTAGATTTTCCGCGCGGCCACGTCATCTTCAACGAGGGCGAACCCGGCGACCGGCTGTACATCATCACCTCGGGCAAGGTGAAGATCGGCCGTCGGTCCCCGGACGGCAGGGAAAACCTGCTGACCATCATGGGTCCGTCCGACATGTTCGGTGAACTGTCGATCTTCGACCCGGGCCCGCGTACCTCGACCGCCACCACGGTCACCGAGGTCCGCGCGGTGACGATGGACCGTGACGCGCTCAAGGCGTGGATCGATCAGCGCCCCGAGATCGCCGAGCAGCTGCTGCGCGTGTTGGCCCGACGCCTTCGCCGCACCAACAACAATCTCGCCGACCTGATCTTCACCGACGTGCCGGGTCGCGTCGCCAAGGCGCTGCTGCAGCTCGCTCAGCGCTTCGGCACCCAGGAAGCGGGCGCGCTGCGCGTGACCCACGACCTCACCCAGGAAGAGATCGCCCAGCTGGTCGGCGCCTCCCGTGAAACCGTGAACAAGGCGCTGGCCGACTTCGCGCATCGCGGCTGGCTGCGCCTCGAGGGCAAGAGCGTGCTGATCTCGGATTCCGAGCGGCTCGCACGTCGCGCTCGCTGAGGCGAGTAGTCAGTTCGTCGACGTCTCGGCACGCCGGGACCACCGGTGCGGCTCCGCAGGAAGAGGGCCTCGTCCGCACCACTGTGGTTCCGGCGTGCCGTCGTCGTTTCAGCAGGTCTGTCGCGCAGGCCGGCGGCCGACGCGCGGATCACCGCACGTCGGCCGCCGGCCCGGGCTCAGGCCCCGCGTTCGGCCCGCAGATATTCCAGCTGTGCCTTCACCGAGCTACGCGCGGCGGGCCACAGCCGTTTGTCCACATCGGCGTACACCTTGCGGACGACCTCGAAAGCACCCGCGTCCTGGCCCAATTCGACCAGCGCCGCGCGGATCTGCTCGAGCCGTTCACGCCGGTGGTTCAGGTAGTACCGCACCACCGGGGCCGCGTCGGGATGATCGGGACCGTGCGCGGGCAGCAGTGCCTTGCCAGCGCCACGCTCGAGCAGCAGCTCCAGCGAGCCGAGGAAGTCGGCGAGCGCGCCCGGTGACGAGGCCAGGACAGTCGTGCCCTGGCCGAGCACCGTGTCACCGGTGATGATCGCGTCGTCGAGCAGGAAGCTCACCGAGTCGGCGGTGTGGCCCGGGGTGGCGAGCACGGTGATCCGCAGGCCCGCCGCCTCGACGACCTCGCCGGCCACCAGCGCGCTCACCTCACCGCGCAGGTAGCTCGGATCCACCGAACGCACCGGCGTCCCGGTGGCCTTCACCAGGTGATCGATGCCGCCGGTGTGATCGGGGTGGTGATGGGTGATCAGGGTCAGCGCCACCCGGCCGCCGGTGGCCGCGACGATCGCGGCCGTGTGCTTCTTGTCCTTCGGCCCCGGATCGACGACCACGTAGTCGTCGCTGCCGGGAGCGCGCAGCAGCCAGGTGTTGGTGCCGTCGAGCGTCATCTGCGACGGATTGTCCGCCAGTAGAACCGATGCCGTCGGCGTGACCGCCCTGACCTGGCCGTACGCGGGATGTTCCAGTGCCATGACGGCTGCCTATCCGACCTCGACGATCAATTCCACCTCGACGGGAGTGTTCTTCGGCAGTTCCGAGACACCCACCGCGGAGCGCGCGTGCACGCCCGCCTCGCCGAAGACCTCGCCGAGGAACTCCGAGGCGCCGTTGATCACGATCGGCTGATCGGTGAATCCCGGTGCGGAGTTGACGAACCCGACGACCTTGACGATCCGCACCACCTGGTCGAGCCCGACCAGATCGTGCACGGCGGCCAGCGCGTTCAGCGCGCACAGCCGCGCGGCCTCCTTGGCCTGCTCCACATCGACGTCCGCGCCGACCTTGCCGACCGCCGACAGCTCACCGTCGACGAAGGGCAGCTGGCCGGAGGTGTACACCAGCGAACCGGTGCGCACGGCCGGGATGTAGGCCGCGACGGGAGCGGCGACCGGCGGCAGGGTGACCCCGAGCCGATCGAGCGCGTCCTTCCACGCGGTGGCCACGGCTACTTCTGCCGCTTCAGGTAGGCGACGTGCTGCTCGCCGGTCGGGCCGGGCAGCACCGTGACCAGCTCCCAGCCGTCGGCGCCCCACTGGTCGAGGATCTGCTTGGTCGCGTGCGTCAGCAGCGGCACGGTGGCGTACTCCCACAGGGTGACTTCACTCATGGTGTGAGTTTAGGGCGCACCCCGACCGCCGCCGAGAAACGGGTTATAGGCTCGGCCACGTGGGAGCACCAACAGCAGAGCCGGTTTCGTCGGTTCCCGAACCGTCGACCGGATGGCCACAGCGCGCGGCCACCGCCCGCTTGCACTACGTCACCGGCAAGGGAGGCACCGGCAAGTCGACCGTTTCGGCCGCACTCGCGCTCGCCCTGGCCGCGGGGGGACGCAAAGTGCTGCTGGTCGAGGTGGAGAGCCGTCAGTCCATCGCGCAGCTGTTCGACCGGCCGCCGCTGCCACCCACCGAGACCCAGATCGCCAGTGCCGACGGCGGCGGTGAGGTGTTCGCCCTCGCCCTCGACATCGAGCACGCGTTCCTGGAATACCTCGACATGTTCTACAACCTCGGCTTCGCGGGCCGGGCGATGCGCCGGATGGGCGCGATCGAGTTCGTCACCACCATCGCGCCCGGTCTGCGCGACGTGATCCTCACCGGCAAGATCAAGGAATGCGTGGTGCGCGCCGACAAGAACGGCAAGCCCGCCTACGACGACATCGTCGTCGACGCGCCGCCGACCGGCCGGATCGCGAGCTTCCTCGACGTCACCCAGGCCATGGCCGAGATCGCCAAGGGCGGCCCGATCGCCTCGCAGGCCGAGGGCGTGTCCAAGCTGCTGCATTCGGACCAGACGATGATCCACCTGGTCACCCTGCTCGAGGCACTGCCGGTGCAGGAGACCGCCGACGCGGTCGCCGAGCTGGCGGCCAACGACCTGCGGATCGGCACGGTGATCGTCAACCGGGCGGCCGAATCCCGGCTCACCGCCGTCGATCGCGCGCTGGCCGTGCGCGGCGAGCTCGACACCACCGACATCGCCGCCAGTCTGGCGAAGGCCGGAATCACGCTGCCCGACGAGGATTTCGCGGGTCTGCTCACCGAGACCGTCGACCACGCCGTCATGCTGACCGCGCAGGACGAGAGCGCCGCCGAACTGGCGCGGGTCGACGTGCCCCAGCTGCACCTGCCCGCCCTCGGCGAAGGCATGGACCTGGGCGGACTCTACGAACTGGCAGAACAGCTATCCGCGCAGGGAGTGCGATGAGCGAGCAAGTGACCACCACGCCCCCGCTGGATGTCTCCCGGATCATCGCCGATCCGACGGCCCGCGTGATCGTCTGCTGCGGTTCCGGCGGCGTCGGCAAGACCACGACAGCGGCCTCGATCGCGCTGCGGGCCGCGGAGGCGGGTCGCAAGGTCGTGGTGCTCACCATCGATCCGGCGCGCAGGCTGGCCCAGTCGCTCGGCGTCGCCGAGCTGGACAACACCCCGCAGCGCGTCGATCTCGGTCCCGAGGTGCCCGGCGAGCTGCACGCGATGATGCTGAACATGCGCCGCACCTTCGACGACATGGTGCTCGAGCACACCAGCGCCGAGAAGGCCGAGCAGATCTTCGCCAACCCGATCTATCAGACGGTGGCCTCGTCCTTCGGCGGCACGCAGGAGTACATGGCGATGGAGAAGCTCGGTCAGCTGGCCGGGCACAAGGAGTGGGACCTGATCGTGGTCGACACTCCGCCCTCGCGCAACGCGCTGGACTTCCTCGACGCGCCCAAGCGGCTCGGCAACTTCCTCAACGGCAAGATGATCCGGCTGATCATGGCGCCGGGTCGCGGCGTCGGCAGGTTCGTCACCGGGGCGATGAGCCTGGCGATGCGCGGTGTCTCGACGATCGTCGGCGGCCAGATGCTCAAGGACGCCTCAACGTTCCTGCAGTCGCTGGAGTCGCTGTTCGGCGGTTTCCAGGACCGGGCCGAGCGCACCTTCGCGATGCTGTCGAAGCCGGGCACGCACTTCCTGGTGGTCGCCGCGCCCGAACCCGACGCGCTGCGGGAGGCGTCGTTCTTCGTCGACCGGCTGTCCACCGAGCAGATGCCGCTGGCCGGCCTGGTGCTGAACCGGACCCACCCCGCGCTGTCGGGACTGTCCGCCGATCACGCGCTGACCGCCGCCGATCAGCTCGATGGGACGGACCCGCTCGCCGCGTCGGTGCTGCGCATCCACGCCGAGCGGGTGGCGACGGCGAAGCGGGAACAGCGGTTGCTGCATCGCTTCACCGGCGCCCATCCGCGGGTCCCGATCGTTTCGGTTACCGCGCTGCCGTTCGAGGTCTCCGACCTGGAGGCGTTGCGTGCGGTCGGTGACCAGTTGGCGGGCAAACCCGCCGCGGTCTGAGCTGTCCGGTCCGAATCCAGAGCTCGATTCAGACATTTCAGCTATAGCTCACAATTTCGTAACACTCGCCAACGGCGCCGATTCCGCAAACCCAGCGGTCTCGGCGCCGTTTGTGATAACGCTGCGGTCTCGCCTGCTAGATCGCCACCTGGTGCTGGCGCTGGGCCTGGAAGAAGTCGGCCCACGACGTCACATCGGGATGCTGCTTGAGCAGCGCGCGCCGCTGCCGCTCCGTCATCCCGCCCCACACTCCGAACTCCACCCGGTTGTCCAGCGCGTCGGCGCCACACTGCATCAACACCGGGCAATGGCGGCAGATCGTCGCCGCCTTGCGCTGCGCCGCACCACGAACGAACAGCTGATCAGGGTCCACTTCCTTGCATCGCGCCTGGGCAACCCAAGCGATCCTTGCCTCGGCCTGCTCTACATCCAGTCGAGCGATGGGGGTTGTGATGTGCATTTTGATGTGCCCCTTTGCAGTCCGAACACCGTTGTGCGGCGCTCCAGAATCGCGAGCGCGGATCACAGCAACCCAACTACCGCTGCGGTCCGCACCACATTCCACTTTGAGTGTTAGCTCTATCACACTGGGTTCTCAATCTAGGTAAAGGTATGGCGCTTGCGCAAGACCACCCCCCGATTTTTTGGTACGGCCGTCCATTCAAATCAGGGATCCGACCGGGCAGTCCTGCTGTTCACCGGCGTGGCCGGGCGCGACACGCCGATGTGATCATTTTGTTGACACGCCCGAGCAACCCCCCTGGCACCGACCGGACATCACCTGTCGAGCAGCACAGCCGTGAACACCGCCACCCCACCCTTTAGGCTGGGCGGGTGCCGATCACTCAAACGCTCGCGAGGCTGGCCGGCAGCTGCGCGCTGGCCTCCGTGCTAGTCGCCGGGCTGTTGTTCCCCTTGGCCGGTGGATTCGGGTTCATCTCCAACCGAGCCGCCGATGCCGTCGACAACGTGTCAGCCGAACTGGTCGAAGGCACGGTCCCGGCCGTCTCGACCATGGTCGACGCGAACGGCGCGCCCATCGCCTGGCTCTACGAGCAGCGACGGTTCGAGGTGCCGAGCGATCGCATCTCCAACAACATGAAGCTGGCGATCGTGTCCATCGAGGACAAGCGCTTCGCCGACCACAAGGGCGTCGACTGGCAGGGCACGCTGCGCGCGTTCCTCACCAACACCTCCTCCGGTGAGGTGCAGCAGGGCGCATCCACGCTCGACCAGCAGTACGTGAAGAACTTCAACCTGCTCGTCGTCGCGAAGACCGACGTCGAACGCCGGGCCGCGATCGAGACCACCCCCGCGCGCAAGCTGCGCGAGATCCGGATGGCGCTCACCCTCGACCGCGAGCTGAGCAAGGACGAGATCCTCACCCGCTATCTGAACCTGGTGCCCTTCGGCAACGGCTCCTACGGCATCCAGGACGCCGCGCAGACCTACTTCGGCGTCGATGCCGCCGACCTGAACGTCACCCAGTCGGCGATGCTGGCGGGCATGGTGCAGTCCAGCTCCAAGCTGAACCCGTACACCAACGTCCAGGGCGTCACCGATCGCCGCAACACGGTGCTCGACACGCTGATCCAGAACATCCCCAACCGCGCGGAGGAGTTCCGCAAGGCCAAGTCCGAGCCGCTCGGTGTGCTGCCGGAGCCGAAGGGCCTGCCGCGCGGCTGCATCGCCGCCAACGACAAGGGCTTCTTCTGCGACTACGCGCTGCAGTACCTCGCCGAGTCGGGCATCAGCCGCGAGCAGGTGGACAAGGGCGGCTACCTGATCAAGACCTCGCTCGATCCGGTCCTGCAGGAGTCGGTGAAGCGCTCGGTGAACGAGCAGGCCGACCCCAACCTCGACAACATCGCCGAGGTCATGTCGGTGATCGCGCCCGGCCAGGACTCGCACCCTGTCCTCGCGATGGCGTCGAGCCGCACCTACGGCCTCGACCGCGACGCCAACCAGACGCTGCTCGGCCAGCCGTACTCGATGGCCGGTGACGGCGCGGGCTCGATCTTCAAGCTCTTCACCACCGCCGCCGCGATGGAGAAGGGCCTCGGCATCGCCGCCCAGGTGGACGTGCCGGGCACCTACGCCGCCAAGGGCATGGGTTACTCGAACTCGCCGGGCTGCCCGGCCGACTCGTGGTGCGTCAAGAACGCGGGCAACTACCCGGGGTCGATGTCGGTGACCGACGCGCTCGCGACCTCGCCCAACACCACGTTCGTGAAGATGATCCAGGACGTCGGCGTGGCCGCCGCGGTGGACATGGCCGTGCGCCTCGGCATGCGGACCTACACCGAGCCGGGGACCTCCGGACACGGCAACACCAGCCTGGCCGACCACATCAAGAACAACAACATGGGTTCGTTCACCCTCGGCCCGTTCGCGCTGAACCCGCTCGAGCTGTCGAACGTGGCCGCCACGATCGGCTCGGGTGGCAAGTGGTGCCCGCCCTCGCCGATCAAGGAGGTCGTCGACCGCAGCGGCAAGGCCGTTCCGCTCACCCAGCAGGCGTGCGAGCAGGTGGTCGACCCCGGTCTGGCCAACACCCTCGCCAACGCGATGAGCAAGGACGACGTCAGCGGCACCGCGGCGGGCGCCGCGCGGGCCGCGGGCTGGGCCGCGCCGATGTCGGGCAAGACGGGCACCACCGAAAGCCACCGTTCCTCGGCGTTCCTCGGCTTCACCAACTCGCTGGCCTCGGCGGTCTACGTCTACGGCGACAGCCCGACCCCCGGCGAGATCTGCTCGTTCCCGCTGCGCAACTGTGGCGCCAGCAACGCCGCGGGCCTGTTCGGCGGTAACGAAC
Organism: Nocardia sp. NPDC050718; assembly: GCF_040654235.1. Taxonomy (NCBI): domain Bacteria; kingdom Bacillati; phylum Actinomycetota; class Actinomycetes; order Mycobacteriales; family Nocardiaceae; genus Nocardia; species Nocardia sp. NPDC050718. The sequence goes on along the minus strand of NZ_JBFAHQ010000003.1, from coordinate 208,634 downwards.
CCGCGCGCACCTGGTTCAACGCCATCAAGCCGGTCCTCGACCGGTTCCCGCCGCCCGGCCTGCCGCCGGTGGACGACAAGTACGTCCGTGGCGCGAACAACTCCCAGGTCCCGGATGTGGCGGGCAAGTCGCAGGGCGAGGCAACCTCGATCCTGTCCGGCGCCGGATTCCAGGTGTCGGCGGTGACCAGCCCCGGCTCGCAGGCCAAGGGCACCGTGATGGGCAGTTCGCCGAACGGCATGGCCATCCCCGGCTCGGTCGTCACGATCTACATCAGCGACGGCTCGGTCCGGGTGCCGGTGCCGACTACGCCGCCGCCGGCCGCGCCCGCGCCCGCGCTGCCCGGTCTCCCGCAGATCCCGCGCCTGCCACCGATCCCGATCCCGGTGCCGCGTTAGGAACGCGAACAGGGCCGCCGTCCTTCGGGACGGCGGCCCTGTTCGTTGTCCGACTGCTCAGAGGCGGGCTTTGACCGCCGCGGACAGCCGCGAACCGTCGGCCTTGCCCTCGGCGAGCGCGGTGGCCGCCTTCATGACCTGACCCATCTGCTTCATCCCCGGCCGCTCGCCGATCTCCTCGGCGACCTGGGCGATCGCGGTGTCGGCCACCTGGGCCACCTCGGCCTCGGTCAGCTGCGTCGGCAAGTACTCCTCGATGATCTCTTCCTCGGCGCGCTCGTTGGCGGCCAGCTCGCCACGCCCGTTCTGCTCGTAGATCAGCGCCGACTCGTTGCGCTTCTTGGCTTCCTTCTGCAACACGGAGACGACGTCGGCATCGGAGAGTTCCCTCGCCTGCGCTCCCGAGACCTCGGCGTTCTGGATCGCGGCGAGCAGCATCCGCAGGGTCGACAGACGCAGAGTGTCCTTGGCTTTCATCGCGGCGGTCATATCCGCGCGCAGTTGCGATTTCAGTTCCGACATGCGCCTCACGCTAGCTGTTCACCCGGCGGAGTCCCATCACATTTTCATCGCAACCGAATTTCCGACCGTTTGTGCGGAAACACACGCGCCGTTCCGGGAGGGGGTCGCCTATGCTGGGCAAATGCCCGTTATCTCGACGTCCGCTGTCCGCCGAACCGCGTTGGGAGCCGCCGGGGCCGCCGTCGCCGGAATCGGCTACGCCACGCTGATCGAACGGAACGCGTTCGTCCTGCGTGAAGCCACCATGCCGGTCCTCGCGCCCGGCTCACCGACGCTGCGGATTCTGCATGTCAGCGACCTGCACATGATGCCGGGCCAGCAGCTCAAACAGCAGTGGCTGCGCGAACTCGACCGGCTCGAACCCGACCTGGTCGTGAATACCGGCGACAATCTTTCGCACCCCAAGGCCGTGCCCGCCGTCGTGCAATCACTCGGTGCGCTGCTGGCCCGTCCCGGTCTGTTCGTGTTCGGTTCGAACGACTATTTCGCGCCGGTGCCGAAGAATCCGCTGAAGTATTTCAAGAAGGATCATCGCCGCGTTTACGGTGACCCGCTGCCCTGGCAGGATCTGCGCGCGGCGTTCACCGAACGCGGCTGGCTGGATCTGACCCACACCCGTCGCGACCTCGAGGTGGCGGGCATCCGTATCGCCAGCGCGGGCGTCGACGACCCGCACCTGCGGCGCGATCGCTACGACACGGTCGCGGGCGCGCCCAACCAGCTCGCGCAGCTGAGCATCGGCGTCACCCACTCGCCCGAGCCCCGGGTGCTCGACCGCTTCGCCGAGGACGGCTACGACCTCGTGCTCGCCGGCCACACGCACGGTGGGCAGCTGGTGGTGCCCGGTTACGGCGCGCTGGTGACCAACTGCGGCATCGACAAGTCGCGGGTGAAGGGCGCCTCGCAGTGGGGCGAGCACACCCAGCTGCACGTCTCGGCGGGCATCGGCACCTCGCCGTGGGCGCCCTACCGATTCTGCTGCCGCCCGGAGGCCACCCTGCTGACGCTGGTCGGCGCCCCGCCGAAGCGGCCGTCGGCCGACACCGGCCACGGCATCTCGGCATCGGAGGCCGTCGCCCGCTAGGGTTGCGCCCCGAACGACGTTTGTCAGTAGGGGATGACAGTGAGCAGTGGATCCGACGACCGGCGCAACGACCCGACCGTATTCGGCGGTTCCGGCGCTCCCGACCCATCCGACGCGCAGTGGCAGCGTCCCGGTGCGGTGAACCCGCCCCCGGGCGCTCCCACACCGGCGGATCCCGCTCCGGGACAGCCCAATCCCGATCCCACCACGGTGTGGACGCCCGGCAGCACCGGTCTCCCACCCACCCTGCGCTGGGACGGCTCCGGCCCACCCCCCGGCCTCCCCGAGCCCACCCAGTGGACACCGGCGGGCCCCCAACAGTGGGACAACCCGCCTCCCGGACACCCGCAGCCAGGCCAGACCGACGCCACCCAACTGCGCGGCCCCTCGGCCCCTGCCCCATGGCCTGGCACGAATCCCTCTGCCGGACAGCCGGGTTCACCGCAGCCGTGGCAGCCAGGCCATGCTGACGCCACCCAGCTGCGCACCCCCACCGAACCCGGCCCGTGGCCCGGCGCGAATCCGCCTGCCGCGCCGCCAGGGCAGACCGACCCGACCCAGCTGGGGAATCCCGCGGCACCGTGGCCGGGCGTGAATCCCCCAGCAGCACAGCCTGGTTCGCCGCAACCATGGCAGCCCGGGCAGGCCGACGCCACACAGCTGCGCGGCCCCGCTGACCCCACCCCATGGCCCGGCGCGAACCCCCCAGCCGGACTGCTCGGCGCTCCCCCGCCGGGTCAGGCCGACGCCACCCAACTGCGTAATCCGGCCGAGCCAGCGCCTCGTCCCGGCGGGATTCCGCCCGTTGGGCAGGCCGACCCGACCCAACTGGGCAATCCTGCGACACCCTGGCCGAGCGCAAATCCCGCTGCGGCACAACCAGGTTCGCCGCAACCATGGCAGCCCGGCCAGGCCGACGCCACACAGCTGCGCGGCCCCGCTGGCCCCACCCCATGGCCCGGCGCGAACCCCCCAGCCGGACCGCCAGGGTCGCCGCAGCTCGGTCAGGCCGACGCGACCCAGTTGCGCACCCCCAACGCGGGGTGGCCGGGTACGATTCCGCCCGCTGGGCAGCCGGGCCAGCCCTGGGGCGCGCCCGCAGGTCAGCCGCAGTGGGGCGCGCAACCGCCTGCGGGACAGCCGAATCCCGCGCAGCAGTGGGGACAGCCGCAGTACGGCGAGGTGCCGCCGCTGGAGCAGTACGGCAACCAGCCCTACGGACAGCCGCCGTACGGCCCGCCCGGGCGGAAATCCGGGAGCAAGGCCGTGGTCTGGGTGGCGGCCGGTGTCGCCGCCCTGCTGCTGGCCGGTGGCGCCATCACGGCGTTCGCGCTGACCCGGGGTGACGACGACCCGGCCACCACCGCGAGCGGGAGCACCACCCCGTCGATGGTCAGCGCCCTCACCACCACCGGCGCGCCGCCGCCGTCGAGCAGCAAGCCGCAGCCCAGCTCCACCGCGCCGTCGCCGTCCGGCGCCGCGGGCAACCGCACGCCGCTCATCTCGGGCTATCAGGTGGTCGCCTCGCCTGATCGCGGCGCCGCCTACGACGTGCCGCCGAGCTGGAAGGTCGCCACCGAGACCACCATCGGCGGCGTCGGCGAACCGCCGGGCGACACCGTCATCGGCAAGGGCTACGCCTCCGACGGCCGCGACTACTGCCCCGGCTCCACCCGCACCATGTCGCTGCTCACCGGCTCCAAGCAGGCCGACCACGCGGCGGCGGGCGCCGAGCTCGGCACCAAGGCCGCGCCCCTGGCCTACACGGGTGCCACCGGCACCCCCGGCCCGGCCCAGCCGCTGAAGTCGATCGACGGCAAGACCGACGGCATGTTCACCGAGACCACCGGCACCGTCCCCAACCCCAAGCCCGGCTGCGCGTCGACCTTCTCCATCTACACCTACGCGTTCAAGGGCGCGAAGGACGGCAGCTTCGTGATGGTCATGATCGCCGACACCGGCGTCCCCGACGCCATCGACGCCGCCACCGCCAAGCGCATCTTCAGCTCGGTCCGAGCCCTCAACTAGCCCCCTGACCAGCCGGTTTAACAATCCCGACCACCTCGTTGTAAGCTACTTCAGGTTCGCCTCACGGGGTGTGGCGCAGCTTGGTAGCGCGCTTCGTTCGGGACGAAGAGGTCGCAGGTTCAAATCCTGTCACCCCGACGTGTTGGTTGAGACACAGAAGAGCCCCTGATCAGTTCACTGGTCAGGGGCTCCTCGTTTATCCGGGGTCAGGCCAAGATCTCCGCCTTCAGATCCGGCCGGTCCCGCTCCTCCGCGAACACCAGTCCGCGCTCGCACAGCAGGTCGACGAAGTACGCGTACGGACTGTCGTCGCTGTTCACGGCCATCATGAACAGCAACGCCACCAGGTCGTTCGTCGACTCCGGCGACCATCGGTAGCCGACCGCTGGACCGTACTGGTCGAAGATCGGCGCACCGTTCCCGGGAGAGTTGAACCAGACGCCCTCGACGCGTCGCACCAGCCACTCGCCGATATAGGTGACGAATTGGTCCGCGAGATGATCGTTTTCGGGCGCGTACTGTCCGCCCTCGCCACGGACGGCGAATTCGATCTGGGCAGTGATCCAGTCGAACGCGGCGACGCTGAATCGGTCATCGAGCGAGGGGCGGCCCTCGGTACCCCGTACCGCTTCCAGCCCGGGCAGCGTCTCGGTGAACAACCGCTCGATGCGGGCGTCGATCGCGGCCGGGTCGCTCCACGCGAGCCAGGCCACGGAATGCTGGGCGTCGGCGTCGAAAAATCCGGGGTCAAGATCGCTGTCTGCCGGAGTGGCCCGTCTCGCGTCGGTTCTCACGTTCCCTCATATGCCGTTGTGGTCGCAACCGAGCGATGCTACAGCCGCCGCGGCACTCGCACCCGGCTATCCGGCGCACCGGCCGGATCAGTGGTGATCGCGACGGGTCGGGCGAGGGACGGACGCGCCGCGGAGCAGGGGTTCTTCGTAGGGAGGGGGCGTTTCGCGGTCGAGGGGGTTGGGCCACCAGACGGTGATGGCGATGACCGAGAACAGGCCGAGGATGAGGGCCACGATTGCGGCGGATGCGTTCATGGGTCGCCCTTCCGGGTGAGCGGAGTGGGAGCGCGGCGGTGGGCTCGGTGAAAGACTGCGCGCGGACTGTGTCACCCGAGGTTCCCTGCGTGTTCGAAGGTGGTTGAGAAGTGCTCTCCACGCGAACGCGGCCTTGGTGAGATGCGGCGGTGTGAGGACCCGATAACCTGACGCTTACTTTCTGTCACTTGATAGAAATTCCCGGTCGATAGCGTATACACCCATGTCGACAAGGGTGGATGCACCGGATGACGGCGCGGGCAGACCGCTGCGAGACGTCGTGTACTCGACGTTGCGCGCGGAGCTGATGAACGGCGACATCCGCTTCGGCGAGCGCCTGACCGAGCCGAAGCTGTCGACCAGATTCGGCATCTCCCGCACGCCGGTGCGCGAGGCGCTGACCATGCTCTGCTCGGACGGCCTGCTGGAACGCGAGGAATTCGGGTTCAGCCCGGTCCGGCCGAGCGTGGCCCGCATCCGCGACCTGTACGAACTCCGGCTGACACTCGAACTGGGCGGGATGACCAGGGTGCGCACCGACCCCACCCTCACCCACGACGAACGCCTGCTGCGCGCCGAACAGCAGCGCTGGCTGGCCCTGCAGGCCGACCCGCCCGCCCAGGAGCCGGGGTTCGTCGTGGTCGACGAGGAATTCCACGTCGCCCTGCTGACCGCGGCGGGCAATGCCGAGATGGTGCGCGCGCTGATCGCGGTGAACTCCCGCATCCGGCACGTGCGCATGTACGACTTCATGATCAACAACCGCATCGAGACCACGATCAGCGAGCACCTCGGCATTCTCGACGCCGTGCTCGCCGGCGAGCTCGAGCTGGCGCAGCGACTCCTGCACACCCACATCGGCGACTCGCTCGATGTCGTGCTCGACCGCATCTCGCGCGCCGTCGCCGCCATGTCCATGAGCGATTAAGGAGACCCCCCCATGTCAGCAGGACTACTCGACACCGCGACCGCGAGGGTCGCCGCGGCCTACGCCCGGATCGCCGAAGTGGACCGGCCCGAGGTCTGGATCACGCTGCGCTCGGAATCCGAACTGGCCGCCGAGGCAGCGGAACTGGAGCGCCGGATCGCCGCGGGCGAGGAACTGCCGCTGGCCGGACTGCTCGTCGCCGTGAAGGACAATGTCGATGTCGCGGGCCTGCCGACCACCGCCGCCTGCCCCGAATTCGCCTATCCGGCAACCGAAACCGCCGCGGCCGTCGCGCGGTTGGTCGCGGCGGGCGCGCTGGTGCTCGGCAAGACCAATCTGGACCAGTTCGCCACCGGCCTGGTCGGCACCCGGAGCCCGTACGGCGCGGTCCGCAATGCCCTGTATCCCGAATTGATCTCCGGCGGTTCGAGTTCCGGCTCGGCGGCGGCGGTCGCCCTCGGCATCGCCGACCTGGCGATCGGCACCGACACCGCCGGATCGGGCCGCGTGCCCGCCGCGCTGCACGGCATCGTCGGCATCAAGGCCAGCCTCGGGGTGATCCCCGCGCACGGCGTCGTCCCGGCCTGCGCCGACTACGACGCGGTCACCGTCTTCGCCGCCGACCTCGACCTGGCCGTCACCGCGGCAAGGACCATGGCGGGCCCCGACGCCCGCGATCCGCGCAGCCGCGCCTGGCCCGCCGACGCGCGCCTGGCCGCCGCACCCCGGCCGAAGGTGGCGATCCCCCGCCCCGAGGACCTCACGCCCCTGAGCCCCGCCTATCGGCAGGCTTTCACCGACACCGTCGCCACCCTGCGTGATCAGGGCGTCGCGGTGCACGAGATCGACATCTCCCCGCTGCTGGACGCGGCCCGCCTGCTCTACGACGGCGCGATCGTCGCCGAGCGGTACGCGGCCGTCGGCGCGTTCGTCGACAAGGGCGCGGCCGGGCTCGACCCCACCGTCGCCGGAATCATCGGCGCGGCACAGGAACTGGACGCGCACGCCTTCGCCACCGATCTCGACACCCTCGCCCGCGCCAGGGCGGCGGCCACCGCGCTGCTGACCGGCTACGACGGCCTGCTGCTGCCGACCACCACCGAGCATCCGTCGCTCGCCGAGGTGGCCGCCGACCCGGTGGCGATCAACCGCAGGCTCGGCACGTACACCAACTTCTGCAACCTGCTCGATCTCGCCGCCGTCGCGGTGCCCGGCGCGCCCACCGCCGCCGGATTGCCGTTCGGCGTGATGGTGGTCGTCCCCGCCTTCGCCGACCAGCTCGCCGTCGACCTGGCCGCCCGCCTGACCGGCACCCCACCACCGCTGCTGGTGGAAACCGGTGTGCCGCTGGCGGTGTTCGGCGCGCACCTGCGCGGCCAGCCGCTGCACTGGCAGCTCGAACAGCTCGGCGCCCGATTCGCGGGCGAGATCACCACCAGCGACGCCTACCGGCTCACCGCGCTCGACACCACCCCACCCAAGCCCGGCCTGGTCCGCCACGGCGACGGTCGCGGCGCGCCGATCCTGGGCGAGCTGTTCCTGGTCTCCCCCGGCGGTCTCGGCCGTTTCCTGGCCGAACTGCCCGCACCGATGGCGCTGACCAGCATCGAGCTGTCCGACGGCCGCTCGGTGATCGGATTCGCGTGCAGCTACGACGCCGCCGTCGCCGCCACCGACATCACCGGCTACGGGGGCTGGGTGGCGTACCTGCGGGCTCGCTGACGTCGATCCCCAGCTCGGTGAGCAGGCCCGTCACGCGGCGGCCGATGTCGTCGCGGATGGGCCGCACCAGCTCCAGTTCCAGACCGGCCGGGTCCTCGATGATCCATTCCTCGTAGCGCACGCCGGGCACCAGCGGACAGGTGTCGCCACAGCCCATCGTGACGATCACGTCGGCGGCCCGGATGATCTCGTCGGTCCACGGCTTCGGATACTCGCGCGAGATGTCGACGTCCACCTCCGCCATCGCCGCCACCGCGGCCGGATTGAGCTGCTCGCCCGGCACCGACCCGCCCGACCAGGCGACCGCGCGGCCCAGCGCCAGCTCCTCGAAGAAGCCGAGCGCCATCTGCGACCGGCCCGCGTTGTGCGTACACAGGAACAGCACCGTCGGGCGGGGCGTCGCGACCTTGCCTTCGACCTTGGCCAGCGCCTGGAGCCGCTGCCTGCCGAAACGTTCCGCCAGCAACGGGAGATACAAAGTCACCGTCGCCCTGGCGGCGAAGTCGTCGTAGGAGGTGTGCAGGAAACGATGGATCGTCGCCGGCTCGAACATCGTCGCGAACTCTTCGCGCAGCCGTACCTCGGCACGATCCAGCGCTTCTCGGTGCTCGGCGATTTCGACCACCCCTCAACCCTGACGGCGAATGCCGTCGAACGCAAACGACCGGGCCGGTCACCCCGCGAACAGACCGGCCCGGTCGGCGTACCCCGCGACACCCGCGGAACAGCTCCGGCCCAGTCCTTCGGTGTGGTTACCGTCGGCAGTGCGTCTTCAGCGTCTGGAAGAGCCACCTTCTGGTCTGCACCGCCGGGTCCGACTGATCACCCCTCGAGACCGGTCGGACCCGGTTGTTCCGGTGTCTGGAGAAAGGATGCGATGCCCGTCTCGAGAGGTTCTTAAGAACAACTTGTCAGCATCGGCCGATTCTTCGGCGATGATGGAAGTACCGACAAGATGGAGAGCGACGATGGAGACCGTGATCGTCTGGTTGCTGGCGAGCCTGCTGTACTGGTTCAGCAACTTCTGACCGAAGAAACATCGACGGCGCGGAACGAAATCCGCTCCGCGCCAACCCATTTCCTGCGGACACGACGCGAGGCAGGCAGCCTTTCGGCGTACCTGCCCCGCTTCAGCTTCGATGTGGTGGATCAGCCCTCCCGGCCTGCCCGCACCCCTTCCTCGACGCGCTTGCCCAGATCGGCGTCGACATTGCGCCAGTACTCGAATACTCGACTCAGTACCGGTTCGCTGACGCCGGCCAGCACGTGCCCGACGATATTGTCGGCCAAACGCTCACGCGCCGCCTCGTCGAGGACCTCGCGCACCAGCGTGCCCGCCTGGGTGAAGTCGCCGTCCTCGCCGTGCTCGACATAGCCTGCCCGCACCATCGACGGATCGAATTCCCACAGCCCGCCGTCGCCCGCCGCGGCCGGGTCGGCGTGCGGCCCGCCGAACGAGTTCGGCGCGTAGACCGGCACGTCGGCCGGGTTGTACTGGTATCGCATGGCGCCCTCCTTCGAGTAGGAGTTCACCTCGGCGGCCTTGGCCTGGTTCGGCGGCAGCTGCGCGTAGTTGGTGCCGATGCGGTAGCGGTGCGCGTCGGCGTAGGCGAAGACCCGGCCGAGCAGCATCTTGTCCGGCGAGAAACCGATGCCGGGGACGATGTTGGACGGCTCGAACGCGGCCTGCTCGATGTCGACGAAGAAGTTGCCCGGATTGCGGTTCAGCGTCCAGGTGCCGACCTCGATCAGCGGGTAGTCCCGCTGCGACCACACCTTGGTCAGGTCGAACGGGTTGAACCGGTAGCCCTCGGCCTCGGCGACCGGCATGATCTGCACCTTCAGCGTCCAGCTCGGGAACTCGCCGCGCTCGATCGCCTCCCAGAGGTCCTGGCGGTGGTAGTCGGGATCGGAACCGGCGAGGGTGTCGGCCTCGGCCTGGGTGAGGAACTCGATGCCCTGGTCGGTCTTGAAGTGGTACTTCACCCAGAACCGCTCACCCTCGGCGTTGATCCACTGGTAGGTGTGCGAGCCGAAGCCGTCCATGTGGCGATAGGTCTTGGGCAGGCCGCGGTCACCCATCAGCCAGGTCACCTGGTGCGCCGACTCCGGGCGCAGCGTCCAGAAGTCCCACTGCATGTTGTGGTCGCGCAGGCCGCTGCCCGGCAGGCGCTTCTGCGAGCGGATGAAGTCGGGAAACTTCATCGCGTCCTTGATGAAGAAGATCGGGGTGTTGTTGCCGACGAGGTCGTAGTTGCCGTCCTCGGTGTAGAACTTCACCGCGAACCCGCGCGGGTCGCGCCAGGTGTCCGGGCTGCCCTGCTCACCGGCCACGGTCGAGAACCGCACCAGCGATTCGGTGCGCGCGCCCGGCTGGAACAGCTTGGCCTTGGTGTAGCGGCTGACATCGCCGGTCACCACCAGCTCACCGTAGGCACCGGACCCCTTCGCGTGCACGATGCGCTCCGGCACCCGCTCGCGGTTGAACTGGGCCAGCTTCTCGATCAGGTAGTGGTCGTGCAGCAGCACCGGTCCCTGGGTTCCGGCGGTCAGCGATTCGTCGTCGCTCTCGACGGCACTGCCGGTGTTCGTCGTGGTCGGCTTGGTCATTTCGCGGCCTCCTGGTTTCGACAGTCGGGGCACAACCCCCAGAAGACGACCTCGGCCTCATCGATCGCGAAACCGTGATCGTCCGCGGGCTGCAGACAGGGCGGGGCGCCGGTCACACAATCGGTGTCGACGACCAGCCCACAACTTCGGCACACCAGGTGATGATGATTATCCCCGGTCCTGGTCTCGAACCGGGCAGGCGAACCCGCGGGCTCGATCCGCCGCAGGATTCCCACTCGCACGCAGGCGCTGAGCACGTCGTACACGGCCTGCGTAGACACCGCGCCCAGCCGCGCCCTGGCGGCCGTCGCGATCGTCTCCGCGTCCGAATGCGGGAGCGCGGCAACAGCGTCCAGCACCGCGATCCGGGGCGCGGTCACCCGCAACCCGGCCTCGCGCAACAGTCGGCAAGCGTCCATCTCCTCGGTGTGCACAGCATCCACTCTGCCGGTTTTCTGGAATAAGTCAAGAAAACTAGTCAATCAAGCAGCCGTTGCGCGGATCACATCCGAGGCGCGGAATAGCTCGAAGGGAGCCTTGGTTGAACACCACTGTCGGCGCCCGAACAGCCCCGGGCCTCACCCCTTTGTCGCTACGAGCGACCACCCGCCGAGAGGCGCTTGTGGGGCGTCGACACCCTGACGGGCCGTCCACGCGGCGGCCCTTCGACTCGAACGCCGCCAGGTCTCCCTCATCGACCTGGCGGCGTTTGTCATGGGTGCAACGCGTGATCCGGTGCCGGAGTGCGACCACCCGCACGTCCGGGCAAACTCTCGACGACACCGACCATCTCCCGGTAGCGGTCCGCGGCCGGCGAACCGGGGAACCGGACGTTGTGCCGGTAGTAGCGATGGAACGCAATGATCAAGGCGGACAACTCGACCATGTCGAGCAGCACGCCCGTTCGCTCTGCCACCGTCAGCGGCAGGACGGACGAATAGCCCTCGACGATCGCGTCCATCCGGCTCGGGACCAGACAGCCATCGACGACTCCGAGCCCGAGCACAGCCATGCCGAGGTCGAGCAGCGGGTCCTCCAGACACGCTGTCTCCCAATCGATGACGACGAGGTCGTCCTGGTCGCTGACGATAATGTTGTCCGAGTACAAATCGCCGTGGATGACGACATCGGGCCGACCGCTACCGACGCCGTCCAGGGTGGCCAGCCGGATATCCAACCATTCGGCGAAGGACCGATCGCCGAATTCCGTGGTGTGAGAGCGTTGCTCGGCCGTCAGGCGGCGCCCATCCGAGGGCAGCCGGTGATCACCCACCACGGCAGGCACCGACAAGCTGTGCAGACGGGCGAGGGCGACACCGGCTCGACCGAGATACTCCGCCGGCAGCACTCCGTGCACCCGCCCGCGAACCCACTGCTTCACGATCATGACCCGACCCGCGATAGTGACGACACGTTCGCCGCCGCGGGCACGAACCAACCGCGTCGTATCGAACAGCTCCGGCTGGCCTACGGGGCCTGCCAAGCCTTCCAGCAGCAAGGTCAGGCGGTCCGCGCTGCCTGGATTGTTGTCCAGGACGGTGAGCGCGTAATCGACCTCGGCTCCGTCGCGGGTGCCCCTGAGCCGGAAACTCGAATTCGCGGCACCGCCGGGTACCGGCTCCAGCGGAGCCGGGTCCTCGACACCGTAAGCCGCGGAGATCGTCACCAGGTCGAGGTCATCCGCCGTCGTGTAGTCAGCCATGCCCGATTCGTCAGTTCCTCCCAGTAGCGGCGAGCTCAGCTCGCCGATCCGCGACCAATCCGCTCCACCGCTGTCTCGCCGTGTCCGCTCCCTCGATCCAATCAGCACGCAAGCGCGACGGCGAGTCCTGACCGGTGAACATATAGGCGATCTCGATGAGATAGGCGAACTCCGCACCCCGGACACAGTCTCGAAGCCGCATCCGCATGCGGTCGTTCAGTTGCGGCGAATCCAGGACAGCCGCATGGAAACACGCCGCGAGTCGAGCGTATCCGGCGAGCGAGGTCAGGCCGATGGCCGTGGCGGAGGCCGCGACGTCGTCCGCGCGCCGCGGCAGGTCCGCGTCGTGGCCTGCATCGACCACCAGTCCGGCGACCTGCAGCAGCATCTCGGCCCAGCCGACCCGGGCACCTTCGATCAGCGCGTGCGCCTGCGCTACCTGAACCGTCGCGCGGGCCCGGTCCTGGAAGGCGGCAGCGAACGCGAGGTACGACTGGCACAGCGCCGCCTCGCCGGACAGCCCCGCCGCCGATGCCTGATCCCTTGCCACGGCCAGCGAGGTACAGGCCAACGCGATATTGCCCTGGGACCACCAGAGCTCCCCCAGCGTTCGCTGTTGCCTGCCGGAGGCACCGAGCTGCTCGGCGAGTTCGAGCGCGTTCCTGAATCTGCCCAGCCTGCGCAGCAGATGATGCAGACCACGTCTGGCATCGGGCGCCAAGCGGCCACCTCGATCCGCGACCGACCGCATGCCTTCCATGGAGGCATCGAAATTCCCGAGGTCACGGTCGCACATGGCGATGTAGTACTCGGGAATCTCACGCATTCGCGCTGGTAGATCGCCCACCGCCAGGACCGCGCGCAATTCCTGGACGATCCGTTGTCGATGGTCGCTGTTGCGGCGCGCGATCACCGAGAGTGTCACGGCGAGCGCATGGGCTGCGGCGGCATCGGTCGACATCGCTCCTTCGGGCTCGTCGAGATCGATCGATTCGACCACCGAGTCCCGCGCGAAATCCACGGCGGCGTCCTCCAGCCAGCCCAGCGGCAACGAGAAATCGCGGGCGAGTCGAAGTCCCGCGCGCAGGCAAGCAACGAGAACGCGGCGGTCGCCCTCGGCCTGACCCCACTGCGCACCGAACGCGTCGAACGCGCGGCGGGCTGCCCGACGCCAGTCCGCCGCGCTCCACGGATCACGGGAGTCGGCATCGAAATCAGCGTTGCGGATCGCCGAGCGCACCAGCTTGTGCAGCCGGTACGGCCACAGCGCTGATTCGTCGAATTCGACGAACGGTCGCTCGACCAGACAGACCGCGGCGCCGTCCCGTGGCAACCCCGCCACCGCCGTGGCCAACTCGATCGAGAAGGAGTCGAGCAGGCTGACCGCCCTGACCACCGACTGCTCGTCGGGGGTCAGATCCCGGAAGGTCGCCGTCACCAGCGCGGCGAAGTCGCGGTCGAAGGCATGGACCGGCGGGATCGCGCCCTCGCTCTGGTGCAATTCCATGAACAGCGAGGCGGCCATGTCGAGGTAGAGGGGCAACCCTTCTGAACGTGCCGCGATCAGCCGGCGATGTTCCCGGGGAATCATCGGGCGCCCGTCGCTGGTCAGTCGCTGCGCCAGAAACGCCTCGCGATCGTGCGGCGACAGGTAGCCGACGAGGTGCTGGCGCGGCTCGCCGACATCGGAGCGCAGCAGCGGCCAGCGCACAGCGCCGGTCCGCCACAGCTTCTCCCGCAGCCGGGCGTCGTCCCATTGCAGTCGATTGCGGCCGGTCACGACGAACAACACATTCGGCATGAGCCAGACCAGCCGATTGATCAGCCGCTCGTTCTTCCGGTTCCCGCGCTCGGCGATGTCTTCGAAGGTATCCAGCAGAACCACCGGCAGCAGGGCCTGCTTCGGTGGCAACTGCGCGATATCCCAGGCGAGCAGGTGCGGGTAGTAGCTCAGCGCGTCCAGGTCCGGCTCGGCCTCGAGCAGGGTCGGCAGCCGACGACAGCGCAGCGCACGCGCGTGGTCGTTACGATCCCGCAGCGCCTTGACCAGTGCGATCAGGCTCTGCCCGACCAGGCCGCCGACCATTCCTGGCAACTCGAAATTGTCGGCGACCTCGCCGAGGATCTCGTCCACCTGCTCGGGCAGCCGTGACGAGATGCGGTTCAATCCAGTCCGCGCCCGCAGATAGTCCTCGAGCGACTCTCCGGGATGGTTCGCCTCCCAGTACCGGCTGAGGGCGAGATCGAACGCGGGCGCACGGTGACCGCGCGACGAAATCGCGGCACGGATGGCGAGCACGACCGATTCCAGTTCGAAGGTCGTGCTCTTGGCCAGGTCGAGGTAGACCGGCACGGTCTGCGGCAACGCGGGTTCCGGCACGGCCCAGTGCGTCATCGCTACGTCGTCGCCACCCAGCCTGCGTGCGATCTGCTGGGCGAGCGTGGTCTTTCCGATCCCGCCGACACCGTAGAACACCAAGACGTTGCGGCGCGGGCCCTCTAGATCCTGGATGTCGAACGCCGGTCCCGACACGGCTTCCCAGACATTGCGGACGCTGTCCACCACCGCGGCCCATTCACCGTCGCGGTCGGAGAACACCTCATGGGCCTGGAAGTCAGCCGCATTGCTCTGAAACGCATTGTCGAGATTCGACGGTGGCATATACAGATCCCCCTGACCAGATGGTCGACGCGAAATGCCCTCTGCGAGTATCCCATCCCAGCACAGTCGACGCCGCCGATGTTCAGATCGGGAAAGCCCGCTCGGTGCCCGCGGCCGCGTCCGGTCGCGGGATGCCGGGGGATGTTCGACGATGAGCGCATGACTTCCGATCTGCCGTTGCGACGTGAGCTGGGTGTGCGGGACTCGGTGGTGATCGGGCTGGGGGCGATGGTGGGGGCCGGGGTGTTCGCGGCGTTGGGGCCCGCGGCGGGGGTGGCCGGGTCGTGGTTGCCGGTGGCGTTGGGGGTGGCGGCGGTGGTGGCGTATTGCAATGCGATGTCGTCGGCGCGGCTGGCGGCGGTGTATCCGGTGTCGGGTGGGACGTATGTGTACGGGCGGGAGCGGCTCGGGGAGTTCTGGGGATATCTGGCGGGGTGGGGGTTCGTGGTCGGGAAGACGGCGTCGTGCGCGGCGATGGCGTTGACCGTGGGGAGTTACGCGTGGCCCGCGCAGGCGCACGGGGTGGCGGTGGGGGTGGTGATCGTGGTGACCGCGATCAACTACGTGGGCGTGCAGAAGTCGGCGCTGGCGACGCGGGTGATCGTGGGGCTGGTGCTGGCGGTGCTGGCGGCGGTGGTCGTGGTGGGGATCGGTGGGGATCATTCGGCGGCAACGGTTCTCGACGCGGAGATCGGGCCGTACGGCGTGTTGCAGGCGGCGGGTCTGCTGTTCTTCGCGTTCGCCGGCTACGCGCGGATCGCCACGCTCGGCGAGGAGGTGCGCGACCCGGCGCGCACGATTCCGCGGGCGATCATGCTCGCGCTGGCGGGGGCGCTGGTGGTGTACGCGCTGGTCGCGGTGGCCGCGCTGCTGACCCTCGGGTCCGGTGGGCTCGCGGCGGCGGGTGATCCGCTGGCGCGGGTCGTCGAGGCGGCCGGGGCGGGTTGGCTGGTGCCGGTGGTGCGGGCCGGGGCGGTGCTCGCGGCGGCGGGGTCGCTGATGGCGCTGATCCTCGGTGTCTCGCGGACCACGCTGGCGATGGCGCGCGACGGGCATCTGCCGCGTCCGCTCGCCGCGGTGCATCCGCGCTACGCGGTGCCGCATCGGGCCGAGCTGGCGGTGGGCGCCGTCGTCGCGGTGCTGGCGGCGACGGTGGACCTGCGGGCGGCGATCGGGTTCTCCTCGTTCGCGGTGCTCACCTACTACCTGATCGCCAATCTGTCGGCGGCCACGCTGACAACGGCCGAGGGCAGGCCGCCGCGCTGGGTGCCGGTGCTCGGGGCGCTGGGCTGCGTCGTCGTCGGGTTCGCGCTGCCGATCGGATCGGTGCTCGCCGGCCTCGGGGTGCTGGCCGTCGGCGCGACGATCTATCTGGTTCGGGGTTTTACGGGTAGATGAACATGCCCGTGATTAGGGGATCGGGCGGCCCCGCTATACAGGTTACGGACGGCGGCGCGGGCTAGTCTCGGCCATATGGGGCTGATCAGGGGATTTTTCGCGGGAACGATCGTGGCTGCACTGGCTTCGGCGACTCTGGTCGCCCCACCCGCGGTGGCCGCCCCCACCACCCCGAAGACGTGCGCGGTGACCTCCGAACGCGACCTCGAACGCGCCCGTCCGGAACAGGTCGGACTCGACCCGGCCAAGCTCGACGAGGCCCTGCGGTTCGCCGACACCCGCAACCGGCTCAATGTCCAGGTGTTCCGGCACAATTGCCTCGTCGGGGAGGGCCCGCGCAACGACGAGACCGGCGACGTGGCGTGGAACATCTGGAGCGTCACCAAGTCGGTGGTGTCGCTGCTCGCCGGAATCGCTTCCGATCAGGGCAAACTCGAGATCGGCGCCCCGATCGACCGCTATCTGCCGACCGGCCTCGGCGACGCGCTGCACCGGTCGATCACGGTGGAGAACCTGCTCACCGAGACCTCGGGGATGAAGGTCGGCGTGCTCACCGAAGGCATCACCGCGGTGATCCCGGTCGACCCGAACAGCGCGATCCAGGCCCTGGCGGTGGAGCTGACCAACCCGCCGGGCACCACGTTCAGCTACAGCCAGCGCAATGTCGACCTGCTGTCGTGGGTGATCGAACTGGCCGTCGGCGAACCGCTGCAGCAGTTCGCGCAGCGCGTGCTGTTCGACCCGCTCGGCATCCCCCGCTCGGACTACTACTGGGCGCGGGACCGGTCCGGGCACACCTACGGCTACGCCCACCTGCTGCTGCCGCCCAACGATCTCGCCAAGATCGGCCTGCTCGTCGCCAACGACGGCCGCTGGGGCGCGCACCGGGTGATCTCGGCCGACTACCTGCGTGCGGCCCGCACCCCGTCACCGCAGAATCACTGCTACGGCTACCTGTTCTGGGTGGGCGCCGACTGCGCGGAGTCCCCCGATTTCCTGCCCGCCGACGGCTTCTTCATGTCGGGGCTCGCCTTGCAGAACGTCTTCTTCCTGCCCGGTCTCGACCTGATGGTCATGTGGACCGGCGCGTTCGGCAACGAGACCGCCTACGGCGCGAGCGGGGTGATCGCGCATCCCGAGGAACTGCCGCACGAGTTCTTCCGCCGGCTGTTCGCGGCGTTCACCGATGCGCCGACGCCGGTCGCCGAACCGTATGTCGAGCCGCCGGTGGAGTTCGATCCGGCGCGGCTGATCGACGCCAACATCCTGCTCGCGGTCTTCGGCATCGGTCCCGGCGCCTATCCGGGCTGCACCGTCTTCGAGTGCCTGAACCAGCCGCTGGCCGCGCCGTTCGCGAGCATTCCGCCGGGGTGCGCGGTGCTGGTCTGCCTCGGCGACGATCCACGCACCCCCGGGATCCGGCGCTAGGTCGCACCGGTCAGGATCGTGAGTCCCCATCGTCGTTGCCGGGATGCCGGAAACGGGACGAGTCCAGGTAGTCGCGGTACAGCACCACCTCGCCCGCGCGCACCCGGATCACGTTGATCGCGGAGCGGACCCGGACACGTTCCGCACCGGGACGGGTCACCTCCACCTCGGTCTCCACCACCACGACCTCGGGGTCGTCGGTGGCGTAGATCTGCGGATGGACGGCGTGCACCTGGACCGCCGAGGTGGCCGCCCAGCCCTGCTGGAGGGCATCGCGGATCGCCGTGCGGCCGACGATGCGGCCGGGGACGCCGGGCGGCGCGAACGGCATCTCGAAGACGGCGTCGTCGGCGAATTCGGCGGTGAAGGCCGTCGCGTCGCGGGCGGGGAGAACGGCCATCAACCGCTCGACGAGCTGGACCGGGCTTTCGGTCATCGGAACATCCTTCATAACCGGAACGATGGACCCGCTTATCATCCGGAACCAACGCCCCGGTTGTCAACGGTCCTCGCTAGAATCGCCACCGTGCCCGACGAACCACGCCCGCTGCGCGCCGACGCGCGCCGCAATCGCGCGCTGGTCCTCACCGCGGCACAGGAAGCCTTTGCCGCCGAAGGACTTTCGGTGCCGATCGACGAGATCGCGCGACGCGCAGGCGTCGGCGCCGGCACCGTGTACCGGCACTTCCCGACCAAGGAAGCGCTGTTCACGGCCGCGATCATCGACCGGGTCGAACGCGCCGCGGCCTATGCGCGGGAGCTGTCCGAGGCCGACGATGCCGGGGCGGCGTTCTTCGAATTCCTGGCATTCCTCGGCCGGGAGAACGGCGTCAAACGCGGTCTCGCCGACGCTGTCGGCTCGGACCGGCTGGCCACGCTCGGCGCGTCGGCCGACCTGCCCGGCGCCATCGGCACACTGCTGCGGCGCGCGCAGCGGCACGGCGCGATCAGGTCCGATATCGATGTCGACGACCTGATGCTCATCCTGAAGGCCGGATTCGGCGCCACCCGCGAAGCCGACGAGCGGCAGCGGCAGCTGACCTTCGCGGTCATCCTGGACGGACTGCGCCGGACCGAGTCCTGAGCACGAGAACGGGCCTGCCCACCGGAATCGGTGGGCAGGCCCGTTCGACGGCGTTGCTCAGCGGTTGTTCAGCAGGACTTCCGCGATCTGAATGGTGTTGAGCGCGGCGCCCTTGCGCAGGTTGTCGCCGGAGATGAACAGCGCGAGGCCGCGGCCGTTCGGGACGCCCGGATCCTGGCGGAGGCGGCCGACCAGCGAGTCGTCCTGGCCCGCGGCGGCCAGCGGGGTCGGCACGTCGACCAGGCGCACGCCCGGCGCCTTGGCCAGCAGTTCCTGCGCCCGCAGCACCGAAAGCGGTTCGGCGAACTCGGCATTGATCGACAGCGAGTGACCGGTGAAGACCGGCACGCGCACGCAGGTGCCGCTGACCAGCAGGTCGGGCAGGCCGAGAATCTTGCGGCTCTCGTTGCGCAGCTTCTGGTCCTCGTCGGTCTCGCCGGAGCCGTCGTCGACCAGCGCGCCTGCCAGCGGGATCACGTCGAACGCGATCGGGGCGACGTACTTGTTCGGCGCGGGGAACTCCACGGCGCTGCCGTCGTGCACCAGCTTCTCGGCATCGTCGGCCACCGCGCGGATCTGCGTGGCGAGCTCCTCGACACCGGCCAGGCCGCTCCCGGACACGGCCTGGTAGCTCGAGACGATCAGGCGCTGCAGGCCCGCCACGTCGTGCAGCGGCTTGAGCACCGGCATCGCGGCCATGGTGGTGCAGTTCGGGTTCGCGATGATGCCCTTGGGCAGGTTGCGCGTGGCCTCGGGGTTGACCTCCGAGACGACCAGCGGCACATCGGGATCCTTGCGCCAGGCCGAGGAGTTGTCGATCACGGTGACACCCGCCGCGGCGAAGCGCGGGGCCTGCACGCGGGACATGGTGGCACCGGCCGAGAACAGCGCGATGTCGAGACCCGACGGATCGGCGGTCTCGGTGTCCTCGACGACGATCTCGCCGCCGCGCCACGGCAGCGTCTTGCCGGCCGAGCGCGCGGACGCGAAGAACCGCACCTCGTCGGCCGGGAAGTTGCGCTCTTCCAGCAGCTTGCGCATGACGGCACCGACCTGACCGGTCGCGCCGACGACGCCTACCCGTACACCCATGGTTTAACGCCCCGTTCCGCCGTGGACGACGGCGGCCTCTTCGCCGCCGAGATCGAAGGCCTTGTGCAGGACCTGCACGGCCTCGTCGAGTTCGGTGTCGCGCACGAGCACCGAGATCCGGATCTCCGAGGTGGAGATCAGATCGATGTTGACGCCCGCGTTGGCCAGCGCCTCACAGAAGGTGGCGGTGACGCCCGGGTGCGACTTCATGCCCGCGCCGACCAGCGAGACCTTGCCGATGTGGTCGTCGTAGAGGACCTGCGCGAAGCCGATCTCGTCCTGCCGCTTGGTGAGCATCTCGACCGCGCGGGCGCCGTCGGTCTTGGGCAGGGTGAAGGTGATGTCGGTCTTGCCCGTGTCGACCTTGGAGATGTTCTGCAGCACCATGTCGATGTTGATCTCGGCGTCGGCGACCGCGCGGAACACCTTGGCCGCGTAGCCCGGCTCGTCCGGCAGGGCGACGACGGTCACCTTGGCCTCGCTGCGGTCGTGCGCGACGCCGGTCAGGATTGCCTGCTCCACGGGAATGTCCTCCATCGATCCGAAAACAGTGGTGCCGATCTTGTCGGTGTAGGACGACCGGACATGAACGGGAACGTTGTAGCGGCGCGCGTACTCCACGCAGCGCAGCATGAGCACCTTCGAGCCGCAGGCCGCCATCTCGAGCATCTCCTCGTAGGAGATCTTGTCGAGCTTCTGCGCGTCGCCGACGATGCGCGGGTCGGCGCTGAAGATGCCGTCCACGTCGGTGTAGATCTCGCAGACATCGGCTTTCAGCGCCGCGGCCAGGGCGACGGCGGTGGTGTCGGAACCACCGCGGCCCAGCGTGGTGACGTCCTTGCTGTCCTGGCTGACGCCCTGGAAACCGGCGACCAGCACGATCTGTCCCTCGGCCAGCGCCTCCTGCAGGCGGCCCGGGGTGACGTCGATGATCTTGGCGTTGCCGTGCGCGCCGGTGGTGATCACGCCGGCTTGGGATCCGGTGAACGAGCGTGCTTCGGCGCCGAGCGAATGAATCGCCATGGCCACCAGCGCGTTCGAGATGCGCTCGCCGGAGGTGAGCAGCATGTCCATCTCGCGAGCAGGCGGCGCGGGGGCCACCTGCTCCGCGAGATCGAGCAGCTCGTCGGTCGTGTCGCCCATGGCCGAGCAGACCACGACGACGTCGTGGCCCTGCTTCTTGGTCTCCACGATCCGTTCAGCGACGCGCCGGATCCGCTCGGCGGTGGCCACCGAGGATCCTCCGTACTTCTGAACAACGAGAGCCACGGCTAGGTCCTTCACGATCGACAGTCAGGCTTGGTATCAGCGACCTAGACTACCGGCCCAGGTCCACCGGATTTGCCGCTACCTCCCCAGCCTGTGGAAAACGACACAGGCTCGTCACCTGTGGATAACCGCGGAAATCAGGCCCGGACGAACCAGGTGACCTGCGTGCCGTTGTCGAATTCCTTGCGCTGCACCGGCGTGAAGGATGTCGGTTGGAAGACGCCGGTGAACGCGTGTACGCCGTCGCCGGCGATGACCGGGTAGCTCTTGACGACCATCTCGTCGATCTCGCCGATGAGCTGACCGGCCAGGTTCCCGCCGCCGCACAGCCAGATGTCGCCGCCCTCCCCTCGCTTGAGCTCGCGGACCAGCTCGGCCGGATCGCCGGCGAAGATCTCGACACCGGGGTGATCGGCCTGGTCCAGCGAGGACGAGACGACGTACTGCTTCAGGTGCGAGAACGGGCTCTCGACGTGCTCGCCCGGGAGGATGTAGGTGCCGCGACCCATCAGCACCGTGTCCCACTTGGCGGCGGGCAGCTCGGGGTCCATCCCGATGTGCGGGCGGATATGGGTCGGGATCGAATCGGGGAACTCGGCCGTCATCCATTCCATGTAGTTCTGCGGCGTCGGATAGAAGTCCACCTCACCGCCGGGACCTGCGATGTAGCCGTCGAGCGAGACACCGATGTAGTAGACAAGCTTTCGCATGGGTACCGCCTAAGTTGTTGTACTCTGAATGAAGTGGTTTGAACGTAGTACTACAGACGGAGTGGTGTCAAGTGCGAACTAATCCCGAACGACGGCAGGCGCTGCTGGACGCGGCGATCGAGGTGCTGGCAGGCGAGGGCGCGCGCGGCCTCACCTTCCGCGCGGTGGACAAGCAGGCCGGGGTGCCCGTCGGCACCGCGTCCAACTACTTCACCAGCCGCGACGAGCTGCTCACCCAGGCAGGCACCCGCTTCTACGAGGTGGTCCAGCCGACCGAGGAGACGATGGCGCTGGTCAGCGAGGGGCCCAAGACGGTCGAGAACATCACCGCGCTGATGAAGGAGGTGGTCGGCCGGCTCGAATCGCACCGCACCGCCTACCTCGCGCTCCTCGAATTGCGGCTGGAGGCGACCCGGCGCCCGGAGCTGCGCGAGGTGCTCACCGAGCGGGTCAGGGCCGACCTCGATTTCAATGTCCGCAACCACCTGGCGTCCGGCCAGCCGGGCGACGAAGCCTCGGTGCTCCTGCTGTATCTGGCCCTGAATTGGCTCATCGTCGAACACCTCACACTGCCCGGAATCTTCACCGAGCAACAGAGCATGGAACTGATCGAAACCGCCGTCGAGCGGGCAATACGCCCCTGACCCGGTCATTTGTCCAGACCATAGACGTGTTGACGATCACTGGTACAACTGTGCACAATCGGGCGCGAAGACAGCGGGGGTTCGGAGGACAGATAGACATGCGCTCGAAGACCCACATCCGTTTCACCGTCGATGCCCCGCTCGATCAGGTCATGGATGCCCTGCTCGCTGTCGATCGTCTAGCCGAATGGTCACCGTCCTACAGCGACGTCCGCATCGGCCCCCTCGGCCCCGACGGCAGGCCGCGCCGGGTGTTCGTCACCGCCCACTTCATGGGCGACTCCGATTCGCAGGTCCTCGAATACTCCTGGGACTACAACCGGGTGTCCTGGGACGTCGTCGACAGCAGCCGCGGCTCCAAGGGCGGCGGCTCGTTCGAGCTGGCCGAGGGACCCGAGGGCACCGAGGTCGACCTCCGGGTCGAACTGCGCTACCCGCTGCCCGTCCCCGGCGTGCTGTTCAATCGCACGCTGCGCAAGGAGAACAACGAGGTCGTCGCGAACTTCATCGACTTCGCCGAGCGGTATCCCGAGATCGAGCGTTACGGCGTCGGCTAGCGGTTGCGCCGACGGCGAAAGCGCCGTCCGTTCCGCGCGGACGACGGCGCCGGGTGCGACGATGTGCGCATGATCGGTACTCGACGGGCTCGGTTCCAGCAGGTGGCCGAAGGCGCCTCGGTGACCCAGCTCGAACTGTTCTTCGACCTCGTGATCGTCTTCGCCTTCACCATGGTCACCGCGCTGGCCGCCGACGATCCGACCGCGGCCAACGTGGTCCGCGCCGGGCTGGTGCTCGCGCTGATGTGGTGGCTGTGGATCGCCTACTCCTGGCTGGGCAATGTGGTCAGGGCCGACGAGGGCATCGCCCGGATCGCGATGTTCGTCGCGATGGGCGGCGCGTTCATCGCGGCACTGACCATCCCCGAGGCGTTCGACGACCTCAGCGGCGGCTGGTTCGGCCCGCTGGTCTTCGCCATCGCCTACCTCGTGGTCCGGCTGGTGCACGTCTCGATCTTCTGGGTGATCAGCGCCGAGGACTCCCAGCTGCGCGGGCAGGTGCTGCGCTGGGCGATCGGTTCGATCACCCTCGGTACCAGCCTGCTGGTCGTCGCCGCCATGACCGACGGCCTCACCCAGATCCTGCTGTGGCTGGGCGCGATCGCCGGCGACATGCTCTGGACCTGGTTCGCGGGCAGCGACTGGCGGATCAACTCGGCCTCGCATTTCGCCGAGCGGTACGGGCTGATCGTCATCATCGCGCTCGGTGAGTCCATCGTCTCGATCGGCATCGGGGTCGCGGGTCTGCCGATCTCGTGGCCGATCGCGCTCGGCTCGATGCTCGGCCTCGCGGTGTCGGGCCTGCTGTGGTGGCTGTACTTCGACGTCGCGGCGATCTCGATCGAGCACGCCTTCGCGCATTCCCGCGGCGCGCACCAGATCAAGATCGCCCAGCGCAGCTACACCTACGGGCATTTCCCGATGATCGCCGGTGTCATCGCGCTCTCGCTCGGGCTGAAGAAGGTGCTGTACTACGTCGGCGACGCCTCGCACCACAAGCTCACCGACGCGCTGCACGGTATTCCGCTGATCGCGCTCTACGTCGGGCCCGCCCTGTTCCTGCTCGGCGTGATCGCGGCGAAATACTATGCGACCAAGTCGATCTCGCTCCCCCGCGTGGTCACCGCGGTGATCCTGGTCGCGCTCGTCCCGGTGGCGACGAAGCTACCGGCGCTCGCCGCGCTGACGCTGCTCTGCGCGGTGCTGGCCCTGCTGGTGATCTTCGAGACCGTGCGCTACGCGACCCCGCGCGACGAGATCAGGCACGCTTGACCTGATCGAGGTGGTGACGCACGCCGTGCTCGGCGGGCGTCGCCCCGCGGTGCGACGGCGGCACGTTGATCCCGGCGCGCACCGCGTCGTTGATCTGATCGAGGTTCTCCCGCAGCATGTCGGCGACCAGTTCGTCGGTGCGCGGATCGTCGAGCAGCTGGCGCAGCATCCGGTACACGGTGTCGGCGACGAGCCGGATGATGTCGTCGTGGAACGGGAGGTAGCGCAGCTTGCTGGTCGCCGGGTCGTTCTTGATCAGGTCGACGATCATCTGGTCGACCTCGGCGTGGTTCTCCTCCAGCGCCGCGGCGATGTTCTTGGTGTAGTGACCTGCCCGCAGGACCTTGGAGACCTCGTCGAGGATCGCGATCGTCATCGGGCGCTTGATCACGTCGACGATGGTGCCGACGAACCGGTTCACCACCGTCGCGGTGACCCGCTCGCCCAGCGCGCGATCGGCGACGCGGCCGAGCCGGATCAGGATCACCACGATCCGCAGCAGCCGGAACCCGCGGAAGATCGGGCTGGTCACCGGGATCATGCCGAGCACTTCGTACCAGTAGATGAACGGGAAGCTCCACGGCCAGCCCGCCCGGCGCCACCGCCAGAGGAACTCGATCAGGAAGATGCCGCAGATCGTCCAGTCGGTGACCACGATCGCGTGATAGGTCGTCCCGGAGACCGGGAAGAAGGTGACCCACACGACCAGCGCGACCGAGATGATGGCCAGCACCAGCATGAACAGATCGGTCTTCAGCGACGGCGTCTTGGCCCGCACGTCCGGCAATGCCTCGACCCGCTCGATGCCCGGTGAGGCCACCTCGGTACTCCCTTCGAACGCCATCGTCCTTGCCGAGCGTACGGCCGAATCGGCGCGGATCGGTCACATTGCGCGCGACCGTCCGCGCGAGTGTCAGCGACCGGCGCCGATGACGGCCGCGATATTGCGTTCGGCCAGCGCGGTGATCGTGAGCGAGGGGTTGACCGTGGCGGTGCTGCCGGGGATCGCCGCGCCGTCCATCACGTAGAGACCGGGGTGCCCGTGCACGCGGCCGAACGCGTCGGTCGCCTTGCCGAGCACCGCGCCGCCCAGCGGATGCGCGGTGAACTGGGCGTTCGCGTCGTAGCCGAGCGCGCCGTACTCGGCGACCGCGCCCGCGCGTTCGGCGATCCGGTGATCGACCGCGCGCGCCGCGTCGACGACGGCGTTCTGCGCGCCCGCCGACCAGCTCAGCCCGACACCGCCGCCGTGGTAGCCGAAACGGGCCCTGGTCGAGTCGAGCACCATGCCGAGCGAGGCGAGCGCACCGGTCTCGAACGGAATGCCGGGGATGTACCAGTTCTCCAGCGTCAGCGGGACGCCGGACGCGTCGAAGATGCGGCTCGCGCTCGGCACGCCCTGGCCCTGGCCCGCCACCGCGCTCGCGCCGCGGGCCAGCACCACGTCACCGTTGGTGCCCCAGCCGTCGCCGACGTGCTCGTTGAGGTTGGGCAGCGCGCCGGTGGCCTGGGCCCGGACCAGCAGTTCGGAGGTGCCGACGGAACCGGCGCCGAGGAACAGCTTGTCGCAGGTCAGCGTGCGGGTGCCGAGGTGCTGACCGGTCGGGGCCAGTTTCGTCACGGTGACCACGAACTTGCCGCTCGCCTCCTGGGCGATGGCGTCGACGCGGTGGCCCGGGTACACCTGGGACCTGCCGGTCTCCCTGGCGTAGCGCAGGTAGTTCTGGTTCAGGTCGAACTTGGCGCCGTTGGAATTGCCCAGGTTGGAGCGGGCGGCGGTGGCCGAGGCGCGGGAGTTGCCGGCCAGCTCGCTGCGCAGCACGTCCCAGGTGAAGATCGAGTCGTTGGCCACCGGCTGATAGCCGGCGGCGCGGACCTGGTCGTCCCAGGCGCGCGAGTGCGCGAACGGCGCGGACTGGTAGATGTCGGCGGGCATCGGGTCCAGCCGCAGCATCTCGCGCACCCGCGGGTAGTAGACGCGCTCGAGCTCGCCGTAGTCGACGACGCCGCCGAAGACGTGGTCGAACAGCTTGCGCTCCGGCGCCACCATCGCGCCGGTGAAGATCACCGAGCCGCCGCCGACCGCGGCCGCGCGCCACACGTCGATCCCCGGGTACTCGGTGACATCGAGGACGCCGCCGAACTTGCCGAAGCTCATCGGCACCTTGGTGACGCCGGTGAAGCTGGTGCGGTGCCAGAAGCCGCGGCCGTCGGGCAGGTCGTCGCCGGTGAAGATCTCCCGCCACGGGTCGTTGGGCCAGCGCGAACCGCGCTCGAGCACGGTGTTGGCGATCCCGGCCTGGGCCAGCCGCAGGGCGGTGACGGCGGCACCGAAGCCGGAACCGATGACGATGGCCTCGGTGTGCGCGGGCGCGTCGGGGATGGGCTCGAAGATCTCCGGTACCCAGGTACGGAACATCGCCTCGCGCGGATCGGCCGCGGCGGCCGTGGTCGTCAGCGTCGTCCCCATGGCACCGGCGATCGTCGCCAGTCCCGCCGCCTTGAAGAAGGCACGTCTGTGCACCAGGCCACCTCCCTCATCACGCATGGCCGAGCGCAGGATACCCCGTGTGAAACGCCAATGGTGTTCAACCGAGGGGCCTTTGGTGGTAGTCACAACCACCGGGCGGACCGCATGACGCGGCCCCCGCTCACCCGGACGTCAGCAGCCGGATCACCGCGATCGTGCCGACGACGACGATCACCGCGCGCAGGACGTTCGGCGAGAGCCTGCGGCCCACCTTCGCGCCCAGCTGGCCGCCGATGATCGAACCGACCGCGATCAGCGCGACGGCCTGCCAGTTCACCTCGGCGATCAGGATGAAGATCACCGCCGACACCGCGTTGACGATCAGCGCCAGCACGTTCTTCACCGCGTTGAGCCGCTGGATGTCCTCGTGCACGAACACCCCGAGCAGGCCGAGCAGCAGCACGCCCTGGGCGGCGCCGAAGTAGCCGCCGTAGATGCCGGTGCCGAACACCGCGACCAGCAGGATCGGGCCGCCGTGCGCGGGGGTGGCCGCGTCACCGTCGGCCCTGCGCCGCTTCACCCAGGCCGCCAGCCGGGGCTGCACGACCACCAGGATCAGCGCGGCGATGATCAGCACCGGCACGATCGCCTTGAAGGCCTCCGCGGGCATGACGAGCAGCAGGATCGCGCCGGTGATGCCGCCGAGCAGCGAGGCGGTGCCGAGCTGCAGCAGTCGCGACCGCTGTCCTTCCAGTTCGCGCCGGTAGCCGATCACCCCGCTGACCGAGCCGGGGACCAGACCGATCGTGTTCGACACGTTCGCCGTCACCGGCGGCAAACCGAAGGCAAGCAGGGTGGGGAAGGTGATGAGCGTGCCGGAGCCGACGATCGTGTTGATGCCGCCCGCGGCGATGCCCGCCGCGAGCACGGCCACTTGCTGTAACCAGGTCATCCGAGTTCCTTTGTGACGTCTCGTCGGACGCGATGGTCCGTACAAGCGTGCGATTCGCTGAAAACCGTACCGCTCGCGAACTACCGGCCGGTTTCCCCAGGCCGCTTACCAGCGGGGTAGGGCACGCGGTAAGCTCGAAGGATCATGCAGCGGGCACTTCTTCTCGGCCGCCGCGACGGGTTCTGATACGGACCGGCTCCCGTCGCGGGGTTCCAACGCGCCGGTCGACCCGCTCCCACCAGGGAATCCACTCACATCCACGGAGAAACTTGCATGTCCTCGGCTGACGCATTCGTATCCGCTTCGCGCACCATCACGGCCCCCGGCAAACCCGCACCGGCCGACCAGCCCGCCTGGAACCACCAGAAGAACTCGTCGATGCCGTCGTTCCGGTACCGGCCCTTCGCCGAAGAGGTCGAGCCCATCTCGGTGCCCGACCGCACCTGGCCCGACAAGATCATCGATCGCGCCCCCGCGTGGTGCGCCGTCGACCTGCGTGACGGCAACCAGGCGCTCATCGACCCGATGAGCCCGGCCCGCAAGCGCCGCATGTTCGACCTGCTCGTCCGGATGGGCTACAAGGAGATCGAGGTCGGCTTCCCGGCCGCCAGCCAGACCGATTTCGACTTCGTCCGCGAGATCATCGAGGACGGCGCGATCCCCGCCGACGTCACCATCCAGGTGCTGACCCAGTGCCGCCCCGAGCTGATCGAGCGCACCTTCGAGGCCTGCAACGGCGCGCCGAACGTCATCGTGCACTTCTACAACTCCACCTCGATCCTGCAGCGTCGCGTGGTCTTCCGCGCCGAGCGCGACGCGGTGAAGAAGATCGCCACCGACGCCGCCACCCTGTGCCTGGAGATCGAGCAGCGCTACCCCGACACCGAGTGGCGCTACGAGTACAGCCCGGAGTCCTACACCGGCACCGAGCTGGACTACGCCCGTGAGGTCTGCGACGCGGTCTCGGCGATCATCGCGCCGACCCCGGCCAAGCCGCTGATCATCAACCTGCCCGCGACCGTCGAGATGGCCACCCCGAACGTGTACGCCGACTCGATCGAGTGGATGCACCGCAACCTGGCCCGCCGCGATTCGATCGTGCTGTCGCTGCACCCGCACAACGACCGCGGCACCGCCGTCGCGGCCGCCGAGCTGGGCTACCAGGCCGGCGCCGACCGCATCGAGGGCTGCCTGTTCGGCAACGGCGAGCGCACCGGCAACGTCTGCCTGGTGACGCTGGGCATGAACATGTTCTCCCGCGGCATCGACCCGCAGATCAACTTCTCCGACATCGACGAGGTCCGTCGCACGGTGGAGTACTGCAACCAGCTGGCCGTGGCCGAGCGCCACCCGTACGGCGGCGACCTGGTCTACACCGCCTTCTCCGGCAGCCATCAGGACGCCATCAACAAGGGCCTGGACGCGATGAAGGCCACCGCCGACGCGCAGAACGCCGACGTCGCCGACATCACCTGGGAGGTCCCGTACCTGCCGATCGACCCGAAGGACGTCGGCCGCACCTACGAGGCCGTCATCCGGGTGAACTCGCAGTCCGGCAAGGGCGGCGTCGCCTACATCATGAAGACCGATCACGGCCTGGTGCTGCCGCGCCGGCTGCAGATCGAGTTCTCGCAGGCGATCCAGGCGATCACCGACGGTGAGGGCGGCGAGGTGACGCCCAAGGAGATGTGGGACGTCTTCGCCACCGAGTACCTGAACCCGATCCTGCCGCTGGAGCGGATGCGCCAGAAGGTGACCGCGTCGGAGACCGACGGCGGCGTCGACACCATCGTCGCCACGGTCAAGGTCGACGGCGTCGAGCAGGAGATCACCGGGTCCGGCAACGGCCCGCTGGCCGCGTTCGTCGACGCGATCGCCACCGTCGGCTTCGACGTGCGGGTGCTCGATTACAGCGAGCACGCCATGTCCGCCGGTGACGACGCGCAGGCCGCCGCCTACGTCGAGGTCGCGATCGGCGACAAGGTCGTGTGGGGCGTCGGCATCGCCACCTCGATCACCACCGCGTCGCTGCGAGCCGTCGTCTCGGCGGTCAACCGCGCCGCCGCGCGCTAGTTCGACACCGCGAAGGCCGGGTCCGCGACGCGCGGGCCCGGCCTTCGCCGGTTGTGCACAGGGCCGAAAGGGCTGTGGACAACTCGGGCCCGACCGGTCGGCTTCGGTGCGGATCTACCGGTTGAGCTGCGCGCATGCCGGGCTGGAGCGGTTCTCCGGGCGGCCGCCCCCGGCGCGCGGAAATTAGCACCGTGCTAGCGTTTTGGTGCACATTCAGCGCCGAGCTTCCTGCTCGTTCATCGGGCAAAGTGGGGGAACTGTGACCAACAACGACCATAATCCGACGTCTCCGCCCTGGCTGCAGAGTCCGTCGGCTGAGACGGCCGACGCTGCGTCCGGATCCGCCGGGGTGCAGACGGCCACCGACGACGACCTCGAGCCGACGGCCGCCACCGCCGAGCAGGCCGACGACGCCGCCGAGCCGCAGCCCGCCGAGGCCGCCGCGGCCGAGCCGCACGCCGGGCTCGCCGAGCAGACGGTGTTCCAGCCCGGTGGCTTCGTGCCGGGCCCGTTCGCGCCGAACCAATATCCGGGCGCGCCCGATCCGTACCAGAGCGGTGGCGCGCATCCCGTCGTGAACGGTCCCGAACAGCAGCCGTGGCCCGGTCAGCCCGGGCCGGGCACCGAACAGCCGTGGCCCGGTCAGCCGGTGCCCGGCGCCGAGCAGCCGTGGCCCGGTCCGCAGGCCACCGGTGAGCAGCCGTACCCCGGCGCTCCCGGGCCGTACCCGGGCGCGCCCGAGCAGCCGCAGTTTCCCGGCCAGGAGCAGCAACCGCCGCAGGGCCAGCAGTCCGAACCCATCTACAGCTGGGCGCCCCCGCCGCCGCCGATGTACCAGCCGCCGATGCCGGGTGGCATGCCGCCCGGTCAGGTGCCCGGCCAGCCGGGTCCGCTCGGCCCGCCGCCCGGACAGCCGCAGTGGCAGGGCGGACCGGCGCAGCAGCATCAGCCGTTCCAGCCGCAGCACGTGCCCGCACCCGGTCAGCCGGGCCATTCGGTCAACGACCTGAACCTGCTCAAGCGGGCCCGCAAGGCGCCGCGCAGCGGATGGCGCCGCGCTGTGCACAAGGCCTCCGGCGGCATGATCAACCCGGGTGAGTCGGCGGCCGACGTCGTCCATCGCGACCTCGCCGAGCGGGTCAACCAGCCGGTCCGCGGTGACTACCGGATCGCGATCCTCTCGCTCAAGGGTGGCGTCGGCAAGACCACCACCACGGTCGGTCTCGGTTCCACCTTCGCCTCGCAGCGCGGTGACCGCGTCATCGCGATCGACGCCAACCCCGACCTGGGCACCCTCGCCCACCGGGTGCCGCGCCAGACCCGCTCGACGGTGCGCAACCTGCTCGAAGACCAGAACATCACCCGCTACTCCGACGTGCGCGCGCACACCTCGCAGGCCCCGAGCCGGCTGGAAGTACTCGCCTCCGAGCAGGACCCGGCCGTGTCGGAGGCCTTCAGCGAGGCCGATTACCGCAAGGCGATCGGCATCCTGCAGTCGTTCTACAACATCATCCTGACCGACTGCGGCACCGGTCTGATGCACTCGGCGATGTCGGGCGTGCTCGACATGGCGAGCTCGCTGGTGCTGGTCACCTCACCCGCGATCGACGGTGCGCGCAGCGCGTCGGCGACGCTGGACTGGCTCGACCACCACGGCTACAGCAAGCTCGTCGAGCGGACCGTCGTCGTCGTGAACGCCTCGCGCCGCGGCGCGTCGACGGTCGACCTGGACCAGCTGCGCAAGCTGTTCCTCGACCGCACCCGCGCCGTGCAGATCGTGCCGTTCGACGATCACCTGGCCGAGGGCGCCGAGATCGACCTCGAGCTGGTCAGCAAGCCGACCAGGCGGGCGCTGCTCGAACTGGCCGCCATGGTCGCCGACGATTTCGGCTACCACGGGCAGCAGCAGAGCCAGCAGTTCCCGCCGCCGGGGCAGTCCTACCAGGGCCAGCAGTACCAGCCGGGGCAGTACTGACGTAGCCGAATCAACTGGGGGGGAACGTGTCCGAGGTCGATGCCGCGCGCCATATCGCGGGTGTGGCGGCCGGAGCCGGGCTGGGTCAGCACCGGGCGGCGTACGCACCCACGGTGATGGCGTGGAGCCGGATTCGCGTGATCGGCGTCGTGGCGGGTGTCGCGCTCGCGGTCACCGCCCTGGCCTTCGTCATCGAGCAGGCCGGGATCGCCTGGATCACCGGGCTGACCGCGCTCGGCGCCGTCTTCGCGTTCGTCCTGAGCACGGCACAGGCGTGGTGGCACGAGCGGGAGACCGCGGGTAACCGGCTCGCCGTCTACGACCACGGCCTGGTCGCGGTGCTGGGCGGGCACATCAGTGTCGCGCGGTTCGATTCGACGACGGTGCTGCGGAAGATCGCCCGCACGCGTGCCGACGGCGGGCCGGTCAGCGCCGTCGCCACCTACACGCTGACCGATCTCGCCGGTCGGCACTTCGTGCTCGACAGTTCGTTCACCGACGCCGAGCAGTGGGGCGACTGGATCCAGCGGGCCGTCACGGCGGCTCAGCTGCCGCGGGCGCTCGCGGCCCTCCACGCCGGACACCGCCTCGATTTCGGCCACATCTGGCTGACCGGCACCGAGATCGGCACGCGCACCAAGAGCGTGCCGTGGCACCAGGTCCAGGGCCTGCGGACGGACTCCGGCTGTGCCGAGATCGCCGTCGAGGGCAGATGGTTCGAGCTGAACTCGACCGCGATCGCCGACATCCCCAACGTCATGGTCCTGCGCGCGCTGGTCGAGCGGCTGTGCGCGCCGGTCAGCGCGCGC
Organism: Nocardia sp. NPDC050718; assembly: GCF_040654235.1. NCBI lineage: Bacteria > Bacillati > Actinomycetota > Actinomycetes > Mycobacteriales > Nocardiaceae > Nocardia > Nocardia sp. NPDC050718. The sequence continues at coordinate 176,196 of NZ_JBFAHQ010000003.1, read as the reverse complement.
TGACGTCGCGGGCCGCGGCCTCGAAGGCGTCGAGCACCGCGGCGATGGCGGGGCGCCGGTGCGCCTGCGGCCGGGTGAGGAGTTCGTACACCCGCGCCGCGCGCACGCCGGCCAGCCGCAGCACCGACAGCCCGGGATGCGCGACCGCGAAGCGCGGCATCAGCGCGACACCGTAACCCGAGGCCACCAGCGTTTCGATCACCCGGAACTCGTTGAGCCGCTGCGCGATCCGCGGTCGCACCCCGGTGATGGTGGCGATCGATTCGAGCACGTCGTCGACGGGGAATCCGCCGCGCACGCTCACCCACACCTCGTCGGCCAGCTCCTCCGGGCGGACCGCGGGTCTGCCCGCCAGCGGGTGCGTCGCCGCGACCACGACGTCGATCGGTTCCCGCATCAGTACCCGCGCCGAGAGCCGGGGACCGGCGGGCGATGGCGCGCGTTCGTCGCGATGGGTGAGCACGATGTCGTAGTCGGCCAGCAGCTTGGGCGCCTCCGACGGCGGCAGGTCCTCGTCGCCCGCGACGAGCTGCACGCCGCTGCCGGACAGCGCGGTGAGCACCGGCGGCAGCAGCAGCGCGGCGCCGGACGGGAACGACGCCACCCTGACCTGCCCGCGCGGCGAGCCGCGGTAGTGCGCCATCTCGGCGGTCGCCCGCTCCATCGCGGCGAGCACGTCGTCGGCCCGCAGCACCAGCGCCTGTCCGGCGTCGGTGAGCCGCACCCGGCGCCCGTCCGGCTCGAGCAACGCGACGCCGGCTTCCCTGGCGAGCACCTTCAGTTGCTGGGAGACCGCCGACGGCGTCATCGACAGCGCCTCGGCGACGGCGGCGACCGTGCCGCGATCGGCCAGCTCGCGCAGAATCCGCAGTCGGTCGATGGAAAACATGAAGTAAATCTACTTTATTGATCCACTTTTATTCGATTGTCCTGATGCTTCGCCAACCGCACGATTAGGGCGTGACCACCCGCGACCGCCTGCTCGGACTGACCGTCGTCGTGCTCTGGGGCATGAACTTCCTGGCCATCCGGATCGGCCTCGACCACTTCCCGCCGTTCTTCTTCGCCGCGCTGCGGTTCGCCGTGATCGCGATTCCCGTGCTCGTCTTCATTCCGCGTCCCGCCGTGCGTACCCGCTGGCTGCTGCTCTACGGCACCGGGTTCGGCATCCTGCAGTTCGCCTTCCTGTTCACCGCGATGCGCACCGGCATGCCCACCGGCCTCGCCTCGCTGGTGCTCCAGTCGTCCGCGCCGTTCACGGTGGTACTCGGCGCCGTTCTGCTGCGCGAGCGGCTGCGGCCGGTGCAGGTCGCGGGCCTGGCGGTCGCCGTGCTCGGCATGGTCGTCATCGGCGCCGATCGGCTGGCCGATGCCACGCTGCTCCCGGTCCTGCTGACGCTGGCAGGTGGCCTGGGGTGGGCGTTCGGCAATATCGGCGCGCGCCAGGCGGGCGCCGACTCCCCCGGCTTCGATCCGCTGCATCTGACGCTGTGGATGTCGGTGATCCCGCCGCTCCCGCTGCTGGCGCTGTCGCTGGCTGTCGAGGGGCCTGACACCGGTTTCCGCGCGCTCGGCGCGGCGGTCTCGTCCACCGCCGGGCTCCCCGCGCTGGCCGCGCTCGCCTATATCGCCCTGCTCGCGACGGTGTGCGGATCGGGCCTGTGGACGTATCTGATGAGCCGCTATCCGGCGGGCACGGTGGCGCCGTTGTCGCTGCTCGTGCCGGTCGTCGGGATCGCCGCGGCCTGGGTGGCCCTGGACGAGCGGCCGTCGGTGGCCTCGCTCGTCGGCGGCACGATCGTGATCGCCGGCGCCTTCGCCGCGACGACCACCCGGCAGCCGCGACCGCAACCGGACCCGGTGCCCGACCGCGGCCTGGTGCAGGTCTAACGTCCAATTCAGCGCACAATCGCGAAGGCTCTGGCTAGCATGTGACCGATCGCGCGATGCGTTTTCCGCGCGACCGGTCGGTTTCGAGCTCGGGCGAACGACGTGCAGGTCGCAACAGCCAGGTCTTCGCCGCGCTCTAGAGTGGTAGCAAATCGCAGGCAATACTCGAGCAAGGCAGCTGAACAGCATATGGCGCAACGGTGGCCCGTCTCGCGGAGGACTTTTCTCCGCGGCGCAGTCGCAGCTGGGGTGGTATCGGCAGGAGCCGTGGCGGGCGCGCCGGGTGTCGCGCTGGGCGCGCCTCCCGGCCGCCGGGTCGCGGTCCTCGGCGGCGGCGTCGCCGGGCTGACGGCCGCGCACGAGCTGGCCGAACGCGGTTTCGAGGTGACCGTCTACGAGGCCAGGGCCTTCGGCGGCAAGGCGCGCAGCGTGCCGGTCCCCGGCACCGGCCGCGACGGCAGGCCCGATCTGCCCGGTGAGCACGGCTTCCGCTTCTTTCCGGGCTTCTATCAGAACCTGCCCGACACCATGCGCCGGATTCCCGTCGCGGGCAATGCCGACGGCGTGTGGAGCAACCTGCTCACCGTGCCCGAGGCCAGGTTCTCCCGCCGCGACACCGACGACATGCTGCTCGCCCTGCCCGACGGCTTCACCAACCCGAACACCCACCCGGACGCGATCAGGGAGACCCTGGCCGCCACCCTGTCGACGATGACGAAGATGCCGCCCGCGGAGGTCGGCTACTTCGCCAACCGGCTGCTGGTGTTCAACAGCAGTTGCGAGGCCCGCCGCTTCGGCCAGTGGGAGCACACCTCCTGGTATGACTTCGTGCACGGGCACGAGCGCTCACACGAATTCCGCGCGATCGTGTCGCGTTCGCTCACCAGCATCATGGTCGCGGCCAAGGAGAATCTGGCCAGCACCCGCACCATCGGCAGCATGGGCGAGCAGTTCCTCGGCAATCCGCTCGGCCTGGGCAACGACGGCGGCCTGGACCGGGTGCTGAACAACGCCACCAACATCGCCTGGATCGACCCGTGGGTGCAGCACCTGCGCGGACTCGGCGTGCGCTTCGAACTCGGCGCGCGCGTCGAGGAACTCGTGGTGCGAGACAGGCGCATCGGCGCCGCGCGGATCACCGACGCCACCGGCGCCCGCACCGTCGAAGCGGACTATTTCGTCACCGCGCTGCCGGTCGAGCAGGCACGCAAACTCTGGTCGCCGCAGGTGCTCGAACTCGCGCCGGAACTGGCCGCGACGGATCGGCTGTTCGTCGACTGGATGAACGGCATCCAGATCTATTTCCGTTCCCCGCTGCATATTTCGCGTGGGCACACGGCGTTCGTCGATTCCCCGTGGTCGCTCACCTCGATCAGCCAGAACCAGCTGTGGACGCACAAGCTGAATTCGTTCGGCGACGGCTCGGTGGCCGACTGTCTCTCGGTCGACATCTCCGATTGGAATACGCCGGGCATCCTGTACGGCAAGCCCGCCGTGGAATGCACGCACGAGGAGATCTTCCGCGAGGTCTGGGCCCAGCTCGCCGCGCACCTCAACGATCGCGAACAACTGCTCCGCCCGGCCGACGTCCATTCCTGGTTTCTCGATCCGGGGATCACCTGGCAGGGCAGCCGGAACGCGAATGCCGATCCGTTGCTCATCAATACCGCGGGCTCGTGGGACGCGCGGCCGGAAGCGCACGGATCGATCGAGAATCTGTTCCTGGCAGGCGATTACGTGCGCACCGATGTCGACCTGGCGACGATGGAAGGGGCCAACGAATCGGCGCGCGCCGCGGTCAACGCACTGCTCGACGTCGCGGGCTCATCGGCCCAGCGCTGCCGCACTTTCCGGCTGCGCCGCACGCCCGAACTCGAGCCGCTGCGGGTGATCGACGCCGATCGCTACGCTCGGGGATTACCCAATATGTTCGACGAATGATTGTGAACTGTTGGAACGCCCAGAACGCGCGTTGCGTCCGGGTCGGGTTCAGCCGACAATAACGACCGTCTGTTCGAATCTCGGTGTTAGCGGGGGGATTTCTGGTGAATCTGCGCGTGCTCGGCTCGATCGCGATAGCGGCGGCGGTGGTGTCCGGGTGCGGTCCGGTCGGCCCGCCCGAGATCGAATTCGGCGCGGCGGCCCCGGCCGCCGTGCCCATCACGGTGACGCTACCCGCCACCGTCGACAATTGGCCCGACGCCTGCGCCGTTCTCACCGACGCCGAGATCACCGCGATCCTGCCGCAGGCCACCAACCTCAAACGCGCGCCGCAGACCGTGCAGCTGCTCGACGAATCGGTGCGCAATATCGCCCAGGGCGGGTGTCAGTTCACCTTCGACCTGCCGGATCTGCCCGCGTCCTCGGGCAACGCCAAGATCACCGTCACGTTCTCCTCGGTCGGCGAGGAATCCGCCGTCGCCGCCTACTACGCCGATATGAAGCGCTTCACCGGTGACCCGGTGGCTCCGGAGTGGGGCGCCACCGAATGCACCTACGGCAAGATCATCGAATCCACCGTGGCCTGTCATCGGGGGAATTTCGCGTTCGCGGTCAGCGGCGACTCCTCGGTCGGCGGCCTGGACAGCCCCGCGCACTTCCAGATCTGGCGCGACGAGGTCACCGCCGAGATCGTGCGAACCCTCGTCGCACGGATGGGCTGACGCACCTCACACCGCTCCCGCACGCGGCCCGCGACTGCGCGCACATAGACTCGCGGCGTGGCAGACATCTCGGTGCGTGGGCGCCTGGCTTTGCGAGCGGCGGCGGCAGCGTCGTGGGCTTCGCAGAAGGCGGGTCGCGGCAAGGGTTCGATGATCGGCGGCCTGATCGCGCTGAAGATCGATCCGACGATCATGACGCAGCTCGGTCGCGGCAGGCGGACAGTGCTGATCACCGGCACCAACGGCAAGTCGACCACCACCAGGATGACCACCGCCGCGCTCGGCACCCTCGGCCAGGTCGCCACCCAGGCCGACGGCGCCAATATGGACGCGGGCATCGTCGCCGCGCTGAGCGTGCACCAGGGGGTGCCGCTGGCCGCGATCGAGGTCGACGAGCTGCATCTGCCGCACGTCAGCGACGCGCTCGACCCGGCCGCCGTCGTACTGCTGAACCTGAGCCGCGACCAGCTCGACCGGGTCGGCGAGATCAACATGATCGAGCGCAAGCTGCGCGCCGGACTGGCGCGGCATCCCGGCACCGTCGTCATCGCCAACTGCGACGACGTGCTGGTGGCCTCCATCGCCTACGACCACCCCAACGTGGTGTGGGTATCGGCGGGCAGCGGCTGGGCCGTCGACGCGACGAGTTGTCCGCGCAGCGGCGAGCCGATCGTCTGGGAGGGCGAGAACTGGCGCTCGACCGGCGCCGATTTCCATCGTCCGCAACCGGATTGGTGGCTCGAGGGCGACGACCTGTGCGGCCCCGACGGTTTCCGCGCGCCGCTGCACCTGGCGCTGCCCGGCCGCGCGAACCGCGGCAACGCGGCGCAGGCCGTCGCCGCGGCGGTCGCGATGGGCGCCGAGCCCGCCAAGGCGACCGACGCGACCGGCACCGTGCGCGAGATCGCGGGCCGCTACCGCACCGTCACCGTGGGCGAGCACGACGCGCGGCTGCTGCTCGCCAAGAACCCGGCGGGCTGGCAGGAGGCGCTGTCGATGATCGAGCCGACCTCGGCCGGTCTGGTGATCGCGGTGAACGGGCAGGTGCCCGACGGTGAGGATCTGTCCTGGCTCTGGGACGTGCGGTTCGAGCACTTCGAGGGCGTGCAGGTGGTGGCCGCCGGTGAGCGCGCCACCGACCTGGCCGTGCGCCTGACCTACGCGGGCGTCGAGCACACCCTGATCCCCGACCCGCTGCGCGCCATCGCCTCCTGCCCGGCCGGGCACGTCGAGGTGCTGGCCAACTACACCGCGTTCCGCGATCTGAACCGTGACCTGGAGGCGCGCGCATGAGTGAGTCGACCATTCGCATCGGCCTCGTCCTGCCCGACGTGATGGGCACCTACGGCGACGGCGGCAACGCGCTGGTGCTGCGCCAGCGGCTGCGCATGCGCGGCTACGACGCCGAGATCATCGACATCACCCTGGCCGACCCGGTGCCGGACTCGTTCGACATCTACACCCTCGGCGGCGCCGAGGACTCGGCCCAGCGCCTGGCCACCCGGCACCTGCGGCAGTACCCCGGCCTCCAGCAGGCCGCCGCCAAGGGCGCCCCGGTGCTCGCGATCTGCGCCGCCATCCAGGTGCTCGGCAACTGGTACGAGACCTCGGCGGGCGAGAAGGTCGACGGCGTCAGCCTGTTCGACGTCACCACCTCCCCCCAGGAAACCCGCGCCATCGGCGAGGTGACCACCACCCCCGTCCTGGACGGCCTGTCCGCCCCGCTGACCGGCTTCGAGAACCACCGTGGCGGCACCCTCCTCGGCCCCGATGCCGCCCCGCTCGCCAAGGTCACCCGCGGTGTCGGCAACGGCGTCGGCGACGGCACCGAAGGCGTCGTCCAGGGTTCGGTCATCGGCACCTACCTGCACGGCCCCGCCCTGGCCCGCAACCCCGAACTCGCCGACCTCCTCATCGCCCGAGCCCTCGGCATCTCCCCCACCGACCTCGCCCCCCTCGACCTCCCCGAGGTCGACCGTCTCCGCCGCGAACGCCTCCGCGCCTGATCACGGGGTTATCTGAACTAGTTCTGATAACCTGGGCGCATGAGCGCGACAGCCACGTGGTCCGAGTTCCTGCGCGACCCGAACCGGATCATCGAGGAGATGGAGGCGAACGGGGACGTGATCCTCGTTCGCCGCTCGGCTCCGCCGGTCCGGCTGTCGAGTGCCGATGCCGAGGCGGCGGCGTCCGACGCGCTCGGCGTCCTGATGCAGTTGCTGACTGTCGCCATGGACGACGAGGTGCTGGAACGCATGGTGGCGCGCCTGGCTGTCGTCTTCCCCTGGCTGGAACTACTACCCGAGCCCGCTCGGATCGAATTCGTCGGCGAGTTCCTCGCCATCGCGCGCGGTGGGATCTCGGTCGGCCGGGTGGACCGGCTCAGCACCACTCTCGAATCGTGGAAGGAAACGGCGCGCGCGTACGCCGACCCGGCGCTCAACGTCGACGGTTCCGACCTGCACTACCTGGACGACCCTGAAGCAGTACCTGCTCCAGGGGCCGGGGAGTGAGCCGCCGCTCGGAGGTACCGCGGCCACTGAAACGGGCCGAGTTCGAGATCGTCTTCATCACCAGCCAGGCCCAGAAAGGCTGGACCGACTGCTTGGCAGCGGCGCGCAATGCCATCGTCGACGCCTGGGACCAGCTCACCCGCGAGCCCGAAACCGTCTCGGCCCGGCTCTACCCGCTCAAGGCCGATCTCCGCTACGGCCGATACCAGGGCCGCACGTTCGAGCGGTTCCAGTACAAGTTCACCGACGGCGGGCGGCTCTGGTACTTCGTCGACCACGCGCCCAAGGGCAGCCGCACGGCGGGTCGGGTACTGCTCGAGCGCTGTATGCCCGGCCATCCGAAGGAAACCGACTGAGCGCTGGGCCAGGCGACCGACCCGACTTCGGCTCAGCTCGACTTTTACCCTCCCGGAGCCGCTACCTGCGCCGATAGCGTCAGACCCCGCATGTGTCGCCGAATCCACCGCCGACACCCCGGTGGGAGGAGTCGGCGTGACCGAAGTGGCGGAGGCGACGGAGGAGCGGGCGGTCGGGCCCGCGACCGCGCCGTCGGCCGGATCGCGGCCGCGTCGCGGGCGGGGGCGGCGGGCGCTGGCCGCGGTGGTCGCGGTCGGCCTCGTGCTGACGGGGTGGACCGTGGTGACGGCGGCGGGGCTGGTTGATCCGCTGTATCTGCCGTCGCCGCGGGCGGTGTGGGACGCGTTCGTGCGGGCCAATACCCGGCATCGGATCGCCGACGGGGTGGATCGGGTCGTCATCGGGGAGCAGGGGTATTTCCTCTGGGAGCATCTGCTGGCGAGTCTGCAGCGGATCGCGGTCGGGGTCGGGGCGGCGATTCTGGTCGGGCCGCTGGTGGGGTTCGTGATGGGGATGGTCGCGCCGGTGCGCTGGGTGGCCGAACCGGTGCTGAACTTCCTGCGCGCGCTGCCGCCGCTGGGCTACATCGGTCTGCTGATCGTGTGGTTCGGCATCGGTGACACCTCCAAGATCTGGCTGCTGTTCCTGGCCGCGTTCCCGCCGATCGTCATCGCCACCCTCGACGGCGTGCTCGGCGTCAAGCGGGACTACCTGAACGCCGCGCGCTCACTCGGCGCCGGCCGCGCCCAGGTGGTCGCGCTCGTCGTGCTGCCCGCGACGCTGCCGACGGTCATCAGCGGCATCCGCATCGCGACCGCGTTCGCCTGGACCACGGTCGTCGCCGCCGAACTCAACAACGGCATCCCCGGCATCGGCGGCCTCGCGTATATCGCGGGCACGCAACTGAATACGCCCCTCACCATCGCCTGCATCATCGTGATCGGCGTGGCGGCCATGCTGCTCGACGCGGCGATCGTCTTCATCGGCACCAAGGCCGTCCCCTGGAAAGGCAAAGTATGAAATCCGCACTGCGCGAGGTCGTCGCGACCTCGGTCGCGCTGTCCGCTGTCGTCGCCGTCACCGCGGGCTGCGTGGAATCCGGTCGCGTGGACACGAGTTCGGCCGCGGCGAGCTGCCCGTTCGCCGCCGACACCGGTGTCACCAGCACGGTCCGCCTCGGGTTCCAGGCCATCCCCAATGCCGATCTGCTGGTGAAGGACCGGAATCTGCTGCAGGCGTGCCTGCCGAACGCGAAGATCACCTGGAGCCAGTTCGCCTCCGGCGCCGACGTGGTGCAGGCCTTCGGCGCGGGCAGCCTCGACATCGGCACGCTCGGTTCCAGCCCGGCGACGAAGGCGCTGTCGGCGCCGTTGAACCTGCCGGTGCAGGTGGTGTGGATCCACGATGTGATCGGCACGTCGGAATCGCTGGTGGTGAAGGACAAGTCGATCACGGCACCGGCCGGGCTGCGCGGCAAGAAGGTGGCCACGCCGTTCGGCAGCACCTCGCACTACAGCCTGCTCGCCGCGCTCGACAAGGCCGGGCTCACCGGCCAGGTGGAGCTGATCAACCTGCAGCCCGACGCGATTCCCGGTGCGTGGCAGGGCAATCAGATCGACGCGGCCTGGGTGTGGGACCCGACCCTGTCCAAGCTGACGGCGGCGGGCGGCACAGTGCTCACCAGCAGCGCCGAGACCGCCGCCGCGGGCGCGCCGACCTACGACGTGGCGCTCGCGAGCCGCGAGTTCCTGGCCGACAACGCCGCCTTCGCCAAGACCTGGGCGAAGGCGCAGGACTACGCGGTGGGCCTGCTGCGGACCCAGCCCGCCGAGGCCGCCGTCTCCCTCGGCGCGCAGCTGGGTATCGCGCCCGACCAGGTCGTCCCCCAGCTGACGGGCTATCAGTACCTGCCCGCCGCCGAGCAGGCCGGACCGCGCTACCTGGGCGGCGGATTCGCCGACGATCTCACCGGCACCGCGCGATTCCTGCTGAGCCAGGGCGGCATCGCCGCGGTCGGCAGCGAGCAGCAGTACCGCGACGGCATCTCGGCGACGGCCGCGGCGGGCGCGTCCTCGTGACCGCCGAACGGGTGACGATGACCGGGGTGAGCAAGCGCTACCCCGATCCCGAGGGTGACGTCGAGGTGCTCGCGCCCATCGACCTCACCATCGAGCCCGGCGAATTCGTCTGTGTCGTCGGCCCGTCCGGCTGCGGCAAATCGACGCTGCTGAACATCCTGGCGGGCTTCCTCCCGCCCAGCGGGGGCGAGGTCCGGGTCGGCGGCCGGGTGGTCGACAGCCCCGACCCCGATCGCGGGGTGGTGTTCCAGCAGGCCACGCTGTACCCCTGGCTGTCGGTGCGCGGCAATGTCGAGTTCGGCCCGAAAGTCCGTGGGGTGGACAGGAAGACGCGCCGCGCGCAGGCCGACCGGCTGCTCGAGCTGGTCGGCCTGGAACAGCTCGCCGAGCGCAAGCCCTACGAGCTGTCCGGCGGTCAGCAGCAGCGCGCCCAGATCGCCCGGGTGCTGGTGAACGATCCGGGCATCGTGCTGATGGACGAGCCGTTCGGCGCCCTCGACGCGCTCACCAGGGAACGCCTGCAACGCGAGCTGCGCACCCTCTGGCGCGACCGCCGCAAGACCGTCCTGTTCGTCACCCACGGCATCGAGGAAGCCGTGCTGCTCGGCACCCGCGTCCTGGTGATGGGCGCGGGTCCCGGCCGCGTGGTCCACGACGTGACGCCCACCTTCAAGGACGACGTCGGCCCCGACTTCGCCGATATCCGCGCGCACCCGGAATTCGGCGCGCTCCGTGACGAACTCGCCCGCCACATCTACGCGGCGCACGCCTGAGCCTCACTCGGCCGCGGCCACCGCGGTCCTGGTCCGGCGGCGGGTGATCAGGAACCCGAAGACGGCGGCGGTCGGGAACATCAGGATGCCGTAGATCGCGGCGGGCACCGCCATCTCGGTGCTGTCCAGGACGCTCAGCGCGATGGTGATGGCGATCGTGCTGTTGTGCACGCCGACCTCCATCGAGCAGGCGATGGACTGGCGGCCCGTCGCGCCGAGCAGTCGCGGCACGAAGAACCCGATGGTCAGGCTGATCACGCAGAACAGCACGGCGATCGCGCCGATCTTCGGGAAGTGGGTGGAGAAGTCCTCGGATTCGGCGGTCAGCGAACCGACGATCACCAGCAACAGGATGACGGCCGAGCCGATCCGCACCGGGCGGTCCATCCGCTCGGCGAACGCGGGCGCCCAGCGGCGCACCAGCATGCCGATGCCCACCGGGACGAGCACGATGGCGAACACCTGGACCACCTTGCCGAATTGCAGGCCGACCGAGTCGCCGCTGCCCGCCGGGTCGAAGTAGTCGATCGCGAAGTTGGTCACCAGCGGGACGGTGGCGACGGCGATGACGGAGTTGACCGCGGTCAGCGACACGTTGAGCGCGACGTCACCGCGGAACAGATGACTGAACAGGTTCGCCGTCGTCCCGCCCGGCGACGCGGCGAGCAGCATCATGCCGACCGCGAGGATCGGCTCCAGATCGAAGAGCAGCACCAGGCCGAACGCGATGACCGGCAGCGCGATCAGCTGACAGGCCAGGGCGATGGCGACCACCCGCGGGCTCTTCGCGATCCGGGTGAAGTCGGCGGTGGTGAGCGACAGGCCGAGGCCGAACATGACCACGGCCAGGGCCAGCGGCAATCCGACGGATATCAGCGGTGAGTTCATAGCCATCCTCATCGAGCACCGAGTTTGAGACTCGCTAGTCTCAAACCGAGAGGGTAGTCAGCTGTGACCCGGATCGCAGCGAAAACGGGCAAATCGCCTAACGCTAGGCGACGACCTGGGACGCGGCGGAGTCACTGCGCTCACACAGCTCGTGGACGAAGCGCATCTTCTCCAGGACATGATCGGGCAGCACGAACGGATAGAGGTCGTCGTGTCCCATCGACCGGTTGACCATGTTCAGCGACCAGGCCAGCGGCAGCCACAGTTCGATGATCTTGTCGAAACCGGCGCGCCCGACCTGCGGACGATCGAGGGTGGCGCCGGCCGGGGCGAAGCCGAAGGCGGCGGCGGTGTCGAGGGTGTCGCGGATGTGCAGATAGTGCGCGAAGGTCTCGGCCCAGTCCTCCGCGGCGTGCATGGTCGCGTAGGAGGAGACGTAGTCGCTCTCCCAGCCGGGCGGGGCGCCGTGCGAGTAGTGCCGGTTCAGCGCGTCCTGGTAGTCGGCGTACGGGTCGCCGAACAGGTCCCGGAACCGGTGCAGCGCTTCGTCGTCGGCGACCAGCACGGTGAAATAGTAGTGCCCGATCTCGTGCCGGAAATGGCCGAGCAGGGTGCGGTACGGCTCGGCCATCTCGATCCGCAGCTGTTCGCGGTGCGGGTCGTTCGCCTCGGCCAGATCGAGGGTGACGACCCCGTCGATGTGCCCGGTCAGCACGCCGTCGGTGCGGCTGGAGAGCAGGTCGAAGGCCAGGCCGTGGGTGGGATCGGCGTCGCGGCCGACGATCGGCAGACCCAGCTCGACCAGTTCGAAGATCAGGCGGCGCTTGGCCGCCTCGGCCTCGGCGAACGCCGCCAAGCCGTCGGCGTCGGCGTCGTTGGGCCTGGTCCTGGTGAGCGCGCACGACGCGCACAGCATCGGTCCCGCGCTGCGGTCGGTCGTGGAGACCAGCCAGTTGCACTGCGCCACATGCAGGTTGTCGCACAGCCGGAACCGGTCACCGTCGACGACGCCGCCCGCGTGATCGATCGCCGCGTCACCGGGCGGATCGCCGATCACCACCAGCGCGCGCTCCCGCAGGCTGAAGCCGAGCGGGCTCGAGCACGACAGGCAGACCGAGTTCTCGAAGGCCAGCTGCTGCCCACAGTTCGGGCAGACGAAATCACGCAAGGGACTACACCTCCACCGGGGCAACATCGACCGAGACCGTGATCGTGGACTGTTTGGCGTCGGTGTAGATGATGCCACGCAGTGGCGGAACATCCTGGTAGTCACGCCCCCACGCCACGGTCACGTAGCGCTCGTCGGCGAACTGGTCGTTGGTGGGGTCGAAGGCAATCCAGCGGCCGGTGCGGTCGGTCTCGTCGGTCCCGGGCAGCCAGACGGCCGCCCACGCGTGGGTGGCGTCCACCCCGACCATGCGCTCCTTGCCCGGCGGCGGATCGGTCGCGAGGTAGCCCGAGACGTAGCGGGCGGCCAGGCCACGCGACCGCAGGCAGGCCGCGCCGATCCGGGCGAAGTCCTGGCAGACCCCCTCGCGCGCGACGAAGACGTCGGCGACGCTGGTACTCACCGTGGTCGAGCCGGAGCGGTACCGGAAATCCTGGTGGATCCGGGTGTTCAGCTCGGTCACGGCCTCGAGCAGCGGCCTGCCCGGCGGAAAGCTCTGCGCGGCGTACTCGGCGACCTCCGGCGTGATCTCGGGCGGCAGCAGGTCGAGGGTGAACTCGACCGCGAGCGGCCCGGTGGCCGTGCTCGGCCGGGCCGCCTCCCACGGCACGTCGGCGCCCGGCGTCGTCGACGGGTGCTCGCCGTCGACGTCGACGAGCGATTCGCCGGTGACCTCGAGCGTCCGATGTTCCGATGTCACATGGAAATACGTGGTCGTGTTCCCGTAGACATCGGTGCCGACCGAACGGTCCGACGGCACCGGGTCGATGTGGATCTCGTGCTCGAGCTGCCGCTGACCGGCGAATTCGCGCGGGGTCAGATAGGCCCGGCCGTAGGAACTGGTGACCTCGTCGGAATAGCTGTAGGTGGTCCGGTGCACCACCCGGTAGCGCCTGCTCATCCGACCATCCTGGTATTGCCCCACAGCGGCTGGATACCCACCGGCACAGCGAGTTTGGTGGTCTCGAACGACTCCGACAGCTTGCGCAGCCGCAAGTGCACCCCCTCCAGCAGTTCCACCAGCTCGGTCCGCACGCCCTCGGCGTCGGTCTGTTCGAGGTCGGCCGGGTCGACGCGGCGCAGCATGCGCTGGGCGTCGGCGAGCAGCCGCTGCGAACGCGACGCGCCCGCGCCACCGGGCAGCGCCTGGAAGTCGGCCTCCAGCCGATCGAGCTGGTACACCAGCGAGCGCGGGTTGCCCGCGTCGAACAGCAGCAGTCCGGCCAGCGCGGCGACATGCGCCGAACCACGGTGGCGGCGGCGGTAACTCACCGCCGACTCGGTGGTGACGAGCACCGAGTCGGTGACCACCCGCTCCACCTCCGGCGACCTCGCCTGCGCCAGTGCGGCATTGAGCAGCGAGGTCAGCGCGAGTCCGCGTTCGATCCGCTTGCCGATGTCCATGACGTACCAGCCGGTGTCGCGCACCATCGATTCCGCGCCGATCCCCGACAGCGACAGCAGCGCGGCCAGCGCGAGCGCGTGCACCGAGGAGAGCGCGGTCTCCTTTTCGGTACTGGCGGCCCGGAATTCGGCCAGCGCGCGGTCGACGGCGCCGATGACCATCCAGGTGTCGGCGGAGAGCTGGTCACGCACGGCGCGGGCGGCCGATCCGTAGTGGTCGACCGCGTAGGACAGCGACCCCGGCAGGTTCCGGTCGCCGGTGAGCGCGGACAGGTACGCGAAGCCGTCGGCGGACGCGCCGGCGACGGTCCGTCGTCCCGCGCCACCGCCGCCCGCGGCGTCCATCGGCCGGGTCGTGAACTGCCCCTGCTTCTGTCGTGTGCGTGGCACGGCGGGTTCGGTGTCTCCCGACTGCTCCGCCGTCCGCTCGGCGGCCGTACCGGTGGTGCGCAGCGCGCGGGCGAGCGCACTGGTGCCCGCGCGCTCCCACGGGGCTTCCGGGTCGCCGGATTCCGGTTCCGTGGCCTCCGCATCGGCCGGGTCCGGAGCGCCGGTGTCGTCCGCGGCCGAGCGCCGCTTCCCGGTTTCCGGCGGCGGGGCAGCGCCGTCAGCGGCCGGGGCCCGAGAGGCGTTCCCCGGCTCCTCGACGGCGGCGGATCGGTCGGTTTCCTGGGCCGTGGCGGCACCGTCGGCCGAGCCGGTCGTAGCGGCGGCGGATGCCGCCCGCACCGCGGAATCCGGTGCGGTGGATCCGTCAGCGCCCGCGTCCGCCGGGGGCGACACCCGGACGAGCGCGCCGACCGGCCCGGTTCCATTGGGCAGCACGGATTCCGGCGCGTTGGTGCCGGTGGTCACCGACAGCGCGCGCATCAGGATCGGCAGCGCCTCTGCGCCGTCCAGCCAGGGCCGGTAGCGGTAGTCCTGGTAGACGTCGTGGGTCGCGGCGAGCAGGCGGACGACGGATTCGGCGCGCTCGCTGTAGCGGCCCATCCAGAACAGGTCGTTGAGCACACGGGGCGAGCTGACCGCCTCGACCACCGGCACGGCGCGACGCAGCCGCTCCTCGTGCGGCGTCTCGGCGCCGACGGCGGGCGCGGTGGCGGGTGCGGCGCGCACCCAGACGTCCTTGGCCGCCACCTTGATCACGCTGCGGGTCGGCTCCAGCCGCATCCGCTGCTGGCCGAGCCCACCCGACATCGCGGTGTAGCCGCCACGGCGGGCCAGCGAGAACAACCGCATCCCGACCGGCGCCGGCTTCAATCCCGCCTCGCCTTCGACGGCGGGCGCGACCGAGAACTCCGCGGGTTCCTGACCGACCCACTTCCACCGCTCGGCCTCGATCCGGGCGGCGAGCTCGGCGCGCTCGGCGGCGGCCAGGCTGGGCCCGAAGATGGTCGACCCGTCGACCGCCGACCGGATCACCAGGTCACCGACATGGGCGACGAGATGCGCGCGCTCGGTGTCGTCGCCGCCCCAGTAGGCGGGCGTGCCGTCGAGCAGCAGGTCGGTGCCGAGGACGGAGCGGGCGATCCGGGGCAGGAACGCGCTCAGCGCCGGCGATTCCAGCAGCCCGGAGCCGAGCGTGTTGACCACCGTCACCGCGCCCCTGCGCAACACCTCGACCAACCCGACCACGCCGAGGCGCGAATCCGGCCGCAGGTCCAGCGGATCGGAGAACTCCGCGTCGACGCGGCGCAGCACCACGTCGACCCGTTCCAGGCTGCCCAGCGAGCGCATCCACAGCGCGCCGTCGCGCACCACCAGGTCGGCGCTCTCGACCAGCGGGAAGCCCAGCATCTGCGCGAGATAGGCCTGGTCGAACGCGGTCTCGGAGTGCGAACCGGGGCTCAGCACCACGACCACCGGCTCCTCGCCGTCGGCCAGTTCGGGCGCGGCTTCCTCGAGCATCAGCCGCATGGCCCGCGCGAACGGGGTGAGCGGGCGCGGGCCGGCGTGCTCGAACGCCTCGGGGATGGCCGAGGCGACCACGCGCCGATCGGCCAGCGCGTACCCGGCGCCCGAGGGCGCCTGCGCCCAGTCGGCCAGCACCCGGAACTGTCCGTCGCTCCAGCGGCTGATGTCGCAGGCGTGCAGGAACAGCTGGTGCGTGCCGGGGATCGTGATGCCGTGCGCCGCCCGCACATACCCGGTGTTGCCGAAGACGATCTCCGGCGGCAGCAGCCCCGAACTCAGCAGCCTGCGCGGGCCGTACACATCGGTGAGCACCTCGTCGAGCACCAGCGAGCGCTGCACCAGACCGTTCTCCAGCCGGGTCCAGTCGTCGGCCGAGACCAGCAGCGGGATGGGATCGAGCCGCCACGGCATCGGCGTCGCCGTGTCGTCACCGAGGCCGACCTCGGTGTAGGTGACGCCGTCGTCCTCGATCTGCCTGCGGACCCGGAGATCGATCCGGCCGAGCCCGCCGGTGCCCTGGTCGACGAAGTCGGACGAGAGCTCCGACCACATCGACCGCACCCGCCCGCGACCGTCGACCAGTTCGTCGTAATAGCCCTGGGTGGGCCGACCGCACTCGTCGAAGCGCGATCCCGCCTTGCTCTCGGCCCGGTACCGCGCGAACTGCTCGGCGACCTGCGCGCGTGCGCCCGGTGCCGTCCGGTTCCCGTCCCGTAGCGCCTCGTCGCGCTGTGTCACCGAGCCGACCTCGCTTCCTGTTGTTGCCTACCGGCCGCCGGTCGCGCCCCACACGGTTCGCGCGCGACGTAGATCCAGGATGCCCGGTGCACCGACATCGGTCGACTGCGCCGCGATCTTCGCACGGAGTTCGGCCGGGTCCATCGGATTCACGGTGTGTCCCGCCGCTTCGAAGCGGCGGTTGCGCCGGGACTGGGCCGCCACCGCGTTCACGGGGGCGTCGTCGAAGGCGCGACCGCCGGGGTGCACGACGTGATAGGTGCAGCCGCCGTGTGAGAGTCCGGTCGCCGCGTCGACCAGGTCGAACACCAGCGGCGCGTCCACGGTGATGGACGGGTGCAGCGAGTTCGGCGGCTGCCAGGCGCGATAGCGCACGCCGGCGACCTGCACGTCGGCCTTGTCGGTGGTCAGCAGCGGCACCGGCATCCCGTTGCAGGTCACCACGTACCGGCCGCGATCGGCGCCGACCACCCGCACCTGCAACCGTTCCACCGACGAATCGACGTAGCGGGCCGTGCCCTGCCCGGTGGTCTGCTCGCCGAGGGTCAACCACGGTTCGATCGCGCCGCGCAGTTCCAGTTCGACATCGCCGATCACCGCGGTCCCGATCCGCGGGAAACGGAACTCGGTGAACGGGTCGAGCCAGCTGGTGTCGAAATCGATGCCGTGCGCGCGCAGGTCGGCCGCGACCTCGGCGATGTCGCTCATCAGGAAGTGCGGCAGCAGGTAGCGACCGTGCAGGTTGGCTCCGTGGCGCAGCAGCGGCGCCCGGTACGGCTGGTCCCAGAACATCGCGACCAGGCCGCGCACCAGCAGCGACTGCACCATCGCCATCTGGAAGTGCGGCGGCATCTCGAAACCGCGCAGTTCCAGCAGGCCGAGCCTGCCGCGCGCCGAATCGGGGCTGTAGAGCTTGTCGATGCAGAACTCGGCGCGGTGGGTGTTGCCGGTGAGATCGGTCAGCAGGTGCCGCAGGGCGCGGTCGATATGCCAAGGGGCGGATTGGATCTCGGCCGGGGTGGCGTCGCCGAGCGCCTGTTCGGCGGTGAGCCGGGCGATCTCGGCGAAGGCGATCTCGAGTTCGTAGAGCGAGTCCTCGCGGCCCTCGTCGGCGCGCGGTGCCTGCGAGGTCGGCCCGACGAAACGGCCCGCGAACAGGTACGACAGCGCCGGATGCCGCTGCCAGTAGGTCAGCATCGACACCAGCAGGTCGGGCCTGCGCAGCAGCGGCGAGCGCGCGGGCGTCACCCCGCCCAGGGTGATGTGGTTGCCGCCGCCGGTGCCGCCGTGGGTGCCGTCCACGTCGAACGACTCGGTGCTCAGCCGGGCCAGCCTGGCCTGTTCGTAGAGGGTGTTCAGCACCTCGGCCTGTTCGGCGAAGGAACTGGTCGGCATGATGTTCACCTCGATCACGCCCGGATCGGGGGTGATCGAGAACGTTTGCAACAGTGGATCGTTCGGCGGGGCGTAGCCCTCCAGCACCACCGGCTGGCCGATCGCGACGGCGGCGGATTCCACCCGGGCGATCAGATCGAGGAAGTCGGCCAATTCGCTGACCGGCGGCAGGAACACGTGCAACCGGCCCTCGCGCACCTCGGCGACCAGCGCGGTCGTCGGCGTGAAATGCGCGGGCTCCACCTGAGCGGGCGGTTCGACCCGCTCCGGATCGAGCGGCCGCTGGTACAGCGGGTCGGCCTCGGGCAGCACCGGCGGCGACAGCCACGACACCGAGCCGATCGGCAGCCGCAGACCCGCGGGCGAGTCACCCTCGGCGAGCACGATGCGTCCCGGCCCGTCCTCGTCGCGGCCCCGTCGCAGCTGCCAGTCGGCACTCGCCCAGCCCGCGCCATCGGCCCGGCGATGAATCGGCAGCACGAAGGCCGCCGGCTCGTTGACCGCCTGATCCAGGCTCTCCACCAGCCGCTGCCGCACCTCGGGCGAGTCTTCCCCTGGGTCGATATCGGCGGGCGGTGGATCGCCGTACGGCGCGGACACCGTCGCCGCCAGCCGGGCCAGCGGGTCCTCGAAGGCGGGCCGCACCTGCCCGGCGGGCAGCCCGAGCGTGTCCGCGATCCGCGCGACCAGATCGCGCGCGGCATCGATATCGGCCGCGGGCCGCCGATCCGCCAGCGTCCCGGCCGAATTCAGCGGCTGCGTATCAGCGGCCCTGACCCCCGCCTTCTTCCGCCGCCGCTTCCCCTTCTTCTTGTCCTTCTGCTTCTTCCCCTTCGCCGGCTTCCCCGCCTCGGCCGTCACCACCTCGACCGGTTCCCCGAACGCCGCCGTCTCCCCGGACGCCGCGTGGTTCCCGATCTCGGTCACCCCAGCGTCCGCAGCCGCATCGGCACCGAGCACCTCGGCAGCCGCGGTCAGGTCGGCGGACGCGGACTGCTCCCCCGGCTCGGCCAGCTCAGTGGTCTCGCCCTCCGAGCTGGTCTCGGCCAGACCTTCGGCCACGGCCGGATCGGCGGACTCGGTCAGCACGCCAGACGCAGCCAGCACGCCAGACGCGGACAGCTCGGCAGGCTCCACCAGTTCGGCGAGGTCTGTCTGCTCGGCCAGGTCGGCCTGCTCGGCCAGGTCGGCCTGCTCGGCCAGGTCGGCCTGCTCAGCGAGGTCGGCCTGCTCAGCGGGCTCGATTGTCTCGGCAGACACAGCGGAGTCGACGGACGCGACCGAGCCGACAGATTCGGCCACGGCAACGGACTCGGCCAGGTCGGCGGGTTCTACCAGTCCGGCGGCATCGATTGCCTCGCCGGACGCAACCGAGTCGGCAGACGCGATCGAGTCGCCGGGCTCGGCCGAATCAGCAGACGCGGCCATGTCGCCGGGCTCGGCCGAGTCAGCGGGCTCGGCCGAGTCAGCGGGCTCGGCCGAGTCGCCGGGCTCGGCCGGTGTGACAGGGGTGTCGATGAGCGTCGGTGGGCCTGACAGCACGCGCTGGGCGACCGGGGTCCACGGGTCGGCGAGGAGGTCTTGGCGGCGCCAGACCGGTTCGCCGTCAGCACGCCAGGCGATGGCGATCTCCCAGCGCGGCAACGGTTCTCCGGGGTACCACTTGCCCTGGCGGTACTGGACGATGCCGGTGGGGGCGTAGAGCGAACGCAGGCGGTCGGCCAGGTCGACGGCGCGCTCGCGTTTGTGCGGGCCGTCGGCGTCGGTGGTCCACTGGGCGCTCATCTGGTCGTCGATGGAGACGAAGGTGGGTTCGCCGCCCATGGTCAGGCCGACGTCGGCGGCCGCCATCCGCTTGTCGATGGCGGCGCCGGAAGCGGTGATCCGCTCCCACTGGGAATCGGTGTAGGGCAGGGTGACTCGCGGGTCCTCGTGCACCCGGCGCACCACATTGCTGAATTCGAGGGTGGCCTCGGTGATCCCGGTCGCGCCGGTGATCGGGGCGGCGGCGCCGGGATGCGGGGTCGCGGCGAGCGGGATGTGGCCTTCGCCGGCGAACAGTCCGGAGGTGGGATCCATGCCGATCCAGCCCGCGCCCGGCAGGTACACCTCGGTCCAGGCGTGCAGATCGGTGAAGTCGGCGCTGGGCCCCGACGGCCCGTCCAGCGACGGCGTGTCCGAGGTCAGCTGCACCAGGTACCCGGAGACGAACCGCGCGGCCAGCCCGAGTTCGCGCAGGATGCCGACGAGCAGCCAGGCCGAGTCCCGGCAGGACCCGAGCCGGGTGCGCAGCGTGTGATCGGGCGACTGCACGCCGGGCTCCATCCGCACCGTGTAGTCGACGGTGTTGCGCAGCGCGTAGTTCAGCTCGACCAGGTAGTCGATCGAGCGGATCCGTCCCTGTGCCCGGTGCACCCGCACCCAGTCCTTCAGCAGCTCCCCCGGCCCCGAGCCGGGCTCCGCCTCGTCGACCGGGCGCAGGTAGGGCTCCAGGTCCGCGGCCAGCGCCGCGGGATAGTCGAACGGGAAGTACTCGGCGTAGTCCTCGACGAAGAAGTCGAACGGATTGACCACCTCGAGATCGGCGATCAACCCCACGGTGATCGACAATTCCTTGGTCGGTTCCGGAAACACCAGCCGCGCAACGAAATTGCCGAACGCGTCCTGCTGCCAGTTGATGTAGTGCGCGGCCGGCGACACCTGCAGCGAGTACGCCTCGATCGGTGTCCGCGAATGCGGCGCCGGCCGCAACCGCACCTCGTGCGGATGCACCTCGACGAGACGGTCGAAGGAGTACGCGGTCCGGTGCTCGAGTGACACCTTGATGCCCATGCACTCAGTTGACCACAGACCACCCGCGCGGCGGGGCGTGACGAAACCGGAGTTTCCCGACGGGCATCAGGTCGAAACCCGCAGGCAACACAGCCGCACCAAAGGCTGCCGAACCAGCACGAACCGACCGACCCGTAGGCTGACCGGGTGAGCTACGACCACATCCTCTTGCCGTCCGGCGTCGCCACCTCCGTCGACGAGGTGGACGCGTACCTGGCTGCCCAGGAAGGTCAGCCGGAGTCCGCGGAGATCGTCGAGATCGCGACCGAACTGAACGCCCGCAACGCCGAACTACCGGTGGACGACTCGTTCCTGAGCGTCGAGTCGGTCGGCGGCGCGAACGGGGCGACGCTCTACATTCCCTCGCCGTACGACGCGATCGGCTTCGTCCGCAACCTGCTCTTCGACCTGGCCACCCCGCGCGGCTACGCCGTCTACGACCCGCAGCTGACCTGGCTGATCGACCCGGCCGGGCACGTGCCGATCGCCGTCACCCACGGCGGCGCCGGCGAATTCCCGTATCTCACCGAGGAACTGGCGCGGCGCTGGGTCGCCGGACTGGCCGACCCGAACCCGTACCTGATCGTCGAGCGCGGCGAGCAGCGCTACATCCAGACCTACCGCGACCCGAGCGGCCCCTACACCCTGGAGTACCGCGACGGGTCCCCGGACAAGCACTTCGGCGCCACGATCGACGATCCGGCGCAGGTCGCCGACATCATCTGGGCCTGGACCACCGAGGACCCCGCCGCGGGCAAGGGCGTGGACTGGACCCGCGTCGAGTTCTAGAGCGCCCGCCGACCAGACAGCGCGCGGCCCAGCGTCAGCTCGTCAGCGAACTCCAGGTCGCCGCCCATCGGCAGGCCCGAGGCCAGCCGGGTGACGGTGAGCCCGGGGAAATCGCGCAGCATGCGCACCAGGTAGGTGGCCGTCGCCTCGCCCTCGGTGTTCGGGTCGGTCGCGATGATCACCTCGCTCACGTCGACGCCGTCGTCCTGATTGCCGATGCGGGTCAGCAGTTCCCTGATCCGCAGCTGATCGGGTCCGACGCCGCTGAGCGGATCGAGCGCACCGCCGAGCACGTGGTAGCGACCACGGAACTCGCGGGTGCGCTCGATCGCCTGCACGTCCTTGGGTTCCTCGACCACGCAGATCATCGTGCGGTCGCGGCGCGGGTCGGCACAGATCCGGCACAGCTCACCGTCGGCGACGGTGCCGCACGACACGCAGAACTGCACTCCGTCGCGCACCTTCTGCAGCGCCGCCTGCAACCGGTCGATCTCCGGCGGCTCCACCTGCAGCAGGTGGAAGGCGATGCGCTGGGCGCTCTTCGGACCGACGCCGGGCAGCTTGCCCAGCTCGTCGATCAGATCCTGGACCGGACCCTCATACATCAGAAGTCGGGCAGACCGGGCAGCGAACCGCCACCGAGTCCCTGCGAGAGCGGGCCGAGGCGCTCGGCGGCCAGCTTCTGCGCGTTGGCCATGGCGTCGTTGATCGCGCCGATCACCAGGTCCTGCAGGCCGTCGACATCGGACGGATCGACGACCTTCGGGTCGATCGTGAGCGCGGTGACCTCACCGCTGACCTTGATGGTCGCCGCGACCAGACCGCCACCGGCCTGACCCTGCACTTCGGACTCGGCGAGCTCGGCCTGGGCCTGCATCACGGCCTGCTGCATCTGCTGGGCTTGGGCGAGCAGGGCCTGCATATCGAACTGACCACCATCGGGTTGCACAGCACGTCCTCTCAGAAGTTTCGTCCGCGTCAAGCGTAGTCCTCACGCGCCGCCGGGATACTCCCACACCCGCCCCGGCGATGGCGCATACCGACCGGGCCGTTACCCGTGACCTGCTCGGTAACAGGTTGATTGCTGCCTGTCCGCGATGAAACCCGCCCGGGGACTCGTGCCTAGGATCGAACCTGGGTCGGGACAGGGTTCAGCAATCCGAGGGAGAACTGATGAGTGTCATTCGCGCGTCCTTGATCACCGCCACGCTCTCCGCCGTCGGCCTGCTCGTTCTGCCCACGGCGCCCGCGTCGGCCGACCCGGGCGCGGAGATCACCGACTACGGTCGCGGCTGTGTCGTCGACCCCGGCAATTCCGCGGTGACCCTGGATTCGCTGCGTTTTCGCTGCAGCGTCACCCAGCAGGATCAGATCTACCGCGACGCGCGCGAGGGCGCGGTGCCGACCGGCGTCACCAACGGCTGGCTGACCCGCCCGCCGCAATTCGAACCGATGGCGGCGTCGCTGTGGATCGGCAAGGTGTTCCGCACCGGACCCGACGGCGGCAGCCTGACCAATCGCGTCACCAGCGCGGGCATCGAGGCCTTCCCGGCCGACGTCTACCGGGCGGGGTCCATCCTCGACGGCGGCCCGACCTGGGCCCTGAACTACGCGCCGTCGCCGACACCGCAGGTCTACGACGAGATCCGCGAGATCAGTCCGGGCGTCTGGTTCGGCTACTCGTGGTGGCGGGAGGGCGACTGGCCGCTGATGGCGGCCTTCGTGCTCGCGCCCGCGTGAGTCGTTGTTGACCCTCCCCCCGCTGGAGGGTGTTGGCTGAGCTCATGACAGCCACCGTGGCGATCGGCGAGTTCGCCCGCCTCACCCATCTGAGCGTCAAGACGCTGCGCTACTACCACGAGATCGAGCTGCTGGCCCCGGTCGCGGTGGACGCGGGCACCGGCTATCGCCGGTATTCCACCGACCAGGTCGAGACCGCGCACCTGATCCGCAGGCTGCGCGATCTCGACATGCCACTGCCCGAGATCCGCACGGTGCTCGCCGCGGCCGAACCCGCCGACCGCGACGCCACCCTGCGCGCCCATCTGACCAGGATGGAAGCCGAATTACAGCGCACCCGCGACGTGGTCGCCTCGCTGCGCGCGCTGCTCACCGTGCCCGCGCCGCCGCTGCGGGTGGACTACCGGGTCGAGCCCGCGTTCACCGCGCTCACCCGCACCGAATCGGTCGACCGCGACGCGATCGCGCCGTGGTGCGGCACCGCGTTCGAGCAGCTCTACGTGAGCCTGCTCGCCGCGGGCGTGACGCCGGGCGGGGTCGCGGGCGCGACCTATTCGACCGAGTTCTTCACCGAGGCGGCCGGGGCGGTCACCGCGTATGTGCCGCTGCCGCCCGGCACGGAGCTGGTCGTACCCGACGGGCTCGCGATCACCGCGTTCCCGGCCCGGCGCTTCGCCATCGCCGTGCACACGGGCGCGTTCGAGGACTTCGACCGCACCTACGGCGCGCTCGGCAGCCACGTCGCCGAGCACGACACCGTTCTTCCCGACGAACCGGTCCGCGAGCGCTATCTCGTCGGACCGGACATCACCGATAACCCGGCCGACTACCGCACCGAAGTGTGCTGGCCGATCACCGAAGGAGAATCCCGATGACTCTCGCCCTTGGCAACGTCACGTTCGACTGCGACGACGCGAGCGCGCTGGCGCAGTTCTACGCCCAGCTGCTCGATCGCCCCGTCGACCCGGAGGCCTCGGCCGCCTTCGCCACCGTCGGCCAGACCTCGGGCGCCTCGCCGGTGCTGATGTTCGTCCAGGTGCCGGACAAGACGCCCGGCAAGAACGTCGTGCACCTGGACTTCCACTCCGTCGAATGGCGTAACTACGTCGAGCGCGCGATCAGCCTGGGTGCCAAGCACGTCGGCGACTTCGACGAGTACGGCCAGCAGTGGGTCACCCTCGCCGACCCCGAAGGAAACCTCTTCGACATCGGCAAGGAGTGAACTAGGCCAGTTCGCGGGCCAGGTTGGCCAGCACCTCGGCCTGGATCTTCTTCAGGCCGAGGGGCGCGAAGATGCCCTCGAAGATGCCCGAGACGCCGCCGGCGCCGGTCCAGGTGGTGCGGAGGGTGACCTGGGCGCCCGCGCCGTCCGGGGTGACGGTCCAGGTGTTGACCATCGAGGAGTTGGCGTCGCGCTCGGTGAGGATCGAGTCCGACACGGTGACGCTCGCGCGCACGTTGCGCGAGCGCTTCTCGGTCGCCTGCAGCGTCCACTCCACCACGGTGCCCGCGCCCTTGCCGCCCTCGACGACCTTGTAGTCGCGGTAGTGCGAGGAGAGGATGCGCGGGCGGATCGTCTCGTAGTCGCCGATCGCTTCGAGCGTGCGCTGCGGATCCGCGGCGACGACGATCGAACTGCTGGCGCTGACCTGTCCCACTGTTGACTCCTTGTCGGGGGTGCGATATCTCGACCGGGTTACATCCTGCCCTGTGCCTCACCGGATCGCCCGACCAGGTTGGGCGAAAGGGAAACATGTGCGTGACATTTCATCGTGGCGGGGCGGTATTCGGTAGCCCGACGGACACGGTCGTACTAGCGTCGATGACGTGGCAGTGAGTCTTTTGGGTAGGGCCGGCCACGAACCGGCCGCACGCGAGTCTGGATATGCCGCGCACCGGGAGGGTGTGGAGCGACTGCTGGCAAGCTATCGCGCCATTCCACCCGGCGCCGTCGTCCGCTTGGCGAAGAAGACGTCGAACTTGTTCCGGGCCAGGGCGGCCACCACCGCGCCCGGCCTCGATGTGTCGGGCCTCGGGCGGGTGATCGCGGTGGACCCGGAAGCGAGAACCGCCGACGTCGCCGGGATGACCACCTACGAGGACCTGGTGGCGGCGACGCTGCCCTACGGGCTGGCGCCGCTGGTCGTGCCGCAGCTCAAGACCATCACGCTGGGCGGTGCCGTCACCGGTCTCGGCATCGAATCCACGTCGTTCCGCAACGGCCTGCCGCACGAATCCGTGCTGGAAATGGACGTGCTGACCGGTTCCGGCGAGATCGTCACGGTGAAACCCGAGGGCGAGACCGCCGATCTGTTCCGCGGCTTCCCCAACTCCTACGGCACGCTCGGCTACACGGTCCGGTTGAAGATCGAGCTCGAACCCGTCAAGCCGTATGTCGCGCTGCGCCACGTGCGCTTCCACGACCTGCGCGAACTCGAAGCCGAGCTCGAGCGCATCGTCACCGAGCGCAGCTACGACGGCGAGCAGGTCGACTACCTCGACGGCGTCGTGTTCACCGCGACCGAGAGCTACCTCACCCTCGGCAGGCAGACCGACGAACCGGGCCCGGTCAGCGACTACACCGGCATGGACATCTACTACCGCTCGCTGCAGCACGCCGACGGTGTGAAACGCGACCGGCTGACCATCCACGACTACCTGTGGCGCTGGGACACCGACTGGTTCTGGTGCTCCCGCGCCTTCGGCACGCAGAACCCGAAGATCCGCCGGTTCTGGCCGAAGGCGTACCGCCGCAGCAGTTTCTACTGGAAGCTGGTCGCCCTCGACCGCAAGTACCACATCGGTGACCGCCTGGAGGCCCGCAAGGGCAATCCGCCGCAGGAGCGGGTGGTCCAGGACATCGAGGTGCCGGTCCACCGCACCGCCGATTTCGTCGAATGGTTCCTGAAGGAAATACCGATCGAGCCGATCTGGTTGTGCCCGTTGCGGTTGCGTGAGACCGCCGGCGACCCGGCGGGCGAGCGGCCGTGGCCGCTGTACCCGCTCGAACCACGGCGCACCTACGTCAACGTCGGGTTCTGGTCCGCCGTCCCGACCGTACCGGGACAACCGGAAGGAGCGGCCAACCGCGCGATCGAGCAGACGGTGTCCGAATTCGACGGGCACAAGTCGCTGTACTCGGACGCCTATTACGCCGAGGACGAGTTCGCCGAGCTGTACGGCGGCGCGACCTATACCGAACTGAAGAACCGTTACGACCCGGACCAACGACTGCTGAATCTGTATTCGAAGGCGGTGCAACGCAAGTGACGACATTCAAGGACCGATCCGAGGTATTCGCCGAGCTGGGAAACCGGCTCACGATCGCCGAGGTGTTCGAGACGCTCATCGACGGGGACATCCCGATCCGGCTGACCGCCTACGACGGCAGCGCCACCGGACCGGAGGACTCGCGGTTCACCCTCGACATCAAGACGCCGCGCGGCATCAACTACCTGGCCTCGGCCCCCGGCGACCTCGGCATGGCCCGCGCCTACATCGCGGGCGACATGGTCGCCGACGGCGTGCACCCCGGCGACCCCTACGAGATCCTGAAGGCCATGCAGGCGATGAAGTTCCATCGCCCGTCGGCGTTGTCGCTGGTCACCATCGCCCGTTCGCTCGGCTGGGAGCGGCTCAAGCCGATCGCGCCGCCGCCGCAGGAGACCCTGCCCCGCTGGCGCCGGATCGCGCTGGAGGGCCTACGCCATTCCAAGACCCGCGACGCCGAG
This sequence comes from Nocardia sp. NPDC050718, assembly GCF_040654235.1. Classification (NCBI taxonomy): domain Bacteria; kingdom Bacillati; phylum Actinomycetota; class Actinomycetes; order Mycobacteriales; family Nocardiaceae; genus Nocardia; species Nocardia sp. NPDC050718. Next base: position 149,323 of record NZ_JBFAHQ010000003.1, on the reverse strand, counting down.
GCGATCCACCACCACTACGACGTCTCGAACACGTTCTACGAGTACGTCCTCGGCCCCTCCATGACCTACACCTGCGCGGTCTACGGCGAGCCCGACTGGACCCTGGAGCAGGCCCAGGAGAACAAGTACCGGCTGATCTTCGAGAAGCTGCGGCTGAAGGAAGGCGACCGGCTGCTCGACATCGGCTGCGGCTGGGGCGGCATGGTCCGCTACGCGGCCCGGCGCGGAGTGAAGGTCATCGGCGCCACGCTCTCGGCCGAGCAGGCCGCCTGGGCGCAGCAGAAGATCGAAGAGGAGGGTCTCGGCGAGTTCGCCGAGGTCAGGCACAGCGATTACCGGGACATCCCGGAGGGCGAGTTCGACGCGGTCTCCTCGATCGGCCTCACCGAGCACATCGGCGTGCACAACTATCCGTTCTACTTCGGCTACATCAAGGACAAGCTGCGCGACGGCGGCCTGTTCCTCAACCACTGCATCACCCGGCCGGACAACACCCGCACCACCAAGGCGGGCGATTTCATCGACCGCTACGTGTTCCCCGACGGCGAGCTGATCGGCTCGGGCCGGATCATCTCCGAGGTCCAGAACATCGGCCTCGAGGTACTGCACGAGGAGAACCTGCGCGAGCACTACGCGCTCACCCTGCACGAATGGTGCAAGAACCTGGTCGAGAACTGGGATGCCTGCGTCGCCGAGGTCGGCGAGGGCACCGCGAAGGTGTGGGGCCTGTACATGGCGGGTTGCCGGCTGGGCTTCCAGCGCAACGTGGTGCAGCTGCACCACGTGCTCGGGGTGAAGCTGGACAAGAACGGCAGCTGGGACGTCCCGCTGCGCCCGTGGTGGCAGCCGTAATCCGATCCTGAGCTCGGGTGCGTGGCCGCGCACCCGAGCCATCGGCTCAGACCAGGAGCTCGTCGAGGAAGTGGCCGGGCACCTCGGCCAGCAGTGGATGCGGTTGTCCCTCATGGGATTGCGTGCGCAGGACGTGCAGCAGTCCGACCACCCCCGGCCCCGCGTCGAGCAGCGGCCTGGTCCAGCCGAGGTCGGCGCAGGTGCGCAGCACCGGCAGGACCAGTCCGGTCGCCTCGCCGACCCACCCCGCCGAGGCAAGGCACTCGGCGAGCAGCAGCGTGGCGTCCAGTTCCGCGCGCGGACGGGACTGATCGAGCAGCCGCGCGTAGAGCACCCGCGCGTGCCGGGCGGCCCGGTCGTCGGCCCGCAGGCGCTGTTCGGCCAGCAGCGTCCTGATCTCGGCGAATTCGCGCGCCTCCGCGATGAGTACCGCCGCACCGGACTTGGACCGCTTGCCGTTGCCCGACAGGTCGGTGGCGAACTGGTCGGTGCCGTCACCGGCGGGCAGACCGAGGCGCGAACGCTCGGCCCGCACCTGCGCGTCGAGCCGGGCCAGCCCGTTCGCCGCCGCCACCCGCGCGCCCTCGGCCAACCGCGCCGACGCCGTGTACTGGTCACCGAGCGCGGCCTTCACCCGCGCGCCGATCACGAAGGTCGCGACCAGGAAGTCGACCGGTCCGACCCGGGTGACCAGCTCGTGGCTCTCGTCGAGCAGCCGGTCAGCCAGGTCCAGATCACCGCGCCGATAGGCGACCTCGCCCAGCAGCGCGGCGGCCACCCGCGCGGCGTCCGAGCGCGGCCCGGCCCGGTCCCGCGCCGTGTCGTAGGCCAGTTCGAAACACTCGGTGGCGGTGGCGATGTCGAGCTGCTCGTAGGCGGCGGCACCGCGCGCGCACAGGCCGAAGACCGGGCCGAGCGGGTCCTTGGACCGCACGTGATACTCGACCGCCCAGTCCTGCATCTCGGTCGCGCCGACGAAGTCGAACTCGCACAGCCGAACGAACGACACCAGGTTGGCCGCGGTCGAGACCGTCCACGCGGGCAGCTCGTCGGGCGACTCCAGGCAGGTGGCCAGCTTGTCGGCCACCCCGTCGAGGTCGTCGTGCGCGACCCGGTCGGCGGCCTCGAGCACCGTCGCCGCGCAGCGCTGTTCGGCCAGTTCCGGTTCGCCGCCGCCACCGCGCGCCAGCAGGTTCGACAACCGGCCCAGCGCGGTGCGCGCGGTGCTGGTCTCCTGCAGGTTCATATTCGCCCGCGCGACCGCCATCAGCAGCTTCGAGCGGGAAGTCACCTGCTGCACCGGCAGTTTCGAGACGCTGCCGAGCAGCGTGGCCAGCCGGGACCGGTCGATCAGGTCCATGCCGCCGCTCTCCAGCAGGTCGGCGGCGAGTTTGAGATCGGTGGCGGCCAGCGCGTGGTCGACCGACTTGCGCAGCAGCTGATGCTCGGCGTACCAGCGAGCCGCCTTGCGGTGCAGCGCCTTCGCGCGACCGGGGTGTTCGCGTTCGAGCCGGGCCCGCAGGTACTCGGCGAACAGCGGCTGCATCCGGTACCACTCCGGGTCGTGCTCGATCCGGTGCAGGAACAGCTCACGCTGTTCGGCCTGTTCGAGCATGGCCGCGCCGTCGGGGACGTCGGCGAGCACGGTGGCCAGCGAGCCGTTGACCCGCTCCACCACCGAGATGGCCATCAGGAACTCCAGCAGCTCCGGCGCGATGCTGTCGAGAACGTTCTCGGCCAGGTACTCGCGCATACCGTGCCCGCCCTCGGCCAGCGAGCTGAGCAGCTGGACCGGGTCGGCCTTGCCGCGCAGGGTCAGGCTCACCAGCTGGATGGCGGCGGGCCAGCCCTCGGTGGCGGTGTGGATCTGCTCGACCTGCTCGTCGGTGAGCGCGAAACCGTTGCGCTCCACCAGGATCTGGCGGGTCTCGGCCTCGGTGAGGCGCAGCTCGGCCGGGCCCAGCTCGACCAGCTCGTCGCGCACCCGCAGCCTGCTGATCGGCAGCCCGGACTGGTCGCGGCTGGTCACCACGAAACGCACATGGTGGCAACCGTTGTCGAGCAACGCCGCCATCGCGCGGTGCACGCCGGGGTCGCGGACGCGGTGCCAGTCGTCGACGACGACCACCACGCTGCGATCGCTGGCGTGGATCTCGTCGATCAGGGTGGCGATCACGAAGGCGGACGCGTCGGCGGGACGTTCCTCGAGTACCTGCTCCAGGCCTGCGCCGACATCGGGGCGCACCCGGCGGATGGCCTCGATCAGGTGGGCCAGGAACCAGATCTCGCTGTCGTCGTCCTGGTCGACGCCGAGCCAGGCCACGGGGATGTCTCTGGCGACCAGGTCGGCCCGCCATTGCGCGGCCACCGTGCTCTTGCCGAACCCGGCGGGCGCGTGCACCAGCGCCAGCCGGCGATTGCCCCCCGCGCGCAGCACGTCGAGCAGCCGCTGGCGCGGGAACGGCTCGCGGGCCGGGGTCGGCGGCCGGAACTTGGTGGCCGCGGTGGGCGGGAAGGTGCCGGTGGATCCGCCGCCGCCGGTGCGCAGTGGTACCGAGGCGCCCGCGGGTTGCAGGGTGAGCGGCCAGCTGCGCCGGGCGGTGACGGCCTTGAGCGCCTCCGGGGTCCCCGCGTCGATCTCGGCGGGCTCGGTGTCGAGCAGGGCCATCTCGTCGGGCATCTGGCCGTGCGCGCGCTGCACCTCGCGCAGCATCTCGCCGAACTCGTAGGCCGAGGCGGGCCGGTCGGCCGGATCCGGGGACATCGCCGCCTCGATCACCGCGGCCACGTCGTCGGGGATGTCCTGGGCGCGCAGGTCGGGCACCGGCTGGGTGGTGATGCGCAGGAACTGGGCGACCACCTTCTCGCCGGCCTGCCGTTCGAAGGCGGCGTGCCCGGTCAGCAGGGCGAACAGGGTCGCGCCCAGCCCATAGATATCGGACTGAACAGTTGGTTCTTGTCCCTTGAGCACCTCGGGCGCGGTGAACGCGGGCGAGCCGGTGATCAGGCTGCTCGAGGTCTGGAAGCCACCGGGAATGCGGGCGATCCCGAAGTCGGTGAGCTGCGGTTCGCCGTACCCGCTGATCAGCACGTTCGCCGGTTTCACGTCCCGGTGCAGAATCCCGGCCCGGTGCGCGGATTCGATCGCCGCGGCCAGCTTCACCCCGGCCCGCAAGGTGTCGGCCCAGGTCAGCGGGCCTCGATCATGGATGAGGCGTTCGAGCGAACCCCGCGAGCAGTACGGCATCACGATCAGCGGCAGCCCGGTCGCGGTCACGTCGACCTGCAGGATGTCGACGATGTTCGGGTGGCCGGAGAGCCTGCCCATCGCCTGTTCCTCGCGCAGGAACCGTTCGCGGCTCTCCTCGTCGATCTCCGAGGACAGCACCTTCACCGCGACCACCCGGTCCAGCGCGGGTTGCAGACACCGGTAGACCACGCCGAACCCGCCGCGCCCGATCTCCTTGGCCCCGGTCAGGCCCATGGCGTCGAGCTCGGCGATCACGGTCTCGTCGACCTCGCCGGGAGCCTGCTGGCGCTGCGTGTTCGCTATGCGCGTCTGCTGCGGATCCATGTGACCACCTCACACATCGAATCGGCGTCACCGGCGTATCGGTCGGCGTGCGACCTATCGGGCGCGCGCCCGAATATCCGCACATATCCAAGCTAGCGCGATATGGCATCCATCGGGTGGAGATTCGATGCTGTGGCGGCCACGGTTGGCCGACACCGGAGTTCGGCGCCGCGCCATCGTCGGCGAGCGTCGGCCGGTGACCAGGGCGGTCCCGGCGCCTAGGGCGGTGAGCGGCTCCGGCACAGTGTTGCGCATGAGTTCGTCGGTCGTCGATTCGTTCACTGTCGCCACGTTCAATGTCAACGGGATTCGCGCGGCGCGGCGTCGCGGGTTCGACACGTGGCTGCGGGCTCGGTCGGCCGATGTCGTCGCGCTGCAGGAACTGCGTTGTCCCGCCTCGGAAGTGGGAACTTTTCCGGGCTACTCGGCCGCTGTCGACGTCGGTTCCGTGGCAGGCCGGAACGGGGTGGCGGTGCTCACGAGAGTTCCCGCCGCCGCGGTGCGGACATGGGTGACCCATCCGCCCAAGGCACGCGGGCTCGGCGAGTTCGCCACGCAGGGTCGCTATATCGAGGTCGACCTGGCCGACCGCGCGGTGACGGTGGCCTGTCTCTATCTCCCGAAGGGCGGGCTGCCCGCGCATCTGCAGCGTCCGGGATCGATGCGTGAACAGCCCGACGGCGGTCGCAAGTACGAGCGCAAGCACCGGTTTCTCGCGGCGTTCGCCCGGGAACTGCGCCGGAACCGACTCGCGGCACTCGCGAGTGGACGCGAGTTCCTCCTCGCCGGCGACCTGAACATCGCCCACACCCAGCACGACGTGACCAACTGGCGTGCCGCGCGCACGATGGACGGCTTCCTGCCCGCCGACCGCGAGTGGTTCGGCACGGTGCTGGGCACCCGCAGGCTCGTCGACGTGGTGCGGCAGGTGCACGGCGAGCGACCGGGGCCGCTCACCTGGTGGAGCTGGGCGGGCCAGTCGTTCGTCAAGGATGTGGGCTGGCGGGTGGATCACCAGCTCGCGACACCGAACCTCGCCCGGCTGGCCACGGCCGTCGCCGCGGACAAGGAATCGTCACCCGGCGAGCGGCTCTCCGATCACGCGCCGCTCGTGGTGACCTACGGCTGACTCGGCCCGAAACGGCAGAAGCCCGCCACCGCGAACGGTGACGGGCTTCCGGTCCGGCCGGAGCCGGGTGCCGCTTACTTGCGCAGCGAGGCCGGGACCTCGAAGCGCGGGCCGAACTTCTTGGCCAGCTCGTCCGCACGGGCCACGAAGGCCTCCTGGCCACCGGGGTAGCCGACGATGAACTGGTGCGAGCCGCCCGACCAGGCCGGGAAGCCGATGCCGAAGATCGAGCCGATGTTCGCGTCGGCGGTGCTGGTCAGCACGCCTTCGTCGAAGCACTTCTGGGTCTCGATGGCCTCGGCGAACATCATCCGGTCCTTGAGGTCCTGGAAGGTGACACCCTCCGGGAGCTCACGCTGCGAGTTGTAGATCCCACGCAGGTCGTCCCACAGGCCGGTGGCCTTGCCGTCGACGTAGTCGTAGAAGCCAGCGCCGCCCAGCTTGCCGGTGCGCTTGTGCTCGTTGACCATCGAGTCGATGACCTCGGCGGTCTTCGCGGACGCGGCGTTGAGCTCGCCACCGGCAGCAAGGATGGCCTCGGCGGTCTCCTTGTAGATCTTCTGCATGGTGGTGAAGTTCAGCTCGTCCGAGAGCTTCAGCGGCGCCGCCGGGTAACCGGCCTGCAGGCCCGCCTGCTCGATGGTGGACGGGTCGATGCCCTCGGCGACCATCGCGATGGCCTCGTTGATGAAGGTACCGATCACGCGCGAGGTGAAGAAGCCGCGGCTGTCGTTGACGACGATCGGGGTCTTCTTGATGGCGAGGGTGTAGTCGTACACCCGGGCCAGCGCCTCGTCGGAGGTCTTCTCGCCCTTGATGATCTCCACCAGCGGCATCTTGTCCACGGGGGAGAAGAAGTGGATACCGATGAAGTCCTCGGAGCGCTTCACACCGTCGGCCAGCAGGGTGATCGGCAGGGTCGAGGTGTTCGAGCCGAGCAGCGCGTCGGCGTCGACGATGTCCTCGATCTCCTGGAAGACCTTGTTCTTGAGCTCCGGGTTCTCGAACACGGCCTCGATCACGAAGTCGACGCCCTTGAAGTCGGCGGCGTCCGCGGTCGGGGTGATGCGAGCCAGCAGCGCGTCGGACTTCTCCTGGGTGGTCTTGCCACGGGAGAGGGCCTTGGCCTCGAGGGCCTCCGAGTACGCCTTGCCCTTCTGGGCGGCTTCGAGCTTGACGTCCTTGAGGACGACCTCGTAGCCGGCCTTGGCGGAGACGTAGGCGATGCCCGCGCCCATCATGCCGGCGCCGACGACACCGATCTTCTTGATCTCACGCTTCGGCACGTCCTTCGGACGCGAGCCGCCACCGTTGATGTGGTTCAGGTCGAAGAAGAACGCCTGGATCATGTTCTTCGCGACCGGACCGGTCAGCAGGCTCGTGAAGTAACGGCCCTCGATGGTCAGCGCGTTGTCGATGTCGACCTGCGCGCCCTCGACCGCCGCGGCCATGATGGCGCGCGGGGCGGGCATGTTGGTGCCCTTGATCTGCTTGCGCAGGTTGGCCGGGAACGCGGGCAGGTTCGCCGCGAAGGCCGGGGTGGACGGGGTGCCGCCGGGGATCTTGAAGCCCTTCTTGTCCCACGGCTGGGCCGCCTCGGGGTTGGCCGCGATCCACGCCTTGGCGGCGGGCAGCAGCTCCTCGACCGAGGACACGACCTCGTCGATCAGGCCGATTTCCTTGGCCTTGGTGACGCGGTGACGCTGACCCTGCAGCAGCACCTGCATCAGCGCGCCCTGCAGGCCGAGCATGCGCACGGTGCGGGTCACGCCGCCGCCACCGGGCAGCAGGCCGAGGGAGACCTCGGGCAGGCCGATGGCCGAGCCCTTGACGTCGGCCGCGACGCGGTAGTGGGTCGCCAGCGCGATCTCCAGGCCACCGCCGAGGGCGGCGCCGTTGATGGCGGCGACGACCGGCTTGCCGAGCTGCTCGAGGCGACGCAGCGGGGCCTTCACGCGGGTGACCATATCCATGACCGCGGCCGCGTCCTCCGGGCCGACCTGCATCATGTTCTTCAGGTCGCCGCCGGCGAAGAAGGTCTTCTTGCCGGAGGTGAGCACGACACCGGTGATGTCGTCCTTCTCGGCCTCCAGGCGGTCGACGGTCGCGGCCATCGAGTCCAGGTAGGCGTCGTTCATGGTGTTGGCGCCCTGGCTGGGGTCGTCGATCGTCAGGACGACCACGCCGTCGGCGTCCTTCTCCCAGCCGATGATGTTGTCAGTCATAAGTTTTCGTTCTCTCCTATGAGAAGTTTCGGCCGGGGATCAGACGCGCTCGATGATGGTGGCGACACCCATGCCGCCGCCGATGCACAGGGTGACCAGGCCGTAGCGCGCGTTGCGGCGCTCCAGCTCGTCGACCACGGTGCCGGTGATCATCGCGCCGGTGGCACCCAGCGGGTGGCCCATGGCGATCGCGCCGCCGTTGACGTTCAGCTTCTCGTCCGGGACGTTGAGGTCCTTCTGGAACTTCAGCACCACGGAGGCGAACGCCTCGTTGATCTCGACGAGGTCCATGTCCTCGATCGTCAGACCGGCCTTGGCCAGCGCCTTCTTGGCGGCCGGGGTCGGACCGGTCAGCATGATGGTCGAGTCCGCACCGGAGGTGGCGGTCGCGACGATGCGGGCCTTCGGGGTCAGACCCGAGTTCTTGCCCGCTTCCTCGGAGCCGATCAGCACCAGGGCGGCGCCGTCGACGATGCCCGAGCTGTTGCCACCGTGGTGGACGTGGTTGATCTTCTCGATGTAGGTGTACTTCTGCAGCGCGACGGCGTCGAAGCCACCCATCTCGCCGATGCCGGCGAAGGAGGGGTTCAGCTTGCCCAGGTCGGCGGCGGTGGTGCCGGGACGCATGTGCTCGTCGTTGTCGAGCACGACGAGGCCGTTCTGGTCCTTGACCGGCACGATCGACTTGGCGAAGTAGCCGCCGGTGGTGGCCTTGGCGGCCAGCTCCTGCGAACGCACCGCGTAGGCGTCGACGTCATCGCGGGAGAAGCCCTCGATGGTGGCGATCAGGTCGGCCGAGATGCCCTGCGGCACGAAGTAGCCGTCGTAGTTGGTGGCCGGGTCGAGCGCCCACGAGCCGCCGTCGGAGCCCATCGGCACGCGCGACATGGACTCGACGCCACCGGCGATGACGAGGTCGTCGAAGCCGGAGCGAACCTTCTGCGCAGCCAGGTTCACGGCCTCGAGGCCGGAAGCACAGAAGCGGTTGAGCTGGAAGCCACCGACGGTGTCGGGCAGACCCGCGATGGTGACGGCGACACGGGCGATGTCCATGCCCTGGTCACCGACGGGGGTGACGACGCCGAGGATGAGGTCCGAGATCTGGTCCTCGTCGAGGTTGGGGAAGCGGCCACGCAGCTCCTGGATCAGACCAACAGTCAGATCGATCGGCTTGACCGAGTGCAGCGAGCCGTTCTTCTTGCCGCGGCCGCGCGGAGTGCGGATGGCCTCGTAGATGTAGGCCTCTGTGGTCATATCGGAGTGTTTCCTTCCTTGGGGTGCGGTGGCCGCACGAACGCCACGACCAACTGTCTCGACGCCGTACAAATCCGGCAGCGCCGACGGAGCACAGAGCCATGCTCCATCCGGCGATTCCGGCCACCCGTTCATACTACCGTGGTGTGCGAACTCCGGTTAACTTAACGTGGTCCAGCCGGTGGCTGTCAACCATCCAGACTCTTCGCTCCGAGCTCGTCTCGCAGCAACGCCAGAGCGACCTCGTCCGGGTCTTGCCGATCGCCGGGAGCCACCGGCTCCGCGGCGGCGGCCAGCATCTCCTGCTCCTCTTCCGGGGTCGGCGGCGCCAGCACCGCGTCGCCCGGCCTCGAGCCGTGCCCGGAATCGCCACCGGACCGGCTCGAATCGGGCCCGTACCCCTCGTCGGGGCCGGGGTCGTCGGGAAGGTCGGGGAAATCGGGCGGCGGGATGTCGTCGTCGGCGGCCCGCTTGGCCTGCCCCGGCGCACCCGCCTGATTCCCGTTGGCCTGGCTGGGCCGGGAGAACTTGGGCCGCCCCGCCGGCTTGGCCTCACCCTGCCCCGCACCGCGCGCCGGAGCACTCGCCGCCTTCGCCGCCGGACGCGGCGCGGGCGCACCCGTCTCCCAGCGCACATCCAGCTCGCGGCCGAGCACCGCACGCACCGCCGACCGCACCGCGTCGATATTGCGCGGATCCGACAGCCGCTGCGCCAACGGCGGACTCTGATGCGCGAACACGATCACGTCACCCTCGGCCCGCGACACCGCCGCCCCCGACAGCAACGCCTGCAAGGTCGGCCCGAACTCCCGCACCTTCCCCTTGATCTCCGCCCAGGCCCCGTCTACCAGGGCGACGAGGTCCTCGCTCGGCGCGGCGGCCGGTTGCGGAGCGGCGTCGGGCTCCGGCCGCTGGGCAGCGACAGCGGGTTCGGGCTGGTGCGCGGCAACAGGCTCCGGCCGGTGAGCGGCAGCGGCCGATTCCGGCCGATGGGCAGCAGCGGAGTCCGGCCGCTGCGCAGCAGCAGGCTCCGGCCGCTGTGCAGCGATAGCAGGTTCCGGCCGCTGCGCGGCAGCGGTGGGTTCCGGCCGCTGTGCGGCAGCGGGATCCGGCCGTTGCGCGGCAGCGGGATCCGGCCGTTGCGCGGCAGCGGGATCCGGCCGTTGCGCGGCAGCGGGATCCGGCCGCTGTGCGGCAGCGGGATCCGGCCGCTGTGCGGCAGCGGGATCCGGCCGCTGTGCGGCAGCGGGATCCGGCCGCTGTGCGGCAGCGGGATCCGGCCGATACGCGGCGCCGGGTTCAGACCGGTGCACGTCAGCGGACTCTGATTGATGCGCGGCGCTGGAAGGTTCCGGCTGGTGTGCCGCGGCGGGTACCAGAGCGACGTCCGCCGCTCGCGACGCCGCGGGCGGAGATGCGACCGGCTCCGGGGCTGGGAAATCACCCACCCGCGTGGGCGAATCACCTTGCGGTGCCGATGTTTCCGTTCCGCGCGTGATTGCCGCACCGGATTGCGGGACAGCGCCCGGCCCGGAGGGTTCACCCTGGCCGTTCAGCGCCAGGTCGGGATCTTGCCCGATCACAGCCCCACCGGGGCGCTGCCCGCTCGTATCGGCCGGAGGCTCGGCGAGCGCCGCCGCGGCGGACGCAGCATCCCGCTCGACCACCGAAGGCGCCTGCGAGGCAGTCGTTTCCGACCCGGGGGCAGCGGACGGGCGGTCACCGGAGGGCCCGGTCTGCACATTCGACTGGGCGGACGGCTGCGACGCCATATCCCGCACCGGCGCCACGGTCGAGGCAGAAGCATCCGATCCGCCTGCTGCGGCCGATCCACCAGCAGCAGCCGATCCACCAGCAGCAGCCGATCCGCCGGTAGCAGGGCGCTCACGGTTTGGCGCCGACGGCGCAGAACCGCTTGCGGCCGCTTCTTTTTCGGCGCGGGCGGCGGCCAGGAGTTCGGCGCCGCGGCGACGGTTCTCGCCACCCGCGGGGCGGGGGGCCGGGGCGGCGGCGGGCGTGGCGGTGGGTTCACCGACGGCGGGGCCGGGGCGGGCGGGAGCGATTGTGCCACCGGCGAATCCGCGCTCCAGGCGTTCCAGGCGCTGGAGGGTGGCGGATTCGGCGTCGGAGACCGACGGGAGGAGCATGCGGGCGCAGATGACCTCGAGCAGGAGGCGGGGGGCGGTCGCGCCGCGCATTTCGCCGAGGCCCTCGTGCAGGAGTTCGGCGTAGCGGGTGAGAGTGGCCGGGCCGAGGCGTTCGGCCTGGTCACGCATGCGTTCCAGGACGTCGCCGGGGCCGGAGACCAGGCCGCGCTCGGCAGCGTCGGGGACCGCGCGCAGCAGGATCAGATCGCGCAGGCGCTCGAGCAGGTCGACGGCGAAGCGGCGCGGGTCGTGGCCCGCCTCCATCACGCTGTCGATGGTGCCGAACAGCGCGGCGCCGTCGTCGGCGCCAAGCGCGTCGATCGCGTCGTCGATCAGCGCGACATCGGTGACGCCGAGCAGCGAGACCGCGCGCGGATAGGTGACACCCTCGGGCCCGGCACCGGCCAGCAGCTGGTCGAGCACGCTCAGGCTGTCGCGCGGGGAACCCCCGCCCGCTCGGATGACCAGCGGATACACCGCCTCCTCGACCGGCACGTGCTCCTGCTCGCAGATCTTGCCGAGCAGGCCGCGCATGGTCGCGGGCGGCAGCAGCCGGAACGGGTAGTGGTGGGTGCGCGAACGGATCGTCGGCAGCACCTTGTCCGGTTCGGTGGTGGCGAAGATGAAGATCAGGTGGGCGGGCGGCTCCTCGACGATCTTGAGCAGCGCGTTGAAGCCGGCCGTGGTGACCATGTGCGCCTCGTCGACGATGAACACGCGATAGCGCGACTCGGCGGGCGCGTAGAACGCGCGATCACGCAGCTCACGGGTGTCGTCGACACCACCGTGACTGGCCGCGTCGAGCTCGATGACATCGAGATTGCCCGCGCCGCCCGGCCCGAGCGCCACGCAGGACGCGCACACCCCGCACGGCGTGGAGGTCGGCCCCTCCACGCAGTTCAGCGAGCGGGCGAGGATGCGCGCCGAGGAGGTCTTGCCGCAGCCACGCGGACCGGAGAACAGATACGCGTGACTGATCCGTCCGGTATCCAGCGCCGTACTCAGCGGGTCGGTGACATGCTCCTGACCCACTACCTCAGCGAACGTCGCCGGTCGATACTTCCGGTACAGAGCCACGGCCCACAGGCTACCGCCGCACTGTGACATGTGGATGAGCGGCCGACGCGTCACCGTCTCGCCCGCATCCCGTCGCATAAACGTGATACAGATCACAGTTCGAGTGCAGGTTCGGAGCGGGTGGGCAAACCCGGTCGACGAGGCGCTACGGCCGAGTTGTCGACTATTTCACGCGCGGCGAATGCCCGGAGGAACGGCGGTTGATCCTGGTTGTGACGGAAATGCGTACCCGTTCCCCGATTGACAGCCCCTTTCCAGATGTAACGAAACAATCAATCGTCGTGACAGCAGCGCAAGCGCCTGGCTACCGTGGATCTCGGCAACTTCGGTGGCCAAACCTTCATCAGGTTGGTGACCCCGGCCGGTCCCTCATCCCGACCGGGGCACAACCTTCGCGCACCGTATCGCTCCCCCACCGCCGACCGGAGGAACGTTTCACCGTGCTGTCGTGTGATGACATCGCAGCCGCCTGGCTCGCCCACACCGACTTCGCCGGCGACCACGCCGCGGTCGGCCTGCTGAGCCGGGCGATCAGCCCCCAGGACTTCGACATCAAGCGCGATTCGCTGCCCGTCGCCGCCGCGGCGGACCCGGCGACCGCCGCGGCCATCCTGCAACTGCTCGAACGCGGGCAGGTGCCGACCATGGCGGCGATCCGCACCCTCACCGCGCAGAACGAGATGCGCCGCGAGGCCGAGCGGATCGAGCGTCTCGGCAGGCGCGCCCAGCGCAGCATCGACGAGTTCGGCCGCATCCTGGCCCGGCTCGCCGCCGCCCACTGGACCGACCACGGCATCGGGCCGACCCGCCGCGACATCCTCGCCGACGCCGAGGTCTCCGAGCTCATCGCCGAGCGGGTCGGCGAGATCGCGCCGTCGGCGGTCAAGCACCTGTGGCTGATCGAGCGGGCGCAGCGCGCGGGCTGGATCGCCTCGAACGCGAACCCCGGTTCGCTGTGCCCGGCCCGCCGCTGGCACACCACCAAGTACGGCAACCGGGTCTCCCAGAAACCGGTCAACATGATCGGCAAGCTGGTCGCCGGATTCGTCGTCGAGCACGCCGCCGAGCGGGGCAGGCCGCCGAGCTGGGCCGCGCTGGCCAGGGACGCACGCGACGATCGCGGCAGGCGGGTCTTCTTCGATGTGGCCGACGCGCATGCCCAGCGACGCTGGCTGATCACCGCCGAATGGCTCGCCGACGGCGATGACCTGCCCGTTCCCGGCAAGCGCGGCACCAGGGCGCTGGCGAAGGAAAACCGGGGCTAGAACCCGGGCGACACCAGCGCGGACGGTGAGCATTCGGTAATTTCCTTGCAACGCAATCACGCGTGAAAGGAGTTACCGTGCCCGCAACGATCGATCCTGCGGCCACCGCCTGGCTTCTCGCGGCTACCGCCATGGTGCTGTTGATGACGCCGGCGCTGGCCGTCTTCTACGGCGGGATGGTGCGCTCCACGGGCGTGCTGAACATGCTGATGATGAGCTTCATCGCGATTCCGCTGGTCACGGTGGTGTGGCTGGTCGCCGGGTACAGCCTGGCCTTCGGTGACGACGCGGGCGGCGGCCTGATCGGCAACCTCGAGCACGTCGGCCTGGCCGGGATCGATCCCGGCTCGGTGCGCGGCACGATTCCGGAGCTGCTGTTCGTCACCTTCCAGCTGACCTTCGCGATCCTCACCGCCGCGCTGGTCTCCGGCGCGATCGCCGACCGCGCCAAGTTCTCCGGCTGGATGGTCTTCGTCCCGCTGTGGACGCTGGCCGTGTACGCCCCGATCGCGCACTGGGTGTGGGGACCCGACGGCTGGCTGCTCGGTTTCGGCACGCTCGACTACGCGGGCGGCCTGGTCGTCGAGATCGCCTCGGGCGCCTCGGCGCTGGCGCTGGCCCTGGTGCTCGGCCCGCGCATCGGCTTCAACATCGACGCCATGCGTCCGCACAATCTGCCGTTCGTGCTGCTGGGCGCCGGTCTGCTGTGGTTCGGCTGGTTCGGCTTCAACGCCGGTTCCGCGCTCGGCGCCACCGGCACCGCGGCGGCGGTCTTCCTGAACACATTGGTCGCGGGCAGTCTCGGCATGCTCGGCTGGCTGATCGTCGAGCAGGTCCGCGACGGCAGGCCGACCACCTTCGGCGCGGCCTCCGGCGCGGTGGCCGGTCTGGTCGCGATCACGCCGTCCTGCGGCGTGATCAACACCCTCGGTGCGGTGATCGTCGGCCTGGCGGCCGGTGTCGTGTGTTCGTTCGCCGTCGGCTGGAAGCACCGGGCGGGCTACGACGATTCGCTCGACGTGGTCGGCGTGCACTTCGTCGGCGGCATCGTCGGCACGATCCTGATCGGCCTGCTCGCCACCGAGGTGATGACCGGCGGGGTGAACGGCCTGTTCTACGGCGGCGGCTTCGCCCAGCTCGGCAAGCAGCTGGTCGGCGTGCTCGTGGTCGCGGCGTACGCGTTCGGGGTGTCGTTCGTGATCGGCAAGCTGATCGACAAGGTCATCGGGTTCCGCGTCAGCAAGGAAGACGAGACCGCTGGCATCGACTTCGCCCTGCACGCCGAGACCGCGTACGCCGAAGGCGTGCACGGGAGTTCGCCGCGTCGCTTCGGCGAGGGGCACTACGGGGGTCAGTGACCCCTAGCTGACCTCGTCGGCCGGGGACAACCAGGTGTTGCATTCGAAGTTGCGGTTCTTCGAGTAACCCTGGTTGTACCAATTGCCGTTGTGCTCAGGCGTGCCGTGATCGCGGTGGCGGCCGTTGCCGTCACCGCGGTTGTAGTTGTGTTTGACCGCGGCGTAGCCCTCCTGCGAGGTCCACGAACCGCCCGCCTCCGCCGAGCCGATGTACATGCCGCCGAAGCAGCTGGCCTGCAATTCCATTCGGCGTGAGGTCTCCAGCCCGCCCGCCGAGGTGGCGCCCTGCTCGCGGCGCTGATTCGACGAGGCCTGGAGCAGTCCGGTCAAGCCCTGCACGTGGTGGCCGTATTCGTGCGCGTACACCGACAGCGCCTCCATCGGCGGGTACGGCGTGTTGTGCAGGACCAGCCCGGCCGTCGACATGTAGATGGTGCTCGACGCGCTGCAGTAGAACGCGTCGCTGGTGGCGCCGCCGCACGGCGAGGACAGCTCGGACGGATTCACCGCGACCTCGAGGCCGGGGCTGCGGAACGGGAGGTTCGCCGCGGCCAGGTTGGTCCGCCACATCTGGTCGAGGCATCCCTGCGCGGCCGCGAAGAAGGCCTTGGCCGTGGCCGCGTCGGTCGACCAGCGCGGCAGATCGCAGTCCATGTTCGGCAGGAAGGCGCTGCTGTCGCGGAACAGCGGATGCTGGCCGAGCGCGATCACCGGTTGCGGCCCAGCGGGTTTCGTCGTCGTCGGCGCGGTGGTGCGGGCCGAGGTGCGCACGGTGGTCTGGGTCGTGGTGGTCGGTGCCGGAGTGGCCGAGCTGCTGTAGGTGAAACTCGGCGTCGTCGTCTTGGCGACGTTCTTCTTCGACGAGTCCTCCGACAGCGAGACCGCCGCGACCAGCAGCGCGCCGACGATCCCGCACACCGTCAGTACGGTGAGCAGCGACCCGAACCAGCCGCCACCACCTCGGCGCGGCGGCGGATACCCCTGCGGCGCATAGCCGTACGGCGGCGGCAGCGGGCGCGGGTACATCGGCGGCATCGGCCTGCCATACGCGGGCGGAACCGGTCTGCCATAGGGCGGCTGCGGCGGATACACGACACTAACTCCAGCACTTCATCGAGGTTCGACAACTTCGCAACTGATCTCGCGGCTACATGGGTAACTCACCGGGTACGGGCTGACTGCCACTCGGGTTTCCGCCAGCCGCCGACGCCACCGGATGTGCGCCCGAGTCCGGCCAGAAATCGCGGGGAGGCGGAACCGCTAGCTCACTTCGCTCGCGGCGGCGGTAAAGGTGTTGCACTGGGAGGTGAGGTTGCGCTGCAACCCGGCCTCGAACCACTGCCCACCGTGCTCGGAGGTGCCGTGATCGCGCATGTCGCCCGGGCCGTCACCGCGGCCGTAGGAGTCCTTGGTGGCGACGGTGACCTGCGAGGCCGACAGCGAACCGCCGCCCTTCGACGACGCGATAAACATGCCGTCGAAGCAGTTGGCCTGCAACTCGACCCGGCGTGAGAGCTCGAGCCCCTTGGGCGAGCGGGCGCCCGCGTCGACGCGTTCGGAGTTGGCCTTGCGCAGGATGCCCGACTGGGCCTGCACGTGGTGGCCGTACTCGTGCGCGAACACCGACAGGTAGACGACCCAGTTGTCGCGGAACTGATCGGTCTGCAGCTGGCTGATCGGCATGTAGATGGTCTTGTTCGCCGCGCAGTAGAAGGCGGCGAAGTTGCTCGTCGACCCGGTGCACGGCGTGGTGATGCCCGCGGTGGTCGCGGTGACGCTCAGCGTCGGCGACTCGAACGGCAGGTTGTTGGCCGCCAGCAGCGGCTTCCAGGCCGCCTCCAGGCAGGTCGCCGCCGATTCGAAGAAGGCGCGCGCCTTCTCGACCTGGGTGCCCCACGGCGCGTAATCGCAGGACGCGGGCACCAGGGTGCCGTCGGCGTCGGTGAGCAGCGGATTGTCGGCGGTGGCCGCGGGCGCGGTGCCGGGCTGCGGGGTGTAGGTGGTGCTCGGCTTCGGGCCGATCGCGCCGATGCCCGCGTCGAGGCCGGTGCTGACGGCGAACTTCACCAGGCCGCCGACCACGAGGAAGACGACGACGAGGAACAGCGAGGTCAGGCCGCCGCGGCGTTTGCGCGGCGGCGGGGTCGGCCTGCCGGGCGGGCCGTAGGGCATCGGCGGCGGCCGGTAGCCGGACGGCGGACCGTAGCCCTGTCGCGGTCCGTAGCCCTGTGGATAACCTTGCGGCTGTTGATAACCGGGCGGCCCGTAACCGGGTTGCGGTCGATATCCCGGGGGCTGCCCATAGCCAGGGGGCGGCGGAACCGGTCGTCCACCTGGACCGACCGGGCCATAACCGTACGGTGGTTGGGTCACGCCCCCGTACCCCCTCGTCTCGTGAGTCGCCGACAGCCGCTGACGCAGAATAGCAAGCTGTCTAGAGTAAGCAGCCATGCTGACTTTTCGGGGGGGCGCCGCAGGCGCGCTGCTGCTCGCTTCGGCGGGATTGCTCGCGGCCGCGCCGGTAGCCCACACGGAGCCCGCGCCGGCCGGCGTCACGATCACCGCCGATCTCACACTGACCGATGACGGTGTGCTCCAGGTCACCGAGACCGTCGGGGTGCCCGCCGACGGCAACTTCACGATGTCGCTGCCGTTGCGCCTGAAGGTCGGCGACGACGTCGAGCGCGTCTTCAAGGTCACCGATGTCACCGCGAGCGGCGCAGGCACCGCCACCACGGTCAACGACCAGTTCGTCGTCGAGGCGAAGCCTGGTGAATCCAAGTTCACCTATTCGGTGCACAACACCGTCTCCGACGCGCCGGGCACCCAGGTGTTCCACTGGCTCGGCGTGATGAACGCCGATATCGCCGCGCTCGACGTCTCGGTGATCAGTCCCAGCTATCAAATGGGCATCGTCGACTGCAAACTCGGCCCGGCGGGCAGCCCCAAGCCGTGCGCCGATGTGCACACCGAACCCGACGGCGTGCTGTACCTGAGCCAGCGCGACCTGCGTAAGGGCGATGCGATCGACCTCACCCTGCAGCTGCCGCCCGGCACCGTGCCCGCCAACGCCGATGTGCGCGGCGGCGACTCGGACAACTTCTTCGCCTTCACCACCCCGGTGCTCGCCGCGTTCGGCGCGCTGCTGCTGGCGCTGGCGGCGATGATCGCCTACGTGCTGACCGCAAGGAAGCGCGCCGCGGCGGCGCTGGCGGGCAGCGACACCTTCCAGCCGATCGTCCAGCAGGGCGGCCGGGTGGACTTCACCTCCCCCGACGGCGTGCTCCCCGGTGAGGCCGGTCTGCTGCTCGACGAGCACGTCGACCCGGTCGACATCGCCGCCACCGTCGTCGATCTCGCGGTCCGGCGCTACATCTGGATCACTCCGGTGAACGCGCGCGGCGAGGACGACTGGCGGATCAGCCGGGTCAACGCGCCCGACGATCAGCTGCGCGACTACGAGCGCACCGTCTACGACATGCTGCTACCCGAGGGCACCGACACCGTCGCCGTGCGCGAGCTGCGCGCGCCGGGCCGGATGCAACTCGACCCGATCCGTGCCGCGATGCGCGCCGACGCGGTCGCCACCGGCGCCTTCGCCGACCCGAAGCAGCGCGCGCTCCCCCGCTGGATCGGCGGCGCGCTGATCGTCCTCGGCGTGATCGCCACCGTGGTGCTCGCGCTGACCTCCGGGCACGCGCTGGTCGGCGTCGCGATCGCGCTGGCCGGTGTGGCCGCGATCCTGCTGCCGAACTACCTGCCGACCAGGACCACCCTCGGCGACACCGTCGCGGGCCGGGTGCGCGCCATGCAGCGCGGCCTGGATACCGTGGCCCGCGAACAGATCCCGCCGATCGACCAGGAGACGGTGTTCTCCCGCGCCCTGCCGTACACGGTGATCAGCGGCCGGGCCGACAACTGGATCCGCGCCTTCCGCGACATGGACCCGTCGGCCGATTCCCAGCCGGGGCTGTACTGGTTCGCGGGCTACGACCGCGACCGCAACCTGCACCGTTTCGCCGCGCAGTTCCCGTTCTTCATCACCGCCTTGGAGGGCGCCTTCAACCCCCGCTAGCGAATGCCGAACGGCCGCTTCGACTGTGTCGAGGCGGCCGTTCGTCTGTCCGAGGCTCCGCTCAGATCCGGCGGATGGCCGCCAGCGGGTCGGCGTAGAGCGCGCTGAGCGAGGTGACAACGGCGGCGAATTCCTGCACCTTGCCGCCGAATCCGCTGATCCGGATGTCGGTGGGCGGGAGCTGGGTGCTCTGGGTGAAGGCCCTGGCGACGTGCGGCAGCGCGGGGCGGTACCCGGTGAACGCCTGGCCGCCGAGGACGACGCGGTCGGGGTTGAGCATGTCGCGGACCAGCGCGACGGTCTGCCCGAGCATCGTGGCCCGCTCCGCGAGCAGTTCCCGCGCGCCGTCGGACCCGGACTCGGCGGCCCGGTACAGGTCGGCGATGGTGGTGCCCGCGGTGCCGTTGTGCGCCGGGATGATGCCGCGGCCGACGGCCCTGGCCTGCAGCGCGCGATCGCCGACGGTCACTTCCAAGCAGCCGCGACGGCCGCAGGTGCACTGCACGTCCGAGCCGGTGGGCAGGTGCGCGATGGAACCGGGGCCGTTGTTCGGGGTGTGCACGCGGCCGTCGAGGGTGACGGCGATGCCCGCGGTCTCGCGGACGTAGAAGTAGAGGCTGCTGCCGTTCTGGGTGGCGGGCAGTTCGGTGTCGGGCTCGGGCCTGCGCGCGTCGAAGGTCGGCAGCAGCAGCTCCGAGGCGGCCATCGCCTCGACGTGCGGCGCGACCGAGACCGGCAGCTCCAGCACGTCACCGAGCACCTGACCGATCGGGGCGCCCTTCCATTCCAGCTTGGGATGGTCGACCACCCCGGTGTGCGAATCGACGCGACCGCCGATGGCGACACCCGCCCACAGCGGGGTGCGCCGATGCCAGCGCTGCAGGAACGCCTTGGCGCTGCGCGCGACGGTGGTGACCGCGAACTCCTGACCGGTCTGCGGGGTCGCGATGGCGAGGCCACCCAGAATCCGGCCGCGCAGATCGGCCGCGACGATCTTGGTCGCCGCGGCGCCGATGTGGATGCCGAGCGTGAGGTAGGCGTCGTGGTCGATCTCGAACGGCACGCGGGGCCTGCCGACCGCGCCGGCGGCGGTCAGATCGGGCCGCTCGCGCAGCAGACCGGCCGAAAGCAGCGAGGCCACCTGGCGATTCACGGTGGCGATGCTCAGACCCGTTGCCCGCGCGGCATTGTCGCGCGAGACCGGGCCGGAGGCGGCGGTCCGCAGCACGGCGGCGGCGGGGTTGTCGCTACGGCGCAGTTCCGGGGCGACGACGGGGCGGGAAACCCGAGGACGACCGGCGCCCACCCGAGCGGCGGGGCGATCGATGATGGGAGTAGACATATGAAGTTCCTTGCTGAAATCCCGTTGTCCCAACGGAATTGCCGACACGTATGGCGTGGCAGCTCGCGAGCCGCAGAAGGCTCAGCTGCAGCATCAGGAACGACAAAGTTCACGCGTCAACGGCAACCGCAAGCCCAGAGCGGCGGTCACATAGGTGACCCGCTTGGCGAGAAGATGGTTGCCGGACATAACAATCAAGTTAACACCTAACCCGGACCCATCCAACCCGAACCGGCGGATTGTGTCGCGACGCACAACATATTCGCAGGTCAGAAGGCCGCGTGGGGCGCGCGAAGCCGATTCCGGTCTACCCGGGCAGACGACAGAACCCCTCCGGAACCGTGGTTCCGGAGGGGTCGCTGAGCCGCGTGACTACTTGGCCGGCGCAGGAGCCGGGGTCGGGTACGGCTGGGTGATGGTGATGAAGTACTGGATCGCGGCACCGATCGCGACCGGGGCGGTCACGAAGATCTGACCCGCGATGACGCCGAGGGCGCCGATCGTGGTGGCACCCACGACGCAACCCGCGATCGGGCCCGCGCCGAACAGCGCCAGCAGCACACCGGTCGCCACGAGGCCGGCACCGGCACCCGCGATGCAACCGACGGCAGCGCCGCCGAGGCCACCGACCAGCGTGCCGATGGTGGCACCCAGGGAAATGGTCTGGGTCAGACGCGACCAGGCGGCCTGCTCACGCTCGTACTCGTTCTTCCAGGGAGCCTGGTTCTCGAACGGCAGGGCGACGGGCTTGTAGACGGCCTTGGAGGCGTCATAGACCGGGCTCAGGGTGGCCTTGTTGCCCGAGATCTCGGCCGCGATGGGCAGCTCGAACTCGTCGAGGCGGAAGGTCAGCGGGGTACCCGCGACGGTGGTGCCGTTGGCGGCCTTGACCTTGAAGGCGCCGTCCTCGACGACGAGCGAGCCCGCATCGGTGGTGATGACAGCCTTCGAGTCCTCGACCACCTCGGCCGAGTAGTTGATCACGTCGGCGCCCTCGTCGGCCGGCGCCGGAGCCGCGTAGGAGGTGCCCGCAGCAACACCGGTCGCCATGGTCACGAGCGCCGCGACCACGGCGAGCTTCCTCATCTTCATAGAACTGCCAATCCCTCATCGGTTGTCGATCTGTTCGAGAAGCCAGCTTCGAGCAGACGACCACCGATGACGAGGGAAAAAAGCAGGCAGATCGTAACTAGGAATTCATCCGGCGGCTTTCGCGGCGGCTTTCGCCTGCTTCTTGAATTCCCTAACTTCGGCGAGGGTTTCGGCGTCGACGACATCGGCGACCGAGCGGCGCGAGCCCTCGTCGCCATAGGATCCCGCGGCCTTTCGCCAGCCATTGGGATGTACGTCACGTTGCTTGCCGAGCAGCGCCAGGAAGATCTTGGCCTTCTGCGCGCCGAAGCCCGGCAGGTCCTGTAGCCTGCGCAGCACCTCCTTGCCGTCGGGATCGCCGCTGGTCCAGAGGTTGGCGGGCACACCGTCGTAGTGCTCGATGACGTATTGGGCCAGCGCCTGCGCCCGGCGGGCCATCGAGCGGCCGTAGCGATGGATGGCGGGCGGGGTGGCGGCGAGCTCCTCGAATTCGGCCGGATCGGCCTCCGCGATCCGGCGCAGATCGAATCCGCCCATGCGCTCGGCGAGTTTGCGCGGCCCGCGAAACGCGTGCTCCATCGGATACTGCTGATCGAGCAGCATGCCGAGCAGCAACGCGAAATCATCGGTGCTGAGGAGTTCGTCGGCCTCGGCCTCCTGCGCGAGACACAGCGTTCGAGTCATACATTCATCGTGACACATTTCACTAGTAGCCTCTGGATCCATGCTCCCGAGGACTGCAGCTTCCACGATGGCGGTAAGTATGACCGACTACACCCCTCGCCCTGACCGCTTCGATCAAGCGGGCCAGGACCAACTGATCGACGCCCACGACCTGGAGGTCACCCAGCCCGGGATGCGCAGGCTACGCGCCTGGAGTCACGCCGCGCTGGCCCTGCAACCGGGCGAGAGCGCCCTCGACATCGGCTCCGGCACCGGCTCGGAGGTGTTCGTCTTCGCCGACGCCGTCGGCCCGACCGGCACCGCCGTCGGCGTCGAACCCGACCTCAACCTGCTCACCTCGGCCCAGCGCCGCGCCGGTGAGCGCGAGTCGACGGCGACCTTCGCCACCGGCGACGCCTACGGCCTGCCGTTCGGCAACGAGAGCTTCGACGCGGTGCTCTGCGAACGCGTCTTCCAGCATCTGACCGCGCCCGCCCGCGCCGCGGCCGAGATCGCCCGCGTGCTGCGGCCGGGTGGCCGCGCGGTGGTGGTCGACAGCGACTGGGCCACCTCGATCGTGCATCCGGGCGACCCGCGGGTGGTCGGCGCGGTGATCGACACCCTGATCTCCTCGACCACGAACCCGCTGTCGGGCCGCAGGCTGGCCGGGCTGCTCAGCGGCGCCGGACTGGTCGTCGACGAGATCGGCTCGCACGCGCTGGTGCAGGACCGCAGCGTCGGCGCGGGCGCGCTGGTCAGCCGGATCGCCGGGCTGGCGGTGCTGCGCGGGGTGATCACCGAGGCCGAGCACGCGCGGCTGATCGCCGACCTGCAGGCGGGCGCCGATCGCGGTGACGTCCACGTCTCGGTGACGATGTTCGGCGTGCTGGTGCACAAGCCGAGCTGAGCCGAGGGCCGGGCGCGTTTGCACGCGCCCGGCCGCGCTCGCTCAGTGCTCCGCGAGCAGCTTCTCCGTCGCCGCGAGCAGCACGCAGGTCGCCAGCCCGTCCATCGCCTTCTCCAGCTCCGGCAGCTGCGGGAAGGAGGGGGCGATGCGGATGTTCTTGTCGTCGGGGTCCTTGCCGTACGGGAAGGCCGAGCCGGCGGCGGTGAGGGCGATGCCCGCGTCCTTGGCCAGCGCGATCACCCGCGCGGCCGTGCCGTCGAGCACGTCGAGGCTGATGAAGTAGCCGCCCTTGGGTTCGGTCCAGGAGGCCACCTTGGACGCGCCGAGCCGGTCCTCGAGGATCCGGCGCACGAGCGCGAACTTCGGCTCGAGCAGCCTGCGGTGCTTCTGCATGTGCTCGCGCACGCCCTCGGCGTCGGTGAAGAAGCGCAGGTGCCGCAGCTGGTTGAGCTTGTCGGGGCCGATGCTCTTCTTCGACGCGTGCCCGAGGTACCAGTCGAGGTTGGCCTTCGAAGCGCCGAAGAAGCTCACGCCCGCGCCGGCGAAGGTGATCTTGGAGGTGGAGGCGAATACCAGCGGACGGTTCGGGTTGCCCGCCGCCGCGGCCATGCCGAGCACGTCGAGCACCGGCGCCGCGGTGTCGGTGAGCGGGTGCACCGCGTAGGCGTTGTCCCAGAACAGCCGGAAGTCCGGCGCGGCGGCCTTCATCGAAACCAGCTCGCGGACAACCTCTTCGGAGAAGACGGCGCCGGTCGGGTTGGCATAGTTGGGTACCGCCCACAGGCCCTTGATCTGCGGGTCATCGGCGAGCAGTGCCGCGATGGCCCTGGTGTCGGGGCCGTCGTTGTTCATCGGGACGGCGATCATCTCGATGCCGAGTGCCTCGGTGATCGCGAAGTGCCGGTCGTAGCCGGGGGCCGGGCACAGCCACTTGATCGTCTCCTCCGCCGCCCAGCGGCGCGGGGAGTCCGGCGTGCCGTAGAGCATCGCGAAGACGATGTTGTCGTGCATGAGCTCGAGGCTGGCGTTGTTGCCCGCGATCAGCTGCTCGACCGGGATGCCGAGCAGTTCACCGAAGATCGCGCGCAGCTCGGCCAGGCCGTTGAGGCCACCGTAGTTGCGGCAGTCCACACCCGACCCGTCGCGGAAGTCGCCGTCGCCCGGGAGGGAGAGCAGCGACGCGGATAGGTCGAGTTGTTCCGGCGAGGGCTTACCTCGGGTGAGGTCCAGGGTGAGCTTCTCGGTCTGGAGCGTCGCGTAATTCGCGGTCTGGGACTCGTGCTCGGACACGAGTTCCGCGTGGCTCATCAAACCGATCTGCGTTTGCCGGGGCATCCTGGGCAGCCTTTCGAAGCAGCAAGGTGGGTGGTGCACGCTGCGCGTGCCGACACCCGCAACGTTACCCGGCGGTTGCTCGGAATCGGTGGGGTATCCGGGGCCGAATCAGGCTCGCACGCTGCGAAGGTGCGTAGGCGGATCGATCCGGCGGGGGTCCCCTATAAATAAAGGGGACCCCGCGCACCCGGCAGAGCCCGTTGACCCTTGCTGCCTTCCGGCCCTGGGGGAGTTCACAGGATGCGCGCCGCGCGGGATCCGTCGGCCAGTGTAGCGGTTCGATGTGCCCCTCGCAGCGGGGGGTCGATACGATCGCGTCGAATCGACGGGGCTTGTCCCGTATCGAAACCGGAGGGGGCCGAACCATGACGAATTCCCAGCAGGGATCCGGCGATCAGCCTGGACAGTCCGATCCGACCGTGCACTGGTGGTCGACGCCGACGAACGCGGGCGCCGATCCCACGGTGTTCAATCCGGCCGCCGACCAGCCGCAGCCGGGGTACGGCCACCCGGCGCAGGGGCAGCCCGGCTACGGCCGGTACCCCTCCGTCCCGAACGCGCCACAGGCCGGTTATCCACAGCAGCCCCCGCCCCCGTACGGCCCCGGCTACCAGCAGCCCGCCTACGGGATGCCGCCCCGGCCGTCCGGGAACAAGAACGGGCTGATCATCGCCGGTGTCGTCGGGCTGCTCGCGGTGGTCAGCATCGGTGTCGTCGGCGTCGCGGTCGCCACCCGTGACGACCCGTCCGACCCGCTGACCTCGATGGAGAACGACCGCAAGAAGAAGATGGAGGGCGACTACGCGATGACCTCCATCTCCAACGCCTGCTCGCTCATCGACCCGACGGTGCTGAAGAAGTGGTCCTCGGACCCCAAGGGCAGCCCGGAGCACAAGGAGACCCAGCCCACCAGCTCCACCGGCGGCAGGCTCTCGTGCACCGCGGACTACTCGAGCAAATCGCCCCGCAGCAAGTACCAGACCAACGACGCCGAGATCGACCTGGACGTCGAATTCAACGACGCCTACGGCGACCCCTCCTACACCCGGTGGAAGGAATACGACACCGGCACTTCGGGTTCGGGCCTCGCCTCGGGCCCGGTCACCGGGATCGGCGCTGAGGGCTACTGGAAATCCGAGACGCGCGACGTCGTCGGCCCGCGGCTGACCTACACCGTCGCCGTCGCCGACAGCAATGTGTCGGTGAAGGTGCAGATCACCCTCTCGCGGGCCGAGGGCGAGACCATCAATACCGACGAGGTCGCCACGGTCGCGAAAGCCCAGGCGCAGAAGGCGCTCACGGGGCTGAAGAAGTAGCCTCAGCGCGGCTCGAACAGCAGGTCGGCGGCGCGGGCCAGCACCTGGGTGCGGGTGCGGCCCTCGTGGTCGGCGGCCAGGAAGTGCCCGCCGATCACCGCGCAGAAGGCGAGCAGGCTGCGGGCCTCGACCTCGTCGGGGTCGGCGCAGAAGGCGCCGATCGTCTCGCGCAGCAGGTCCATTCGGCGATTGTCGACCCGGCGCAGTCGCGCGGCGACGTCGTCGTCGCGGCGGGCCCAGTCGCGGATCGCGAGGTCGATGGGCAGCAGCCGGTCGCTGGAGAAGGTGAGCACACCCGCCAGGCGGGCTTTGGCCTTCGGGTCGCCCGCCCGCTCGACCTGTTCGAGCACCTGGTCGACCGCCTCGCGCTCCCACTGCTCCAGCATCGCCACGAGCAGGGCGTCCCGATCGGCGAAGTAGCCGTAGAACCCGCCCTTGGTGACGCCGATGCGCTTGGCCAGCGCCTCGACCCGGACCGCGTCGACGCCGGCGGCGGCCAGCACGCTCAGCCCTTCCTCGACCCAGCGCCCCCGGGGAGTTCGCGCGGTACCCACGACGTGTTCCACCTCATATCGCCTCGGCCGGACCGCCGGATGAGCGGCCGGAGCAACCAGTGTACGGAGCCGTATAGTCTCCCGATCCACCCTGACCGACCCGACCCGTTTTTACACCGGGGCACCGGGACCGCTATGCTGCTCCACGGAGGATTCGCCTAGTGGCCTATGGCGCTCGCCTGGAACGCGGGTTGGGTTAACGCCCTCAGGGGTTCAAATCCCCTATCCTCCGCCACAGCAGGGCCCTGATCGGTTCGCCGGTCGGGGCCCTGTTCGTTTAATCGGTGGATCTGTCGGTGGGCTTCCGTAGAGTGAGCCCCGATGGTGCGGGAAACCCCCACCAACCCACCCGCCGGTGTCGCCGCCGTCCCAGATGTGTGCGTGCCGACACAGCGGAGTGGGTACCCATCCCCAGTGCCCGTCCGTAAACGGACGGCGTGCGCCGGTCGATTGTTCTTCGACGGCGCCCCAGACTTCAGGAAGAAAATTCGTAGTGACTACATCACCTGACACGAGCATCGGCCGCGACGCGTCCGGGCCGATCCGGCTGATGCTGCGTGAGCGACATGCCATCACGGGCCCGATCGACGGCGCCTGGTGGCCGCGCACCGACCAGCCGATGACCGAACTGCACCAGCTGGTGCAGGCCGTCTCGCCGCGGATCGGCAAGCTGGCCCGGCTCGGATTCGATTGGCATGCCACCGAATCCGAGGCGTCGGCCGAGCAGGCCTCGCGCATCATGCATCTGGTGGGCAGCAACGGCGCCGACCTCGCGCTGCTCGTCATCCCCGCCTCGACCGAGGCACCCGCGGCGCGCAGTCAGATGCGCTGGGCCGCGGGCAAACCGCGCGTCCAGGACCCCGCGCCCGCCGAGACGGCGGCCGACGGGCCGCGCACCCTCGTCCAGACCTGACTATCGATCGCTGGTGTAGGTCGGGTCGAAGTCGCGCGGCGCGCCACGGCGGCTCAGCAGGCGGTCGAACCATTCGCCCAGGATGACGCCCGCGGCCAGCGCGCACCCCACACCGAACGCGCCGAGGATCTGCCCGAACCCGAGCAGCGTCTCGTCCTCGAGCAGCGCGTACAGGCCGCGATACACCTTCAGACCCGGCAGCAGCGGCGTGATGCCGGCGACCGCGACGACCAGCGGCGGCGTGAGCGCGCGGCGCGCCATCAGACCACCGGCCAGGCCGATCAGCGTGGCCGCCATCCCGGAGGCGACGACCGGACCGAACCCGATGTCCTGGGCGACGAGGTAGGCCACGGTGCCCGCCGCGCCGCTCAGCCCGGCCGCGAACAGGGCCCGGCGTTCGGCGTAACAGGCCATCGCGAAGGCGATCGCGGCCACCGCGCCCGCGCTCAGTTTGATCGCCAGGAATTCGGTGTCGCGACCCGCGCTGTCCGCGATCTCCGGCACCGCGATCCCGAGCATGGTCGAAACCCGCAGGGCCAGGCCGATACCCGCGACGATGCCGCCGGTCATCATCACCACTTCGAGCATGCGCGCGGCCGCCGTGATCGGCGCGCCGGTGATGGCGTCCTGCACCGAACCGACCAGCTGCTGCCCGGACAGCAGCACCGTGATGCCCGCGGCGACGATCAGCGCGGCGTCGGCCCGCCAGTGATCACTGATCGCGGCGAGCGCGATGGCGGGCGCGGCGGCGATGACACCACCGACCAGATGCTGGAAGAAGATCGGCAGGCCGAGCTGGTGCAGCGCCCGGTTGACCACGTCGATCAGCGCCGTGGTCGCGAAACTGATGACGGCGAGCAGCGCGCCGCCGCCGAGCAGCACCGCGATGGCCGCCGCCAGCAGGGACCAGCCCATCGTCGAGACCCAGCGCGGATACGGGTGCGCCCCGGAGACGATCTCGTCCAGCGCGGCGTGCGCCTGGTCGACCGGGACGACCTGGCTGCGGATCCGCCGGGTCAGCCGGTCGACCGCGGCCAGCCGGGTGAAGTCGAGCGAGCGATACTTCACCACCCGCATATCGCTGGCCGGGGGCAGGCGCGGGCCGCGATCGGCCCAGATGCGGATGGCGTCGAAGGTGACGTCGATATCGCATTTGTCCAGGCCGTAGGTCGAGGCGATGAAGCGCACCTGCGCCGAGGTGTCGATGACACCGGTACCGGCGGCGAGTACCACCTCCCCCACCCGCACGGCGAGGTCGAGCACCTGCGACACCTCGGCGTCGTCGGTGAGGTCGATCGGCTGCAGCGGGGTGGGGGCGATGGTGATGTTGTCGGCCGTGGCGCGCTGCGAGGGCAGCACGAACGGGCGGCGCAGTCGCCATCGCGAGCGCGGCCCTGGACGGGCGGTGATCGTGTCGCCGTCGCCTTCCATTGCCGGGTCCGCACTCATACTCTCGACCGTAACGGCGTTCGAGGCCGGTTCGCCGTCTCGCAACGAGTTCGTCAACGTGTCGTTTGCCGCACGCGGCCGATCTCAGATGTCCTCGATCAGCCCCGTGCTGTAGGCCGTGGCCGCCAGGTGCTGGAGGCAGCGCGGACCGCAGCCGTCGTGCTGAGTCAGCACGAAACGAGCCTGCTGAAGCGAGAAGATGGGAGAATCGGCCACGCAGTCGGCATGCGCGGCGCGCCAGCGGTCTTCGCGACCACGGGTGGCGGCCCGCGATGTGGGCGGGTCTGGTGCGGATGTGTCCAGCAGGGTGTGACGGTAGGGGCCGGCGATGGAGGCGATGACTGTATGAACACCGGGACGGGGAAGGTGATCCAGGAGCGGCGGCGGTTGCTCGGGCTCTCGCAGCCCGCGCTCGCGACCGCGATCGGGGTGAGCTCGCGGCAGATCACCCGGTACGAATCGGAGGAACAGTCGCCGACGCTGCCGGTGGCGATCCGGCTGGCCGACGCGCTGCAGATCTCGCTCGCCGAGCTGGCGGGCATCGTCGACAACCGGATCGATCTGGCGGGCCGCTGGTGGGCAGCCTGGCAGAAAGCGGCGCACCACGGCGACGAGGTCGAGGTAACGCCGGTGACGATCCGGCACGAGGGCGACCACCTGCTCATCGACTCGGCCGCCGAACCCGCTGCGGCGCAGGACGACCCGGCCGCGCAGATGCGCGGCGAGATGCGGGTGTGGGACGGTGACGCGCTCACCGGCTGGGTCCGTGGCATGGATGTCGCGCGGCCGATCGGCACCATCTACTACTCGCTGCACCCCCAGGGCGCTCATGCGGTCGGCTCGTGGACGACGAAATCCGGCCCCGACGGTGTCGTCCGCGGCTGGAGCGCGCTGGCCAGGGAGAAGTCCGACGCCGAGAAGCTCCTGTCGGAACTGGTTCGCACCGACGGCACGGTCGAGTCGTGGCCGGGGAGTTCGCGCTCGGCCTGAAGCCGGCGCAGGATGTCGCCGACGGTCGGCCGCCCCGGCTCCACGGGTGGCAGCAGTAGCAGGTAGCGGGTCAGCGCTCCGAACACGAACAGGCCCACAGCAATCCACAGGTAGATGTCCATCTGTCCCCTCCGAACCAGTCGGTACTACGCGGGTGGCGCGGTATGGTGGTGTCGAAGCCACCGCAGCAAAGTATGGTCGTCGTCAAGACCTTTTGGACAGCAAAAAGCGTCTACAAACGTCTACAGTTCGCTACGGTGTGTCCATGTCCAGTCGGGGCGAGCAGGGGAACGACGAGATCACCGTCGTCGGGGCACGTTTGCGACAGCTCCGCGAGGAAGCCGGACTATCCCTGACCGCGCTGGCCACCCGCGTCCCGTACAGCCGGGCGGCCCTCGGCCACTACGAAACCGGCACGCGCGCAGCGTCATCCGAGGTGATCGACTGGTATGAGCGCGTGCACGCCCAAGCGGCACCCGCGCTCCCCGGCACCCGGCGCCGCGACCCGCGCGCCGCCGACACCGCGCTGGCCCGCGCCATCGCGGCCGGTCGCGGCACCACCCGCCCGCTCATCGAGATCGACCGACCACACCGGGGCGACAACGGAACCGGCTTCTTCTGCCCCTTCCGCATCGACGGCCTGATCGAAGGCGAGGCCGCGGGCACCGACGCCGCCACCGCGCTGCACTCGGCCCTGCGCGCCATCGGCGTCGAGCTGCGGCGCGTGCGCTAACCCCCTGTCGCGTACAACGCCTCGATGACGTGCGCATACCGCTGACCGATCGGCTTGCGCCGGATTTTCATCGTCGGCGTGAGTTCCTCGCCGCCCGGTTCCCATACGGTGCCGAGGATCTGATGACGTTTGACCTGTTCGACGCGCGCGAGCGAGGCGTTGCCCCGCTCGATCCCCGCCGCGACGAGCCCGCGAATCCGCGGGTCCTCGGCCAGGGCAGCGACGGAGAGGTCCGCCAGACCGAGCCGCCGGGCCGCGGCCGCCGCGGCATCGGGGTCGAGGGTGATCAGTGCGACGTTGTACGGCCTCGCGTCGCCGATCACGGCGATCGAGCCGATCAGCGAACACGCCGACTTGACCGTGTTCTCGATGTTCGACGGCGACATGTTCTTGCCCGCGGCATTGATCAGGATGTCCTTCTTGCGGTCGATGATCCGGACGTAGCCGTCGGCGTCGATGGTCGCGATGTCCCCGGTGCGTACCCATCCCCCGGCGTCGATCGCCGTGGCCGTGAGTTCGGGCGCGGCGCGGTACCCGCCGAAGCAGACCGGGCCGCGGATCAGCAGCTCGCCGTCATGGTCGAGGCGTACTTCGTTGCCGGGCAGAACTTTTCCGACCGAACCGAGCCGGGTCGCCGACGGCGGGTTGATCGTGCCGATGCCCGCCGTCTCGGTCATCCCCCATACCTCGGCCACCGGCACCCCGAGCGCCGCGAAGTACTCGAGCAGACCGGGCGCGATCGGCGCGGACCCGCAGATCGAGACCCGCGCCCGGTCGAGTCCGAGGGTGGCGCGCACACTGCGCAGTGCGGCGTCGAGCCGATCCGACTCCGTGGTGTCGACGACAGATGGCTCGATTCCGTTCCGCTGCGCGCGATGTCGTTCGCGGCCGAATTCGATCGCGCGCCGCAGCGTGTTCCGGGTGTCCGCGTCGGATTCGGCATCGATCGACGCCTCGACGAAGGCACGGAATTTCTCCCAGATCCGGGGCACGGCGAACCACAGTGTGGGGCGGGTGTCGCGGAGCGCGGGCAGCAGCGATTTCGGATCGTCGAGGTAGGTGACCTGCAGTCCGTGCACGGCCATCCAGTACAGCGTGGACACCCGGTCGGCGATGTGGGCCGCGGGCAGGAAGGAGATGATGCGGTCGCCGAACCGCATCGGCACCACCTCGTCGATGCCACGGGCGGCGGCCAGGATGGTGGAGTGCGTAATGGGAACGCCTTTCGGATTCCCGGTGGTGCCCGAGGTGTAGACGAGGGTCGCGATGTCGTCGGGTCGCACCGCCCGCCATGCCGTGTCGAAATCGAACCCGGCCGAACAGGCGGACTCGAGCAGGTCGAGGGTGAGGTCGGCGCTCGGATGGGGTCCGTCGACCGTCACGATGTGCGCGAGGTCGGCGCCGCTGCGTGTGATGGTGTCGACCATGGCCCGCTCACAGATGATCACTCGCGCGCCCGCGTGCCCGAGCACATAGGCGAGTTGCTCCGGCGAGGAGGTGTTGTACACCGACAGCGTCGTCGCGCCCAGATGCATGGCGCCGCTGTCGATCCAGGCGAACTCGGGACGGTTGCCCATCATCAGCGCGACCACGTCGCCACGGCGCACGCCATGGGCGTGCAGGCCCTCGGCGACCGCGCGAACGCGACGGTCGTACTCGGCCCAGCTCACCGCGATCGAGTCGCCGGGCGTGCGCACGGCGGTGGCTCGCGGGTCGATGGTGCGGGTCCGCTGGAAGGCGGCGCAGACGGTATCGGGTGCTTCGGTGTGCATCGGCGGTGTCCTAACGGCCGTGGAGCCAGGTGATGAGGCGGGGCAGCAGACGGTCGAGCCACGGCGGCCGCCGGAAGCTGAGCAGGCTGATCCCGGGGATCGGAAAACGCTGGGTGGCGATCGCGCGGGTGCGGGTGAACTCCTGTAGTCCCTCCGGCCCGTGAATCCGGCCGAATCCGCTGTGCCCACGCCCGCCGAGCGGCAACGACGCGATCGCCGCGAACCCGAGGACGGAGTTCACCGAGACCTGACCGGTGTCCAGTTGCTGGGCGATCTCCCGCGCCCGGCGGCGCGAGAAGACCGCCGCGGCCAGCCCGTACGGCAGATCGTTGGCCAGCCGGACCGCCTCATCGATCGACTCGACCGTCGTCACGGTGACAGTCGGCCCGAAGGTCTCCTCTTGGATCGCCGCGCAGGTGTGCGGCGGATCGACCAGCACGACCGGTTCGATGTAGCGGGTGCCGATGCTGTCGCTGCCGCCCAGCATGGTGAAGGCGCCGGCGGCGATCGCGTCGTCGACATGGCGGCGGACGATATCGAGCTGGCCCGGCATGGTCATCGGGCCGTACGCGATACCGGGCGCGACTCCGCGCAGCACCTCGTCGAGCTCGGCCAGGAACCGGTCGCGGACCGACCGCTCGACATAGACGCGCTCGATCCCGACACAGGTCTGGCCCGCGTTGCCCATCGCGCCGAACGCGATCGCGTCGGCGGCGGCGGGCAGATCCGCGTCCGCGGCGACGATCGCCGCATCCTTGCCACCCAGTTCGAGCACGACCGGCACGAGCTGTTCGGCGCACGCGCCCATGACCTTACGCCCCGTGGCGGTGGAGCCGGTGAACGCGAGCTTGTCGACACCGGCCCCGCACAGTGCCGCGCCGGTCTGTCCGTCGCCGGTGACCAGCGTCAGGATGCCCGGTGGCGCTTCCGGATTCGCGCGGGTGAAGGCATCGACGTACCAGCGGGCCACCAGCGGGGTGTACTCACTCGGCTTGAACACCACCGTGTTACCGGCCGCGAGCGCGGTCGCGATCGACCCGTTGGGGGTGTAGAGCGGATAGTTCCACGGCCCGATGACACCCACCACGCCGAACGGCAGCCGTTCGACCCGCGCCGAGAAGTTCCGGGTGAGCAGGCCGGGCGACCGCTTGGTGGGGCGCAGGACCCGATGGGCGTTCTTCGCCGTCCACTCGATGTGTTCCAGGCTGAGCAGCAGTTCGAGGGCCGCGTCGGCACGGGGTTTGCCGTTCTCCCGGTGCAGCAGATCGATGAGCTCCTCGGCGTGCCGGGCGAGCTGACGGCGCCAGGCCAGCAGGTGCCTGCGGCGGCCGGGGTATCCCTGATCCTGCCACCACCGCGCGGCGGTGCGCGCCTGCGCGGTCGCGGCGCGCACCTCCTCGGGGTGCAGCACCGGGACACGTCCGAGGACCTCGTTGGTGGCGGGATCGAGACTGTCGATATGGGTGGTCACCGGGCCTGGCCTTTCGCGGCGGTGGGACGCGGCCGATGGCCCAGCGTCGACACCTGGAGTGGGCGGGAATGATCCGCGCCGAAGTGATCGGACCACGAACGCTGCGGGCGATGCGGTCGCACCGCTTGCCAGCCCAGATACGCGCCGACCAGCCGGGGCATCATGGTCCGCAATGTCTGCGGCGGCGCGGGCAGACCGTGGACCGCGCGGAGGTCGTCGGGGAACAGCGTGAGCAGGATGTCGTCGGCCCAACGATGCGCGCGGGCGGGAAACCAGCGTTGCCGCCAGTCCGAGAAGAGCTGGTCGACCAGCGCCCGGCCCCCGGCGGTGGCGGCGTACGCGCTCTCGTAGGCCAGGGTCCAGTCCAGGAAATCCGTTCGGGTACCGGGTACTTCGAGCCCCATGTACGTACCGACACCGCGCCAGAAGTGATAGCGCGACGTGCGCTCGTTCTCGGTGAAGACGTCGAGCCCGAGGTGATCGACGATGCGGTCGGCCTCGAACGCCAGCGACCCCAGGGTGTAGAGCTTGTCCTCGGCGGTGATGCCGAAGCGGGCGTGGATCTGCTCCATCCGGTCAATCACCGCGCGGCCCTCGGGGCTCGAATGACCGTGCCGCAGCATCTCCCCGAAGAACAGCAGCGTGTCGTTGTTGCGGCGGCGGACGTCGGCCATCATGTCGCCGGTGCCGGTGCGATAGACGATCCGGGCGATCGATGGCACGGCGACCTGCCTGGCGAAGGCCACGGTATAGGCCGCGTGGGCGAAGATCGCGTCGCCGTACCGGACCTCGACGCTCAAATGCGTGGCTTCTTCGTTGTCGGCCACCGGGTCCAGCTGAGCTATCCGCCGCCCGATCGCGCGGCCCGTCACCAGCCGACGGGCCATGAAGGGGGTAGTTGACATCGTTGTCCTCCGATTACCACCGAGCCAAAGTAGGAACGCAACCGTTCTCACTATCAGTCTGCAAACGAGAACGGCACCGTGTCAAGATCTCACTGCGTTGCATATTGGAACGCCGACGTGTCAACATTGCGGAGTGACCGGAGTTGTCCGCCCCTACCGCGGCGTCGCCGCCGAGACCCGGCGCGAGCAACGACGCAAGGATCTGATCGACGCGTGCCTCGACCTCGTCGACGAGTCCGGGGTCGGCGCGGTCACGGCTGAGGCGATCTCGGCCCGCGCCGGACTGTCCAAGCGGTACTTCTACGAGAGCTTCCGCGATCGCGACGCCATCCTGATCGCCGCCATCGACAGCGTGCTCGGCCCGATGGGCACCGAACTCAGGCAAGAACTGGCCCGGTGCGGCTCCACCGACGAGCGGGTCGAGCGCGTCGCGCGGGTGCTCGTGCGCACCTTCACCGCGGATCGAAGGGTGGCCGCCCTGTACACCTCGGCCCCAGGCAACAGCGCGCTGGCGGCCAGGCGGCGGGAGATGATCGACGAGTTCACCCCGACCCTGGTGCGCGATGTCCTGCGCGCCGATCCGGACGACCCGCGCGCGCTCGCCACCACGCTGCTGATGGTCGCGGGGACCACCGAGGTACTCGATCGCTGGCTGCGCGGCGACCTGGCGCTCGACGAAGCGGAGTTCATCCGAACCCTGACCGCCCTCGGCAGGCGCCTCGCCGCCCCGTGAGCTACCGGCCTGCGGCGCCGGTCATCGCCGATGCGCCGCGACCACCGCGTCCAGCGCTTCGGCGAGCAGGGCGAGATAGCGGTCCGGATCGGGCAGCACCCGCACATCCGAATGCACCGACAGCGTGATGGTTTCGCCGATCCCGTGGACGCCGTGGGTCAGGTGCATGACGGCGCCGAGGGCGGGGAAACCGCCGGTGAACAGGACGGGGGCGCCGGCGAAGGTGAGGTCGGCGTCGCCGCGGTAGACGCTGGAGACCACGGTATTGCCGTCCAGGGCGACGGGCACGCTGTCCAGGTCGGCCCCGGCGACATCGCGGGCGGCGAAGACGGCCGGGACCGTCGCGCCGACTCGATCTCGTACGGCGAGTAGTGGATTCAGCGCGCGCTCCCTGCGGGTCGCGAGGTCGTCGGCGATCAGACCGGCGCGGACGACGAGATCGGGTTCGTCGATGTGCAGATCGATCGACAGGCCGCGGTAGTGGTTGCGTGCCACGCCGGGGCCGGGCAGCGCCATCGGCAGCGCGGTGCCGAGGCGGTCGGACTGGACGCCGCGTTCGGCGAGGTAGGCGGCGAGCGCGCGGGAAACCGCCGTCAGGGCAACGACTGTCACGGTACGGCCGGGGACCCGGATCCGCGCCGCGTCGACGACGAGCATGCGGACCCGATGGTCGAACACACCGACGGGAGCACTCGGATTCAGCGGGTTCGGCGCGAATCCGGCGGTCGGCGCCGGTACCGCACCCGCCGCGGTGCGGTCGGCGAGTTCGCGCTGGGCCAGTTGCGCCGCGCGTCCCCGGCGCGCGGTGGTCACCAGCTGCCAGGGAAACCGCAGCACCCCAGCCACTCTCGGACCGGCGGTCCGGATGCTCCGTGCACAGATTTGTCCCCAGTAATCCACAGGACGGGTAAGAGTTTTCACAGGCTTGACCGGGGGATCTTCCGAGTTGTCCACAGCCACACCGGGAGAGCTGGGGATAACTCCGTCCATCGGCGCCGGGGCGAACAGTGCGCGCGCGAGAGCGGCCGCCCTGGTGCCGTCGGCCAGGGCGTGCGACACCTGCAGCACGACGACGAGCACGGGACCCGACGCCGCGGGCGCCTCCAGTACGTCGCGGAAAACGTGGATACGCCAAGGACTTTCGGTGCCGTCGACGCCGGTACCCAGCAGTTCGCCGACGCGGTCGAGCAGCGCGGACCACCGGAGTCCTTCGGGACGGTGGTGCACGAATTGCTGGGACGTGAATTCGGCGGGCTCCCACCGCGGATAGTCGAGGTTGCCCGGAATCTCCCGAATCCGGATCCGCAGATCCGGAATGCGCGCCGAACGGTCGGCGATGAAAGCGCGGAGTTCGTCTGCGCTGCTGTCGTTTTCGGCGAAACAGTAGAGCAGGAACACATCATTGGCGCCGCGGCGCGACAGCCAGAACATCGTCGCGTCACGCGCGGCCATCGTGGTCATCCGGCCACGATAGGCCACACCACTGAGAAGGCCCCGAGTCCTACCGACCCGGGGCCCGTGCTGCCTTCTCGAGGCGCATGGCGCGGCTCAGCCGCGCGCGAACTCTCCCGCGGTGACGTCGGCTAAGAACGCGCGCCACTCTCCCGGTCCGAAGGCCAGCACGGGACCGCGACCGCGATCCTTGGTGTCGCGGACCGCGACATCGCCGCCGGCGAGAAAGGCCACTTCCACGCAGTTCCCATCGGGTCCGCTGTAGGTGCTCTTCCGCCACACAGCGTCCGTCACATCAACTTCCACGGCACTTACTCCTTTGCATGATCGAGAACGGGATTACTCCAGGAATCGTTGCAACATTCCGATATCCGGTGCGATCGACGAGTTACTTCATGGCACACAGAGCACTGCCACACGGTGCGCGCAACCGACCGGCACGAACCAGCGCATCGAGGCGTTTCCGCCTCCGGGGGCTGCCCCCGCGGAAGAAACACTAGCAGGTCTTCCGCAAGTTTGCGGATGAGAATTTGCTTTCTCATATGGGTTTGCCAAGCTTGCGAAGCTTCACGTTTGCGGGAGCATTGCCGGACCTCGGTACCCATTCCCGAACCGGCTGACACATCAAGTTTTACATCCGTGTGATTAGTCCGTGATACGTCAATTTCTCGACTGTCTCAGCCGCCTCGCGAGCACCACCGACGGCGTCGGTGGATCATGGGGTGATGATCTCCCGTGACCGCGATGCCGCAGGTCGTGCCCGCAACGACCGCCCCAGGGACCGACTCGGCAGGCCGCTGCCCCCCGGCAGTGCCGGAGTCGCCCGAATTCCGGACGACCTCGAGCTGGCACCCCAGCAAACTCTCACCTTCGCTCAGCAACTGCTGGACGACGGTTTGGCATTCAATGCCCACGAGGTATTGGAGGCGGCGTGGAAGAACGGACCGGTTGCCGAGCGGATGCTCTGGCAGGGGCTGGCGCAATACGCCGTCGGCATCACCCACATCCAGCGTGGAAACGCCAAGGGCGCGGGTACTCTGCTGCGCCGCGCGAGCGAGCGGCTCGGGGCCTACCCGGCGAATGCTCAGCAGCACGATGTCGACCGGACCGGGCTGATCGCCCACGCGGCCGTGCTGCTCGCCGCGCTGGACGCGGGCGGCCCGATCGCCGAGGAGCAGCTGCGACCGCGGCTGTGCCACGTCTCGGCCACCTAGGATGGTGCGGTGCCAACCAGCCCCTCCACCGGCGCGGGCCGGTACGCCCCGAGTCCCTCGGGTGAACTGCACCTGGGCAATCTGCGCACCGCGATCCTGGCCTGGCTCTTCGCCCGCACGACCGGACGCGACTTCCTGCTCCGGATCGACGATCTCGACCGGGTCCGCCCCGGCGCCGCCGAACTCCAGCTCGACGACCTCGCCGCCATCGGCATCGATTGGGACGGCCCCGTGGTGCGCCAATCCGACCGGCTCGCGCGCTACGACCGAGCCATCGCCACGCTCGCCGCGGCCGGGCGCACCTATGACTGTTTCTGCACCCGCCGTGAGATCCAGCAGGCCGCGACCGCGCCGCACGGACCGATGGGCGCCTACCCGGGCACCTGCCGGCACCTGAGCGACGCCGAGCGCGCGGCCAAGCGCGCCGAAGGACGGCCTGCCGCACTGCGATTGCGCGCCGACGTCGACGACTACCCGATCACCGATCTACTGCACGGCGAATACCGTGGCGCCGTCGACGATCTGGTGCTGCGCCGCGGCGACGGTATCCCCGCCTACAACCTCACCGTCGTCGTCGACGACGCGGAGCAGGGCGTCGACCAGGTGGTCCGCGGTGACGACCTGCTGCCGTCCACCCCGCGCCAGGCCTACCTCGCGGAGCTGCTCGGATTGGCCGCGCCGCAATACGCGCATGTCCCGCTGGTGCTCAACGCCGAGGGCAAGCGGCTGGCCAAACGTGACGGTGCCGTGAGTCTTTCGGATCAGCGCGCCCTGGGCAACACGCCCGAAGATGTGGTGGCGGCCATCGCCGATTCCCTCGGCTACGACGCGCGGACAACAACCGAGCTCCGTGAAGTTTTCGACCCGGCGCGGATACCGGCAAAACCGTGGATACTCGAGCCTATCGGGTTGTTCCGACCAGAGGGATGTCCGTAACGTACGCATCGACCGATCTCCTGATCACGACGAGGACGAATTTATGACCAGCGGTGGTTACGACCCCAACCAGTACCCGCAGGGCGGTCAGCCCGGCGGCTACGGCCAGGACCCCTACGGCCAGCAGCAGCCGGGTTACGGCCAGCAGCAGCCGGGATACGGGCAGCAGCAGCCGTACGGGCAGCCCCAGCCCGGCTACGGCCAGGATCCCTACGGCCAGCAGCAGCCGGCCTACGGCCAGGACCCGTACGGCCAGCAGCCCTACCCGGGCGGGCAGGGCGGATACGGCCAGCAGGGGTACGGCGGCGTGCAGCCGGCCGACCTGGGCGTCCGGATCGGCGCGCGCGTCATCGACAACCTGATCGTCAGCCTCCCGCTCGCGATCGTGCTGGCGCTGGTGTTCAGCGGCAGCACCTACCAGTTCGTCGGCGGCGCCGTCGTTTCGCTGGCGGTCTACGGCTACTTCATCGCCATGGAAGTCACCCAGGGCACCTCGCTCGGCAAGAAGATGCTGGGCCTGCGGGTCGTCGCCCCCGGTGGCGCGCCGAACCTGACCCCGGAGCAGTCGGCCAAGCGCAACCTGTTCCAGATCGTCGGCCTGATCCCGTGCGTCGGTGGCCTGATCAGCCTCGGCCTGGCGATCTACATCATGGTCACCATCTCCCAGGACCCGAACAAGCAGGGCTGGCACGACAAGTTCGCCGGCGGCACGCAGGTCGTCAAGGGCTGATTTCCCGGCTGACCACAAACGTCAGGGGCGCTTCCGAATCCGGAAGCGCCCCTGTTCGTTTCCGCGGAAGTCAGTACGACGAGGAGGAATCCAACCCGCCCGCTACCCCGAGCACGATGACGAACACCACGTACAGCAGGCCGAGCACGAGCGTGATCGCACCGATCCAGATGCCGGCCAGCGCCATGCCGCGACCTTCACCGCCGCGCTCCTTGATCTGGTTGAGCGCCATCACCCCGAGCACGATGCCGACGATCGAGCCGATGCAGGTGCACAGGCCGACCAGCGAGGAGACCAGCGCGCCGATCGCCAGGCCGTTGGTGCCCTGCGGCTGCGGGAACCCGCCGTAGGGCTGGTACCCGCCCGCGGCGGGGTAGGCACCGTAGCCGGGCTGCTGCGGCGGCGGCTGCTGCGGATACTGCGGCGCCGACGGCTGCTGGTAGTTCGGATACTGCGGCTGCGACGGCGGAGGGGCGGGCTGCTGCGGGTACTGCGGCGCCGACGGGTAGCTGGGGGGCTGCGACGGCTGCGCGGACGGGTACTGCGGCACCGAGCCCGGCGCGCCGGACTCCGGCGACACGCCGGAGCCGCCGTACTGCTTCCACCATTCGTCGGAATCGCCGGGATTCGTCATTGGTACAGCGTATTCCACAACCGACGCCCGTGAGGTACCGCGACCTTGGTTGGATAGGAGCCGTGACTGATGCAAACACTCTCGACCAACCTGCCGAATCTGGGCACCCCGCGCCGGACCACGCGGCATTCGCCCAGGTTGCGCGGGGGTTCTACCCGGTAATCGTCGCCGTGTTCACGGCGACGCTGATCATCTCCAACATCTGTGCCACCAAGGGCGTCGAATTCTTCGCCGACAAATCGGTGATGCTCGGCCCGCTGCAGATCCTGCCGATCGCGACCGACGGCGCCTTCTTCCTGTTCCCCCTCGCCTACATCCTCGGTGACGTGCTCAGCGAGGTGTACGGCTTCCGTGCCACCCGCCACGCCATCTACACCGGCTTCGGCGCGCTGCTGCTCACCGTCGCGTGCTTCGCGATCGCGATCCGGCTGCCCGCCGCCGGCTTCTACGAGAACCAGGAAGCGTTCCGCACGGTCCTCGGCACCACCCCGCAGCTCGTGCTCGCCGGCCTGGCCGGTTACTTCGTCGGTCAGCTGCTCAACTCGGCCACCCTGGTGATGATCAAGGAACGCACCAAGGAAAAGCACCTGTGGGCGCGGCTGCTCGGCTCCACGGTGATCGGCGAGTTCGCCGACACGCTGATCTTCTGCTCGATCGCCGCCACCGCTATCGGCATCGACAGCTGGCAGTCGTTCGTCAACTACGTGATCGTCGGCTTCCTGTGGAAGACGCTGGTCGAGATCCTCGTCATGCCGATCACCTACCGCGTGATCGCGATCCTCAAGAAGACCGAACCGACCTACGCTCCGGCGAAGGTCGACGCCCTGCACGACTAGGCGGCAGGCGGCGGATCGGCCTCCGGTCCGCCGCTACGCCCCCGGGGCCTTGATCCGGCCCTGCCACTGGCCCAGGAATTCGGTCTTGAACTCGTCGAAGTAGCCGCCCTCGATGCTGGCGCGGATGCGGTCGACCAGCCGCACGGTGAACCGCTCGTTGTGGATCGTGCAGAGCGTCGCCGAGAGCATCTCCTTGGCCTTGAACAGGTGATGCAGGTAGGCGCGGGTGTAGTGCGCGCAGGTGTAGCAGTCGCAGTTCTCGTCGATCGGGGTGAAATCGCGGCGGAAGCGGCTGGTATTGATGTTGAACCGGCCCTGGTCGACGTAGATCGCCGCGTTGCGCGCCACCCGCGACGGGTTCACGCAGTCGAAGGTGTCGGCGCCGTTCTCGATGGCGACGAACATGTCCTCGGGTTCGCTGATGCCGAGCATGTGCCGCGGCTTGTGCTCGGGCAGCTCGTCACAGCACCAGCCGACGATGGTGCCGAGATTGTGCTTCTCCAGCGCGCCGCCGATGCCGTAGCCGTCGAATTCCGTTCCGCCGGCCCCGCGGATCTCCTCGAGCTCGCGACAGGCCTTGCGGCGCAGGTCTTCGTACTGCGCGCCCTGAATCACCGCGAACAGCGCCTGATAGGGCCGGTGCCCGCGCTCGCCGGTGAGCTTCTCGTGCTCATCGATGCAGCGCTGCGCCCACTCGTGCGTGCGCTGGAGCGACTTCTCCTGGTAGCCACGGGTGTTCAGCAGGGTGGTCAGTTCGTCGAAGGCGAACATGATGTCGGCGCCGAGCTGATGCTGGATGCCCATCGACACCTCGGGGGTGAAGCGGTGCTTGGAGCCGTCGAGGTGCGAGCGGAAGGTGACGCCGTCGTCGTCGACGGTGGCCAGGCGCTCCTTGCCCTCGGCGATCACCTCGTCGGAGCGGATGTCGACCGCTTCCATCGCGAGCACCTTCTTGAACCCGACGCCCAGCGACATCACCTGGAAGCCGCCGCTGTCGGTGAAGGTGGGGCCCGCCCAGTTCATGAAGGTGCCGAGACCGCCCGCCTCGTCGACGATGTCGGCACCGGGCTGCAGGTACAGGTGGTAGGCGTTGGCGAGCAGTGCCTGCGCGCCGAGATCCTTCATCGTCTCCGGCAGCACCGCCTTCACCGACGCCTTGGTGCCCACCGGGATGAAGGCGGGCGTGGCGATCTCGCCGTGCGGGGTACCGATGACGCCGGTACGGCCGTGCCGCCCGCCGTCGAGACGGGTGCCTACGGTGAAGGAGAACTCGCTGGGATCGGCCACCAGCCCATCGTGCCAGGACCGCCCGGCGCGGCACCCGCCCGGGTGACGCGCCGGTCGCCTACAGTTCCGCCGCCGCGAACTGCGCGTTGTAGAGGCGGTAGTACGCGCCGCGCTCCTCGAGCAACCGCTCGTGCGAGCCGTGCTCGACGATGCGCCCCTTCTCCATCACCACGATCAGATCCGCGTCGCGGATGGTCGAGAGCCGGTGCGCGATGACGAAGCTGGTGCGGTCGCGGCGCAGGGCCGCGGTCGCCTGCTGGACCAGCAGTTCGGTGCG
Source organism: Nocardia sp. NPDC050718 (assembly GCF_040654235.1). NCBI lineage: Bacteria > Bacillati > Actinomycetota > Actinomycetes > Mycobacteriales > Nocardiaceae > Nocardia > Nocardia sp. NPDC050718. The sequence continues at coordinate 106,826 of NZ_JBFAHQ010000003.1, read as the reverse complement.
GGTGTCGACCGAGCTGGTCGCCTCGTCGAGGATCAGGATCGACGGCTTGGCCAGGAACGCGCGCGCGATGGTGATCAGCTGCTTCTCGCCCGCGCTGACACCGCCGCCCTCCTCGTCGATCACCGTGTCGTAGCCGTGCGGCAGCGCGTGCACGAACCGGTCGACGTAGGCGGCGCGGGCCGCGGCCAGGATGTCGTGCTCGGAGGCGTTCGGATCGCCGTAGGCGATGTTCTCCCGGATCGTGCCCTTGAACAGCCAGGTGTCCTGCAGCACCATGCCGATCCGCGAGCGCAGATGGTCGCGGGTGATGGTGGTGATGTCGACGTCGTCGATCGCGATGGTGCCCGCGTCGAGCTCGTAGAAGCGCATGAGCAGGTTGACCAGGGTGGTCTTGCCCGCGCCGGTCGGGCCGACGATCGCGACGACGTGGCCGGGGTCGGCGACCAGCGACAGCCGCTCGATGACCGGCACCTCGGGGTCGTAGCCGAAGGAGACCGCCTCGAACTCGACCCGCCCGCGATCGACCGGGCGCTGGTTCTCCGTCTCCGGATCCGGGCTCTGCTCCTCGGCGTCGAGGATCTCGAAGATCCGCTCGGCCGAGGCGACGCCGGACTGGAGCAGGTTGGCCATCGCGCCGATCTGCGTGAGCGGCTGGCTGAACTGGCGCGAGTACTGGATGAACGCCTGCACGTCACCCAGCGACAGGTTGCCGGTGGCCACCCGCAGGCCGCCGACCAGCGCGATGAACACGAAGTTCACGTTCCCCAGGAACATGATGGCCGGCATGATCAGGCCGGAGATGAACTGCGCCTTGAAGCTCGCGTCGTAGAGCTTCTGATTGCGCTCGTCGAACTCCTTGCCGACCTCGCGGCTGCGGCCGAACGCGGTGATGATCTCGTGGCCGGTGTAGGCCTCCTCGACCGAGGCGTTCACCGCGCCGGTGTACTTCCACTGGTCGACGAAGTGCGGCTTGGACCGCTTGGCGATCTGCGCGGTGACGATGATCGCCGCGGGCACGGTGAGCAGTGCGATCAGCGCCAGCAGCGGCGAGATCCAGAACATCATGATCAGGATGCCGACCACGGTGAACAGCGAGACCAGCAGCTGGCTCATCGTCTGCTGCAGGCTCTGCGAGACATTGTCGACGTCGTTGGTGACGCGGCTGAGCACGTCACCGCGCGGCGCGGAGTCGAAGTAGCGCAGCGGCAGCCGGTGCAGCTTGTCCTCGACGTCGTCGCGCAGGCGCTTGACTGTCCGGTTGATGACGATGTTGAGCAGATAGCCCTGCAGCCAGCCGAACACTGAGGCCGCCACGTACAGGGAGAGCACGATCAGCAGCACGCGCGCGACGGCGTCGAAGTCGATGCCGGTGCCCGGGATGACGTTCATCGCCGAGAGCATGTCAGCGCGGGTGTTCTCGCCGCGGTCGCGCAGCATCTGGATGGTCTGCTCTTTGCTGAACCGCGGGTCGAGCTGCTTGCCGACGAAACCGTCGAAGACCAGGTTGGTGGCCTTGCCGAGCAGGTAGGGGCCGAGCGTGTTGAGCACGACCGAGGTGATCACCAGCGCGACGATCACGCCGACGGCGAAGCGTTCCGGCGCGAGCCTGCGCAGCAGTCGCTTCAGCGACGGTCCGAACGACTTGGCCTTCGTACCCGGCGCGCCGGGTACCGGAGCACTGGGCCTCATCGAGCCTCCTCCACACTCAGCTGGGACTCGACGATCTCGCGGTACTCGGGACAGCGCTGCATCAGCTGCTCGTGCGTGCCGATGCCCGCCATCGCGCCGTCCTCCAGGACGACGATCTGGTCGGCGTCGCGAATGGTCGCGATCCGCTGGGCGACGATGAGCACCGACGCGTCGGCGGTCTCGGGCTTGAGCGCGGCGCGCAGCCGGGCGTCGGTGGCGACGTCGAGCGCCGAGAACGAGTCGTCGAACAGGTAGACGCGCGGCCTGCGCACCAGCGCGCGGGCGATGCACAGGCGCTGGCGCTGCCCGCCCGACACCGTGGTGCCGCCCTGGGCGACGGGGGTATCGAGCCCCTGCGGCATCTCGCGCACGAAGTCGGCCGCCTGGGCCACCTCGAGCGCGTGCCACAGTTCCTCGTCGGTGGCCTCGGGCTTGCCGTAGCGCAGATTGCTCGCGACCGTGCCGGAGAACAGGTAGGCCTTCTGCGGCACCAGGCCGATGCCGCCGCGCAGGAGTTCGAGGTCGAGGTGACGCACGTCGGTGCCGCCGACGTAGACCGCGCCGTCGGTGACGTCGATCAGCCGCGGGATCAGGTTGATCAGGGTGGTCTTGCCCGCGCCGGTGGCGCCGACGATCGCGGTCGTCGTGCCGGGGGCGACCTGGAACCGGATGCCGCGCAGCACCGGCTTCTCCGCGCCGGGGAAGGCGAACTCGGCGAATTGCAGGTCGACCGCGGCCGGGTCGGCGGCGAAGGGCTGCGGCAGCCGCGGCGGCCGGACCGAGGACTCGGTCTCGAGCACCCCGCCGATCCGGTCGGCCGAGACGGCGGCGCGCGGCGCCATCATCGCCAGGAACGAGGCCATCATGACGGCCATCAGGATCTGCATGATGTAGGACAGCATCGCGGTGAGCGAGCCGATCTGCATCGTCCCGTTGTCGACGTGGTGACCGCCGAACCAGATCACCGCGACGGCGGTGACGTTGCTGATCAGCATGACCGTCGGGAACATCAGCGCCATCAGCTTGCCGACCCGCAGCGAGGCGTCGGTGAGCGCGGTGTTGGCCATTCCGAAGCGCCAGATCTCCTGCCGCTCGCGCACGAACGCCCGCACCACCCTGATGCCAGTGATCTGCTCGCGCAGCACCCGGTTCACCTCATCGATGCGCGCCTGCATCTGCCGGAAGCCGGGCACCATGCGGGCCACGATCGTGCCCATGGCCAGCGCGAGCGCGGGGACCGCGATCAGCAGCAGCCAGGACAGGCCGAGATCCTCGCGCAGCGCCATGATGACGCCGCCGACGCACATGATCGGCGCCATCACCAGAATCGTCACCGACATGACGATGAGCAGCTGCACCTGCTGGATGTCGTTGGTCGAGCGGGTGATCAGCGACGGCGCGCCGAACAGGCCGACCTCCCTGGCCGAGAACGTCTCGACCCGGTGCAGCACACCACCGCGCATGTCCCGGCCGGCGCCCATGGCCGCCTGGGCGCCGAGGTACACCGACGCCGACGAGGCCACGATCTGCACGCAGCTGACCGCGAGCATGAACAGGCCGGTGGACCAGATGTAGCCGATATCGCCCTTGGTCACGCCGTTGTCGATGAGGTCGGCGTTGAGGCTGGGCAGGTAGAGCATCGCGATGACCGAGATCAGCTGGAGCACGAGGACACCGGCCAGCTGAGCGCGGTACGGGGCCAGGTAGGTCCGCAGCAGGGTGATCAACATGGTGGTCGCAGGCTACCCCGCGCGGGTGACCGTCGCCGCCGACTTTTACCCGCCCTGTGGACAAGTCCAGCCTGTGGATGAACTACGCGCCGGCGGGGGTCCGCGGCTCGCGACGCGCCCAGGCGCCGGGGTCGGCGATCAGCTCACCGATGAAACCCGGCAGTCGGTCGGTGGCGATATCGGCGATGGAGACGTTCTCCAGCACGGCCCTGATGTTGACCCGCAGCGCGATCCACACCTGCTGCAGCGGTTCGGCGGCGCCGGGGTAGCGCACGTCCTCCGGGCGCTGCCCGCGGACCGAGGCCAGCGGTGATTCGACGGCGCGGATCACGTCGGCCACCGAGATCTCCGGCGCCGGCCTGCCGAGCCGATAGCCGCCGTCGGGGCCGCGCCTGCTCAGCACGAGGTCGGCGCGGCGCAGCTCGGCCAGCACGGTCTCGAGCACCTTCGGTGGGATCTGCGCGGCGGCGGCGATCGCCTCGGCCTTGACGACGCCGTCGGTCGCGGCGAGTTCCAGCAGCGTTCGCACCGCGTAATCGACCCTGGCGGTGATATGCACGTGTCGAACTTACGCGGTCGACCCGGCGGGAGCGGCGGGCCGCCCGCTCAGGCCGACCGCCCGCAGGCGGTCAGCACGCAGGTCGCCGCGTCGAGCAGGGTCTTCTCGACCATCTCGTCGGTCGCGCCGGGCGCCAGTTCCGACGACAGCAGCGCGACCCCGAGCACCTCGATGGCGGCGGCCGCGCGCAGCATCGCCTCCTGGTCCGGGTCGGGACCGGCCAGCCAGGTGCGCAGTTCCCTGGTCGGCTCCATCAGATCGGGGTAGCGATCGGCGATGGCGTTGACGATCGCCGCGGTGTCGCGCACACACAGCGCGCCTGCGGCGCGGTGCCGGATCATCCCGCGCAGGTAGGTGCGCAGCACCGCGCGGATGCCCTCGTCGTTGTACGGGACGGCGTCGATGTCGGTGACGATGTCGCGCATGTGGTCGATGATCGGATCGATGATCGCCAGGAGCAGATCCAGCTTCGACGCGTAGTGGTAGTACAGCGACGCCTTTGTGATCCCCACCATATCGGCGACCTCGCGCAGGCTCGTCTGCTCGAAACCCTTGGCGGCGAAAAGCTGCACCGCGGCGTCGCGAATAGCCTGCTTGGTGCCTCCACCTGCGGAAACGGCGTCGACGGTGTCTCGGGGAGCCATGTATTCAATCCTCCCATCACTGCGGGTGACTCACTGCGCGCCCCCGAAATCGAGGTTGCCTCTCCACTTACTGGATCGGTAGTCTACCTACCGCACGGTAGGCAGAAAACGACGATGTGGAGGCGGGTCGTCAGGGGAGACCCGCATGTGCTGTCTACGAGCCTGATCCCACCCGAGTTCTTCGCGCTAGGAGCACCCTCGTGTCCGTATACCTGTACAGATGGGGAAAGTTCGCTTTCCGCCGTAAATGGATCGTGCTACCGGTCTGGTTGTTGCTGTTCCTGCTGCTCGGTGGCGTCGGCGCCGCCTTGAGCAAGCCGATGACCAACGACTTCAGCATGCCCTCGCTGCCCTCGGCCCGTGCGAACGAGATCCTCGACAAGCACTTCCCCGGCATGTCCGAGCAGTTCAAGTTCGACGCCGTCTCCGGCACCTATGTGATCGGCGCCCCGGAGGGCCAGAAGCTCACCGACCCGGCCAACCGCGCCGCCGTCGACGCGCTCATCACCAAGCTCGGTGAGCTGCAGATCGTCGATCACGCGAAGCCGCTGATGAGCCCCATCGAGATGACCGACAAGATGGGCTGCCTCGCCAACCCAGACCCGTCGCAGTGCTCGGGCGCGCCGCTCAACGTGCTCAGCTCGACGGCGCCGGAGAGCGTCGCGGTGCTGACCGTGCCGTTCAACATCGAGGGCGTCACCGACGTCACCGACGTCGAACGCGATGCCGCCTACGAGGTCGCGGCCGAAGCCCGCAACGCCGGCCTGACGGTCGAGCTCAGCGGTTCCATCGCGATGGAGCAGGAGCAGCCGAGCGGCAAGTCCGAGCTGATCGGCATGGGTGTCGCGCTGATCGTGATGGTGGTCGCCTTCGGCGCCATCGTCGCCGCCGTCGTCCCGATCGTCACCGCCATCGTCGGCCTCGGCGCGGCGACCTCGCTGATCATGCTCGGTACCTCGGTGATCGAGGTCCCCAGCTTCACCACCTTCCTCGCCTCGATGATCGGTATCGCGCTGTCGATCGACTACGCGCTGTTCATCGTCTCCCGCTACAAGCACGAACTGGCCGTGCGTGACTCGGCCGAGGAAGCCGCAGGTACCGCGCTCGGCACCGCCGGTTCGGCCGTCGTGTTCGCCGGTCTGACCGTCATCATCGCGCTCGGCGCGCTGAGCATCGTCGGCGTGCAGTTCCTGACCTTCATGGGTCTGGGTGGCGCCATCGCCGCAGGCTTCGCCGTGCTCACCGCGATCACCCTGATGCCCGCGCTGATGGGTGCCTTCGGCAAGACCCTGTTCAAGCCGAAGCTGCCGCTGGTCGCCCAGAACGACCCCGAGGACGAGAACTCGGTCACCAACGGCCAGCGCTTCGCCCGCCTGATCGGCAAGGCCCCGTGGGTCGCGCTGATCCTGTCGGTGGTCGTGCTCGGCGCGCTCGCCGCGCCCGCCGCGGGCCTGAACCTGGGTCTGCCCGGCGAGGACTCGGCCCCGAAGACCTCCACCGTCCGCAAGGCCTACGAGCTGCGCACGGAGGGCTTCGGCGAGGGCAGCAACGGCGTGCTGATGGTCGTCACCGACCTGAGCGCGGTGCCGGAGAACCAGCGCGAGGCCGCGGTCGGCGCGCTGCGCGACAAGCTCGCCTCCTACGACGGCATGGACTACGTGACCGAGCCGCAGTGGAGCGAGAACAAGCAGGGCGCCATGCTCAACGGCGTGCCGAAGTCCGGCCCGAACAACCAGGCCACCAAGGATCTGGTCGCCGAGGCGCGCGGCGCCGAAGCCGACCTGAAGGCGCAGTTCGGCATGGAGTACGGCATCACCGGCACCACCGCCATCTACGCCGATGTCGACCACGTGCTGCTCAGCAAGATCGTGCCGTACCTGGCGATCGTCGCCGGTGCCGCGTTCATCCTGCTGATCCTGGTGTTCCGCTCGATCCTGGTCCCGCTCACCGCGGCCCTCGGCTTCCTGCTCTCGATGGCGGCCACCTTCGGCGCCACCGTGCTGATCTTCCAGCAGGGCAAGCTCGGCCTGATCGAGGACCCGCAGCCGCTGGTCAGCTTCCTGCCGATCATGCTGATCGGCCTGGTGTTCGGTCTGGCGATGGACTACCAGGTGTTCCTGGTGACCCGCATGCGCGAGGAATTCGTGCACGGCAAGTCGCCCAAGGACGCGATGGTCTCCGGCTACCACCACGGCGCCCGCGTCGTGACCTCGGCGGCGATCATCATGATCTCGGTGTTCGGCTCGTTCATCCTGGAAACCGACGTCACCGCGAAGTCGTTCGGCTTCGCGCTGGCCGCCGGTGTCGCGATCGACGCCTTCATCGTCCGCATGATCGTGGTGCCCGCGCTGCTGGTCATCATGGGCAAGTGGTCGTGGTGGATCCCGAAGTGGCTCGACCGCATCCTGCCCGACATCGACGTCGAGGGTTCGAAGCTCGAACAGCTCCGCAACCAGGACGCCGAGACGGTGAAGCACCCGCTTCCGGTCTCCTGACCCGCTCGAATCGGACGACCCCGCGATCCATCCCGGATCGCGGGGTCGTCCTGCTTTTTCGCCCGTCGCGCCTGGCACGTTGCTTGATATCGCGGTGGCCTGGCACCAGACTCGGACTGGTTAGACCCGGCTCTACCTCCCGCTCCGCACCGATCACCGCGAGGAGAAAACCGTGTCCGTCTATCTGTACCGGTGGGGCAAGCTGGCCTTTCGCCGCAAATGGATCGTGCTACCCGTCTGGCTGGTCTGTTTCCTGATCCTCGGTGCCCTCGGCGCCCAGCTCCAGAAACCGATGACCGACGACTTCAGCATGCCCAACCTGCCGTCGGAACGGGCGACCGAGATCCTCGACAAACACTTCCCCGGCATGTCGGAGGCCTTCGCCTTCGACGCCGTGACCGGCACCTACGTGATCGGCGCGCCCGCCGGGCAGAAACTCACCGACCCGGCCAACCGGCAGGCGATCGATGCGCTGATCGGCCGGCTCGATCAGCTCGGCATCGTCGATCACAGCAAGCCGATCCCGAATCCGATCGCGATGACCGAGGAGATGGGCTGCCTCGTCCCCGAGCCCGACCCGTCGACCTGCAGCGGCGCGCCGCTGAACGTGCTGAACAAGACCGCCCCCGACACCGTCGCGTACTTCAGCGTCCCGTTCACGATCAAGGAATTCGCCGACATCACCGCCGCCGACCGCGACGCCGCCTACGCCGTCGGTGACGCCGCCCGCGCGGCCGGGCTGACGGTCGAGATCAGCGGCACCATCGCGATGGAACAGGAGATGCCGAGCGGCAAGTCCGAGCTGATCGGCATGCTGGTGGCCCTGGTGGTGATGGTCGTCGCGTTCGGCGCGATCGTCGCCGCGTTCGTCCCGATCATCACCGCGATCGTCGGCCTCGGCGCGGCCACCTCGCTGATCTTCCTGTCCACCTCGGTGCTCTCGATCCCCAGCTTCACCACGTTCCTGGCCTCGATGATCGGCATCGCGCTCTCGATCGACTACGCGCTGTTCATCGTGTCCAGGTACAAACACGAACTGGCGGTACAGGATTCGCCGGAGGAAGCGGCCGGTACGGCGCTGGGCACGGCGGGCTCGGCGGTGGTGTTCGCCGGGCTCACCGTCATCATCGCGCTGGTCGGGCTGAGCATCGTCGGCGTGCGGTTCCTGACCTTCATGGGTCTGGGCGGCGCGGTCGCCGCCGCGTTCGCGGTCCTCACCGCGATCACGCTGATGCCCGCCCTGCTCGGCGCGTTCGGCAAGACGCTGTTCAAACCGAAGCTGCCGCTGATCGCCCAGCACGATCCCGAGGACGACAGCATCGTCACCAACGGCACCCGGGTGGCCAGGGTCATCGCGAAGTGGCCCGCCGTGACGATGGTGCTGGCCATCGTGGTGCTCGGGCTGCTGGCCGCGCCGGCGATCAACCTGAACCTCGGCCTGCCCGGCGAGGACAGCCTGCCCAAGTCGACCACCGTCCGTAAGGCCTACGACTTGCGCACCGAGGGCTTCGGCGAGGGCAGCAACGGCATCCTGCAGATCGCCGTCGACCTCAGCGACACCCCCGTCGACCAGCGCGAGGCCGCGCTGCTCGCCCTGCGCGAGCAGCTCCAGTCCTACCCGGACATGGAATTGGTCACCGAGCCGCAGCTGAGCCAGGACGGCGCGGGCGCGCTGATCAACGGCATCCCCAAGTCCGGCCCCAACGCCCAGACCACCAAGGACCTGGTGCAATCGGCGCGCGACGCCGAACCGGGACTGCACGACCAGTACAAGATGTCCTACGGCATCACCGGGACAACGGCCATCTACGCCGATATCGACCACGTGCTGCTCAGCAAGATCGTCCCCTACATGGCGATCGTGGCTGGCGCGGCGTTCATCCTGCTGATCCTGGTGTTCCGCTCGATCCTGGTCCCGCTGACGGCCGCGCTCGGCTTCCTGCTCTCCATGGCGGCCACCTTCGGCGCGACCGTGCTGATCTTCCAGGAGGGCAAACTGGGCCTCATCCAGGACCCGCATCCGCTGGTCAGCTTCCTGCCGATCATGTTGATCGGCTTGGTGTTCGGCTTGGCCATGGACTACCAGGTGTTCCTGGTGACCCGCATGCGCGAGGAGTACGTGCACGGCGCCGATCCCACCGACGCCGTGGTCAAGGGCTATCACCACGGCGCGCGCGTGGTCACCTCGGCGGCGATCATCATGATCTCGGTCTTCGGCTCGTTCCTGCTCGAGTCCGACGTCACCGCCAAGTCGATGGGCTTCGCGCTCGCCGCCGGCGTCGCCCTCGACGCCTTCGTCGTCCGCATGGTGCTCATCCCCGCGCTGCTGGTCCTGCTCGGCAAGTGGGCATGGTGGCTGCCGAAGTGGCTGGACAAGATCGTCCCCGACATCGACGTCGAGGGCGCTCGCCTGCGCGAACTACAGCAGCAGGAGAAGACCCCGGTCCCCGCGCACACCTAGCCGGGCTACTGGCTCGGCTGCGGTACCTCGCACTGGCTGACCCGCGGGTTCAGGCCGATGTAGTTGGCCGGACCCGCGGCGGCGGTCACCGCGATCGTCGCCCAGTCGGAGCACTCCTTGGGCAGCTGGGCGAAGTAGTGTCGCTGGCCCGCGGCGAGCAGCCCCACGGCTACCCAGCCCAGCACGACCAGAACCATGAGCTTCCCCCCGAGCCCGATCCCGGACTTCGCGGGTGGCGGCTGTCGCCCGCGCATAAGACATCGTTCCTTCCCGGATTTCGGTACTACCAGTCTATTACGTGCGACCCCGGCGGGCGGGGCCGTACCGAGTGAACAGCCGACGAAAAAAGAGCCCCTCACCTGGCATATCAGGTGAGGGGCTCTGTGGCGGTGGCGGAGGGATTTGAACCCTCGGACGGGGGTTACCCGTCACACGCTTTCGAGGCGTGCTCCTTAGGCCGCTCGGACACGCCACCGCCGACTACGATACCGGAGGGGGTGCCGGATCGTTAAATCGGCTGGTCAGCGCTGAGTTCGGAAGAAATCGTCGAGGAGCGCGACGCACTCCGGTTCGAGGATGCCGCCGCGCACCTCCGGGCGATGATTGAGCCTGCGGTCGCGCACGACGTCCCAGAGCGAGCCGACGGCGCCGGTCTTGGGTTCCCAGGCGCCGAACACCACCTTGCCGACCCTGGCCAGCACCAGCGCGCCGGCGCACATCGTGCACGGTTCCAGGGTGACGGCCAGCGTCGCGCCCTCGAGCCGCCAGCCGTCGCCGTGTACGGCGGCCGCGGCCCGCAACGCGAGGACCTCGGCGTGCGCGGTCGGATCGCCGAGGGCTTCCCTGGCATTGGTCGCGCGCGCGAGTTCGCGGCCGTCGGCGTCGAAGACGACGGCGCCGACCGGCACATCACGCGGGTCGGCGTCGGCGGCGGCCGCGATCGCGGCGCGCACCATGTCCTCGTCGGTCACTGCCTCGGCGGTCACCGAGGCAGTTTGTCCAGGACCGCCGCGAATTCGGTGGCGAAGCCGAGCCGCTGGGCGATCATGCCGAGCTGCTCGTCGGGGTAGAGGTCGGTCTCGGCGAGGATCACGCTGAGCACGGGCTCGGGCAGGCCGAGGTCGGCCAGCACGCCGAGGTCGCCCTCTTCCCACGGCTCGACGTCGTCGAGGTCGTCGGGGTCGATGTCGGGGATCTCGACGTTGAGCGCGTCGAGGACGTCGGCGGCGATGTCGTAGTCGATCGCCGCGGTCGCGTCCGAGACGAGCAGGCGGGTGCCGCTCGGCGCGGGGCGCAACACGATGAAGAACTCGTCATCGACGTCGAGCAGCCCGAATACCGCCCCCGAGCTGCGCAATGCCTTCAATTCGGTCTCCGCGACCGACAGGTCGAGGAGCGCGTCGTGGCTGAGCGGACTGCATCGCCACGTGCCTTCTTCGCGGACCACCGCCACTGCGAACCCTTCGACGTCGAAGTCGTCGTCCGACGTCGCCCTGTTCGTGCCCGAGCGCTGTGCTGCCATGGACCAAACGGTAGTCTGTCCCGCCCGTAATGATGAACTCGTGTGCCAATCTGTTCCGATGACCCTCGACCAGCGTGCTGCTGTCTGCGTCCTCGGAACCGGTTTGATCGGCGGCTCACTGCTGCGCGCCGCGGTCGCGGCGGGGTACCCGGCGTTCGGCTACAACCGCTCGGACTCGGGTGCGCAGGCGGCGCGTCGCGACGGTTTCGACGTGTCGACCGACCTGTCCGCGGTGCTGCGCCGGGCCGCCGCCGAGAACGCGTTGCTGGTGGTCGCGGTGCCGATGCCCGCGGTCGAGCAGCTGCTGGCCGAGATCGCCGCGCTCGCCCCCGGCTGCCCGGTGACCGATGTGGTGAGCATCAAGCGACCGGTGGCCGACGCGGTGCGCAAGCACGGGCTCGAGGCCAATTTCGTCGGCGGGCATCCCATGGCCGGGACCTCCGAGTCCGGCTGGGCGGCAACCGATCCCGACCTGTTCCGCGACGCGGTGTGGGCGGTCGGGGTCGACGAGGGCACGCGGGTAGAGCCGTGGACGCGGGTGACCCGGCTGGCGCTGGACTGCGGTTCGGTGGTGGTTCCGGTGGTCGCCGACGAGCACGATCAGGCCGTCGCGCGGATCTCGCATCTGCCGCACGTCCTGGCCGAAGCGCTGGCGGCGGCCGGCGCCGACGGCGGCGCTCTCGCGCTCGGCTTGGCCGCGGGCTCCTTCCGCGACGGCACTCGCGTCGCCGGTACCGCCCCGGACCTGGTGCGCGCCATCTGCGAACCGAACGCCGCCGCGCTCGGGCAGGTGCTCGACGAGACCATCGCCGCTCTGGTCACCGCACGGGACGCATTGCGCGCGGACGGCACCCTCGGCGACGTTGTCGAGGCGGGTTACCGTGGCCGCACCGCATACGAGGAGCGCACGCGCTGGGAGATCACCGGGATCGTCCCCGGCGCGGACGGCTGGCTCGACGAGCTGCACCGGGCCGGACAGCGTGGCGGGGTGCTGCGCGCACTGTGAACCCGGCCGAGCGCGCTGCCATCCGGGCCGGGCGGTGGAAGTCGGCGCCGCACCGGCCGACTCGGCGTCACGCCCGTTCGGCCAGCCCCGGGTAGTCGAGCACGAAACCCTCCGGATCGACCGTCAGCGTCGCGCTGGAGACCGGGGACAGCACGTTGATGCCGTCGGCGGCGCTCGAGTAGGTGAGCTCGGCCTCCTGCACCAGCAGATCGGGCAGGCGCACGTAGACGACCGGGACCTGCACGTCGCCCACCGCGTTCTGCAGGCCGAACCGGCGGATCGGCAGCGTGTTGAAGAACGGGCTCAGCACCACGTCGACATCGAGCGCGCCGGCGAAGGTGGAGCGCACGTGGCTGCCGCCCGCGTCGACGAGCCAGTAGTCCTCCTCGTCCCGGGAGATGGACGCGTGCCGTTCCCCGGCGGCGGTGGTGGTGCGCAGCGACAACCGCCGCGTCGCGCCCGCCTCGTCGGTGACCAGGTCGTAGGACGCGCTGAACGCCGGGTGCTCGTCGCACGCGCTGCCGATCATCCGGCCCGCCGCCCTGATCCGGTTGCCGTTGAGGGTCACGCGGACCGATTCCATCCGCGTGTTGTCGTGGGAACGCCAGGTGAGCACCGCGGGCCACCGGGAGGCCGGTCTGTTCTCGGTGGGGCCTGCGGCCGGGCCCGGGGCTGGGGTCGTCACCTCTCTACGGTAAGCGACACCAGCCCCGCTGCTGTACAACACGGTGGCATCAGACCAGCGAATCCCGCCAGGCGGCGTGCAGTCCGGCGAAGCGGCCCTGTCCGGCGATGAGCTCGGCGGGTGAGCCGTCCTCGACGACGCGGCCCGCGTCGAGCACCAGCACCCGATCGGCAATGGCCACCGTGGACAACCGATGCGCGATGATCACCGCGGTGCGCTCGCGCAGCAGCGTCTCCAGCGCGTGCTGGACCAGCCGCTCGCCGGGGATGTCCAGGCTCGAGGTCGCCTCGTCCAGCACGATCACCGCGGGGTCGGCCAGGAACACCCGGGCGAACGCGACCAGCTGCCGCTGACCGGCCGAGAGCCTGCCGCCCCTGGTGCGCACATCGGTCGCGTACCCGTCGGGCAGCGACCGGACGAACGCGTCCAGGCCGACCGCCCGCGCGGCCGCCGTGACCTCGGCATCGGTCGCGTCCGGCCTGCCCAGGCGGATGTTGTCGGCGATGGTTCCGGAGAACAGGTACGCCTCCTGGGTGACCATGACGACGTGCCTGCGCAGCTCGGCGTCGGCCAGCCTGCGCAGATCGACACCGTCCAGGGTGACCACGCCACCGCTCGGGTCGTAGAACCGGGTGAGCAGCTTGGCCAGCGTCGACTTGCCCGCGCCGGTGGCACCGACCAGGGCCACCACCTGCCCGGCCGGGATGGCCAGGTCGAACTCCGGCAGCACCGGCGACTCGGCCGTGTAGCCGAACCAGACCCGATCCATCCGCACCGCACCGGTCGCCCGGTCCAGCGCGATCGGATCGCCGGGTTCGGCGACCGCGGGCTCCTCCTCGAGCACCCCGGAGATCTTCTCCAGCGCCGCCGCGGCGGACTGGTAGGAGTTGAACACCTGGGCGAGTTCGTCGAGCGGGCCGTAGAACTGGTCGAGGTAGAGCAGGTACGCGGCGAGCACGCCGATCGCCAGATTGCCCTCCATCACCTGCCAGGCGCCGACCAGCAGCACGATCACCGTGGTCACCTTGCCGATGAAGTTGGACAGGCCGACGTAGTCGCCCATGCCGCGGATCGCGGTGGTGGTCGCCCGCTGGTATTCGTCGTCCTCGCCGCCGAGCACCTCCTGGTTGCGGTCCTCGCGACGGAACGCCTGCACCGCGCGCATGCCGCTCATCGACTCGACGAACTGCACGACGACCCGCGCGATCGCGCCGCGCGTGCGCCGGTAGCCCGCGCGCTGCCGCCGCTGCGCCCACCGGGTCACCAGGACCAGCGGCACGAAGCCGAGCAGCACGATCGAGGCCAGCATCGGATCCAGCCAGACCAGCAGCACCGCGATGGTGACCACCGAGAGCACCGCGCTGAACGCCTGGTTGAGCGCGCCTTCCAGCAGTTCCTGGAGGGTCTCGATATCGCTGGTGAGCCGGGTGACGACCTTGCCCGAGGTGTACTTCTCGTGGAACGACACGCTCAGCCGCTGGGTGTGCCGGAACGCGCGCACCCGCAGGTCGAACAGCACCCGCTGACTCAGCGAACCGGAGGCCCGCAGGAAGAAGTACGTGGTCAGGCCCGCGAGCACGGTGACCGCGACGAACCCGGCCACCGTGGCCAGCATCGGCGTCCAATTGCCCTGCCTGCCCTGGCTGATGCCGTGATCGAGGCCGTAGGCGATGAACAGCGGCATCGACACCTTGGCCGCGTTGTCGAGCAGGATCAGCACGAAGGTGAGCACCGCCTGCTTGCGGTAGGGCCGCACCAGGTCGAGCAGCAGCCGCCGGGATCGCCCGGCCAGCACCAGGTTTCCGGTGCCGGTGACGGCGTCGTCCTCCTTGGCGATGCCGCGCCAGTCCGCCGCCCGATCGGCCTGCTCGGGCGGGGTCTGGATCTCGGTGTCGGTGGTCATGATTCACCTCCCATCAGTTCGCGGTAGCGGCTGTTGGTGCGCAGCAGCTTCTCGTGGCTGCCCTCGGCGACGATCCGGCCGTCGGCCAGCAGGGCGACGCGGTCGGCCAGTGCCGCCGTCGACGGCCGGTGCGCGACCAGCAGCGTGGTGGCGCCCGCGAGCACCGTGCGCAGCCGATCCTGCACGCGCTCTTCGGTTTCCACGTCCAGCGCCGAGAGCGGATCGTCGAGCACCATGATCCGGCCCTGCTCGGCCGCGGCCTCGCCGATCAGCACCGCCCTGGCCAGCGCGAGCCGCTGCCGCTGCCCACCGGACAGGCTCATGCCCTGCTCACCGATCCTGGTGTCCAGGCCCCAGGGCAGCGCGTCGACGAACTCACTCGCCTGGGCGATATCGAGCGCCTGGCGCACATCGGCGTCGGTGGCACGCGGATCGCCCAGCGCCACGTTCTCGCGCACGCTGGCCGAGAACAGCACCGGCTCCTCGAACGCCACCGTCACCACCCGGCGCAGGTCGGCCAGGCGCAGGGTCGAGATGTCGACGCCGTCGATGGTGATGCTGCCGTCGTCAACGTCGTAGAGGCGCGGGATCAGTTCGAGCAGCGCGGTCTTGCCGCTGCCCGTCGCGCCGACGAGCGCGACCGTCTCCCCCGGCCGGACCCGCAGCGAGATGTCTTCCAGCACCGCCTTGTCCGCGCCGTCGGCCCCGGTCGGGTAGGCGAAGCGCACGTGGTCGATGACCAGCTCGCCACGCAACCCGGTGGGCAGACTCACCGGCCGCGCCGGGTCGGTGATGTCGAGCGGGGTGTCGATGATCTCCCAGTACCGGTCGGCGGCGGTGCGCGCCTCGAACAGCTCCGAGAGCAGGAAACCCAGCCAGATGATCGGCCACTGCAAGAAGGTCGCCAGCGTGATGCTCGCGATCAGTGTGCCCATCGTCATCGAGCCGTGCACCACCGAGTACCCACCGACACCGAGCGACACGGCGATCGCGACCGTCGGCAGGGTGACCAGCGCGGCCCACAGGGTCGCGTCCAGGCGCACCTTCTCCAGCTCGGTCTTCTGCAGCTCGCGTGAGAGCGCGGTGAAGCGGGCGCCGAAGAACCCGCCGCGACCGAGCGCCTTGAGCACGCGCACGCCCTGCGCGGATTCCTGGGCGATGGTCGCCAGGTCACCGGACTGGTCCTGCGAGCGCCGCGAGGCCACCTCGAACCGGCGCACGAAGCGCACGCAGAACAGCGTCAGCGGCAGCGAGATCACCGTGAAGATCAGTCCCACTTGCCAGTTCATCGCGAACAGCGCGATCAACCCGATCGGCAGCAGGATGCTGTTGACGATCAGGAACGGTCCGGCGAACGCGACGAAGCGCCGCAGCACCGACAGATCGTCGATGGCGCGCGAGAGCAGCTGACCCGATTGCCAGCCGTCGTGGCGCCCGATCGAGAGCGCCTGGAGCTGGGCGAAAAGCTTGGCCCGCATCCGGATCTCGAACAGCGTCGACGGCTTGGACACCAGCCAGCGGCGGCCCCACATGCCGAAGGACTCGAGCCCGCCGAGGACGAAGATCAGCGCGACGGGCAGCAGCAGCCCGACGAAATCGCGCCGCGCGATCGGCCCGTCGATGACCCGCGCGATCACCAGCGGGATCACGATGGCGGTGCTGGCGGTGACGATCGCGAGCACGTTGGCCACGATCAGCGGCACCCGGTAGGGCCGCAGGTACGGCAGAAATCGGCGCAGCGACCGCAATCTACCGCTCGGCGACGGCGACGGCCGCCCCGATCTGTCGGCCTCCGATTCGGTGGCCGCCAGCTCCAAAGTGACAGACAAGACTCTCCCCCTTGATGTCCGGTTGGATGGTTGGTTTCCGGAACGGACGCCTGGTGATGTTCGCACCGGGGTCCGACAAGTCGGCCTATCAAGAGTGGCACCGGAGCACCGTCGCGAGCCACTGATTTTCCGCCGGAGCTCGCGCTTCGCCCGGCCCGATACAATGCGCCGCAGGCGCGAGCACGGGTCGTCGGACGGCGAGCCCGCCAGACACAGGGAGGGTCGTTGACGCGGATGGTCGGGCTGTTCGCCGGGATCGGCGGGCTCGAACTCGGCCTCGGCAGCAACGGCTGGTCGACCGAGTTGCTCTGTGAGATCGATCCCGGCGCGCAGGGCGTGCTCGCGGCCCGCTTCCCCGACACTCCCCTGCACGGCGACATCACCCGGCTGCGCTCCCTGCCCGCCCGCACCGAACTGGTCGCCGCGGGTTTCCCGTGCCAGGACCTCTCGCAGGCCGGGCGCACAGCGGGCATCACCGGCCGCCGTTCCGGCCTGGTCGACGAGGTGTTCCGGCTGGTCCGGCGGCAACGCGGACCGCGCTGGCTGCTGATCGAGAACGTCCCGTTCATGCTGCAACTGGGCCGGGGCGCGGCGATGCGGCACATCACCGGCGCGCTGGAGGAGCTCGGCTACACCTGGGCCTATCGCGTCGTCGACGGCCGCGCGTTCGGGTTGCCGCAGCGGCGTCAGCGGGTGCTGATGCTGGCCTCGCGCACCGAGGACCCGCGCGAGGTGCTCTTCGGCGACGACGCGGGCCCGCGCGAATACGGCGACCCCGACCGCGATCCGTGCGGCTTCTACTGGACCGAGGGTGTGCGCGGTCTCGGCTGGGCGGTGAACGCCGTGCCGACGCTCAAGGGTGGTTCGGGTCTGGGCATCGCGAGTCCGCCCGCGGTCCGGCTGCCCGCGGGCGAGATCGTCACGCCGGGCATCGTCGACGGTGAGCGGTTGCAGGGCTTCGACGCCGACTGGACCGCGCCCGCGCTCGATGTGCCGGGCGTGCGGCAGGGCCATCGCTGGAAGCTGGTGGGCAACGCGGTCAGCGTGCGGATGGCGAACTGGGTCGGTCAGCGGCTGGCCGCGCCCTCGGAGCCGCTGACCGTCGGCGAACCGCTGCGGCCCGGCGCACCGTGGCCGACCGCGGCGTGGGGCCGGGCCGGGGTCGTGCACCGGGTTCCGCTGTCGACGTGGCCGGTGCACGAACCGTACGAGGATCTGAAGAACTTCCTCACCGAGCCTCGGCTGCTGTCGCCGCGCGCCACGGCCGGTTTCCTGCGCCGTACCGAGATGGGCAACCTGCGCTTCCCGCCCGGCTTCCTCGACGATGTCCGCGATCATCTCGACCGGATGGGCGGCTGGGCGGCATGACCGGGCGGCGCGCGCGGACCGGGGACGATCCCGCCGCGCCGACGCCTGCCGGGAAACCGGTCACCGACGCGGCGACCAGTGCCCGCATGTCGCGCCAGCGGCGCGCGAACACCGCGCCGGAACTGGCCTTACGCCGCGAACTGCATCGCGCGGGACTGCGGTATTTCGTCGACCGCCCGCCGATCAAGGGCCAGCGGCGGCGCGCCGATGTGGTGTTCCCGCGCCTGCGGGTCGCCGTCTACGTGGACGGCTGCTTCTGGCATCGGTGCCCGGTCCACGCGACCGACCCGAAGAACAATGCCCAGTGGTGGGCCGACAAATTGGCGGGCAATGTGGCGCGCGATCGCGCCACCGACGCCGCGCTGCGGGCGGCGGGCTGGCAGGTCGTGCGGGTGTGGGAACACGAGGACCCGCACGTCGCGGCCCAGCGGATCTCTGCCCTGATCCGCGAGCGGACGCAGGACTGAACTACCAGGTCAGCGGCGACGCGGATCGCTGTGCACGCGCACCCGGACCAGCGATCGCGGCGCGTTGGCCGCGGCGAAACCGGAGACAGCCATCGCCAGGAACATGGCAAAACCCGCCAGCGCTATCACGTAGCTCATGGAAATCCTCCTGGTTGGTTACGACACCCACCCTGCCCGGTGAACCTGACAACAACCTGTGCGCGCTGTGATGAAACCACGTGCGCGGCGTGCGACGCGCCCGATCGAGTGGATGAACCAGGCGGTTTGTCCGGGGCAGCACAATGGTCGATGTGCCCGAGTCCACCCGGATACCCCGCGGCTACCCGCTGCTGATCGCCCTGGCGATCGCGGTCGCCGGACTCTGCTATTCGTCCTGGGTGCTGGAGTTCTTCCTGCCGATCGACGCCGATCCGGTCAACTCGTTCCTCAGCGAACTCGACGCGGAAGGCAAGCCCTATCGGGAGGTGTTCGCCACCGCGGACAAGCTGGTCGGCCTGCTGCTGATCCCCGCCGCGATCGGCGGCCTGCTGGTCTTCCACCGGCGCAGGCTGACCACCGTCGGCTGGGTGGCGCTGCTGTGCTTCGGCGCGGCGACGATCGCCGACGCCATGCTCCCGCTGCGCGACTGCGACCCGTCGGTCAGCGCGTGCGGTGGCAACAGCGAGCTGTTCCCGCAGCTGCATCAGCCGCACGCGCTGACCAGTTCCCTGGCGGTCACCTCGATCGCGGTGGCGGCGTTCGCGTTCAGCGCCGCCGCCTACCGCTATCACCGCTGGCGGATCCTGCGCGAGTTCGGCGTGGTCGTGCTCGTCGTCGGCTCGGTGGCGACCGTCTGGATGCTGATCGCCGACAACCTGTCCGGCTCCTACGCCCTCGGCATCGCCCAGCGCATCCAGGTCGGGTCGATGTCGCTGTGGCTGGTGGCGCTGGCCGCCGCCGTCCTCGTCGAGGCCCGCGAGTGGACTAGCTGACCGAGATCCGCACCGTGTAGCCGTCGACCTTCGCCGGCAGCTTGGTGGTGTCGACCGCGAGCACCTCACCGGTGTCCTGCACACCGTTGGGCAGCGTCTTGGGCTTCAGCCCGAACGGCGGCTGCTCCCCCTGGCTGGCGGCCAGGCCGAAGTCGCTGTCGTTGGCGATGTAGATCGTCTTGCCGCTGTCGGTGGTGGCGATGCCCTCGATCTTGTCGTGGCCGAAGAACCGGCCCTTCTCGTCCAGCCCGGCGACCAGGGCCGACAGGTCCAGATTGCTCTTCTTCGCGACCGGGGTGATGCCGGCCTTGGTCAGCGCGGCGACCGCGTCGGTGGTCGCGGTGACGCCGACGAAGGTCTCCAGCGGCTTGCCGTCGATCAGCAGGCCGCCCTTGTCCGCGTCGTAGGTCGCGCCGGGAACCGTCGACTGCGGGCCGACATCGGTGGCGCCGGCGATATCGATGGTCCAGATCTTCTTGTCCGCCTTGGGGGCCAGGTTGCCGTCGCGCTCGTCGACCAGGAAGGTGGTCGGGCTCAGCGCGGTGATCTCCGAGACGGCGACCTTGGTCTGCTTCGGGTTCTCCAGCGGGTACAGGAATTCCTTCTGCGCCTTGGTCTTCAGATCGACGGTGACGATCCGCGCGAACGGCACCTCCTTGGCCGAACCACTCAGGCCGGGGGTGTTGAGCGCGCTCTGCACGACGCCGACGAGGGTGCTGCCGTCGGGCGTGATGGTCAGGCCCTCCATGCCCTGGTTTGGCGTGCGCAGGGCGATCTCCTTCGGCAGCCCGCTGCCGGGCGCGAGCCGCTCGAGCTCGGTGCCCTTCGCGTCGAAATGCACCAGGAACGGGCCGTATTCGTCGGAGACCCAGAAGGTGCCGTCGGCGAGCGCGACCAGACCCTCGGGGTCGAGGCCGTGATCGGTGGGCGGCAGGACGGTGCCCTGCAGGTCCTTGATGGTCTCGCCGGTGCTGGCGGAGATGTCGACCTGACCGTTGAACGGCACGCCCGACTTGCTGCGCAGCTCGATGGTCGACTGGAGCACCGCCCTGTTGTCGACCCGCTTGAACCGGCCGATCTTGGGCACGAATGCCGGGGTGGGCGAGAGCTTTTCGTTCTTCGCCGGGCCGTCCACATTCGGGCCGCGGTCGGTCAGACCGTAGAACTCGTCGGTGCTGCCCGGCACCGCGGTCCACGCCGAACCGAAGCCGCTGCCCTGCACCGTGGCGCCGCCGTACTCGCCGAGCACCGGAATGTCGGTGGTGTACAACCGAACCGCGTCGGTGGTGGTGATCTTGAACTGGTCGAGGCCCTGGTAACCCGCGATCGGGGTGTAGACGTAGGAGCCGTCGGTGCGACGGGCCAGGTGGCCGTGCTCGGGTTCCAGATCCACCCCGAGCACCGCGCTCCCGCCAGACTTGGCGACCAGCTCGTCGAGCGTGATGACCACCGACTGGTCCTTGCCCACCGTGAAGTCGGCGTCGGACCCGGGCGTGGAGCAGCCGGCGGTGACGGCGGCCGCGCACAGGGCGGCGGTGAGCGGGAGGAGGCGGATACCTGGACGTGCGTTCATCTGCCATGCGTACCGCGTCGAGCCGACCGGCAGCCGACCGGCAAATGAATTGTCATCCACCAGGCGGTGGATCATTCTGGCTGCCATGACCACAACTCGGGTGAACATCTCTTCCGCCTCCGATTTCGAAGATGTCGTCGGTTACTCGCGGGCCGTACGCGTCGGCGACCACGTCGTGGTGAGCGGCACCACCGCCGCCGTGCCCGGTGGTGGTGCCGTCGGCGGCGACGACATCGGCGCGCAGACCACCGAGGTCCTCGCCCGCATCGCCACCGCGCTGGAACAGGCGGGCGCGAGCCTGCGGGATGTGGTGCGCACCCGCATCTTCGTCACCGATATCGCCCGCTGGTCCGAAGTCGCCGCCGCGCATTCGGCCGTCTTCGACACCATCCGCCCCGCCGCCTCGATGTACGAGGTGACCGCGCTGATCGCGCCCGAGCTCCTGATCGAGATCGAGGCCGACGCGATCGTCGCCGGCTGAATCGTGACACGCGGCGGTTCGCCGCCGCGGTCGTCGAGCGCGAAATCTCCCCAGTTGTCCACAGGCTCAGGGTTATCCACAGGGGTCGCCGACACCGCGATGAACGGCGGTGCGCGCGGACCCGGGCAACTACGCTCGGACCCGTGACCAGCGAAACGGCTACTCCCCTCGACCTGCTCACCCAGGTCGCCGCCTCCACCGCCCGCTTCGACGCGGCGATCGGCGCGCTCACCGATGCGCAGTTGAGCGAACCGTCCCGGCTCCCCGGCTGGACGCGCGGGCACGTCGTCGCGCACATGTCGCGCAATGCCGACAGTCTGCTGAACCTGCTGCTGTGGGCGCGCACCGGCATCGAGATCCCCCAGTACGCCAGTGTCGCGACCCGCGACGCCGACATCGAGGCGGGCGCGCCGCGGCACCTCGACGTCCAGCACGCCGACTTCACCGCCTCGGCGCATCGCTGGCAGGCCGTGGCCACCACGATGCCCGCTGAGGACTGGCAGGCCGTCGTCCGCAACCGGCAGGGCGGTTCGCTCACGGCCGACCAGATTCCGTGGATGCGCCTGCGCGAGACCGAGATCCATCACGTCGACCTCGGCGTCGACTACACCCCCGCCGACTGGCCAGCGGCCTTCGTGGCCCGCCTGCTCCCCGAAGCCGTCGCCGACGTGTCCGCCAACCTCCTCCCCGACGCGACCCCCACCTTCGACCTCCAGGCCACCGACTCCGACTTCATCGCCACCGTCGGCCCCGGCCGCCCCCACCACACGGTCCTCGGCCCCTCCTCGGCCCTGCTCGCCTGGCTCCTCGGCCGCTCCCCCGGCCACGACCTCACCGGCCCGCTGCCCCCACTGCCCGCCTGGAAGTAGCGGCCCCGCCCGAACACGAGAAAGGCCCCCGGCTGATGCCGGGGGCCTTTCTTTGTGCGCCCGAAGGGATTCGAACCCCTAACCTCTTGATCCGTAGTCAAGTGCTCTATCCGTTGAGCTACGGGCGCATGGTCTTCAGTTGTACCCGGCGAACCGGGTGTGGCGGAGGCGAGAGGATTTGAACCTCCGGTCCCCGTGAAGGGACAACTCATTAGCAGTGAGTCCCATTCGGCCGCTCTGGCACGCCTCCTGGAGCCTTCTCTTTCGAGGGCACCGGTCCTTGTCGAACCGCCGGGAATGAAGATTACACGAGCAGTTCATGTAGTCCAAAACGCCTGGTCAACTACCGTAAGTTGCTGTCGAACCAGTCGTAGATGCGGGTCTGGGAGTCGATCCGGATGGCGTTGGCAGCGTCGTCGTCCGGATCGGGGCGATCGGCGCGGTGGCTGAGGCCCGGATAGGTGATGGTGAGACTGGCCACATTCGCCCTGGCGGCCTCGTCGCGGAGCCGGTCGACCGCGTCGGGTGGGGTGGCCGGGTCGTCGGCGCCGAACAGGCCGAGCCACGGCGCCTGCAACGCGGCGGCGATCTCGACCAGGGCGGCGTCCTGATCCGGGAGCGGATCGGTGATGCCGGGGGCGGCCACGCTCACCGCGGCGCCGATCGGGCGGGTGGTGGCGACCAGGAAGGCGGCGGTGCCCGCGGTGTCGAAGCCGAGCACGCCGATGGTGTCGGGGAAGACGCCGCGCCGGGTGAGCCAGTCGAAGCCGGCGTCGAAGTCGTCGAAGAGTTCGTCGCCGAAGACCTCGTTGACCTGGTCGTCGGCGATCCGGTCGAACAGATGTGGCGCGACGACGATCCAGCCCTCGAAGGCCAGGGACCGCATCAGATCGAGCAGCTGCGGCGAGAACTCCCTGGATTCGTGCAGGACCACGATGCCGCCGCGGGCGATGCGCTCCGGCTCGACGACCGTGATGGGCACAGCGGTGCGCGTGGCGACGGCTGCCGTTTCGGCGCCACCCGCCACGGCGGTGGGCTCCACCGACCTGAGTGGGGCGACATCGTCGTAGGTCCCCGACATAAACCCAGCGTAGGCGGCGAAACTGCGGTTGGGTAGGCCTGACCGGCGGCGGCGCGCATCGATATGACGTGTCACCGTAGGGTGGAGGCGTGACAGCGCACATCCGGCCCGACCTCGCGACGATCCCGGCCTATGTTCCCGGCAAGAACCACCCCGATGCGGTGAAGCTCGCGTCGAACGAGACGACCTTCGGGCCGCTGCCGAGCGCGGCGAAGGCGATCGCGGAATCGGCCGAGCAGGCCAACCGGTACCCGGACAACCAGGTCACCGAGCTGCGGGCCGCGCTGGCCTACTTCCTCGGCGTCACGGTCGCGAATGTGGCCGTCGGCTGCGGCAGCGTCGCGCTGTGCCAGGAGCTCGTGCAGATCACCTGTGACGCGCCGACCGACGAGGTGGTCTTCGCCTGGCGCTCGTTCGAGGCGTACCCGATCGTCACCCAGGTGGGCAATGCCACCGCCGTGCCGGTGCCGCTCGCCGCGGGCCACCTGCACGACCTGGACGCGATGGCCGACGCGGTCACCGAGCGCACCAAGCTGATCTTCGTCTGCAACCCGAACAACCCCACCGGCACCGCGCACGGGCGCGCGGAGCTGGAGCGGTTCCTGGACCGGGTGCCCGCGCACGTGCTCGTCGTGCTGGACGAGGCCTACTACGAGTACCTCCGGCTGACCCCGGAGAACCGTCCCGACGGCGTCGAGATCGGGCGCACGCGGCCGAATGTGGTGGTGCTGCGGACCTTCTCGAAGGCCTACGGCCTGGCCGGGCTGCGCGTGGGCTACGCCGTCGGCGATCCCGAGGTGATCACCGCGCTGCTGAAGGTGCACATCCCGTTCAGCGTGAACCGGGTGGCGCAGGCGGCGGCGATCGCCTCGCTGGAGGCCCGTGGCGAACTCCTCGACCGGACCGATGTCCTGGTCGCGCAGCGCCACCAGGTGCGGGACGCGCTGCTGGCGGCCGGGTACGAGGTGCCGTCGAGCGAGGCCAACTTCGTCTGGCTGCCGCTGGGCGAGCGGACCACCGCCTTCGCCGAGGCGAGTGCCGCCGCCGGCGTGCTGGTGCGGCCGTTCGCCGGTGACGGCGTGCGCGTGACGATCGGCGATCCGCACGAGAACGAGCAATTCCTGGCGTTCGCCACGGCACCGGAGACCGCCGCCCGATTCCGTTAGGTCAGCGCACGGTCAGCATGTCTTGACGCCAGTCGCGGTGGGATTACCGCGATTTCGAGCACACCGCCAGCACACCGGTCGTAGGCTGGCTCGCAGCGAATCTCGGTGTTCGAACAGGACGACTATGCATGCGGCGACGCTCGACCGATTACCTGGTCGGCGCGCGCCACCGGTCGGGCAGTGTGTTCTCGGCGGGCGAATACCCCGCATCCCCGGGTACGCCCGCACGGCCCTGCACCCTGCTGCCCGACCGGAGATGTACCGTGAACCAACGTTCTCGCCCTGCTGTCTGCGAAAAAGGCTCCACCCCAGTCACTTCGGCCGGTGACATCGTCGTCGCCGCACCGCCCGCCACCGACCTCGATCGTCGGCTGCGCGAATGCGACGAGTTCTTCCGCAATCCCGAATTGGGTCATCTACCCACCCAGCGTCGTCTCGGCGCGCTCGCCGAACTACGCGAAACCGGCACCTATCGACAGACCGCCGAGGAGATCCTGATCGGCGCCAAACTGGCCTGGCGCAATCACGCGCGCTGCGTCGGCCGCAAACACTGGCGTTCGCTCAAACTCCTGGACGCCCGCCGAGTTACTTCCGCGCGAGAGCTTTCCGAGGCGTGCTGGCAGCATCTGCGCCTGGCCACCAACGGCGGCGCGATCCAGTCGATGATCACGGTCGGCCCGCAGCTCGAACCCGGCGGTGGCGAGTACCGGATCGTGAGTTCCCAGCTGATCCGCTACGCGGGCTATCCCAACGGCGACGGCACCGTCACCGGCGATCCGGCCAACATCGCCGCCACCGAGCAGGCGATGGCGCTGGGCTGGCGCGGCGCGCGCACCCCCTTCGACGTCCTGCCCGTCCTCATCAGCACGCCCGACGAGGATCTGCGGTACTTCGACGTGCCGCGCGAGCTGGTCCGCGAGGTCGATCTGACCCACCCCGACTACCCGTGGTTCGCCACCCTCGGGCTGAAATGGCATGCGCTACCGGCGGTGTCGAACATGGATCTGGAGGTGGGCGGCGTCACCTACCCGTTCGCCCCGTTCAACGGCTGGTACGTCGGCACCGAGATCGGCGCGCGCAATCTCAGCGACACCGATCGCTACAACATGCTGCCGCTGATCGCCGACATGATGGAACTCGACACCTCCTCGGTGCGCACGCTGTGGCGCGACAAGGCGCTTATCGAGCTGAATCACGCGGTGCTGCACAGCTTCCGGACCTCGGGTGTGCACATGGTCGATCACCACACGGTCGCCAAGCAGTTCTGCGATCACGTCCAGCGCGAGGAGGCGGCGGGCAGGCGCTGCCCCACCGACTGGAGCTGGATCAACCCGCCGATCTCCTCGGGCCTGACCCCCACCTTCCACCGCTACTACGACGAACCCGACCTGGACATCCGGCCCAACTTCGTCAAGCGCGCCGACAGCTGAACGGCGCCGGTGGCCCATAGCGCCACCGTGAGGAAGACGAGCTGTTCGGGAATCCGGAACCACAGCGGCGTGGGCGGTTCCCCGTTGAGCGGGATGTCCTCCAGTGCCGCGTACACATTGGCGGGCAGGAGCAGTACGAACAGCACGGCCAGGGCGATGCCGGTCGCGGCGCGGGTGGACGCGACGATCAGGCCGAGCGCGCCGAGCAGTTCCAGGACGCCGGTGAGGTAGACCATGGCGTGCGGGAACGGCACCGCCGACGGCACCATCGCGACGAGATCGTCGTGGCTCGGCATCACCGTCACGCTGTCGGGGACGAAATGCGCTGTGCCGGTGGCGACGAGCATGAACGCGAGCCCGTGCGCGGCGCACACCCGCCAGGTCGCGAACCGGGTGACGCCGACCGCCCCGAGCAGGCGCAGGAGCAGGGTGGGGACGAACAGCAGCAGCAGGGTGGTGAACATGGTGGGTCCTCAGGCGGTGAAGAAGAGACCGGCGCCGTAGGCGTCAGCGGCGGAGACGAAGAAGCCGTCGGCGGTCGCGACGGTCGGGGTGCCCGCGTCGTCGACGAGGTCGCGGGCCGCCATGACGTCGTCGACACGGATGGTCAGGGCGGCCGGGTAGGAGGCGGCGGGAGCGGGCTCGCCGGGCAGGAGCTGGTCGGTGTCGCTCGCCCGGACGAATTCGAGCCGCGCCGAGCCGACACCGAACATGACGAGCGGGCCTTCGTGCTCCGGCGCGCGGTCAAGGATGCGCTGGTAGCGGTCGACGACCGCGGCGAAGTCGGTGTCGGCGACGACGTACAGCACCGAGCCGAGGCCGCGGGCGCCGTTCGGGTGCCGCAGGTAGCGGGGCTGGTGGACGTATTCGCGGGTCAGGTGCTGGGCGACGCCGAGGTAGGTCTCGGGGGTGGCGCGCGGGTCGACGTGGACGGCGCGGGCCCGCAGGGTGCGTTGTCCGTCGACGGTGTCGACCGGGCGCTCGAGGTCGAGGACCCCGGAGGTCCGCAACCCGGCCTCGGTCAGCAGCCGGTCGGCCTTCTCCGCGTCCGAGGTTTCCAGATTGAGCAGGCGCAGCCCCTCGAACCGGTCGGCCATCGCCTTCGTATGCCACGGGTCGGGCGCGGCTTCGTCGACGATGCCGAGCAGCTCGAGATAGGAGTCCTGGAAGACCGCGCACAGATTGGCGGTGCAGCCGGCGACTGGCGGCTCCCCCGGTGCGGCGGCGAGGAGGTGGCGCGAGCGCGGGGTGAGGGTGAAGCCGAGGGAACGGTAGCGGCGCTCCAGGCCGTCGAGATCGCGGGTGAGGATGCCGACGTGGTGGATGCCGTCGATGTCTGCTGTCATGCCTCGATCGTTGGTCCGGCCTCGGTCGATGTCGCCGATCCGCGGCCGCTGCGCCGGAATCCGACACGTCCTACGCTGATCTGGTGGATTCGGTCAGGCTGGACGCGGTCGATCTGGGGTTGCTGCACGCCCTGCAGGTCGACGGCCGGGCCTCGTTCAGCCGGATCGGCGAGGTGCTCGACGTCGCCGATCGGACGGTGGCGCGCCGGTTCGCGCGGTTGCGCGAGCACGGGCTGGCGCGGGTCACCGGGATCGCCGCCAGCGGACTGGTCGGGCACGCGGAGTGGCTGGTCCGGATCCGGGTCCGGCCCGGCGGCGCGGCGACCCTCGCGCGAGCGCTGGCGCGCAGGCCGGACACGTCGTGGGTGAGCGTGCTCGCCGGTGGCGCCGAGATCAGCAGCTTCTTCCAGGTCGGCGCCGAGGCCGCGGTCCCGCTGGACGCGCTGGCCAGGCATCCCCAGGTCGAGACGGTGCAGGTGCAGCGGCTGCTGCGGCACCTGACCGATCGGCGCTGGCAGGGCCGCACGTCGGCGCTGTCGCCCGAGCAGGTCGACGCGCTGGCCCCGCCGCTGCTCGAACGCCCGGATCCGGTCACGATGACCGACCTCGACCGGCGGCTGCTGCCCGCCCTCGCCGTCGACGGCCGCGCCGACTACGCGCGGCTGGCGCGCGCGGTCGACTGGTCGGAGTCGGCGGTGCGGCGCCGGGTGGACGAACTGCGCAGGCAGCGCGTGCTGCGCTTCGATGTGGAGATCGATGCCGCGGTGCTCGGTTTCCCGGTGCAGGCCGCCCTGTGGCTGACGGTCGCGCCCGCTCGGCTCGTCGCCGTCGCCCGCGCCATGTCGGCGCACCCGGAGACCGCGTTCGTCGGCGGCACCACCGGCACCGCCAACCTGGTCGCGATCGTGGTGTGCCGCGACGCCGACGCCCTGTTCGACTACCTCACCGAGCGGATCGGCGCGCTCGACGGCATCGAACGCGTCGAGCCGGTCCCGATCACGGCCATCGCCAAACGGGCCGCTCCGGTCCGCTGAATTCGGGCGTTCCGTCGACGGGTTCGCGGGCGTAATGTGCTGGAGTACGGGCCGAATCGCCCTGGTCCGGCTCGTTGGGCGACGAGCGAGGGAGACCGAGATGAGCACCGCATCCAGTTCGGGATTCGATGCCGAAGCACTGCGCCGTGGCATCGAAGGCCGCGACGCGACCACACTGCTGGCACTGTACGGCGACGACGCCGAGATCCGGATGGTCGACCACAACGACCAGCCCAGCCATCCCCGTGTGCTGCACGGACGTTCGGCGATCGGCGAGATGTTCGACGACGTCTGCTCACGGGAGATGACCCACAAACTCGAGAGCGTCCTGATGGACGGCGACCACGTCGCCTTCGTCGAGTCCTGCCGCTACCCCGACGGAACCCGGGTCCTGGTCCACTCCATGGCCGACGTCCGCGACGGCCGCATAGTCGACCAGACCTCCATCCAAGCCTGGGACGAGGCCAACTGACCACGCGAGAACATGGGTAACTCCCCGACAACAGCCAAGGCAACCACCCGACAAACCCCCGGCCGCGTCCCCACCTCCCCACGCACCTAGGTCTGGCCAAGAATCGCGGGGAGGCGGAACAGCCTTGCGGAGACGGAGGGATTTGAACCCCCGGTCGCTCTCGCGACGCTCGCTTTCAAGGCGAGTGCATTCGGCCGCTCTGCCACGTCTCCCTAGAGTGAGATGTTAGCGGACGCATCCGTGACCGCGGCGACCCGGAGAGGCGGCCAGGCCTGATGCAGGCGATCGAATTGAACGGGTTCGGCGGGCCCGAGGTGATGGAGTGGACCGTCACGGTCGATCCCGAGCCGGGGCCGGGCGAGGTGTTGGTCGAGGTCGCCGCGGCCGGGGTGAACCGGGCGGATGTGTTGCAGCGGCGGGGGTTCTACCCGCCGCCCGCCGACGCGAGTTCGGTGCCGGGACTGGAGTGTTCGGGGACGATCGTCGCGCTCGGCGACGGCGTGCGGGACTGGCGGATCGGGGATCGGGTGTGCGCGCTGCTGTCCGGCGGCGGCTACGCCGAGCTGGTCGCGGTGCCCGCCACCCAGCTGCTGCCGGTTCCGGACGGGCTCGACCTGGTCGCGGCGGCGGGGTTGCCCGAGGTGGCGACGACGGTGTGGTCGAACCTGGTGCTGACGGCCGGGCTGCGGGCGGGGCAGCTGGTGCTGATCCACGGTGGCGGCGGTGGGATCGGGACGCACGCGATCCAGGTGGCGCGGCGACTCGGGGCGCGGGTGGCGGTGACGGCCGGATCGGCCGCGAAGCTGACCAAGTGCGCCGAGCTGGGCGCCGAACTGCTGATCGACTACAAGACGCAGGACTTCGTCGCTGTGGTCGCGGCCGAGCCGTCGCCCGCGGGCGGCTTCGGTGCGGATGTCATCCTCGACAACATGGGCGCGCTGTACCTGGAGCGCAATGTGGAGGCGCTGGCCCCGCACGGGCAGCTGGTCGTCATCGGGATGCAGGGCGGTGTCGCCGGGAAGCTGAATCTGGGCACGCTGCTGGGCAAGTGGGGCACGGTGCACGCGACGAACGTGCGCAACCGGCCGCGCGTCGGCGCGGGCAGCAAGGCCGAGGTCGTGGCGGCGGTGCGCGAACGGCTCTGGCCGCTGATCGCCGCGGGCGAGGTGGTGCCGGTGATCTCCGCCGAGCTGCCGATCACCGAGGCCGGGCGCGCGCACGAACTGCTCGATTCGCCGGAGACCTTCGGCAAGGTCGTGCTCCGCGTCCGGTGACTATTCGAGCGAGCTGAGGGCGCGCCCGAGCTGGTCGATCTCGTAGCGGGTCGTGTAGGGCGCCAGGCCGATGGTGACGGCGCCACCCTCGTCGTTGACGCCGAGCGCGTCGAGCAGCCTGCTGCCGCCGTGCACGCCGCTGACCGTGCCGATCCGGTTGTCGGCCAGCTTGGCCGCCACCTTCTCCGCCTGCATCCCGGCCATGGTGAAACTGACGGTGGGGATGCGGGTGGAGGCGCGGCCGATCACGGTGAGGTTGTCGATCTTGTCGAGCACCTGCATGAGGTGGTCGAAGAGCTGGTCGTGATAGTCCTGCAGCGAGGTGATCGACATCTCGAGCCGTTCGCGCCGGGTACCGCGCGCCCGCTCGTCGAGTCCGGCGAGGAAGTCGATCGACTGGGTGAGCCCGGCCAGCAGCGCGTACTGATGGCCGCCGACCTCGAGCCGTTCAGCACCCTTGGCATAGGGATTGAGCGACATCGACGGGATGCGGTCGAGGAAGGCCGGATCGCGGAACACCAGGGCGCCCACCTGCGGGCCGCCCCACGACGGCGCGCTCAGGGCGACCACGTCGGCGTTGAGTTCGTCGATGTCGATCAGGGCGTAGGGCGCCGCGCCGAACGCGTCGGCGACCAGCAGGCCACCCACGTCGTGCACCCGGTCGGCGGCCACCCGGACCGCGGGCGCCGAGCCGACGATCGGGGACGCCGCGGTGAGCGCCACCAGCCGCGCGGTCGGGCCGATCAGCTCCTCGAACTGCCAGGACGGCATCTCGCAGGTCTCGATCTCGACCTCGGCCCAGCGCACGTGCGCGCCGTAGCGGTTGGCGATGCGCAGCCAGGGGGCCACATTGGCCTCGTCGTCGAGCCGGGACAGCACGATGCCGGTACCGAGACCGAGCCGGGAACTCAGCGATTCCGCCAGCCAGGCCAGCAGGACCGCGCGATCGGGTCCGAGCACGACGCCGGCCGGATCTCCCCCGACCAGATCGGCGACCGCCTCACGCGCGGCGTCGAGGATCGCACCGCTGCGGGTCGCCGCACCGTGGCGGCCGATATGGGAAAACGAGGAGGTGCGGAAACCTGTTGAGACGGCACGCGATACCGAGTCGGGAACGAGCATCCCCGCCTGCGGGTCCAGGTGGATCCAGCCGTCGCCCAGGGACGGTATCAGGCCCCGAACCCTCGCGACGTCATAAGTCATGCCCGCCACTTTAAGGGCAGCGGGCGTCCCGGTGTAACCGCGTCGGGGTTTTAGCGCGAACCTGCCACACACGCAATGATGGGGATATGACGCACTCCGAGGATGTACCGGAATCCATCGTCGTGATCGGCCCCGACGGCCGTCCGCTCACCGTGCCCGCCGATCAGAACGGCGGCGCCACGTTCACCGGGCAGGTCGTGCCCGACGACGAGCGCAGCGCCACCGACGACGCCGATTCGGGTGAGTCGCTGGCCGACATGGTCGAGCAGCCCGCCAAGGTGATGCGCATCGGCACCATGATCAAACAGCTGCTCGAGGAGGTGCGGGCGGCTCCGCTCGACGACGCCAGCCGGTCCCGGCTCAAGGAGATCCACAAGTCCTCGGTGCGCGAGCTCGAGCAGGGCCTCGCGCCCGAGCTGCGGGAGGAGCTGGAGCGACTGACCCTCCCGTTCACCGACGAGTCGGTGCCGTCGGACGCCGAGCTGCGGATCGCCCAGGCCCAGCTGGTCGGCTGGCTCGAGGGCCTGTTCCACGGCATCCAGACCGCGCTGTTCGCCCAGCAGATGGCCGCCCGCGCCCAGCTGGAACAGATGCGTCAGGGCGCCTTGCCGCCGGGCATGCACGCGGGTGATCAAAAGGCCGGTGGCCACGTGGGCGGCGGGCAGTACCTGTAGCCCGGGACCGGCCGAACACGCCGTACCGGCCACCGATCCACCCTGTAAGGTCGGGGACCGTGCCCGCAGCTGCCGCTCGTCCCGATTCGGTCTCCGACCAGAGTGACGCGCGTACCGAAGAGAGCCCCGTGCATTCCGACGACAATCCCCCGGTGACCGAGGCCGAGATCGCCGAGATCGCCGACGCCGAGCACACCACGGATTCGCCCCTGCTGGTCGCGGAGCCGATGGTGTCGGACTCGCAGACCTTCCGGCGCGCGTTCAAGGACATGCGGGACGGCTTCGGACAACGCGAGCTATGGCTGTCGCTGGGCTGGCAGGACATCAAGCAGCGCTACCGCCGCTCGGTGCTCGGCCCGTTCTGGATCACCATCGCGACCGGCCTGCAGGCGCTGGCGATGGGTCTGCTGTATTCGACGCTGCTCGATCAGCCGATCAGCGAGTACCTGCCGTATGTGACGATCGGACTGATCGTCTGGAACGTCATCAGCGCCTCGATCCTCGAGGGCTCCGATGTCTTCATCGCCAACGAGGGCCTGATCAAACAGCTGCCGTCGGCGCTCAGCGTGCACGTGTATCGCCTGGTCTGGCGGCAGTTCCTGTTCTTCATCCACAACGCCGCGATCTACGCGGTCCTGCTGGTCGGGTTCGCGCTCTGGCGTGATCTGAACTGGTCGGTCCTGCTGGCCGTGCCCGCGATCGTGCTGCTGTTCCTCAACGCCATGTGGGTGTCGATCGTGTTCGGCATCTTCTCCACCCGCTACCGCGACATCGCCCCGATCCTCGGCTCGATGACGCTGATGCTGTTCGTGCTGACCCCGGTCATGTGGTCGACCAAGGCGCTGGAGAACTCGGTCGGCGGGATGAGCGACCGGGCCAAGCTGATCGAGATCGTGCCCACCTTCCACTACCTGGAGATCGTGCGCGCGCCACTGCTCGGCGAGCCGTCGGAATGGCACCACTGGGCGATCGTCGGCGCCATCACGGTGGTCGGCTGGATCGTCGCGATCCTGGCGCTCAAGCAGTACCGTGCCCGCGTCCCGTACTGGGTTTAGGAGCAGTCCCCGATGAGCCGTGTGAGTATCGAAACCCAGCAGGCGTGGGTCGAGTTCCCCATCTTCGACGCCAAGTCGCGGTCGCTGAAGAAGGCGTTCCTCGGTAAGGCGGGCGGCGCGATCGGGCGCAACAGCTCCGATGTGGTGGTCGTCGAGGCGCTGCGCGACATCAACCTCTCGCTCAAGGAAGGCGACCGGGTCGGCCTGGTCGGCCACAACGGCGCGGGCAAGTCGACCCTGCTGCGGCTGCTGTCGGGCATCTACGAGCCCTCGCGCGGCAGCGCGCGCATCCGCGGCCGGGTGGCGCCGGTGTTCGATCTCGGTGTCGGCATGGACCCGGAGATCTCCGGCTACGAGAACATCATCATCCGCGGCCTGTTCCTCGGTCAGACCCGCAAGCAGATGATGTCCAAGATCGACGAGATCGCCGACTTCACCGAGCTCGGCGAGTACCTGTCGATGCCGCTGCGCACCTACTCCACCGGCATGCGGGTCCGCCTGGCGATGGGCGTCGTCACCTCCATCGACCCCGAGATCCTGCTGCTGGACGAGGGCATCGGCGCGGTCGACGCGGAGTTCATGAAGAAGGCGCGCACGCGGCTGCAGTCGCTGGTGGCGCGCTCGGGCATCCTCGTCTTCGCCAGCCATTCCAACGAATTCCTCGCCCAGCTGTGCGACACCGCGATGTGGGTCGACCACGGTCAGATCCGCTTGCAGGGCGGCATCGAAGAAGTCGTGCGAGCGTACGAGGGTCCCGACGCGGGTAACCACGTGGCACAGGTGCTGCGTGAGCTGGAGACCGAGAGCGCGGACGGCGCGGACGGCGAACGAGAACTGGAGCAGAACAAGGCATGAGTGCGGACGACGGTAAACCGGCGGTGCCCGGCGGGTTCAGCATGACCGATCGGCTGGAGGCCGACACCACCGTGCTGCCCGACGACGCCGAGCTGCCGCCGGGGGCCGAGCCGGCCGACCTGCACACCGAGACCGGGCCGCAGGCGCGGATCATCGGCGTCGTCGTCACGCACAAGCGCCGCGAGCTGCTCGCCGAGTCGCTGAAGGTGCTGGCCTCGCAGTCGCGGCCGATCGATCATCTGATCGTCGTCGACAACGCCAACGAGGACGAGGTCGCCGAGCTGGTCGCCCAGCAGCCGATCGAGGCCACCTACCTGGGCTCGCGGCACAATCTCGGCGGCGCGGGCGGCTTCGCGCTCGGCATGCTGCACGCGCTCACCATGGGCGCGGACTGGGTGTGGCTGGCCGACGACGACGGCCGCCCGGACGGTCCCGAGGTGCTGGCGACACTGCTCGATTGCGCGCGCAGGCACAACCTCGTCGAGGTGTCGCCGGTGGTGTGCGATATCGACGAACCCGACCGGCTCGCCTTCCCGCTGCGTCGCGGCGTGGTGTGGCGGCGGCTGCGCTCGGAACTCGGTGACGAGGACTTCCTGCCCGGCATCGCCTCGCTGTTCAACGGCGCGCTGATCTCGGCCAAGGCCGTCGACCTGATCGGCGTGCCCGACCTGCGGCTGTTCGTGCGCGGCGACGAGGTGGAGGTGCATCGCCGCCTGGTCCGCTCGGGTCTGCCGTTCGGCACCTGTCTGCAGACGGCGTACCTGCACCCCAACGGCGCCGAGGAGTTCAAGCCGATCCTCGGCGGCCGGATGCACACCCAGTACCCGGACGACCCGGTCAAGCGCTACTTCACCTACCGCAACCGCGGCTATCTGATGTCGCAGCCGGGCATGCGCAAACTGCTGCCACAGGAGTGGATCCGGTTCTCCTGGTTCTTCCTGGTGACCCGGCGCGACCCGGCCGGCCTGCGCGAATGGTTCCGGCTGCGCTCGCTCGGGCGCAACGAGCAGTTCGGTAAGCCCGAGCCGAAATAAATCGGTTGCCGCGGTTCGCGGCGATGTGTCATCGTCTGGGGACCAGCGAGAAGAGACGAGGAGGTGGATGTCCGTGGTCGTGAGGATTGCCGTGCCCCGGCGGGCTGTGCGTGCGCACACCGCCGACGTGGACTCCACCCCGAACTCTTCTCGCTGAGCCCGCCGTCGGGCTCGGCCCCGACGAAGGACCTTCCCTCATGGTCGATCACGACCGTCTCGTCCCTTACGGCTGGACCGAAGCCGTAGCTTCCGAATACCTTCCCCTGCTCGGCGACCTGGTGCCCGCGCGCATCGTCCGGATGGACCGCAGCGAATGCGATGTGGTGACCCCGTTCGGGCCCGCCAGGGCCGCCTGCCCACGCGACCTGGCCGGGCTGTGCACCGGCGACTGGGTCGGTCTCGATGCCGACAACACGGTGCGGCGGCTGTTGCCGCGGCGTTCGGCGATCACCCGCTCCTCGGTGTCGGGGCGTTCGGTCGCCCAGGTGCTGGCGACCAATGTCGACACCGTGCTGATCTGCACGGCCGCCGACGGTGACGTCGATCTGGGCCGGATCGAGCGGATGCTCGCGCTGGCCTGGGAGAGCAATGCCCAGCCGATCGTGGTACTCACCAAAGCCGATGCGGCGGTGGATATCCCGCTCGACGAGGTGCGCGCGGTCGCACCGGGTGCGACGGTGCTCGCGGTGAGCTCCACCGCCGAGGTGGGGCTCGATGTGCTCACCGCGCTGCTGTCCGGCACGGTCGCGCTGATCGGGCCGTCCGGCGCGGGCAAGTCGACCCTCGCCAACGCCCTGCTCGGCGCGGAGGTGTTCGCCACCAACGCCGTTCGCGCGGTCGACGGCAAGGGCCGCCACACCACGGTGCATCGGGAGTTGCGTCCGCTGCCCGGCGGCGGCACCCTCATCGACACTCCGGGGCTGCGCGGCATCGGGCTGTTCGACGCGGCCGAGGGCATCGGCAAGACCTTCAGCGATATCGAATCGCTCGCCGCCGAATGCCGTTTCGCCGATTGCGTGCACGAGACCGAACCGGGGTGCGCGGTGCTGGCCGCGCTCGCCGACGGTTCGCTGCCCGAACGCCGCCTGGCGAGCTACCGCAAACTCGCCAAGGAGAACGAGTGGATCGCGGCCCGCACCGACAAGCGCCTGGCCGCCGAACGCGCCCAGGTCTGGCGCACCATCGCCAAGGAGCAACGTCGCCAGTATCGCGAACGCGGGCGACGCTGAGCTACCTGGACAAATGATCACTACGCTCCGGTGCGGGCCTCTGCCTGCACCGGAGCGCGGTGTCCTCGTCCGCGGATCCGGTCCGCCGACGAAGGCCGATCCGCCCGTCCTCGCCCGGCCGGGGACGCGACGCCGGGGTAGGGTTCGGGCGCACGGTTCGCTATCCGGGAGGGATAAATGAATAGCCCCGGCGACTTTCCACCACCAGCACACCGCCCCGACGAGCCGGGATCCACGGATTCCAGCGAATCCGGCAGCGGCACATCGCGGCCCGATCCGAGCCGCCCGCCGACCGGCGAGCCGTGGTCGGTGAGCGGGCCGGAGTTCCCCCAGCCCGGCCACGCCAGGCCCGGACCTCCCCCACCGGGTTTCGGTGGACCGGCAACTCCCCCACCTGGATTCGGTGGCCCCGGAACTCCGCCGCCGGGATTCGGTCAGCCGGGTGGGCCCGGCGCTCCCGGATTCGGCCAGCCGCCTGGCCCGGGTGCCCCGAACTTCGGCCAACCTTCCACGGGCCCAGGCACTCCCCACTTCGGCCAGCCTCCCGCCGGCCCCAGCCAACCTTCCGGTGGCCCCGGCTTCGGCCGACCACCCACAGGCCCCGGGAGCCAACCACCGTCGGGACCCGGAGTGCCCGGATTCGGCCCGGCACCCACCGGTCCCGGCGCCCCCGGCTTCGACCGATCTCCCGCCGATCCGCCCGCCGGATTCGGGCAGTCGTCGGCCACCGGTCCCAGCGCTTCGACACCTGGACACCCCTTGGTGCCCCCACCGGCCGGGTTCGGCGGACCGCCGCCGAGCTTCGGCGAACCGGCCGGTGCTGGGCGACCACACGATGCGGGCGTCGGGCACCCGCAGACGCCGCCCGGGTTCGGCGCGCTGCCGAGTCGAGCGCCCGGTGGAGCCAGGCAGCCGGAATTCCCACCGCCGCACCGCCCTTCGGCCACCGTCTCGTTCGACGGTTTCGCCAGCCCGCCCAATGATGAGCCGCCGGCCGGCGAAGCGAGCGGACCGCTGGGGGCACCGGGCCGATTCGGCCCCGGCGGCAACCCACCGCCGGGCGCACCCGGCCAGCTGGGCGGACCGCCGCCCCAGGGTGGACCCGGCCGGTTCGTCCCGGGTGCCCAGCCACCCCACGGCGCGCCCAGCCACTTCGCTCCGGGTGGTCCACCCCCACACAGCAGTCCGGGCCAGTTCGGTCCCGGTAGCCAGCCACCACCGCACGGCGGCCCCAGCCAACCCGGCCTCGGCGGCCAACCGCCACACGGTGAACCGGGCCAACCCGGCCCCGGCGGACAACCACCGCACGGCGCGCCCGGCTACTTCGGCCCCGCCGGCGGACAACCACCCGGTGAGGCTGGTCGATTCGGGACAGGTGATCACCAGGTCGCGGGAGCACCTGGGCTACTCGGCGGACCGTCACCGCATACGGCCGGCCCTTTCGGCACCGGCGACCATCAGTCCCCAGGAGCACCAGGGCAATTCGGCGGGACGCCACCGCACCCAGCCAGCCCTTTCGGCACCGGCGACCACCAGGTTGCGGGAGCACCCGGGCTACTCGGCGGCCCTGGCCAACCCAGCTTCGGTGGCCAACCACTCGGCGAACCCGGCCAACCTGGCCTCGGCAGCCAACCACACGGTGGCCCCGGCCAAGCCGGCCCAGGCGGCCAACCACCGCACGGCGCGCCCGGCCACTTCGGACCCGGTGGACAACCACCAGGTGAGCCTGGCCGATTCGGGACGGGTGATCACCAGGTCGCGGGAGCACCAGGGCAATTCGGCGGGACGCCACCGCACGGTGCCGCCCCGTTCGGTCCCGATGGTCAACCACCGCACGGGCATTCGCCTGAGGGAGCACCGGGTCGGTTCGGGCAGCCGCCGCAGGGCGGGCCGGGGCAGTTCGGTGGGCCTGCGGTGAGCGGGGCGCAGCAGGGGACGAATCCGCCTGGGCTGACGGTGGATTCGTCGTATGTGTGGGCCTCGTTCATGCTGGCGCTGGTGAAGCCGAAGATCTTCGTCAACGGGCAGCCGGTGCCGGATGCGCGGTGGGGGCAGACGCATGTGCCGGTGGGGCCGGGGCAGTATCACGTGCGGGTGGTGACGCCGTGGCTGTTCGATATGGGGCCCGCGGAGATCCAGGTGCCGGTCGGGCCGGGGCCGGGGAGCAAGGTGTACTACCGGTCGCCGGCGGCGGTGTTCTTCCAGGGCGCGATCGGGTGGGAGCCGCAGAAGACGCCGGGGGTGATCTTCCTGTGGCTGCCGTTCGCGGTGCTCGGGGTGTTCTTCCTGCTGACGTTGTTGCTGGTCCTGCTCGGCTGATCGAAGAAGCCACGCGCGAACAGCGCGGGTGCTGTGCCCGGGCTGTCCGCGCTTTCCAGCCAGGAGAGCTGTATGCGACCATCGCAGCCATGCGGGGGATGCTAGAAGCTCGGTCCATGAACGCCTCATGGACCGAACCAATCAAGACCTGCTCTTCCGCATCTCAAGGCAGCACGCCGGATCAGCGCCAACGATTTCGCCGCAACGACTCTGATCGACCTCAGACATAGCCTGGCCGAGATGGCGCCACCATGGGTGCCGACTCCTATCCAGGCGATTGCCACACGAGCGCGCCCTTTAGCGTTCTCCGCCGCGGCCTAACGGCGACCAGCACACACGTCGCCCTGCGCCTCTGATCGCCAACACAGCTTGCACAGGCGGGGCGGTAGCGGACATCCGCCTCAGCCAGAAGAATCTAGGTATGGCGGCCGGTCCAACCAGGCCAGAGCGGCTACATGGTCGTCAACCCCACGCTGCAACCATGACCGACCTACAGCACGACTACTCGAATCATCCTTGAGAGGCCGTCAAAGCCACGCCAACGCCAAGACACGATGACGCGACACACCGTCATCAGTTGATCTTCGACGACCTGCTGCCACCGCCTCGATCATGACAACGACCTGCGGTAATGCAGTCGCCGTATCGCTCGGTGGCGCATCAACCCGCCCGTCACGTCATCGGAGGCGTGTTGCAGATGGATTCGAACCGGTGTCAACCTAGATTCGGATAGCACAAACCAACTAAGTTGGCATCAGGGCCTTCGGGGGAAGTGGTGGACGAATCATCAAACCGCAACAGGGTCACTTGGTTGCGATCCGAAATGCGCACTGTAGCCATGGATGTAACCCCACAGCAGGCCGAAACTTGGCTCGCCAAGAACGTATCCAACCGGCCGATCAGCCGTGGATTCGTTGCGCTGCTTGCGAATGCCATAGCTAGAGGAGAGTGGCAATACACCCATCAGGGTATCGCGTTCGATGTCCATGGCAATCTGATCGACGGACAGCATCGCCTCGCCGCGATCGTAAAGGCCGGTGTCCCCGTCCGAATTCAGGTCAGTTTCGACGTCGACCCTGCGGCATTCTCAGTTGTCGACACCGGGCGGAAGCGAAATGCTAGGGATGTTCTCGCCTTGCGTGGCGAGGCTAACTCCTCTTACCTCGCATCAGCCCTCCGAGTTCACCACCTCTACACCCACAGTCCAAATTCAGTGTGGAGTGGCGCATCATCGATGATCACAAACGAGCAGATCGTCAGCTTCCTGGAAGCACACCCCGATATGAGGACGTCCGTCGAGCTGGGGCGTGCCTTCAACAAGTCTTTCCGCATACTCGTTCCAGCTGCAGCAGTCGGGCACTACCTGACAACCACACAGCGCCGTGACATCGATCAGAACGAATGGGTCGAAGGACTGATAACCGGAGCAAATCTCGAGCCATTCGACCCGCGGTTGATGCTCCGCAATGTCATGCTCCGCTTCGGAACGCGGCGGTCCCGTGTACGCGCAGATGGTTCACGCAATCAGCTACATCTGTATCTCAAGGCTTGGAACGGATGGGTACACGGGGCAGAGTTCCGCCAACTCAACATAAAGGCCGGGGAGTCCATGCCCACCGTTACCAACCGAACGTCGGTGCAACGAGGATCGTCAACAGCCTAGGCACCTCCAATTCAGCGACTTAGATTACAGGTCGACCGTCAGCAAATCGATCTTCTAGCGGGACGAGATCCTATGGACGCGGACACGGTGCTGAATGCCGTCGCAGTCCTGACCGCGGGAACCGCGACGACTAGGATTGTCCTCTACTGGCTCGCACTCCAGGGCGCAGCACCTGAAAAGCGCGCCGAAATACTTCGTGCACTTTCGGGGCTATTTCGTACGTTACCCCCAGGACCACCACAGAGCGCTGACGGCAACCAACCGGGCGGGAACAAAGACGACGAGCGGAGGACTTGAAGCCCGCCTCCAACAGAGAAGCCCTCCGCTCGACGCCCGGTTTCACCTCAGCTGGGATCGATCCCGTAGAGCCTGGCCCAGTTCTCGCGGCTGGTGAGCTCGGGCACCGCGTTCCGGTACGCGGCCTGCAGCGCGGGCAGTTCCTTGCGGAGCTTGCGCAGGGTGCGGTAGGTGCGGATGAGCAGGGCGCGGGCGCGCGCCTTGTCGCGGCGGCGCACGCGCACGCCGGACTGGGAGGCGTCGGTGACGACCACGTGGTCGAACAAGCCGACGTGCCACCAGTGCGCGTCCTCGCGGGTGACGCCGATCAGGCCGGGCTGGGTGCGCCCGGTCCACTGCGTGATCGCGCGCTTGATCAGCACCAGGGTGACCCGGCTCGGCTCACCGCTGGCGCGGCGGACCTGGATGTCGGCGGAGTTCACCGGCGGGGTCGCGGCGGGGTGCTTGATGGTCTCGGGGTAGTCGCCGCGGGTGCCGCGAGCCGCCGCCAGGGCGTCGATGCCGCCGTCGCGCAGCACCTGCGGACCCTTCATGAAGTCTTCGATGCCCTGCAGCGTGGTGTGCACCAGGCCGTACTGCATGCCGACCAGGTGCTCGGCGATGTAGCGGAAGAAGTCCTTGGTGATCGCCTTGGCGTCGAGATCGGTGTGCAGGGCGCCGACGATGAGCGAGTTACGGGTGGAGAAGTAGCGCGCCCAGTCGTCGTAGTCCTTCCAGTAGAAGTCGGCGTGCCAGACGGCGGCGTTGGGCAGGGTGACGGTGACGAAACCGTGCTCGCGCGCGCGGATGCCGTACTCGACGTCGTCCCACTGGAAGAAGATCGGCACCGGCAGACCGATCTTGGCGACCACCTCGGCCGGGATCAGGCAGGTCCACCAGGCGTTGTAGCCCGCGTCGACGCGGCGCTCCTGGTTCTTCTTGAGCATGGAGGTGTTGCGCAGCGCCTTGGGCACCTTCTGCCCGTGCTTGAGCTCGTGCAGGTGCACCTCCTCCGCGCCGACGTTGAGGTAGTCGGGGTTGAGCAGGAACAGCATCTGCGCGCCGACCAGCGTCGGTTCGACGGTCAGGTTGGCGAAGGCCTGCAGCCGCAGCACGGTCTCGGGCTCGCAGAGGATGTCGTCGTCCATCAGGATGACGTCGGCGTGCTCGTTGGCCGCCGACACCTCGTAGAGGCCGCGGGTGAAGCCGCCCGCGCCGCCGAGGTTGGGCTGGCGGATATAGCGCAGCTTGTCGCCGAAGTCGGGGCGCACCTGCTGGAACAGCGGGCGGTTCTCGACCAGGTCGGTGCCCTGGTCGACGACGTAGACGGCGTCGATCGCGGCCAGCACGGTCGCGTCGGAGGCCAGCGCGGCCACGGTGTGCGCGCAGTCCTCGGCGCGGTTGAAGGTGCAGATCGCGATCGCGACCGGGCGGACCTTCTCCGGCGCCTGCGTGGTCCAGGCGAGATCGGTGATGTCGACGGCGCCGCCGATGGCGTCGAACTCGAGCCACAGCGCGCCACCGTCGACGTACTGGTCGAGCGGGGCGCTCAGGCTGACCCGGCCGCTGCTGGTCGCCACCAGCGAGGCGATGATGCGGCGGTGGCCCGCGATGTCGGAGGCGACCAGGCGCACGTTGGCCTTGTCACCGACCTCGAGGGTCGCGTTCACGGTCACCTCGGTGACGGTGGTCC
The DNA here is from genome assembly GCF_040654235.1 of Nocardia sp. NPDC050718. Lineage (NCBI taxonomy): Bacteria > Bacillati > Actinomycetota > Actinomycetes > Mycobacteriales > Nocardiaceae > Nocardia > Nocardia sp. NPDC050718. The sequence continues at coordinate 64,770 of NZ_JBFAHQ010000003.1, read as the reverse complement.
AGCGCTGCCAGTAGCTGGCCGCGAAACGGCCGAAGTAGGTATTGGTGTGCGCGGTGGCGCCCTTGGGCAGGTGCAGTGCCAGGCGCTCGCGGACCGCGGCGCCGCCCTTGACGACGGCGTAGAGCTCGTCGCTCACCCGCGCCGACGGGCCGGTGAAGATGCCCCTGGCCAGCACCAGCCGCTCCGGCGCCGCGTGTTCGCCACGCAGCGATTCCGGCGCGGCCTCGCGCCGATCGTTCGATTCGGTCACGGCTCCCGAAGCCGACTGTTCCATGAAGTCCTCGAAATTCTCGGTATCGACTGCGCCGACGCAAGCAGTCAGGTGAAGAAAAGGGGCGGCGCGGCAGGCGGGGGTGAGGATATCAATCACCCGCCGACGTCGCGCCGTCAGTGAGGCGTCGCCGCACCCCGCGCGTGTTGCTCCTCGGTTGCCGAGGAGCCGGTGAAGACGAATTTGTCGTAGGCCCAATAGCGGAAGACGACCGCGACGATCTGCCCGATCAGCGTGCCGGAAATGTTGTCCGACAGCGGGCTGGACAGTTCGAGCACATAGCGGGAAAAGCCGAGGCAGCCGAGTTGCAGCCCGATCGCGACGACATTGAAGACCGCGTACAAAAGGTATTCGCGACCCGGGTTGTCGGTCTTCTTGTGGGAGAAGGTCCACCACTTGTTGCCGAAGTAGGTAACCACCGTCGCCACCGCGATCGCGATGATCTTGGCGAGCAGCGGCGAGTGATACAGCACACCTTCGGTGAAGGTGATTCCGCCACCCCAGAAGACCAGCAGGTTGTAGGTGCCCGCGTCGACCAGGAAACCGATCGCGCCGACGACGAGGAACGCGGCGCCCTGCCGCAGCGCCGTCACCACCTTCGACATCAACGACGTGGGAACCGGCTCGGACAACTCGGGGTGGGACACGGGCCGACCGTACACCGATGGCCCGTTCGGTCCCGCGTTAAGCTCGCTGAACCGGGTGAGCGGATCGGACGTGCGCTGTGTACCCTCCCGGTGTCCCACTGCTGCCTACATCGAGGATTGACCCGGGTGGACTCCACCGAGCTTCGCATTGCCGCCGTGGTCCCCTGCCACAACGAAGAGGCCGCGGTCGCCAAGGTCGTCGCCGACCTGAAGGCCGCCGTGCCGGGGATCGTCGTCTACGTCTACGACAACCTGAGCACCGACCGCACCGCCGAATGCGCCCGCGAGGCCGGGGCGATCGTGCGCTACGAGAACACCAAGGGCAAGGGCAACGTGGTGCGCCGCGCCTTCGCCGACATCGAGGCCGACGTCTACCTGATGATCGACGGTGACGACACCTACGAGGCGTCCGCGGCGCCGCTGATGATCAAGACGCTGCTCGACGGCCCCTACGATCACGTGCTCGGTGTGCGCAAGCAGGACGACAGCGACACCAGCGCCTACCGCTCCGGCCACGAGACCGGCAACAAGGTGCTCAACGGCGTCGTCGGCAAGGTCTTCGGCGAGAACGTCGAGGACATGCTGAGCGGCTTCCGGGTGTTCTCGCGCCGCTTCGTCAAGAGCTTCCCGGCCGTGTCCCGCGAGTTCGAGATCGAGACCGAGCTGACCGTGCACTCGCTGCACCTGCGGGTGCCGCAGACCGCGGTGCAGGTCGGTTTCCGTGACCGCCCGGCGGGCAGCGAGTCCAAGCTGCGCACCTACCGCGACGGCACCAAGATCCTGGCGCTGATCCTCGGCCTGGCCCGGCACGAGCGCCCGGTGGCGTTCTACGGCCTGTTCGGCACGCTGGCCTGGCTGGTGTCGCTGATCCTGACCGTCCCGATCGTGGTCGAGTTCTACGACACCCACGAGGTGGCGCGGTTCCCGACGCTGTTCTTCGCGTTCACCCTGATGCTGCTCGGCAGCCTCGCGTGGACCGCGGGCATGATCCTCGACGGCATCCGCCGGTCCCGCCACGAGGCGGCACGCCTGGTCTACCTGCGGTATTCGGCCGCCGGTGCGCACGACGACGTCGCCGCCGGAGACCGTCGGTGACGACTTCCACCGAGCCGGACACCGCCGTCGAGCTCAGCAAGACCGCACCGCCCGCACCGAGCGCCAAGGATCGCGTCCTCGCGCCGGTCCGCACCCTGACCGCCAGGCTGGGCGCGGCCACGGTCGCCTTCGCGGTGGTCGCCACCGTGTTCGGCGCCCTGTTCGCCGTGCTCACGCCGCCGTTCTGGGGTCACGACGAGCTGACCCAGTTCGGCCGGGCCTACCAGGTTGCGCACGGCGGGGTGCTCCCGCAGCGCATCGCCGACGACCGCGGGGTCGCCTACGGCGGCCAGATCCCGGTCAGCGTGGACGCGCTGATGGGCTACGCCTTCCGCGACTACAACGACAACCCCGACGAGCCCGACGCGATGGTGGCCGACCCCGGCGCCTACGACCAGCTCGGCGCGGCCGAGATCGGCTCGGCCACCAAGCAGATGTGGTTCACCAACACCGCCGCGTACTCGCCGGTGCCGTACGTGCCCGCCGCCGTCGGCATCCGGCTCGGTGAGGCGCTCGGCCTGAACGTCGGCGGGATGTACCTGCTGACCAGGCTGGCCGGGCTGGTGGCCTACCTGGCCGTGGTCGGCTTCGCGCTGTACGCGCTGCGCGAGCGGCGCAGTCAGTGGCTGGTGTTCACCGTCGCGGTGCTGCCGATCGCGCTGTTCCAGGCGGGGACCGTCACCGCGGACACGCTCACCAACGCGCTCGCGATCATGGTGTCGGCGCTGTTGCTGAAGGCGCTGTTCATCGGTGACCGGCTGCGACCGGTGGAAACCGGCGCGCTGCTGGCCGCCACGATCGCGCTGCCGCTGAGCAAGCCGACTTATGTGCTGCTGGCGATGCTCGTCGTGGTCGTCCCGGCCGACCGGCTCGGTTTCACCGGGAAACTCAAGCTGATTCCGTGGGCATTCGCGGCGACGGGCGGCGCGCTTTTCCTCGCGTGGACCAAGATCGCCGCGCCGACTGGCGAGGGAATGGGCCTGATGCGGCCGCCGCACCAGTGGTACGAGGTGCGCCCGGGTGATCAGCTGAAGGGAATCCTCAGCGACCCGGCGCAATTCGTGCACACCTTCGGTGAGAGTATCGCGTTGCGGGATCACCGCTGGTTCAACCAGTTCTTCGGGGAACTCGGATTCGCGTATGTCGACGTGCCCGCCGTCTCCATGCTGGCGTGCCTGATCGCGTTCGCGGTGAGTTTCGGTATCGCCGACCGGATGAACACCGCGACAGCCACTTTCCGGCGCACGCTGATCGTGGCGCTGACCGTACTGGCGAGCGTCGCGATGATCTACGTGACGTTGTACATGTCTTTCACGCCGGTCGATTTCTACATCATCGACGGTGTGCAGGGCCGGTATTTCGTGCCGCTGGCGATCATGGGGCTGGCCGTCGTCGCCCGCTGGGTGCCCCTGCGGCTCACCGATTCCGAGGGTGTGATTCCCACGCGCGCGACGGCGATCACCGTCACCTGCGCGTCGGTTTTCGCGCTGATCGGCGCGGCCGCGACGTATTACACCGTCGTCTGGGGATAACTCCCCGGACGACGGCGCGGACTCAGAGCGTCTTTTCGCCCGCCGCCGCGTAGGCGCTTTCGGTGGCGGCCTTCTTGGGCCGCCACCAGTCCTCGTTCTCGCGGTACCAGGCGATGGTGTCGGCGAGCCCGGCCCGGAAGTCCGCGTACCGCGGTGACCAGCCCAGTTCCTCGCGCAGCAGGCTCGCGTCGATGGCGTAGCGCTGGTCGTGGCCGGGGCGATCGGTCACGTGGTCGAAGTCGGTGGGTTCGCGATCGAAGGCCCGCAGGATGAGCTGGACGACGCTGAGATTGTCGAGTTCGCCGTCGGCGCCGATGAGGTAGGTCTGCCCGGTCCGGCCGCGGTCGAGAATGTCCCAGACCGCGCGATTGTGGTCGTCGACGTGGATCCAATCGCGCACCTGGTGACCGGCGCCGTAGAGCCGGGGCCGCACGCCGTCGATCAGATTGGTGATCTGGCGCGGGATGAATTTCTCGACGTGCTGATACGGCCCGTAATTGTTGGAGCAGTTCGACAGGGTCGCGCGGACACCGAACGAGCGGGTCCAGGCGCGGACCAGCAGATCGCTGCCCGCTTTCGTCGCCGAATACGGGCTCGACGGGTTGTAGGCGGTGGATTCGGTGAAGGCCGGGTCGTCCGGGGTGAGATCGCCGTACACCTCGTCGGTGGAGACGTGGTGGTAGCGCACGTCGTGCCTGCGCACGGCCTGCAGCAGCGAGTAGGTGCCGACGATATTGGTCTGCACGAACGGCCACGGCTCGGCCAGCGAGTTGTCGTTGTGCGATTCGGCCGCGAAATGCACGACCGCGTCGACGCCGCTGACCAGATTGTCGACCAGGTCCAGATCGGCGATGTCGCCGTGCACGAATTCGATCCGGTCGGCGACCGAATCCAGCGACGCGCGGTTACCCGCGTAGGTGAGGGCGTCGAGGACGGTCACGTGCACATCCGGGCGCGTGGCCACGGTCTGCTGGACGAAATTCGCACCGATGAACCCGGCCCCGCCGGTTACGAGCACTCGCACCCGGCCAACGATACGTGCTCGCCGGCGCTCTTCAGGACAGGAGGTGGGCCGGAATGCGATGCTGTACAGCGTCCGACCTGTGACGTCCCAGATATATTCACTGTGACGTCCATCACTGTGGAGCGCGCCAGGTTACGACTTCGGGTCTGGTTTCCTGAGAAAAACCCCGGTCATCGCTCAGGTTTCGAGCAGCGCACTGGTACTGGGGTATCAACGGTGAACGGAATTTGAATAGACGGTCACACCGGGTTCACCGCTCGTTAGCTGCGAGGGATTTTGATCAGCGGGTCCCCTCCGAACGCTCCAACATCGAGGTTCCACAAAATGCTGATGAGGAAATTCGCCGCCACCTCGGCGCTGCTGATCGCTGCCATGGGCGTCACCGCCGGCACCGTCAACGCCGCGCCGGTCGAAGAGGCCGCTCCGATCAACTACTCCGCCGAGGTCGTCGACGAGAAGGCCGTCATCACCACCGATGCGGGCTCGCTCGTCGTCGAGGACGGCATCTTCAAGATCAAGGCCGCCAACGGCACCACCGTCGCCGGTAGCCCGCTGTCCTTCCGCCTCGACGAGTTCGAGTTCCCGATCGCGGCCGAAATCTCGGGCAACAAGGCCGTCCTGGCTCCGCAGCTGGACCCGGCTCAGGCCGTCTACAAGCCCGTCGCCCTGCCGTTCGAGAACCAGGCTCCCTGGAAGAACGAGTACGAGCGCGAGCAGGCCGCCTGGAGCCGCATGACCTCCACCATCTCCATGGGCGCCACCATCGGCACCCTGGTCGGTGGCCTCGGCGGCGCAGCCCTCGGTTGCATCGCCGGCGCCGGCGCCGGCCTGGTCGCCGGTGGCGTCCTGGGCGCGATCTTCGGTGCCGTCCCCGGCGGTATCGGTGGCTGCGTCGTCGGCGCGACCACGATCGGCGCCTTGGGCGTCATCCTGGGCCAGATCTTCGTGACTGCCCCGTTCGCGATCGGTGCCGCGATCCAGTACTTCATCACCATCACCCAGCCGGTTCCCACCCCGGCTCCCTCGCCGGCCAAGTAATTCGGCCAGCACCCCATCAGCAAGGGGCCCCGGTTCGGAGAAATCCGAACCGGGGCCCCTTGTTTCGTTTCCCGGGAGGCTCGGCCGGCCGACCGTGGTCAAGACCGTCCGAGCCGTACTCAGGCCGTGCGAGCCCGCTGCGCGGGCTCCAGCGCCACCCGCACGAACTTGGCGACCCGGCCGAGCGCCGAACGGCTCTCCGGCATGCTCGGCAGGATGCTCATGAAGGCGTGCACCTGGCCGCGCCACAGCTCGAGGATGACCGGCACGCCCGCGGCGGTCAGCCGGTGGGCCATCAGCTCGCAGTCGTAGCGCAGCAGCTCGTCCTCGGCGGCGATGAGCAGCACCGGCGGCATCCCGGTGAGCTCGGCGTTGACCGGGGACAGCGCCGGGTCGAGCGGACCGGTGGCCTCCGCGCCCAGCCGGACGACGGCCTCCAGACCCGACAGCGGGATGTAGGCGTCACGCGTGACGTTGACGTATCCCTCCTTGGCCCGGTAGTCGAGATCGAGCAGCGGGCTCAGCCCGACCAGCGCCGCGGGCAGCGGCAGGCCGATTTCCCTGGAGCGCAGCGCGGTGGCGAAGGTGAGGAAGCCACCGGCGGAGTCGCCCGCGAAGACGATCTTGGCCGGGTCGGCGCCGTGGCGCAGCAGCCAACGGTAGGCGAGCACGCAGTCGTCGATCGACTCGGTGATCGCGCGACCGGGCAGCTGCCGGTATTCGACATTGAGCACGGCCAGCCCGGTCCGCCGCGCGATCCCGGCGACGATCGCCCGGTGCGACTCCAGGCCGCCGACGGCGAAACCGCCGCCGTGCATGTACAGCACCGCGCCGTGGCGCAGCGCGCGCGATCCGCCCGCGGGCCGGACCATCTCCATCCGGAAGCCGTCCAGCTGGATCTGCTCGCGCTCGATGCCGTGCGGTTCCGGCCGCAGCCGCGACAGCAGGTCGACGGCGACGGCGCCGATCGGGATGGTCGCCCGGTTGATCGGCACGGTCCGCAGCAGCGGCCCGATGACGCCGACGCACGCGCCCATCAGCACGCGCGACGAGGTACTCGTTCGCCCGGAATTGACGATGATGCCCTGTTCGGGCCCCCGCGCCGGCTTCTTCCCCACGACAGCGGCGGCGATCCCGCCCACCACACCCGGCCCGGCGATCTTCGACGATCCCATCGCGCACCTACCTCACAGCTGGCGCGTCACCCCCCACCAGGCTGGCCCGGTACGGATGTCCACGCTGACATCTAACATAGTGATGTTTCACACATCGACGCTCACATAATCAGATAAGCGCCTTGCCTGTCCCAGTTATCGCCCGACACACCCGGATACGAAACGTTCGTGACCAATTCGTCGACGTGTCGGAACCTCCCCGACTCCGCGGCGAGGAGAGCTGGCACACTTCCCCCATGCGCGGAATCATCCTGGCGGGCGGCACCGGTTCGCGGCTGCACCCCATCACGCGCGGGGTGAGCAAGCAGCTCGTCCCGGTCTACGACAAGCCCATGGTCTACTACCCGTTGTCCACCCTCATGTTGGCAGGGATCGACGACATTCTGGTGATCACCACGCCGGAGGACGCCGACGCGTTCGCCCGGCTGCTCGGTGACGGCAGTCAGTTCGGCGTCGCCATCAGCTACGTGGTCCAGCCCGAACCCGACGGACTCGCGCGCGCGTTCGTGCTGGGTGCCGACCACATCGGCAGCGAGCCCGCGGCCCTGGTGCTCGGCGACAACATCTTCCACGGCCCCGGCCTCGGCGCCAGCCTGGAACGCTTCCACGACATCGACGGCGGCGCGGTGTTCGCCTACTGGGTCAAGGACCCGACCGCCTACGGCGTGGTGGAGTTCGAGCAGGGCCGCGCGGTCTCCATCGAGGAGAAGCCGAAGAAGCCGCGCTCGAACTACGCGATCCCCGGCCTCTACTTCTACGACAACGACGTGGTGCAGATCGCCCGCGAGCTGCGGCCGTCGGCGCGCGGCGAGTACGAGATCACCGATATCAACCGCGCCTACCTGGAGCAGGGCAAGCTCAGCGTCGACGTGCTCGCCCGCGGCACCGCCTGGCTCGACACCGGCACCTTCGACTCGCTGCTCGACGCCGCCAACTACGTGCGCACGATCGAGGAACGGCAGGGCCTCAAGATCGGCGTGCCCGAGGAGGTCGCCTGGCGACGCGGGCTGATCGGCGACGACCAGCTGTGCGAGCTGGCCGAACCGATGGTGCGCTCCGGCTACGGCCGCTATCTGCTCGATCTGATCGACCGCGGGAAAGACTGGTAACTACAGGCATGCAGATCCGTGAACTGGCCATCCCCGGCGCGTGGGAGGTGACGCCCCGCCTGCTCGGCGACGACCGCGGGATGTTCTGTGAGTCGTTCAAGGCCTCGGAGTTCGAGAAGGCCACCGGCCGTCCGTTCGAACTGCACCAGGTGAACACCTCGGTCTCGGCGGCGGGCGTGCTGCGCGGCATCCACTACACCGAGGACCCGCCCGGGCAGGCCAAGTACGTGACCTGCGTGCGCGGCGCGTTCCTGGACGTGGTGGTCGACCTGCGGCCCGGCTCGCCGACCTACGGCCGCTGGGACAGCGTCCTGCTCGACGACGTGCACCGCCGCTCGGTGTTCCTGTCCGAGGGCCTCGGCCACGCCATCCTCTCGCTGGAGGACCGCTCGACGGTCACCTACCTGTGCTCGCTCGAGTACACCCCCGAATTCGACCGGGACATGGACGCCTTCGACGCCCGCCTCGGCATCGACTGGCCGACCGAGGGCCGCGACGGCACCCCGCTCACCTATATCCGCTCCGCCAAAGACGAAGTGGCTCCGCCTTTTTCCTGATCCACGTGAAACGTCGAACGGCCCCACCTGGGAAAAGGTGGGGCCGTTCGGCGTTGTGCGGTCAGGCGACCGGCTCGAGCAGCTTCTCCTCGGCGGCGGGCGCGTCGACGACCGACGACCGGCGACGCGGCAGGAAGACCGTCAGGGCGACCAGCGCGCCGACGATGGTGACGCCCGCGGCGAACTCGAGGCCCGGCCGGTAGGTGTCGAGCATCTGCTGCGGCGTCGCGCCCGCGCCGTGCGCGCCGGAGGTGACGATCGCGGTGGTCACCGCGAGCACGATCGCCGCGCCGACCTGCATGGAGGTCTGCAGCACACCGGCCGCCAGACCCTGCTCGTCGTCGTCGATACCGCTGGTGGCCTGCACGTTGATCGCCGGGAAGCCGACCCAGCCGATGCCGATCAGCAGGATGGCGGGCAGCAGCACGGTCAGGTAGTCCGGCGCGGTGTCGACCCGCAGGAACAGCAGGTAGCCAACGGCCATCACGGACATGGTGACGGCGATGACCGGCCCGGTGCCGAAGCGGTCGATCAGCTTCTCCGAGAAGAACGCCGACCCGACGACCAGGATGCCGACCGGCAGCAGTGCCATCGCCAGCTTCAGCGCGGACCAGTCCAGCGAGTCCTGCAGGTACAGGGTGACGATGAACTGCCAGCTGAAGTACGAGCCGGCGACCGCGATGATGGCCAGGCTGGCCCGCACCAGCGACACCTTGCGCAGGATGCCCAGCCGCACCAGCGGGTGCTTCACCCGCTGCTCGGTGATCACGAACGCGGCGAACAGGGCGATGACGGCGAGGAACGAGCCCAGCGTGCGGACCGAGGCCCAGCCGACCTCCGGCGCGGTGACCACGGTGTAGACCAGCAGCAGCATGCCCGCGGTGGACAGCAGCGCGCCGAGCAGATCGTGTCCGCCCTCCTCGGCCTTACCGTCCTTGGGCACCAGCACGAAGGCGGCGACCAGCGCGGCCAGGGCGATCGGGACCGGGAGCAGGAAGGTCCAGCGCCAGCCGACGCCGGTCATCAGGCCGCCGAACAGCAGGCCCATCGAGTAGCCGCCCGCGCCGAACACGGTGTAGATGGACAGCGCCTTGTTGCGCGCCTTTCCTTCGGCGAAGGTCGTGGTGATGATCGACAGGCCGGTGGGCGCGGTGAACGCGGCGGCCAGGCCCTTGATGAAGCGGGTGACGATCAGCAGCGTCGGATCGCTGACCAGGCCACCGATCAGGGAGGCGATCGCGAACACCGCCAGGGCGATGAGGAAGACCTTGCGGCGCCCGAGCAGGTCGGCCGTGCGGCCGCCGAGCAGCAGCAGGCCGCCGTAACCGAGGACGTAGCCGCTGACGAGCCACTGCAGGGTGGAGGTGGACAGATCGAGCTCGGCGCCGATGGACGGCAGCGCCACGCCGATCATCGAAACGTCGAGACCGTCGAGGAACAGGACGATGCACAGGGTGATCAGCATGCCCCAGAGCCGGGCGGACCATCTGGTCGGATCGGTCGCCTGATCTGCGGCCGAGAGCGTTGCTGGCGAAGTCATGCGAGGGACATTACATGCGTACGCATTAAATGCCAACACATTAAATGCGGTTGCATGGAGATGTCGGGACCACTAAGATGGGGCCATGTCGAACCCGGCCACAGCATCAGCTCGGCGCAATGGAGCGCCCACCGAGCTGGTCGGCCAGTGGCGCGAACTGCTCGGACGGCACGCCGCCGTGAGTTGCGCACTGGAGAAGGCGCTTCAGCACGAACACCGCATCGGACTCAGCGAGTTCGAGACCCTCGATCGACTGGTCGACGCGGACTGTCAGAAGTACCGGATGACCGAGCTGGCCGGTGACATCTACCTGAGTCAGAGCGCGCTCTCGCGCGCGGTGGCCAGACTGGAACGCGACGGCCTGGTCGAGCGCACCATGTGCGCCGAGGACCGCCGCGCCATCTTCGTCCGGCTCACGGAAAAGGGCAGGGCGGTCTACGACCGTGCCCTGCCCACGCACCGTTCGGTGCTCGCCGACTCCTGGTGAGTTACAGCGCGCCGGACGCCGCCGCGCTGATGTCGGTGAACGCGCCGCGATAGCGGTCGTAGTCGTTCGGCTTGTCCAGGTAGGCCGAGCCGGCGAAGGTCTCCACGAAGACCACCGGCGGCTCCGGCCGGTCCAGCGAACCGTCGATGCCGAAGTCGAGGATCACGAACCGGCCCGACTCCAGCCCCGCGTGGTACCCGGTATCGCCGGGGACCACCTGGATTCGCACCGAGTCCAGCTCGGCCAGCTCGCGCAACCACGCGCGCTGGCCAGCGAGCACCCGGTCGTCACCGATGCGCCTGGTCAGCACCGCTTCGGCGAGCACGACCTGGAGCCGCAGCGGCGCCTGCGCGCGGGTGATCAGCGCCTGCCGGGCAGCGCGGACGCGCAGCCTGCGCTCCAGCTCCTCCTCGGTCAGGCCGGGAACGGTCTGCTCGAGCAGCGCCCTGGTGTAGTCCTCGGTCTGCAGCAGCGCCGGGACCAGGCCGTCCTCGTAGATCGACAGGCCGGTCGCGGCTTCCTCGAGGCCGATGTAGACCTCGAAGCCCTCCGGGATCACATCGCCGTAGCTCGTCCACCAACCCCGTGCCTTGGTTTCGCGAGCCAGCGCGGCCAGCGGCTCGACGAGCTCGGCCGGCGCGCCGTACACCTTGCACATGGCCTCGACGTCGAGGCTGCGCAACGACGTCTGCCCCGTCTCGATCCGCCAGATCTTCGCTTCCGACCACTCGAGTTGCGCCGCCGCGGTCCTGGTCGTCATCCGCGCCTGATTGCGCAGGTCACGTAAGTGCCTGCCCAGCTGCCTGCGCGGCATCGTCGAACCGGTGACGCCCTGTGGTGAAGCCATACTGCCCCCCTGTATCCAAATCCGGTCTCCCCCATCTCTTTCGGAGACCGCCCTACGCAGCCGACAATAGGCGTCGGATCTGCGTACGGATTGTTTCACAATGAATCGGACAACGCGCACCACATACTTCGGGGCTACTTCTTCTTGCGGAACCGCCAGAACTGCACGGCGCGGACATCCTCGGAGAGCTGGTTCACCGGCTCGGCGACATCGGAGAGCGCCTGGAACAGTCCGTCGGCCAGGTCACTGATGTGCTCGACCCGCCCGGCCAGCCGGGCCGCGTTGTCGGCGAACTCGAGCATCAGGCGCACCGAGGCCGCGATGGTCAGCCCCAGCGGGACGGCGACCAGCGCGGCGAGGATGCCGAGCAGCACCGAGGCCTTCCACATCAGCACGGTGAGGGCCACCGGGACGCCGATACCGAAGGAGACGACGCCGAGGATGTAGGCCAGCGGCAGCAAGGTCCTGGTCGCGGGCCTGCGGAACTGGACATCGAGCAGCGAGCGCAGGACTTCGGCGGCCCATTGCTTGGCGGATCCGGTGCTCCGGAACGGGTCGTCGAAGCCCGCGTCGCGCGGCATGTCCGAATCGTCCGGAAATTCGCCGCCGTCGGCGGTCGGCGCCTGCCGCGCCCCCGCGCGCTTCACGTCGGTCTCTTTCCAAGAGAGCCACCGTGATTCGGCTTCGAACTCCTCGGGTTCCTCGCCGGGAGACGAGGTGGTGCCCGGTGCGTCGGTCATGGTCGAAATCCTGCCCGTTTTCGGGCCGCACGCCAAGCCGGTTCGCATCCCTTCGCCGATAGCGAAGGTGTGCGAACTGAGACGAAGCAGACACTCTCGAATATTTTTCGGCAACGGCGTAACGAGACTGCCACCCCCGGCCGATACGACCCATGAACGCAGGAACAGAGCTCTTCGGGGAATGGAGAACACAGTGCGCACGACGTTTCCGACCACCACCACGGGCACCGAGAAGGGTGCCGCCGCGCAGGAGTACGCCGCGCGGGGCTGGACGGTTGCCGAAACGGCCAACGGCCTGTGCTTGATCACCGACGATGACATCTCGGCCATCGAGGTCACCGGTGAGATGGCGGGCGAGGTCCGCCGCTTCCTGCGCGCCAACAACCTGTCCGGCCCCGTGATCGAGATCCCGGGCCAGGAGCGTCGCGAGATCCACCTGGTCACCGGCATCCGCAAGGCCGCCATGGCGATCGAGGCCATGCGCGAGGCCGGTGTCGTCGTGCACACCGACGGTGCCAGCATCCCGCTGCCCCCGACCCAGCTCGCCGCCGGCTCCGCCGCCTGGGGCGTCGCCCCGTCCGAGGCCCGCTGGGTGCCGCCGGTCGTCGCCCTCGGTGCCGCCGTGCGCGCCGCCGCGACCCGCAAGCGCGCCACGCTGACCACCACGTCCGCGCTGACCCTGGCCAGCTGAGGCAGCAAAGCACCGCAGACCCGCTACCGCGACGCCTCCCCGACGTCGCGGTAGCGGGTTTTCGGCGTTTCCGGACCCGGGCGCACCGGACGGCGTAAGGATGGAGTCATGGCTCCGCGAACGCTGCTGCGCACCTGTCCGCTGTGTGAGGCCGTCTGCGGCCTGACCATCACCCTCGACGAGGCCGACCGGGTGCTCTCGGTCCGCGGCGACCGCGACGACCCGTTCAGCAAGGGCTTCCTCTGCCCGAAGGGCGCCAGCTTCGGCAAGCTCGACGACGACCCCGACCTCGTCACCACCCCGCTCATCCGCGACGGCGACGCGTTCCGCCCCGCGAGCTGGGACGAGGCCTTCGACCTGATCGCGACCGGGTTCGCCGCGGTGAACGCCGCGCACGGCAGCGGCGCGACCGGGATCTACCTGGGCAATCCCAACGCGCACACCGTCGCGGGGGCGCTGTATCTGCCCGCGCTGATCCGCGCGCTGAGCACCCGCCACATCTACACCGCCAGCACCGCCGATCAGATGCCCAAGCAGGTCGCCGCAGGCCTCATGTTCGGCGACCCGCTGACGGTGCCGGTCCCCGACCTGGACCGCACCGACTTCCTGCTGATGCTCGGCGCGAACCCGCTCGAATCCAACGGCTCGCTATGCACCGCGCCGGACTTCCCCGGCCGGTTGAAGGCGCTGCGGGCGCGCGGCGGCAAGCTGGTCGTCGTCGACCCGAGGGCGACCAGGACCGCCGACCTCGCCGACGAACACCTGTTCATCCGGCCCGGCGCCGACGCGTACCTGCTCTTCGCGGTGATCCACACGCTGTTCGCCGAGAACCTGGTCGACCTGCGGATCGAGGTCGACGGCCTCGACGAACTGCGCGCCGCGGCCGCGGAGTTCGGCCCGGACGCGGTGGTCGAGCGCACCGGCATCCCCGCCGACACCATCCGCGCGCTGGCCCGCGACCTCGCCGCCGCGCCGACCGCCGCCGTCTACGCCAGGATCGGCACCTGCACCGCCGAGTTCGGCACCCTCACCCAGTGGCTGGTCGACGCGCTCAACGCGCTCACCGGCAATCTCGACGCCCCCGGCGGCGCCATGTTCGCCACCGCCGCCGCGGGCGGCATCGCGCGCAGCAAGCCGTTCCGCCCCGGCCGCTGGACCAGCCGGGTGCGCGGGCTGCCCGAGACGATGGGCGAACTGCCCGTCGCCACCCTCGCCGACGAGATCGAAACGCCGGGTCAGGGACAGATCAGGGCCCTGGTCACGGTCGCGGGCAACCCGGTGCTGTCCGCCCCGAGCGGCGCCCGGCTGGACCGGGGGCTGGCCGGGCTCGACTTCATGGTCAGCGTGGACAGGTACGTGAACGAGACGACCCGGCACGCGACGGTGATCCTGCCGCCGCCGCGCTCGGTGCAGTCGCCGCACTACGACTTCGCGCTGCTGCAGTTCGCGGTGCGCAACTACGCGCGCTACTCGCCGCCGCTCGTCCCGCTCGACGGGCGCCCGTCCGAATCGGCGGTCATCGCCCGGCTGGCCGCCGCCGTCAGCGGGCAGCCGCACGACGGCACCGGCGCGGCGAGCCCGATCGCCGTCGTCGACGAACTCGTCATCGCGGGCATGCTGCACAAGGCGGGGATGAGCGACCGGCGCGACGAACTGGAGGGCGTCGACACCACCGAACAGCGCATCGACCTGATGCTCAAGCTCGGCCCCTACGGCGCCTGGAACGGCGGCGAGCTGAGCCTGCGCACCCTGCTCGACAACCCGCACGGCCTCGACCTCGGCCCGCTGCGGCCGCGCCTGCCCGGTGTCCTACGTACGGCATCCGGCCGCGTCGACCTGGCGCCGCGACAGCTGCTCGACGATGTGCCGCGGCTGCGGGCCGGGCTGACGGCGCGCGCGCCGGAGATGGTGCTGATCGGGCGCAGGCAGCTGCGCTCCAACAACAGCTGGATGCACAACATCGCCGGCCTGGTCGGCGGATCGAACCGCTGCACCCTGCAGATCCACCCCGACGACGCGACCAGGCTCGGCCTCGGCGAGCAGGCCGCGATCAGCTCGGCGGCGGGCTCGCTGACCGTCCAGGTCGAGCAGACGCCGACGATCATGTCCGGCGTCGTGAGTTTGCCGCACGGCTGGGGACACGGCGCGAGCACCACCCAATCGGTGGCCAGCGCGCACGCGGGCGTGAACGCCAATGTGCTGACCGATGATTCGGTGGTCGACGTGATCTCCGGCACCGCGGTGTTCAACGGGGTGCCGGTGCGGGTAGAACCGGTCTGATCGGTCTACCTCGGGAAACCCTTGCGCAAACAGGACTTTCGTACCATTCGCAACAATGGACTCGCCCCACGGCTTGTGATAGTCCCCTACACTGGGTGAGATTGCGGTCACAAGCGGGGGTTTCAGCGCGAAACCCGCATCACCCGGTTCGGCTAGCAGAGGGGGCCCCGATGCCCGAGAAACACGTCGGCAGCGACGGAGAGCACGAGCTTCAGGACACGTTGGGCACGACCGAAAGGGCCGAACGCTTCTACGACGACCAGGTGATCGACTACCTGAACCCGTCGATGGTCGAATTCGTCGCGCGGATGGACATGGCCTTCATCTCCACCGCCGACGCGCACGGCGAATGCGACGCCAGTTTCCGGGCGGGAACACCGGGGTTCCTGCACGTGATCGACGAACGCACGATTGCGTACCCCGAGTATCGAGGTAACGGAGTAATGGCCAGCCTCGGCAACATCCTCGAGAACCCGCACGTCGGGATCTTGATGATCGACTTCGTGCGCGATCTGATCGGGCTGCACATCAATGGCAAGGCCCGCATGGTTGCCGACAGTGAGCTACGCGAGTCCGTCGACGATCTGCCCGCACCGGAGCGGGGCAGGGCGTCGCAGGTGTGGGTCGTCGTCGATGTGGAAGAGGCCTACATCCACTGCCGCAAGCACATTCCGCAGATGGTGCCCGTCGCGCGGGACCGGCGGGAGTGGGGCACCGACAACGTCAGGGCCAAGGGCGGCGACTACTTCGGCGTCAAGGCGGGCAAGCAGCCCGCGCCGGCCGCCGCCAAGGCCAGCTGACTACTTGATCTTGAAGATCACCGCGCGCTGCACGACGAAGTTGATGACGGTGGCGGTGCCCTGCGCGACGACGAACGCCAGCGGCTGCCGCCACCACTCGCCGGGCAGCGCGAAGTACAGCGCCGCGTTGATGCCGACCT
This sequence comes from Nocardia sp. NPDC050718, assembly GCF_040654235.1. Lineage (NCBI taxonomy): Bacteria > Bacillati > Actinomycetota > Actinomycetes > Mycobacteriales > Nocardiaceae > Nocardia > Nocardia sp. NPDC050718. The sequence continues at coordinate 48,797 of NZ_JBFAHQ010000003.1, read as the reverse complement.
GCACGGCGAAGGTCACCGCGTAGAGCACGACGACCGCGATGAAGCGCGCCCTGCTCGGCTCGGCCTTGAAGGTCCAGCGCCGGTTGATCAGGTACGCGGTGGTGGTTCCGCAGACGAAGCTGACCGCCTTGGCCAGGCTCACCGGCAGGCCGAGCAGGTTCAGCAGCAGGCTGTAGATGCCGTAGTCGACGATCGCCGAGAGGCCGCCGGTCAGCGTGAACCGCACGATCTGCGTCTTCAGGTCTACGTCGGTTCCACCAGGCTCGTCGACCAGCGGAATCTCGGCGGGAAGCGGCAGATGCGGTTGGGCTTGCACGTGAGGAAGACTACGAGACCGGCCGCGTGTCCCGCCATGCATGTAGCCTCTTAGCCGATGTCCGAGAACATTCCGACCGCCACCGGCGAGGCGTTTGCGCTGCCTACGCGCACTCGCAAGCTCACCGGATGGGGTCGCACCGCACCCACCTCCGCCGAAGTGCTCTCGACCAGCGATCCCGAGTTGATCGTCAAGGCCGTGAGCATGGTCGCCGAGGACAACGACTCCAAGCCGGCGCACCTGCGACGCGGCGTGATCGCGCGTGGCCTCGGCCGCTCCTACGGGGACAACTCGCAGAACGCGGGCGGCCTCGTGATCGACATGCCCGCGCTGAACAAGATCCACCGCATCGACGCCGCGACCCGTCTGGTCGACGTCGACGGCGGCGTCGATCTGGATCAGCTGATGAAGGCGGCGCTGCCGTTCGGCCTCTGGGTGCCCGTCCTACCCGGTACCAGGCAGGTCACCATCGGTGGCGCGATCGGTTCCGATATCCACGGCAAGAACCATCACAGCGCGGGCAGCTTCGGCAACCACGTGCGCTCGATGGATCTGCTGACCGCCGACGGCGTGGTCCGCACGATCACCGCCGAGTCCGACCCCGAGCTGTTCTGGGCGACCATCGGCGGCTGCGGCCTGACCGGCATCATCCTGCGCGCGACCATCGAGATGACGCCGACCGAGACGGCGTACTTCATCGCCGACGGCGACGTCACCGCCACCCTCGACGAGACCATCGCCTTCCACAGCGACGGCTCCGAGGGAAACTACGAGTACAGCTCGGCCTGGTTCGACGCGATCAGCCCGCTGCCCAAGCTGGGCCGCGCCGCCATCTCGCGCGGCAACCTGGCCAAGCTCGACCAGCTGCCGAAGAAGCTGCAGAAGGACCCGCTGCGGTTCAACGGCAAGACCTTCTTCACCCTGCCCGACGTGTTCCCCAACGGCCTGGCCAACAAGTACACCTTCGGCCCGATCGGCGAGGTCTGGTACCGCAAGTCGGGCACCTACCGGGGCAAGGTCCAGAATCTGACGCAGTTCTACCACCCGCTCGACATGCTGGGTGAATGGAACCGCGGCTACGGCTCCAACGGCTTCCTGCAGTACCAGTTCGTGGTGCCGCCGGAGTCGGTCGAGGAGTTCAAGCGGATCATCATCGACATCCAGGGCTCCGGCTTCTATTCCTTCCTCAATGTGTTCAAGCTGTTCGGTCCGGGTAACCAGGCGCCGTTGAGCTTCCCCATGGAGGGCTGGAACATCTGCGTCGACTTCCCGATCTCGCGCGGGCTCAACGAGTTCGTCAGCGATCTGGACCGGCGGGTGCTCGAGTTCGGCGGCCGGCTCTACACCGCCAAGGACTCGCGGACCAGCGCCGAGTCGTTCCACAAGATGTACCCGCGGATCGACGAGTGGATCAAGGTCCGCCGCAGCGTCGACCCGACCGGCGTGTTCATGTCCGATATGGCCAGGAGGCTGGAGCTCCAGTGATCAACGCAGTTGGCAACCCGCAGACCATTCTGCTGTTCGGCGGCACCTCCGAGATCGGTCTCGCGATCTGCGCCGAGTACCTGCGCAAGAGCCCGGCCCGGGTCGTGCTGGCCAACCTGCCCGGCGATCCGCTGCTCGAGGGCGCGGTCGCCACGCTGAAGGCGGCAGGCGCGACCCAGGTCGACGTCATCGACTTCGACGCGCTCGACACCGAGTCGCACCCGAAGGTCGTCGACCAGGCGTTCGCCGCGGGTGACGTCGACGTCGCGATCGTGGCGTTCGGTGTGCTCGGCGACGCCGAGGAGCTGTGGCAGAACCAGCGCAAGGCGGTCATGACCGTCGGCATCAACTACACCGCCGGTGTCTCGGTGGGCGTGCTGGTCGGCGACAAGTTCAAGGCGCAGGGCCACGGCCGGTTCATCGTGATGTCCTCGGTGGCCGGTGAGCGCGTGCGTCGCTCGAACTTCGTCTACGGCTCCACCAAGGCCGGCCTGGACGGCTTCTACCTCGGCCTCGGCGAGGCGCTGCGGCCGCACGGTCCGCGCGTCACCGTGGTGCGGCCGATGCAGGTGCGCACCTCGGCGACGAAGGCGCACTGGGAGGCCACCGGCTCCAAGGAAGCCCCGCTCACCGTCGATCCCGAGGACGTGGCCCGGCTCGCCGTCGCCGCCTCCGAGAAGGGCACCGAGATCGTCTGGGCACCCGGCGAGGCCCGCTTCCTGATGTCGGCGCTGCGCCACGTGCCGCGCCCGATCTTCCGCAAGCTGCCGATCTGATCGACCGCTTGTCGCGTACTGCCGCATCGTCCTGTGACGGTGCGGCAGTTCGTGTTTCCGCAGGCGGGAACCCGTGCGGAGCGACCGGACGCTTCGGCCTCCGCCGGTCGGCACCGGCTCCACTAGGCTGACCCGGACCGTGAGAGCCGACACCGAGCCGGAGGGCAGCGCGCCGATGACGACCAACGACGAGGTGCGGCCGCTGCGCAGGATCGGGGCGGGGGTCGGCGAGGCCGCCGGGGCCGCCGCGGTGGCGCTGGCGGTCGCCGTGGTCGGGCTCTACGCGTTCTCCGCGGTGCAGTGGCCGGCGTTCAACTCCTCGAACGTGACCAAGGCGCTGACCACCGTCGGCCAGTTCGCCGCCATCGCGCTGCTGGTCGTCGCGGTGCTGCTGATCCGGCTGCGCAAGTGGCCGGTGGTGGCGAAACTGGCGTCCTGGATCGGTATTTCGGGCTTCGTCACTGTCACGCTCGGCATGCCGCTGGCCGCGACGAAGCTGTATCTGTTCGGTGTCTCGGTGGATCAGGAGTTCCGCACCGAGTACCTCACCCGGCTCACCGACAGCGCCGCGCTGCGGGACATGACCTATGTGGACATCCCGCCGTTCTATCCGGCCGGCTGGTTCTGGCTCGGCGGCCGGGTGGGCAATGTGCTCGGCATGGACGGCTGGGAAGTGTTCAAGCCGTACGCGATCGGGCTGCTCGCGATCGCCGCGGCGGTGGCCCTGGTGTTGTGGACCCAGTTGGTGCGCGCCGATCTCGCGGTGGGTGCCGCCGCGGCCGTGACCGCGATGACGCTGGCCTACGCCTCGCCCGAGGCGTACGGGGCGGTGCTGGTGGTGTTCCTCCCGCCGGTGCTGGTGCTGGCCTGGGGTGCGCTGCACCGGTCGTCGGGCGGCTGGGGCGCGGTACTCGGCACCGGGCTGTTCCTCGGGGTGGCCGCCTGTTTCTACACGCTGTACCTGGCGATCGCGGCGTTCACCGTGGTGCTGATGGCCGTGGTGGCGGCGGGTGTCGCGGTGTACACGCGGCGCGAAGACCTGCGTCCCCGGGTCGGCGGTCCGCGCGCGGTCGGCGGCCCGGCGCCGTGGCGGGCGGCGATCGCGCCGCTGACCAAGCTGGTCGCCATCGGCGCGATCGCCGGGGTGCTCGCACTGGTGGTGTGGGCGCCCTACCTGCTGAAGATGCTGTCGGGAGCGAAACTGCCGTCCGGCAACGCCTTCCACTATCTGCCCCAGTCGGGCGCCGAGCTGGCGTTCCCCATGCTGGAGTTCTCGCTGCGGGGTGCGCTGTGCCTGCTCGGGACGCTGTGGCTGGTGCTGCGGGCCGGTTCGTCGCGGCGGGCGCAGGCGCTGGGGCTCGGCGTGCTGGCGATCTACCTGTGGACGCTGCTGTCGATGGCGGCGACCGCGGCGGGGACGACGCTGCTGTCGTTCCGGCTGGAGCCGGTGCTGCTCGCGGTGCTCGCCGCGGCGGGCGTCTTCGGGTTCGTCGAGCTCGCCGGGGTGATCTACCGGGGGCTGCACGAGCAGGCGCCGGTGCGGGTCGCGGCCGGTGTGCTCGCCGTGCTGGGCGCGCTGGCCTTCGCGCAGCACATCCCGACCGTGCTCACCCACGAGATCGACACCGCCTACACCGATACCGTGCCCACCGAGACGCCCAACGCCGAGGGCACTTTCGGCGAGCGGGCCGACAAGCGCAAGCCATCGGCCGTGGCCTATTACCACGCGGTGGACGAAGCCCTGCTGGCCCAGACCGGCCGTCCCAGGGACGAATCCGTCGTCCTCACCGCCGACACCAGCTTCCTCGCCTTCTACCCCTACTTCGGCTTCCAGGCCCTCACCTCGCACTACGCGAACCCGCTGTCGGACTTCAAGGCCCGCGCCGCCACCATTGCCGCCTGGAGCAAACTCGACTCGTCCCCCGCCCTCCTCGACGCCATGGCCACCGCCCCCTGGCGCGCCCCCGACGCCTTCCTCTTCCGCCGCGACGGCGACACCTACACCCTGCGCCTCGCCGAAGACGTCTACCCCAACGACCCGAACGTCAAGCGCTACACGGTCGCCTTCCCGAAGACCCTCTTCACCGACCCCGCCTTCACCACCACCGATATCGGCCCCTTCACCCTGATCACCGTCCGCCGCTGAGGCCTGGCTCGATCCGCCGCACGGTGCCGACCTTGCCGATGCCCTTGTCGAACGAAGCGATCGCCGATCCGGGATCCGCCTCGGCGAGGGCAACCAGGTAGGCATCGGCGAACGACAGCCGGTCGTGCTCGTAGACGTCTACCGCCCGGATCAGCACGGCAGGGTCGTCCGTGGCTACGTTGCGGGATCCGATGATCGCGCGGGTCAGCGCGGCTACCTGTGGACGGGGCACCTGGTACACGCTCTGCAGCACGTACACCGTTTCCGCCACGATGAGATCGGGCAGATAGAGGTCGTCGGATTCCGCCAGCAGCGCAGACGCGCCTCTACCCATCTCTGGCGGATCCTGCGTGAAGTGACGGACCAGGATGTTCGTATCCAGGTAGACGGTCACGACTCCCCGTCCTGCCACTGCTGTGCCCACGCGGCGTCGCGGATTTCTTCCCACGAGCGGCCTCGTACCTGCGGCGGAACCGGCACGCTCCCGGCGAGGTCGAGCAGGTCCGGAGTCTTGGCCAGCACCACGACCTCACCCTCGACTCGGAAGTGCACGTTGTCGCCGGTGTGTAGCTCCAGAGCGTCCCGGACCGCTTTGGGGACCGTGATCTGACCCTTCGAGGTCAGCCGAGCCAATGCGTCCATGCCTTCTCCTTACCTAGGTAACAAAGTAAGGATACCGCTCGGCGCTCAGGCCGCGGTGCGGCCGAGGTAGTGCAGGAGGTCGTCGATCGGGCCGGTCGACGTGGTGACGACGACCGGGGCGTAGGCGCCCCACTGACGCAGGGGTTCGACGATCTCGGCGTCGGTGCCGCTGCCGGGGGCCGGGTGGAAAGTGCGCGCCGCGGTCAGCAGGTGGGTGGCCAGGTCGGCGGTGAGGGGGGACGGCTGGCCGGTGGCGACGGCGATGTCCCAGGCGTGGACGGCGGCGTCGAGCGCGGCCAGTGTCGCGGCGACCGGGGTGGGCAGATCGCCGTGTGGGAGCGGGGTGGGGACGGTCGCGGTGTCGTCGGCGACGGTGGACCAGGCGGCGGCGGTCTGCTCGACGGCCGCCTCGACCAGGGCGACGGCGGACCCGTCGATGGTCCCGGAGGGGTCGAAGGGGTTGTAGCTCGGGCCAGGGCCTACGCCCAGCGCGGCGGCGTAGGCGAGCTGGTCGCCCGCCGCGTGCTGGACGACCTGGGTGACGGTCCATTCCGAGCACGGCGTCGGCAGGTCCCACTGGTCCGCGCCGACGCCGGCGACGACATCGCGCAGGGCCGCGTAGGAGGTGGCGACCACGTCGCGCCAGACGGTCTCGAGGGCTGCGGTGCTGTTCATTTTGGAGCCTTCCTTCTCGGTGATGACTCCAGCCTAGAAACCTATTAGGCTCGTTTCTTTCCTAATTTCCGCACGACTTTCGACGAGGTGGGACATGGCCGCGACGACACCCCGCGTCCTGCGGCTGCTCGCCCTGCTCCAGGACCGCGCCTACACCGGACGCGAGCTCGCCGACCGCCTCGGGATCACCGAACGCACTGTCCGCAACGACATCTCGCGACTGCGCGACCTCGGCTACCCCGTGCACGCCGAACGCGGCGCGATCGGCGGCTACCGGCTCGGCCGCGGCGCCACCATGCCGCCGCTGCTGCTCGACGACGACGAGGCGGTGGCCGTCGCGCTGTCCATCGCCGTGGCCGCCGACGGCGCGCTCGCCGTCTCCGACCTGGGCGACCAGCTCACCAGGGCGCTGCGCAAGATCGAGCAGATCCTGCCGAAACGATTGCAGCGCAAGGTCTCCGCACTGCACGACGCCACCGAGATCGGCCCGGCCACCACCGGCTCGCGCGAACCCGACGCCCCGGTCGCCGCCGGCATCCTCACCACCCTGGCCGACGCGGTCCGGCGCACCACCGCGGTCACCGTCGACGACGGCGTCGAACTGGAGCCCTACCGGCTGATCAACTGGCAGCGCCGCTGGTACCTGGTCGCCTACAACATGCGCAGCCACGCCTGGGAAGCGATTCCGGCCGCGCGGATCACCACCGCCACCGCGGGCAGCCGGGTGTTCGCCCCGCGCAGGCTGCCCGACGACGATCTGGTCGCCTTCGTCATGCGCCACATCGCGACCACCGGCTGGCGGGTGCACGCCCGCGTCACCGTGCTCGCGCCCGCCGAGACCGTCATCGCGCGGATCAACCCGGCCGTCGGGGTGGTGGAACCGGTCGACGCGCACACCTGCCTGCTGCACACCGGCGCCGACGCGATGGAGACGATCGCGATCTACCTGAGCATGCTGATGATGGATTTCCGCGTCGACGGCCCGCCCGAACTGGTGGCCCACCTGCGCACCCTGGCGCGCCGCTACACCGAGTCCACACCGCCGTGACCGGCCCGGCGGATCGTGTCCGTTCCGTGCCGCATCCCCCTGTCGAGGCCGCTCGACAGCACTACACTGACGGGTGCGGCACGGTCGCCGCCGGCGGGCGAGCACCACGGCGGATGGCGTTGGAATCTTCGATCCTGCACGTCACGGGTCTCGGCGACCCGCTACCGGAGGAGGACTTATGTCCGATCCGTTGCACACGAGGGTGTGCCTCACCGGCCTGAACTGCTCCTGCCCGAGCATCAGCGTCTTCGTGGTGCCCGAGCCGCTGGTCCGCGGCGGGCAGGTGCTGCACCTGCTCGAACAGGCGCCGGTCGCGGGACGAAGACCGGAACCGAAACCCGACACCGAACTGATCGAGCTGATCGAAGCCGTCCGCACGCCGCTGAGCACCCGCGGGCTCGCCCATCTCGAGCGCGTCGCCTTCGCGGGCCCTCGGCACGATCCGCCGACCGCGCGCACCGTCCTGCACGACCATCTGATCGAGGAACCGGAGCCGTGGGGCCTGGACGTGGACGATCCGGCCGAGCTGGTCCGGCTGGAGATGCTGCCCGAGCACCGCATCGGCCCGCGCCGCATCGACGATTTCCAGGCGCATTCGGTGCGCCAGACGATGGCGGCGGTCTACCAGTACTTCGGGATCGATCAGCGCATACCGCTCGTCTATCACGGATTCGCGGACCCTCTCGACGGCTGGTTCGCGCTGCGCGCCGCGGCGGCCTGAACGCCCTGGTCAGGAGCACACAACCAACTGTTGTGTTGATCGACACCCGGTAGCTACTGGTATGCGGGAGCGCGATAGACCACAATATGTCCGGTCAGTGTCAACAAACCGCACGGTTCGTGTCGCGGTGCGGGTACGCTGCGAAATGTTGGATGTTCGGCCGACCGAAATCAGTTTTGGTAGTGCTGATCGGTACGGATGCAGAGGTATAGCTATGACGCTCAGCAGACCCGAGCGAATCGATCTCCTGCTCACCCGCCCGCACCGTCAGGAACCTGAACCGGCGCCGCGCGAAGAGCTGGCCACACTCGGCGCGATCGAGCAGACGGTCGTCGACGCCGCGATCGCGATGCTCGCGCCGGGCCAGAAGTTCGCGCTGCTGTGGTCGCTGCAGGTCGGCGAGCAGGCCGTGGCCGGCGTGCAGGTCAAGGAGCGCGACGGATCGGTCACCAACATGGTGCCGCCCGCCGAGGTGCTCGAGTACCTGATCGACCACAAGCGGATGTCCTACGACCCGGCCGTCGGCACCTGGCTCAGCGCCGAGATCTTCATCGCCGGGCCCACCCGCTACAAGGCCACCTTCGCCACCGGCACCGTCGCGGACTGGATGCCCGAGGTCTCCGAGGACGACCTGCGCGCCGAGTTCGACGCCTACCCGCGCCCCGCCGGCGAAATCCCCGATTGGGCCCGCACGCAGCTCGATTGGAGCAACCGCCGGACGGGCTGACCACCCGTTGTGCCGCGGCGCCGAGTCGCGCACAGGTTCGATGGCTAGCATCAACCCCCGTGCTGCGATCCGAACGAGCGTTCACCCGATACCGCATGGTCGCCCTCGTCTGTGGGCTCCTCGGTTTCGTGCTTGCCCTGCTGACGCCACTGCTGCCGGTGCGCCAGGACCGCGCGAGCCTGGACTGGCCACAGCCGGGCGCGACCAGCGTCGAGGCACCGCTCGTGTCGTATGTGCCGCAGCAGCTCGACGCGCAGCTGCCGTGCGCCATGCTGCGCGATCTCCCCGAGACCGGGACCACCACGCTGGTCGGCACCATCCCGGCGGCCTCCGGCCAGACCTCGCGGGGCCTCACCGTCGCCGTACGTGACGGCGTGCTCGGTGTGCAGGCGCGCGATGTGCCGATGCTCTCGGCACCGGTCGCCGAGATCGCGAACTGCGACCGGATCACCATCACCTCCACCATCGCGGCCACCACGGTCGAGTTCACCGGGGTGACGCGCCAGGACGGCAGCCCGTTCCGCAACACCGTCACCACCGACAAGCGGCCCCAGATCGTCGGCGTCTTCACCGATCTCGACGCCGCCGCGCTCACCGGCGCCCGCCTGCACGCCGACATCGATTCCCGCTTCACCTCGACGCCGACCACGCTGAAGCTGGTGACGATGATCGCCGCCGCGGTCTTCACCGTCCTCGCGCTGATCGCGCTGCACCTGCTCGACACCGCCGACGGGCGCCGCGCGCGCCGGTTCCTGCCGCGGCACTGGTGGCGGATCACGCCGACCGACGTCGTCGTGGTGGTGACGCTGCTCGGCTGGCATGTCATCGGCGCCAACACCTCCGACGACGGCTACATCCTCAACATGGCCCGCGCCTCCGGCCCGTCGGGCTACATGGCCAACTACTACCGCTGGTTCGGCGTCCCCGAGGCACCGTTCGGCTGGTCCTACGAGCTGCTGGCCTGGATGACCAAGATCTCCGACGCCAGCCCCTGGATGCGGCTGCCCGCCCTCGCCGCGGGCCTGGTGTGCTGGGCGGTGATCAGCCGGGAAGTACTGCCCCGCTTGGGCGCCCGGGTGCGCCGCGACAAGGTGGCGCTGTGGACGGCCGGGCTCGTGTTCCTGGCGTTCTGGCTGCCCTACGACAACGGCCTGCGCCCCGAGCCGCTGATCGCGGCGGGCGCGCTGCTCACCTGGTGCCTGATCGAGCGCGCCATCGCCACCGCCCGGCTGCTGCCCGCGGCGCTGGCGATCCTGGTCGCCGCCTTCTCGCTGGCCGCCGGTCCGACCGGATTGATCTGCATCGCCGCGCTGATCGCGGGGACCAGGCCGGTCATGCAGGTCATCATCAAGCGCGCCAAGGGCACCAAGTTCTTCGGCTACGCCGCGCTGCTCGCACCGGGCCTGGCGGCGGGCACCCTGGTGCTCATCGTGGTCTTCGCCGACCAGACGCTGGCCACCGTCATGGAGGCCACCCGGGTCCGCACCCTGGTCGGCCCCAATGTCGCCTGGTTCGACGAGCGCACCCGCTGGGACTCGCTGTTCATGCTCTCCCCCGACGGCTCGCTGGCACGGCGGTTCGGCGTGCTGGTGATGCTGCTGTGCCTGCTCGTGTGCGTCCTGCAGGTGCTGCGTAAGGGCCGCATCCCCGGTACCTCGCGCGGGCCGTCGGTGCGCATCCTCGGCATCGTCTTCGGCGCGCTGCTGCTGATGATGTGGACGCCGACCAAGTGGACCCACCACTTCGGCGTGTACGCCGGGCTGGCCGGGTCGCTGGCCGCGCTGGCCGCGGTCGCGGTGGGCGCCAACGGCATCCGCGCGCCACGCAACCGCGCGCTGTTCACCGCGGCGGTGCTGTTCCTGCTCGCGATGACCTTCACCGGGTCCAACGGGTGGTGGTACGTGTCCAGCTACGGCGTGCCGTTCTGGGACAAGGCGCCGCTGGTGGCCGGCAAGGGCATCTCGACGCTGTTCCTCGGGCTGGCCGTGCTGGCGCTGCTGGTCGCGCTGTACTTCCACCTGCGCGATCCGTACCGCACGCCGTCGGCGCCGAACCGGTTCGACCGCTTCGCCACCATGCCGCTGACCATCGCGGCCGCGCTGCTGGTGCTGTTCGAGGTGGCCTCGATGGCCAAGGGCGCGATCACCCAGTACCCCGCGTTCTCGATCGCCAAGTCGAACATCGAGTCGCTGACCGGTGACACCTGCGGGCTCGCCAACGACGTGCTGGTGGAGACGAACACCGCCGATTCGCTGCTCACCCCCTACACCGGCGCCCCCGCCGACGGACTTAGCGCCGAATCCACCGGCTTCACCCCCAACGGCGTCGCCGCCGACCTCACCGCCGACGCCGACGAGACCGTGGTCGGCGGGGCCAACTCGGTCGACAAGGACTCCGCGAACAAGACCACCAACACCACCGGCGCAGGCACCGGCGGCGGGACGAGCACCGAATCCGGCATCAACGGCAGCACCGTCGCTCTGCCGTTCGGCCTCGATCCCGCGCGCACGCCCGTCCTGGGCTCCTACCAGGACGGTGTGCAGCAGCAGGCCAAGCTGACCTCGCAGTGGTACCGCCTCGATCTCGACGCCGTCCGCGACGACCCGGCCTACCAGGCGCTCATCGTCACCGCGGCCGGGCGCATCCGCTACGTCGACACCGACGGCGTCGTGCACTACGGCCAGGACCTGCGCCTGGAATACGGCACGCACGCCGCCGACGGCACCGTCGCGGCGACCGGCTCGGTCGCGCCGATGGACATCGGCCCCGCGCCGTCCTGGCGCAACCTGCGGGTGCCGCTGGATCAGCTGCCCGCGGGCGTGAACGCGGTGCGCCTGGTCGCCGCCGACAACGACATCACCCAGAAGCAGTGGCTGGCCGTGACGCCGCCGCGCCTGCCGAAGCTGGCCACGCTGCAGTCGGTCGTCGGCGAGACCGACCCGGTGCTGCTGGACTGGCACGTCGGCCTGGCTTTTCCCTGCCAGCGCCCGTTCGACCACCACGACGGCGTCGCCGAGGCGCCGCAGTGGCGGATCCTGCCCGACCGGGTCGGCTCCGACGCGTCCAACGCCTGGCAGGACGACATCGGCGGTGGCCCGCTCGGGTGGACAGGATTGCTGCTGAAGGCCGAGACTGTCCCCACCTATCTCGATCACGACCTCGGCCGGGACTGGGGCGCACTGGAGCGCTTCACCCCCTACCAGCCCGCGCCGCCCGCCGACATCACGGTGACGGTCGTGAACCAGTCGGGGCGGGCGAAGGAGCCTGCTATCCGGGCGCAGTAGGGACTCCGGCAGCGGAAGGGCAGTGACCGGGCGTATACGCGTGTACGGCGCGAAAAGCGTAGCGGCCGTTAGCGTTTCATGTACGTGAAACGCCTGTAAATGCCTGCCGAATGGCCTCCGCCTGCTGGTTTGAGCACGTACCCTGATGGGTATGACAGGAGCCTTCGATGACATGGATCTGCGAGATCTCGTCGAGCTGCTCAGCGACGACGAGAAAAAGGAACTACGACCGGCTGTGATGCGGGTGCTGGATAGATTGCCTTCGCAAGAGGTATTACGTCGCGACCTCAACCGTCGCATGCTCAACGTCTGACTCCTGCTACCCCGCCAACGACAGAAGGCGCGGACCCACCGAGGTGGGGCCCCGCCCAGAAACAAAACGGCGGGGGGGCCTAAAAACCCCCCCGGCCCCCCCGGCACAACCCCGCGCGGGGGGC
>NZ_JBFAHQ010000003.1:0-36530 GCF_040654235.1 Nocardia sp. NPDC050718 | reverse complement strand
CCTCCCTTCCCCCCCCGCGTCGCCCCCCTCCCCCGCCCCCACCCCCCGCGGCCGCCCCCCCCCGGGGGGGGCCCCCCGCCTTCCTACTTTCCGGCGTCGGTCAGAACACGCGCAGCGGGCCCGGCGTCCACAGCCCGTCGCGGGTCTCGGTGCCCGTCGTCAGCTTCGCGGGCTCGGCCTTGAGGTACTGGTCGTAGCGCTCCAGCGAGCCCCAGTCCCGCGCCCAGTCGTCCTTCAGGTAGGTCGGGATGGTGACCCGGCCGGCCAGCATCTGCGAGAAGCCGAGCGGACCGCCGAACTCCTGGGCCTGCCAGGTGTCGGTCGAGGAGATCGCCAGCGGGCGGTCCGGCAGGATGCGGTAGTTCGGCACCTCGGCGACGCCGTTGCGGTGGGCGAACGGCCGCTGGCACGGGAACTGCAGGCCGACAGCCCAGTCCAGCAGCACCGGCTGGGTACGGCCGATGAAGGAGTCCAGCTTCTGCAGCTCGGGCACCCGCGGCGGGGTGAACGCCAGCCACTGGTCGCCGATCAGGATCGGGTCGTTGGCCAGGATGCGGACCGCGTTCGCCTCGGCGGGCAGGTCGGCCAGCGGGACGCGCAGGTTGCGCCAGGACGGGAACGGGCCGATATCGCGCGGCAGGTAGCTGCCCAGCGTGGCGACGCTGCCGTCCGGGTTCCGGGTGCCGTACTCGACGAGCAGCGACTGGCCGTACTTGTCGGCGCCGGTGTCGTCCTTGGAGGCGATGCGACCGGCCGCGGAGATCACGACCAGCGGCGAGTCGTCGGAGCGGGCGGGCAGCCCGTACCAGGACGACTCCAGGCGCGCCGGCTGCTGCACGCCCTCCTGGTAGGAGCCCAGGATCGGGGTCTGCGCCGGGTCGAGCCCGAAGGGCAGGGCCACGGTCGACCCGTTGACGCCGAGCGCGCCCTCGCCGCCGCCGGTGCCCGCGCTCTCGCCCTCGGCGAAGGCCGCGCCCACCGACTGGTTGCTGGTGTTGCCGGTACCCGGCTTCACCTCGACCGCGTCGGCGGACAGATCGCCCGGCACACCGTTGGGGGTGAAGCCGACCGAGCCGGTTCCGGCCAGCGGATCGTTCGGGTCGGTGAGTGGCGTGGCCGGATCGACGATCGGATCGAGCCTGCCGCCGTTCGGGTCGGCTTCGACGAGCACGTCGTTGGCCAGGCCGCAGGCGTTGCCGCCGAGCGCGTCGATGTTGGAGCGGGCCAGCGAGTACCCCGGGTACTGCTGGGTGGCGCCCTTGACCAGCGAGAGCACCTCGAACAGCACCATCAGGCCGACCACGACGGTGAGCGGGATGGCGGCGAACTTGCGGATCCGCCTGCCCCGCACGGTCTTCGCCGAGGGCTGCGGTTTCACATAGTCCTCGCGCAGCGCATACCAGCCGACCAGCGCCAGCGCCACGCCGAACAGGATCAGCATCACCGTGTTGGAGTTGATCCCGCGCAGCGAGATGGTCTTGTCGAACCACGGCACGCCGTAGCTGGACACGTACCAGTAGCCGTTGATGCCCGAGAACGACAGCGCGAGCACGAACAGCAATCCGGCCAGGAAGATCGCCCGGTTCTTGCGGGAGCGCAGCGCGCTCTGCGAGACGGCGACCGCCGTCACCGCCGCCAGCGAACCCGCGATGCCCGCGTAGGCGCCGAAGTGGTGGGTCCACTTCGTCGGGTTGAACATCATGAAGAAGATCGTGCCGAAGACGATCCCCATCAGCCGCCAGGTCGGACCGGACGCGATGCCGGGCACCTGGCGGCGGCGCAGCAGCACCAGCAGCGTGGTGAACAGGCACAGCAGCATCACCAGGAAGGCGAAGCGCCGGGCCAGCGAGCCGTCGACGGTCTCGACGAACATGTAGTAGTAGCGCAGGTAGTCCTCGTACCAGGCCAGGTTCGGGCCGGTGGCCTGGCGCACCCGGTTGGCCTCCTGGATACCGGCGAAGGTCTGATCGCCGTAGACCACGACCAGCACCAGCAGACCGGCCGACGCGATCGGGGCCAGCAGCGGCAAGGTGCCGAACTGCCGGTGCCTGCGCACGATGATCCGCACCAGCGGCCGGATGCCCGCCAGCAGCGCGGCCACACACATCAGGCCGGTCGGGGCGGCGGCCAGGGTGAAGGCCGCGATCAGCACCGCGATCCCGGCGGGCAGCAGCCTGCCGGTGGCGATGGCGCGCTCGATGGAGACCCAGGTGAGCAGCGCGCCCAGGGCGACGATCGGCTCCGAGCGCAGGCCGTTGTCGAACGGCAGCCAGAACGCCAGGAACACCAGGCCGCCGGTCCACAGCGCCACCTGCGAGCGCTTCACCGCGTTGCCGAGGCGGGGCACCACCTCGCGGCTGATGACCATCCAGCACAGGATGCCGCACAGCAGCGCGGGCAGGCGCACCCACGGGCTCGCCGTGGAGATCTCGGCGAAGACCTGGATGACGTAGTAGTACCAGCCGAACGGCGCCTCGGGCACGCCGTACCAGCGGAAGTAGTTGGCCATGTAGCCCGCGTCGGGGGCCACCCGGACCATCGACAGGATGTAGCCGTCGTCGGAGGTGTTGGCGCCGACGAAATGCCAGACCAGCAGCGTGCCGATGACCGCGCCGTCGGCCCAGGTCGGCTTCAGCCAGTTCTTCGGCAGGAACCGGCGGTGCCCGCGCCCGTCGCTGCCGTCGAGCCTGGCCAGCGCGCCGAGCGCCAGCAGCGTGCACAGCACGGCGGCGATGATCGCGACCAGCTTGAGCACCGACGGGCTGGAGGAGAAGCGCGAGTCGATCGTCGAGGTCAGCGACAGGCCCTGCGGGACAGCGCCCTTCAGATCGGAGAACACGCCGACGATCTGCGGCCGCAGGTCACCGGCGAGCTGGCCCTGCACCGGCACCTGGACGGTCTCGACCGCTCCGGGCTGACCGGGGATCGGCCGCTCGATCTCCTTGGTCATGCCCTCGAAGACCGCCGTCGTGCGGTTCTGGTCGGAGCTGATCACGATCGCGGAGCACTGGTCCATCGCCGCGCGGTCCGCCGAGGCGACCACCGCGTTGCGGTCGACCACGTCGACGGAGGTGTCGGAGACGCGGACGAACAGCGCCTCGAGCGCGGCCCGGTCGCCCTGCGGCGGCGCGGTGGCCAGCAGCATGCCGCCCTGCGCCGGCAGCGTCGCGACCGCCGAGCACGGGATGGTGGCGTTCAGGTCGATCGGCACCTGCGACATCAGCGGTGCCTGGATATTGCCGAGCTTGCCGTTCTGCGGCCAATTCAGCTGCGCGGTCGTCTGGGTGACCGGCAGGAATGGCGTCGCCACCGCGAAGAGGGCGCCGAGGATTCCGGCGACGAGCGCGATCCATCGCGCGATCGTGTAGTCCTTCGCGGACGCCACCGGTTCGGCGGGTGGCTTGGTGAGAACAGCTGTTGCGGCGTCTGGCACGGTTCGCCATGGTATCCGCACCAGGGTGGTTGTGAGGGGTCGCACGCCATGCCGTCGGACATGGAGCACGCTATGGTGTGAAGTTCAAGCGTTTCATTAAGCGTGCGACGTGCGCCGACTTCACCGAGCGCCGGGATCACGCCGCACGGCCGGAGGTTTCGGCATTATGCTAATCCGCTATCGATCCAGGTCCGGGCGGGATGATCGGCCGACGAGCGGGTGCGGCACAGGAGTTTTTCGATGCTACCAGTGTGCAGGGTGCATATTAGTACGAAAAGCAGTAACTGTTACAGACGGTTACAGTCCCGCATTTTAAGTCCGGAGCGATTTCCCGGAGGCCGAAACGCGAAGGTTCCCGAATGAAATGGTAGGCGCGAATAACGCGCTACAGAATTACGGCCTTCGTACTCTTGAACACGACATCTTCACATCCCGGAGATGTCGATTTCACCAAGGAGTACGCATGTTCCACAGCAACTTCTTCGCACGCACCGCAGTGGCGACAGCCGGGTGTGCGATCGCCGCGGCCTCGCTGGGCATCGGCCCCGCCGCGGCGCAGGCCTCGACGACCGTCAGCCCGGCGGGCGCCGCGGTCCAGGCCACCAACCAGGGTGTGGTCAAGGCCGTCGCGGGTGGCGTCACGATCACCTGCAACACCTCCACCGCGACCGGCGCGGTGCCCGCCGCGCCGGGGAACACCAACCCGAGCGGGCCGGTCACCGTGCCGATCAGCGCGCCCAGCTTCACCGGCTGCTCGACCAGCATGTGGGGTGTCAGCGCGACCGTGACGACGAGCGGCAGCTGGTCGATCACGGGCCAGAACGGCTCGCCGATCTCGGGGACGATCAACATCCCGACCGGCGGCATGGTGATCCAGACCAGCGGTCTGGCCTCCTGCAAGGTGGTCGTCGCGCCCACCGCCCCGGCCTCGCTGGCCGGCACCTGGACCAACGGCACCCCGTCCACGGTCCAGGCCACGAATTCCCCGGCACCCATCAAGGTGACCGGTGGTTTCGGCTGCCCGACCAGCGCGACAACGGGCACGGTGACCGGCGTCTACAAGGTCACCAACACCACCACCCCGGCGGTGCCGATCACGGTCGGCCCCTGACAATTCCGGGGTGAATTCGAATGACCGCGCGGTCACCTCGAATTCGGTGAATTGCCTGGGTATGCGATAAAAGAACCCGCGTGCGTCTCGCACTCGCACGCGGGTTCCATACACATCGTAGGCAATATTCGCGCCGGGTGCCGCCCACGGGCACCCGGCCGCGATTTTTCGGCAGCGGTCCGCGCCCGTGCGGACCCCGGTCTTCTCCCGACCCTTCCCGTCCCTAGACTCGACGGCATGACCAAGGTGAATCTCGAAACCAACTACGGACAGATCGTGCTCGAGTTGGACGACCAGGCCGCGCCGAACACGGTCGCCAACTTCGTGAACTATGTGAACGCCGGCCACTACAACGGCACCGTGTTCCACCGCGTCATCCCCGGTTTCATGGTGCAGGGCGGCGGCTTCGAGCCCGGCCTGAAGCAGAAGCCCACCCAGGCGCCGATCCAGAACGAGGCCACCAACGGCCTCAAGAACGACAAGTACACCGTCGCGATGGCCCGCACCAACGACCCGCACTCGGCCACCGCCCAGTTCTTCATCAACGTCTCCGACAACGCCTTCCTCAACCACACCGCCCCTCAGGGCCAGGGTTGGGGCTACGCCGTCTTCGGCAAGGTCGCCGAGGGCACCGAGGTCGTCGACAAGATCGCCGCCGTCTCCACCGGCAACGCGGGCCCCCACCAGGATGTCCCGGTCGACGACGTCGTCATCGAAAAGGCCACTGTCGCCTGACTTTCCCTGTCGGGCCGCCGGTGACAACGCCGGCGGCCCGATCCGGCCGGATTCTCAGGAGGCCCGGTGCCGAGGATTCGGGCCGCCACACTCGCCGAGCACCGCGAAGCGCAACGCCGTGCCCTGCTCGACGCCGCGCGCGCCATCCTGATGGCCGATCCGTCCCGGCCGCCGACGCTCACCGAAGTGGCCGCGCGCGCCGGACTCGCGCGTCCCAGCGTGTATCAATATTTCGCTTCGCGCGACCAGCTGCTGGCCGAGCTGCTGGCCGACACCTTCCCCCAGTGGGCCCGCCGGGTCTCGGCGGCGATGGCCGCCACCCCCGATCCGGCCGCGGCGGTCCTGGCCTACGTGCGGGCCAACCTCGACCTGGTCGCCGGTGGCGAGCACGCCCTGGCCCGGGTCCTCGCCGCGATCATCGACGACGACATCGCCGCCTACAGCCGGGAACTGCACGAGGGATTGCGCGCGCCGCTGATCACCGCGCTGCGCGCCCTCGGCACCGACGACCCCGCCACCGTCGCGGCCCTCATCGACGGCATCGTGCACGCCGCCTCCCGCCTGCTCGAAAGCGGCGCTGACCTCGAGCGGACCGCCACGGCGGCAACCGAATTGGTCGGGCCGTATCTGTCCGCGCTGCCGACTCGCTGATCAGACGGCGAAGGCCAGGACGTAGAACACCCAGCTGGTGACGGCGGTGAGCGTCATCCCGATCGCGGCGATCGGCGCCCAGCGGCGATGCGAGGCGCTGTGCGCGCCGGGCTCCGGCGGCGACCCGAAGGCGCGCACGGCCCGCACGATCACCACCGGCCACAGCGCCACCGAGAACACCGCGCACGCCAGGTGCACGATCAGTGCCGTCCACACCGCCGCCGACGCGCTCCCGCCGACGACCCCGGCCGCGCGATCCTGCCACCCGTTGAACCGGACGTCGATCTCGAACAGCACCACCGCGACCAGCAGCCCCGACCCGAGCAGGATCTGGGCCACCTTGTGCCAGCGGAACTTCCGCCGGCTCCTGACCGCGTACACACTCCACGCCAGCACCACCACGACCAACGCCATGACCAGCACCATCATGTCCATCGCCAGCGACGCCCGGGTACCGAGGAACCCGTCGACGCCCGGAAAACCACTCACCATCGAAGCCCAACTCTCGCTATCGAAATTTTCCCGACGCACCGTCGGGAAAACTCTTCGGAGCGGACTGTAGCAGGCCGGTGTGGGGCCTCCGGCGGAGCCCGAACACACCCCGCACACACGAACGGGCCGCCCGGGAGAAGACTCCGGGGCGGCCCGTTCGGGTGTCGGCGTGCCTGCTACAGCGGCAGGACGTGGTGCTTGCGCGGGTTGCGCTGGATCTTCTTGTCCTGGAGCAACTTCAGCGCCCGGCGGATCTCCAGGCGGGTGGTGGCCGGTTCGATGACCGCGTCGATGAAACCGCGTTCGGCGGCCACCCACGGGGTGGCGATATTGGCGTTGTAGAAGTCGATCAGGTTCTGGCGGATGGCGGCGCGCTGATCCTCGGGGGCGGCGGCGATCTGGGCCGCGCCGAGCAAGCTGACGGCGCCCTCGGCGCCCATGACCGCGAGGCGGGCGGTCGGCCAGGCCAGGTTGATGTCGGCGCCGAGCTGCTTGGAGCCCATCACCGCGTAGCCGCCGCCGTAGGACTTGCGGACCACCAGGGTGATCTTGGGGACCGAGGCCTCCACGTAGGAGAACAGGAAGCGGCCGCCGCGCTTGATCACGCCGACCTTCTCCTGCTCGACACCGGGCAGGAAGCCGGGGGTGTCGACGACGAAGATCAGCGGGATCTCGAACGCGTCGCACAGGCGCACGAAATGCGAGGCCTTGTCGGAGGCGCGCGCGTCCAGCGCGCCGGCCGAGGCCAGCGGCTGGTTGGCCACGACCCCGACGGTGTTGCCGTCGACGCGGGAGAACCCGGTGATGATGTTCTGGCCGGTCTCGGCGCTGATCTCCTTGAACTCACCGTCGTCGAAGATGCGCAGCAGGATGTCGTGCATGTCGTAGCCGGCGTTGTCCGAGTCCGGCATGAGCGTGTTCAGCTCGCGGTCGGTGTCGGTGATCTCCGGCTCGAGACCGGGATTGACCACCGGCGGCAGCTCCTGGCAGCTGCTCGGCATGTACCCCAGGTACTCGCGGACCCAGGCGAACGCCGCGTCCTCGTCCTTGGCGACGTGGTGGATGTTGCCGTACTCGGCCTGCGTGCGCGCGCCGCCGAGCTCCTCGAGGCTGACGTCCTCGCCGGTGACCTCTTTGATGATCTTCGGACCGGTGACGAACATGTGCGCCGACTCGGTCGCCACCACCACATCGGTGCAGATCGGCTCGTACACCGCGCCACCGGCGCAGTTGCCGAGGATCAGCGAGACCAGCGGCACCATGCCGGAGAGCGGCTCGAGATTGGTCGCCATCCAGGCGTACCAGGCCAGCGAACTGATCGCCTCCTGCACGCGCGCGCCGCCGGAATCGTTGATGCCGACCAGCGGAATGCCGACCTTGGACGCGTACTGCATGATGCCGCACAGCTTGCGGCCGAACGCCTCACCGACCGAACCGCCGTAGACGGTCTGGTCGTGCGAGAACACCGCCACCGGCCTGCCCTCGACCAGGCCGTGCCCGACGACGACACCGTCACCGTAGAGCGCGGTCGGGTCACCGGGCTTGCGGACCAGGGCACCGATCTCGACGAAGGTGCCCGGGTCCATCAGCATGTTGATGCGATCCCTGGCGCTGGGAATGCCCTTCCGCGCTCGCTTCTCGATCCCCTTCGCACCCGCGGGCTCCTTGGCGAGCTCGAGGCGCTGTTGTAGATCGACAAGCTTTTCCGCGGTAGTGCTCACTTCTCTCCCTTGGCGATCTTCGCCAGTTTGGCGGACAGATCCGCACCGATCTGGCCGATTCGCGGTTCGTCCACGATCTGGAGGTGATCGCCGGGGATGTTGACGATCTCCAGGTTCGGGATGTACTCGTCCCAGCCACCGTTCGGGCGACGATCCGCGTAGCGCGGCTCGAGCTCGATGGCACCGTCGTGGTAGCGATCGGCCAGGTAGAGCACGACGTCACCGTCGTACTGGCTCGGCTGTGCCTGCTGAAGCGCACGCTGCTCGATCCACGACGTCCGCTGGTGCTCGAGGACGCCGCCGGGGATCTTGGCACCGCTGAGCTTGACCAGATCCATGATCATCTTGATCTGGTCGTCATCGCTGGCCGCGGCCAGCTCTTCGAGCTGCTCCTGGTCCAGTTCGGCGGGGACGTTGTAGGTCTTCTTGGCGAAGGCCTGGTAGCGCTCGAGACGAGCCAGGCGCTCCGCCGGGCTGTTGTCCTCGGCTTCGACCGTGATGGCGAGGTCGATCAGGCCGACGTGGCGTACGTCGGCGCCTTCCGCGCGCAGCAACTGCGCCACCTGAAGTGCCAGCACGGCACCCAGCGACCAGCCGTAGAGCACGTACGGACCCTCGCCCTGAATCTTGCGCAGCTCGGGCAGGTACTGGCGCGCGCGCTCCTCGATGGAACCGTCGACCCGCTCGAATCCGTAGACCGGGGTATCGGCAGGCAGGCGCTTCATCAGCGGCTCGTAGACCAGCGTGTTGCCACCGGCCGGGTGGAACACGAAAACCGGGACAGCATCGGAACCTTCAGGGCGAACCCGCAGCGGGCGGATGAACCCGTCCACATCGGCACCGCTGTCCTGCAGGTTGCGGACGATGTCGGACAGCTGCTCGATGGTCTCGCAGTCGAGCACATCGTCGACAGTGACCTCGGCGCCCACCCGCTCGGTGAGACGGGCCGCCATCTTCTCGGCGACCTCCTCTTCGAGAATCGGGAGGGTGTTGAAGATGCCGCCAGGGGAAGCGCCCGTGACCAAGGCCCAGGTGGCATAGGTCAGCCGCTCGGCAGCGTCACGTGGCGGAACGTTGTCCTCGTCCCCGGCCGGGGCCGAGTAGTCGACGTCCGGCGTCACCGGCTCGGCGACCGGCGCCACCTCGGCGACCGGCGCGGCCGCTTCGGCCTCGGCCGGAACAGCTTCGGCGACACCACCTTCCGACGGCAGCTCCGCACCGGCGGCCTTCGCCGCGGCCAGCGGATCCCCGCCCGCCGCGATCGCCGCGCGCGCGGCCTCGACGAAGTTCGCGTCGACGCCGATCTCGACGTCCTCACCGGCGGCCTTGGCCGCGGCCTGCTTCTCCGCCATCGCCGCGACCTCGTCGCGGTGCTCGATCGCGTAGCGCAGCACCTTGGAGACCTCGTTGAGGCTGGCGTCGCGCACGGCCGAGACCTGCAGCTGCGGGATGTCGAACTCGTACTCGACGCGGTTCTTGATGCGCATCGCCATCAGCGAGTCCAGGCCCAGCTCCATCAGCGGGATCTCCATCGGGAGGTCCTCGACGGCGTAGCCCATCGACTCGGCGACGATCACGCACAGCCGCTGCTCGACGGTCTCGGTGCCGTTGGGGTCCCAGCGGTCGCTGGTCGCCACGGCCACCTCGGCCGCGGTCGGCGCGGCGACGGCCGCCGGAACGGTCTCGGCGACAACGGGTTCGGGCAGCGCGGCACCGGAGGTGACGACCGCGTCGAACAGCAGCGCGAAACCGGTGGCACCCTTGGCGTGCACCTGCACCGACGCGCCACCGAGGTGCGGGGTGAGGGTGGTGGTCAGGGTGCCGGTGGTCGGCAGCGCGGCGTGCGGGTGCGAGACCGACACGGCGACATCGGAGAGCACCTGCGCGGCAGCGGCTTTCACCAGCGCGGCCAGGTCGGTGACCGAGGCGGCCTGCACCTCCCAGGCGTGGCGGCCGTCGGGCATGGCGACGTGCGCGCCGGGCACCCTGGTGTTACCGCCACCCGAGGACATCGCGACCGCGGGCCAGTACTCCTTGCGCACGAACGCCGTCCGCGGCACATCGGCGTAATCGCCTTCGGGCAGCAGCGAACTCAGGTTCACCGCGTGACCGTGCACGTAGAGCTGGGCGAGCGCGCCGATGACACCGGCGGACTCGTCCTCCTTGCGCTTGAGCGTCGGGATGAGCTGCGCGTCGTGCACGCCCGCGGCGAAGGTGGTGCCGAGCACCTGCATCAGCGCGACGGAGTTGGGCGCCAGCTCCAGGAACGTGGTGTGCCCGGAGTCGACGGCGGCCTTGATCGCGTTGGTGAAGTACACCGCGTGGCGCATGTTCTTCACCCAGTAGGGCTCGTCGTGGATCGGCTCGGAACCGGGCTTGAAGAACAGGCCCTCGTGCACGGTCGAGAACAGGCCGGTCTTCAGCGAGGTCGGCTCGATGCCGGCCAGTTCGGCGGCCAGCTCGCCCAGCAGCGGGTCCATCTGCGAGGTGTGGCCCGCGCCGCGGGTGGGCAGGATGCGGGCGAACTTGCCCATGCCCTCCACCTCGGCGACGATCTGCTCGACCTGCTCGCGCGGCCCGCCGATGACGGTGTTGGTCGGCGCGGCGTACACCGCGCACTCCACGTCCGGGAAGCGCGGCAGCAGCTCGGCGACATCGTGGGCGCTGAGTTCGACCAGCGCCATATTGCGCACGTCGTCCTCGGTGATCATCTGCTCGCCCTCGCCCATCAGGCGCGAACGGGCGCAGATCACGCGCACCGCGTCTTCCAGGGTCAGGCCGCCCGCGATGTACGCGCCCGCCACCTCACCCATCGAATGACCGACCACCGCGGCGGGTTCGGCGCCGTGCGCGCGCAGCACCGCGGCCAGACCCAGCTGGGTGGTGAAGATGCCGACCTGGCAGGTGCCGACGTCGTAGTCCTGCTCGTCGTCGAGGAACATCTCGCGGATCGAGTAGCCCGCTTCGTCCTGGACCAGCTCGTCGACCTCGTCGACCGTCTTACGGAAGATCGAGTTCTCGGTGTAGAGCTGCTTGGACATCTTGCGGTGCTGCGCGCCGAAGCCGCACATCACCCAGACCGGCGGGGCGGCCGCCGGGGAATCGGCGGTGAACACACCGGCGCCGGGCTTGCCCTCGGCGATGGCGCGCAGGCCGGCGACGGCCTCCTCGTGCGTCTTGGCCAGCACCACACCGCGCGAGCGCTGGTGGCTGCGCTTGGCCAGCGCGCGGGCGACATCGGTCAGCGGGACGTCCTTACCCGGGCCCGCCAGCCAGTCGGCCAGCTCGGCCGCGGCGCGCTTGCGGCGCGAGGGCAGGTAGGCCGACACGGCCAGGATCACCGGCAGCGGTTCGGCGCGCTCGCCGTCCCACTCCACGACGACCGGCTGCTCCGGCTCGGCGGCGGCCGCGGTGATCGCGGTGGCCTCGGCGACCACATCGGTGGTCTCCTCGCCCTCGACCTGCTCGGCGGCGACCTGCTCGGCCGTCACGTCCTCGACGACCGGCGGCGACGGCACGTACTCCTGGAGCACGACGTGCGCGTTGGTGCCACCGAAGCCGAAGCCGGAGATACCGACGGTCGCGACGCCGCTGTAGCGCGGGTACTCGGTCGGCTCGTCGACGACCTTGAGGTTGGCCTGCTCGA
Source organism: Nocardia sp. NPDC050718 (assembly GCF_040654235.1). Classification (NCBI taxonomy): domain Bacteria; kingdom Bacillati; phylum Actinomycetota; class Actinomycetes; order Mycobacteriales; family Nocardiaceae; genus Nocardia; species Nocardia sp. NPDC050718. The sequence continues at coordinate 24,741 of NZ_JBFAHQ010000003.1, read as the reverse complement.
ACGGGATGTACGGGCTCGGGCCCGCGTAGTTGATGTTCGGCGGAATCACGTTGTGCTGGAACGACATCAGCACCTTGGCGAGGCTGGCCGCGCCCGCTCCGGATTCGAGGTGGCCGAAGTTGGTCTTGGCGGAGCCGAGCAGGGCGGGCTTGTCGGCGTCGCGGCCGCGGCCGACGATGCGGGCCAGCGCCTCGGCCTCGATCGGGTCACCGATCGGGGTGCCGGTGCCGTGCGCCTCGATGTAGTCGACGGTGGACGGGGCGATGCCCGCGTCGCGGTAGGCGGCGCGCAGGACGTCGGCCTGGGCCTCCGGGTTCGGGGCGAACAGGCCGTTGGAGCGGCCGTCGGAGTTCACCGCGGAACCCTTGATCACGCCGAGGATGCTGTCGCCGTCGCGCTCGGCGTCGACCAGGCGCTTGAGCACGACCAGGCCCGCGCCCTCGGAGCGGACCATGCCGTCGGCGTCGTTGGAGAACGCCTTGATGTGACCGTCCTTGGCGACCGCGCCGTTCTTCTCGAAACCGAGCGTGATGACGGGGGCCAGGATCATGTTCACGCCACCGGCCAGCGCCACGTCGGCCTCGCCGTCGCGCAGCGCGCGCACGGCCTGGTGGACCGCGACGATGGTCGAGGAGCAGGCGGTGTCGACGGTGACCGACGGGCCACGGAAGTCGAAGAAGTAGGAGACGCGGTTGGCGATGATGCCGGTCGACGCGCCGAGCAGGGCGTAGGCCTCCGCCGAGATCGGCAGGTTCGGGTCACGGTCGCCGAGGCCGAGCGAGGCGATCAGCTGGAAGTCGCTGCTCGACGAGCCGACGAAGACGCCGACCTTCTCGCCCTTGAGCTCGCTGGCCGGGATGCGCGCGTGCTCGAGCGCCTCCCAGGTGAGCTCCATCATCAGGCGCTGCTGCGGGTCGACGCGCTCCACCTCGACCGGCGACATGGCGAAGAACTCGGCGTCGAAGCCCTTGACCACGTCCTGGTCCAGGTAGCCGCCGAGGGTGTTGGACTCCGCGACGGTCTGCGCCACCCCGGCATCGCCGAGGAACTCCGACCAGCGGCCCTCCGGCAGCTCCCGGATCGCGTCACCGCGACCGATGATGAACTCCCAGGTCGACTCCGGGGTGCTGCCCGCGCCGGGGAGCCGGGTCGACAGGCCGACCACGGCGATGTCGTGCGTCTCGCCGGGCTGGTAGGCGGCGGCGTAGTCGTCCGCCTCGTCGGCGGGCAGCTCCGGCTCGCCGTTGACGATGACCTCGGCCAGCGAGGCGATCGTCGGATGCTGGTAGACCACCGTCGGGGTGAGGATGACGCCGGTCAGTTCCTCGATGTCACCACCGAGGGCGAGGGCATCGCGCGAAGCCAGCCCGAACTCCTCCATCGGCCGGTCGACGGTGATCGCGTCGATCGACTGCCCGGTCGCGTCGGCGACCCATTTGCGCAGCCATTCGCGCAGGTCGGCGACCGAGAGATCACCCGCCGGGGTGCTCTGCGCGGGGACTTCGGGGTTCTGGGTGGGCGTGCCCTCGTTGTCAGCCATCAATTCCTCAAGCTACCTGTCTGCGTACAGGGCGCGCCGTGGAATGACGCCCGACGTGCGCTCACGCCGGGCGTCGATCCGATCCGGTCGGCCGATTACTCTTCCGGTGCATCGGGGAAAGCCTGCTGGGTGTAACCACCGCGCAGCGTTCCCTCGAGGTAGGCGGCCTTGCAGGCCCGCCGGGCGATCTTTCCGCTGGAGGTACGCGGGATGGAACCCGCGGGTACGAGCAGGATGTCACGAGCGGTCACACCGTGCCGCAGCGAGACGGCCGCGCGCACCGCGTCGGCGATCGGGGCCGGGTCGGCCTTGCCCGCGCCGGGACCGCGTTCGGCCACGATGACCAGCTGCTCGGACGCGTCGTCGGCGTCGAACTTCAGGCCGGAGTGGCTGTCGGCCGCGAAGACCTCGGCGGGCAGCTGGTTGGCGGGCACCGCGAAGGCGGCGACGAAGCCGGGACGCAGGGCCTTGGACGCCTCCTGCGCGGAGTACTCCAGATCCTGCGGGTAATGGTTGCGGCCGTCGACGATCACCAGGTCCTTGACGCGACCGGTGATGTAGAGCTCACCCTCGAAGTAGACGCCGAAGTCGCCGGTGCGCATCCAGTTCGCGTCGGCGTCGGTGCCCTCGGCGTGCCCGCCCGGCTGCCGGTCGGTGACCCGGTTGCGGAAGGTCTTGGTCGACTCGTCCGGGCGTCCCCAGTAGCCGATGCCCATGTTGTTGCCGTGCAGCCAGATCTCGCCGACCTGCCCGTCGGCCAGCTCACGGCCGCCGTCGGCGCTTTCCACCGACTCGGGATCGATGATCGCGGCCCACTGCGACAGACCGACGTAACCGCAGGAGACCTGCGCGATGGCGTTCTCGGCCGACGGATCCACCCGGACCATCCGGCCCCGGTTGAGCTCGTCGCGATCGACGTAGATGTACTTGGCCTCGTCCTCGGCCTTGGTCGCCGAGACGAACAGCGTCGCCTCCGCCATGCCGTAGCAGGGCTTGATGGCGGTCTTGGGCAGGCCGAACGGGGCGAACGCCTCGTTGAACTTCTTCATCGACGAGACCGTCACCGGCTCGGAACCGTTGATCAGGCCGATGACGTTCGACAGGTCGAGCGACTCGCCCGCCTTCGGCACACCACGGGCCGCGGCGTGCTCGAACGCGAAGTTCGGGGCGGCCGCGAACGTGCCGGCGCCGTCGGAGACGGCGGCCAGCTCGTTGATCCAGCGCGAGGGGCGGCGCACGAACGCGCTCGGCGACATGATGGTGATGAACTTGCCGCCCACCGCGGGCAGGATCACCGTCAGCAGACCCATGTCGTGGAACAGCGGCAGCCAGGTGACACCGCGCGAGTTCTCGTTCATGTTCAGCGAGTTGATCATCTGCAGCAGGTTGGTGCCGACCGCGCGGTGCGTGATCTCCACACCGGCCGGGACCCGGGTGGAACCCGAGGTGTACTGCAGGTAGGCGATGTCGTCGATCGCGGTGTCGGGGCGGACCCAGGAATCACCGAGGGTGTCCGGGATCGCGTCGACCGCGATGATCCGCGGGCGCTGCGCGGCGGGCAGCGAGCGGAAGAACTGGCGGACACCGGCGGCCGAGGAGGTCGCGGTGAGGATCGCCGAGGGCTCACAGTCACCGAGCACGGCGTGCAGCCGGTCGGTGTGGCCCGGCTCGTCCGGGTCGAACAGGGGCACCGAGATGGTGCCCGCGTAGATCGCCGCGAAGAAGGAGATCACGTAGTCCAGGCCCTGCGGCGCGAGGATCGCGACCCGGTCGCCCGGGTTGGTCACCTGCTGCAGGCGAGCGGCCACCGCGCGCAGCCGAACTCCGAACTCCTGCCAGGTCAGCTCGTGCACCTCGCCGTCGCGTTCCCGCGAGTAGTCGATGTAGCGGTACGCGAGCGTGTTCGCATCGTTACGGGTGTGCTTCTCGACGTGATCGACCAGGGTCCGACCCTCGGGAATCACAAGGTTCCCGGTCTCGTCCAGGTAGTCGTCGAAAGTCTCTTCCATTCCTTCTTCTCCTCCGAGGCCCGGACACCGGTGAATTTTCCCAACGCATTACGGCGTTGAGACCCGTGAGGCCCCGACTCGCTATCGCCACCGGCCCCCGGAACACGCCGTGCGTGGATCCTGACAACCTGCGGATTTTCGAGCGGTCTGCGCGGTGACCGCTATCGGCTAGATGTTCTCAAACCAGAGTCATGTTACAGAGAACCCCCGCTCAGTCCTCCCGCAGCAGCGGAATGACAGGCGCGAAAGCGTCCATCTGGGTGGGGAAGATGCCCACATACGACATCGACGTGAGTTCGCGCACACGCTTGACCTGTTCGGCGATCTCCTCGAAGGTGCCGATGGCGATGTAGGGCGAACTGAGGATCTGCTCGGCGGTGAGCTCCACGTCGACCTCGAGATCGGGGTGCAGGCCGCGTTCGATCGCGCGCAGCGCCATCTCCGCGGTCTTCTCCCGGTCGTCGGTGATGACGATCGCGGTGATCGCCCAGTTCAGTTCGATGTCGGCGAACCGGTCGCCGGCAGCCTCCTTGACGATGTTGACCTTCTCGATCGTCTTCTCCAGCGTGATGCCGGACAGCAGGCCCTTACCGTTCTTGGTGGTCTGCGGGACGATCGAGACGATGTCGGCGTGCTTGGCCGCCAGCGCCAGCATCTTCGGGCCACCGCCGCCGGTGCACAGCGGGGGACGAGGGCCCTGCCGCGGTCGGGGGGTGCCCTTGATGCCACGCACCTGGTAGTGCTTGCCCTCGAAGTTGCACTCCTGGCCGCGCAGCAGCGTGTCCAGGATGGTCAGCGACTCGTCGAGCTTCTCCAGCCGGACGCCGGGACGCTCGTACGGGATGCCCGCGTTCTCGAACTCTTCCTTGATCCAGCCGGCGCCGACGCCGACCTCGAGCCTGCCCTTGGACAGCACGTCGATGGTGGCCAGATCCTTGGCCAGCACGACCGGATGCCGGAAGCCGTTCGCCAGCACCGAGGTGCCGAGCCGGATCTTGTCGGTCGCCTGGGTGAGCGCGCCGAGCGCGGCGATCGGACCGATCTGGTCGCCCAGGTGATCGGGGACGACGAAGGTGTCGTACCCCATCTCCTCGGCCTGCTGCGCAGTCTGGACGAACTTGCGTGCGCCGCCCTCCTGCTTGTTGCCCTCGCCCGCCGCCGCGAAGCGGAACGGACGCAGCGGCGTACCCAGCGCGGTCAACTCACCGACGGGTGCGGCAGCTTCGGTCATGAACTCATCGCTCCTGGCTGTTGCACGCTGCGCGTGCTAGGCGGTGTATTCGGGCCACCGGCTACTCCGCGGTAGCAGAGAAGTCGGCGCGATCATCAGCGCACTTTACAGCGTGAGGGCGAATGGGAGTGCGGATGTCACAGCGAGGCATGATCCATGGCAATCACACACCCGCTGTGACTGTGACAACTCCGCCAGTCACCGCTCAGGAATGCGGTGGGTGCGGCGCGTTCTCGATGAGTCCGGCCGCCCAGTTCACCGTCCACTGGGTGGCGGTGGTGCCCTGTCCGTCCACGGTGTTGGTGGCGTAGAGCGCGTGCACCGGATTGCCCGCCGAGCGGATCAGCGCGCCGAGGCTGCCCAGCGCGTTGGCCGGGTTGAGGGCCTCGCGCGGGGCGTCGCAGATCATGTCGCCGGGCGCGCAGATCGAGTACACCTTCGGGGCCAGCGAGCCGAAACCACCGGGTCGCGGGCCGGTCATGCTGATGCCGGGCACGTTGATCCCCTTGAGCGCCACCTCGGCGCCCTGGCCGGTCGGCGGCGGATCACCGATCTCGGTGGGCTGGCCGGGGCCGGTGTCGGCGGTGCGGCGGCCGTCGGCGATCACCGTCACGCCGAGCACCTTGTCGGCCGGGACCGGGCCGTTGCCCATGCCGATCTGCGCGGCCACGTCACCGGCGATGACGGCACCCTGCGAGAAACCGGCGATGACGTAGGTGGTCAGCGGGCACTGCTTGTGCCGCTGAGCCAGGATGTCGGTCGCCCGCGCGGTGCCCTCGGTGCGGCTGTTGTTGTAGGAGGCCTGGCCGTCCGGCGGGAACGCGATCGGGTTCGAGAACTGGGCCACGTAGGGCACCGTGTAGACCTCGAGCCGGTTGTCCGGGAACTGCGCCCGCAGCGGCCCCGACACGCTGAGCATCAGCGAGATCGGGTTGGCCTGCGGGTTGTACGGATCGTCGTTGCTCGCCGACTCCCAGGTGCCGGGGATCGAGAGCAGCATCACATCGGGACAGTCCGCCGACTGCGACGTCGGTGGCGGCGGTCCGGGCGGCGTCGGCCCGGGCTCCCGCAACCGGCCTGCGAACAGATACCAGAGCAGCACGATGACGATGATCGCCAGGACGAACAGCGCCAGCACGGTCAGGCACCCCGCCGGCCAGAGCCTGCGGGTGCGTCGCGTCGGTCGGGGGTTCACTAGCAGTAGGTGGAGGTCGCGGCGGCGATATAGATCTGGGCTGCCTTGTTGACGTCCATCTTGGACTGGTCGAACGCGGTGTCGGTGCCGGCGATCGCCGCGACGTACGGGGCGATATCGGCATCGGAGGCACCGGTCGCGCGGCTGGAGCAGATGTAGCCGGCCGCGGTCAGGGCGATGTCCGGGCTGGCCGGGGTGATCCCGTTCTTGCTCAGCTCGGCCAGGAACGCCTTGTCCTTGTCGGAGGCGGGCGTGGACGCGGGCGTGGTCTCCGGCGCGGCCTGGGGCTGCTCGGGCGCGGCGGTGGTCTCCGGCGCGGCACTCGAGGTGGTCGCGTGGTCACCGTGGTCGCCGGTCGCGGGCGCTTGGGACGTGGCCGAGGCGGCGGCGCTCGCGCTCGAGGAGAGAGTGGGCGTCTGCGACGCGGTCGAATCGTTGCCACCACAGGCGGACAGCAGGGCGACGGCAGCCAGGGCCGCGACCGATCCGGCAACCTTGCCAGGAATCCGATGCATGAAGATGTCTTTCCTCGATCGTTCGTCAGGGAAGCGGTCGCAGACCAGGCTAGCCGGACATCCGGGGCGGCCGGGTACCGCGCGGCGAAGCTCAGAGAGTTCTCAGCCCGGGCTCACACCCCGTGAACTTCGGATTTGCCGTCCCGCACCACGATGAACCCGGTCTGAAAATTCTGCTGGATCCCGCCGGGGACGGTGAATTCGTCGCTGACCGGATACCCGAGCCTGCCGTTCTCGAACCCCTGCGCGCCCCAGGCATCGGCGACCGCGCCGTTGCGCACCGACCACGCGCCCGACAGCGGGCTCCAGTAGATGTTGCCGCCCTCGAACCGGCTGTACCGGCCGAGATCCTTCAGCGGCGCTTCCTCGGCCAGCGGGAAGCCCAGCGGGCTGGTCTCGAAGCCCAGCGCCGCGTACTTGTCCAGGATGAAGCCCTGCACCCGGTGCGCGCCGGTGGCCGGGCTGTAGAACATCGGGCCGTGCTCGAAGGCCTGCACCGAGCCGTCGCGGCTGGGCGTGCGCGCCTCGGCCGCGACGGGATACCCGGCCGGACCGCGCTCGTAGCCCTGCTTGCCCCACTCCTCCAGGAACGCGCCGCGCATCACCTGCGCGCCGGTCTGCGGCGTCCAGTAGATCGAGCCGCCCTCGAAGGTCTGCATGCGGCCGCGGCCGTCGGGCAGACCCTGCTCGTCCCCGGTCGGCAGGCCCAGCGGCGACGTCGGCCCGCCGACCCCGGCGTAGGTGCCGCCGATCCGGCCACCGACCGCGTGCGCGCCGGTCGCCGCGGAGTGGAACACCTTCCCGTTCTGGAAGTCCTGCACGATGCCCGCCGCCACCGGGTATTCCGCCGTCAGGCAGTTGCCCAGCCAGGCCGCGGCCTGGGCGGCCGGGCCGATCGCGCCGCCGGTGCCGCACGTGGTGCCGCCGGGATCGGTGCCGAGCGCGGCGGCGGCCTGCGGCCAGGACTGCCGCATCTCGAAATCCCAGTACGGCCACGTGTGCGTGCCCGCGGGACGGTAGTTCGCCTGCACCGGGATCGCCAGCTTCTCCAGCTTGGCGACGAAGTTCTCGGTCGACAGCCGCGCCAGGATCTCCAGGCCGGTCCCGGCCCAGTTCTCGCTCAGCAGCGGCACCTCGCCCAGCTGGTCGTGATTGCCCGCCAGGCCGCTGCCGCTGGAGACGTACATGCTGACGCCTTTCAGCTTGTCGGCCAGCAGATAGGGATCGTGCGCCGCCCACTCCGGCCCACCGGGCGGGCCCCACATCGACACCGCGTCGAAGCCGCCCGCGTCCTTGTTGGCGAAGGTGATCGCCTGCGGCATGCCGAGCGTCGTCGTGGTCAGCAGGCCCGAGTACGAGGCCACGTACTTCATCAGGCCGGGATTGCGGCCCGCCAGGTTCATCGCGGCCGTGCCGCCCATCGAAAGACCCTGCACGCCACGCACTTCGGTAGTGCGCCAATCGCGTTCGAGGATCGGCGGGAGCTCCTTGGTCAGGAAGGTCTCCCACTTGTAGGTGTGGCCGTTGTCGGGCGCGAGCCAATCGGAGTACCAGCTGGACTGGCCGCCGACCGGCAGCACCACGTTGACGTTCTTGTCGGCGTAGAAGCCCTCGGCGTCGGCGTCCTTGGTCCAGCCGTTCTCGTCGTCCTGGGCGCGCAGGCCGTCCAGCATCAGCATCATCGGGAACTTGGCGTCGGGGCGGACATTCCAGTCGCGCGCCAGCAGCATCTGCACCTGGATCGGCGTGTTCATGGCGGGCGAGTACACCCACATCGCCACCCGGCGATCGGAGAGCCATTCCACCCGTTGCACCCCGGCGACGCCGGTCTGCGCCTGCGCGTGGGCGGGCACCGCGACCGTCGGCGCGAGCAGGGCCGCGGTCATGGCGGCCATACCGAGGATCCGCCGCATCGGCGCTCGGACACGATGTTTCAACACGCGCGACCCTCCTCATCCCCACCCTGGGACTGCCTCATCGTTCGTTGTACCGCAGTACCGGCCGATAACCCGGGAGGACACGCGAGCGCCCCGCACAGCAAAAAGACCGGCTCACCCTGCGGGTGAACCGGTCTTCTCAGCGTTGCTGGGCGGAAACTATCAGGCGCCCAGCGCGCCCAGGATCTGCGGACGCGCCTTCCACAGCTGGTCCTCCCAGTACTTCCAGGAGTGGGTGCCGTTGGCCGGGAAGTCGAAGGTGGCGGCGATGCCGAGCGACTTCAGGCGGCTCTGGAACGCCAGCGTGCTGACGAACGAGATGGCCTCGATGCCCATGGCGTTGGCGGTGTTGTACATGCCGCCGAGGCCGGCCGGACGATCGTGCTGGCCGGGCAGGCCGTTGGCCGAGGAGATGAACATCGGCAGGCCACGCAGCTCGGGCGCGAAGACCATCGGGTCCATCCGCAGCCACGCCGGGCTCCACGGAGCGGCCATGGAGTCGACGTTGAAGCGGCCCGCGTCGAGCATCATCACGCGGATGGCCTCACGCATGCCGGGGGCACCCCAGTTCAGCGGGCCCGAGAGCGAGGACGCGTGCTTGAACTGGTCGCGGTGCAGGGCGGCGAGGCGCAGGGCGGCCGGGCCACTCATCGACAGGCCGAGCACCGCGTTGTTCTTGCGGGAGACGCCGTAGCCCTCGAGGAAGGCGGGCAGCTCCTCGGTCAGGAAGGTCTCCCACTTGTAGGTGGTCTTCTGGCCGTTGGTGTTCGAGGCCGCGGTCCAGTCGGCGTACCAGCTGGACTGGCCACCGACCGGCATCACCAGGGTGACGTTGTCGTTGGCGAACTGCTGCATCGCGTTGGTCTCGAAGGACCAGGCGTTGCGGTCGTCGCGGGCGCGCAGGCCGTCGAGCAGGTAGAGCGCGGCGTTGCCACCGTTGCGCGCCCACTGCACCTGGACCTTCACCGGGCCCATCTTCGACGGCACCATCAGCTCTTCGTAGCCACCGGCGGGCGCGCGCAGCGCCGGCACGGACGCGGGGGCGGCGAACGCCATCGGGGCCGCCCCTGCGGCGATCGGCAGCACGAGGGCCGCGGCGCCGACAGCTAGAATTCGATTACGCCAACCGCGAGGTGCAACTCCCCGGGACGTGCCCGGCTGGTCACCCTTCGGCGCGGCGGCCTTGCCGAAACGCATGTGAATTCCGCTCTCTTTCTGCTGTTGTGGCATGCCAGACCCGTCTCCGACATCGCCCGGATCCCGACAGTCCGGCCGATCAGACAGGTGAAACAACGATCTGGTCACACTTTCGCTCGCTGGAGGATATTCGACCCACGAATTACTTGCAAGGGCAACGGAACTCGCCGGTATTAAACCGGAGAGCCGGTCTGTCGAGCGGAGCAGGTCAGCACCCGTGAACATCCGGTTCGGCCACGATTCCACTCGGAAAACAAACGCCCGGTGCACGAATGCACCGGGCGTTCTGGTTGTCTCGGGCGACAGGCGTCAGCCGATGTTGTTCGACATATCCGGGATCATCCGCAGCGCCTCGTCGTTCCAGTTGTTCCAGGCGTGGATGCCGAACGCCGGGTACGAGTAGACGACATTGCGGGCGCCGAGCGTCGCCATCCTGACCTCGAAGGCGCGCGTGTTGGCCAGCGCCAGCGCCTCCAGCGCCATGCCGTTGACGGTGTTCATGTTCGGGCCGTCGGTACCGGTCGGCAGGCCCGAGGCCGCGGCGACCCAGAGCCGGGTGTTGTTGCCGACCAGATTCGGGGCGAAGACGAACGGGTCCATCCGCAGCCACTGCGGGCCCCACGGCGGCGCCATCGAGTCGACGTTGTAGCCGCCCGCGTCCAGCATGGCGATGCGGATGGCCTCGCGCATGCCGGGTGCCGAGATGTTCAGGTAGCCGGAGAACGCGCCGGCGAAGGAGAACTGATCCGGGTGGTAGGCGGCCAGCGTCAGCGCGGCCGAGCCGCCCATCGACAGCCCGAACACCCCGTTGCGGTGGCGGCTGAAGCCGAGCCGGCCGGCGAGGGCGTTCGGCAGATCGTTGGTGAGGAACGATTCCCACTGGTACCGGTAGCTCTTGCCGGGCCCGCCGGAGAGCGCGTTGGCCGCGCCGGAGCCCGCGTTCGGCGCGCCGTTACCGGCAATACCGAAGAATTCGCTGGGCGAGTTCCAGTCGGCATAGAAGCTCGACATACCGCCGACCGGCATCACCACGTTGATATCCGCCGCGGCGAGCGCATTCGGGATATCCGTTTCGATCTCCCAGCCGTTGAGGTTCTCCGGCGCGCGCATGCCGTCGAGGACGTAGGCGACGCGATTGGTATTGCCGTTTCGCGCCGGGAGAATGCGCGTCTTGATCGGGCCCATCCCGGAGTCGACCCAGAAGTCGAAGGCGGCGGGGTTGAATCCGGCGGACGCGGGGGCGGCGCCGCCCGCGATGACCGTTCCGATCGGCACCAGCAGTGCCATGGATACGCCGGCGGCCCAGCGCCGAGCCCACGATCCGGGGGCTGCGGTCTTCACGGGCCGACGCTTCCAGCGCAGTGTTCGCATTCGACTAGACCTTTCTCGGCTGAACCGACAGCGCAAACCCCGAGCTATACCGTCGGATCCCTCATCGGGCGTCGAAAGCGATCAATCCAGGGCAAAACGGACGAATCAACCTCGACGCATGCTCACTGTGTATGAATCAATGACGAATGCTTACATGTTGCTGGAAAGTGACCCAGAGCACAACTCACGGTGACCTGCCGCACGTAATTCGTCACCGGCTATCAGTCGGATCGTGACGGAAACGAAGAAAACCGCCCGGTGCGTACGGCACCGGACGGTTTCGTCTTCGAGCGGATCGAGCTAGCCGATGTTGGCCGACAGATCCGGGATCATGCGGTTGACCTCGGTCTCCCAGTTGCGCCAGTTGTGCACGCCGGTGAGCGGGAAGTCGAAGTTCGCGTTGCCGCCGCCGAGGGTGGCCATGCGCACCTGGAAGGCGCGGCTGTTCACCATAGCGAGCAGCTCCAGCGGCACACCCTGGACGATCTCCATCGGGTTGGACACGTCACCGGCGCCCGGGATACCGCTGGCCGCCGACACCCACACGCGGGTGCCGTTGGCCACCAGCCGCGGCGCGAAGACGAACGGGTCCATCCGCAGCCACTGCGGGCCCCACGGCGGCGCCATGGCGTCGATGTTGAAGCCACCGGCGGAGACCATCGCCACCCGCATCGCCTCACGCATGCCCGGCGCCGAGATGTTCAGGTAGCCGGAGAACGAACCGGCGAAGCTGAACTGGTCCGGGTGGTAGGCGGCCAGCGTCAGCGCGGCCGAGCCACCCATCGACAGGCCGAACACACCGTTGTTGTTGGGGTTGAAGCCGAGCCGGGCCGACAGCGCGTTGCGCAGGTTGCCGGTCAGGTAGCTTTCCCACTTGTAGGTGTTCTTCTTGCCCGCGACCTGGGCCGGCGCGATCGACGAGCCCGTCATCGCGGACCCGGTGGCCGCCGAACCGGTCGAGCTGCCGCCCGAGCCGGTGTCGAGGCCGAAGAAGTTGCTCGGGGCGTTCCAGTCGGCGTAGAAGCTGGACTGGCCGCCGACCGGCATGACGACATTGATGTTGGCCGCGGTCAGCGCCCGGGCGACATTGGTGTCGATCTCCCAGCCGCTGAGGTCGTCGCGGGCCCGCATGCCGTCGAGCGCGTACACGACGCGACCGGTGTTGCCGTCGGCCGCGCGGAAGATCCGGTTCTTGATCGGGCCCATCTCGGAGTCGACCCAGAAGTCGAAGCCACTGGGATCGAACGCCGCCGAAGCGGTGCCGGTCGGGCCGGCCACCGCCGCACCGAGCGGTAGGACAACAGCCAGGGAGAGAAGCATCGACCGCTTGAGCCAGCCGGCTCCCCGGGCTCTGAGACGTCCGCCACGCATTCTGTTTTGGGCCTTTCCTCGTGCGGTTCGCGCGGAACCGCGGTTGCAAATGACCGCCGACTTACTACCGGCACACCAGTGCGCCGACGGGCCGTTCCTCGAAGACCATATCGTGACATCGATAGCCTGGCGTTACCGAAAAGTGATTAAGCGGCGAACGCCACTGGGAAACCCCAGGCCAGGGGTGTAACCACTGAGCCGACGGATAACCCGTGGGCCCAGTGTGACGCATGTAGACCGTTTCAGCGCGGCGGCTCGGGGAATGGATCCACCAATCCGCACCGCTGGATCTCGTACTTGGGCACCCGGTCGATCCGGTACTTCGCGAAACTCAGCGCATGACGCAGGTTGTGCCTGAACCGGTCGAAGGTGAGCGGATCGCGCGTGGAGATCATCAGCGCCTGCGTTTCCGGGCACGACATCGCCGTGCGCGCCTGGGTGACCCACTCCTCGTCCATGTACCAGGGCATCCACGGGTGGATGTCCACCATGCCCGAGTCGACGACCACCCAGTCCGGGTACAGGCTCTTGTCGTGCCCGATGCGGCCGTCGGCGAGCCGGTCCGAATGCGCGGCCAGCGGGTAGGCCAGGCCCATCGGATCGATGACGCGCACGCTCAGCGGCACGTTCATGCTGGTCATGCCCAGGTTCAGGAAGTAGACCGTGTGCCCGGCGCCGCCCTCGGGGATCGGCTGCGGCGGCGGGTCCAGGTACCAGAACGTGTACGACGGCGAGTTCAGCAGCAGGCCGCCGTTGGGGTTGGCCGCGATGTCGTTGACCATCGCCCGCATGCGCGGGTAGTCGAGGTAGTCCTCGGCCAGGATCGGATGATCCTTGCCGGTGTTGAGCACGTAGTAGACGCGCTCGTCGACGATGCCGGAGGAACTGATCTTGGTGCCGGTCTTGATCGCAGTGGTGCTCGCCGCGTACAGCGACCAGCCCGCGGTGCCGAGCAGCGCGGCCAGCACGACCACGGTCGACCAGTCACGGGGGGTGAACGCCCGCAGCCCGCCGACCGGTAGCCGGATCGGCACGACCGCCACCGGCAGCAGCAGCAGGAACAGCTGGGTCAGCAGCATCCGGCCGTGCATGAAGTCGCCGCCGACGCGGATCGCGTAGACCGTCAGCAGCAGGCCGCTGCCCAGCACCATGGTGACGACCGCGCTCGGCGAGCGCAGCCAGGTCCGGATCGCCGCCACCGACCACCGCGGCCGCACCGCGACCCCACGCGCCACCGCGGTGACCACACCGGCGATCAGCAGCACGAGCAGCGGAATCCACAGGTAGTACGGGCCGACCAGGTCCCACAGGTACTTCATGCCCTGGCCCCACTTGGCCCCGCCCGCGTCCTTGGCGACCGCGGTGTTCGGGTAGGGCAGGCCGTAGTAGCCCATCCGCCAGATCTGGTAGGCCACCGGCACGATCCCGGCGACGAACACGATCAGCGCGCGCAGCGCGATCGGGCCGTACCGGAACCGCGGCATCGGGGCGAGGAAGATCATGCCGAGGGCGAGCACGCCGATCAGCGTGGCCTCCGGCCGGATCAGCGGCGCGAGACCGGCCAGGAAGACGAGTCCGAGCAGGCTCGGCACGCGCACCACCGCGGCCTGGCTCCAGCGGATCAGCAGCCACCACAGCAGCCCGACCCAGCAGATCACCAGGCCGCTCTCCAGTCCGGAGGTGGCGTAGTCACGGGCGGGCGGCAGCGCGATGTAGACGAGCACGCCCGCCGGGATGAGCAGCTGACCGCTGGTCCCGCCCCACAGCCGGGCGGTGCCGAGCATGGCGAACACGATCGCCAGCAGCGAGACCGTCAGCGCGACGCCGAGCACCACGTACTCGAGCCGCGCCTGGGTGAGCCAGCTGAAGAACCAGACCAGGTAGGTCCACGCGGTACTGGTGTTGGCCTCGACCCGCTCGTCCATGTTGAAGACGGGGCCGTTGCCCGCGAGCAGGTTGCGCACCGTCCGCAGCACGATGAGGCCGTCGTCGGCGATCCAGCGCCGCTGCCAGGCACCCACCGCGAACACGACGACGGTGAGTACCACCCCACCGACGAAGGTGGCGCGGGACAGGGTCGCGAAACGGGCGGTCGGACGCGCCGACTGCTCGTCGTCGCGTAGCCGCTCGTATTCGGTTGTTTCCTGCTCCGCTACCACGATCTCGTCAGGTGAGATAGACAGCGACACCTACCGCTCCGATCCAGGCAATAGCGAGGAACTGCAGGATGCGGTCCCCCAGCGCGATCTCTTCGGGTTCACCGGCCTCGCCACCGTCGACGTCGACCGCGTAACGCAGGATTGCGATGGTAAACGGGATCATGGAGATCGAGTACCACTGGGTGTCGCGAGCCGAGTCCTGCTGGAACGCCCAGAGGCCGTAGAACACCACGACGGCGGTGGCCGCGAGCGTCCAGATGAAGCGCAGGTAGGTCGGCGTGTAGTACTGCAGCGACTTGCGGATCTTCGCGCCGGTCTCCAGCGCGATCTGCAGTTCCGCGTAGCGCTTGCCCGCCGCCATGAACAGCGAACCGAACGCCATGATCAGCAGGAACCACTGCGACAGGGCGATGCCCGCGGCCGCGCCACCGGCGACGGCGCGCAGCAGGAAGCCCGAGGACACGATGCAGATGTCGAGCACGGCCTGGTGCTTGAGGCCGAGGCAGTAGGCCAGCTGGATGGCGATGTAGATGGCCATCACCACGGCCAGGTGCCAGGACGCCAGGAACGAACCGGCGATCGAGCCGATCAGCAGCACCACGGCCAGCGCGTACGCAAGGTTGACCGGGACGACGCCCGCCGCGATCGGGCGGAACCGCTTGGTCGGATGCGCGCGGTCGGCCTCGACATCGAGCGAGTCGTTGACCAGGTAGATACCTGAGGCCGCCATGCAGAACACCACGAACGCGATCGCGACGTGCACGAGCACGCCCGCGTCGCTGATCGCCTCGGGCCCGACGGCCAGCGGCGCGGCGAGCACGAGCACGTTCTTCACCCACTGACGTGGGCGGATGGCCTTGATGACACCGCCGACCAGAGTCTTCGGCGGGCCCTTCACCACGCCCTCGTCGAGGACGGCGGCGGACGGTTCTTCGCTCATCTCAGCCAAGGTTCTTTCGGTTGCGGTCACTGTCGGAGTCTCTTTTCGGCGGCTAGCACGGCGGCTGCCGACGCGGCCCCCAATGCGGAACCGGCGAGCACGTCGGAAGGGTAATGCACCCCGAGGACGACCCGGGAAAGGAGCATCGGAGGCACGAGCACCGCTGGCAAGGGTAGCCCGGTCAACCGGCCGAGCAACACCGCAGCCGCCGTGGTGGACGTGGCGTGCGAGGACGGGAAGCTCAGCTTGCTCGGCGTCGACACGTTGACCTGCACCGCAGGACTGTCCGGGCGCGGGCGCCGGACGATCCGCTTGATCACGATCGACGCGGCGTGCGCGCCGACGGCGCCGACCGCGACACCGGCCCACTGCCGACGGCGCGGCTTGTCGACCAGCCAGCCCGCCGCGGCGATGCCGACCCAGCCCAGCGCGTGCTCACCGAAGTGCGACATGCCGCGCGCGGCCGAGACGACGGCCGGGTTGGTGCCGATGGTCGTCTGCACCTTGTTGATGATGCCGACCTCGAGCGGCACCTCGATGTACTCGTCGTCGCCGCACGCGCAGGCGCACTCACCGCCGCAGCCTTCCTCGGCCAGCTCCAGCTCGGGCAGTTCCGGGTTGATCGCGTTCACTTCTTCTCGGTTCCGTTCTGGCTGAGGCCGAAGGTCTTCTCCCACGCCGCCGTGCTGGTCAGCTCGGCGTGCGCGGCCCGGTAGCGCTGCTGCATCTCCGGGAAGCGGGCGGTGAGCTCCTTGCGCAGGCGCATCGCTTCCTTGAGGAGCTCGGCGGCCTTGCGCGGGTCGCGCTTGCGGTAGACGACGCCACGGCCGTCGGCGGTCGTCACGGTGACGCCGTCGACCTGGGACAGCAGGAACCAGCGCGCGTCCAGCGTCGGCACGTTCAGCTGCGGGGTCTCGTAGGCGGCCGGGTCGGCCTTGCGGAAGTTGTGCACCACGCCCTTGGCCAGCCGCGCGACCTTGGCGATCGGGTTGCCCGGCTCGCCGACCGCGCCGACGCCGTGCCGGTTGGCCAGCGGCAGGTCGGTCGAGGACGGCAGCACCACGGCGTCCGGGTAGTCCTTGCGCATCGCGTGGATCTTGCCCAGCGCGCTCGGCAGCAGGTCGAACAGACCCTCCGGACCGGCCAGGAAGTCGCGGATCGCCTCGTTCTGGATGGCGACCGTCGAGTACTCCAGGCACAGCAGGTGCTTGAGCGTGGCCTTGACCGTGTTCACGATCATCGGCTTGCCGTCACCCGGCAGGTGCAGCGAGGCGACGACCAGGCGGTTGCGCAGGTGGAAGTACGCCTGCCAGTCGATCGCGTCGTCCTTGTCGGACCAGGCCATGTGCCACACGGCCGCACCCGGCAGGGTGATGGTCGGGTAGCCGGCCACGCGGGCGCGCAGGCCGTACTCGACGTCGTCCCACTTCAGGAACAGCGGCAGCGGCTGACCGATCTGCTCGGCCACCTGCCGCGGGATCACGCAGGTCCACCAGCCGTTGAAGTCGACGTCGATGCGCCGGTGCAGCAGCTTGGAGTTGTCGCGGTCCTTGAGCGGGTACTTCGAGAAGTCGTGGTCGTACTCGACGTTCGGCGCCGAGGACCACATGAAGATCCCGCGGTCGACGACCTCGCCCATGCTGTGCAGGTGCGAGCGCTCCTGCAGGTTCAGCATCTGCCCGCCGACCAGCAGCGGCGACTTGGCGAACCGGGAGAACGCCAGCGCGCGCAGGATCGAGTCGGGCTCGATCTCGATGTCGTCGTCCATGTAGACGATGAACTCGGCGTCGGTCTTCAGCGCCTCGTACATGACCCGGCTGTACCCGCCGGACCCGCCGAGGTTGGGCTGGTCGTGGATGCTCAGCCGGTCACCCAGCGTCGCGGCGGCCTCGGTGAAGCCGGGCTCGTCGACGACCTTGCGGTTGCCTTGGTCGGCCACGATCACCGCGGCGACATTGCCGAGCACCAGCGGGTCCGAACCCAGCGCGGCCAGCGTCTTGACCAGGTCGGTGGGCCGGTTGAAGGTGGGCATGCCGACCGCGATGGTGCCGGTGCCCGGCGCCTCCTGCGGGGCGTACCAGCCGCCGGCCAGCAGCGTCACCGCCGTGTCGGTGGTGATGTCGAACCAGATCCAGCCGCCGTCCTCGAACGGGCCGAGATCGGTCTCGAACTCCACGAACACCGAGTCCGCGCCCTGGGCGACCGCGAACTCCTTGCCCTGCACGTGAATGCGCGAGCCGTCCGCCTTCGAGCGGTACACGTCGACGCGGCCGTGCCCGGCCAGCTCCAGCCGCAGCACCACCGAGTTCAGCACGCTCCAGCGCCGCCAGTAGCTGGCGGGCAGCGCGTTGAAGTAGGTGCAGAACGACACCTCCGACTCCGCGCCGATCGAGAGCGCGGTCCGGCTGGTGGCGTGCGCGCGGCGCGCGTTGGTGGTGGATTCCTCCAGGTAGAGGGTCCGCACGTCGAGCGGCTCGCCCGGCCGGGGCAGGATGATCCGCTGCAGCAGCGCCTTCGCCCGCGTCTCCGTCGTCACGTCGTCGAGCACCGGCTGCGCGCTCACGCCTCGTCCACCAAAGCCGCGCCGGACTCCAGGTGCGGACGCAGCACGTTCTCGAACATGCTCAGCGCCGAACCGATCGCCATGTGCATGTCCAGGTACTGGTAGGTGCCGAGGCGGCCGCCGAAGAGCACCTTCTTCTCGGCGGTCTCCTTCTTGGCGAGCTCGCGGTAGGCCAGCAGCTTGGCGCGGTCCTCGGGGGTGTTGATCGGGTAGTACGGCTCGTCGCCGGTCTGCGCGAAGCGGGAGAACTCGCGCATGATGACCGTCTTGTCGGTCGGGTAGTCGCGCTCCGGGTGGAAGTGGCGCGGCTCGATGATGCGGGTGTACGGCGCGTCGGCGTCGTTGTAGTTCATCACCGAGGTGCCCTGGAAGTCGCCGATCTCGAGGACCTCGGTCTCGAAGTCGATCGTGCGCCAGCCCAGCTCGCCCTCGGCGTAGTCGAAGTAGTGGTCCAGCGGGCCGGTGTAGACGACCGGCGCGTCCGGGCTGGCCGCGACGATCTCCGCACGCACGTCGAACCAGTCGGTGTTCAGGCGCACGTCGATGAGGTCGGAGGCGGCCATGTTCTCCAGCCACTTCGTGTACCCCTCCTTGGGCAGGCCCTCGTAGGTGTCGTTGAAGTAGCGGTTGTCGAAGGTGTAGCGCACCGGCAGGCGGGTGATGTTGCCCGCGGGCAGTTCCTTCGGGTCGGTCTGCCACTGCTTGGCGGTGTAGTCGCGCACGAACGCCTCGTAGAGCGGGCGCCCGATCAGCGAGATCGCCTTCTCCTCGAGGTTCTGCGCGTCGGCGGTCGCCACCTCGGCGGCCTGCTCGGCGATCAGCGCCTTGGCCTCTTCGGGGCTGAAGTAGCGGCCGAAGAACTGCGAGATCAGGCCCAGCCCCATCGGGAACTGGTAGGCCTGGCCCTTGTGCAGCGCGAACACGCGGTGCTGGTACCCGGTGAACTCGGTGAACTGGGTGACGTAATCCCACACCTTCTTGTTCGAGGTGTGGAACAGATGCGCGCCGTACTTGTGGATCTCGATGCCGGTTTCGGGCTCCGGCTCGGAGTAGGCGTTGCCACCGAGGTGGTAGCGGCGGTCGATCACCAGCACCCGCTTGCCCAGCAGGTTCGCGGCACGCTCGGCGACGGTCAGGCCGAAGAAGCCGGAGCCGACCACGATCAGGTCGTAAGCAGAATTATCGGAGTTACCCGGGGACGATGCGACGGTCACGGGTGCCCAGCGTATCGGAAGACGCCGGATTGTCCCGGCGGAGTCGCCGACCTGCCGCTGAGCTGGGGTGATGCGCTCGGCTCACCGGTGCGGGTCTCCTGGCGTGTATCCGGGGGATGGATGCCCACCGGAATGGGGGTCGATGTGCCCGTCGCCTCTTCGCGAAGGTCGCGCTGCGATTGCCGAGAGCACGAGCATGACGAGCAGGAGGACTGCCAGCACCACGCCGAACGTGGCGAGGCGCTCCCCTGGGTAATCTCCGACGATCAGGTCGCCGCCCAATCCGGCTTGATGGATCCTGATGGCGACCAAGCTCGAGAACACCGAGTCCGGGACCATCCCGTACGCGTTCACCGCGAGGCAGCTTGCTGTCATGACAGCGACAAAGGCGGTACTCGATCGCTCGGGCCGACGGGTCATCCTGGCCACGACGAATACCCCGAAGGCGGCAACGATCAGATGTGCCAGGGTCATCGGCACCAGCAGCCGACCGGTACTCCAGTCCGTTCGGCCCAGCCATTGGATCGTCAGCAGACCCAACCCCGCAGAACCTGCTGCATGGCAGGTGAGGAGTACGGCGAGCACCACCACTGCACGTCGTGTGAGCACACGCCATAACGGCGACGCCCCGCCCCGAGGCTGTGCGCCCGGAAACCCCCGATGCCCCACGTCCGCCCCCGGTTGTGGGTAACCGGCCACCATCGGCGCGTGAGTCCCCGGCGTCTGCCACCACTCCCCACCCGGCTGTCCCTGCCCGACCGGCAACAGCCCGGGATGCGGGTACCCGGCCGGTGCTTCGCCGAAGCCCGGTGGCGCAGACGCAGGACCCGGATATCCGGGCTGACCACGCGACGCACCCTGTACAGCGGGCGACGGCCCGGGATGCGGGAAACCGGGCGCAACGCCGAATCCCGGCACCACGGCCGATGGAACCTGATGCCCGAGGTACTGACCGTTCGGCGCAACTTGCCCGGCGAACGGCTGCCCGGGATACGGGGCGCCAGGTGCGACACCAGAGCTCGGAACTCCGGCGGATGCGCTCGGATACCCCGGGCGCTGGTCGAGCGGTGCGGACCCGGCCGGGGAACCCGTGTCGTACTGCGCGGTTGCCGGAGCTGGGCCAGGGAGCCCCGCAACCGGCTGCACCGCAATGTCATTCGGATCAGGACTGAATGGCTGACTCATGTGCGTCCCCCTTCTGGCACAGACTGCCCGATACCTCGGTACGGAAAATACGCCGTGGACGAGCGCCGATCCCACAGCCCGTCAACCACTTCAGCATCGACGCCTCAGTGGTAGGGGTGTCCCGGCGGTGGTGGAATGCGGTGACCCGGTGTCGCAGGCCCGTAGGCGTATCCCCCGGGCAACGACCCCATCTGCGGCTGGCCGCCGACGCCCTGCGGCACCTGCGCGGATCGCGGCCGTTGGGTCCGGGTCGTCAACATCGAGACCAGAAGCAGGACGAGCAGGAGGATCCCGAGCGCGATCATCACCCAGCAGAACGCAATTCCGGGCCGCTCGTCGAGATCGGGGACGTGGTCCCCGTACGTGAACTCCAGCGTGAAGGCGAACCCGGAGGACAGCCCGTACCCAGCCACGGCCACGTACGCCGCGGTGAACACGGCCGCCAGCACCCGACCCGCGCTCACCCACCGCCACAGCAACAGCCCACCGACCAGCATCAACAGCGCAACGCCCAGATGCGCGACCGACGTCGCCTGCATGTTGCGCGCAGTCATCCTCGTATCGTCGCCGAGCAGCGCGACAGTCCAGAACCCACTGGCCGCCGCGAACCCGGCCATCCCGACGAGGACCACCGCGAGGACAACCGCCGCCCAGCGGAAGACCGCCCCCGGCGAGCCGGATGTTGTGGCGCGCTGGTCCTCGACGTTCGGGTGCGGCCACATCTGACCGCCCCTCGGCGCTTCGGACGTCGGCCCCGCTCCCATCCCCGGCGAACTCCACCATTCAGCGGGCGGCTGACCCACCGCCCCCGGGTACGAATGACCCGGGCCGTAGTGCACGGTCGCCGGTGACGGCGAAACCGGCTGGGCGACACCCTCGCTCGGAGTGTGTCCGGATGGATAGCTCATGCGTGATCCCCCTGCGCGCGTCAGTAGTACGGGTAGGGAGCGTACGCAGGCTGGCGGGCGGCCCGAATCCAGCGACCCGTGGAGGGGGCCGCGGCGCAGAGGAGGATGAGTAGCGGGATGCAGGTGGCGACGACGCTGCCGATGACCACGGCCGGCGGGGCGCCTTCGCTGGCCGCGATCGCGACCGAGATCGCGCTGATCAGCAGGCCGATCGTGGACAGGATGATCAGGATGACCCGGCCCGCGGTCTTGCGGCGGAACAGCAGGATCGAGCCGAGCAGCCACAGCAGGGCGGGGACGGCGGCGATCGCGATGCCGGCGATCGTTCCGGCGCGGGCGTCGTCGCTGCGGACCGAGTCGGTGTTCAGCTCGGTGGCCGCGACCACGCCGAGACCGATCAGCGCGAACAGCGAGATCAGCAGGGAGAGCAGGGCCGCGGTGATTCCGGTGCCACCGCCCGCCCGCTGCGGTGCGCCGTAAGCCGGTGCGCCGTAACCGTATCCGGGCGCGGGTTGCTGCGCGTACCCGTACGGCTGCGGGGCGTAGCCCTGCTGCGCGTAGGGATCGGCCGCGTAACCGGGTTGCGCGTAACCGCCCGCGTACGGGTCGTGGCCCTGCTGTGGACCATACGGGTATCCCATGGTGTCCCCCTCCGAAACGAGCGCGGCGTCGCGCCGCTGACCTGCCGAAACTATACGGCCGAACCGACAGCCCGCTCGGTCCGAGCGTAGGCCGCCGTCCACGGCAGCGCCGCGGGCACCAGCACCAGCGCACCGAGCGCGACGGCCGCCAGCGCGGCCGCCCAGCTGTGGTTCACGATCGCCGTCACCGCACCGGGTACCCCACCGAACCCGATCGGAATCGATCGGAGGACGGATTCCCCGGCGAACCAGTGGATGCCGTACTCGGAGTCGTAGTTCACCAGCGTGGCAAGCAACCCGAGCACGCCGAGCCCGAGCTGCGCGCCCGCCGCCACGATCAGCACCCACCGGCCGGACTCGTCGCGCCGGGCCAGCAGCATGCCGCCGTAGCCGAACGCGAACGCAGCCACCAACGCGCCGAGCGTGGCGAACAGGGCCAGCGAGTCGTCGAGCTGGTCGGGGTCGTTCAGGAAGGCGCGCACCAGGACCACGGCCCCGACCAGATTCGCCACTGCGGCAACAGCGGCACAGCACACGGCGACGATCGCCGTCACCTCACCGGCTTTCGACTTCGCATCCTGCACGACCATGGCTCGACCGTATCCCGAGTCGGCCTAGCGCGTCGTGGTCCACCGGCGCGTCGGCTCGATCAGGCTGAGCACCAGGATCACCACATTGAGCGCGAGCCACCAGTCCAGCGGCCCGACCCGCAGCCCGTGCCCGGCCCCGTTGAGCACCACGACCAGCAAGGTCGCCCCGCTCATCGCCCCCGATATCCCCACCAGAATCCGCCTGCCGAGCATCCGCCGCCGCAACAGCAGCACCGCCCCCAGCAGATACACCACCCCCAGCCCACCGACGATCCCAGCACCCGCGTAATCGAGCTCGATCTCCCGCCCGACCGCCCGCACCACCGCAGTCGCCGTGCCGACGATGATCCCGGCACCCCCGACCAGCACCCCGAGCCACCCCGCCACCAGCGCGGTCACCGCGCGAGAAGGCCGCTCGGGCCGCACCTGATCCACCACTGTCCCCGCTACTAGTCGTCGTCGCCGTCAGTTATACGGCGCGACGGCCGATCGAGCCCGTCGACCGAGGTCCCGGGGGCACGCCGGGCAGCCCGAGACGCCGAAAGCCGCGTCCGGGCGGGTGGCGTCCGGGCGCGGCTTCCTGCTAGTTCCCGGCTGGGCGCCGGGTGAAACGCGATCAGGCGGTCCGGCCTGCGACGTGGGCGCGGAAGGCCTCGAGGATGTACTCGGCGGTGCCGTCGCCGTGCACGTCGTAGTTCTTGCGGAAGCGCGGGTCGGCGACGTACATCTCGCCCAGGTTGAGCAGGTATTCGTCGGTCACGGGGCGGCCCTGGGTGCCGTCGCCGAGCCAGGCGCGGTGTCTGGCGACGATCGCCTGGACGGTCTCGCCGTCGACGGGCAGGCCCGCGGCATGGGCCTTGCCGAAGTCGGCGGCGATGTCGAGCTGGGTCTGCTGGAACGCCTTCTTGTCGGCGTCGCTCAGCGAGCGCCACCAGCGGTCGCCGCTCTCGTAGACCTCCTTGCCCCAGCGTTCGGTGACCTCGTCCCTGTACTGGGTGTGGTCGAAGCCGTCGAAAACCTCTGCGGCCATGAGTGGTTCACCTCTTTCGGTCTTGTGCAACGTGGTCGACACCGATTCGATCCGGCGCGCGATCAGATCCTGTTGCTGCCGCAGCAGCTCCAGGTGCGTCCGCAGCGCGCCCGCGGTGTCCTGTTCCCCGGCGAGAACCTCGGCGATCACCGGAAGGCCGAGCCCGAGTTCGCGCAGCAGCAGGATGCGCTGCAGGCGGATCAGGGAGTTCTGGTCGTAGTAGCGGTAGCCGTTGGCGCCGATCCGGCTCGGTTCCAGCAGGCCGAGCTGCCCGTAGTGGCGCAGCGTGCGGCTGGTGGTGCCCGCGGCTTTCGCGAGGTCCTGGATGGACCATTCACCCAACATGACCTGTCCCTTTCTCGTCGGCGTCCCCAGTCTGCAAGTTGACGCTACGTCAAGGTCAACCCCGAAAGTCAGAACCCGATCTCGACCTCGACGGTGTCGCGCTCGGCGTACATCCGCCAGTACCGCGCGCCGAGCTCGGCATTGCCGATGCGGGGCAGCACCAGGCCGTCGGGGATCAGTTCGGGATACGCGTCGATCTCCAGCTGCACGGCGCTGTGCTCGATCAGCGCGCCGATCGCCAGCAGCCCGACGTAGACCCCGGTGCCGTCGAGCTCGGCGGCCAGCTGCCGGACATAGGCCCGCTGGGCGCCCAGCGCGACACCCATATTCGCCAGGTAGGGCTGCAGATTCGCCTCCGAGGCGCCCGAGGAGAACAGCAGCGCGCCACTGCCGCGCGCGACCATCCCCGGCAGCAACGCCCGGCTGAGCTCGATCGACGAGTACACCTTGAGCGCGAACGGCAACTCCAGCGACCGCCGGTCGACCGCCCTGGTCGACTCGGCGCGGATCGACATCCCCGCGGCCGCCGCGTGCACCGCCACCTCGATCGGCCCCAGCTTCTCCTCGACCCGCGCGACGACCTCGGTCAGCTGCGCGGAATCGGTGATGTCGGCCGCGAACGGCTCGGCCTCGACGCCGTCGGCGCGCAGGGCCGCCGCGCGTTCGGCGGCCGCGGCCGGGGGGGGGGCGGGCGCCCCCCCCCCCACACCCGGTGGGGCCCCAACCCCGGCCGGGCCCGGGGCCGGGGCCGGGGCGGGGGCCACAGATGAGGGGGGGGCGCTACCGCCAGCCCCCGAGGG
>NZ_JBFAHQ010000002.1:0-1058633 GCF_040654235.1 Nocardia sp. NPDC050718 | reverse complement strand
CACCCGGGGGTTTTGGGGCGCCTGCGGGCCGTCCCCCTACCCGGGGGGGGGGGGACCGCAGGCCCCCCCCCCGCCGTCGTGTCTCACGCCTCCAGGACGTCGAAGCCCTTGTATCCCGCGGCCGCGACCTCGGCGATGATCTCGCCGTAGACCCCGAAGCCGCCGACGAAGGGCATGAACACCCGCGGCCTGCCCTCGATATTGGCGCCCAGGTACCACGAATTCGCCTGGGTCATCAGCGTTCCCGCCGCCCTGGTCGCGCATTGGCCGACCCAGTCCGCCACCGCGTCCGGCCTGGCCTCGAGCGCCACCGCGCCCCGGCCGTCGAGGAAGCCGATGGCCTCGGCCACCCAGTCGACGTGCAGCTCCGAGTGCAGCACCATGTTGGCCAGCACCGACGGGCTGCCGGGACCGGTCAGGTTGAACAGGTTCGGGAAGCCCGTCATACCCAGTCCCAGATAGGTCTTCGGCCCCTCCGCCCACGCCGCGTTGAGCGATTCGCCGCCGCGGCCGACGATGTTCATCCGCGACACCGAGCCGGTCATCGCGTCGAATCCGGTGGCGAGCACCAGGGTGTCGAGCGGGTAGTGCGCGCCGGTGGTGTGCACGCCGGTGGCGTCGACGCGGTCGATCGGGGTCGCCCGCAGGTCCACCAGCTCCACGTTGGCGCGGTTGTAGGTCTGGTAGTAGTTCGTGTCGGTGCAGATGCGCTTGGTGCCGATCGGGTGATCACGCGGCACCAGCAGGTCGGCCACCCGCGGGTCGTCGATCACCGCCCGCACCTTCTCCTCCCAGAACTCGCGCGCGGTGTCGTTGGCGGCCAGGGTCACCAGCTGATCGGGGAAGGTCTTGCTGAACAGCACGCCGCCCAGCGCCCAGCGCTGCTCGTAGGCCTCGCGCAGTTCCCGCTCGTCGACGTCGAGCGCGGACCGCGGGTGCGCCTGGTGCGGGGAGCCGCCGCCGCTGGCCATCGACAGCCGCCTGCGCTCGGGGTAGTTCGCCTTCTGGGCCCGCCGGTCCGCCTCGCTCAGCGGCGTATTGCCCGCGGGCACACTGTAATTGGCGGTGCGCTGGAACACGTGCAGCTGCTCGGCCTGCTCGGCCAGGCACGGGATGGTCTGGATGCCGGAGGAACCGGTGCCGATGACGCCGACCCGCTGCCCGGTGAGGTCGACACCCTCGTGCGGCCAGTGCGAGGTGTGCAGCACGCGGCCGGCGAAGGTGTCGAGGCCGTCGATGGCCGGGGTGTTCGCGTTGGACAGCGGACCGGTGGCCAGCACGACGAAGCGGGCCGACACGGCGCGGCCGGTGTCGGTGTCGACCTGCCAGCGCAGGGTCTGCTCGTCGAGCACGATATCGGTGACGCGGGTACCGAATTCGATGTCGCGGCGCAGGTCGTAGCGGTCGGCGACATGCTCGAGGTAGGACAGGATCTCGGGCTGGGTGGCGTACTTCTCGCTCCAGTTCCACTCCTGCTGCAGCGCGTCGTCGAACGAGTACGAGTAGTCCACGCTCTCCACGTCGCACCGCGCGCCCGGGTAGCGGTTCCAGTACCAGACGCCGCCGACGCCCTCGCCTGCTTCGAACACCCGCACGGTCAGGCCGCTGCCGCGGAAGCGGTGCAGCGCGTACAGGCCGGCGATGCCGGCACCGACGACGACCACGTCGACGTCGGCCTGGCCCTTCACTGATGCCGATGGGGTCTCGGGGTTCACAGTGCCTACCTTTCGATGGAGACCGGTTCTCTGCCAGCGACGCTAAGGACGCGCGGGCCGCGTGAGCAGATGTCCTTCCCGCTGACCGGCACGTTCGCGCATCGATCGCCTCCCGGTGATCGGGACGGCCCGCACCGTGACCGGCGTCACCGCACCTACCGTCATCGGCACTACGAAGCGGTACCAGGAGGAAACAGTGGTGGACTGGAACGACGAGGTGGACGTGCTGGTCGCGGGCTCGGGCGGTGGCCTGGCCGGCGCCTACACCGCCGCCCGCGAGGGGCTCAGCGTCGCGGTGGTCGAGGCGACCGACAAGTTCGGCGGCACGACCGCGTACTCGGGCGGCGGTGGCGTCTGGTTCCCGTGCAACCCGGTGCTGGAACGGGCGGGCACCGACGACACCCTCGACGACGCGCTCACCTACTACCGGGCCGTCGTCGGCGACCGCACGCCCGACGAGTTGCAGCAGACCTATGTCCGGCGGGGTCGCGACCTCATCGAATACCTCGAAGCCGACAATCATTTCGAGTTCCAGATGCTGCCCTGGCCGGACTACTTCGGTAAGGCGCCCAAGGCCCGGCTCGACGGGCAGCGCCACATCATGCCGAGCCCGCTGCCCGCCGCCGAACTGGGCGAGCTGCGCGAGTCGCTGCGCGGACCGCTCGACACCGACCGGCTCGGCGCTCCCCTGCCGGAGCTGCTGATCGGCGGCCAGGCGCTGATCGGGCGCATGCTGCGCGCGCTGTCGACCTACCCGCACGCGAAGCTGTACCTCGAGTCGCCACTGGTGGAACTCGTGGTCGAGGACGGCGTGGTGACCGGCGCGATCGTCGAGCGCGAGGGTGGCCGGTTCGCGATCCGGGCCCGGCGCGGCGTGGTGCTGGCGGCGGGCGGCTTCGAGCAGAACGCGGAACTGCGCGCGCACTACGGCGTGCCGGGCGAGGCCCGCGACACCATGGGTCCCTCGGGCAATCAGGGTCTGGCGCACCAGGCGGGCATCGCGGCGGGCGCCGACACCGATCTGATGGATCAGGCGTGGTGGTCGCCGGGCCTGACCCACCCGGACGGGCGCTCGGCGTTCGCGCTGTGGTTCACCGGCGGCATCTTCGTCGACCAGGAGGGCAACCGGTTCGTCAACGAGTCCGCGCCCTACGACCGGCTCGGCCGCGACGTGATCCGGCAGATGACCGAGCGCGGCCTGACGCTGCCGTTCTGGATGATCTACGACGACAAGGAAGGCGAGGTGCCGCCGATCAAGGCCACCAACGTGTCCATGGTCGAGACCCAGCAGTACGTCGACGCGGGTCTGTGGCACACCGCCGACACCCTCGCCGAGCTGGCCGCGAAGATCGGCGTGCCCGCGGCGGCGCTCGAGGCCACCGTGGAGCGGTTCAACGGCATGGTCGCCACCGGTGTCGACCCGGACTTCGGGCGCGGCGACGAGGCCTACGATCGCGCCTTCTCGGCGGGCGAACCGCCGCTGGTGACCATCGAGAAGGGCCCGTTCCACGCGGCGGCGTTCGGCATCTCCGACCTGGGCACCAAGGGCGGTCTGCGCACCGACAGCGCGGCCAGGGTGCTCGGCCGCGACGGCGCGCCGATCCAGGGCCTGTACGCGGCGGGCAACACCATGGCCGCGGTCAGCGGCGAGGTCTACCCCGGCGGCGGCAATCCGATCGGCGCGTCCATGCTGTTCAGCTACCTCGCCGTGCGGCACATGCTGGGCGAATGAGCCCACCCGGGTCCCTCCCGCTGGCCGGGAGGGACCCGTCCCCACCGACCACCGAGTGTGGTTCGGTTCACATATCCCCTCTTCTCGACATTTCAGGAGCAACACGATGGCTTCAGCGGACGACATTCGCGCGACGGTGCGCAAATATGTGGAGGCCGTCGGCAGCGGGACGGCTGCCGACATCGTCGCCCTCTACCGCGAAGACGCGACGGTGGAGGACCCGGTCGGCACCGAACCGCATGTCGGCCACGCCGCGATCACCACGTTCTACGAGGCCATCGAGCCGCTGAAGCGGTCGGCGGAACTGTTCACCGTGCGCGTCGCGGGCAACAGCGCCGCGTTCAGCTTCCGGGTGGTCACCGAGTTCAACGACCAGAAGTTCACCCTCGATCCGATCGATGTCATGACCTTCGACGAGGACGCCCGCATCACCAGCATGCGCGCGTTCTGGTCCCAGGACGACATGGTCGTCGGCTGAGCGAGGCGAGAGTGACTGCGACCGAACAACACTGGGATCACGAAGTCGGCTTCCTCGTCGTCGGCAGCGGCGCGGGCGGGCTGACCGGCGCGCTCGCCGCCGCCGATCGCGGGCTGGACACCCTCGTCATCGAGAAAGCCTCGGTGTACGGCGGCAGCACCGCGCTCTCCGGCGGCGGTATCTGGGTGCCGAACAACCCGACGCTGCTGCGCGAGGGCCTCGGTGACTCCCGCGCCGACGTGCGGGCCTACCTCGACGCCGTCGTCGGCGACCGGGTGCCCACCGCGAACCTGGACGCCTTCATCGACGAGGGCCCGCGCATGCTCGCCTTCCTCGAGACCAGCCCGCACCTGCGGTTCCAATGGTGCACCGGCTACTCCGACTACCACCCCGAAGCGCCGGGCGGACGGCCCGCGGGCCGGTCCATCGAGCCGCTGCCGGTGGACCTCAAGCAGCTCGGCGAGGACGAGGATCTGCTGCGCCCGGCCGCGCTGGCGACCCCGCCCGGACTGTTCATCACCTCCAAGGACTTCGTCCAGCTCAACATGGTGACCCGCACCTGGAAGGCGCGCTGGACCGCGCTGCTGACCGGCCTGCGGGCGGTCAAGGCGATCCTGCTGCGCAGGCACATGGACACCCTCGGCCGGGCGCTGATCGCGCGGCTGCGGCTGGCCCTGCGCGACGCGGGTGTGCCGCTGTGGCTGAACACGCCGCTGCGTTCGCTGATCACCGACGAGACCGGGGCGGTGCTCGGCGTCGTCGCCGAACGCGACGGCCGCGAGATCCGGATCCGGGCGCGCGACGGTGTCCTGCTGGCCACGGGCGGTTTCGAGTACAACCAGGCCATGCGCGAGCGCTACCTGCCCGAGGGCGGCAGCGACAACTTCAGCGCGGCCTCGGCCGACAACACCGGTGACGGCATCGTCGCGGGCGAGCAGGTCGGCGCCGCGGTCGATCTGATGGACGACGCGTGGTGGATGCCGTCGTTCCAGCGGCCCGACGGCATCAACCAGGTGCTGGTCTCGGAGCGGTCGATTCCGCGCTCGATCATCGTCGACAGCTCGGGCCAGCGCTTCACCAACGAGGCGTCGCCGTACGTCACGTTCGTGCACGCCCAGCTCAAGGGCAGCCACGATCCCGCGTGGCTGATCTTCGACACGAAGGCCAAGAGCCGCTACCCCATCGGCGGCATCGTGCCGGGGCAGAAGTTCCCCAGCTCGTGGACCTCGAGCGGGCTGGTGCGCAGCGCCCCCGACATCGAGGGCCTGGCCACCGAGATCGGTGTTCCGGCCGCCACGCTGCGGCAGACCCTCGACCGGTTCAACGGTTTCGCCCGCGACGGTCACGACGCCGACTTCGGTCGCGGTGTCAGCGCCTACGACAACTACTACGGCGACCCGACGCTGTCGGTGCCCGCGCTCGACGTCCTGGACAAGGGTCCGTACTACGCGCTGCGCGTGCGCATCGGCGACCTCGGCACCAAGGGCGGTCTGGTGTACAACGCCGACGCCCAGGTGCTGCGCGCCGACGGCTCCGCCATCCCCGGCCTCTACGCCGCGGGCAACACCTCGGCCGCCGTGATGGGCAACGACTACGCCGGCGCTGGCGCGACCATCGGCCCCGCGATGGTGTTCGGCTATGTCGGCGCGCGTCACGCCGCCGGTGAGCGCTGAGGCGGGCATCATGCATCCCGTCGAATGCGCGAGCTGCGGCAACAAGGTGCTGGCCGAGAAGTTCAGTCCCAGCCACACCAGCGTCCAATGGCTCGACGACGCCGAGTCCGCGTGCCCGGAGTTCGCCCGGCGCGCGGCCCTCGGCGAGCCGAGCAGCTGGATCCCCACCTGCGCGGCGCTGCGCGATTCGATCGAGAACGCGGTCCGCAAGGGCGAATTGGCGACCGATCAGTTGCGGCACGAGCCGGTTCCCGGCCGGCTCGGCTGACCCCACACACCTAGGAGAGACGACACATGAACAGACTCGACGGCCACCGGACACTGGTCACCGGCGCCGCGTCCGGCATCGGGCAGGCCACCGTGCTCCGGTTGCTCGACGAAGGCGCCCGGGTGGTCGCCGCCGACGTGTCGGCGGACGGGCTCGCGGCCACTCAGGCCCAGGCCACCGAACGCGGCACCGCCGACCGGCTCACCACCCTGACCATCGACATCGGTGACGAGCAGTCGGTGATCGATGGCGTCCGGTCCTCGACCGAGACCCTCGGCGGCCTCGATTCGCTGGTGAACGCGGCGGGCATCCTGCGCGCCTCGCACACCGAGCAGACCTCGCTGGAGCTGTGGGACCTGATCCTGCGGGTCAACCTGACCGGCACCTTCCTGGTCGTCCGCGAGGCACTGCCCGCGCTGCTGGCCAACCCGCGCGCGACCATCGTGAACTTCAGCTCCACCTCGGCGGCGTTCGCGCACCCGTACATGGCGGCCTACGCGGCGAGCAAGGGCGGCATCCAGTCCTTCACCCACGCCATCGCCCTCGAATACGGCGGCAAGGGCCTGCGCGCGGTGTGCGTCGCGCCGGGCAGCATCAAGTCCGGCATCACCGACGCCACCCCCGGCTACGTCCCCGCCGACGCCGACTGGGCCCTGTTCTCGAAGCTGTCCCCCGCCCTGCCGACCGACCTCGAGTCCGGCGGCGCCGGCATGGGTGACCCGACGGCGGTCGCGGGCGTCATCGCGATGCTGGTCTCCGAGGACGGCGCGTTCATCACCGGCACCGAGATCCGCATCGACGGGGGCACGCACGCATGACCGACCTGAGCTACGAGGGCACGCTGCGCGAGATCCGCACCGACGCGGGCGTGCTGCGCTACCACGAGGCGGGCGACGGTCCGCCGCTGCTGCTCCTGCACGGATCGGGCCCCGGCGTCACCGGGTGGCGGAACTTCCGCGGCAATCTCGCGACGTTCGCCGACCGATTCCACTGCCTGGTCCTGGAATTCCCCGGCTTCGGGGTGAGCGACGACTTCGGCGGGCACCCGATGGTCACCGCGCTCGACGCGGTGGTCCGCTTCGTCGACGCGCTGGGCCTGGACAGTGTCGACATCATCGGCAACTCGATGGGCGGCGGCGTCGCGCTCAACTACGCGATCGCGCACCCGGAGCGGGTCGGCAAGCTGGTGACGATCGGCGGCATCGGGCGCAACCTGTTCAGCCCCGGCCCCGGCGAGGGCATCAAGCTGCTGCAGGAGTTCACCGAGGAGCCCACCCGCGAGCGGCTGGTCCAGTGGCTGCACTCGATGGTCTACGACCCGGCCATGGTCACCGACGAACTCATCGAGGAGCGCTGGACCCAGGCCACCGATCCGGCGACGCTCGACAGCGCGCGCCGGATGTACAGCAAGGCCGCGTTCGCGATGATGGTGCGGGCGATGGAGGCCTCGGACGCGCCCCCGCCGTGGGCGATGCTGCACAAGGTACAGGCTCCGACGCTGATCACCTGGGGCCGCGACGACCGGGTGAGCCCGCTGGACATGGCGCTGATCCCGATGCGCACGATCCCGCGCGCCGAACTGCACGTGTTCCCGAACTGCGGGCACTGGGCGATGATCGAGCGCAAGGACGAATTCGAGTCGGCGGTCCTGGCTTTCCTGACCCGGAAGGATGCCGACCGGACGGCGTGAGCGCCGGTCCTGAAACCCCCTGTGCGCTGGACGGGAGGAGTCCTCACTCCCCTTCCGTATCCAACATATAGCGCACAGGGGGTCTTGCCGCAAGGCCCCGGTGCTGCCGCATAATCGTCCGCCGAAGCCAGAAGCTGCGGAAACGAGTGTGATCGACGCGCTCCGCCGGGATCGGTGAACCGGGAAAGTGAGGGCAGGTGTCAGCTCAGGAGTATCAGGACGAACTGCGGTCCGAGCAGCAGTACGTGGACGGGCTCTACGCGCGGCTCGACGCCGAGCGGGCCCGGGTGAAGGGCCGCTACCGCGCGACGCTGCGCGGCAAGGGCGTCTCGGCCATGGACCGGGATGCCGAAGCACGCGCGCTGGCCAAGGAGGCCGCGCGCCTGGACGTGGCCGACAACGGGCTGTGCTTCGGCCGGCTCGACGCGCTCTCCGGCGCGGTGTCCTACATCGGCCGCATCGGCCTGTTCGACGAGGCGAACGAGTTCGAGCCGCTGCTGCTCGACTGGCGCGCGCCCGCCGCGCGCGCGTTCTATGTCGCGACCGCCGCCACACCGGAGGACATGCGCAGGCGGCGCCAGTTCCACACCCGCGGCCGCCGGGTGACCGACTTCACCGACGAGGTGCTCGGCAGGCCCGACGGCGACGCGCGCGGTGACGCGGCGCTGCTGGCAGCGGTCGACGCGCCCCGCGGGGCGGGCATGCGCGACATCGTCGCGACGATCCAGGCCGAGCAGGACGAGATCATCCGGCTCGACCATCCCGGCGTCCTGGTGATCGAGGGCGGGCCGGGCACCGGCAAGACCGTGGTGGCGCTGCACCGCGTCGCCTATCTGCTCTACACCCAGCGCGCGCGGATGGAACGCCAGGGCGTGCTCGTGGTCGGGCCCAATCCGGCGTTCCTGCACCACATCGCGCATGTGCTGCCGTCGCTGGGCGAGACCAATGTGGTGTTCACGACCACGGGCGACCTCGTCCCGGGGCTGCACGTCACGGCCGAGGACGCGCCCGCGGCGGCACGGCTCAAGGGTTCGCTGCGCATCCTCGACGTGCTCGCGGCGGCGATCGCGGACCGGCAGCGACTGCCGGTGGACCCGATCCCGATCGAGCTCTCCGATGTCACCGTGCGCATCGACGCCGACACCGCGCAGTGGGCGACCGAGGAGGCCCGCGCGAGCGGACGGCCGCACAACGAGGCGCGCGAGGTGTTCCGCGAGATCATCACCTATGTCCTCACCGAGCGCGCGATCGGCCGGATCGGCCAGGGTTGGCTCACCCGCGACGACCGCGAGGCGTGGGAGCAGCTGCGCGCCGACCTGGTCGCCGAACTCGCCGACCACACCGCGTTCACCACGGCACTGGACGACCTGTGGCCGATCCTGACACCGGAAACGCTGCTGTCCCAGCTGTATTCGTCGCACGATCGGCTGCGGGCGGCGGGCGCGGATGCCGCGCTCTATCGCGCCGACGGCGCCGCCTGGACCGTGTCGGACGTGCCACTGCTCGACGAACTCGTCGATCTGCTCGGCAGGCACCAGCCCGTCGACGACACCGCCGAGCGGGCGGCCAGGGCCGAGGCGACCTATGCCGCTCGGGTGCTCGAGAACATGGTGAACCGCGAAGACCACATGGACGACGAGGACCACCTGTTCGCCCAGGACATGCTCTTCGGCGAGGATCTGGCCGAGCGCTTCCTCGAACGCGATACCAGGGAGCTGGCCGAACGCGCCGCGGCGGACCGCGAGTGGACCTACCGGCACGTCGTCGTCGACGAGGCGCAGGAACTGTCGGAGATGGACTGGCGGGTGCTGATGCGCCGCTGCCCGGGCAAGTCCTTCACGATCGTCGGCGATCTCGCGCAGCGCCGCTCGGCGGCCGGGGCGAGTTCGTGGGCCTCGATGCTGGAGCCGTATGTCCCGGGCCGCTGGGCCTATCGCGCGCTGACCGTCAACTACCGCACGCCCGCCGAGATCATGGCCGTCGCCGCGGCGGTGCTCGCCGAGTTCGCGCCCGAGGTGCGGCCGCCGGAATCGGTGCGCGCGTGTGGCGTCGCGCCGTGGTCGCGCCGGGTGGACGCGGACGAACTCGGCACGGCCATCGAGGAATTCGTGCGCGCGGAGTCCACCAGGGCGGGCACGAGTGTGGTCATCGGTCCGCCCGGGGTACCCGGCACGGTCACCGCGTCGGAGACCAAGGGCCTGGAGTACGACGCGGTGCTGGTCGTCGAGCCGGCGCGGATCCTCGCCGACGGACCTCGGGGCGCGGCCGAACTCTATGTCGCCCTCACCCGGGCCACCCAGCGCCTCGGCGTCCTGCACCACGGCGACCTTCCCCGCTCCATGTCCGGGCTCGCCGATCTTGCGCCGACCCGCTGAGATCCGCGAAAGAGCTGGGGCGACAGTCGCTGTCGCGGTGGTGCGGCCTCGTGTCGAGGGCCGCACCACCGCATCGTTCAGCGCTGGGTCGAGCCCGCGTCGACGGGCAGCGTCACCGCGGTGATGTAGCGGGCCTCGTCGGAGGCCAGGAACAGCGACGCGTTGGCGATGTCGACGGGATCGACCCACGGGATCGGCAGCATGTTCATCGTCACCGCCGCCTCGGCGAACTCCTCGCGCGTCGGATGTTCGCGGTCGGGACGGAACACCTTGCGCACCATGTCGTTCTGGATCATCGGGGTGTCGACATTGGTGGGGTGCACCGAATTGACCCGGACATGGTGCGGCGCCAGCTCTTTGGCGAGCGAGCGCATCAGGCCCACCACACCGTGCTTGGCGGCGGTGTAGTGCGCGACGCCGACCAGCCCGCGCAGACCCGCGATCGAACTGGTCAGGATCATCGCGCCGCCGCCGCGGGTGAGCAGGTGCGGGGTGGCGGCCTTGCAGGTCTGCCAGACGCCGGTCAGGTTGATGTCGATCATCGTCTGCCACTGCTGCTCGGTCAGCTCCAGCGCGCCGGCGCTGGAGCTGATCCCGGCGGTGGCGCAGACGATGTCGAGGCCGCCCAGCTCCGCGACAGCGGCGTCGACCGCCGTCCGCAGCGCGGCGCCGTCGCGGACGTCGACGGTGGCCGCGACGATCCGGGCACCCGTCGCCTCGACCGCGCGCACGGTCTCGGCGAGGTCGTCGGGCGTCGCGCCCGGCGACACCACGGTCTCGACCGGTCCGCAGATGTCGACGGCGACGATGTCGGCGCCCTCCTCGGCCAGCCGGATGGCCTGGGCGCGACCGATGCCGCGCGCGGCGCCGGTGATCAGCGCGATCTTGCCGGAAACCCGTCCCATGTCACACCTTCTGAGTCAGTCCGGCATCCACCACGAGCTGGGTTCCCGTCACGTAACGGGACTCGTCGGATGCGAGGAAGAGCACGGCATTGCTGATGTCGACCGGGTCGACCCACGGCACGGGCAGCACCGTGCGCTGGGCCAGGGCCTCGGCGGCGTCGGCCTGGGTGGGGTTGGCCAGGTCGGGGCGCAGCTTGGCGTACACGGCGTCGTTGAGGATCATCGGCGTCGCCACCGAGCCGGGGTGCACGGTGTTGACCCGGATGCCGCGCGGGCCGAGTTCGTTGGCCAGGGTGCGGGCCAGGCCGACCACGGCGTGCTTGCTCGCCGAGTAGTGCGAGGCGGTGGCCGCGCCGGTGATGCCGTTGGTGGAGCTGACGATGACGATCGAGCCGCCGTCGCTCAGCGCCGGGACACCGGCGCGCACGGTGTGCCACATGCCGGTGAGATTGATGTCGATGGTGCGCTGCCAGGCCTCGTCCGTCAGTTCCCAGGACAGGGCGAGGTCGCTGTAGATGCCGGCGTTGGCGACGATCACGTCCAGGCGGCCAAGCGCGGCGACGCCGTCGGCGACCGCCACGTCCAGCGAGGCCTGATCGCGGACGTCGGCCGCGGCGGTGACGCACACCCGGCCGAGGGCTGCCACCTCGGCGGCCGTCTGCGCCAGGCCCGCCGCGGCGGCCTCGATGTCGACGGCGATGATGTCGGCGCCCTCCTCGGCCAGCCGACGGCAATGGGCGCGGCCCATTCCCCCGGCCGCGCCGGTCACCAGCGCGACGGTGTTCTGCATGCGGTTCATCGGGCGCCCCCGGGAGATCGAGTGTCCACGAGCCCGACGCTAGGTTCGCCGCCGCGACCACCGGCCCGGTTCTTCCCGGTCAGTGGACAGTGCGCGGTGATCTCCCGACCACCGGGATCGGTCTACCACGCGGTACGGGTGAACTGCGACGGTGGCCACGCAAGACCGGCTCTGTGATCGAGGAGGACACCAGTGACGAGGGCGACTGTCGACGTTCCGCGTGGCTCGCGGGTGGTGACGCTGCGCGTGGCGGCGGTGATCGAGGAAACCGCGGACGCGCGCTCGCTCGTGTTCGAGGTTCCCGAGGACGCCGCCGACCGGTTCGCCTACCGGCCAGGCCAGTTCCTGACCCTGCGGATCCCGAGCGAACGGCCCGAGCCGGTCGCCCGCTGCTACTCCCTGGCGAGCTCACCGTTCACCGGCGAACCGCCGCGGGTCACGGTCAAGCGCACCGCCGACGGCTACGGCTCGAACTGGTTGTGCGACAACGTCTCCGTCGGCGACACCCTCGACGTGCTCCCGCCGCAGGGCGCCTTCACCCCGGCCTCGCTCGACACCGATCTGCTGCTGTGGGCGGCGGGCAGCGGCATCACGCCGGTGATGTCGATCCTGCGCTCGGCGCTGGCGCGCGGCACCGGCCGGGTGGTGCTGTTCTACGCCAATCGCGGGCAGGAGTCGGTGATCTTCGCCGAGGCGCTGCGCGAACTGGTGGCGCGGCATCCGGGCCGGGTGCACGTGGTGCACTGGCTGGAATCGGTGCAGGGTCTGCCCACAGCCGCCCAGCTGGCGGAGTTCGCGGCGCCGTACGCGTCCTACGAGTCGTTCGTGTGCGGGCCCGGCCCGTTCATGGCGGCGGTGACCGAGGCGCTGTCGGGTGCGGGCTGGCCGCGAGAGCGGATCACCACCGAGGTGTTCGTTTCGCTGTCCGGTGATCCGTTCGCCGACCCCGAGCCGATCGCCGACGCCGACGCGGCCGACGCCGCGCAGGTCGAGGTGGAGCTCGACGGCACCGTGCACGCGCTGAGCTGGCCCCGGTCGCGCACCCTGGTCGACGTCATGCTGGCCGACGGTCTCGATGTGCCCTACTCCTGCCGCGAGGGCGAATGCGGGTCGTGCGCCTGCACCGTCGTCGACGGCGCGGTGTCGATGGGCCCCAGCTCGATCCTCGATCAGGAGGACATCGACGCCGGCTACACCCTGGCCTGCCAGGCCAGGCCGACCACCGATTCGGTGCGCATCCGCTTCTGACCGAGAGGTGCTCTGTGGCAACCGATACCGCACGCTCCGAGGTCGGGTTCGGCTCGGAGCGCGGCCCCGTGCTCGCCTCCCTCATGCTGGCCACCGGCCTCGTCGCGCTCGATTCGACGATCCTGGCGACCGCCGTCCTCTCGATCACCGACAGTCTCGGTGACTTCGCGCTGTTCCCCTGGCTGTTCACCAGCTACCTGCTCGCCCAGGCGGTCACCGTGCCGATCTACGGCGCGCTCGCCGACACCTTCGGCCGGAAACCGGTGATGCTGTTCGGCGTGGCGGTGTTCGCGCTCGGTTCCCTGCTGTGTGGGGTGGCGACCAGCATGGTGGCGCTCATCGTGTTCCGCGCGGTGCAGGGCATCGGCGCCGGGGCCATCCAGCCGACCACCATGGTCATCGCCAGTGATCTCTACACCCTCGCCGAACGGGCCACCGTGCAGGGCTATCTGGCCGGGGTGTGGGCGGTGACCTCGGTGACCGGCCCGCTGCTGGGCGGGATCTGCGCCGACTATCTCGGCTGGCGCTGGATCTTCCTGATCAACCTGCCGCTGGCCGCGCTGGCCGCGTGGATGCTGGTCCGCAACTTCCACGAGTCCGCGCCGCGCCGTCGCCGCAGCGTCGACTACGCGGGCGCGGTGCTGCTGACACTCGGCGCCGGGGCCCTGGTCCTCGGTCTGCTCGAAGGCGGTCGCGCCTGGGCGTGGGGATCGCCGACCGGGCTCGCGGTGTTCGGGCTCGCCGCACTCGCGCTCGTCCTGTTCGTCGCGGTCGAATCCCGGGCCGCGCACCCGATTCTGCCGCTGTGGGTCTTCACCCGGCGGGTGGTGGTGGCGAGCAGTGTCGCCGCCATGCTCGGTAGCGCCCTGCTGTTCGGGTTCACGACCTATGTGCCGATGTTCAATC
This sequence comes from Nocardia sp. NPDC050718, assembly GCF_040654235.1. Lineage (NCBI taxonomy): Bacteria > Bacillati > Actinomycetota > Actinomycetes > Mycobacteriales > Nocardiaceae > Nocardia > Nocardia sp. NPDC050718. The sequence continues at coordinate 1,044,844 of NZ_JBFAHQ010000002.1, read as the reverse complement.
AGGGTGTGCTCGGCACCAGTGCGCTGGTCGCCGGGCTCGTCACCGGTGGCCTCACGCTGGGCTGGCCGCTGGCCGCCGCCCAGGCCGGAAAGGTCTACCTGCGCTTCGGTTTCCGCACGTGCGCGGTGCTGGGCAGTACGGTTGCCGCGCTCGGCACGGCCACGATGTTGCTGCTCGGCGAGAACTCACCGCTGTGGCAGGTGGCCGTCTCGTGCTTCGTCGTCGGTGCCGGCATGGGCCTGGTGGCCACACCGTCGTTGATCGCGGCGCAGACCAGCGCGCCGTGGTCCGACCGCGGCGTCGTCACCTCGGCCACCATGTTCGCGCGGTCGCTGGGCAGCGCGGTGGGGGTCGCGGTCTTCGGCGCGATCGTCAACGCGCGGCTGGCCGGTGTCGGCGCGCCCTCGCCGCAGACGTTGTCCGCCGCCGTGCATCTGGTGTTCGTGACCATCGCGGCCATGACGCTCGTACTGGTCGTCGCGTGCGCGATGATTCCCCGCCGGATCACGCAATTTCCTGCCCATCCAGCGGGAACACCCGAGTTCGCCGAGCCGGTGGACGGCGAGCATGGGTGGGCATCACCAGAGGAGAAGAGGGAGCCAGGATGCTGACAACCAGCGTGCGCGCCGAGCTCGCCGCCGAATTGGCGCGGGCGGAGCTGGATCGGGTGGCCGTGTCCCCCATCGCCGACCGGTATCCGGCCATCGATGTGGTGGACGCCTACGAGATCCAGCTGCTCAACATCCGGCGCAGGCTGGCCGGTGGCGCGAAGATCGTCGGCCACAAGGTGGGGCTGTCGTCGAAGGCGATGCAGCAGATGATGGGCGTCGACGAGCCCGACTACGGCCACCTGCTCGCCGACATGGAGGTCTTCGAGGACGTCCCGGTCGACACGTCGAAGTTCCTGCTGCCGCGGGTGGAGGTCGAGGTCGGGTTCGTGCTCGGCGCCGATCTGCCCGGCGAGGACTGCACCGAGGCCGACGTGCTGGCCGCGACCGTCGCCTACGCGCCCTCGATCGAACTGATCGATTCGCGCATCACGGACTGGCGGATCGGCCTGTGCGACACCATCTCCGACAACGCCTCCTCCGCCGGGTATGTCCTCGGCAAGGAGCGCGTCGCGCCCGGCGACATCGATATCAAGGCCATCGACGCCGTGCTCACCCGCAACGGTGAGGTCATCGCCGAGGGCCGCAGCGACGCGGTGCTGGGTGATCCGGTGATCGCGGTGGCCTGGCTCGCTCGCAAGGTCGCCGGGTTCGGGGTGCGGCTGAAGGCCGGTGACGTGGTCCTGCCCGGTTCCTGCACCCGCGCCATCGACGCCCGCCCCGGCGACGATTTCCTCGCCACCTTCACCGGACTCGGTTCGGTCCGTTTGTCTTTCGCCTAGCCAAGGAGGCTCGACGTGTCCAACGGGACAGTCACCGCCGCGATCGTCGGATCCGGCAACATCAGCACCGATCTGCTCTACAAGCTGCTGCGCTCGGACAAGATCGAGCCGCGCTGGATGATCGGCATCGACCCCGACTCGGAGGGGCTCAAGCGGGCGCGCGGGCTGGGTCTGGAGACCTCCGCCGAGGGCGCGGACTGGCTGCTGGCTCTCGACGAGAAGCCTGATCTGCTGTTCGAGGCCACCTCCGCCTACGTCCACCGGGCCTATGCGCCGAAGTACGAGGCCGCGGGCATCCGCGCGGTCGACCTCACTCCGGCCGCGGTCGGCCCGGCGGTGATCCCGCCGGTGAACTTGGATTCGCTGCGTGACGCGATGAACGTCAACATGATCACCTGCGGTGGCCAGGCCACGATTCCGATGGTCAACGCGGTCTCGCGGGTCGTGCCGGTGTCCTACGCCGAGATCGTGGCCTCGGTGTCGTCGGTCTCGGCCGGTCCGGGTACCCGCGCCAACATCGACGAGTTCACCAAGACCACCTCCAAGGGCGTGGAGACCATCGGTGGCGCGCAGCGCGGTAAGGCGATCATCATCCTGAACCCGGCCGAGCCGCCGATGATCATGCGCGACACCATCTTCTGCGCCATTCCCGAAGACGCCGACCGCGACGCGATCTCCGAGTCGATCTTCCGGATGGAGAAGTCCATCCAGGAGTACGTGCCCGGCTACCGGCTGCTCAACGACCCGCAGTTCGACGACCCGTCGCTGGTGTCAGGTGGCTTGGCGAAGGTGTCGATCTTCGTCGAGGTCGAAGGCGCGGGCGACTTCCTGCCCCCGTACGCGGGCAACCTCGACATCATGACCGCCGCAGCCACCCGCGTGGGTGACGTGCTGGCCGACCAGATCATCTCGGCTCGGGTGTAAGGAGCATCGACACCATGGTCTACTCAACGGATCTCGACATCCGCGTCACCGACACCTCGCTGCGTGACGGCTCGCACCACAAGCGCCACCAGTTCACCGTCACCGAGGTCCGCGACATCGTCACCGCCCTCGACGGCGCCGGTGTGCCGGTCATCGAAGTCACCCACGGTGACGGCCTGGGTGGTTCGTCGTTCAACTACGGGTTCTCCAAGACCCCGGAGCAGGAACTGATCAAGGCCGCCGCCGAATCGGCCAAGCAGGCCAAGATCGCGTTCCTCATGCTGCCGGGCGTCGGCGTCAAGGAGGACATCAAGATCTCCCAGGACAACGGCGCCTCGATTTGCCGGGTCGCGACGCACTGCACCGAGGCCGACGTCTCCGTGCAGCATTTCAAGTTCGCGCGCGACCTCGGTCTCGAGACGGTCGGCTTCCTGATGATGTCGCACAGCCAGCCGCCGGAGGCGCTGGCGAAGCAGGCCAGGATCATGGCCGATGCCGGCTGCCAGTGCGTCTACGTCGTCGACTCGGCGGGTGCCCTCGTCCTGGAACAGGTCTCGGACCGCGTGGCCGCGCTCGTCGCCGAACTCGGTGACGACGCCCAGGTCGGCTTCCACGGCCACGAGAACCTCGGCCTCGCCGTCGCCAACTCCGTCTACGCCGTCCGCGCCGGCGCCACCCAGATCGACGGCTCCGCCCGCCGCTTCGGCGCAGGCGCGGGCAACCTGCCCGTCGAAGCCTTCATCGGCGTCTGCGACAAACTCGGCATCAAGACCGGCGTCGACTTCTTCGCCGTCACCGACGCCGCCGAAGACGTCGTCCGCCCCGCCATGCCGTCGGAATGCCTCCTCGACCGCCAAGCCCTGATGATGGGCTACGCGGGCGTCTACTCCAGCTTCCTGCGCCACGCCGAACGCCAAGCCGAACGCTACGGCGTCTCCGCGGCGCACCTGCTCGTCCGCGCGGGTGAGCGCAAGCTCATCGGCGGCCAGGAGGACCAGCTGATCGACATCGCCCTGGAACTCCAGCGCGAGGCCGCCGTCACCCGCTGACGCCGTGCGCCGCTGCGCTGCCGATGCCGGCCAGCCGTGCGCTGTCGCTCCACAGTCGCTGCCGCAGGTCGTCTCGCCGTGCCAGTTCCGAGAGCTCGGGACAGGCGAGACGGCCGCGGCGCAACGCGACGAGAGGCGTTCGCGGCGTGGGCTTTCCGGTCGAGTCATGCCCGAGCACCAAGTCCGCCATGGCGATCCCCGCCGCGGCCCTGGTGTTCGTCGTCGGCTGGAACCAGCGCAGCGGCGCACCGAGTGGGGTACCGAAGACCGACCACGCGATCCGCAACGGTACGGCCAGGTCACGCGCCAGTCCGGTACCGAAGACCTGACCCGGGTCGAATGCGACCGCCGTGATGTCCCGCGACCGCAGGTCCGGCTGCTCGAGCAGCGCGCACGCCGTCAGCACAGCACACAGCTTAGATGCGGTGTAGGCATGCTGACCTGCCAGTTTCGGATCGCTCTCGCGACCGGGATCACGGTCGGGGTGAGCCAGCAGGTCGGCGTCGGCATGCCGCGGCGTCGCGAGTCCGGCACCGGTGGCCGGATCGTAGGTACCGCTGGTGGTGAGCACGATGCGTGCCCCGTCGGCCAGCATCGGCAGCAGCAGCCGGATCAGCAGGTAGTGCGCGAGGTGATTCACCGCGAAGGTCGTCTCGTATCCGTCGGCACTGCGGCCGTCCGCGTCGGGCCGGATAATGCCCGCGTTCAGCACCAGCGCGTCGATGCGCTCGTCGCCGAGGCGCCGGCGCACCGTCGCGGCGAACTCGCGGACCGAGTCCAAGCGACCGAGATCGAGCGGGAGGTCGGCGGCGGCGCGGGCACCCACTAGCAGCCGCGTGTCCGCGGCGAGATGCCGGACCGCGATCGCACCGAACCCCGAACTGCCGCCGGTCATGACGACGATGGTCATCACGGCCCCCTTTCCGCCGACCGCGTCGGCCGGCAATTCGCCAAGGGACTTTTCTCGAGCGTGAACTCAGTATATCCCTTTACTGAGCGTCTACTCAAGAAGTAGTGTTCGCAGCATGACGACGCCCCGGCGCGGCCGGCCACCCTCCGGCGGCCGCGAGCAGATCCTGACCGCGACCTACGAACTGCTGCGCGACAAAGGCATCGCCCGCCTGACCACGAAGGAGATCGCCGAACGCGCGGGCACCTCCGAGGGCAGCATCTTCTACCACTACGGCACCCGCGACGGCCTGCTGTCCGCGGTCTTCGAGCACGCCCTCGCACCGCTGGTGGAGTTGCGTGCGCAGGGCGTCGGAACTCGGCCACTGCCGGAGACCCTGGACACCTTCACCGCCACGGTCGAACAGTTCCTCGAACGCGCCGTGGTCGTCATGTTCGCCGCCCAGGCCGACGTCGACCTCCGCGCCGGGCTGCACGGTTTCCTCGCTGCCGACGCGGACCGCAGGCCGCAGCGCGGTATCGACCTGATCGGCGACCACCTCACCGCCCTGCAGGAGGCAGGCCGCATCCGCGCGGGCATAGACGTGCGCGCCGCCACCTTCCTCCTGGTGAGCAGCTGTCTGTTCCGCGTCAGCCACCCCTGGCTGATCGGTGACACCGACGTGCCGTCCCGCGAAACGATCCTCGCCACGTTCCTGGCCATGCTCGCGCCATGACCGGCCGCGCCGTCCGGACCCGGGCGGTCAGCGCTGGTGGAGGGACTCCTCGGTGTCGTAGCCCAGGGTGACGTCGTGGGTGATCTCACCGCGGGTCACCGAGACCTGGCTGGCGACCGGCGGGTAGCCGCGGGCGACGACGGTGTACTCGCCCTCGGGCAGGTCGGGGACCAGGTACTGGCCCTTCTCGTCGGTGCGGGTGGTGGCGGCCGGGTCGCCGCCGGCGTCCAGGACGGTGATCTGCACGTCGGCGACCGGGCGGTCGCCGTCCACCCAGGCGGAACCGACCAGGATGGCCATCGGTTCCAGGTCGATGTCGTGGTGCAGCGAGCCCGTCTCGGGGACGGTCAGCGCGACCGCCGACGGGCGCATGTGGTCGGCGACCGCGACCAGCGTGTAGGTCCCGCTGACGACGTCGCGGCACACGTACGCGCCGTCCTCGCCGGTGATCGCGGCGCCGACGACGTCACCCTCGGGATCGGTGAGCGTCACGGTCGCGCCGAGCAGTGGTTCGCCGCGCCGGGCCGAGCGCACGATGCCGGTGAGTTCGCCCGCGCCGACGAGCATCAGGTCGACGTGCAGGGCCCGCTCCCCCATCGACACGCTCACCGCCTCGGGCTGGTGCCCGGCCGCGGCGGCGATCAGGACGTAGTTGCCGGGCTGGGGCGCTTCGATGACGTAGGCCCCGTCGGCGTCGCCGTTGCCGCGCGCCACCTGATGCCCGTGCTGGTCGATGAGCGTGAGCGTGGCCGAGGGCACCGGACGGGAGTCGTCGCGGCGCAACAGTCCCGCGATGACCCGACCGGTCGCGGCGGGCCGCAGCGAATCGACCATCTCGTGCGCGTCGTGCAGGCTCACGTCCCGCAGCAGGGTGCCGTCGGATCCCTCCTCGGGCACCGGATCCTCGCGCAGCGGAATCTCTTTCATGAACACCAGCACCAGGCAGGCCACCACCGCCAGATCGGCGGCGAGCAGGAACACGCCCTGCATGGCGTCGGTGAATCCGGTGAGGATCGGCACCCGCAGCGCGTCGGGCAGCCCCGCGATCCCGGAGGTGTCGCGTTGCAGCGCGTCGAGACCGGCGGCGTCGAGGCCCGGTGGCAGGCTGCCGCCGAAGGCCGACAGGATCGCGCCGGGCAGCCGGTCGAACAGCACGGTCAGGAAGACCGCGACGCCCAGCGTGCCGCCGAGCTGCCGGAAGAAGGTGGCCGCCGCCGTCGACACGCCCATCTCGGTGCGCGCCACCGCGTTCTGCGCGGCGATGATCAGCGTCTGCATGCAGCCGCCGAGGCCGAATCCCATGATCGCGCTGTAGGCCAGGGGCTGCCACAGCGGCCCGTCGTAGCCGACCCGGGCGAACAGGGCGCAGCCGATCGCCAGGATCAGCGCCCCGAGCACCGGCAGCACCTTGTAGCGCCCGGTGGCCTTGGTGATCAGCCCCGACAGCTGGGCGCCGACCATGATCCCCAACACCAGCGGCAGCATCAGCAGACCCGCCTCGGTCGGCGAGAAACCACGGACCACCTGCAGATACTGCGGCACCATCGTGATCGCGCCGAACATCGAGACGCCGATGAGGAACCCGCCGAGGATGGCGATGCTGAACGTCCGGCTGCGGAACAGGCGCAGCGGGATCAGCGCCGCGTCCTTCATGACGAACTCGACGATCAGGAACAGCAGCAGCCCGCCCGCGCAGATTCCGTAGCACAGCAACGACTTCGGCGAGGTCCAGCCCCACATCCGGCCCTGTTCGGCCACGATCAGCAACGGCACCACCCCGACGACGAGGGTGAGCGCGCCGAACCAGTCGATCCGGCTGGGCCGGCGGACGTGGCGCACGTTCAGCACCTTGGCGACCACGACGAACGCCAGGACCCCGACCGGCACGTTCACCAGGAACACCCAGCGCCAGCCCTCGATCCCGCCGAGACTCTCGTAGTCGGACAGGAATCCGCCGACCACCGGGCCGAGCACCGTCGCGATGCCGAACACCATGAGGAAATAGCCCTGGTAGCGGACCCGTTCCCGGGCGGGCACGATATCGCCGACGATGGTGAACGCCAGCGACATGAGCCCGCCGGCGCCCAGCCCCTGGAAGGCGCGGCAGGCCGCCAGCTGATACATGGTGGTCGCGAAGCAACAGGCAGCCGAGCCGAGCACGAACAGCGCGATCGCCAGCAGATAGAACGGTTTGCGGCCGTAGATGTCGGCGAGCTTGCCGTAGAGCGGTGTGGTGACCGTGGCGGTGATCAGATAAGCCGTTGTCGCCCAGGCCTGTTCGTCGAATCCATCGAGGCTGTTCGCGATCCGGACGATCGCGACGCTGACGATGTTCTGGTCGAGCGCGGCGAGGAACACCCCGAGTAGCAGGCCGGACAGAATCGTGAGCGTCTGGCGATGCGTGAGGCGTGGTTCGGCAACGACGGTATCGGTCATGGAAAAGCCCTGGTTCTGATCGGCTGGCAAGTTGGGGGTCGATCATGCGGCCCACACGAGGGCCGACAACCCCGCTGCGAGGAAAACTTTGCGCCGCGGGTGGAACTCTTCATGCACTGGTGGGCAGAGCTTACCCACGTCGAATCCGCCGCCGTCAACGAGGGATCAAGTGACCGATCATTTCGCACCGAAACGATAGGCCGCGGCGATCAGAACTCGCAGTTCCCGGGCCCGCGCTTCGGCCGGGGAATGCACGACGACCAGGTGATTCCACCGCGCCCGGCCGACCTGATTCACCCGGTACACCGGTGGGCCCGCGATTTCGGAATCGATCGCGAGCATGATTTGCACGGTGCCTTCCGGATTCCGCCCGGTGACGTTGTAGAGCGATACCCACGCGAACTTGCGCGCGACCCCGAACCCGATCTGCGAAGCCACCGACAGTTCCGCGGGACCGTTGGCCGCGATCAATTCCCGCAGCACCGTGAAGATCTCGTGGGAATGCGGTTTGCCCGCGAAGAAGGTGGCGATCGCGTCCTCGACGGAATCGCTCATCGGCTCGCGGGCACGGCGAGCCGTTCGGCGAAGGCGCGCAAGGTCTCCGAGCAGCCCGCGTGGACGCGCACGGCGGCCAGCTCGTCGCCGCGGGTGGCACCCCGATTGACGATCACCACCGGCACACCGTTTTTCGCCGCCCGGCGCACGAAGCGCAGCCCCGACATCACCGTCAGTGACGATCCGGCGACGAGCACCGCCCCCGCCTCGTCGATCAGGGCGTAGGCCGCGGCCACCCGCTCGGCGGGCACGGTTTCCCCGAAGTACACGATGTCGGGCTTGAGCAGGCCGCCACAGCGCGCGCAGTCGAGCATCCGGAAGCGGTCGGTGTCGGTGACCACCGCGTCCGCGTCGGGGGCCACTTCGATGCCGGTCGCCGAAACATCCTCCGCGAAACCGGGATTGGCGGCCTCGAGCCGTTCGGCCAGCGTCATGCGGGAGATCATCGCGGTGCAGCGCAGGCAGCAGACCCTGGCGTAGGTGCCGTGCAGGTCGATCACCCGCCGCGCCCCGGCCTTGGTGTGCAGCAGGTCCACGTTCTGGGTGATGACGCCGGAGACCACGCCTGCGCGTTCGAGCGCGGCGACGGCCCGGTGGCCCTGGTTCGGCCGGGCCGCGTCCATGCGCCGCCAGCCGAGGTGGTTGCGGGCCCAGTAGCGCTGCCGGAACTCGGCGTCACCCACGAACTGCTGATAGGTCATCGGGGTGCGCGGCGGGGAATCGGGGCCGCGGTAGTCGGGGATGCCGCTGTCGGTGCTCAGCCCGGCGCCGGAGATCACCACGACGCGGCGCCCGGCCAGCAGCTCGGCCGCGCGCTCCACCGCCGCCGCGGTGTCGTCCGGGGTGGGATCCACCATGAATCCACTGTACGAGCGGCGGGGCGCGCGGCCGGTGGCCGGGTCGCGGCGGTGAACACGCCGAAGCGGAGTTGCGTGGCGCGCCGGTGCGGCGACATGATGGCTCATCCGCCCGGGGAGGAAGCCTGTGTCCGACATCGACGAATCCGGCCGCGCCGCGCTCAATGCCGCGGTCGACGGGACGATCATCGCCGTCCGCCGGATGTTCTACGTCCTCGGCGACGACATCGACCGCACCGAGGGGCCGATCGAATTCACCTTCCACGACGGCGCGACCCTGCTCCTCGACGCCGGAGTCGACGGCGCGGAGCTGCGGATCGGCGCCGCGCCGTGGCGGGATCCGTTCGAACCGCTGGTCGACCCGGTGAACATCGAATACGTCGCCGCCTCGGGCAAGTACACCGCGTTCGACGTCACCGACGAACCGCCCTACGACGCGCTCGCCGGTCGGCGGGTGGACGCGGTCTCGGTCGTGCCGCTGCCCGACGGCAGGCCGCGCGCCGCCACGCTGTATCTCGGCGAGGGCATGGTGAAGGCGGAGTCGATCGCCGACGAGCTGATCGTGACGCTGGTTCCGGCGTGAGCGCGCTCGATCGGCTCCGTGGCCTGTTCCGGCGCGGCGCCGCGGCCGGACCGACGTTCGCGACGACCCCGCTTCCGGCACCCAGGCGAGCGCGCGCCGGCCGTCGCCCGTGGGAAACAGCCTGGTCCGAGCCACGGCGAGGCTGATCGGAGCCGAGGACACGGCGCGTGGTTGCGCGCGGGCGGGGACCACTCGAGGCAGCATGGGCACGGCGCAGTGGGTGGACCGGGTGGCAGGGAAGGTGTGTGGGCGGGTGAGTGCAGCGGTGCCGGGGCAGGTCAGATGGCGGGCGGGATGGGGAGTCGCGGCGGGACTGTTCGTCGCCGTGTTCGTGCTGGTCCCCGCGACGTTCGCGGTGCAGGACGCGTGGCAGGTGCCCGTGCCGCGGACGATCGCGTTCGCCGAGATCGAGCCCATCCAGACCTCGTACTGGCTCAGCTGGGCGCTCACCCTGGCGGCACTGCTGACCCCGGCACTGCTGCTGGCGCTGCTGCCGCCGGCCCGGCTCATCGCGCTCGGCTACCTGCTGACCACCACCGCGGCCGGGTTCGTGCTGTGCGCGACCACCGTTGGCCTGGCGTTCAGCGGCCTCGATCCGGCGTGACCTGGGTCAGCGCGAACTCCTCGGACAGGGTGTCGATGACCGAGCCCTGGATCTGCCGGTGCTCGTTGGCCAGTGCCGTGGTGGTGCAGATCCCGAACGCGCCCTCGGCGTCGTAGAGGACCGCGGCGCCCGCGGCGATGCCGTCGTCGCTGAGGTGCGACTCCGCCTCGATGCCCATCTCGAGCCCGATCGGCAGGCGCGAGAACGTGATCGAGACGTCGGTGTTGATGAAGCCGATGCCCTCGGTACCCCAGTTGGTCACCAGACTCGTCTGCTCCCCCGCCATGGCGGCGAAGCAGAACGGGGAGGACGCCTCCCCGGCGACCACCGGGATATTGCGCACCCACTTGCGTTTCCTGGCGTCGTTCTGGTGCTCGGTCATCTTCACCGACCACCCGTTGCCGTCGCTGCCGAACAGGTGCATGGCCTCGTCGACGGTGGCCAGCGCGTCGCGCGGGGGCAGCGGCCGGTCCCGCTCGGGCCGCCACACCTCCCCCGGCGGCTGGGTCGACCGCTTCAGCAGCAGCGCGCTGCCCCGCGCCACCGGCTCACCACCGGAGCGCAGCACGATCGCCACCGCGCGGACCCGTTTGCCGTCGCGGACCAGCTCGCTGTGCACGGTCAGCGGCACCGCGGGCACCGCCCGGTGCAGGTCGACGGTCAGCCGGGCGGGCGCGAACCCGTCGCCGCAGTAGCGTGCCTCGACCTCGCGGGCGATCAGCCCGCACACCGGCGGACCGGACAGCGTGCTCGGCGCCCACAGGCTCATCGAGAAGCGGGTGGGCTGGAAAACGCCGTCGTCCTGCGTGAAGTACGCCGGAGAAGTGCTCATTGCGACTCTCTTCTGCCCTGCGGTCGGCACCGGGGTGCCGTGGTGCGCCCACGCACCACGATCAGAGTAGAACGCGTTCTAGTTTTCCGGCAAGTCCGGCAGCTCAGGCGTGCTGCCTGCCACCGCGCTGCGGAATGTAGGCGTCGATGGCCGCGCCGCTGATCTGCCTGCGCTCGTTGGCGACGGCCGACACCGTGCACACCGCGAATTCACCGTCCGCGTCGTAGAGCGCGGCCGACCCGGCGGCGATGCCGTCATGGCTGAGGTGGTTGCCCGCCTCGATGCCCATCTCCGGGCCGATCGGCATCCGCGAGAACGTGATCGAGACGTCGGTGTTGATGAAGCCGATGCCCTCGGTGCCCCAGTTGGTCACCAGGCTGGCCTGCTCACCCGCCATGGCGGCGAAGACGAACGGCGACCCGGGCTCCCCGGCGACCACCGGGATGCCGCGCACCCACTTGCGCTTGCGGGTGTCGTTCTCGTGCCGGGAGATCTCGACCGACCAGCCCTCGCCGGACCCGTCGCTGTCGAACAGGTGCACGGTCGGCGCGACAGCGGCCAACAGTTCCGCCGGCGGCAGCGGTGGCCGCCGCACCTCGCGCCACACCTCGCCCGGCGGCTGCGCCGAGCGCTTCAGCAGCACCGCCGAGGCCCGCGCGACGACCACGCCGTCGGCGCGCAGCACCGCCTGCGCCGCGCGCACCCGGTTGCCGTCGCGGGTCGGTTCGCTGTCGACGGTCAGCGCGACCGCCGGCACCGGCTGGTGCAGGTCGACGGTGAACCGGGCGGGCACGAATTCCCCGGTGCGGTACCGGTTCTCGATCTCGCGGGCGAGCAGTCCGCACACCGGCGGGCCGGACAGGAGCCCCTCGGCCCACAGGCTCCGGCCCCACGACGTCGGCGTGTACACCTCGCCGTCGCGGCGGAAATAGGCGGCGGACTGCTCGGTGCTCACTCCAGCTCGCCCTCGGTCTCGAGGTAGACCTGGCGCAGCTTGTCCAGCGTCTCGGGCTCCGGGTGCTCCCACAGCTTGCGCTCGGCGGCCTCGAGCAGGCGTTCGGCGATGCCGTGCAGCGCCCACGGGTTGGACTGCTCCATGAACTTGCGGTTGACGTCGTCGAAGACGTAGCTCTCGGACAGCTTCTCGTACATCCAGTCGGCGACCACATTGGTGGTGGCGTCGTAGCCGAACAGGTAGTCGACGGTGGCGGCCATCTCGAAGGCGCCCTTGTAGCCGTGGCGGCGCATCGCCTCGAGCCAGCGTGGGTTCACCACGCGGGCGCGGAAGACACGGGCGGTCTCCTCCGAGAGCGTGCGGGTGCGCACGGCGTCGGGGCGGGTGGAGTCGCCGATGTAGGCCTCGGGGTTCTTGCCGGTCAGCGCGCGCACGGTGGCGACCATGCCGCCGTGGTACTGGAAGTAGTCGTCGGAGTCGGCGATGTCGTGCTCGCGGGTGTCGGTGTTCTTGGCCGCCACCGCGATCCGCTGGTAGGCGGTGCGCATGTCGTCGGCGGCAGGGGCGCCGTCGAGGTCGCGACCGTAGGCGTAGCCACCCCAGGTGGTGTACACCTGCGCGAGGTCGTCGTCGGTCCGCCAGCTCTTGGAGTCGATGAGCTGGAGCAGGCCCGCGCCGTAGGTGCCGGGCTTGGAACCGAAGATGCGGGTGGTTGCCCGGCGGGTGTCGCCGTGCGCGGCCAGGTCCGACTGGGCGTGCGCGCGCACGTAATTCGACTCGGCGGGCTCGTCGAGGTCGGCGACCAGGCGGACCGCGTCGTCGAGCAGGGCGAGCACGTGCGGGAAGGCGTCGCGGAAGAACCCGGAGATGCGGACGGTGACGTCGATGCGCGGACGGGCGAGCTCGTCGAGGGGGATCACCGCCAGGGCGGTGACGCGGCGGCTGGCCTCGTCCCAGACCGGCCGCACGCCCAACAGCGCGAAGACCTCGGCGATGTCGTCACCGGAGGTCCGCATGGCCGAGGTGCCCCATACCGACAGGCCCACCGACTTCGGGTATTCGCCGTGGTCGGCGAGGTAGCGCGCCAGCAGGGATTCCGCCATGGCCTGGCCGGTCTCCCAGGCCAGTCGCGACGGGACGGCCTTGGGGTCGACGGAGTAGAAGTTGCGGCCGGTGGGCAGCACGTTGATCAGGCCGCGCAGCGGGGAACCGCTGGGGCCCGCCGGGATGAAACCGCCGTTGAGCGCGTGCAGCACGCGGGCGATCTCGATGCCGGTCTCGCGCAGGCGGGGCACGACCTCGGTCGCGGCGAACCGCAGGATGGTGGCGACCTTGTCCAGCCGCTCGGCATCGCGGTTTCCGTCACCCGGTGCGGCGCGGTGCCCGTCGAGGATCGCGGTTTCGAAGTCGGCGACCAGCGGCTCGACCGTGTCGACGGCCCAGTCCGTCGCCTGCAGCGCCGCCAGCAGTTCGCGGGCGCGGCCCTCGACCACATCCACCCGCTCGCGGGCTTCGTCACCGGCTTCGCTGAGCCCCAGTGCCTCGCGCAGGCCGGGCACGTTCTGCTCGCCGCCCCACAGCTGACGGGCACGCAGCATGGCCAGCACCAGGTCGAGTTCCATCTCACCCTCGGGCGCCTGGCCGAGGATGTGCAGGCCGTCGCGGATCTGCACGTCCTTGATCTCACACAGCCAGCCGTCGACGTGCAGCAGCATGTCGTCGAAGACGTCTTCCTCGGGCCGTTCGGCCAGACCGAGGTCGTGGTCCATCTTGGCGGCGCGCATCAGCGTCCAGATCTGCTGGCGGATGGCGGGCAGCTTGGCCGGGTCCAGGGCGGAGATGTTGGCGTGCTCGTCGAGCAGCTGCTCGAGCCGGGAGATGTCGCCGTAGGTCTCGGCGCGCGCCATCGGCGGGATCAGGTGGTCGACCAGGGTGGCGTGCGCGCGGCGCTTGGCCTGGGTGCCCTCGCCCGGGTCGTTGACCAGGAACGGGTAGATCAGCGGCAGGTCGCCGAGGGCGGCGTCGGTGCCACAGGAGGCCGACATGCCGAGGGTCTTGCCGGGCAGCCACTCCAGGTTGCCGTGCTTGCCCAGGTGCACCATCGCGTCGGCGCCGAAACCGTCGGGCGCGGACAGCCAGCGGTAGGCGGCCAGGTAGTGGTGGCTCGGCGGCAGGTCCGGGTCGTGGTAGATGGCGACGGGGTTCTCACCGAAGCCGCGGGGCGGCTGCACCATCAGCACCACGTTGCCGAAACGCAGTGCGGCGATGACGATCTCGCCCTGCGGGTCGGCGGACCGGTCGACGTAGAGCTCCCCCGGCGGCGGGCCCCACGCCTCGACCACGGCCTCGCGCAGGTCGGCGGGCAGGGACTCGAACCAGCGGGTGTAGGTGGCGGCGCCGATCCGGATCGGGTTGCCCTCGAGCTGTTCGGCGGACAGCCAGTCCGGGTCCTGTCCGCCCGCGGCGATCAGCGCGTGGATGAGCGCGTCGCCGTCCCGCTCGTCGAGGCCGGGGATCTCGCCGGGTTCGCCGAGGTCGTAACCGGCGGTGCGCAATTCGGTGAGCAGGCGGATCGCGCTGGCGGGGGTGTCGAGGCCGACGGCGTTGCCGATGCGTGCGTGCTTGGTCGGGTAGGCCGAGAGCATGATCGCGATTCGCTTGTCGGCGGCCGGGATGTGCCGCAGGCGGGCGTGGCGCACGGCGATCCCGGCGACGCGGGCGGCGCGCTCGGGATCGGGCACGTAGGTGGACAGGCCGTCGTCGTCGAACTCCTTGAACGAGAACGGCACCGTGATGATGCGGCCGTCGAACTCGGGCACCGCGACCTGAGTGGCGACGTCGAGCGGCGAGAGGCCGTCGTCGTTGTCCTCCCACTGGGCGCGGCCGCTGGTCAGGCACAGGCCCTGCAGGATCGGCACGTCGAGGGCGGCCAGCGCGGCCACGTCCCAGGCCTCGTCGTCACCACCGGCCGAGGCGGTGGCGGGCTTGCTGCCACCGGCCGCGAGCACCGTCACCACGAGCGCGTCGGCGCGGCCGAGCAGGGCGAGCAGTTCCGGCTCGGCGGTGCGCAGCGAGGCGCAGTAGACCGGCAGCGCGCGGGCGCCCTTGGACTCGATCGCGGTGCACAGCGCGTCGATGTAGCCGGTGTTGCCCGCCAGATGCTGGGCGCGGTAGTAGACGACCGCGACGGTCGGGGCGTGCGGTTCGAGAATGCGGGCGGCGCGGTCGAGTTCGCCCCAGGTGGGCAGTTCCACCGGCGGCTCGAAGCCGTGGCCGGTCAGCAGGACCGTGTCGGAGAGGAAGTTGTGCAGTTCGCGCAGGTTGTCCGCGCCGCCGGCGGCGAGGTAGTTGTGCGCGTCGGCCGCGACGCCCACCGGGACCGTCGAGCACTCCATGAGTTCGGCGTCCGGGGCGATCTCGCCGCCGAGGGCGACCATCGGCACCCCGCTCGCCCGGACGGCCTCGAGGCCGTCCTCCCAGGCGCGCTTGCCGCCGAGGATGCGCACGATCACCAGGTCGGCGCCGTCGAGCAACCCCGGCAGGTCATCCACCAGCAACCGTGCGGGATTGCCCCACCGGTAGTCGGCGCCGCTCGCGCGGGCGCTGAGCAGATCGGTGTCGGAGGTGGACAGCAGCAGGATCACAGGGTGAGGCCTTCCTCGGGTGACGCGCCCATCGGGATCGGTTGTCGTGCTCGCCGGAGAGGGTCTGGCTGTTCACAGTGGCGCGACCGCACCGGATTTCCACCGGTTTCCTCGACGCCCGCCGAGCATCCCGATCGTACTGGCCGCCCGTCGACCGCAACTTTCCAGCCCGCGCTCCGCGGATCACCACGCGACGGCGCGGGCAACCCCCGGGAGGGTGCCCGCACCGGCGAGTAGTGATCTTGATCAGGGGTGACGCGATCGGTCGCCCGGTGCACACGCGCGCCCGGTTCCTGGTCGCGGCGGGTGCCGACGGCGCGGAGCGATCGCTGTCAGTGGCTCGGACGGCGGGTGGTGTCGCGCGCGGCGATCGCGGCGGCGACCTCGGTGACGGCGGTGCGGATGAGGGTGCCGTAGTCGTCGTCGCCGAGGGTGGCCAGGCGTTCGCGGGCGGCGTCGACGTGGCGGGTGGCGGCGGGGAACGCGCCGAGGCGGCGGAAGTTGTCGGCGAGATTGAGGTGCAGGGACGGGTAGAAACCGGCGACGTTCAGGTCCGCGTGGTGGGCCCGCAGGCGGGTGTCGGTGAGGGCGTCGGCGGCGTCGAGGGCCCGCACGTCCCAGACTAGGGCTTCGGCCGGGTCGTCGTAGGTGTCGGCGAGGTAGTGGGCGAGGGTGCAGCGGTGCAGGGGGTCGCCCATGGGGCCGATGTCGGTCCAGACGTCGAGCAATGCGGTGCGCCCACCCTCGGGATCACCGCCGCGGAAGTCATTGACGCCCTGGGTGATTCGGGCCATGGTGGGGTCGGTGGTGGTCATCGGAGGTCTCCTCGTCGGTGATGGTCGGCAGGCGGTTCGGTCGGCCGGCGGCGGGTTGGCCGTGGCCGTGGCAGCGGCGGTGGCGGTGGCCGTGGCAGCGGCGGTAGCGGTGGCCGTGGCGGTAGGGAGTCGGCTGCCCGCCGCAAGGTCGCCGCGACGTCGTCGGGCGCCCCGAGACGCCATCGGCATGGTCGGTGGGTGGGCCGAGGGCGGCCGGGCAGGCCCTGCGGTGGTTACCTGACGGGCAGGTCGGCGGTCACCGGACGGGCAGGTCGGCGGGGGCAGGTCGGCAGGGCATGGCCAGGGTCAGCAGGTCGCCGTCGTCGGCGGAGCGGATTCGGGCGGGGAGGTCGGGGGCGGCGAGATCGAGCATCACGTCGGGGCCGACCGCTGCGGTGACGGCGGGGTACAGGGTGGTGACCGTGAAGTGGATCGTCATGCCCGGGCCGGTGACGGTCGCGGGCAGGCTCCGGGTGTCCTCGCCGTCGGCAGTTCGCACCTCACCCCCCGGATCGATGTGCAGCGCGATCGTGGACGAGCCGGTCCGCTCGAGCGCGTCCAGCAGTGCTGCCCGGCCCAGCACCACCCGGGTGGTGACAGCGGGCAGCGCCGTCAGCATTCCCCGGTAGTCGGGGAAGTCCTCGGCCGATCGGCGGCATCGTCGCCGATCCGCACCGGCCGCATCGACTGCGTCACCCACGCGGGGCTCGTCGGCCGCGGTTCCCCGTTCCCCGGGCCGGCGATCGTCGGTCGACGGTCGCGGCCGATCCGGTTCCGCCGGCCGATGGTGGCTACCGCGAACTCGGGCATCGGGTGCTTCCGCGCGCCCGGCCGGGTCGGCGGCGAGGACGATGTGGGTGGCTGCCACGCTGATCGTGACGGTGTGCGTTCGGCGCAGCCAGGAGGTGGCGGCACGGAGATCGTCGGCGTCGACGGTGACCGACCACGCGGTGGCGGACGGCTGCGACGGACGCAGGGTGCGGGTGGCCAGGCGGTAGCGGTCGGTGGCGGTGAGAGTCAGGTCCTGGGCGGTCGATTCGACGTGAATGGTATTCAGCACGGGCAGGTTCGGATCGATGACCGTCGCGGTCGCGATCTCGTCGATGGCGGCCGCGAGCAGTGGTCCACGCACCCGGAGGACGTCGTCCGCGGACGACCCCGGCCCGGTGCCGTCCGCCGGTGCGCTGCCGGTCACCCGCGCGGTGCCGCCCTCCAGCGCGGTGCCATCCGCCAGCGCGGTGCCATCCGCCAGCGCGGGACCGCAGGCCTGAGCGCGGCCGTCCATCGGTGCGCCATCGTTCACCGACGCCTGACCGTCCAGCGCACCCCCCTCCACCGGCGCCCGGCGTGAGCCGGGTCCGGTCCGGTCGACGGGGCCGGGGGTCACCTCGGCACGCACCGCTGTCCGGGCCGCGTCGGCGGCCGCGTGGACCGCCCGGAGCCGATGATGCAGTTCGGCGAGGTGGTCGTCGACCAGTTCGGTGGCGCGGGCGGGATCGGGCTCGGCGAGGACGGCGGCGACCGCGGGCAGCGGCATCTCGGCGGCACGCAGCCGGCGGATCAACCGGGCCGGGCCGGTCTGGCCGGGCGCGTAGTAGCGGTAGCCGGTGGACTCGTCGATCACGGCGGGGACGAGCACACCCGCGTCGGCGTAGAAACGCAGGGCGCTGGTGCTCAGGCCGCAGGCACGGGCGAAGGCGCCGATGGTGAGCAGGTCGGGTTCGGGCACCCGGCCATCATCGGGGTTCGAGCTGGTCGAAGGTCAAGCGCTCAGTCGCGGGTGGTGCCCACGGCGACCATCTCCGGGGAACCGGTGCCGAGATTGCGGTAGACGTTGGCGACCACCATCTGGCCGAGCGCGTTGTTGCCGACCCCGCCGATGACGGCGCCGATCCCGGCCGGGACGAGGGTGCCGAACAGCAGCAGGGTGCGTTTCACGAGGTAGTTGACGATGAAACGTTTGGCCGGGGAGTCGGGCATGCTCGCCAAGCCGGGAATGTGGTCGGTGACCACCCCGAGCCACTGGCCGGTCTTGTGCCCCGCGGTCTCGTCGAGCACCTTCGTGCCCGCCTCACCGAGGACGACCTTCGACACCAGGTACCTGCGGCGCGGGTCGTCGGGGTCGAGATCGTAGGCCGCGGCCGCGCCGACCGACAGCACCGAAGACGCCTCCAGGAACACGGCGGTGTCGACACCGGTCGCGGCCAGGCTCAGCAGGGTGCCCACCCCGGGCACGGCGGCGGTGAGGCCGACCAGCACACCGCTGGTGGTGACGACCACGAGGTACTGCCGCGACAGCCGCCGCAACGTCTCCACCGGCGCGTCCTCCGGATGCCTGCGCTCGAGCCAGTCGACATAGCGGCCGACCGTGCCGGTCTGCGCGTGCGCGACCCGGTCGAGCGCGGGAACGACACGCTTGTCCACGAATTCACGCAACATGCGGCGACCTCTCCTGTCGGCGAACGACCGGCGAACGATTCCCCGCCCACCCTAGGGGACATCCACCCGCACCGCCTGACGGCGGCGCGCCGGTCGGCGGTCGTAGGCTGGACGGATCATGACCAGGAGTACCCCCGATTCCTGCCCCGGTGTCCTGCGCCTGCACCAGGCCGCCGACGGGCCGCTGGCGCGGATCCGCGTCCCCGGCGGCCGGCTGGCGCCCCAGCAGCTGCAAGCCCTCGCCGACGCGGCCCGCGACCTGGGCAACGGCGCCTTGGAACTCACCTCCCGCGGCAATATCCAGCTGCGGCAGGTCCGTGACGCCGCCGCGCTCGCCGATCGGCTCGGCGCCGCGGGTCTGCTGCCCAGCCGCACCCACGAGCGGGTGCGCAATATCGTGGCGTCGCCGCTGTCGGGCCGGGTCGGCGGCTGGGCGGACGTGCACGGGCTCGCCGCCGACCTCGACGCGGGCCTGCGGGCCGATCCCCGGCTGGCGGATCTGCCCGGCCGGGTGCTGTTCACCGTGGACGACGGCCGCGGCGACGTGAGCACCCTGCGCGGCGACATCGGTATCCAGGCCGTCGCCGCCGACGAGTTCGCCGTGGTGCTCGCGGGCGCCGACACCGGGCTGCGGGTCAGCGCGAGCGAGGCGGTCGAGGTGATGCTCGACGCGGCGCGCGGCTTCCTCGACCTGCGCGGCACCGGCGACGACGGGCAGTGGCGGTTGCACGAGATCCCCGGCGGCGCCGAGCGCGTCATCGAGGCGCTGGACCGCTCCCCCGTCGGCGCGCCATTGGAACTCGGTGCGGCACACGATCTTCCGATCGGCTGGCTGGACCAGGACGACGGCCTGGTGAGCCTCGGCGCCGGGGTGCCACTCGGCACGCTGCCCGCGCGGACCGCGGAGTTCCTCGCCGCCGTCGAACGCCCCGTCTTCGTGACCCCGTGGCGCAGCCTGGTGATCACCGACCTCGACGAGGGACCCGCCGAGACGGTCGTCCGGGTGCTCGCGCCGATGGGCCTGATCTTCGACGCGCAGTCCCCGTGGTTGCAGGTCAGTGCCTGCGCGGGCCGCCCCGGCTGCGCGAAGTCACTCACCGACGTGCGCGCCGATCTCGCGGCCGCCGTCGAGACCGACCGCGTCCGGTCCGGTACCCCGGATCCCGCGCGGATCGTGGTCCCCGCCGAAGACGTCACGGTGGCGGGCCGCCAGCACTGGTCCGGCTGCGAGCGCCGCTGCGGCCGTCCGACCGGACCGGTCACCGATGTCGTGGCCACCCCCGACGGCTACCGCGTCGACACCCACTGACGTTCTCCCCCGGCGAAATTCGATCGACTCCGGCGCGCGCCGGCTCGTACGCTGACCACCTCGCATCGAGGGGGTTTCCATGTCCACACTGCAGGTGACGGCCGAACGACTGGTCGTCCACGCCCATCCGAACGCCGACCGGCTCGAACTGGCCCAGGTCGGCCTGTACCGGGCCGTCGTCGCCAAGGGCCAGTTCGCGACCGGCGCGCACGCGATCTACATTCCGGAGCAGGCCGTCCTGCCCGACGCGCTCATCGCCGAGCTCGGGCTGACCGGGAAACTGGCGGGGTCCCAGCACAATCGGGTGAAGGCCGTGCGGCTGCGCGGGGAGGTGTCGCAGGGCATCGTGTGCCTGCCCGGCGCGCTCGACGGTGTCGACCTGGCGGCTGCCGCTGACGCGGGCACGGACTTCGCCGAGCTGCTCGGGATCACCAAATGGGTACCGCCGGTGCCGGTCTCGATGGCCGGGCAGGTCGAAGCGGCGCCGGAGCTGCTGCGGTGGATCGATGTCGAGAACATCAAGCGGTTCCCCGGCATCTTCACCGCGGGGGAACCGGTGGTGGCGACGGAGAAGATCCACGGCACCGCGTGTCTGCTCACGCACGTGCGGGCCGAGGACCGGATCCTGGTGTCCTCCAAGGGCGTCGGCGGGAAGTCGCTGTCGCTCACCCCTGCGGAGGGCAACCTGTACTGGCGGGCGATCCGGGCGCACGGACTCGACGAGGCCGCCCGGAAGCTGGCCACCGCGCTCGACGCCGACCGGATCGGCCTCTTCGGCGAGGTGTACGGCGCGGGCGTGCAGGACCTGCACTACGGCGCCTCGGCCGCGCACGACGCCTCGCTGGGCTACGGCCTGTTCGACATCGCGGTCGCCCGGGACGGCGAACCGGTCCGCTGGCTGGACCCTGCCGAGATCGGCACGCTGCTCGACGAACTCGGGCTCGCCGTACCGCGGGTGCCGGTCCTCTACGAGGGCCCCTACGACGCGGCGCTGCTGCTGGCACTGGCCGAGGGCACCGAGACCGTCAGTGGCGCGGGCGCGAACATCCGGGAGGGCCTGGTGGTGCGCCCCGCGACCGAGCGGCTCTCGGCCGGCCTCGGCGGCCGCGCGATCGGCAAGATCGTCTCCGACGCCTATCTGCTGCGCGACGGTGGCACCGAATTCGAGTGACCAGCAGCAGCTTTCGCGCGCCGGTGCGGCGATCCGCACCGGCGCGCACGTCACACGGGGATCGGGCGACGCGCGCGGTAGGTCTCCGAGACGACCGCCGCCGTCAAGGTGATCGTCACACCGACCACCAGCCACATCCCGCCGAGATGCGGTGCCGCCCAGGCCAGGACCAGCGCGGCCAGCAGGCACGGTAGCGGCCAGCGCAGCAGCCAGCGGGGGCCCGCGCTGGCCAGCCCGCCCAGTCCGCAGACCAGGAAGAAGGCCGCGGCGCCGCCACCGAGGACCCAGCCGATGCCGGCGGGCAGGTGCCCCGACGGGTGCGCGGCCACCAGGCCGAGGCCGGCCGCGACGGTCGCCACCGTCCCGCTCAGCGCGCAGTGGGTGGCCATCACCCGGTGCCGGGTCACGTCGATCGTGCGGGTCGCGGCGTCCATCATGCGGGGCACGAACCCGTAGTGCAGCGTCAGCCCCACATGCCGAGCAGGCACAGGAACGCGCACACCCCGATCACCGCGACCGGCACCGTCCACTCCTCCACCGACACCGCCGCGATCACCGAGATCACGCCCTCCCCGAGCACGATGATCAGATACTGGCCGAGGCGCTCGCCCAGATGTCCCGGCTCCGCGTGCAGCATCCGCAGTCGCGGCGGCGGACGGCGCGGCGGGCGGGGCGGACCGGGACGGCGACGGCGCAGCCGGGAGCGCACCCGCCGCTGCGCGTCGAGCATCAACCGTTCGGCGTCGACGGTGAACATCACCCACAGGTCGATCGCGAGGCCGACGCCCCACAGCACGAACTTCCCCGGCGCGGGCACCCACAGCGAGACCAGCCACGGCAGTGTGCCGGAGCCGATCTGCGCGATCGGCCAGTCCACCACCACCTGGCCGCGACCCCACGCCGAGGACGACGCGATCCGGACCACCACGTAGATCGCGGCGAAGACGTTCGCGTGGTCCTCGGGCATCCCGTCGACGGCCGCCATCATCACGCACAGGCCGAACATGCAGCCGAACACCAGGGTGGTGCGCGCCTGTTCGCCCGCGACATTGCTGTACACGGTGACGCAGGCCCACACCACCCAGAACGCCAGATACAGCAGCGCGTACAGGCCGAACTCGCCCAGCGACGGACCCCGGTGCAGCAGGTGCGTGAGCTGGCCGATCCCCGCGACGGCGACGAGGTCGAAGAACAGCTCGGTCCAGCTGGCGCGCCGTTCCGCCGTGGTCTGCTCCGGGTGTGCCACCCGGACAGTATGTGGGCGTCGCGGGGCTGCCCCGGGCTACCCGGCGGTCGTGTCGCGGCGCGTGTGCAGTTCCAGCACACAGCACTTCACGCCGCCGCCGCCCTTGCGCAGTTCGGACATGTCGACCGGCACCGGCGCGAATCCGCGGTCCCGGAGGGCGGCGATCAGACCGGTGGCGCCCGGGTCGAGGAAGACGTGGTGCCCGTCGCTGACGCCGTTGAGGCCGAACGACAGCGCGTCGTTCTCCTCGGCCAGGATCGCGTCCGGGTACAGCGCGGCCAGCACATCGCGGGCGGCCGGGCCGAACGCGGCCGGGTAGTAGGCGATGGTGGCGTCGTCGAGGACCATCAGCGCGGTGTCGAGGTGGTAGAACCGCGGATCGACGAGTTCCAGCGACACCACCGGCAGGTCGAAGTACCGCTCGACCTCGGCGTGCGCGGACAGCG
Organism: Nocardia sp. NPDC050718; assembly: GCF_040654235.1. Classification (NCBI taxonomy): domain Bacteria; kingdom Bacillati; phylum Actinomycetota; class Actinomycetes; order Mycobacteriales; family Nocardiaceae; genus Nocardia; species Nocardia sp. NPDC050718. The sequence continues at coordinate 1,021,964 of NZ_JBFAHQ010000002.1, read as the reverse complement.
AGCAGCGGAAGCCGACACCGGCCAGGATCCGCTGCCCGGCGAAGGTGAAATCGCCCTCGCCCTCGTTGGTCTCGGACGCGGGGGCGAGCGCGCGCAGTTCCCTGGCCGCGAACCAGCGGTGGAACGCCGGCCCCTCCGCCGCGCGTTCGGGGTGGGCGAACCGGGCCGAGAGCGCGTGCCCGCCGATCACGATCCCGCTGTTGGCCGCGAACACCATGTCGGGCAGGCCCGGTTCGCCGGGGACGGTCTCCACGGTGTGCCCGTGTTCCTCGAGCACCGCCCGCAGGATCTCCCACTGGGCCAGCGCCCGCGCCCGGTCCACCGGGGCGGCGGGGTCCATCCAGGGATTGATCGCGTAGGCGACCGCGAAGTGGTCGGGCCTGCACATGACATAGCGGCGCGGGGTGGCGACCCGCGCGGGCGCCGGGGCGACCCGCGCGGAGGTGGTTTCGCGAAGGGGGGCTGCGGCGGTCATCAGGACTCCCGGTGGCTGCGCGGATCGACGTGTTGCTACGACGGTAAATGTGTGCGCGTTGCACAGGGAACACCGATTCGTTGCGCATTTCGGTGTCAGAATGGAGAAATCTTGCGTCCCATCGGCGAAGGAGTGACGTGGACGATATCGATCGCCGCATCCTGTCGGTCCTGCTCACCCACGCCCGCGCCTCGTTCCAGGAGATCGGCGCGGTGGTCGGGTTGTCGGCGCCCGCGGTGAAGCGGCGGGTGGACAAGATGGTGGCCAGCGGGCAGATCACCGGGTTCACCGCGCAGGTCAATCCCGCGGCGCTGGGCTGGACCACCGAGGCCTATGTGGAGGTGTACTACCGCGACAACATCTCCCCCGCCGAACTGCGCCGCACCCTGGAACCGATTCCGCAGGTCGTCGGCGTGTGGACGATCGCGGGCGAGGCCGACGCGCTGGTGCACGTGATGGCCACCGACATGGCCGAGATCGAGGTGACGGTCGAGCGGATCAGGGAGAACGCGCGCGTGGGCCGCACCCGCAGCTCGCTGGTGATGTCGCGCATCCTCGAGCGGCCGCGCACCTGAGCCACCGCGGCGGAAACGCCGCCGGACACAGGTTCTAGGGTGGTCGGCATGTCCGACGTGCGTACCAGCTACCTCACCGACGGGGCCGAGATCTATCGGCGCTCGTTCGCGACGATCCGCGCCGAAGCCGAGCTGGCCGGTTTCCCGGCCGATGTCGAGCGGGTCGCGGTGCGCATGATCCACGGTTGCGGGCAGGTCGACCTGGCCGGCGACATCGCCTACTCCCCCGGCGTGGTCGCCGCGGCCCGCGCCGCCCTGCGCGCGGGCAAGCCGATCATCTGCGACGCGAACATGGTCGCCGCCGGCGTCACCCGCAAGCGGCTGCCCGCCGACAACGCGGTGCTGTGCAACCTCACCGACCCGCGGGTGCCCGCGCTCGCCGCCGAGCTGGGCAACACCCGGTCGGTGGCCGCGCTGGAACTGCTGCGCGATCAGCTCGACGGCGCGGTGGTCGCCATCGGCAACGCGCCCACCGCGCTGTTCCACCTGCTCGACATGCTCGACGCGGGCGCCCCGACACCCGCCGCGATCATCGGCATCCCGGTCGGCTTCATCGGCGCCGCCGAATCCAAGCAGGCGCTGATCGACTTCGGCGGGGTGGAGTACCTCACCGTGCGGGGCCGCCGCGGCGGCAGCGCGATCACCGCCTCGGCCCTCAACGCGATCGCGAGCGAACAGGAATGAGCGAGATCAGCACCGGCAAACTGTGGGGTATCGGCCTCGGCCCCGGCGATCCGGAACTGGTGACGGTGAAGGCGGCCCGCCTGATCACCGCCGCCGACGTGGTGGCCTTCCACAGCGCCCGGCACGGGCGCAGCATTTCGCGCGGGATCGCCGAGCCGTACCTGCGCGCCGGCCAGATCGAGGAGCACCTGGTCTACCCGGTGACCACCGAGACCACCGATCATCCCGGCGGCTACCAGGGCGCGATCGACGAGTTCTACGAGCAGGCCGCGGCCCGGCTCGCCGTGCACCTGGCGGCCGGGCGCTCGGTCGCCCTGCTGGCCGCCGGTGACCCGCTGTTCTACAGCTCCTACATGCACATGCATCGCCGGCTGGCCGATCGGTTCGAGGCCGAGATCGTCCCCGGGATCACCTCCGTCAGCGCGGCCTCGGCGGCGCTGGGCACGCCGCTGGTCGAGGGCGAGCAGGTGCTCACCGTGCTCCCCGGCACGATGCCGGTCGAGGAGCTCACCCGTCGCCTGCGCGATACCGACGCCGCGGCGATCATGAAGCTCGGCCGCACCTATCCCGGTGTGCGCCAGTCACTCTCGGACGCGGGGCGCCTCGACGACGCCTACTACGTCGAGCGCGCGAGCAGCACCCGCGAACGGGTGCTGGCCGCCGCCGACGTCGACGAGGCCGACGTGCCCTACTTCGCGATCACCCTGGTGCCCGGCCCGACCCCGACCACCCCGATCGTCGCCAGGGACAGGGCCGCCTCCGCCGCCGAGCCCCCGGCCGAGCCCGTCACCCCGGGCGAGGTCGTCGTGGTCGGGCTCGGCCCCGGCGACACCGCGTGGACGACGCCGGAGGTCACCGCCGCGCTGGCCGAGGCCACCGATCTCGTCGGCTACACCACCTACATCGACCGCGTGCCCGCCCGTGCGGGACAGCGCAGGCACGCCAGCGACAACAAGGTCGAGTCCGAACGGGCCGCCATGGCACTGGATCTGGCCAAGCGGGGCGCCAGGGTCGCGGTCGTGTCCTCGGGTGATCCCGGCGTGTTCGCGATGGCCGCCGCGGTGCTCGAGGTGTCGGCCGAGCCACAGTTCGCGCAGGTGCCGGTGCGGGTGCTGCCCGGCCTCACCGCCGCCAACGCGGTCGCCAGCCGGGTGGGCGCGCCGCTCGGGCACGACTACGCGATGATCTCGCTCTCCGACCGGCTCAAGCCGTGGGACGTTGTCGCCCAGCGCCTTTCGGCTGTCGCCGCCGCCGATATGGCGATCGCCGTCTACAACCCGGCCTCGTCGCAGCGTCGCTGGCAGGTGGGCGCCATGCGCGATGTGCTGCTGGCGCACCGCGCGCCGGAGACGCCGGTGGTGCTCGGCCGCGATGTCGGCGGGCCGACCGAATCGGTCCGGGTGATCACCCTCGGCGAGCTCGATCCGGACGAGGTCGACATGCGGACGCTGCTGATCATCGGCTCGTCCACCACCGCCGCGTTCCAGACCAGCGAGGGCACCCGCGTGTTCACCTCGCGGCGGTACGGCACGACGGTCTAGTCCGCGCGATCCGCCACGAGGACACCCCCGAGGTCAGCCGGATCGGGGGTGTCCGGTGGCACACTGGGGTGCGGCGGGCCCGGCCCGCCATGGCACAGCGTGACATCTCGTTTCCTGGTTCGATTCCCCAACGCGTCCTCGTGGACGATGAAAGGACTCACCACGATGAGAGTTCAGCACCACGCACGTCGCTCCGCCCGCTCCACCTCGTTACGCCGCGCGCTGGCGGCAGGGCTGACCACGGCGGCATTGTCCGCGCCGATGGCCGCCCTGGTCGTTCCCGCCGTCGCGTCGGCGCAGCCCGCACCACCGATTCCCGGCGCCCCCGCGCTGCCCGGCGCACCGGGCGCTTCCGAGACACCCGACGCCCCCGCGGCTCCTGCGGCACCCGCCGCCCCCGGCCTGCCGGGCCTTCCGGGCCTGCCCGGCGCGCCCGCGTCACCGATCGCGGAGTCCCTCACACTGGCGGTCACGAACGCCGACGGGGCGAGCTTCCCGGTCACCGTCGACGCGGCGGCGCAGGTCGACGCGTTGAAGGCGCTCGTCGCGGAGCAGACCGGCATCCCAGCCGAGCAGCAGCGACTGCTGGTCGACGGTGATGTCGAGCTCGCCGACGGCACCCCGCTCGCGCAGTACCAGCTCGGCGACGGCGACACCGTCACCCTCGCCCTGCGCTGATCGACCCGCGCGGCGGTGGCCCCGCCGGGGTCACCGCCGCGCCGGGCGAACACACCGCAACACCTCCGGTCTTGGTGGACAGCGCACCCAGGCGTAACATTCCACTTAGGAATGTCGTTCGAAGGGAGTTGACCGTTGACCGATACCGCGACTCGACGCCGCCCACTGAACTCCACCGCGGCCTCACTACTGGGGTTCCTGCACGAGGGCCCGATGTCGGGCTGGGACCTCGCGACCCAGGCCCAGCAACGGATCGGCGACTTCTGGACGATCACCCAGAGCCAGGTGTATCGCGAGCTGACCGCCATGGACGCCGCGGGCCTGGTGACCAAGGGCGAACGGGGCGCCAGGGAGCGCACGCCCTACCGGATCACCGACACCGGCCGCGAGGCCTTCGCCGAGTGGATCGCCCGCGATCCCGGCGCCGAGACGATCCGGGTGCCGCTGCTGCTCACCCTCTCCTTCGGCGAACACCTCGACCCGGCGCATCGCGACCGGATCATCGCCGCCAACAAGAACATCCACCAGGACCGGCTCGACCGCTACCTCGACGAGGACCCGACCGCGCTCGCGCCCCATCAGCGCGCCACCCTCGAATTCGGCATCGCCTACGAACGGGCGGTGCTGCACTGGTTCGACCAGCTGCCCCGCATCTTCACGGGGCCGCGACCGCAGTGAGCGGCTCAGCGCACCCGGGGTGAGGCCGCGTCGTGCAGCCAGTCCACCGCGGCGCCGACCTCGTCGACGGTCACCGCGCCGACCGGCAGCGGCGGCCGATCGATCATCACCACCGGCAGGCCCGCGGTGCGGGCCGCGAAGATCTTCGCCTCGGTCTGCTCGCCGCCGCTGTTCTTGGTCACCAGCACGTCGATCCGGTGCCGCGACATCAGCACCAGCTCGTCGTCGAAGGTGAACGGTCCCCGCGCCAGCAGCAGTTCGTAGCGCGGGGGCAGCGGCGCGGCGGGCGCGTCGATCGAGCGGATGACGAACCGGTGCCGCCCGCAGCCGGCGAACGCGCCGACCCCCTGCCTGCCGATGGTGAGCAGCACCCGCTCACCGTGGGCGGCCAGGGCGGCGGCCGCCGACGACAGATCGGGCACCCGCGTCCACAGGTCACCGCGGCGCTGCACCCACTCGGGTCGCCGCAGGTGCAGCGCGGGGATGCCCAGGTCGTCCGCGGCGGTCGCCGCGTGGGAGCTGACCTGCGCGGCGAAGGGATGGGTCGCGTCCACGACGGCATCGATCGCGTTCTCACGCAGCCAGGTTCGGAGGCCCTCGACACCACCGAACCCGCCTACGCGGACCGGACCGACGGGCAGCCGCGGCTGCGCGACCCGCCCGGCGAGGGAGGACACGATGTCGAGTCCCCGTTCACCGGACGCGATCCGCGCCAGCTCCCGAGCTTCGCCCGTGCCGCCGAGGATCAGGACCCTCAGGGCTGCCCGCTGACATCGGCCCAACCTGCGGCGACCGGCGACGCGCCGACCGCGATGAACTTCGTGTACTTCATGTAACTCCCCATCATGGAAAAATCGAACCGGCGGGATTTACCCGGAACGGCCCCGACCCTACCCTCGAGGCACGCTTCTTACACGTTCGGTTCGTAACTTTCATGGCATCAGGACCCAGCATGAACGATTTCACCGTGATCTGCGCGTGATTTGTCCGTGATCGAAGAATCGCGCTAACCAGCGGGTTTTGTGACGATCCACTGGGCGACCGGGAGGTGCGGCCGCCACGCGGTGAACCCGCCGAGCGGTTCACCCCGGTAGATCTGGAATTTTCGCAGCACGCCGCCGTGGGTGGCGGTCCAGTCCAGCAGCTGCGCTTCCGATTCCGCGGTGACCGCGTTGGCGACCAGGCGACCGCCCGGGCGCAGCCGCTGCCAGCACTGGTCGAACACACCGTCCTGGGTGAGCCCGCCGCCGAGAAATATCGCATCCGGCGCCGCCAATTCGCGCTCGGCAAACTCCGAGCGCACCTCACCCCTGACCGTTATTCCCGGAACGCCCAGCGCGGCGGCATTGACGGCGATCTGCTCGCGGCGCGCGGGCAGCCGTTCGAAGGTGACCGCACGGCACAGCGGATGGGTGCGGCACCATTCGATCGCGATGCTGCCGGACCCGCCGCCGACATCCCACAGCGTCTCGCCAGGCGCCGGGGCCAGCGCGGTGACCGTCAGGGCCCGGACTTCGGCTTTGGTGAGCTGGCCGTCGCCGGTGAAGGCGGTGTCGGCCAGGCCGGGCAGCCGGGTGTCGCGGCGGCCGCCGACCTCGGCGACGCAGTCGATCGCGACGACGTTGAGCGGGTCGCCGTGCGGGTGGGCCCAGCGCGCCGCGGTGCCGGTGCGCGTGCGTTCGGCGGGCCCGCCGAGCTGTTCGAGCACGGTGAGCGTGGACCCGCCGAACCCGTTGTCGCGCAACAATCGCGCCAGCAGGTGCGGGGTGGACTCGTCCTCGCTGAGCACCAGCAGCCTGCGGCCGTCGGCCAGTTCGGGCAGCACGGTGGGCAACGGGCGGGCAACCACACTCACCACCGGGACCTCGGCCAGCGGCCAGCCCAGCCGCGCGCACGCCAGCGACACCGAGGACGGCTGCGGGAACACCCGCAGCGCCCGCGCGCCGAAGCGACGGGCCAGGGTGACGCCGATGCCGTAGAACATGGGGTCGCCGCTGGCCAGCACCCCGATGCGCCGACCGGCTTTGCGCGCGAACAACTCCGGCAGCGCGGGCAGCAGCGGGCTCGGCCACGGCACCGATTCGGCGTCGCTGTCCGGGAGCAGCGCCAGCTGGCGCGGCGACCCGAAGACGACCTCGCACGCGCCGATCGCGGCGCGGGCCGGCTCGCCGAGCCCGGACCAGCCGTCGGCGCCGATGCCGAGGACGACGATCGGGTGCCCCGTCCAGGCCGCGTCGATCACCGCGGCATCCGGCGCCACACGAACTGCGGCAGCAGCCGCATCACGAAGAACATCACCGCGAGCCTGCCGGGCACCGCGACGTAGGTCTTGCCGCGGCCGAGGGCCCGCACGACGGAGTCGGCGACCTGGCCGGGCGTGCTGGACATCGGCGCGGGATCCATGCCGGTGGTCATCCGGCCGATCACGAATCCGGACCGGACCAGCAGCAGCTGGACACCGGTGCCGTGCAGGGCGTCGCCGAGCCCCTTCGCGAAGCCGTCGAGCCCCGCCTTCGCCGAACCGTAGACGTAGTTGGCCCGGCGCACCCGCACCCCGGCGATCGAACTGAACACGACGATCTGCCCGGAGTCCTGGGCCCGCAGCAGGGTCGCCAGCGTCGTCAGGACACTGACCTGGGCGACGTAGTCGGTGTGCACGACCGCGACCGCGTGGGCCGGATCGTGTTCGGCGCGCGCCTGATCGCCGAGGACGCCGAAGGCCACCACCGCGGTGCCGATGCCGCCGTGCTCGGCGGCGAGCTTCTCCAGCAGGGGCGCGTGCGTTGCGGTGTCGTCGGCGTCGAATTCCACGGTGTGCACGGCGGTCGCGCCCGCGGCGCGCACCTGCTCGATCTCGGCGTCCAGCGCGCCGGACCGGCGGGCGGCCAGGATCACCACACGTCCGGGCGCCAGCCTGCGCGCCACCTCGACCCCGATCTCACTGCGTCCGCCCAGGACCAGCACCGGTCCGTCGTTCTGCTGCTCTGCCATGGGATCAGTCTGTCATCCGGCGCCGGACGGGGAATTCGGGTGTCGAGGGCCGAAACCCGCGCGATCGACGGCATGTCGTCCGGGCTACCGTTTCCCGCATGCCGACCGCCACCACACCGCTGTCCCCCGCCGCCCTCGACTTCGTCACCGAGCGGCACCTGGCCACCCTGACGACCCTGCGCGCCGACGGCACGCCGCACGTGGTCGCGGTGGGGTTCACCTGGGATGCCGAGAGCGGGATCGCCCGGGTCATCACCGACGGCGCCTCGGTGAAGGCGCGCAACGCGGCGCGCGGCGGGTACGCGGCCGTGAGTCAGGTCGAGGGTCCGCGCTGGCTCACCCTCGAAGGGCCCGCCACCGTGCTCACCGAGGCCGACGACGTGGCCGAGGCCGTGCGCCGCTACACCGCCCGTTACCGGGTGCCGCGGGAGAACCCGACGCGGGTCGTCGTCGCGATCCAGGTGCGCCGGGTGCTCTCGTCGAGCACGCTGAAGTAGGCCCGCCTACAGGACCGTCAGACCGTGCGGCCGGTTGTTCATCGACTCGGCGCCGTCGGCGGTGACGACCACGATGTCCTCGATCCGAGCGCCCCACTTCCCACGGAAGTAGATGCCGGGCTCGATGCTGAAGGCCATGCCCGGCTCGAGCACCAGGTCGTTGCCCGCCACGATGTAGGGCTCCTCGTGCACCGACAGGCCGATGCCGTGGCCGGTGCGGTGCACGAAGGCGTCGCCGAGGCCCGCGTCGGCCAGCACGGTGCGCGCGGCGGCGTCGATGGACTCCGCGGTCACCCCCGGGCGGACCGCGGCCACCGCGGCGGCCTGGGCCGCCTCCAACAGGGCCATCTGCTCGGCGACCTGCGCGCTCGGCGACCCGAGCACGTAGGTGCGGGTGGAGTCGGAGTAGTAGCCGGGTTCGACGGGGCCGCCGATATCGATGACGACCACGTCGCCGGATTCCACGACCCGGTCGGAGACCCCGTGGTGCGGATCGGCGCCGTGCGGGCCGCTGCCGACGATGACGAACGCCGCCTCGGTGTGGCCCTCCTCGACGATGGCGGCGGCGATATCCGCGCCGACCTCGGCCTCGGTCCGGCCGGGCCGCAGGAATTCGCCCATCCTGGCGTGTACCCGGTCGATGGCGGCGCCCGCCCGGCGCAGCGCCTCGATCTCGGCCTCGTCCTTGATCATCCGCGACTGCCGCAACACCGGGGTCGCCGACGCGGGCAGGCCGGTGGTCGACTCGGCGAGCGGGATCAGGTGCAGGGCGGGCATGGCGTCGGCGACGGCGATGCGCGAGCCGGCGTGCAGGGTCGAGCGCACCAGCTGATACGGGTCGACGCCGTCGACCCAGTCCAGGACCTGCAGGCCGAGTTCGCCCGCCGCCGATCCGTCCAGCGAGGCCAGCTCGAGTTTCGGGATCACCACCGAGGGCGTGGCGCCGTCGGCGGGGATCACCAGGCAGGTGAGCCGCTCGAAGGATTCGGCGGCCGAACCGATGAGATATCGCAGATCGGGGCCGGGAGTGATGAGCAGGGCGTCCAGATGCGCCGCGCGCATCAGTTCGACCGCCCGCTCCAGCCGCTGACCGTAGACATTCGCCGCGAACCTGGCATCCGTGTGCGCGCTCATAGGGTCCGACGTTACCCGCCACGGGCGCACGGGCCCAGGACACGTGATCTCCCCGCGACCGGACGCGCCCGGAGCACGGTGGGCACGGGACGGCGCTTTCGGGGCACAATCGAGCCCGTGACCGCTGACCAGACCTCCCGTGGACCCCTGCTGATCCTCGACGGCGCCAGCCTGTGGTTCCGCGCCTACTACGCGATCCCCGACAAGCTCAGGGCGGCCGACGGACGCTCGGTCAACGCGCTGCGCGGCTTCACCGACATGGTGGCCTCGCTGATCACCAAGCACCGGCCGAGCAGGCTGGTGGTCGGGCTCGACCTGGATTGGCGGCCGCCGTTCCGGGTGGCGCTGGTGCCGTCGTACAAGGCGCACCGGCTCGACACCAGCAGCGGCGCGGCGCCGGGCGCCGAGGAAGTCCCCGACACGCTGACCCCGCAGGTCGAGATGATCCTCGAGGTGCTCGCCGCCGCCGGGATCGCCACCGGCGGTGCGGAGGGGCTCGAAGCCGACGATGTGCTCGGCACGCTCGCCAGCCGGGAGCGGACGGACCCGGTGGTCGTCGTCAGCGGCGACCGCGATCTGCTCCAGCTGGTCCGCGACGAGCCGGCGCCGCCGGTCCGGGTCCTCTACGCGGGCCGCGGCCTGGCCAAGGCCGAACTGTTCGGGCCCGCCGAGGTATCGGCGAAATACGGTGTGCCGGAGCGGAACGCGGGACCGGCCTACGCCGACATGGCCACCCTGCGCGGGGACGCCTCCGACGGGCTGCCCGGGGTGGCGGGCATCGGCGACAAGTCCGCGGCGCAGCTGATCTCGAAGTTCGGTTCGCTCGACGCCCTGCTCGCGGCGGTCGACGATCCCGGATCCGACCTGGCCAAGGGTGTCCGCGCGAAACTGGTTGCGGCCCAGGACTATCTGAAGGTCGCCGCGCCGGTCGTGCAGGTGGTGCGCGATGCCGAGGTGATCATGTCCGGACCGGACACACTGCCCGCGACACCGGTCGACCCCGATCGGCTGCTCGCCCTGGCTGCCGCCTACAACGCCGAGAGCCCGATCACCCGGCTCGTCACCGCGCTGACCGCGGCCCACAGCTGATCCCGGCCCGGCAGACGATTCCGGGCCGCCCGCGTACGCGCGGTCGGCCCGGAATCGGGGGTGCGGCAGCCTAGTTCGGGCGGCCGACCTCGTAGGTGCCATCGTCCTTGGTGATCTTGACGGTGACCTTCTTCGCCTCACCGCTGACCTTCAGGTCGCAGGTGAAGGTCGCGTCGACCTTCACCTCCTGGCCCGAGGGGCACGACACGTCGGAGACGTCGGCGATGCCGTAGGAGTCCTTCAGCACGCGCGAGACGCCGTCCTGCACGGCGGCGGAGTCGAGTTCGTCGGAGGAGAACACGACCAGGATCAGACCGACGACGGCGGCGAGCACCAGCACGCCCGCCGCGATCAGACCGATCACCAGGCCCTTGCCCTTGCCACCCGACGACGGGGGCTGCTGGCCCCACTGCTGCTGACCGGGCTGCTGCGGCTGCTGTCCCCACTGCTGCTGCGGCTGACCCCACTGCTGCTGCGGCTGCTGCGCGTTCCAGTCCTGCGGCGGCGGCTGGGTCTGACCCCACTGCTGCTGCGGGCCGGTCGGCTGCTGCGGCTGCTGTCCCCACTGCGGCTGCTGCGCCGGTTGCTGCGGCTGCTGACCCCACTGCTGCTGCGGCTGCTGCGCGTTCGGGTCACCCCAGTGCTGGGTCGGCTGAGCCTGCTGCGGCTGCTGCCCTCCACCCCAGTGCTGGGTGGGACCGGCGCCACCGGCCCCCTGCTGACCTCCCCAGTGCTGGGTGGGATCGTTGCTTCCCTCCCCTGGGCCATTCGGTCCGTACGGGCCGCTCATCCACTCGCCTCCACTCGCATCGTTGTACATACGGTAGCCCCCCGCGCCAGGCCAGCCGCTTTCGCACGACTCCGCCATCACGGTCGGTACGCCAGGAAATCAAATCACAGACGTATCCACTACGCGGCGTCCACTGCGACGACACCCCGCCGAACCGCGCGCACCGCCTTGGCCGCGGTGGCCGCGATCTCGGGATCGTCGGCGGTGTTGTGGATCTGGTCGAGCAGGTCGATGACCTGCCTGCACCAGCGCACGAAATCGCCCGCCGACAGCGGCGTGCCCTGATCGCCACTGGCCAGCAACGCCTCGGCCAATGCGTCGCCGCGGGCCCACTTGTACACGCCGGTGACGAAACCGAGGTCGGGTTCACGGGTGGGCGGCAGCTTGTGCCGTGCCTCGTCGGAGCGCAGCTGGGTCCACACCTCGATGGTCGCGCCGACCGCCCGCCGGATCGGTTCGGTCGGGCCGGACGCGGTGAGGAACCCGCCTTCCTGGCGCGACTCGTAGACCAGCGTGGAGACCACGGCCGCGAGTTCGGCCGCACCGAGCCCGCGCCACAGCCCCTGGCGCAACACCTCGGCGACCACCAGGTCGCTCTCGGCGTAGATCCGGGCCAGCCGCCTGCCGTCGGCGGTCACCTCGCCGTGCTCGACGAACCCGCGTTCCTCGAGCAGGCCGACGATCCGGTCGAAGGTGCGCGCCAGTGAATTCGTCGTCGCGGCAACCTTCTGGCGCATCGACTCGGTCTCGCGCGCGAGGCGGGCGTAGCGCTCACCGGTGCGGCTGAGCTGTTCGCGATCGGGCCTGTTGTGCGCCGGGTGCGACCGCAGGCTGCGGCGCAGCGTCGAGAGCTCGCGATCCTCGCCGCCGCGGGTGTGGTCGTTGCGCCTGCGCCTGCCCGGCGCGGAGATCCCGGTGCTGCGCAGGGCCGAGGCCAGATCGCGGCGGATGCGGGCGGTGCGGTGATCGACCCGCCGTGGCAACCGCATGTGCCCGAGCGCCTCGGCGGGCACCGGGAAGTCCGCCGCCGAGACCCGGCCCGCCCAGTGGTCCTCGGTGAGCACCAGCGGACGCGGGTCACCGGGGGTCTGATCGGGTTCCAGGATCACCGCGAGCCCGGCGCGCCTGCCCGACGGAATCGCCACCACGTCACCGCGGCGCAATTCGATCAGGGCCTTGACAGCGGCACCGCGGCGATCGGCGCGGCCCTGCTGCTGGATCTCGCGCTCGCGCTGCTTGATCCGCTCGCGCAGCGACATGTACTCCATGAACCCGCCGTCGACGCCGCCGAGCTGGCTCTCCAGCTTGCGCATCGCGCCTTGGTTGCGTTCGATGCCGCGCACCAGCCCGACGACCGACCGGTCCGCCTGGAACTGGGCGAAGGACCGCTCGAGCAGCGCCCGCGCCTCCTGGGCACCCATCCGGTCGATCAGGTTGATCGACATGTTGTAGCCGGGCCGGAACGAACTGCGCAGCGGATAGGTGCGCGTGGAGGCCAGGCCGGCGACCGCGCTGGTGTCGACCTCGGGCTGCCACAGCACCACCGCGTGTCCCTCGACATCGATGCCGCGCCTGCCCGCGCGCCCTGTGAGCTGGGTGTACTCCCCCGGCGTCAGCTCGGCGTGCGATTCACCGTTGAACTTCACCAGGCGCTCGAGCACGACCGTGCGGGCGGGCATGTTGATGCCCAGCGCCAGGGTCTCGGTGGCGAACACCGCTCGGACCAGCCCCTGGACGAACAGTTCCTCCACGGTGTGCCGGAACGCGGGCAGCATGCCGGCGTGGTGGGCGGCCAGCCCGCGGTGCAGCGCCTCGCGCCACTCCCAGTAGCCGAGCACCTCGAGGTCGCCCTTGGGCAGGTCGCCGGTGTGCTTCTCGATGATCTCGTCGATCCGCGCGGCGTCGTCGGGCCTGCTCAGGTCGAGCCGGGCGCGCAGGCACTGGGCCAGCGCGCCGTCGCAGCCCGCGCGGCTGAAGATGAACGTGATCGCGGGCAGCAGGCCTTCCTCGTCGAGGCGGGCCAGCACCTCCGGGCGCGGCAGCGGCCGGAAGTTGCCGCGACCACCGCGGCCGCGCGGGCCGCCGTAGCCCTGCATCCGGTCGGCGGCCTCACGCTGGCGGATGAACCGCACGAGGTCCTCGTCGACGAGCACCTTCTGGTCGCTGGACTTGGTGTCGAACAGGTCGAACATCCGCCGCCCGACCATCACGTGCTGCCACAGCGGCACCGGCCTGGTCTCGTCGACCACCACGGCGGTGTCGCCGCGCACGGTCTCCATCCAGGCACCGAACTCCTCGGCGTTGGACACCGTCGCCGACAGGCTCACCAGCCGCACGTCCGGCGAGAGGTGCAGGATGACTTCCTCCCACACCGCGCCGCGGAACCGGTCGGCCAGGTAGTGCACCTCGTCCATCACGACATAGGACAGTCCGCGCAGCGAGTCCGAGGACGCGTAGAGCATGTTGCGCAGCACCTCGGTGGTCATCACGACCACCGGTGCGTCGGGGTTGATCGACTGGTCGCCGGTGAGCAGGCCGACGCTGTCGCGGCCGTAGCGCGCGGTCAGGTCGGCGAACTTCTGGTTCGACAGCGCCTTGATCGGCGTGGTGTAGAAGCATTTGCCGCCCGAGGCCAGCGCCATGTGGACCGCGAACTCACCGACGATCGTCTTGCCCGCGCCGGTCGGGGCGCAGACGAGCACACTGTGCCCGTCCTCCAGCGCCGCGCAGGCGGTCCGCTGGAAAGGGTCGAGATCGAAAGAGATTTCGCTGGCGAACTGCGCCAACTCGTTGGCCCGCGCGGGAGAATCGGTCACCCGTCAGAGCGTATCGGAGTAGTCCGACACCGGGCGGGTGGTTTTCTCCGGGTCGGCGACCGGGTCGGCGGGCCGCACCGGGTCCGGCGTGTCCAGCGGGGAGGCCTCCTCGTCGGAGAGCGAACCCCAGCCCTCGTTCGCCGCGCGGCGGGCCCGGCGGGCGTCGTTGAACCGGGCGAACTGCACCGCCAGTTCGAACAGCACGGTCAGCGCGCAGGCCAGCGCCAGCATCGAGAACGGGTCCTGCGGAGTCACGACGGCGGCGAAGACGAACAGGCCGAAGATGATGCCGCGCCGCCACGCCTTGAGCTTGACGTAGGGCAGCACGCCGACCAGGTTCAGCCCGATGATGACCAGCGGCGTCTCGAAGCTGACGCCGAAGATGATCAGCAACTGGATGATGAACCCGAAGTACTGGGTACCGCTGAGCGCGGTGATCTGGACGTTGTCACCGATGGTCAACAGGAACGACAACGCGTGCGCGACGACGACGTAGGCCAGCACGGCGCCGGTCACGAACAGCACGCTGCCCGACACCACGAACCCGACCGCGTACCGGCGTTCCTTGGCATAGAGGCCGGGGGTGATGAACGCCCACAGCTGGTACAGCCAGAACGGCGCCGCGAGCACGACACCGGCGGTGAAGCCGACCTTCAGGCGCAGCATGAACTGTTCGAAGGGGGCGGTCGCCAGCAGCCGGCAGGAGCCGTCGGCGCTCAGGCTCGCCCGCGCCGACTCCGGCAGCGAACAGTACGGTCCGCGCAGGATCTCGCCCAGGCTCTCGATGCCGAGGAACGGATGCGCGTACCAGAAGAAGCCGACGAGCGTGGTGACCGCGATCGCGGCCAGCGCAAGCAACAGCCGGGTGCGCAGTTCCTGCAGGTGCTCGACCAACGACATGGTGCCGTCGGGATTCGTCCTGCGCTTGCTGCGCCGTGGATCGAACGGAATGCGCATGGTGGGTGGTGGCCTCTAACCCTCGGTCCGGCGGATGCTCGACAACAGCACTCAGCCCCGGAGCGACTGACGCGCTCCGGGGGTGAACACCGAGGTCAGGCCGACTTCTGGCCCTGCTGCGGTTCGACGATCGGGGTCTGCGCCTGCGGGGCCGACGCGGGCAGCTGCTGCTGCGGCGCCGGGGTGGCCTGCGGCTGCGCGGCCTGCGTGGCCGACTCCGACTGCATCTGCCCGACCTCGCTCTTGAAGATCCGCAGCGACCGGCCGAGACCGCGCGCCGCGTCCGGCAGCCGCTTCGCGCCGAAGAGCAGGACGAACAGCAACGCGATGATCAGCAGGTGCGTCCAGCTGAACGTGCCCATTATCAGATACCTCCAAAGACTGTGGTGATTACCGATGCTACCTGCACTCGGAGCGTCATGACCGGCCACCCGCAGCGGTGTTCGCCACGCGTTCAACCCTGGACGGCGGACGCCGCCCCGGTCAGCTCGGCGAACAGCCGGCTTCCGGTGAACCGGCGGGTGTCGCCGGATTCGGCCTTCCGGATCAGCTCGGTGAGCCTGCGGTTGACCGGTGTCGGCTGCCCGACCATTTCGCCGAGGCGCACGATTTCGCCGCACAACCACGCGATTTCCGTCCGCCTGCCCAGGGCGAGATCGTCGGCCATCGAGGAGCGGGCCAGCGGGTCGATCGCCAGCACCTTGCCGAACACCCGGCGGAAGACGACATCGGGAACGCGCAGCAGATGCACCATGAGTTCCGGCGGGATCGGCGTCAGCTGGGCGGGCCGAATTCGCGCAGTGTTCATCACCGCGAGGGCTTCGGCCTGGGCGAGCGCGAGGCAGCGGCGGTAGTCGCGCTCGGCGAGTTCCTCGCGCAGCGGCCGCCCGGACAGCGCGTTGATCGGGTTGTTGAGGTTGAGCAGCAGCTTGGCCCACTGCACCGGGCGCAGGTCGCGATAGCGGCGCAGCGGCAGGCCCGCGGCCCGGAAGTGGTCGGCGAACCGGTCGACCACCGGGTCGTCCTGGATCGCCACGACGCCGTCGCTGCCCCGGTGGAACCGGCCGTTGCCACGGTGCACCACGTTGAACGGGACCATGCCGGGCAGCACGACGCTGGTGGGCAGGACCTCCCGGATCAGGCTGTCGTTGCCGATGCCGTTCTGCAGGCTCACCACCGGGGTGCCGGGGCGCAGCCTGCCCGCGACGGTCCGCACGACGGACGCGGTGGCGGCCGATTTCACGGTGACCAGGACGAGGTCGGCCAGTTCCGGTTCGTCCGGCTCCAGAGCCAGCCCGAAGCGGTCCGGCGACACGTCGATCGAGCCGCCGTCGAGATCGGTGAGGTGCAGACCGTGCTCGGCGATGTCGTCGAGCACGCGCTGGCGGCCGACGAAGATCACGTCCAGGCCCGCCGCGGCCAGCTGGCCGCCGATGAAGACCCCGATGCTGCCCGCCCCGAGGACCAGTACTCGCTGGTTCACGCGGATTCGGTCTCCCCGGGCAGTCCGGCGGCCGCGTAGGCGGCCAGGGCGGCATCGGCGCGGTCGCGCACCGCCGTGACCAGTTCCGGCGGGCCGAGGACGGTGACGCCGGTGCCGAACCCGAGCAGCAGGCGCGCCATCCACTCGGCGGAGGCGAAGCGCATGCCCGCCTCGATGCTGCCGTCGGGGCGGGACTCGATGCGGTGCATCGGGTACTGATCGAGCACCCAGGCGTAATCGGCGCGCAGGCGCAGCCTGGCCAGCGGCACGTCGGGGTCGTCCTGGAACAGGTCGAGGGCGGCCGCGTCGGCGGCGGCGTGGCTGGGCGGGCGGGCGGGTTCGTCGAGTTCGGTGGCGTCCTCGATCCGGTCGAACCGGAACAGGCGCACGCCCTCGGCCTGCCTGCACCACGCCTGCAGGTAGCTGTTGTTGTCGACCAGCACCACCCGGATGGGGTCGACGATGCGTTCGGACACCTCGTCGCGGCTGGCCGAGTAGTAGACCAAGCGCAGGGCGTGCGCGTCGGCGAGCGCGGCGCGCACGGTGGCCACGACCGGCTGTTCGACGGGCACGGCGGCCGGGGTGACGACGGCGTCGGTGCTGGCGATGGCCGATTCGATCTTGGCGATCGCGGCGTGCGCGGCGGTCGGGTCGACCATGCCGGGCATCTCCACGATCGAGCGCAGCGCGACCAGCAGCGCCGTCGCCTCGGTGGAGGTCAGTCGTAGTGGCCGGTCGATGCCCGCGGAGAAGGTGACCTCGATGCTCTCCTCGGAGAACGACAGGTCGATCAGATCGCCGGGCCCGTACCCGGGCAGCCCGCACATCCACAGCTGGTTGAGGTCGCTCATCAGCTGTTTGGTGGTCACCCCCAGCTCGGCGGCGGCCTCGGCGGCGCTGATGCCGGGGTGCGCGAGCAGGTACGGCACCATGTTCAGCAGGCGCGAAAGGCGTAGGGACAGGCGCGAACTCACGACGCCACCTCCGTGTGGTCGAGTACCGACCGTAGCCGGTTCATCACGTCGGCGCGCAGTTCCGGCGGATCCAGCACCAGCACATCCGGGCCCAGGCCGGTGATCAGCCGGGCCACCCAGTCGCGCGAGCGGACCGGTACCTCGACGACCGAGCCGTCGCGGCCGCCGAGTTCCCTTGGCCCGAGTTCGGTGCCGATGCGGCGCAGTTCGCGACCGCGCCCCTTGGCGACCCAGACGGTGGCCGACCCGGTGACGGGCGCGTCGCCGGTGACCCGGTCGACGATGGCGCGCAGATCGGCGTCGGCCGGCTTGCGGACCGCGTTGTGCGGACCGTACGGCGTGACCTCGCCACCGATCCGGGACAGCCGGAAGGTGCGCACGGCGTCACGCTCGCGGTCGTGCCCGACCAGGTACCAGCGACCGTGCCGGGTGACCACGCCCCAGGGTTCCACATCGCGGGTGACGAACGGATCGGTGACGGCGCTGTGGTGCCCGAACCGCACCGCCTGCCCGGCGTCGATCGCCGCGAGCAGCTCGCGCAGCACCGGCTCCGAGCCACGGGTGCGAGCCGGCACGGCGGGCACCGACACCCCGACGTTCTCCGTCTCGACGGTGACGCCGGCCGCGCGCAGCTTCAGCAACGCGCCCTCGGCGGCGCTCGCCAGCTCGGGCGAGGCCCACATCTGCACGGCGACGGCGACCGCGGCCGCCTCCTCGCTGGACAGGTCGATGTCGGGCAGCTCGTAGGCGTCGCGGTTGATCCGGTAGCCCTCGAGCGTCGAGAACCGCCCCACCGGGCCCACTTCCAGCGGAATGCCCAGGTCGCGCAGTTCGTTCTTGTCGCGCTCGAACATCCGGCTGAACGCCTCGTCGGTCGCGGAGTCCTCGTAACCGGCCACACTGGCGCGAATGCGCTCCGCGCTCAGGAACTGCCGGGTCGACAGCAGCGCGATGACCAGATTCATCAGCCGCTCGACCTTGGATATCGCCACCCGATAGAGGGTAATGGTCGGGTGACCGCGGCGGCGCGTCGGCGCACGGTTGCCCGCGGTGCGCGGCGGCACAATGGTGCGGATACCCGCAGCGAAAGGACCACCATGCTTGTTGCGTTCTCCGTGGCGCCCAGTGGCGCCGCCCATGCCGACGGGTCGGTCGGCGAGGCCGTGGCGGCCGCCGTGCGCGTGGTGCGGGCCTCGGGCCTGCCGCATCGGACCGATGCGATGTTCACGACGATCGAGGGCGACTGGGACGAGGTGATGGCGGTGGTGAAGTCGGCGTGCGACGCGATCCTCGCGGTCGCGCCGCGCTGCAGCCTGGTGCTCAAGGCCGATCTGCGGCCCGGTGTCACCGACGCGCTCACCACCAAGGTCGCGACGATCGAGCGCTACCTGGCCGAGGGCGACGGCTACTAGGCCGCCGCCCCCGGGCCGTTCAGCGCAGGTAGCGGGCGATAGCGTCGGCTACGCAGGCGGGACGCGGCGCGCCCTCCAGTTCGACGGTGACGCGCCGGTGCGCCTGCACGCCGCCGGGCACCTCGGTGACCTCGGTGAGCGTCACCCGGCCCCGGATCCGGCTGCCCACCGGCACCGGGGTGAGGAACCGGACCCGGTCGAGGCCGTAGTTGATCGCCGCGCTCGCGGCGCTGACCGTCATCACCTGCTGGGTGATCGGCACGATCAGCGACAGCGTGAGGAAGCCGTGCGCGATGGTCGTGCCGTACGGGCCCGCGGCGGCCCGCACCGGATCGACGTGGATCCACTGGTGATCGCCGGTGGCGTCGGCGAACCGGTCGATCCGCTCCTGGTCGATGGTGATCCAGTCGCTGGGACCGAGTTCGGTGCCCGCCGCCGCGCGCAGGGTGTCGAAATCGGCGAAATCCGTGGTCATGCCACACCTCCGAAACGTCGGCGCAGTTCGCGCTTGAGCACCTTGTGGGTGGGACCGAGCGGCAGCTCGGTGACGAATTCCACGCGGCGCGGGTACTTGTACCTGGCCACCTGTTGCCTGCCGAACTCGATCACGTCCTGGGCGGTCAGCTCGCCGTCGGCCACGACGACGGCCACGATCTCCTCACCGTAGTGCTCGTCGGGCACGCCGATCACCGCGACCTGCGCGATGCGCGGATGCCGGACCAGCGCGGCCTCGACCTCCGTCGGATAGACGTTGAATCCGCCGCGCAGGATCATCTCCTTGATCCGGTCGACGATGCGGATCCGGCCGGTGGCGTCCCTGGTGCCCAGATCGCCGGTGCGGAACCAGCCGTCGACGACGGCCGCCGCGGTCGCCTCGGGCCTGCCGGTGTACCCGTTGAACACGTTGTGTCCGCGCACCACCACCTCGCCGGTCTCGTCGACCGGCAGCAGCACGATCCGGTCGGTGATCGCGGGATCGGCGATCTCCACGTCGACGCCCCACACCGGATGCCCGACGGTGCCCGCCTCGGCGCCGTAGATCGGCTGGTTCACCGCCGCGGTCGGCGAGGTCTCCGACAGCCCGTAGCCCTCGAGCACCGGCGCGCGGAAGAGTCGCTCGAAGTCCTCCAGCACCGACACCGGTAGCGCCGCACCGCCGCTCACGCACAGCTTCAGCGCGGGCAGCTCCGGCGCCCGCGCCGCCGCCTCGATGAGCGCGAGGTACATCGTCGGCACCCCGTGGAAGAGGTTGACCCGCTCCGCCGCCATCAGCGCGATCGCCTGGGCCGCGTCGAATCTCGGGAGCAGCACCAGCGTCCCGCCGACCCGCCAGTGCGAGTTCATCGATACGGTCTGCCCGAACACGTGGAACAGCGGCAGCGCGCCGAGCGCGATGTCGTCGCGGTGGATCTCGTTGGCGTCGAAGGTGTTCACCGTCGCGCACATCACCATGTTGAGGTGGTTCAGTTCGGCGCCCTTGGGCGTGCCGGTGGTCCCGCTGGTGTAGAAGACGACGGCGGTGTCGAGCGGACCGCGTGAGACGAACGCCGGAATCGCCTCGCCCGCCAAGTCTTGCGGGGCGACGACATCGATGCCCGCCGCGCTCGCCGCCGCGGCACCGGTCTCGGCCACCATCGGATGACAGATCAGCAGCGAGGCCGCGCTGTCGCGCAGCACGTATTCCATCTCGGGCGCGGTGAGCAGCAGGTGCACCGGCACCACCACCGCGCCCGCGGCGAGGATCGCGAAGTACGCGCGCGGGAAGTCGGCGGTGTTCGGGCACAGCAGCGCCACCCGGTCACCGGGCCGGACCCCGCGCGCGATCAGGGCGCCTGCCTGTTCCCTGGCCTGCCGCCACAGGTCGGCGAAGGTGATGCGGTGCTCGCCCTCGATCAGCGCGAGGTGATCCGGGCGGCGGCGGGCGGGTTCGGCGAGGATGCTCGCCAGGGAGAGAGTGGCATTCATTCGAGTTCCTGGAGTCGACGGCTTCGGCGAAGGAGCGCGCACCCTCGGTGTCGCGCGGTGGGTGACCGGATCGGTCGGAGTTCAGGGCGGTCGGCCCGCACCTCGAAGGGAGGGCCCGAACGGTCGATCGGCGTCGGCCGCATCGGATGCCCGGTGCGGCCGACGTGGGTCAGCGACGGAGATGGACCGCGAGGCCCTGCCCGACACCGACACACAGGGTGACCACCGCGTGGCGCGCGTCGCGATCGGCGAGTTCGAGTGCGGCGGTGAGCGCCAGGCGCGCACCGCTGGCACCGAGCGGGTGGCCGAGCGCGATGGCGCCGCCGTTCGGGTTCACGTGTTCGGCGTCGTCGGGCAGTCCGAGTCCGCGCAGGACGGCCAGGGCCTGGGCGGCGAAGGCTTCGTTGAGTTCGACGACGTCGATGTCGGCGATCGCCAGACCTGTTCGCGCGAGCAGCTTCTCGACCGCGGGGACCGGTCCGATGCCCATGACGCGCGGCGGCACCCCGGCCGCCGTCACGGCACCGACCTCGGCCAGCGGGGTCACGCCGTAGCGCCGCACCGCTGCCTCGGAGGCGATCAGCACCGCGGCGGCACCGTCGTTGATCCCCGAGGAGTTGCCCGCCGTGATCGACCCGCCCGACACCACCGGGCGCAGCCGGGCGAGTGCCTCGATGCTCGTCTCGCGCGGATGCTCGTCGCGGTCGACGACGACGGGTTCCCCTCGCCGCTGCGGGACCGGCACCGGGGTGATCTCGCGAGCGAGCCTGCCGCGCGCGATCGCCGCCGCCGCCCGCTGTTGCGAGCGCAGTGCGAAGGCGTCCTGGTCGGCGCGGGCGATGCCGTGCTCGTCGGCGACGTGCTGGGCGGTCTCGGGCATCGAGTCGATGCCGTACTCCGCCCGCAGCCGCGGATTCACCAGCCGCCAGCCGAGCGTGGTGTCGGCCAGCTGCGCCGAACGGTCCCACGGCGCACCGGTTTTCGGCAGCACGTACGGTGCCCGCGTCATCGACTCGACCCCGCCCGCGACCACCAGGTCGGCGTCGCCGGCCTTGATCGCCCTGGCCGCGTAGCCGATCGCGTCCAGGCCCGACGCGCACAGCCGGTTGACCGTCACGCCGGGAACGTCCACCGGCAGCCCGGCCAGCAGCGCCGCCATCCGGGCGACATTGCGGTTGTCCTCACCTGCCTGGTTCGCGCAGCCGAGCACGACATCGTCGACCCGCGCCCAGTCCACGGCGGGTAGTCGTTCCCTGAGCGCGGTGAGCACGTGCGCGGCGAGGTCGTCGGGGCGCACCTCGGCCAGCGCGCCGCCGTAGCGGCCGAACGGCGTGCGGACGCCGTCGACCAGGAAGGCGCGGGCCGTCACAGGCCCATGTCCTTGGCGATGATCATCTTCATCACTTCGCTGGTGCCGCCGTAGATCCGGTTCACCCGGTTGTCGGCGTAGAGGCGGGCCACGGGATATTCGGTGATGTAGCCGTACCCGCCGTGCAGTTGCAGGCAGCGGTCGATCACCCGCGAGGCGACCTCGGTGCAGAACAGCTTGGCCGACGCGGCGTCGGCCGGGGTGAGTTCGCCCCGGTCCAGGGCGTCGAGCGCCCGGTCGACCACGGCCTCGGCGGCGTCCACCTCGGCCCGGCAGGCGGCCAGCTCGAACTTGGTGTTCTGGAACTGCGCCACCGGCTGGCCGAACACCGTCCGGCCCCTGGTGTATTCGAGCGCGAACCGGATCGCCGACTTGGCCTGCGCGTAGGCGCCGACCGCGATGGACAGCCGCTCCTGCGGCAGGTTCTGCCCGAGGTAGCCGAAGCCCTGATGCGGCGCGCCGAGCAGGTCGGCCACCGGGACCCGCACGTCGGTGAAGGACAGTTCGGCGGTGTCGGACACCTTGAGGCCGAGCTTGTCGAGCTTGCGGCCGACCGCGTACCCCGGCGAGCTCGTGTCGACCACGAACAGCGAAATACCGTGGCGTCGATCGGTCTCCGCGGGCGGGGCGGTCCGCGCGCAGACGATCACCCGGTCGGCGTGCACCCCGCCGGTGATGAAGGTCTTCGCCCCGTTGAGCACGTAGTGGGTGCCGTCCTCGGACAGTTGCGCGGTCGTCCGCATCCCCGCCAGATCCGACCCGGTGCCCGGCTCGGTCATCGCGATGGCGAACATGATCTCGCCCGAGACGAACCCCGGCAGCCACCGCCGCTTCTGCTCGTCGGTCGCGAGGTTCTTCAGGTACGGCAGACACAGGCCGACGTGCACGCCCGACCCTCCGAACGACACACCGGCCCTGGCGGTTTCCTCCATCAGGATCGCCTGGAACTTGAACGAGTCGATCCCCGCGCCCCCGTATTCCTCGGGCACCTCGATCCCGAACACACCGAGATCGGCCAGCGAGCGGTAGAACTCGCGCGGCACGATGCCCGCCTCGTACCACTGGTCGTAGACCGGCACGACCTGCGACTCGATGAACGCGCGCGCCGTCTTGCGGAACGCCTCGTGCTCACCGGTGAAAACTGTGCGCTGCATGAATGACTCCCGAAACCTAGAGACGGCGTCCGCCGTCGACGTACAGCGTCTGACCGGTGACGAACCCGGCGTCGTCGGAGGCGAGGAACGCGACAACGCCCGCGATGTCGTCGGGCGTGCCGACCCGGCGCAGCGGCGTGATCCCGGCGGTCTTGGCCTGCAACTCCTCGGCGCTCACGCCCATCCGGGCGGCGGTGGCCGCCGTCATCTCGGTGGCGATGAAGCCGGGCGCGACCGCGTTGACCCGGATGCCGAACGGGCCGAGTTCCATGGCCAGCGTGCGGGTCAGGCCCTGGATGCCCGCCTTGGCCGCGGCGTAGTTGGCCTGCCCGCGATTGCCCAGCGCCGACACGCTCGAGGTGTTCACGATCGCGCCGCCGCCGCGCTCCACCATGTGCTTCTGCGCGGCCCTGCTGCACAGGAACGCCCCGCGCAGGTGCACCGACATGACGGTGTCCCAGTCGTCCACCGACATCTTGAACAGCAGGTTGTCGCGCAGCACGCCGGCGTTGTTCACCAGCACGTCGAGCGAGCCGAGGTCGGCGACGGTGCGCGCCACGGCGGCGGCCACCGAATCCTCGTCGGTGACATCGCAACCGAGCCCGATCGCGGTGCCGCCCGCGGCGTTGATCTTCCCGGCGGTCAGCACGGCGGCGTCGGCGTCGAGATCGACGACGGCCACGGCGCAGCCGGCGGCCGCCAGGCGGGCCGCGGTGGCAGCGCCGATGCCGCGGGCCGCTCCGGTGACGAAGGCGGTTCTGTGGGTCATGGTTCGTACTCCTCTGTCAGACAATGGCGTTCACGCCGGTGAGGGCGCGGCCGATGAGCAGTTTCTGGATCTGGGTGGTGCCCTCGTAGAGGGTCAGCACGCGCGCGTCGCGCAGGTACTTGGCGACCGGGTACTCGTCGATGTAGCCGTAGCCACCGAAGACCTGGATCGCGTTGTTGGCCGCCTTGACCGCGGCCTCGGAGGCGAACAGCTTCGCCATCGAGGCGGCGGTGCCGAACGGCTCGCCCCGGTCGACGAGATCGGCGGCACGCCAGGCCAGCAGCCGCGCCGCCTCGGTCTCCACCGCGATGTCGGCCAGCAGTTCCTGTACCAGCTGATAGCCCGCGATCGGCTTGCCGAACTGCTCGCGCTCCCCGGCGTAGCGCACCGCGGCCTCGAGGCAGGCGCGCGCCAGGCCGACACAGCCCGCGGCCACCCCCATCCGGCCCTTGTCCAGCGCCGCCATCGCGATCCGGAAGCCCTGGCCTTCCGCGCCGAGGCGCAGCGCGTCGGGCACCCGGACCCGGTCCAGGACCAGTTCGGCCGTGGCCTGTCCGCGCAGCCCGAGCTTGCCCTTGATCTCGGTCCGGCCGAAGCCGGGCGAATCGGTAGGGACGAGGAAGGCGGTCACACCCTTCGGCCCCGGTCCCCCGGTGCGCGCGAACACCAGTGCCACGTCGGCCCAGGTGCCGTTGGTGATGAAGATCTTGGTGCCGTCGATGACCCAGTCCGCCCCGTCCCGGGTGGCGCGGGTGATCAGGTTGGCCGCGTCGGACCCGGTCCCCGGCTCGGTCAGCGCGAAGCACCCGAGCTGCTCGCCCGCGCACAGCGGCGGCAGGAAACGGCGCTTCTGCTCCTCGGTGCCATAGGCGGCGATCGACTTGCCGACCAGCCCCAGCGACACCGACACGATGCCGCGCACCGCGCTGTCGCCGCGGCCCAGTTCCTCCAGCAGCACGCAGTAGGCCAGAGCGTCCCCGCCGGAGCCGCCGTACTCCTCGTCGATCCCGATGCCGAGGAACCCCAGCGCGCCGAGTTTGCCGACGACGGCCGGGTCGACCGATTCCGCCCGATCCCACTGCGCGGCGTACGGGACGACTTCCTTGTCCACCCATGTGCGGGCGAGCTCGCGCAGGTCGCTGTGCGCTTGCGTGAGTGCGAGATCCATCGGACCACTCCTGAACCAAACGGTGTTAGGTTTACTCGGGCACCGTATCCTAACGCCGTTCGGTTAATCAAGGGCCGAAATACCCATCGGTGATAGCGTTCGAATCCCCACCGACCCCGAGCAGACGAGGAGTGGCGCATGGCGAGGCCGCGCGTACCGCTGTTGAGCCGCGAACGCATTCGCGACACCGCGCTGGCCATGATCGACCGGGACGGCCTCGCCGAGGTCTCCATGCGCAAACTGGCCGCCGAACTCGGCGTACAGGCCGCCTCGCTGTACGGCCACTACCCGAACAAGGACGATCTGTTCGACGACATCGCGACGGGCATCATGAGCCACGTCGACACCTCGGGCTTCGACACCCTGCCCTGGGACGACGGACTGGCCGCCTGGGCCCGCAGCTACCGGACGGCGCTGGTCACGCATCCGAACTTCGTGCCCTACCTGGCCGCGGGCCCCGGCAGGCGCGCGGAGAACCTGCGCGCGGCCGACGCCGTGCACGGCGGCCTGGTGGGCGCGGGCTGGCCGCCGCGCTACGCGACCATGATCGGCGCGGCCACCCGCTACCTGGTGATGGGCTCGACGGTGGGGTCGTTCGCGGGCGGTTTCGCCGACGACGTGCAGGTCTACCGGGACCGCTACCCGCACCTGAACCAGGCGCACCTGCTGCGCGCGGTCGCCGAGGAGATCGACGACGACAGCTTCGAGCTGGCCCTGACCTCGTTCATCGCGGGCCTGCGCGGCACCTACGCGAGCGTCGTCAGCCCCGACTGAACCCACAGACGACGACGGGACCGGTGGCGTCTACGCAATCGCTCCCTCGCGCCATCGGTCCCGTCGCCGGGTCCCCCGTCTCGGGGGTTCGCCTACATCGAGGCGATCAGCCGATCGACCCGCTCGTCGACCGACCGGAACGGATCCTTGCACAACACGGTGCGCTGCGCTTGATCGTTCAACTTCAAATGCACCCAATCGACCGTGAAATCGCGGCCCGCCTCCTGCGCGGCGGTGATGAAGTCACCGCGCAGCTTGGCGCGGGTGGTCTGCGGCGGGGTCTCCACCGCCGCGTCCACGGCCTCGTCCTCGGTGATCCGCTTGGCCAGACCCTTGCGCTGCAGCAGGTCGAAGACGCCGCGAC
Source organism: Nocardia sp. NPDC050718 (assembly GCF_040654235.1). Taxonomy (NCBI): domain Bacteria; kingdom Bacillati; phylum Actinomycetota; class Actinomycetes; order Mycobacteriales; family Nocardiaceae; genus Nocardia; species Nocardia sp. NPDC050718. Next base: position 995,627 of record NZ_JBFAHQ010000002.1, on the reverse strand, counting down.
CGCGCTTGATGTCGTGGTAGGCCAGGTCGAGCTGGGCGATCTTCGGATCGGACAGCTCCATGTTGTAGCGGTCCTGGTAGCGCTGGAACAGCTTGCGCTTGATCACCCAGTCGATCTCGGTGTCGACCTTGGCGAAGTCCTGCGCCTCGACGGCGTCGAGGGTGCGGCCCCACAGGTCGACCACCGCGTCGACCTGCGGATCGCGGTCGCGGTTGCGGAGGTGCTCGACGGCGCGGGCGTAGTACTCGCGCTGGATCTCGAGCGCGCTGGCCTGCCTGCCACCGGCCAGCCGCACCGGACGGCGACCGGTCAGATCGTGGCTCACCTCGCGGATCGCCCGGATCGGGTTGTCGAGGGCGAAGTCGCGGAACGAGACGCCCGCCTCGATCATCTCCAGCACCAGCGACGCCGTGCCCACCTTGAGCATCGTCGTCGGCTCGGCCATGTTGGAGTCGCCCACGATCACGTGCAGGCGCCGGTACTTCTCGGCGTCGGCGTGCGGCTCGTCGCGGGTGTTGATGATCGGGCGCGAGCGGGTGGTCGCCGAGGAGACGCCCTCCCAGATGTGCTCGGCACGCTGCGAGAGGCAGAACGTGGCCGCCTTGGGCGTCTGCAGCACCTTGCCCGCGCCGCAGATGAGCTGGCGGGTGACCAGGAACGGCAGCAACACGTCGGAGATCCGGGAGAACTCGCCCGCGCGCACCACGAGGAAGTTCTCGTGGCAGCCGTAGGAGTTGCCCGCGGAGTCGGTGTTGTTCTTGAACAGGTAGATGTCGCCGCCGATGCCTTCCTCGGCGAGCCGCTGTTCGGCGTCTATCAGCAGGTCTTCCAGCACCCGCTCGCCCGCCCGGTCGTGGGTGACCAGCTGCACCAGGCTGTCGCATTCTGCCGTGGCGTACTCGGGATGCGATCCGACGTCGAGGTACAACCTGGCACCGTTTCGAAGGAAGACATTAGAGCTACGGCCCCAGGACACCACCCGGCGGAACAGGTACCGGGCCACCTCGTCGGGGGACAGCCGACGGTGACCGTGGAAGGTGCATGTCACACCGAACTCGGTCTCGATCCCCATGATTCGTCGCTGCACACTATCGACACTACAGCCATGACCAGGGCCCGCGCGGCGCTCCGGACATCCCATTCGCATACGTGTTCACAACGATTCGGACAGCGAACGACCTCCGCGAGCACGACGAGAACGGGCCCCCGGACCGGATCGGTCCGGGGGCCCGTTCATGATCGTGACGGCGGGGTCTACTCCCCCGCGCCGTCCTCGGGCTCGGGCAGCTTCGCTTCCTTCACGGCTTTCGCCTTCGGCGTACCGAGCGCCTTCTCCAGGGCCGCACCCTGCAGCCGGCGGAACGCCCGGCGGGGCCGGGACTGCTCGAGCGTGGCCACCTCGAGGGAGGACTCACCGAGCACGCGCTTGTCCTTGTCGGCCTCGGGCTGACCGGCCTGCAGCGCCCCGATGGCCACCTTCAGCGCCTCGTCCAGGGTCAGACCCGGCTTGTAGGCGGCCTTGAGCGCGGTCACGATGGGCTCGGTGGTGCCGCCCATGACGACGTACTCGCGTTCGTCGACGATCGACCCGTCGAAGGTGATCCGGTACAGCACCGAGGTCGGCGACTGTTCCGGATACCCGACCTCGGCGACGCACAGCTCCACCTCGTAGGGCTTGAGCTGATCGGTGAAGATCGAGCCCAGGCTCTGCGCGTAGAGGTTGGCCAGGCCACGGCCGGTGACATCGCGCCGGTCGTACTGATAGCCCTTGAGGTCGGCCTGCAGGATGCCGCCGCGGCGCAGGGCCTCGAACTCGTTGTACTTGCCGACCGCGGCGAAACCGACGCGGTCGTAGAGTTCGCTGACCTTGTGCAACGTCGCCGAGGGGTTCTCGGCGACGAACAACACGCCCTTGTCGTAGACCAGCACGACCACACTGCGACCACGACCGATGCCCTTGCGGGCGAGCTCGGTCTTGTCGCGCATGATCTGCTCGGCCGAGGCGTAATACGGCAGCGTCATAGGACGGCGCCCCCTTCTTCCGCGGCTTCCCGGTCGGCGATCACGCCGCGGGCGATCTCGGCCAGGCGGTCCTCGCCCACCTCGGTCGCGCCCTCGGCGTCGATCACCACCGCTGTCGGGTAGATGCCGCGCAGCATGTCCGGACCACCGGTGGCGGTGTCGTCGTCGGCGGCGTCGAACAGCGACTCCACCGCGATCCGCAACGCCCGGTCCTGATCGAGGCCGCGCTGGTAGAGCTTCTTCAGCGAGGACTTCGCGAACATCGAACCGGAGCCGACCGCGGTGTAGCCGAACCGCTCCTCGCTGCGCCCGCCGACCACGTCGTAGGACACGATGCGGCCGGATTTGTCGAGGTCGGCGATCTGGTCGTCGTAGCCGACGAGGATCGGCACGACGGCCAGGCCCTGCAGGGCGGCCGGCAGGTTGTCGCGGACCATCTTCGACAACTTGTTGGCTTTACCGTCGAAGGTCAGCGGCACGCCTTCGATCTTCTCGTAGTACTCGAGCTCCACCGCGAACAGCCGGATCATCTCGATCGCGATGCCCGCGGTGCCCGCGATGCCCGCCGCCGAGAAGGTGTCGGTGATGTAGACCTTCTCGGTGTCGCGACTGGCCAGCAGGTTGCCCATGGTGGCCCTGCGGTCGCCCGCGATGAGCACGCCACCCCGATAGGTGACCGCGACGATGGTGGTGCCGTGCGGCGCCAGATCCTTCGCCGCGGTCAGATCCGAGGCGCCGAACCTGTTGCCGGGCAACAGGTCCGGAGCGTGCATGCGGAGATGTTCGGTGAACGAGGAGAGAGCCTGCCCCGCGTGGAGGCGCAACGGGTCACCTGAGGTCACTGGCCGCCCTTCTGCACATATGCCCGCACGAAGTCCTCGGCGTTCTCCTCGAGCACGTCATCGATCTCGTCGAGCAGGTCGTCGGTTTCCTCCGCGAGCTTCTCGCGGCGTTCCTGACCCGCCGCGTCGACGCCCTCGGGACCCTCGTCCTCGTCGCCACCCCCGGCGCGCTTGGTCTGCTCTTGTGCCATGGCAGCCGACCTCCTCTTTCCTCATCATGACCGCGACCTTTCGGATGAGCACGGTCGGCGATCATGAGCGATGTTCGTGCTCGTCCCACAACCCTACCGAGCCGATCCGACAAGGTGGTCTATTAGCGATCGGATTGTCGCCCTGTCGTGCCGGAAATCGCCTCAGTGCGTGAGCTGGTCGACCAGGTCGGCGGCCGACTGCGCGGCGTCGAGCAGCTTCCCGACGTGCGCTTTCGTGCCGCGGCGCGGCTCCAGGGTGGGGATCCGCACCAGCGAATCGCCGCCGAGGTCGAAGATCACCGAATCCCAACTGGCGGCGGCGATATCGGCGCCGAACCGGCGCAGGCACTCACCGCGGAAGTACGCGCGGGTGTCGGTCGGCGGCTTGGTCATCGCGTCGAGCACCTGCTGCTCGCTGACGAGCCGCTTCATCGAGCCGCGCGCCACCAGGCGGTTGTAGAGGCCCTTGTCCAGGCGCACATCGGAGTACTGCAGGTCCATCAGGTGCAGCTTGGGCGCGGCCCAGCCCAGGCCCTCGCGGCTGCGCATGCCCTCGAGCAGGCGTAGCTTGGCCGGCCAGTCGAGCAGGTTGGCGCACTCCATCGGGTCGCGCTCGAGCAGGTCCAGGACCATCGCCCAGTTGTCGACGATGTCGCGCACGCGCGGGTCGTCGTTGCCCTCACGGTCGATGAACTTGGCGACGCGCTCGTGGTAGAGCCGTTGCAGCGCAAGGCCGGTCAGCTCGCGGCCGTCGGCCAGCGCCACGGTGGCGCGCAGCGACGGGTCGTGGCTGATCTGGTGCACGGCGGTGACCGGGCGGGCCAGCTGGAACTCCGAGAGGTCCTCGCCCGCCTCGATCAGATCGAGCACCAGCGCGGTGGTGCCGACCTTCAGGTAGGTCGACATCTCGGCCAGGTTGGCGTCACCGATGATCACGTGCAGGCGCCGGTACTTGTCGGCGTCGGCGTGCGGCTCGTCGCGGGTGTTGATGATGCCGCGCTTGAGCGTGGTCTCCAGGCCGACCTCGACCTCGATGTAGTCGGCGCGCTGGGACAGCTGGAAGCCCGCGTGGTCGCCGGACTGGCCGATGCCGACCCGGCCGGACCCGCAGATCACCTGGCGGGAGACGAAGAACGGCGTGAGCCCCGCGATGATGTGGCTGAACGGGGTGTCGCGGTTCATCAGGTAGTTCTCGTGGGTGCCGTAGGAGGCGCCCTTGCCGTCGACGTTGTTCTTGTACAGCTGTAGGCGCGGGGCGCCGGGGACGCTGGAGGCGTGCCGGGCGGCGGCCTCCATCACCCGCTCGCCCGCCTTGTCCCAGATGACCGCGTCGAGCGGGTCGACCACCTCGGGCGCGGAGTACTCCGGATGGGCGTGGTCGACGTAGAGCCGGGCGCCGTTGGTGAGGATCATGTTCGCCGCGCCGACCTCGTCGGCGTCGATCACGGGAGCGGGTCCACTCATCCGGCTCAGGTCGAAACCACGCGCGTCACGCAGCGGGGATTCCACCTCGTAGTCCCAGCGCGTCCGCTTGGCCCGCGGAACGCCCTCGGCGGCGGCGTAGGCGAGAACGGCCTGGGTGGAGGTGAGGATCGGGTTGGCCGTCGGCTCCGTGGGGGTCGAGATGCCGTACTCGACCTCGATTCCGATGATGCGCTGCATGCTGTCGAGCCTAGGCGACGGGCCCGACGCGCACCGGCATCTCGGCCCAGCGGCCTCCGGCGCCCCGGCTCACCCGCGCGGCCGCGGGCCGGTGAGCTGCTGTCGGCGATCGGGCGCACCCAGGGTCCCCCGCTCGGCGGACCCGGAGTGGTCCCAGCGGGCGATCCGGCGGGTGGGGCCAGGCCGAGATACTCGAAGCCATGAGCGAATCCGTGAAACAGCTCACCGGCGAGGTGACCGAACGGCCCACCCGGCTGCTCGCGCTCGATGTCCTGCGTGGCATCGCGATCCTGGGCACCCTCGGCACCAATATCTGGATCTTCACCGATCCGGCGGGGTTGACCGGCTACATCGACGGGCTGGGCGCCGCCGCGACCGACGGCTGGCTGTGGACCGAACGGGTGCTCCAGCAACTGGCCCAGGGCAAGTTCCTCGGCCTGCTGACGGTGATGTTCGGGATCGGGCTGGCCATCCAGCAGGATTCGGCCCGGCGCGGCGGACGCCGCTGGCCGGGCCGCTATCCCGTGCGAGCGGGCCTGCTGTTCCTGGACGGCCTGGTGAACTTCCTGCTCGTCGCCGAGTTCGATGTCCTGATGGGGTACGCGGTCACCGGCCTGGTCGTCGCCTACCTGCTGGCGACGAGCGACCGGGCGCAACGCCGGTGGCTGATCGTCGCGGCGTCGATCCACGTGACGATGCTGACCCTGATCGCGGCCGCCCTGACCTTCGCGCCCGCCGCGGAGCCATCCGCTGCCGAACCCCTCGACCCGAATCCCTACGCGGACGGCTCCTTCTGGGATCTGGTGCTGTTCCGGATCGAGCACGCCGGGGCCTTCCGGGTGGAGGCGATCTTCGTCTTCCCGATGTCGGTGGCGCTGTTCCTGCTGGGCGCTCGGCTGTATCGCGCCGGGGTGTTCCAGCCCGCGGGGGCGCGCATCCGCCGGTGGCTGCTGGTGATCGGCTTCGGCATCGCGGCGCCGCTGGACTTCACGGTCGGTGTCTTCGGTGGCGGCGACCTGGTGCTGCTCACCCGCTACGGCACGGCGCCGTTCGTCGCGCTGGGCATTCTCGCGGCGGTCGCGGAGTTCTATCTGCGCCGGTCGCGGGTCGGCTACGCGGGTGCGCGGCTGAGCGAGGTCGGCCGGACGGCACTGAGCTGCTACATCCTGCAGAACCTGATCGCCGGAATGCTCTGCTACGGCTGGGGTTTCGGGCTCGCCGCGAGCGTCGCACCGTCCGCGCGGGTGCCGTTCACGATCGGGATCTACCTGCTGGTGGTCGTCCTGATCACGATGTTCGCCCACTTCTGGTTGCGGCGCTTCGAGCGCGGCCCGGTCGAATGGCTGTGGCAGCGCACCTATCAGCTGCTCACGCCGGCGGGGTGAGTCAGCGCAGCCGCTCCGCCGGTGGCGGGGCGGCATCGGGCGCGACCAGCAGGTCGGTCACCAGCGAATCCCGTTGCAGCGGGACACCGAGGCTGCGGGCGTTGCCCTCGAACAGCGACAGCACCGACTCGGTCAGGATGCCCTGGATCTGTTCGGCCGACAGCACCGGCTCCGGGTCGGCGCGCCAGCTGGCGACCACGCCGTCGACGAGTCCGACCATGCCGAAGGCCATCGGCCGGGCACGGGCGGGATCGATCCCGAAGCGGGCCAGCGTGGCGGCGAACATGTCGGCCAGCTGCCCACCGACCTGGCGCCCCGCGCCGCCCAGGGTGGCGGCGCCGCCGTCGGGCGCGGCGTCACCGAGGAAGCGGTGCAGGTTGGGGTGGCGTTCGATCCAGCCGAGGTAGGTGCCGATGGCGCCGCGCACCGCGTCCTTGAGCGTCCCGTCCGGCTCCAGCGCGGGCAGCAGCTCCGCGAGCAGCAGCTCCAGGATGCGCTGGCGGGCGAGGGCGTCGAGTTCGGCCCGGCCGCCGACGTGCCGGTACACCACCGGCCGGGGCAGGCCCAGGTGCTCGGCGATCAGCTGCACCGAGATCTCGAGCCCGTGTTCGTCGATGACCTCGATCGCGGCATCGATCATCTCCGCCCGGCGGCGGGCCTTGTGGCCGTGCCAGCGGGTGGCGCGCCCGTCACCGACGGGCTGCGCGTCCTGGGCGGAAGGTGCAGTCACAGTGCCAACGATACCCGGACCGCAGGTGACCGTGACACAGCGTTCCACCAACCACCCGCCGCCGATCGGTATGCTCGGCGGCATGCGGTCCCGGGCAGTGCTGATGGCGTACGCGGTGCTCGCGTGCGTGCTGCCCGCGTTCGTGCTGCTGACGACGCCCGGCGGCGACACCGCCCGCATGCTGGCCTTCGGCGCGGTCGCCGCGGCCATGGTGTGCGCACTGGTCGCGATCACCACGCACCGGCAGCTGCCGGTCCGGGTCGCCACCGCCGGTCCACCCCGCTCGGCCGAGCGCCGCCTGCGGGGTTCCTTTCTGCGCCAGAGCAATCCGGACGCCGCGGGCCGCCCACGCCCGCGAGCACCGGGGATCGATCACCACTGACGGGTAGCGCCGTGCGCGCCACCGGTCGGCTGCCGTGATCCCACTCCCCTCTCGTGCGCGCTCGCGCACGCTGTCCGGACAGGTCGTTCCGTCATGCTCGATTTCGTGTACTTCCCGGTGTCCGCCGTGCTCTGGTGCTGGCACCGGCTCCTCGCCGTCCCCCTCGGTCCCGCCGACGGCCTCGCCTGGCTACTGGCCGTGGTCGCCCTCGTCGTCACCGTCCGCGCGCTGCTGGTCGTCCCGGCGCTGCGGCAGGCCCGCTCCCAGGCCGTGCTGCGTTCCCTGCGACCACAGCTCGACAAGATCCGTGCCCAGCACCCCGGTGACCAGCGCGCGCAGGCCGAGAAGACCCGGGCGCTGCACCGCGACCACGGGGTGCGCCTGTTCGGCGGGTTCGTGCCGATGATCGCCCAGGCCCTGGTGTTCCTCGGCCTGTTCCACGTCCTGCGCTCGTTCGACCGCACGGGCACCTACGCGGTCGGCCCGTTCGCCTCGACCGATGCCCCACTCACGCCCGCGCTGAACAGCGCGACGCCGAACTATCTGTTCGGGGTGCGCGAGGTGAACGCCTTCCTCGACGCCAGGCTCTTCGGCGCTCCGCTGTCGGCGACCCTGACCGGGGCGGGCGAGGTGTTCGTCTCGGTCGCCGCGCTCGCGATTCCGCTGGTGCTGATCACCGCGCTCGCCACCCACCTCACCGCCCGGCTGACCCCGCCCGCGACCGACGCCACGTCCGCGATCCTGCGCCGGTTGTCGCTGTGGGTGTTCCCCGTGGGCGCGCTGGTCAGCGGCGCGATCCTGCCCGTCGCCGTGCTCACCTACTTCGCCACGAACGCGGTGTGGACGTGTGGGCAGCAGTACCTGATCCGCCGCAGGCTCGACGCCGAGGCCGCCGCCGCGGCGGCGCTGTCGGCCGCGCGCGCGAAGGCGGCCGCACCGCGACCGGGGGTGAAGCCGACACGGCGGCGCCGCTGAGACGCGTTACCCTCGGGCGGTGTCTGCGCATCCGGAGTCGGAACTGCTCGCCGTGTACGACGCCGCCGGTGCGGTGATCGGCGCGGCCGAGCGGGGCACGGTCTATCGCGAGGGGCTCTGGCACGCCAGCGCGGGCGTGCTGGTGCGCTCCACCGACGGCCACCGGATCTATGTCCACCGGCGCACCGACAGCAAACTCGTTTTCGCCGGCCTGCACGACTGCCTGGCCGGGGGCGTCGTCGACGCGGGCGAGGATCCGGCCGACACCGCCCGGCGCGAACTCCGCGAGGAACTCGGCATCACGCCGGACGCGGACACGCCGATCACCTTGCGCGCCACCGCGTCCTGGGACGGCAGCTGGGCGGGCAGGCCGCTGCGCTGCCATCTGTTCGGCTACGAGATCCGCTCCGACGGCCCGGTCCACCACCAGCCGTCCGAGATCGCGGACGGCTGGTGGTGGACCGACGCCGAACTCCGGGCGCACCTGGCCGATCCGGCCTGGCCGTTCGTCCCCGACACCCGGATCCTGCTCGGCGAGCTGCTGGCTCAGTAGACGATCACCTGCCAGGTCTGCATGCTGAACGGCAGGTCACACGCGGTTTCCGAGTGGAAGCCGCCGAACGCGGGCTGCCCGTAGCGCTCGTAGCTGCTGAACCAGCTCCACCAGGCCCAGCAGGTGACGCGCACCTGGTGCCAGACCGGGTCGCCACACTGGGAGAAGGCGCCGGTACCGGCGATGGGGTTCACCGAGCAGTGACCCGGTGGTTGCGCCTGGACGGGTCCGGCGAGCAGAGTCGAGGCGCCGATGAGACCGGCGGCCGTGGCTCCCACAGCGATCTTGCGTAGAGATTTCATGACAACCTCCCACCGCGTGGAGTTCCCGCTGTCGAACCCGCCGGCATCCACGTTCGGTTCGATATCCGCCTCGGGACACCGCGTCCCGATGATGTGATCTACATCACTCGAACCGCGGTCGCCGTTACGCCCTCGTCCGAATAGTTATCGCCGGGCAAGCCCACGATCAGTCGAGCGACCGCAGCGATTCCTCGTCGCGGGCCACCACCGCGCCACCGTCGGCGGTGAGCACGATCGGACGCTGGATCAGCTTGGGGTGCTCGGCGAGTGCGGCCAGCCACCGGTCGACATCGGCGTCGGTCCGGCCCCAGCCCGCCATGCCGAGATCCTTGGCGATCTGCTCACCGGTGCGGGTGATGTCCCACGGCCGGGCGCCGAGCCGGGCCAGCACCGCGCGCAGTTCCTCGACCGTCGGCGGATCGTCGAGGTAGCGCCGCACCGTGTACTCGACTCCGGCGGCGTCCAGGTGCGCGGTGGCGTTGCGACTCTTCGTGCAGCGGGGGTTGTGCCAGATCTCGGTCATACCCGCAGCGTAGTGCGCGGGCACGGACGGGAACTGCGGGCGCGGGCGCACCGGCCGATACTGGAGGGATGAGCGACACCGCGCCCTCCGAAAACCCGTACGGCACACCGACAACCACCGGTCCCGAACCGATCCGCCCCTCCCAGGGCCGGGTCAACACCATCGTCCGCGGCCTGCTGAAGGTGCCGGTGCTGTCCGGCATCGTCGGCAAGCGGCTGGCGACCCTGCACGTCACCGGCCGCAAGTCCGGCGCGGTCTACGACGTCCCGGTCGCCTACACCGTCCACGACGGCACGCTGCTGATCGGCACCTCCCTGCGCCCGTGGGTCAAGAACCTGCGCGGCGGCGCCGAGGTGCGCCTCTCGCGCGGCCGATCCCCCGAATCCTTCACCGCCACCGTGCATTCCGACGAGCAGGCGGTGCTCGACCTGTACACGGTGATCGCCCGCGACAACAAGCAGAACGCCAAGTTCAACGGCATCGGCTTCACCGCCGACGGCGAGCCGTCCAAGGCCGACATCTACCAGACCTGGCAGCAGGGCGGCGTGGTCGTCGAGCTGACCCCGCGCTGACCGCACGACGACGGCCCGGCGGACCCACCCGCCGGGCCGTCGTCGGGTCCGGCCTACTTGCCGCCTTCGGTGGGCGTGACCTGGGCGGGCTGGAATCCGGCTCCGGTCACCTCGACGCCGGCGGCCCGCAGCTGATCGAGGGCCTTGGTGACGTACTCGGTGGTGTAGGCGTCGGGGCCGGGATCCTTGGTCAGCACCGTCGCGCCCTCGGCGTTCCTGGTCTCCTTGGCGATGGTCACCGTGCGGTCCCAGGCCGCCTTGTCGACGATGCCGATCCCGGCCGGTGAGGGCCAGATCAGCTTGTTCACCTCGTTGATCTGCCACTGCTGGTGCCCGGCGCCCAGCGTCGCGCCCGCGGCGACGGTGATGTCACGGCACATGTCGAGGTTGTCCCGGCAGAACGCCCAGCCCTTCAGCGAGGCGACCAGGAACTTCACCGTCTGCTCCTGGTACTTCGGATCCTTCAGCTTCTCGGTGTTGGCCCACAGCGCGTCCTGGAGCATCGCCACACCTTCGGCGTTCCAGTCGATGGTGGTGAAATCCTCGGCGGTGTAGAGCTTTCCGGTGGCCGGGTTCTTCGTCTCGAGCAGCTGGGCGTACTCGTTGTAGGACATGGCCTGGGCGGCGGCGATGTCCTTGGCGAGGAAGGCGTTCATGTCGAACTGCTGCTGGACCAGTTTCACGTCCTTGGCCGGGTCGATGCCCGCCTTGGTCATCCCGGCGAAGAGCTCGAATTCGTTGCCGTAGCCCCAGTTCCCGACGGTCTTGCCGCGCAGCGCGGCCGGTCCGGTGATGTTGTCGGCCTTGAACGAGACCTGCTTGGTGCCCGAGCGCTGGAACACCTGTGCGATCTCGGTGATGCCGGCGCCCGCCTCCCGCGAGGCCAGCGCCTTGGGCACCCAGGCCACCGCGTAGTCGGCCTGGCCCTGGGCGAGCACGGTCTGCGGGACGATGTCGGTGCCGCCGTCGAGGATCTCCACCGACAGCCCCTGCTCCCGGTAGAACCCCTGGTCGACGGCGGCCAGGTACCCGGCGAACTGGCCCTGTTTGAACCACTGCAACTGCAGTTTCACCTTGGTGAGACCGTCGGCGGTGGTCTCCGAGGCGGTGTCGGTGGTGCTGCAGCCGGTCAGCGCGGCGGCGGCGAGCGCGGCCAGCGCCAGACAACTGCGCAGCCGGAGTGCGGTCTTGCTCATTGGATGGATCTCCCTCATCGGATCGTGGACAGCAGTGGGGTGCGGGGACGGCGGGTGAGCTGTTCGAGGAGCAGGACGGCGGCGAGGAAGACCAGGCCGACGGCCATCGCGCCGACCACGTACGCCCAGGCCCGCGGATAGGCGGTATTGGCGGCGGCGGAGGTGATCCGGCTGCCGAGCCCGTTCTGGAGGCCGCCGAAGTATTCGGCGATGACGGCCGCGATGACCGCGCCGGGCGCGGCGATCCGCAGTCCGGTGAACAGGTGCGGCAGCGCGGCGGGCAGCCGCACGGTACGGGTGATCTGCCAGTCGGTGGCGGCGTAGGAGGTCATCAGGTCGGCCTGCACCTTGGGCACCTGCCGCAGGCCGCGCGCGGTACTGACGAACACCGGGAAGAACACGACGATGGTGACGACGATCCGGCGGGGCGTCTCCGTGGTGGTCGAGTACATCGTGTTCAGCAGCGGCGCGAGCGCCACGATGGGCACGGCGGCCGCGGCGGCGGCCAGCGGGGTGAGCAGCCCGTCGACGATCCGGAACCGCACCGCGAGCACGGCGGCGGCGATCCCGAGCACCGTCCCGACCACGAACCCGACCAGCGCGTTGGCCCCGGTGGCCAGCGCGGCGTCCAGGATCCGGCCCGCGTTGCCGGCGAACTGCTCGGCGATCGCGCTCGGCGCGGGCAGCAGGAACGACGGCACCCCCGCCGCGACGGTGAGCACCTGCCACAGCGCCAGCACGACGACACCCACCACGATCGGCGGCAGCCAGGTCCTCATGGCAGGTCCCGTCCGGCCACGGCCTGCTCCGTGTGCTCCCCGCGCAGCGCGGCACGCACGGCGGCCACCGCGGCGAAGAACTCCGCCGAGGACCGCACGTCGGCGTCGGTGTCGCGCCCCCACCCGCCGGTGGGCACGATGTCGCTGATCCGGCCGGGTCGCGCCGAGAGCACCACCACCCGGTCCGACAGGTACACCGCTTCGGGGATCGAGTGCGTCACGAACACCACCGCGGCGCCGGTCTCCCCCGCGATCCGCAGCAGCTCGCCCTGCATCCGCTCCCTGGTCATCTCGTCGAGCGCGCCGAACGGCTCGTCCATCAGCAGCAGCGCCGGGGTGCGGGCCAGTGCCCGCGCGATCGCGACGCGCTGCTGCATGCCGCCGGACAGTTCGGCCGGGTAGCGATCGGCGAACTCGGTGAGCCCCGCCATGGCGAGCAGTTCGGCGCTGCGGGCCCGGCGCTGCGCCTTGGGGACCCGGTGCAGTTCCAGCGGCAGTTCGACATTGGCGGCGACGGTGCGCCACTCCAGCAGGCCCGCCTGCTGGAAGGCGATGCCGTAGTCCTGGTCGATCCTGGCCTGCCGGGCGGTCTTGCCGTGCACGGTCACGGTGCCGCCGGTCGGCGTCTCCAGATCGGCGATGATCCGCAACAGGGTGGACTTGCCGCAGCCGGAAGGCCCGATGAGGGAGACGAATTCGCCAGGGGCGACGGTGAGGGAGACATCGGCGAGCGCGGTCACGGCACCGGCGGCGAAGGTCTTGCCGAGGTGGGTGAGTTCGACCGCCGGTGGCGGCGGGGCGCCGACTGCTGACGAGGTCATGCGATGCGTACTTCTTCCTGGACAACGAGAACTACGAGGAGGGATCGCCGGTGCCCGGCGGATGGTTGTAGCGGCGCACGGCCAGCTCGACGAGGCCGACCAGCCCCGTCAGCACCACGCCGAGCAGCGCCGCGGCGATGACCGCCGCGTAGAGCCGGGCGGCGTCACCGGTGGCCTGCTGGGAGAACACGATGATCTGGCGGCCGATCCCGCCCGCGGTGCCGGTGGAGATCTCGGCGACCACCGCGCCGATCACGGCCGCGGCGGCGGCCAGTCGCAACGCGGGCATCAGCGACGGCACGGCGGCGGGAAAACGCAAGCGGGTCAGGGTCGCCCACCATCCCGCCGAACAGCTGCGCATCAGCTCCACCGAGGCCGCCGACGGCGCGTGCAGGCCGCGCAGCATGCCGATCGCGACCGGGAAGAACGCCAGGTAGGCGGCGATCACCACGATGCTCATCCACGGCCGCCACGGCTGCCCGCCGATGGCGAGCTTGCCGCCCCACGCGGCCACCAGCGGGGCCAGCGCGATCAGCGGAACGGTCTGCGAGAGCACGACATACGGCAGGATGCCGCGTTCGAGCGGGCCGAATCGCTGCATCGCCACCGCGAGCGCGATGCCGATCACCGTGCCGAGCAGCAGCGCGAGCAGGGCGAGCGTCAGGGTGAATCCGGCGGTGCGCAGCAGCGTCGTGCCGACGGTGCCGGTGCCGTCGGCCTCGCCGAGCACGGTCACCACCGACCACACGTGCGGCAGCGCGGCGTCGCCGGTGCGCGGCAGCACCCGCACCCCGCCGATGCGCACGCCGTCGGCCGGGACGAACAGTTTCACCAGTTCCCAGATCACCGCGACCGACACGAACGCGGCGACCGCGTAGCCGATGCGCGCCGCGCGGGCCCGGTGCGCCGAGCGGGGCCGGAGCGGCGCGGGCGCGAGCACCGTCACCGGCGGTTCCGGCGCCACCGCGGTCATCCGGCGTCCCTGGTGGCCGTGACCGGCAGGTGCAGCCGGGGCAGCACCTGCTCGCCGTAGGCCTCGAGGGTGGCCGTCTTCGCGTCGTGCTGCAGGTAGACGGCGAACTGGTCGACGCCGAGCCGCTCCAGCTCCCACAACCGTTCCAGCTGCTCGTCGGGCGTGCCGAGCAGGCAGAACCGGTCGACGATCTCGTCGGGCACGAACTCCGCGTGCGTATTGCCCGCCCGTCCGTGCTCGTTGTAGTCGTAGCCCTTCCTGCCCGCGATGTAGTCGGTGAGCGCGGCCGGGATATCGCCGCCCGCACCGTATCTCGCGACGATGTCGGCGACGTGGTTGCCGACCATCCCGCCGAACCAACGGCACTGCTCCCTGGCGTGGTCGAGCCCGGCCGGGGTCCCGTCGGTGACGTAGGCGGGTGCGGCGACGCAGATCGTGACCGAGCGGGGATCGCGGCCGGCGGCCTCGGCGGCGCCGCGCACCTTGGCGATGGTCCACGCGGTGATGTCGGGGTCGGCGAGCTGCAGGATGAAGCCGTCGGCCACCTGACCGGTCAGTTCGAGGGCTTTGGGCCCGTACCCGGCCACCCACACCTCCAGCCGGGAGTCCGCGGCCCACGGGAACCGCACTTCGGTGTCGCCGACCCGGGCACTGCGCCCGTTGGCGAGTTCGCGGATCACCTCCACCGAATTCCGCAGCGTCGCCAGGGTGGTCGGTTTGCCGCCGAGGGTGCGCACCGCCGAATCACCGCGTCCGATACCGCAGATGGTGCGGTTGCCGAACATCTCGTTGAGCGTGGCGAAGGTCGACGCGGTGACCGTCTGGTCCCTGGTCGCCGGGTTGGTGACCATCGGACCGACGATCACCTTGCGGGTGGCGGCCAGGATCTGGCTGTAGATCACGTACGGCTCCTGCCACAGCAGGTGCGAATCGAACGTCCAGACATGCGAGAACCCGTGTGTCTCGGCCACTCTGGCCAGCTCGATCACCCGCGACGCGGGTGGGGTGCACTGCAGGACGACACCGATGTCCATGGCACTCTCCGTTTCGGATAGGGGTTCTTACAGGAGGTTCTGCGACAGCCCGCGCCGCACGAAACGGCCGTGCCCGGCGCGGCCGTGATAGGCGCCGCCGTCGACGATCACCCGGCCACGGGACAGGACGGTGTCGACGTGGCCGTCGATCTCGAAGCCCTCCCAGGCCGAGTGGTCCATGTTCATGTGGTGGGTCTTGCCGAGGCCGATGCTGGTGTGCCCGTTCGGGTCGTAGATCACCACGTCGGCGTCGGCGCCCGGACTGATCACCCCCTTGCGCGGATACATCCCGAACATCCGGGCCGGCGCGGTGCAGCAGACCTCCACCCAGCGCTCCAGCGAGATCCGCCCGTCCTTGACGCCCTGGAACAGCAGATCCATCCGATGCTCGACGCCGCCGATCCCGTTGGGGATCTTGCTGAAATCGCCGAGGCCGAGTTCCTTCTGGTCCTTCATGCAGAACGGGCAGTGGTCGGTGCTGACCGCCGTGACGTCACCGGTGCGGATGTAGCGCCACAGTTCGTCCTGATGGCCCTCGGCCCGCGACCGCAGCGGGGTCGAGCAGACCCACTTGGCGCCCTCGAAACCCGGTGCGCCCAGCTGTTCTTCGAGCGAGAGGTACAGGTACTGCGGACAGGTCTCGGCGAAGACGTTGCGGCCCGCGTCGCGTGCGGTGACGATCTGTTCCATCGCCTGCTTGGCCGAGACGTGCACCACGTACAGCGGCGCGCCGGTCAGCTGCGCCAGCATGATCGCCCGGTGGGTCGCCTCCTCCTCCATCTCCCACGGCCTGCTGGTGCCGTGGAAGTACGGCGCGGTGTCGCCGCGGGCCAGCGCCTGCTCCACCAGCACGTCGATGGCGATGCCGTTCTCGGCGTGCATCATCAGCAGCGCGCCGAGGTCACCCGCGGTCTGCATGGCCCGCAGGATCTGCCCGTCGGTGGAGTAGAAGACGCCCGGATACGCCATGAACAGCTTGAAGCTGGTGACGCCCTCGGCGACGAGTTCGCTCATCCCCTTCAGGGATTCGTCGTTGACGTCACCGATGATCTGGTGGAAGCCGTAGTCGACGGCGCAGTTGCCCGACGCCTTCTCGTGCCATTCGGCCAGGGTGTCCTGCACCCGCTGCCCCGGCTTCTGCACCGCGAAATCGACGATGGTGGTGGTGCCGCCCCAGGCCGCGGCCCTGGTGCCGGTCTCGAAGGTGTCGCTCGCCTCGGTGCCGCCGAACGGCAGCTGCATGTGGGTGTGGCCGTCGACGCCGCCGGGGATCACGTACTTGCCGGTCGCGTCGATGACGGTGTCGGCGGTGGCGGCCAGGTCGGACCCGAGCGCGGTCGAGCCCGGGTGCAGCACCGCGACGATGGTCTCGTCCTCGATCAGCACGTCGAGCAGCTGGGACCCGGTGGCGCTCACCACCGTCCCGCCGTGGATGAAGGTGCGCATCACGGCTCCACCAGCGATCCGTAGGCGTCGGGTCTGCGGTCGCGGTAGAAGGCCCACCGATCGCGCACCACCTTGATCAGGTCCATGTCGAGATCACGGACGACCAATTCCGGTGCGGTGTCGGAGGCGACCTCGCCGACGAATTTCCCCTCGGGGTCGACGAAATAGCTCGTGCCGTAGAAATCGTCGTCGCCGTATTCGGCTTCGATCCCGACCCGGTTGATCGCGCCGATGTAATACTCGTTGGCCACCGCGGAGGCAGGCTGTTCCAGCTTCCACAGATAACTCGACAGTCCGCGCGAGGTCGCCGACGGGTTGAACACGATTTCCGCGCCCGCGAGTCCGAGCGCCCGCCACCCCTCCGGGAAATGGCGGTCGTAACAGATGTAGACCCCCACCTTGCCGACCGCGGTGTCGAACACCGGCCAGCCCAGGTTGCCCGGCCGGAAGTAGAACTTCTCCCAGAATCCGCGCACCTGCGGAATGTGGTGTTTGCGGTATTTGCCCAGGTAACTACCGTCGGCGTCGATCACCGCCGCGGTGTTGTACAGCACGCCCGGCTGCTCCTGCTCGTACACCGGCAGCACCATCACCAGATTCAGTTCGGCGGCCAGGGCGGCGAACCGCTCGGTCGTCGGGCCGGGCACCGATTCGGCGTAGTCGTAGAACTTCGGGTCCTGCTGCTGGCAGAAATACGGTCCGTAGAACAACTCCTGGAAGCAGATCACCTGCGCGCCCTGCGCCGCCGCCTGCCGGGCGTAGTCCTCGTGGGCCTTGATCATGGATTCTTTGTCGCCGGTCCAGGTGGTCTGGACCAGGGCCGCTCTGACGATTCCCATGCTTTGTTATATTGCCCCCTCCGACGATCGCATTGTGTTACATCTGCGCGGAAACAGTTTCGTTGTCGTAAAACCTGGCGGTGTACCGGGGATAGGGTTTGTTACGGCCGCAGAATGGGGCCATGACCGACGTCTCGCCGACCGTGCTGCCCGCGAACTTCGCCGGGGACCTCGACGAGCGCAGCGCCGCCGGGATCGCCGCCGCCGTCGGCCGCCGGATCCGTTCCGGCGCACTGGCTCCCGGAACCCGGCTGCCGACCGTGCGCGAGGTCGCGCGGGAGCTGCGGGTCTCCCCCGCCACCGTCAATCAGGCGTGGCGAGCGCTGGCGGCCACCGGCGCGATCATCGCCAGGGGGCGGGCGGGCACCTTCGTCGGAGAGCTGCCTGCGGAGTCCGCCGGGCGCTACCAGCGGCTGCATTCGCCCTCCGACAACGCCTTTCGCGTCGATCTGTCCCGCGGTACCCCCGATCCGGCGCTGCTGCCCGACCTGGCCGCCGCCCTGCACGCCCTGTCCCGCGACACCGCGCCGGGCGATCTGTCGGCGCACTATCTCGGCGAGGCGGTGCTGCCCGCCCTCGCCGCGACGCTGCGGGCCGACTGGCCGTGGCCGTGCGAGCGGCTGGCCGTCCTAGACGGTGCGCTCGACGCGGTCGACCGGCTGCTCGCCGCGCATGTCCGCTTCGGCGACCCGGTCATCGTGGAAGACCCCTGCTTTCCGCCGTTCCTCGATCTGCTGACCCGCCTCGGCGCCCGGCCGATCGCCGTACGCCTCGACGAATCCGGTTTCCGCCCCGAGGAATTCGCGCGCGCCTTCGACGGCCCCGCACCCCGGGCGGTGATCCTGCAACCGCGCGCGCACAACCCCACCGGCGCCTCGCTCGACGCCGCCCGGGTCCGCGCGCTCGCGGCGCTACTGGCCCCGCACCCCGCCCTGATCATCGAGGACGACCACTCCGCGGGCATCGCGACCAGTCCGCTGCGCTCGCTCGCCGCCCGCTTCCCCGACCGCGGCGTCTACATCCGCTCGTACTCCAAATCCCATGGCGCCGATCTGCGCCTGGCCGTGGCGGGCGGCCCCGCGGCGCTGCTGGATCCGGTGGTCGAGCGCCGCATGCTCGGCCCCGGCTGGTCCAGCCGCCTGCTCCAGCGCGTGCTGCTCACGATGCTCGACGACGCGGACGCCCGCGCCACCGTCACCCGCGCCCGCCGCGAGTACCGGCGCCGCGCCACCGCCCTGCGCCGCGCCCTGGCCGCCCACGGCGTCACCGTCACCCCCGGCGACGGCATCAACCTCTGGCTCCCCGTCCACGACGAGAACGCCGCCATGATCAGCCTCGCCGCCGCCGGCATCAAAGCCGCGCCCGGCGGCCCCTTCGAGGTCACCGCCCGCACATCCACCGACCACCTCCGCCTCACCCTCGGCGCCCTGTCGTCCGCCGCCGATCTCCCCTGGCTGGCCGCCGAACTCGCCGCCGCCTCCACGGCTACCCCCACCTACCGCCGCATCCGCCGACCCTGACCACCCGACCGCGCCGTCGGCCGTGTGCTGCGGCGGCCGCTGACACACGCTCCGTCTCGACAGCACGACAGCGCACGGGGAATGTGCCGGGTACCGGCATGCCCAGCGATGCCGCCGGTCGCTCGACACCAGGGCGACCACCGCACCCGGGCGGTGACGGAACGCGGGCACGGAAGCGAGTTCGGTGGTCCGCTCCCACAGCGCGGCCGCGACTGGCAGGATGCGCGGTACATCGTCCGGCAGCACCCCATTCCGAGGAGACACCGTCCAGGTGAGCAGTCATTCGCAGGACCGTTCCGTCGTCGGCACCACCCGGCGAGCCGCCTTCGGCCTCGGCGCCGTCGTGGCAGCAGTGGTGGCGATCGCCCCCGTCGCCCAGGCCGTGCCCGCCCATCAGGGATTCGTCCCCGGCTGCGCCCTCCTGGCCGCGCCCGGCGCACCGAACGGCAAGCAGTGGACCACCGAACCCGCCCTCACGATCGACCCGGCGGCCGCCTACACCGCCACGCTCGACACCACCTGCGGCACCATCTCGATCGCGCTCGACGCCGCCGCGGCGCCGCGCACGGTGAACTCCTTCGCGTTCCTGGCGAACGAGGGCTACTTCGACCACACCCGCTGTCACCGGCTGACCACCCAGGGCATCTACGTCCTGCAGTGCGGCGATCCCACCGCGACCGGCATGGGCGGCCCCGGCTACAAGTTCGGCGACGAGAACCTGGCCGGCGCGGTCTACCCGGCGGGCACGGTGGCCATGGCCAACGCGGGCCCTGGCACCAACGGCAGCCAGTTCTTCCTGGTCTACCGCGACACCCAGCTGCCGCCGAACTACACCCCGTTCGGCCGGATCACCGCGGGGATGGACGCGCTGAACACCATCGCGAACGCCGGCGTCGCCGGTGGCGGGGCCGACGGCACCCCGGTGGCCGATGTGGTGTTCAACGCGGTGACCACCGCACAGGGCTGATCAACGACCGAGGGCCGCGTCTCCGGGAGTGGGAGACGCGGCCCTCGTCGGACGGCTGTGATCAGCCGGCGCTGATCGAGCTGAACAGGTTCTGAATGGTCTGCAGGATGATCTCGGTCAGCAGATCAGCGGCGGAACCGGCCATGACAACACTCCTCGT
The DNA here is from genome assembly GCF_040654235.1 of Nocardia sp. NPDC050718. Taxonomy (NCBI): domain Bacteria; kingdom Bacillati; phylum Actinomycetota; class Actinomycetes; order Mycobacteriales; family Nocardiaceae; genus Nocardia; species Nocardia sp. NPDC050718. The sequence continues at coordinate 975,753 of NZ_JBFAHQ010000002.1, read as the reverse complement.
TTACGGGTCCTCATCAGGTGTAACGAACATCTGAAGCGTGCCCTATCCACTCTGTGTCGCGTGGCGTTTTCGTGAAAAAAACTCACACTGTCCCGGTACGCGGGAAGGCCGCGGTCCCGAGGGAACGCGGCCTTCCGCTGATCGGCCCTACAGGTACTGACCGGTGTTCGACTCGGTGTCGATCGCGCGGCTGGCCGAGGCGTTCTTGCCGGTGACCAGGGTGCGGATGTAGACGATTCGCTCGCCCTTCTTGCCCGAGATCCGAGCCCAGTCGTCCGGGTTGGTCGTGTTGGGCAGGTCCTCGTTCTCGGCGAACTCGTCGACGATCGAGTCGAAGAGGTGCTGAATCCGCAGGCCCGGGTTGCCGGTGTCGAGCACGGCCTTGATCGCGTACTTCTTCGCCCGGTCGACGATATTCTGGATCATCGCGCCGGAGTTGAAGTCCTTGAAGTACAGGACCTCCTTGTCACCGTTGGCGTAGGTGACCTCCAGGAACCGGTTGTCGTCGCTCTCGGCGTACATCCGCTCGACGACCTTCTCGATCATCGCCTCCACGCACGCGGCCTTGTCGCCGTCGAACTCGCGCAGATCGCTCTCGTGCAGCGGCAGCGTCTCGGTGAGGTACTTGGAGAAGATGTCCTGCGCCGACTCCGCGTCCGGCCGCTCGATCTTGATCTTCACGTCCAGGCGGCCCGGCCGCAGGATCGCGGGGTCGATCATGTCCTCGCGGTTGGACGCGCCGATCACGATGACGTTCTCGAGACCCTCGACACCGTCGATCTCGGAGAGCAGCTGCGGCACGACGGTGGTCTCCACATCGGAGGAGACACCCGAACCACGGGTCCGGAAGATCGAGTCCATCTCGTCGAAGAACACGATCACCGGGGTGCCCTCGGAGGCCTTCTCCCGCGCCCGCTGGAAGATGATCCGGATGTGACGCTCGGTCTCACCGACGAACTTGTTGAGCAGCTCGGGGCCCTTGATGTTGAGGAAGAAGGACTTGGCCTCCTTGGCGTCCTCACCACGGGCTTCGGCGATCTTCTTGGCCAGCGAGTTGGCAACGGCCTTGGCGATCAACGTCTTACCGCACCCGGGCGGACCGTAGAGCAGCACACCCTTGGGCGGGCGCAGCGCGTACTCGCGGAACAGATCCTTGTGCAGGAAGGGCAGTTCCACCGCATCGCGGATCTGCTCGATCTGCCGACCGAGGCCACCGATGTCGGTGTAGTCGACGTCGGGAACCTCTTCCAGCACAAGGTCTTCGACCTCGGCCTTGGGCACCCGCTCGAAGGCGAAGCCGGCCTTGGTGTCGACCAGCAGCGAATCACCGGGGCGCAGTTTGCGAATCGGGGAATCCGGGTCGTCGACGTCGTCGTACTCGGCGATCTTGGACAGCGGGCCGGACAGCCAGACCACGCGCTCCTCGTCGGCATGGCCGACGACCAGGGCCCGCCTGCCGTCGTCGAGAATCTCGCGCAGCGTGCCGATTTCGCCGATGGCGTCGAAGTTCCCGGCCTCCACGACCGTGAGCGCTTCGTTGAGGCGCACGGTCTGGCCGTATTCGAGCGTCGCGACGTCGATGTTGGGCGAGCAGGTGAGGCGCATCTTGCGACCGGAGGTGAAGACGTCGACCGTCTGATCCTCGTAGGTGTGGATGACGATGCCGTAGCCGCTCGGCGGCTGACCCAGGCGATCGACTTCCTCACGCAGGGCGATCAGCTGCTGGCGCGCTTCCTTGAGCGTGTCCATCAACTTGCCGTTGCGGATGGTCAGCGAATCGATCCGTGCTTCCAATTCGCGTGCGCGATCCGGCGAGTCGGCGAGTTGTCTGCGAAGAGCAGCCGCCTCGGCGCGTACCGCCTCGAGCTCTCGCCAGGCCGCCGAATCCGAATTCTCGTTGGGGCTCATGATGCTGCTCCTCCCAGTCCCGGTCTTTCAACGCTACCGGGCGCGGTCCGTTCTCGCTTTCCGACATGGTTTCGTCGTGATCACATCTTGTACGGCAGGTACGACATCGGCCGCCGAATTCTGCGTGTTAGGCTCCCCTAACACTCCGATCCGGGCAGCAGGCGAGTGCCCTCGCCCATCGAGCCGAAAGGTTGCCGAGCATGCTCCTTCCTACCCGCACGATCCGTGTCACCGTCGCTACCGCCGCTGCGGCGCTCGCCGTCACCGTCGGACTGACCGGTTGCGGCGGCTCCGACGATTCCTCGACGAAGGCCACCAGCAGCAGTACCAGTATCGCGGCCGCTCCGTCCAGCATTTCGGCAACTCCGTCCGGTGACAACGCCGCCGCCCCCACCGCCGATTCCCTGAAGGCGACGCTGATCAAGTTCTCGGATCCGGCGCTGTCCACCGACGAGAAGGCGAAGCTGATCGTCAACGGCGACGCGCGCAAGTCCAACATCGACCAGATGAACGGCATGCTCGCCGGCTACACCCTCACCTTTGCCGTCGACAACGTCGTGACCAGCGGAAACACCGCGACCGCCGATGTGACCATCACCTCCCCGCACGGCACGGCGCCCGCCTTCCCAGTCACCTGGGAGCAGGTCGACGGCACTTGGAAGATCTCCGACGCCAGCGGCTGCCTGCTGCTCGGCTTCGCCCAGGCCCCCTGCACGCCCGCCTGACGCCCGTCACGGCCCCGCGCTGTCCGGGTGTCCAGCCGGGGCCGTTCGCTCGCTGTGAACTGCACAGAGAACCCGCGGTAGCCGGTTCCCGGTGACCTCCGTCCCTAGCGTGTCGCGAGACATGACCGTGTGGGCGAAGGGCTGGATGCGATGCCGGGTACGCGAGAGAAGCTGGAACGACTGCGGGAGTCGCTGGCGCAGGCCGCCGAACCCGCGGGCGCGGGCGGGGTCGCCAAGCGCGCCGCCAAGGGCATCCCGAGCGTCCGCGAACGGGTGCGTTCGCTGCTGGACCCCGGCAGCTTCCTCGAGATCGGCGCGCTGGCCCGCCAGCCGGGCAACCCGAACGCCCTCTACGGCGACGGGGTGGTCACCGGGCGCGGACTGATCGACGGCAGGCCGGTGGTGGTCGTCGCCCACGATCAGACCGTGTACGGCGGCACGGCGGGCGAGGTGTTCGGCCGCAAGGTCGAGAACGCGCTGCGGTTCGCCTTCGACAAGGCCTGCCCGGTGGTCGCGATCAACGACTCCGGCGGCGCGCGGATCCAGGACGCGGTCACCTCGCTGGCCTGGTTCGCCAAGATGAGCAGGCGCCAGGAGCGGCTGTCGGGGTTCGTGCCGCAGGTGTCGATCATGCTCGGCAAGTGCGCGGCGGGCGCGGTCTACGGGCCGGTCAACACCGATGTCCTCGTCGCCACCGAGAACTCCTACATGTTCGTCACCGGGCCCGAGGTGATCAAGGCGGTCACCGGCGAGGACGTCAGCATGGAGGAGCTCGGCGGCGCGCACAACCAGGTCCGCAACGGCACGATCCATCACGTCAGCGCCACCGAGCAGGAGGCCTTCGCCTGGGCCAGAGCGTATTTGAGCTTCCTGCCGTCGAGCTGCCTGGAGCAGCCGCCGATCGTCAATCCCGGGCTGGAACCCGAGACCACCGTCAGCGACCGGGAACTCGACGCGATCATCCCCGATTCGGATCGCGAAGGCTACGACATGCACGAGATCCTGCTGCGGATCTTCGACGACGGCGACTTCCACGAGATCCGTTCGGGCACCGCCCAGAACCTGATCACCGGCTTCGCCAGGGTCGACGGCAGGCCGATCGGGGTCGTCGCCAATCAGCCGCTCGTCCTCGGCGGGGCGATCGACGCCCGATGCTCCGACAAGGCGACCCATTTCATCCGCCTGTGCAATGCGTTCGGGCTACCGTTGGTCTTCGTCGCCGACACGCCCGGCGTGCTGCCCGGCGTCGAGGAGGAACGCAACGGGGTGATCGTGCGTGGCGGGCGGGTCTTCCGCGCCATCATCGAGGCGACGGTGCCGATCGTCAATCTCGTCGTGCGCAAATCCTATGGCGGCGCCTACGGATTCATGGCCTGCAAGCAGATCGGCGCCGATGTCAGCTTCGCCTGGCCGACCGCGCGCATCGCGGTGATCGGCGCCGAGAGCGCGGTCGACCTGATCGGCCGCAAACAACTCCAGCAGGTCCCCGAGGAGCAGCGCGCGACCGTCCGCGACGCCATGATCGACCACTACAACGCCACCGTCGCCACCCCGTGGGTGGCCGCCGAGCGCGGCTACATCGATGCCGTCATCGAGCCGTCGCAGACCCGCCTCGAGATCCGGCACGCGCTGCGCCTGCTGCGGGAGAAGGAGCAGTCCGCGGAACCGAATCCGCGCAAGCACAGCCTGTTCCCGGTCTGAACCGCTCAGTCCGGCAGCCGCCGGACGTAGAGCTGCTGCGCGGCGCGGGCGACGAGGGTGCCGTTCGCGTCGACGATCTCGGCACTGTGCTCGGTGATCGATTTCGCGCCCGCCGCGGTCGCCTCGCGGATCTCGGCGACCTGGTCGCGCGAGAGCCCCATGGTGGCGGTGACGGTGCCGCGGCCGGGACGGAGGAATTCGATGGACCCGGTGATGTTCCAGATCCGGTAGCCGCGCCCGAGCTGGCCGTAGGCCATGATCGCGAAGAACGGGTCGGTCATCGAGTACAGCGTGCCGCCGAACGCGGCCCGGTTCGGGCTGTTGCGGTTCCACGGCCGGACCCGATAGTCGACGCGGACCGACGTCCAGTCGGCGGCAATGTGTTTCACCCGCGCCCCGCCGAACAGGTAGGGCGGGAAGACGTTGAACACCGCGCGATACAGGCGCGGGGAATCGCCGGGATACAGCATCCCGGCGGACGGGTCCTTCGTCGCGGACGGTTCGGTACTCGGCATGGGGTTCCCTCCCTGACCCGGCCGACGGGCCGGGTTCCGTGCCGCTCCCCGGGGAGCGGCTCACGATGTGGGCACGCGCGCGCCCACCTCGAAAGCTGCCCCGGATCCGGGGAGCCGAAACCTCGTCAGCCCTTCGACGGCCGCCGCTGCGGCTTGGGGGTGACCGTACCCTCGGCGAGGCGGCGCGCGCTCACCAGGAAAGCGGTGTGCCCCTGCATGCGGTGCTCGGGCCGCACGGCCAGGCCGACGACGTGCCAGCCGCGCACCATCGACTCCCACGAGCGCGGTTCGGTCCAGCACTCCTGCTCGCGCAGCGCTTCGACGACCTTCGACAGCTGGGTCACCGTGGCGACGTAGACGACCAGCACACCGCCGGGGACCAGCGCCTTGGACACGGCGGGCAGCGCGTCCCAGGGGGCGAGCATGTCCAGGACCACCCGGTCGACCTGCTCACCCTCGTACTGGGCGACGTCGGCGACGGTCAGCGACCAGTTCGCCGGGCGTTCGCCGAAGAAGGTCTCGACATTGCGGATGGCGTGCTCGGCGTGGTCGTCGCGGATCTCGTAGGAGATCACCTCGCCCTCGGGGCCGACCGCGCGCAGCAGCGAGCAGGTCAGCGCGCCGGAGCCGGCCCCCGCCTCGAGCACCCGCGCGCCGGGGAACACATCACCCTCGTGGACGATCTGCGCCGCGTCCTTCGGGTAGATGACGGCCGCGCCGCGCGGCATCGACAGCACGTAGTCGACCAGCAGGGGGCGCAACGCCAGGTAGGGGGTGCCGTTCGTGGACTTCACGACGGTGCCCTCGTCGGTGCCGATGAGGTCGTCGTGCTTGATGCCGCCGCGGTGGGTGTGGAACTCCTTCCCCTCCTCCAGCACCACCGTGTAGAGGCGCCCCTTGGCATCGGTCAGCTGCACCCGGTCCCCGATGGTGAATGGACCGGTCCGTCTGGCCGTCATGTATCTCCGTTCTTCGAGTGAAGCCTCCAGCCTGCCAGGTCGGCGCGATCACCCACCGAACGGGGTGACACCGGGCGCTACTTCGCGGCCGCCAGCACCCGCTGCTGGTCACGGGCACCGGTGTGCGCGGCGTCCTGGGTCTTCGCCCAGACCTCGGCGACGTGGCGTCCACTGGTCACCAGGCAGACCCAGGCATTGGCGTGCTCCCCGCCGTCGGTCAGACAGGACACGCCGGGCACGTCGGCGGGCGCCGGCGCGGTCGCCATACCCCGTGCGGCGGCGGTGGTGGCGGCCGCGAGCTCGGTCGCCCCCGCCGGGTCCGCCGCGCGATAGACGGTGCTGCCCTTGGTGGCCAGCGCGCTGACTCCCACCTTGCGGTACAGCGTCACCGCGGCCTGCTGGTCCTCGGCGAACAGCAGCGCGGCGTGCTGCCGGTAGGCCCCGCGGCCGCTGCCGCTGTCATCGATCGACAACGCGAAGATCCCGTCCGGGTCGTGCGGCAGCCGGGCGAGCTCGCCCTCGGGTGTCGCGGTGAACGAATCCAGCAGTGGCCGTTGCCGTTCCAGCGCCCGTGTGATGGTCGCCGCGCGCTCGGGCTGCGCACCGCCCATCACCCTGGTGAACACCACGTAGTCGCGGTACGGCGTAGTGGCTCGTCCACGGCGTCCTGCGCTTCCCCGACGCCGCCACCGCGACCACCGCCGCTGCCGGTGGCGCAGGTAGCGCGGGTCGATGTCGGTGGGTGCCGATACCCTGCGAAGTATGTCAGTGCCCGTGTCCGCGTCGCTCGCCGACGACACCGCCGATGGTCCGGCCCAGCGGTCGCGGCCGGCGCTGTCGCCTTCGCGGGCAAGCGATTTCAAGCAGTGCCCGCTCAAGTACCGGTTGCGGGCGATCGATCGGGTGCCGGAGCCGCCGACCCGGGCCGCGGTGCGGGGCACGGTGGTGCACGCGGTGCTCGAGGATCTGTTCGGGCTGCCCGCCGCCGAGCGGCACCCCGAGCGCGCGGCCGAGCTGGTGCCCGGCGCCTGGGATCGGGTGCGGGCCGACCGGGACGGGATCGACGAACTGGTCGCCGAGGGCGGCCCGGAGGCGCTGTTCGCGGAGGTGCGGCGGCTGGTCGAGAGCTATTACGAGCTCGAGGATCCGACCCGGTTCGAGCCGGACTCGCGGGAGGAGCGGGTGGAGGTCGAGCTGGCCGGTGACATTCCGCTGCGCGGGTTCGTCGACCGGATCGACATCGCGCCCAACGGCCTGCTGCGGGTGGTCGACTACAAGACCGGGCGCGCCCCCGGCCCGCTGCACGAGGCCAGGGCGCTGTTCCAGCTCAAGTTCTACGCGCTGATGATCCTGCGCACCCGCGATATCGTGCCCGCCCAGCTGCGGCTGATCTACCTGGCCGACAAGGTGCTGCTCACCTACTCCCCCGACCGCGACGAGCTGGACCGCTTCGAGCGGATCCTGATCGCGCTGTGGCAGGCGATCCTGGAGGCGGGCCGCACCGGCGACTTCCCGCCCTCGCGCTCCGCGATGTGCCGGTTCTGCGACTTCCAGCACCTGTGCCCGGAGTTCGGTGGCGCGCCGCCGCCGTATCCGGGCTGGCCGCGGCAGGCGCCGGTCGAGCTGGGACTGCCCGACGCGCGCCCCGCCGAGGACGTCTGAGCCGGCCGTCGCCCGTCCGGCGACGGCCGCGTCACCCTCACACCGCGAAGTCGCGGAACAGCAGCACCGACAGTCCGAGCCCGACCGCCAGGTTCACCACGACCGCCGAGCCGAAGACCGCGATCGGCCGCCAGCCCGCCTCACGCAGTCCGCGCAGCGAGAACTCCAGGCCGATGGAGACGAAGGCGAGGATCAGGAACCAGGTGCGCAGGTCGTTGATGATCGCGATGTGCGCCGCACCGGTCTTCTTGTCGACCGACTGCAGGTACAGGGTGCCGATGATCGAGGCGGCGAGGAAGCCGAGCACGAACTTCGGGAACCTGGACCAGAATTCGCCGATGCTCGGCCGGGCCGCGCCCGGCGTACGGTCGACCCGGAACGCGAACCAGGCGGTCAGCGCGATGGCGACGAGACCGATCAGCGCGTTCTGCGTGGTCTTGACGATCGTGGCGATCTTCAGCGCGTCCTCCCCGGCGAGCGCGCCCGCCGCGGCCACCGCGGCCGTGGTGTCGATATTGCCGCCGATCCAGGCGCCCGCCACCGCGTCCGACAGGCCGAAGGCGTCGGCCAGCCAGGGCAGCAGGAAGATCGAGGGCAGCGCGAAGATGATCACCAGCGAGGCCGCGTAGGCGATCTGCTCGCGCCTCGCCTGCACCGCCCCGGCCGCCGCGATCGCGGCGCTCACCCCGCAGATCGACACCGCCGAGGACAGCAGCGCCCGCAGCTTGTCGTCGAGGCCGAGCTTGCCGCCGAACCACCAGGTGAAGCCGAACACGATGGTGATCAGCGCCAGCGCCTGGACGATCGACGGCGCGGCCGCCGTCACCAGGATCTTCAGATTGATCGACGCGCCGAGCAGCACCACACCGGTCTTGATGAAGAACTCGGTCCGGAACCCGGCCGAAAGCCGTTCCCGCAGGCCGAGTTTGCTCAGCACCACATTGCCGAGCAAGCCGATCGCGATCGCGTACACCGGATATTCGACCGACTTGGCGATCCGCGTGAACGGCGTATCGGCCGCCCACTGCGGCACCTGGGTGTCGAAGAACCGGGTCAGCGCGCCGAGCGCGAGCACCAGCAGGATCCCGGCCGCGATGTCGGTGCTCGTGGGACGCGGGTTGGCCTGCAGCGCGGCGGTTTCCGTCGTGGTCTTCGGTTCGCTCATCACGGCACCAGCCACGCGGGGATCGCCCCGACCAGGACGAGACCGATCAGAGCGAGACCGACGACCGTGGCCAGCCAGTCCTCGTTCCACGTGAATGCGCTACCCGGCCGCGGCTCGGGTTGTGTCTGGGACACGGTGACTCCTTGTGTTCCTCATCGAGAAACCGCAAGGTAGCAACGCCCTCCCCCGGCACACACCGATTGCGCTCACCCTGAACCGATCTCGCGCCGCGCCGCACGCACGGCCGGAGACGCGAAACGGCCCGGCGAGCCGAGCACGGCCGCCGGGCCATTCGGGACGAATCGGTCAGAACGCGCGGCAGGACCGGATGTCGGTGGCGAGGATGGCCTTGGCACCGAGATCGGCGAGGCGATCCATCAGGTCGTTGCCCTGCTTGCGCGGGACCAGGGCGCGCACCGCGACCCAGTCGGGGTCGGTGAGCGGGGAGACCGTCGGCGACTCCAGGCCCGGGGTGATGGCGACGGCCTCGTCGAGCAGCGACTTGGGGCAGTCGTAGTCCAGCATCAGGTACTGCTGGGCGAACACCACACCCTGGATGCGCGCGATGAGCTGGTTGCGAGCCCGGTCGTCCTGGTCGGAGCCGGTGCGCTCGATCAGCACGCCCTCGGAATCGCAGAGCGAGTCGCCGAAGGCGACCAGGTTGTGCTGACGCAGCGTGCGGCCGGAGCCGACGACATCGGCGATCGCGTCGGCCACGCCCAGCTGGATCGAGATCTCGACGGCGCCGTCGAGGCGGATGACCTCGGCCTCGATGCCGAAGCGGGCCAGGTCGGCGCGGACCAGGTTCGGGTACGAGGTGGCGATGCGCTTGCCCGCCAGATCCTCGACCTTCCAGTCCTCACCGGCCGGCGCGGCGTAGCGGAAGGAGGAACGGCCGAAGCCGAGCGAGAGGCGCTCGCTGACCGGCGACCCGGAATCCAGGGCCAGGTCGCGGCCGGTGATGCCGAGGTCGAGCTCACCGGAGCCGACGTAGATGGCGATGTCCTTGGGCCGCAGGAAGAAGAATTCGACCTGGTTGGCGGGGTCGAAGACGGTCAGCTCACGGGAATCGGTGCGTTTGCGGTAACCGGCCTCACTCAGGATCGAGACGGCGGATTCCGACAGCGAGCCCTTGTTGGGAACTGCGACGCGCAACATGGGAAGGGGTCCTTTCGGGGAGCGGAAGTGGAGGTGTCGACCGGGACGGATCAGCCGTCACAGATGTCGGTACACGTCCTCGAGCTTCAGCCCGCGACCCACCATCATCACCTGGACCCAGTACAGCAGCTGGGAGATCTCCTCGGCGAGCGCTTCGTCGCTCTCGTGCTCGGCGGCCAGCCAGATCTCACCGGCTTCCTCGAGCACCTTCTTACCCTGGAAATGAACGCCTGCGTCCAGCGCGGCCACGGTGCCCGACCCCTCGGGACGGGTCTGGGCACGATCCTGCAGCTCGGCGAACAGGGATTCGAAGTTCTTCACGATGAGTGATTGTTTCACACCGTGTACACCGGTTTTCCCGCGCACCGTGGCCACCGGCGGCCACGGTGCGCGGGTCACCGTCAGGACGGGTCGGCCAGCAGTTCGCGCAGGTCGGCGACCGCGGTGCGCAGGTGGTCGGCGAAGGCGTACATCTGGTCGGCCACCGACTTGGGGGTGGCCAGGTAGATGTTCCAGCGGTCCGGCAGCAGCACGTAGGCGATGCCGATGCAGGTGGGGCTGGTGGAGCCGAAACCGAAGTAGCGGATGTGCACCGACGGCGCCGAGCTGGTGCTCAGGTAGTCGTCGCGCATGATCGTCCAGCCGGGGCTGTCGAACAGCGCGATCCGCTCGTCGGCGACGCCCAGCTCCGCGCCGCGGCGGCGCTGGATCCATTGCAGCTCCCACAGGTGCTGCTCGGGCGCCTGACCGGCCTGGCACTCCTTGGCCCGGCCGACGTGCGCGGACGCCGCCGTGCGGGCCGCGGCCAGCTTGCCGTCGCGCTCGACGGAATCGTCGACCATCGCGTCGACGAAGGCCACCATCTCCGGGGTCACCACGCGCATGGCCTCGGTGCGGCCGTTGCGGAACTGCCGGGTCGCGATGGACTCGTAGGTGGCGCCGGTCAGGCCCTTGCTGCGCCGGTGGGCGAGCTGATAGGCCAGCTGGGCGAACGCGTCGGGCGAGATGCCGAGCTGCTTGGCCGCGCCGGTGCCGAAGTCGTCGAACGAGACCAGCGCGGTCGCGGTGTCGGCGGCGAAGCGGGCGAAGTCGGCGCCCGCCGCCGCGATGTCGGCCCGGGCTGCCGAATCGAGGACGAACTCGATCGGCTCGACCTGCGGCAGCCCCTGGGCCCGCGCGCCGCTGGTGGCGGCATGGTCCTGCGCGGTCCGCTCGAGCAGGGTGTCCACGAACGACAGCACGGTGGTGCCGTCGAGACCGCAGTGCTCGATGTTGATGCCTGCCTGGCCGTCGGCGAAGACGATGAACGACACCGACTTGTCGAAGTACCGGTTGGCGCTGTCACCGTGCAGCAGCTGATCGCAGGCGTGCAGTTCGTCACGGGGCGTGAAGTCTTCCAGGCAGACCGCGAACAGCGCCGTCTCGACCTCGTCGAACGCCGCGACATTGGCCGCCTCGGCGCGCAGGGTGGCCCGGCTGCGGGCCCACTCCGCCCTGGCCTTGGTGGTCAGGTGCCCGATCGAGGTGTCGGTGGCCGCGGGCTTGGTGCCGCCCTTGATGACCGCCCGCAGCCCGTCGACCACGTCCTCGAACGCGTACGGCGCGCCGTCCGGGCCGATCACGTCCATCCGGAAGATGTTGCCGCGGTAGAAGACCACGATGTGGCGCGCGTCCGAGGGACCCGGCCATTCCGGGCTGTAGGGCTTGCGCACGGTGTCCTGCTCTTCGCCCGGGATCCGGGTCTCGGAGAACAGGTACTCGTTCTGCCACATCGACAGCTGCTGCCCGCGCTGGGTGACCGGCGGGATCCGCTCGGCGTCCAGCGCCAGCTTGTAGTCCACGGCGGCGCCGATGATCGCGGCGGCCCGCTCGGCCTGGCCCGCCACGGTGGAGGCGGCCAGCGGGGTGTCGTCGCGGAACAGGAAGACGAAGTTGGCGTTCAGCGCGATCCGGTCGCGGCGGCCCAGGTACCGCGAGGGCCAGAACTCGTCGAGCCAGCTGCCGACCCCCGGTGTGGCGTCGTACTCGGCGAGCGCGGCGTGCAGGGTCCGGCCTGCCCCACCGGGCCGCAGCAGTTCGGCGACTGCGGCCTCGGTGGTGGCGAGTTCCTCGGCGCCGAGCAGCGGCTGACACCACTGCAGGAACCGCGCGCAACTGTCGTCCAGTGTCGGCAGCGGTACCCGGGGCAGGCTGTCTTCGGCGGCGAACGTCGGTTGGTTCAATCCAGATCCTCAGGTCTCGATGGGATGCGGGCGGGACACGAACAGGTTGGCGTAGAGCCAGCCTTCGGCTTCGTGGTCGGTGGTGTCGATTCCCTTGGCCGCCAACGCTTCCAGCACCTGTGCACGTTCCTGGGCCGAAGCGAAGCGCCGCTGCTGGAACATACCGGGACGCTGCTCGCTGCGATAGCCGAGCGCGGCGAGTTCCGCGGCGATGGGGCCGAAATCGAACATCCGCAACACGAAATGCGCCATCCACGGCCGCGTGCGGGGATCCGCCTGGGCGACCCTGGAGAGGGTTTTCTCGGTGATGTAGCCGACGCATCCGGTGGAGATCACCAGATCGGCGGAGGCGAGCACACGCCGCTGGGCCTCGGTCGGCTCGGTGGCCTCGAGGTCGGCGTGCACGTAGTCGTGCAGGAATCCGGCGGCGTGGGCGTAGGTCAGCGCCGGGCGTGCGGCGTCCATCCCGACGAAGCGTACGTCGGGCATCAGGTCGGCGCGTAACCGCTCCCGGTCCGCCGCGATCAGCCCGACCTTGTCGGTCTCGGCGTGGTCGCGATAGTGCCCGGCCAGCTCCTCGACCGTCGTGCCGGTCCGCAGCAACGCCGCGTTCACCCCGTAGGAGCAGCCCAGGTCGAGCACCGTCGGGATCCGGTCCGGCCGCGCCGCCCGCAGCTGGCGCAACTGCTCCTGGAAATGCGGCTTGGCCAGCTCCGGGATCCGGTAGTCCAGCTCGTTCATCCGCGCGAAGTAGGCACGCGGATCGGGACTTTCGTAGATGTCGTCGAAGGATGCTTTGCCGGTGGTGTGCAACGGAACGGACATGGGCGGTTCCTCTCAGTCGAGCAGTCGGTCACCTCGGACGGCGTCGGCCGCGGCGGCCACATGGTCGGGCAGGACACGGCCGAACAGCTGCCTGGTGCGTTCGACAGTGCCGATCACCCCGGGCCGGTCCGTGTAGGCGAAGATCGCCGAATGTCGTTGTCCCGCACCGGCCACCTCGGTGACCCGGTGGAGCGAGAAGCGGCCCTTGAACAGCTGCAGATCGCCGGGGCGCAGTTCCAGGGCGCGGATGAACCGTTCGCCCTCGCCGGTGAGCACGGCGCGCACGTCGTCGAGATGCTCGGCGTGCGGATCGCGGATATTGGGGCAGTACTCGAAGACACCGCCGGCTTCGGGGCGGCGGGTCAGCATGCTGACGGTGAACTCGTTGGTGTCGAAATGCCAGGGGTGCGACATGCCCGGCTCGACCACGTTCAGGCACAGACCGGCCAGCGGGTCGGCGAATTCGTGCAGTTCGTCGAGTTCGAAACAGTCGGCGACGAAACGCTGGAAGATCGGGTCGGTGTAGAGGCGCTCGATCAGCGCGTCGGCGGGAATGCGGTCGCGGGCGACGAAGGCGTTGCCGCGGTCGAGCACGATCCGGGCCGGGTGGTCGGCGGGCAGATCGGTGTCGAGCGGGATGTTGTAGGCGTTGACCCGCTCCACCTTGTAGTGGGCGTGCGGGGCGATCCGCTCCCCCTCCGCGCGCAGCGTGTCCCACAGCTCCGGGCGGAGGAACTCGCGCAGGACGGTACAGCCGTCCTGCGCGAGTTCCGCGCGGGCGGCCTCGACCGCGGCGCGCCGGCCCGGACCACCGAGATCGGTGAGCGGATACCGTGCGATGTCGACGATTTCGTCAAGCCCCCGCGTCCCTGTCATGGCTTCAGTTTGCGGTAACTTTCGCCGACACGCCCAGGGTTTCGGCAAATCCGGCCTATCCCGGGCAGATCACAGCGTCATGAAATCAACTGTGCGACAACAGTTTTCGAACAATCTCTGTCGATACCGGAATTATCACGGTAGGCTATTCGCCCTATCTCGCTGCGCTGCCGAAATGTTCGTCGCGCACCGCGAGCGCGGCCCCCAGATCGGCGGCCGACAAACCCACCAGTGACTCCCGGAATACCCGCCCCGGCGCCTCGGGAACCGCGATTTCGCACGGAATCACGATCAGGCCGCACCCGGCGCCCTGTGCCGCGAGTGCGCCGGTGGGCGAATCCTCGATCGCCACGCAGTCGGCCGGGTCGAGTCCGAGCAGGTCGGCGGCCTTGCGATAGATGGCCGGATCGGGTTTGCCGTGCGCCACTTCGTCACCGCAGACGGAGGTGTCGAAGAAATCGCGGCCCAGCGTGTCGAGACCGTATTCGGTGAGCGAGCGCTTGGTGTTGGTCACCAGCGCGCAGCGCAGTCCCGCCGCGCGCACCATGGCGAGCGCGTCCTTGGCACCGGGCCGCCACGGGATCGGCCCGAGCATCAGCTCGGTGACCCGCCGTTCGAGGAACTCCCCCGCCTCGGCGAGGACCCGCGGCGTCGCCTCGACGCCGATGCCGTCGAACAGCATGCGCAGCGCGTTCGGGCCGGAGGCGCCGATCAGCGCGTGGCGGATCTCGTCGGTGAGCTCACGGCCGTGTTCGCGAGCCAGTTCGCGCACCGCGATATCCCACAGCTTCTCCGAGTCGAGCAGCGTGCCGTCCATGTCCCACAGCACCGCGGCCGGTCGCGCGCTCACCTGTTTCTCGCCTCGTTCTCTTCCGCGTCGGATCGGACCGGCGGACGCCGGGCCGCGTTCAGGGTAGCCGGTGCGGATCAGACACCGGATCCGGCGATCTGCAGGCTGTTGCCGGTGCCGCTCACCTGGATCCAGCGATTCTCCGAGGTCACGGTGCCGTTGGTGAGGTGGTAGGTGAGCGAGACGACCGCCCGGTTCTCCCCGTTCGGCGTGATCGAGCCGACAGTCACCGACCGCACCGTCGACCAGAACGAGGAGTACTGGCCGTATCCACCGGTCTGCGCCTGATAGCCGGGGGCCAGCTGCGCCCAGGCGCCGCCGATATTGCCGGGCAGCATGCCGTAGTACCCGGCGATGAACTGGCCGATGCGGTCCGGGCTCGGCGGGCCGAACGGGGTGGTGGTGATCGTGGTGCTGGTCGGGCTGGGCGTGACGGTCGGCTTGCCCGAGGTGCTCGTGGCCGACGGAGTGGACGTGGCGCCGGGGGTCGTCGGCCCCGTCTGGGCCGGGCCCGGCGGTGCGGACACGGTGACCGTCTCCTGCTCGGGGACGATGACGACGGTGCTGACCTTGCCGTCGACCACCGTGGTGACGGTGACCGGGTCCAGCGCCTGCTGTGTGGGGTCCGCGCCCCGGTCCCGCGTCACGACGAGCACGACCAGCATCACCGTGAACGCGGCGACGGCGGCGGCGAGCAGCAGAATGGCCCGGCTGTTGTTCGGCCCGTCGGTGCGTGCGGGCGGGGTCGGGCCGACCGGCGGCGGTCCGGACGGGGTCCCGTTTCGTTCGGCGCCGGTGCCTGACGCGGCGTCCTGTGGCCGGTCCTGTCGCGCGCCTGCCCGGCCCGCGTCGGCGCCCGCTGCCGCTGCCCCACTGTCCGGTCCCGACGGCGCCGCGGGCGAAACGCCCGCCGCTCCCCCCGTTCCCGTGGCGGGCGATCCGCCGGTGATCGCGGACTTCGCCGCCTTCGCCAGCGCCAGTCCGCCGCCGAGCAGACCCGCGGCGCCGGACTTGGCCGTCGTCGGCGTGGCGGGCTGGGGCAGCAGCGTGGTGGCCGCCTCGCTCAGCGGCAGCACCTTGGTCGCCGTGGCGGGCAGTGCCGGAACCCGGCCCGCCGCGACATCTTCGAGCGCCGTGCGCGCCTGCGCCATGGTCGGCCGGTCCTCGGCCGACGCGGTCAGCAGCCACATCAGCACCGGACCGAGCGATCCCGCCCGCTGCGGTTGCGGCACCACGCCCCTGGCGACGGCGTGCAGCACCGCGAGCGGGTTGTCACCCTCGCCGAACGGCGGGGCGCCCTCCACGGCGGCGTACAGGGTCGACCCCAGCGCGAACACGTCGGCGGCGGGCTTCGGGTCGTCGCCGCGGGCGATCTCGGGCGCCAGGTAGGCGGGCGTGCCCGCCAGGAAGCCGGTGGCAGTGACGGTGACATCGCCGGTGGCGTGCGAGATCCCGAAGTCGGTGAGCTTGACGGTGCCGTCGTCGCCGACGAGCAGGTTGGCCGGCTTCACGTCGCGGTGCATGATCCCGGCGTCGTGCGCCGCCGACAGCGCGGCCGCGGCCTGGGCCCCGATCCCGGCCACCTCGAGCGGCGGCAGCGTCGCCCCGCCCGCCAGCTTCACCGCGAGGCTGGGCGCGTTCATGTACTCCATGACCAGCCAGGGCTGGCCGTCTTCCTCGGCGACGTCGAAGACGGTGATGGCGTTGGGGTGGTGCAGGCGGGCGGCGATGCGGCCCTCGCGCATGGCGCGCAGCTTCGCTTCCAGCGCTTGCGATCCGGTGAGTCCCGGTGCGAGCAGCAACTGCTTCACCGCGACGGTGCGGCGCAGCCGGACGTCGGTGGCACGCCACACGACCCCCATCGCGCCGGTGCCGATCGGGTCGGTGAGTCGATAGCGTCCCGCGATCAACCGATCCGATGTCATAACGTGTGCCCCTCCTGCAATACCGCCGAGTCGTCCAGCCCTCCGCGCCACAGCGGGATGAAACTTCCGAAAATCCTACGTGCTGAACTGCTTTGCCCTCGTCCCCGACGGCCCCGGTCCATGGACTCCCGGCCGCTTCGTGACCAGACTCACAACCGGCACAACGGCATCGGACCGGCCCCGCGGGGACCGGTCCGATCTGCCGTCGCCTGTCAGTGTCTCAGGCGTTGAAGTATTTCGCCTCCGGATGCAGCAGGACGAACGCGTCGGTCGACTGTTCCGGGTGCAGCTGCAGCTCCTCCGACAGCGTCACCCCGACCCGGCCCGCGTCGAGCAGGTCGACCAGCTTGGCCCGGTCCTCGAGCTCCGGGCAGGCGCCGTAGCCGAAGGAGTACCGCGCGCCGCGGTAACCGAGCTTGAAGTAGTCGAGGATGTCGGCGGGATCGTCGTCGGCGACCGACTGGCCCTCCAGCGTCAGTTCCTCGCGCACCCGGCGATGCCAGTACTCGGCCAGCGCCTCGGTGAGCTGCACGCCGATGCCGTGCACCTCGAGGTAGTCGCGGTAGTTGTCGGCCGCGAACAGCGCGTTGGCGAAGTCGGCGATCGGCTGGCCCATGGTGACCAGCTGGAACGGCAGCACGTCGACCTGGCCGGTCTCGCGCGCCCGCTGGCGCGAACGGATGAAGTCGGCGATGCACAGGAAGCGGTCGCGCTGCTGGCGCGGGAAGGTGAACCGGTACCGCTCGGGCGCGTCGGCGTCGGGCTCGGTGAGCACGATGACGTCGTCGCCCTCCGACACGGCCGGGAAGTACCCGTACACCACCGCGGCGTGCTGTAGCACGCCCTCGGTCGCCAG
The DNA here is from genome assembly GCF_040654235.1 of Nocardia sp. NPDC050718. Lineage (NCBI taxonomy): Bacteria > Bacillati > Actinomycetota > Actinomycetes > Mycobacteriales > Nocardiaceae > Nocardia > Nocardia sp. NPDC050718. The sequence goes on along the minus strand of NZ_JBFAHQ010000002.1, from coordinate 958,406 downwards.
CCGATCGAGCCAGGCCCGCAGCCGCGGGCGGCCTTCGGTCTCCACCAGTTCCTCGTAGGACGGCCCGTCGCCGCTGCGCTGACCGCGCAGGCCCCACTGGCCCAGGAACAGCGCCCGCTCGTCGAGCAGGCCCGAATACTCCTGCAGCGGCAGGCCCTTCACCACGCGGGTGCCCCAGAACGGCGGGGTCGGCACGGGCAGGTCGGCCGCGACGTCGGACCGCTCCGGGACCTCGATCGGCACCTCGGCGGCCTTGCGCTCGGCGGCGATCCGCTTGGAGCGCTCGTGGCGGGCCTTGCGCTCGGCGGCCTTCTCCTTGGCCGCGATCGCCTCGGGGCTGTCGGGATCGAGGCCACCGCCGCGCTTGACGGTCATGATCTCGTCCATCAGCCGCAGGCCCTCGAACGCGTCGCGGGCGTAGTGCACGTCGCCCTCGTAGGCGGCGGTGAGGTCGTTCTCCACGTAGGCGCGGGTCAGCGCGGCGCCGCCGAGCAGCACCGGGAACTGTTCGGCGACACCCTTGGCGTTGAGCTCCTCGAGGTTCTCCTTCATCACCACGGTCGACTTCACCAGCAGCCCGGACATGCCGATGACGTCGGCCTTCTTGTCCTGCGCGGCGTCGAGGATGGTGGCGATCGGCTGCTTGATACCGAGGTTGACCACCTCGTAGCCGTTGTTGGACAGGATGATGTCGACCAGGTTCTTGCCGATGTCGTGCACGTCGCCCTTGACGGTGGCGAGCACGATCCGGCCCTTGCCGGAGTCGTCGGTGGCCTCCATGTGCGGTTCCAGGTGCGCCACCGCGGTTTTCATCACCTCGGCCGACTGCAGCACGAACGGCAGCTGCATCTGGCCGGAACCGAACAGCTCACCGACGGTCTTCATGCCCGAGAGCAGGGTCTCGTTGATGATCTGCAGCGGCGGCACCGTCTGCATCGCCTCGTCCAGGTCGACGTCGAGGCCGTTGCGCTCGCCGTCGACGATGCGCCGCTCGAGCCGGTCGAACAGCGGCAGCGCGGCCAGCTCCTCGGCCCGCGAGGCCTTCGACGACGCGGTCGACACGCCCTCGAACAGCGCCATCAGCTTCTGCAGCGGGTCGTAGTCCTCGGTGCGGCGGTCGTAGATCAGATCCAGTGCGGTCTGGCGCTGCTCGTCGGGGATCCGGCTCATCGGCAGGATCTTGGACGCGTGCACGATCGCGGAATCCAGTCCGGCTTCGACACATTCGTGCATGAACACCGAGTTCAGCACCTGCCGGGCGGCGGGGTTCAGGCCGAAGGAGATGTTGGACAGACCGAGGGTGGTCTGCACCTCCGGGTGCTTGCGCTTGAGCTCCCGGATGGCCTTGATGGTCTCCTCGCCGTCCTTGCGCGACTCCTCCTGGCCGGTGCCGAGGGTGAAGGTCAGGGTGTCGACGATGATGTCGGACTCCAGCAGACCCCAGTTGGTCGTGATGTCGTCGATCAGCCGTTCGGCGATCGCGACCTTGGTCTCGGCGGTGCGGGCCTGGCCCTCCTCGTCGATGGTCAGCGCGACCACCGCGGCGCCGTGCTCGGACACCAGCCGCATGATCTGCTGGAAGCGCGAATCCGGGCCCGCGCCGTCCTCGTAGTTCACCGAGTTCACCGCGCAGCGGCCGCCCAGGTGCTGCAGACCGGCCTGCAGGACCGGCGGCTCGGTGGAGTCGAGCATGATCGGCAGGGTCGAGGACGTGGCCAGGCGCGAGGCCAGCTCGTTCATGTCCTTGGTGCCGTCGCGGCCGACGTAGTCGACGCACAGGTCGAGCATGTGCGCGCCGTCGCGGGTCTGGTCCTTGGCGATCTCGAGGCAGCGCTGCCAGTCCTCGGCCAGCATCGCGTCACGGAATGCCTTGGAGCCGTTGGCGTTCGTGCGCTCGCCGATCATCAGGATCGAGGCGTCCTGCTCGAACGGGACCGCGGTGTACATGCTCGACACGGCGGGCTCGTGCGCGGGCGTGCGGCGCTGCTCGATCGGCGGCAGCGTGATCTCGACCGCGCGCACGGCCTCGGCGACCTGGCGGATGTGCTCGGGGGTGGTGCCACAGCAGCCACCCACCAGCGACAGGCCGAATTCGGAGACGAAGCCGCTCATCGCGACGGCCAGCTCCTCCGGAGTCAGCGGGTACTCCGCGCCGTTCGCGCCGAGCACCGGCAGGCCCGCGTTCGGCATCACCGAGACGGGGATCTGCGCGTGCCGCGACAGGTGCCGCAGGTGCTCGCTCATCTCGTCGGGACCGGTCGCGCAGTTCAGGCCGATCATGTCGATGCCGAGTGGTTCCAGCGCGGTCAGCGCCGCGCCGATCTCGCTGCCGACCAGCATGGTGCCGGTGGTCTCCACGGTGACGTGGGTGATGATCGGGATCCGGCGGCCCGCGGCGAGCATGGCCCGCCTGCTGCCGGTGATCGCCGCCTTGACCTGCAGCAGGTCCTGGCAGGTCTCGATCAGGATGGCGTCGGCGCCGCCGTCGAGCATGCCGAGGGCGGCCTCGGTGTAGGCGTCGCGCAGCGAGACGAACGGCGCGTGCCCCAGCGTCGGCAGCTTGGTGCCGGGGCCCATCGAGCCGAGGACGTAGCGCGGGGTGCCGTCGGCGGACGGCCCCATCTCGTCGGCGACCTCACGCGCGATCCGGGTGCCGCGCTCGGACAGGTCGCGGATTCGGTCCTGGATGTCGTAGTCGGCCAGGTTGGGCAGGTTGCAGCCGAAGGTGTTGGTCTCCACCGCATCCGCGCCCGCCGCGAAGTAGGCGCGGTGGATGTCGGCGAGGACATCCGGGCGGGTGTCGTTGAGGATCTCGTTGCATCCTTCGAGGCCGCGGAAATCGTCGAGCGTCAGATCCGCGGCCTGCAACATCGTGCCCATCGCACCGTCGCCGATGACGACACGCCGTCGGAGCGTGTCGAGGAGCGTGGTATCGAACCCGGTGGGCAAGGACGCAGACATGATTCAAGACTAATGGGCGGCCCCGACGCGCAAGACCACTGCGGGTGATTCGAGTGGCGCCGGACACAGCCCGCACGGGAAACACGCAACAGCGCCGGTCACCGCAAAACAATTCGCCGAAGACACTAGGCTGACCGGGTGGATGCCAGTGAAACCCCCGAGACGGAACTGCCGACGTTGCGCAATCCCGTGCTGGTCGCGGCCTTCGAGGGCTGGAACGACGCCGGTGACGCCGCCAGTGGCGCGGTCGAACATCTGGAGCTGATCTGGGACGCCGAGCCGCTCGCCGAACTCGATTCCGAGGACTACTACGACTACCAGGTGAACCGCCCGACGGTGCGCCAGGTCGACGGGGTGACCAGGGAGATCCAGTGGCCCTCGACCATGCTGTCGGTGTGCTCGCCCCCCGGCAGCGACCGCGACGTCGTCCTGCTGCGCGGGATCGAGCCCAACATGCGCTGGCGCAGCTTCTGCAACGACCTGCTGGAGTTCATCGAGCAGCTCGGGGTGGAGACGGTGGTCATCCTCGGCGCGTTGCTGGCCGACACGCCGCACACGCGCCCGGTGCCGGTGACCGGTTCGGCCTACAGCCCCGAGGCCGCCGAGCGGTTCAGCCTGGAGCAGACCCGCTACGAGGGCCCGACCGGGATCACCGGGGTGCTGCAGGACCAGTGCGTCAAGGCCGGGGTGCCCGCGGTGTCGTTCTGGGCGGCGGTGCCGCACTACGTGTCGCAGCCGCCGAACCCGAAGGCCACGATCGCCCTGCTGCACCGGGTCGAGGACGTCCTCGACATCGAGGTTCCGCTCGGTGAGCTGCCCAAACAGGCCGAGGAGTGGGAGTCCGCGGTCAACGAGATGACCGTCGGCGACGAGGAGATCAACGAGTACGTGCGCTCGCTCGAGGAGCGCGGCGACGCGGCGATCGACCTCAACGAGACGATGGCCAAGATCGACGGTGACGCCATCGCCGCGGAGTTCGAGAAGTACCTGCGCAGGCGGGGCCCGGGCAGTTTCGGGCTCTGACCCGCGTTCACCGGGAATTCGCCACGCGAGCACCTCCCGGAAATCGGCGGCACGCCACCTAGACTTTTTCGCGTGCCGAACCACCCGATCGTCGCTCATCTCCGGGGATTCGACGACCGGATCGCGGTGCTGCACCGGCACCCGACGGCGCCCGCCGACACCCTGTGCCGGGTCACCTATGCCCAGCTCGCCGACCGCGTCGCGGCGTTCTCGGCACGGCTCGGCCCGGCGCGCCGGCTCGTCGCGCTGACCGCGGGCAACGACCTCGACTCCCTCGTCGCCTACCTGGGCGCGCTCGACGCGGGCTGCGTGGTGCTGCTGACCGGCGAACTCTCCGGTGAGCTCGCCGCGATCTACGATCCGGACGTCGTCCTCGACCACGGCCGGATCGTCACCGAGCGCGCGGAACCGGCGCACGAGCTGCATCCGGAGCTCGCGTTGCTGTTGAGCACGTCCGGGTCGACCGGCTCGCCGAAGCTGGTCCGGCTCTCGGCGGCGAACCTGCTCGCCAATGCCGACTCGATCGCCCGCTATCTCGAGATCGGGCCGCACGACCGCGCGGCGACCACGCTGCCGCTGTTCTACTGCTACGGGCTGTCGGTGGTGCACAGCCATCTGCTGCGCGGCGCGAGCCTGCTGCTCACCGAGCGGTCGGTCCTCGACCCCGAGTTCTGGGCGGAGTTCCGCGCGCACCGGGCGACCTCGTTCGCGGCGGTCCCGTACACGGTGGACCTGCTGGACCGGATCGGCTTCGCCGAGCTGTCCCTGCCCGACCTGCGGTACGTGACGCAGGCGGGCGGCAAGCTCGAACCCGCGCGGGTGCGGGCCTACGCGCGGCTCGGCGCGGCCGCGGGCTGGCGGTTCTTCGTGATGTACGGCCAGACCGAGGCGACCGCCCGGATGGCGTATCTACCCCCTGACCTGGTGGCCGAGCACCCCGAATGCATCGGGATACCGGTGCCCGGTGGACATTTCACGCTCGAACCGGTCGACGACGGCGCCGCCGAGGAACTGGTCTATCACGGCCCGAATGTCATGCTCGGCTACGCGACCCACCCCGCCGAACTCGCGCTGGGCCGCACCGTCACCGCCCTGCGCACCGGTGACCTGGCCCGGCGCACCGCCGACGGCCTTTACCAGGTGATCGGCAGGCGCAGCCGCTTCGCCAAGCTGTTCGGCCTGCGGATCGATCTCGGCCGGATCGAATCCGAGCTCGCCGCAGCCGGTTTCGGCGCGGCCTGCACCGACGACGGCACCCGCCTGATCGCGGCGGTGACCGGCCGGGGCCGGGGCGATCCCGCCGCGCTGATCGCGCGCGTCGCGGGTCTGCCCGCGGCGGCGGTGGCCGTGACGGCCGTCGACGAGCTGCCCCGGCTGGCCAACGGCAAGATCGACTACCCGGCGATTCGGGCGCTGCCCCCGGCCGAGCAGCACCCCGGCGACGATGTGCGGTCGATCTACGCCGACGCGCTGGCCCTGCCCGTCGAGCAGGTTTCGCGGGAGCAGAGCTTCGTGGAGCTGGGCGGCAATTCGCTCAGCTATGTCACCACCGCCGCGCGGCTGGAACGGGTCATCGGCAGGCTGCCCGCCGACTGGCCGCAGCAGTCGATCGACCGGCTCGAGCGAACACCGCCGGCGCGCGGCGGTCTCGGGCGGGCACTGGACACCTCGACCGCGTTGCGCGCCATCGGCATCGTGCTGGTCCTCGGCTCGCACATCCAGCTGTTCGAGGTGTGGGGCGCGGCGCATGTGCTGCTCGCGGTGGCCGGCTACAACTTCGCGCGCTTCTCGGTGAGTTCGGCTCCCCCGGCGCGGCGGTTGCGGCACACCGCGCGGACGGTGGCGATGATCGCGGTGCCGACGGCGCTGTGGGTGCTGATCACGATGGTGTGGCAGCCCGGCTATTACAGCTGGCAGAATGTGCTGCTGCTCAACAAGATCCTCGGCCCGCGCAACGACACGGCGGGGCATCTGTGGTTCCTGGAGGTGCTGGTCTACTGCACGGTCGCGGCCGCGCTGCTGCTGCGGATCCCGTGGCTGGACCGCTGGGAGCGGCGGGGGCCGTTCTGGTTCGCCCTGGCCCTGCTCGGGCTCACGCTGGTACTGCGCTGGCACTCGTTCGGGCTCTATCCCGAGCGCGACATCCCGTTGTCACCGCTGGCCTGTTGGTACTTCGTTCTCGGCTGGGCCGGAGCGAAGGCGACGGCAGTCTGGCAGCGGCTGATCGTCAGCGCCGTGCTGCTGGCAAGTGTGCCCGGGTATTTCGGCGTCACCGATCGGGAACGCCTGGTGATGGCAGGCATCCTGCTGCTCGTGTGGTTGCCCGCGCTGCGCGTGCCCGCCGTCGTCGCCGTGGTGGCGGTGGCGGTGGCCGACAGCTCACTGTTCGCGTACCTGCTGCACTGGCAGGTGTACCCGGCGTTCGGCGACCAGCGACTGCTCGCGTTGTTCGCCTCGCTCGCGGCCGGTGCGGCCGCTACCAGGATGGTGGTTCTGTGCCGGCGGAACCGGACACGGCTAGCGCTCCAGGGTCAGTACCTGGGCGGCCGCCTCGTGCGCCAGCTTCGCGATCAGCAGGTCACGCGGAATCGTCTGGCCGGCAAGGTGATCGAGTGACGGCACCACCACGTGGTGGGCGTCGGCCCGCTTCAATTCCTGAGTGAGCTCGGCGAACGCCGCACCGTCACCCGCGGTCGATTCATGGAACGTCGCGGCGAAACACATCCCCGCGGTACGCGCGAGGCTGCGTAGCGCATCCTCCAATTGGTCGCCCCGGCCCTCGGCCAGGTCGTCCCGCAAGTATCCATAGATCAACGCTTCCACCCGAACCTCCGTTGGATTGGGATCGCTGTTCTGTTGTCGGATCCCCCCGCGCGACGCCGTGCGCCGCGCGGGGGTACTGCGTTGCCCTGCAAGCTCTCCTGCAAAGCGGGTGTCCGGTCTGCGGGCCGAGCACCTACTTACAGCATGCGTATTCGCGGCCCGGCGCAGCAGATGTCAAGCCGATGACATCTACATGCCCTATTCGGGACGCCGAACGTTAACTGGTGGGATACTACCGCCGTGACCGCAACTGATGATCGACCCGTCTGGGCTGTTCGGATGCGTTCGGAACGTGACGCGAGGGGTTGGTCGCAAGCCGATGCCGTCCGCGCGATGCGTGCCAAGTCCTCCCACAACCTGCCGACGGACAGTACCCTGCTGCGCAACTGGCGGCGCTGGGAGTCCGGGGAATCGCGCCCCGACGAGTTCTACGCGCCGATCATCGCGGCCGCGTTCGACACCGTCCCCGCCGCGTTCTTCCCCAAGTCCCGGCCCAACCGGGATGACGAGCTGTTATCGGCGACGGGTATGGACACCCTGGAGTTCATCGGCAGGCTCCGGATGTCCGACGTCAACAGCGCAACCCTGGACGCGGTGCGGATCACCGCCGAACGGCTGTGCTGCGAGTACGCCTACGCCGATCCGCACGCGCTGCACGCCGAGGGCACGGCGTGGCTGCGCCGGATCACCTCGCTGCTCGACGGCAGGCTCACCCTGAGCCAGCATCGGGAGATCCTCGTGCTGGCGGGCTGGGTGGCGTTGCTGGTCGGTTGCGTCGATTACGACCTCGGCCGCCGGGCAGGCGCCGAGGCTACCCGGCGGGCCGCGGATTCGCTGGGCCGCGAGGCGGGCAACGTCGAGATCGCCGCGTGGGCGGCCGAGATGTCGGCCTGGTTCGCGCTCACGCAGGGCAATTTCCGGGGCGCGATCGACGTCTCGGAGAAGGCCATGCCGGGCACCGCGTCGATGAGTGTCGGGGTGCAGCTGGCCGCGCAGCGGGCCAAGGGCTGGGCCCGCCTCGGTGATCGCCGGGCCGTGCAGACCGCGCTCGACGAGGGCAGGGCGATCCTGTCGCGGATGGGTCATCCGGCCGATCTGGACAACCACTTCGTCGTCGACGCGACGAAGTTCGACTTCTACGCGATGGACTGCTGCCGCGTCGCGGGCCAGGACCGGCTGGCCGAGCGCTACGCCCAGCAGGTGATCAGCGACTCGACCAGGCCCGACGGCTCGGTCCGCAATCCGATGCGGGTCTCCGAGGCCCGGCTGACGCTGGCCGTGGTCGCCGTCCGCGACCGCGATCTCGAGCGCGCGGTGGAGGAGGGTGTCGCCGCGTTCACGGCGGGCAGGCGCTCGCTGCCGTCGCTGGCCTGGATCGCCGGCGAGGCCGCCAGGGAGATCATCGAGCGCTATCCAGGAGACCCGCGCACCCAGTCGTTCCTCGAGCAGCTGCGCTCGCTCAACGTCGGGTGAGCGGGGCCTACCAGACGGCGGGGGCACGCCGATCCGGGACGGGTCCCCCGGTGGCGGGAGCAGCCACCACTACCCTTTCTACGGTGACCGACCTCGCCGACGGCCTGCCCAGCGCCGTACCCGCCCTGTGGGACGAGCGTCTGCGGTTGTTCTCGTTCGCGACCGCGGAGAAGCGCGCCGACTACCTGCGGGTGCTGCGTGCCTTCGACAGCGCCAGGGCCGCCTACGTGGTGCTGCTGCACGCCGACGATGTCGCCGAGTGGATCGCCAGGGCCGAGACCGGCGCCAACGCCGGGCCCGCCGGGGTGCCGCTGCCCGCCGTCGAGATCGGCCCGCTGCTCGAGCAACTGCACCGCTGGGGCGTGCTGGAACGCAGCTACGACGGCACCCGCGCGGCCACCCTCGCGGAGTACCGCAACCGGCACTACGTCTACCAGTTCGCGCAGGCGGGCTTCCAGGCGTACCGGGCGGTGGCCGGCGTGCTGACGGCCAGGATGGACGACGCGTCGCTGTCGCGGCTGGTGCTGCCCGAGCTGCTCACCGACCTGCGCACCCTCGCCGCGGCCAATCGCGACGGCGACGCCGAGCGGGTCTACACCACGCTGCGCAGACTCGACGCCGCGCTCACCGACATGGCCGCGCGCGCGGCGCACTTCTACCTGTCGCTGGGCGACCTGGTGCGCACCACCGAGATCACCCCGGAATCCTTTCTCGCGCACAAGGACGCGCTGCTGGCGCACATGCGCGAGTTCAGCATGGACCTGGCCCGGTTCGCGCCCCGGCTGGCCGCGGCGATCGGCGAGGTGGAGGACACCGGCGTCGAGCAGCTGATCGGCCGCGCGGCGAGTTGCGACGAGCGGGTGCTGCTCAGCCCGGCCGAACGCGAGGCCGACTGGCGGTCGCGCTGGGACGGTCTGCGCACCTGGTTCGTGGCCGCGGGCAGCGGCGAGGCGAACGAGTCGTGTGAGGCCGACCGGCTGCGCGAGGCGACGATGAGCGCGATCGCGGCGGTGCTGTCGCTGCTGCGCCGGGTCACCGAGACCCGCCGCGGCGGGGTGAGCCGGGAATCGGCGCTGCGGCATCTGGCCGCCTGGTTCGTCGACACCCCCACCACCGGCAGCGCGCACGCGCTCTACGACGCGGTGTTCGGCCTGGGCAGGCCCCGGCACCTGGCGCTCGAGCATCCCGACGCCGAGGTGATCCCAGCGGGCCGGTCCTGGTGGGAGGCACCGCCGCTGGAGATCTCGCGGACCCTCGCCGAGACCGGCCGCGCGCCCACCGCGGGCGCCCCCGCCCGGATCGCCCGCAACGACGCCGGTATCCGCAGGCTGCGCGAGGCCCAGCTGGCGGCCCAGCGCGAGCGGGCGGCGGCCGCGGCCTCGCTGGCCACCGGCGCCGTGCACGAGCGGGTGCTGGACCAGCGCGAGACCGAGGTGCTGCTACGCCTGCTCGACGCCGCGTCGACCGCGTGGGTGCCGGTCAGCGGACGGGTCGACGGCACAACGGGTTCCGACAACGGCGTGACCCTGACCGTGCGCCCGTGCGACGGATCGACCGTCATCCGCACCGCCGCCGGCCTGCTGCACCTGAACAACCGCCGCCTCGAGGTCACCGCGACGACGCGACGGGGGACGCGAGGATGAGACAGCAGCGCCGCATCGACGCCCTCGCCCTGGACAGCTATCAGCGCGCCGCCCGCGTGATGCTCGCCAACCACCTGGTCACCCGGGTCTATCCCGACCGGATCGCGCTGCCGCTGATCCGGCGCTGGGCCACCGAACTGCGCGAGGACCTCGCCGAGCTGTTCGGCTACCGGCTCGAGGTCACCGAGACCACGGCCCGGCTCTATCCGGTGCACGACCGGCTCGACGACACCCTGCCCGCGCGCAGCGTCAACGACCGGGTCTTCGACCGGCGGCGCTACGCCTATCTCGCCCTGGCCCTGGCGGCGCTCGGCCGGGCGGGCGATCAGATCACCCTGTCCGAATTGGCCGAGCACGTGGCCGATTACGCGAGCCGGATCGACGGCCTCGAGCTGTCCACCGACCGGGCCGCCGATCGGGACGCGTTCGTCGACGCGGTCGGCTGGCTCGGCGCCAGGGGCGCGCTGACCCTGGCCGACGGCGACGCGGGCGGCTGGGCCAGCGACCCGGAAGCGGGCGAGGCCCTCTACGACATCGACCGGCCGGTGGTGTTCGCGCTGTTCCGGCCGCCGCGCGCGCTCCAGCATCTGCACAGCGTGCGCGGCCTGCTGGCCGAGGACACCGAGCACGCGCCCGCCGAACAGGCCCGCCGGGTGCGTCGCGCCCTGGTGGAACGTCCGGTCGTGTACCTCGAGGACCTCTCGCCCGCCGAGCGCGCCCTGCTCGGTCAGGACCGCGTGGTCGACGAGGTCGAGTACTGCACCGGCCTGCGCGCCGAGCGCCGCGCCGAAGGGGTCGCGCTCATCGATACCTCGGGCAGGCTCTCCGATACCCGCTTCCCCGGCACCGGCACGCTCGCCCAGGTGGCCCTACTGCTCATCGGCGAGATCGCCGACGTGGTCCTCGACATCGACAATCCCGTCCCCGCGCGCCCGGCCCCGGCCGACGAGGACGCACTGCTCGACCAGCTCGACGCGGCCATCCCCGCGGCGGGGGTGTTCGCTCCGCTCGCCGAGGACGCCGAAACACTCGACGCCCCGGCGGATTCCGTCGACGACGAGCTCGCCGAGACCGAACCGGTGACCTATCCGTTCCTCGACGACGCCTGGGTGCGCACCACGGTCACCGCCCTGACCGACCGCTACGGCGCGACCTTCGCCGCGCAGTGGCAGGCCGATGTCGGCGGGCTCACCACCGAGGTCGTCGCCCTGCTCGCCAAGCTGCGGCTGGTCCGGCCGGTCGAAGACGGGCTGCTGATCCTGCCCGCGCTGGCAAGGTACCGGGGCGCGGTGGTCACCGTGCGGGTCCGCCAGGCCGAGGAATTGTTCGTCACCGCCGCCGACACCGACGGCAGCAGCACCGGAACGGGAGGGAACTGAGGAGATGTCGCTCATTCACGGCGGAGTGCGTTTCGTCCCGACCCGCGCGGGCATCGTCAATCTCTGGGACTACCGCGACCAGGAGTTCTGTTTCGCCGACGGCCGGCTCGTGCTGCGCGGGCCGAACGGATCGGGCAAGACCAAGGCACTCGAGGTGCTGTTCCCGTTCGTGCTCGACGGGCGGATCGAGCCGCGCAGGCTCAATCCGTTCGCCGGTGAAGAGCGCACCATGAAGTCGAATCTGCTGTACCGCAAGCAGGAATCGGCCTACTCGTATGTGTGGATGGAGTTCGCGCGCGGTAGCTGGGCGGACCCGGAGGTCGTCACCGTCGGCATCGGCATGCGCGCCACCCGGTCCTCGGACAAGGTCACGCGCTGGTACTTCGTCGCCGACGGGCGCGCCGGCGTCGACTTCTCCCTGATCGGTCCCGACGACCGGCCGCTGACCCGCAAGCAGCTCGCCGAGCAGATCGGCAGCGACGCCATCGTCGACCGGCCGGTGGAGTACCGGGCCGCGATCGACGCCAGGATGTTCGGGCTCGGCGTACAGCGCTACGACCAGCTGATCAACCTGATCCTCACCCTGCGCAGGCCGCAGCTGGCCAAGAACCTCGATCCGCGCGGTCTCTCACAGGCGCTCACCGACGGCCTGCGCCCGCTCGACGAGCAGCTGATCCTGGACGCGGCCCGGTCCTTCAGCGATATGGAGGAGGTCGGACGCACCCTCGACGGGCTCGTCCAGGCCGACACCGCCACCCGCCGCTTCGTCGACGTGTACCGCAAATATCTTGCCGTGCAGGCGAAGACCGATGTCGACCAGGTCCGCACCCGCCTCGACGCGGTCACCAACGCCTCGACCGCCCTGTTCGCCGCCACCGCGCTGCGCACGCGGCGCGAGGCCGACCGCACCGAGGCCGAGACCAGGGCCGAAGAGGCCGACCGCGCCTACGAGCAGGCCATCGCCGACCGCGAGAACCTGCAACGCTCCAGCGCCTACGAGGGAAAACAGCAGCTCGACGACCTCGCCGACGCGGTCCGCAGGCTGGAGACCTCCGCCGCCGTGCACCGCGACAAGGCCGCCGAGGCGGGCCAGACCCTGCAGCGCCGCGCCGAGGAGGCCGAGCGGGCCGCCGAGGCGGTGCGCACCGCCGCCGCCGCGCTGGTCCGCGGCGAGGACGCCCTGCGTGCCGCTGCCGAGGAAGCGGGCATCGAGTGGACGGCGCCGGGCGCCGACGGCCGCGGCGATCAGATCACCGCCGCGGTCCGCGGGCACGCCGAGGAACGCGACGCCGATGTCCGCGCCGTGCGAAAAGCGTTGAGCCGCTGGGAATCCCTGGCCGCCGACCGCACCCGCGCCCAGCGCCTGGCCGAACGCGCCGTGGAACTGCGCGACGCGGCGGCCGCCGAGGTGGCCCACGCCGAAGCCGCCGTCGCGCTGGCCCGCACCGAATCCGCGGCCGCCCTGCGTACCTGGTGGCAGGCCAACGCGGCCGTGCTCGCACCGATCGCCGCGGGCACGCCGACCGGGCATGACACCGACCCGAGCGGTCATTCGGTCGACTCCGACCTCAGCTCAGACACTGACTCCGGCTCCGGCCACGGCCACAGCTCCGAAGACGTACCGCGCATCGCCGATTCGGAGCGTCCCGGCCTGTTCGACGCCTTGGCATCGGCCGTCGCCGCGGCGGGCACCGAGGACGTCCCGTCCGTGCACGAGGTGCTGGCCGAGTATTGCGAGCCCCGGCAGGAACAGATCCGCACCCGCCGTCAGGAAGCCAAGGCGCGAGCGGCCGCAGCGACCGCACGCCGGGACACGCTGGTCGCCGAGCGCGCCGAGGTGGCCGCCGAACGGGACGACGCTCCCCCGGTACATCCGACCGACGCCCGCGAGCCGAAAGACCTTCCCGGTGTGCCCTTCTGGCGCGCGGTGCGCTTCGCGGATGCGGTGACCCCGGCCGAAGCCTCCGGTATCGAGGCCGCCCTCCAGGCTGGCGGGCTCCTCGACGCCTGGATCTGCGACCCGGCACTCGTCCCCGAAGTCGACGGGGTCCGCTATCTGCTCCCGCTGCCCGCCGCCGATCGCCCGGTGGGTCGCTCCCTCGCCGACATCCTCGTCGTCGAGGACGACTCCGATGATCTGTCTGTCCCGACGGGCATCGTTGCCGATGTGCTGGCCTCGATCGCACTCGCCGACACGACAGTGGGAGACCCCGCGACAACCGAGGCGCGATCCGGCCGGCTCCACCCGCTGGTCTCGGTGGCCCACGCGGCCCCCGTCACCATCGGCACCTCCGGCGCCTATCGTCACGGCCTCCAGGCCGGACGCCACACCAAGCCCGAAGCCGAATTCCTCGGCGCAACCGCTCGCGCCCGCCGCCGGGAACTGCGGCAGGCCGAACTCGACGCGGCCATCGAGGCCGCCACGGCCGAGGCCGACGCGGCGAAGGCCGAAGAAGCCACGGCCACGGCCGAATTGGCGAGTATCAGCGCGGCCGTCAAGGTCCTGCCCCGCCCGTCCGCCATCACCGCCGCCCTGCGCGCGGTCGCGGAGACCGCCGGTCTCATGCGGTCCCGCTCCGAGGCCGTCACCCAGACCGAGCGCGATCTGGACCAGGCGGTCGGCGAGGCCACCGCGATGGAGAAGAAGCTGCGGGCCACCGCGCAGGCGCATCGCACCCCGACCGAGGCCCGCGAACTCGACGCCCTCGCCGCCGCGATCCGGCACTTCGAGAACACCGGCACCGGACTGCTGCGCCTGCGCGCCGAGCACGAGCGCGAACACGAGCGCGAACGCGAGGGCGCCGACCGGCACGACGAGGCGCGGGCGCTGGCCGAGGCCTTCGCCGAGGAGGCCGAGGCCGCCCGGCTCGGCTTCACCGAACAGCAGCGCAAGCTCGAGACGCTGCGGGAGGCACTGGGCGCCAGTGCGGCCGACATCGATCGGGAACTCGACGCCGCGCGCGCCGCCATCGAAGCGGCCAAGGCCGAGCAGCGGGCCGCGCGCAAGGCCGCCAATGCCGCGATCGAGGCGGTCGGCGACGCCGAGGCCGCCTACCGCACCGCCAACGAGGCGCTGGCCACCGCGCTCACCGAGGTGCTGGCGGAGGTGCGGTCGCTGGCGCCGTACGCCCGGCCGGACCTGCTGAGCCTGCTCGGCGCCTCCGTCGAGCACCGCTGGCCGAGCACCGATGCCGCGTGGTCGACCCCGGAGCAGCTGCAGTACCGGATCGTCGCGGCCGGACCGGAAACCGACCCGGTCGTCCTGCCCGACGAGGTCGCGGCCCTGTTCGCCGACCTGGACACCGCCACCACCCAGGTGCGGGCCACCGAGGCCGGGCGCAAGTCCACCCGGTCGGCGGTGACCAGCGCGCTGCAGGAGTTCGACGCCGCGCTCACCGCCTCGGGGCGCGACTACCGCCTGCACTGGGACGCCGCCGACGGGCTCACCGTGGTGGCCGTGCACGACGAGAACGGCCAGGCCGCCCTCGCCGACTTCGCCGCGCGCATCGACGCCGCGCGCCGCGATCAGGAACTGCTGCTCACCGACGCCGAACGCCGCATCCTGGAAGACGCGCTGCTGACCGGCCTGGCCCAGCAGATCCACGAACGCACCAGCGACGCACGCGAACTCATCACCCGGATGGGCGCGGAGATGAAGCAGCGCCGGATGTCCTCGGGCAACACCATCGGCGTGCACTGGATCCTGGCCGACGGCCTGTCCGAGGCCGCCCGCGCCATGTGCAAACTGCTCGACCGCGACACCGCCGCGCTGAGCCCGGAGGATCTGGGCGCGGTCCGTGCCCACTTCGCCGCAGAGATCCGGGCGGCCCGCACCGCCCATCCGGAGCGCTCCTACCCCGAGATCCTCGGCGCCACCCTCGATTACCGCACCTGGCGGGTGTTCTCGTTCACCCTGATCAACGGTGACGGCAGCGAGGACAAGCTGACCGTGGCCCGGCACAGCGCGCTCTCCGGCGGTGAGCAGTCGGTCTCGCTGCACCTGCCGCTGTTCGCGGCCGCGCACGTGATGCTCGACTCCGCCGACCCGCAGGCCCCGCGCCTGCTCGCGCTGGACGAGGCGTTCGCCGGTGTCGACGACAACGGCCGCAGCGAATTGCTCGGCCTCAGTGTGCAATTCGACCTCGACTTGTTCATGACAGGTTACGACCTGTGGATCACCTACGGTCACGTCCCCGGCTGCGCGCACTACGACCTGGCGCACTCCACCGCCGAGAACACCGTCAGCGCCACCCTGCTGGTGTGGGACAGCGGTGAACTGCTCGCCGAACACGACGGCGGTGACCTGACCACCGCACTGGGCTCCCCCAACCGCCGCCGGGTCCCCAACACCATCGAGGGTGGACTCACCCTCGAGGGCATGCCGGGCGAACCGGCGCCGGTGGGCTGACAGCCCGCCGCGCCAACCGGTCTTGACGCCACCACGCCGCACCGGCGGCGGGGTGGCCAGGCAATTGCCGGGAGCCCTAGACCGACCAGTTTTCTTACTCGGAATTAACCGCGTCGAATTTCGCGGAATCGGTTGCTCGAAATCCTCAGTGCTGCCAGGATTTTGCCCGTGACGGCGCAGGCCCCGGCCGGGTCGTCACGATCACGGTGCGGTCGATGCCGCACGTAGTCAGCAATTCTTCAGGGGATCGTCGTGCGATATCGACAGAATCAACACCTCCCGCCGGGGGCATACCGGCAGTTTTCCGGCAGCGCTCCGGGCCGGGATGCCGTGCCCGGCGGCCCATCGCGGCCGCCGCGCGCGCCGATGCGCTGAGTTCGCCGGAACTCGGCCGACCCAGCCCGATGAAGGTGCCGGACATATTCGCCGGAAATGGTCTGCGGCCGTTGCTGGCTCGCCTGCGCCGGGGTCGCCGTTCCACCGATCCGGCGCCGACCTTCCCCTGCCCACCGCGGGATGTGACCACCATGCAGCTCCCCGTCCCCCTGCGGGACACCACCCGTCCACTCGCGGCCGCGCTCACCGATGCCGACGCGAGCCGGTTCACCGGCATCCTGCGGGTCACCGGCGAACCGGGCGGCGACATCCGCCTCGTCGACGGCCGGATCGTGGCCGTGAGTACCGGTGGCGCACCGGGTTTCGACGAGCTCGACCCGAGCGACGAGGAGCAGCCGCTCGGCGCGGCCCGCACCCGGCTGCTGCGGATGACGGCGACCGTCGACGGGACGTTCGCGATCGCGGCGGGCTGGATCGATCGCTGCCACTGGATCGACGCGCACCCCCAGGTCTTCGCCGGCGACGATCCCGGCTACGACGCCGAGTGGCTGCTCGGCGAAACCGAGCGCAGGCTGGCCGCGCTCGCGCACGCCGGCTTCTCCCCGTACCGGAATCTGCTGGCGCTCACCGACTTCGGCCGCTCGATGCGCGCGGAGGGCGCCGAGCTGCTGCGCCTGGTCGACGGCACGAGGAGCTGCCGCGACCTGGCCTTCCTGCTCGGCCGTCCGCTCTACCCGGTGACCGTCGAGGTCGCGCGCCTGCTCGGTGGCGGCCAGCTGACGGTGCCGGCCCGGCACGCCGCCGACCAGCCGCCCGCCACCGTCGGGGCGGGCATGGTCGATCCGGCGCTACCGCGACGCCGCCGGGGCGCCAGCGGCATCAACGACACCCTGCGGCCGCGTCCACCGCAGGCCGCTCCCCCGTCCACGACCGCCGTGGACGTGCCCGACTCTTCGCCACGGCGGAGAACCGAGAGGATCCCATGAACACCAACGGCACCCCCGCCAGCATGAGCGAACGGCTGGCCGGCATGGTCAAGTCGCTGCGCGGCGAAGTTCCCGATTGCGTCGCGGCGGGCGTCATCGACATGTCGACCGGCATGCTGCTGTCGGTGGAGACCGTCGACAACCACCCGCCGGAGGTGCTCGACCTGCTCGCGGCTGCCACCCTGGACCTGTTCCAGGGCCGCAATGTGGTGATGATCGAGGACATCTGGAAGGAACGTCGCGGTATCCGCAGCGACGACCACTACTTCCAGGAGATCCTGGTCAACTCCAACAATCTCACCCACCTGTTCCTGCGCGCGGAGAGCCGCGACGATCTGGTGGTCGTCGTGGTGTGCCGCAAGACGGTCAATGTGGGCATGCTCTTCGCGCAGTCCCGCCGGGTCCTCAAGGACACCGGTCGGCTCTGAGCTCAGTCGAGCGCATGCGCGAGCCGGGACGCGCAGCCCCGCAGCCCCGCGCGCAATTCCGGTGATCCGTGTACCCGGAACGGCACGCCGAGGGTGATCAGCTGCGCGGCGAGCCATTCCGGATCGTCGTCGCGGGTCTCGGTGAACCGGCATCCGGTGGCGCCGTCGGCGACGATGCTGCCCGGCGTCGCGCCGAGCCTGCCCTCGACCCGATGCGGCGGCGCCTCGATCGTCACGTCGACCTCGTAACTCGGGGTGGCCCAGTCGGTTCGGCGACCCGCGACGTACTCGGCGGCGTCGGCGGCGGGCAGTGCCCTGGCGACGACGCGGGCGCCCGTCGGTTGCGGTCCCTCGATGCGGTCGGCGCGGAAGCTGCGCCAGGCGTCCCGGTCGAGGTCGTAGGCGACCAGGTACCAGCGTCGGCCCGCCGCCGCGACGCCGATCGGTTCGACGTGCCGCCGCGTCTCGGCGCCCGCCGCGTCCCGATAGCGCAGGCGCAGCCGTTCCCGGTTGCTCACCGCGGCGGCGAGCGTGGTGAGCACGTCCGGGTCGACCGTGGGGCCGGTGCCCGCGCCGACCGCCACCGCCGCGCCGACCACCCGCACCCGCCTGCGGAGTTTCGTCGGCAGCACCTGCTCGAGTTTGGTCAGCGCGCGCACCGACGCGTCCTCGATCCCGGTGACGGCCTGTCCGGCCGCGACCCGCAGACCCACCGCGACGGCCACCGCTTCGTCCTCGTCGAGCACCAGCGGCGGCAGCGCCGACCCGGCGGTGAGCCGGTAGCCGCCGGTCGCGCCCAGCGCGGCCACGACGGGATAGCCCAGCTCACGCAGCCGGTCGACGTCGCGGCGAACCGTGCGGTCGGTGACGCCGAGCCGGTCGGCGAGTTCACTGCCCGGCCACTCCCGGGGTAGCTGGAGCAGGGAGAGCAAACGGAGCAGCCGAGCGGCGGTATCGGTCATGTCCACATTCTGCCGCGCAACTAGGACCGAAACTGTCCTAGATGGCTTCTAGCGTGGTGTGTACACCGACCGAGGAGATCAGATGACGACCATTCGCCCCTTCCACCTCGACATCCCGCAGACCGACCTCGACGACCTGCGGGAGCGCCTGCGCCGGGCCCGCTGGGCCGCGCCGCTGCCGGGCGCGGGCTGGGAACGCGGCGTGCCGACCGACTACCTGCGCGAGCTGGCGCGGTACTGGGCCGAGGATTTCGATTGGCGCGCACAGGAATCCGCGCTCAACGAGTTCCCGCAGTTCGTCACCGAGATCGACGGCCTCGACGTGCATTTCCTGCACGTGCGCTCCCCCGAGCCGGACGCGGTGCCGCTGGTGCTCACCCACGGCTGGCCGAATTCGTTCGTCGAGTTCACCCGCACCATCGGCCCGCTGACCGATCCGCGGGCCCACGGCCTCGATCCGGCCCTGGCCTTCCATGTCGTGGTGCCGTCGGTGCCCGGGTTCGCCTTCTCGGCGGCACCGCGCGAGACCGGGATGAGCACGGCGCGGGTGGCCCGGATGTGGGCGACGCTGATGGACCGGCTCGGCTACGACCGCTACGGCGCCCAGGGCGGTGATCTCGGTGCCTATGTCGCGCCGGAGCTGGCGCTGGCCGCGCCGGAGCACGTGATCGGCGTCCACCTCGACGGCGGCATCGGCATGCCGACCGAGGCCGACGTGCCGAGCATGTCGCCGGAGGACCTGAGCCAGTGGGCGGAGATGCAGCAGTGGATGACCGGCGGCGTCGATCACCACACGCTGCTGCGCGCGGCGCCGCAGACCTTCGCGCTGGGCTGGAACGATTCCCCGGTGGCGCTGCTGGCCTGGCTGATGCAGAAGTTCCAGGAGTTCACCCCGATGGCCGACCTCGCCGAGGACGTCATCGACCGCGACCACCTGCTCACCAATGCCGCGATCTACTGGTTCACCCAGACCGCGGGCACCTCCTCGTGGCCGATGTACGACGGCCTGCGCGACGGCGGCTTCGGCTGGCCGCCCGGCCAGAACCTGGTGCCGACCGGCGTCTACGGCGGCGGTTCACCGCTGATGCGCAAGCTGGCCGACCGCGACCACAAGATCACCCACTGGCCCTCGGGCAACCCGGGCAATCACTTCGTCGCCATGGAGGAGCCGCTGGCCCACGTCACCGACATCCGGACCTTCTTCGCCGACCTGCGCTGAACCGGGCCCGGACAGCACACCGGGCAGGGCGCACGCCGCGCCCTGCCCGGCCGTTCGTCTCGTGGACTACCGCATGCTGGCGTCCGGGACCCGGGGCGGGCACGCGGCGCCGGGCGCGGTGACCAGCTCGAAATGCCACCATTCGTTGTCGAAGGTCCGGCACAGGCCCCAGCGGTTGCCGTTGGCCTCGAGCCACTGCGCGCCCTGCTGCGGGCCGACGTCGACCGCGTGGCCGGAGACATGGGTCGACTCGGCGGGCGGCAGCACCCAGCGGCGCGCCTCGTCGGGGGTGCCGTAGGTGGCCAGGCCGTCCTGCCACAGCATTTCCTGCTGCTCGTGGGTGCGGTAGCCGGAGGTGATCGACAGCGGGACGCCCTCGGCGTGCGCCTGCTGCTCGGCGAGGGTGTAGGCCAGGGCCAGCGCCGGGTCCAGGCCCTCGGTCCCGGCGGCGGACTGGAACTGTTCACGCTGGTCGGTCGGCTGGGCGCCGGCGATGCCGAGGCCGACGGCGGTCACGGCCGCGGCGGCTGTCATCGTCACCAGCATCCGGTCGGCCACCCGGCCGAGCACAGTAGTCATGCCGGGAGTCTATCGACCGGCCCGGGCCCGAGCCGACCGCCGGGGTCGGCCCGAGCCGGAGCCATGACTTGATTACCGCAGGTCGAGCGGCTTTTTCACGGCGTTCGGGTCAGCTCGCCCGCGGACTCGTGAGCCGCCCGGATCGGCCATCGACCCGGCGCCGCGGTGTAGGCGGGCAGCGCGCCGGACTGCCGGTGCCTGCCCGGGCCCGGCCGGATCACGCGATGCACCGCGAGCGCGGTCAGCAGGCCGATCAGGGTCAGCCCGACCCACACCAGCCGGTCGGCGCCGGCCGCGCGGGCGACGTCGAGGACCGCGCCGGTGCCCAGGTTGCCCGCCAGGATGGCCACCCCGACGATGGTGTTGTAGAACCCGTAGTGGGTCGCCACCAGCCTGTTGTCGCTCAGCGAGACCACGGTGTCCATCTCGAACGGGAAGACCGCCGCCGTCCCGACCGCCAGCACCGCCGCCGACAGCAGCAGCGCCCCCGCCGCGGCGGCCGTCCCGAACGACGCCGCGCCGGGGACCAGCGCGAGCGGGACGAAGGCCGCGGCCAGCACCCCGACCCCGAGGACGAGACCGCGCCCGATCCCCCACCGCGCGCGCAACCACGCGGTGATCCGCACCTGCCCCGCGACGGCGACCACCCCGGACACCACGAACACCAGCGCGGTCAGTTCCTGCGCGCCCGCACCCGAGACGGTGCCCGCGTGCAGCGGCAATGCCAGATACACCTGGAACGACAGCACATACGTGCCGCCCATCGCCACCGCGAACGCCACGAAGCGCCGGTTGCCTGCGATGGTGCGCCAGTCGCTCCACACCGACGCCGTGGTGCTCACCCCGGAGCGCTGCGGCAGCGCGCACAGCTGCGCCACCGAGAGCACCGCGAACACGGCCGCCGCCGCGGCCGCGGTCCAGCGGAAATCCACACCGAGCAGGGCGATCCCGACGAGCGGGCCCGCCAGGATGCCCGCCTGGTAGAACACGTTGAACACCGCGAACGCCTCGACCCGCCGCTCACCGGCCTCGGCGGCCAGGTAGGCGCGCACGGCCGGATTGAACAGGGCACCAGCGAATCCCGTCGCGGCGGAGGCGAGCAGCAGCATCGGCAGCGAGGTGGCGAAGATCAGCGCGGCGAATCCCGCGGTGCGCAGCACACATCCGGCCACGATGAGCGGCTTGTAGCCGAGCCGGTCGGCCAGCGTGCCGCCGATCAGGAACATCCCCTGCTGGGAGAAGTTCCGGACGCCGAGCACCAGCCCGACCGCCCACGCGGCCAGGCCGAGCGGGCCGGACAGGTACCCGGCCAGGTACGGCATCAGCATGTAGAAGCCGAGATTGATGCCGAACTGGTTGATCATGAGCAGTCGCGCCGGGGTGTCGAAACCGGCGAAGGTCCGCAGCGTCGTCATGCGCGCACCGGTCCCGGCTCGGCCGCGAAGGCGCGGGGATCGAGCACCGTCGTGCAGCGCGTCCAGGATTCGACCACCCGCTCGGCCGGGTGCGCGATCGTGGCGGGATCGGTGGCGGGCGGCCCCGTCAGCAGGCCGTGTTCGCGGCAGTAGCCGTCGTTGTAGACCGTGTCGAAGTAGCGGTGCGGTCCGTCGGGGAAGACGGCGACGATCCTGGTCTCCGCGTCGGCGGTGCGGGCGGCCCAGCCCGCGACGAGGGCGACCGCGCCCACGCTCCACCCGCCGGTGGCGTAGTGCGTCGCGGCCAGGGTCCGGCACGCCCACACCGCTTCCGCCGGTGCGACCCAATGGATTTCGTCGAAGGCGCGGTAGTCGACATTGGCCGGGTGGATGTTCGAGCCGAGGCCGCGCATCAGCCGCGGCCCCGCGGGCTGGCCGAAGATCGTGGAGGCCACCGTGTCGACGCCGATCAGGCGCAGTGCGGGATACCGGCGGCGCAGCTCCCTGGCCACGCCCGCGGAATGCCCGCCCGTGCCCACCGCGCAGACCAGCACGTCGACCCGCCCGACCTGGTCGATGAGTTCGTGCGCGAGCCCGGCGTAGCCGTCGGCGGCATCGGGATTGCTGTACTGGTCCGGGCACCACGCGGTGGGCTCGGCGGCGAGCAGTTCGGCGACCCGGTCCCGGCGCGCCTGCTGCCAGCCACCGGTGGGATGGGCGCGGTCGACCAGGTCGACCTCGGCGCCGAAGGCGTTGAGCATGCGCGCGACGATCGGTTCCAGCCCGGGATCGGTGACCACGGTGACCGGATGACCGTGCACCAACCCGGCCAGCGCGAGCCCGAGTCCGAGAGTGCCGCTGCTGGATTCGACGATCCGCGCGCCGGGGACGAGATCACCGCGCTGCTCGGCCCTGCGCACCATGTGCAGGGCGGGACGGTCCTTCATCCCGCCCGGGTTGAACCCTTCCAGCTTGGCCCAGAACCCCCGGTCGGCGGTGGCCAGCGGCGCCCCCACCCACATCACCGGGGTATTGCCGACGAGGCCCTGTGGGCGCTCGGCGATCGCGGCAACGGTCCGGTCGAGCACGTATTCCTGCATGTCTGTCGCTTCCTGTGTCGGCCGCCGGGGACGACGGCGCGGACGAGAACGGGCACGCGAACACCGGCCCTGCCACGGGTGTGGCGGGCCTGGCGCTGACCGATCAGCGTCGACAGATGCAGAACTGGGTGAGGATGTCGCGGCCCTGGCGGTACCGCAGGGACGCGCGTGGCGGGGCGCGTGGGGCCGCGGCCGGATGACCGAGGCTCGCGAGGAGAACGACGACCAGCGCGCCGAGCAGACCGAGCAGCGGGAGCACGAGGCCGGTGTCGGGCGCCGCGGTGCCGACCAGGCAGTGGTCGGGCAGCGGATGATCGGGAACGGCGAGCCCCGCCCCGTCGACGACCGCGGCGGCGACCACGTCGAGCGGCGCGTCCACGCGGTGGTGGTCGTCGTGATGCACCGTGGTGCAGTCGATCACGAGCGCGCACACGGCGGCCACGATCATGACGAACGCGCACAGCGCCCCCGCCCGGCGCGGCGAGCGACGGTCCGTCGGATGACCCACCGCGCCTCCTTCCGCTCGTCGCCGGTGACCTCCGCCGACCAAGCTACTACGTCATTGCGTAGACGCAGGTCAGCACCACGGAGCCAGGCGATTCGGTCGCGGTGGCGGCTACCGGTCCGCCCGCCAGCGGGCGATCGCGCGACCGATCTCGGTGGCGGGCGGCTCGCCGTAGAGCCATTCGCGGGCCAGCCGATGCCAGTTGGCGCGCACCCGCAACTGGCCGAGGGTGGCGAAGGTGAACAGGTCGGCGCGGCGGGAGAAGACGTGTTCGGGCGGGAGCAGTTGCCTGCGCATGCCCTGGAATTCGACCGAGCGCGGGTCGACGGCGAGCAGGACGGCGCTGGTGGCCAGTTCGGGCGTGATGGTCACCTCCTCGTCGAGCAGGTGCCACCCGCAGGCCGCCCACACGTAGGCCAGGCACTCCTCGACGGTGACGCCGGCGTCCGGGTCGATGATGCCGCGCCCGACCCAGGCCGCGTACAGGTCCTCGGGCCGGTCCTCGGCGGCGGCCCGCAGGCAGGAACGCTCGAAATCGACGTGCTCGGGGTCCATCCGGTTGTAGAGCCCGAAGTCGACGAAGGCGAGCCTGCCGTCCTCGGCGAGCAGCACATTGCCCGGATGCGGATCGCCGCAGAACTCGTTGTCGGCGAACAGGGTGCCCAGGTAGAAGCGGTAGATCAGTTCGCCGTAGTGGTCCCGCTGGGCCGACGGCAGCGTCTGCAGGTGCGAGAACCCGTGGCCCGCCACGTATTCGGTCACCAGCACGTTGTGCGAGCAGTACTCCTCGATCGCGTCGGGCACGGTGATGTAGGGGTGGCCGAGGTAGCGCTGGGCGACCAGGTGCTGGGTCCTGGCCTCGCGCAGATAGTCCAGTTCGCTGCGCAGATTGGCGGCGATCTCCTCCAGCACCCCGGTGTCGGCCATGCTCGGCAGCACGGATCTGGCCATCTTGCTGAGGAATTCGAGGTTGCCGATATCGGCGTGCACGGCGCGCTCCACGCCGGGGTACTTCACCTTGACCGCGACCACGCGCCCGTCGTGCAAGGTCGCCCGGTGCACCTGGCCGATCGAGGCCGCGGCGATCGCGGTCTCGTCGAAGTCGGCGAAGATCCCCGACAGCGGGCCGAGGTCCTCCTCGATCACCGTGCGCATGGTGGGGAACGCGACGGCGGGCGCGCGATCACGCAGCGCCGCGAGCTGGCGGGTGAACTGCGCGCGGTGCGATTCGGGGACGAAGTCGAGGTCGAGCACCGACAGCATCTGCCCGAGCTTCATCGCCGAGCCCTTCATGCTGCCGAGCACCGCGACGATCTGCTGCGCGGTCTTCATCGCCGACCGCTCGGCCAGCACCTGCCTGGCCTCCTCGGTGCGCCCGATCATCGACAGCCGCGTCCCGACCCCGCGCACGGTCTGCTCGGCGGCCAGCCTGCCCAGCTTCCCGCCGCGCGCCACTCGGCCGGAGGGAACTCCGGAGGTCGCCATATCCACCCCCGTCGAGCCGGTCCAGCGCATGTCGCGTCACACTACACCGCACCGCGACCGCGCAGGGCCGGACGAACGAAGACCCCGGATCGCACCGTGGCGAGGCCGGGGTCTTCGGGATCCGCGACCGTTTACACGCGTTCCTTGGAGCGGGTGCGCACGCGCAGGGCGATCGGCTTGGAGGTCTCGGCGAAGAAGTCGTTGCCCTTGTCGTCGACGACGATGAAGGCGGGGAAGTCCTCGACGTCGATCTTCCAGACGGCTTCCATGCCGAGCTCGGGGTACTCGAGCACCTCGACGTTCTTGATGCAGTCCAGTGCAAGGCGCGCGGCCGGGCCGCCGATGGAGCCCAGGTAGAAGCCGCCGTGCTCGTTGCAGGCCTTGGTCACCTGGGCCGAGCGGTTGCCCTTGGCCAGCATCACCATGGAGCCGCCCGCGGCCTGGAACTGGTCGACGTAGGAGTCCATCCGGCCCGCGGTGGTGGGGCCGAAGGAGCCGGAGGCGTAGCCCTCGGGGGTCTTGGCCGGGCCCGCGTAGTAGACGGCCATGTCGCGCAGGTACTCCGGCATCGGCTCGCCCGCGTCGAGGCGCTCCTTGATCTTGGCGTGCGCGATGTCGCGGGCCACGACCAGCGGGCCGGTGAGCGAGAGCCGGGTCTTCACCGGGTACTTCGACAGCTCGGCGCGGATCTCGTCCATCGGGCGGTTGAGGTCGATCTTCACCACGTCGCCGCCGAGGATGTCCTCGGTCTGCTCCGGCAGGTACTGGGCCGGTTCGGTTTCCAGCTGCTCCAGGAAGATGCCGTCCTTGGTGATCTTGGCCAGCGCCTGGCGGTCGGCCGAGCAGGACACCGCGATGGCGACCGGGCAGGAGGCGCCGTGCCGGGGCAGGCGCACCACGCGCACGTCGTGGCAGAAGTACTTGCCGCCGAACTGCGCGCCGATGCCGAACTCGCGGGTGAGCTGGAAGACCTCTTCCTCGAGCTCGAGATCACGGAACGCGTGGCCGGTGATCGAACCCTCGGTGGGCAGGTTGTCCAGGTAGTGCGCGGAGGCGTACTTCGCTGTCTTCAGGGCGAATTCGGCGCTGGTGCCGCCGATGACCACGGCGAGGTGGTAGGGCGGGCAGGCCGCGGTGCCGAGCGAGCGGATCTTCTCGTCGAGGAACTCGAGCATGCGCTCGGGGTTCAGGACGGCCTTGGTCTCCTGGTACAGGAACGACTTGTTGGCCGAGCCGCCGCCCTTGGCCATGAACAGGAACTTGTAGACCGGGTTGTCGGGGGTGCCCTCGGTCGAGTACAGCTCGATCTGCGCGGGCAGGTTGGAGCCGGTGTTCTTCTCGTCCCACATGGTGATCGGGGCGAGCTGGGAGTAGCGCAGGTTCAGCCTGGAGTAGGCGTCGAACACGCCGCGGCTGATCCACTCGGCGTCGTCGACGCCGGTCAGCACGCCCTCGCTCTTCTTGCCCATCACGATCGCGGTGCCGGTGTCCTGACACATCGGCAGCACGCCGCCCGCGGAGATGTTGAGGTTCTTGAGCAGGTCCAGCGCGACGAAGCGGTCGTTCCCCGAGGACTCGGGGTCGTCGATGATCTTGCGCAGCTGGCGCAGGTGCGCGGGGCGCAGGTAGTGGCTGATGTCGTGGATCGCCGTCTCGGTGAGCAGCCGCAGCGCTTCGGGCTCGACCTGCAGGAAGGTGCGCCCGTTGTGCTCGACGGTGCTGACCCCCTCGGTGGTGAGCAAGCGGTACGGCGTGTCGTCGGCGCCGATCGGCAGCAGATCGGAATAGCGGAACTCCGGCGCGGTCACGAATCGCACTCCTCGGGTGGCTGGTCACAAAGCACTCGGAAGCCTATCGACCACCCGCGCCCACCTGCTGGTTAGGCAACCCTATGTGACGTAAGGCAAACGCCTGAACCAAGATCGAGGTTGCACGTTCAACCCAAACGGTGCTACCCATTCACCCGAACGGTGGCGGGGCGTGCACCGTTCCAATCCGAAGCCTGCACCGGAGAATCTGGAGCTCGATCGTGACCGATCCACAGTGGCTCGATGATGTCGAAATGCGCGCCTGGCTGGGCTACGTGCGGACCCGCGACCTGATCGCCGCGGCGATCGGACGTGACGCGGGCCGGGCGGCCGACCTCAGCTGGGTCGAGTACTCGGTGCTCGTGTACCTGGCCGACGCGCCGGGACAGCGCCTGACCTTCGCCGATCTGGCCGGCGCGCTGGAATGGTCGCAGAGCAGGCTCTCGCATCAGATCACCCGCATGCAGAAGCGCGGGCTGGTGATCAGGGAGACGATGCCGCACGACCAGCGCCGCACCGTCGCCCGGCTGACGACCGCGGGTGGGCAACTGCTCACCACGGCCGCGCCGGCGCACGTGCGCAGCGTGCGACGGCACATGATCGACGTGCTCGACCGCGGCCAGCTGGCCGCCCTGGCCGAGATCTACGACGTGCTGATCAACCACCATCGCAGCGCGGCAGGCGGATTCGATCCGACCGGACGGGGCAGCGCCGCCACCATGGCCGCCGAGCCCGCCCCTGACCCGGCCTGAGCGCTACGACCCGGAGCTGCCGCCGGAGTCGGGACGGCTGGTGCCGAGTCCGCCGCGCTGGACCGTGCCGCCCGCCTCCGGCACGCCACGGTCGTAGACGCCGCTGCCGGACGGCCGGAGGAAGCTGCCCGCGGCCAGCGCCACGGCGGCCCCGATCGCGGGGTAGACCAGCGTATCGGTGTGCTGGTACCAGAAATTGGCGTAGCGGCTGTCGGTGGTGTCGCACTGCCCATCGGCCACCCGGGTCGAGGAGGTGGTGTCCACGCAGATGCCCACCGCGGTCGGCTGCGCGGAGGCGCTGGTGGTGGGCCGAGCCGAGGTCGTCGTGGTCGGCCGCGCGGTCGTGGTCGGCCGGACCGTGCTGGTCACCGGCGGTTTCACCGAGGTGGTCGCCGCGCGGTGCGCGGGCGCGTCGGTGCCACAGCCCGCCGACACCAGCGCCATCGCGACCACGGCGGGCAGGGTGCAGGACACGCTGCGCGACTTCATGATTCGGGCACGCCGACCCTCGCCCGGTACTCCCCCACGCACGAATTCCCCCTCGATTCCGACGACTCGGCCGATCCTAACGGCGTACCGGGAGCCCCGTCCCGCGAACGACACCGGCGGCGGACCTCGCCGATCGCCGAGGTCCGCCGCCGGTGGTGCTCGCTACTGCTGGACGAGATCCGCTGTGGTGAGCGGTCGTTCGAGGTCGGCGGGCACACCGAGGGCCCGTTCGAACCCGGCGGGCACGATGATGTCGCCGCGGTCGAGCTCGGCGATCGAGGTCTTGCGCAGGCCGAGCAGCGCCGAATCGATGCCACCGCGCAGGATGTCGAGCACGTTCTCCACGCCCGCCTGGCCGTTGGCGGCCAGGCCCCACAGGTAGGCGCGGCCGATCAGCACCGCGCGGGCGCCGAGGGCCACGGCCTTGACCACATCGCTACCGCGGCGGATGCCACCGTCGAGGACGACCTCGATCTGGTCACCGACCGCGTCCGCGAGCACCGGCAGCGCCCGGATGGCGGCCGGGGTGCCGTCGAGGTTGTTGCCGCCGTGGTTGGACACCGAGATGCCGGCCACGCCCGCGTCGACCGCGCGCAGCGCGTCGTCGACCCGCATGACGCCCTTGAGCAGCACCGGGCCGTCCCAGTTCGCACAGATCCAGGCGACGTCGTCCCAGTCGGGCGCCGGGGTCTGCATCCATTCGCCGTAGGCGCCGAAGAAGCCCGGCGCGGCGCCGCCGCCGACGGCCATGTTGGGCGCGGTGAGGTCGGGAATCGAGCCGGAGCGCAGGTAGGTGGCGAGCCAGCGCGGGCGCGCCAGGGTCTGCGGCGCGAACTTCATCATCGTGCGCAGGTTCAGCGACTCCGGGATCACCGGGCTGCCCCAGTCGCGACCGTGCGAGAACGACCAGTCCAGGGTCAGGATGAGCCCGACCGCGCCGGCCGCCTTCGCCCTGGCCATCCGCTCCAGGATCTGGTCCTTGTTGCCACACCAGTACAGCTGGAACAGCGTCGACGGGTTGGCCGCGACGACCTCTTCGATCGGCTTGCTCGCGAACGAGCTCAGGCCCATGGCGATGCCGCGCGCGGCCGCCGCCCTGGCCACGGCGACCTCACCGTCGGGGTGCACCGCCTGCACGCCGGTGGGCGAGATCAGCACCGGCATCGAGACCTGCTGGCCGAGCACGGTGGTCGACTGGTCGCGCTCGCCGATCGGGCCGGCGCAGTGCGGGGCGAAGCCGAGTTCGGTGAACGCGGTCTGGTTGTCCTCGATGGTCTGGCCGCGTTCGGAGCCCGCGATCAGCGCCCCGTACACCGATTTCGGCAGGCGCTTGCGGGCGCGGCGCTGCGCCTCGGCGACGGTCTCGAACCAGGGATTCATCGACGTGATCCTTCCTCAGGAACCTGGGGCCACCAGCGGCCCAGGTCGGTCAGCAGTGCGGTGGTTGCCGCGTTCAGCAGCGCGGCGCCTTCGCCTGCGCTCGACCCGGTGGGGTCACCGAGAATTCCGTTGGGGCTCACCGCCCGCACACCGCCGGCGCGCAGCAGCGGCAGCAGCTCGGCCAGCGGGCGCCGGTCCCCCGGTTCGGCCAGCTCGGCGCGCACCAGGTCGGGCGCCAGCGCGAGCTGGATCGAGGTCTCGGCGCGGCCCGCGTGTGGGTCGCCGCCGTACCCGGGCGAGAACAGGCGCACGTCGCGCGACTCCGCGCGCAGCAGGGTGACCGCGCGCCGCAGCGCCTCGACATTGCCGCCGTGCCCGTTGACCAGCACGATCCGGTCGAAGGTGTCGGTGGCCGACCGGCACAGCTCGACGACGAGCAGTTCCAGCGCGGCCTGCCCGATCGACAGGGTGCCCGCGAAGCCCGCGTGCTCGCCGCTGGCGCCGTAGGGCACCGGCGGGGCGACCAGCACGTCGGACCGCTCGGCGGCGACCCGCGCGCAGACGGCGGCGGCGATGTCGGTATCGGTGGACAGGGGCAGGTGGGGGCCGTGTTGCTCGGTGGCACCGAGCGGGATGACCAGGATCACCCCCGCGGCGGCACATGTGCCCGCCTCGGGCCATGTGAGGTGGGCCACGAACATGATCCCGAGATTAACGACAGTCACTGACATAATCAAGGGCCCCGGGATTCCCTACTCTGTATCCATGTCCGCCCCGTCTCCGCGCGCTCATCGCGGTCGCCCGCCGCGCACCACGCGCCGCGAACTCGAAGTCATCGCGATGAAGTTGTTCGCCGAGCACGGCTTCGACGACATCACCGTCGAGCGCATCGCGGCCGAGGCCGGCGTCAGCGAACGCACGTTCTTCCGGTATTTCCCCAGCAAGGGCGAGGTGCTCTGGCACCAGTTCGACAACGAGGTCGCCGATCTGCGCGACGCGTTCGCCGCGGTCCCCGACGACGAGCCGATGATGGCGGCGGTGCGCCGAATCGTGGTGGCGGCCAACAGATATCGCGCCGAGGACATCCCCGAGCTGCGCACCAGGATGCGGCTGGTCTCCGGGGTGCCCGCGCTCTCGGCGGGCGCGGGCGCGCACTACGACGCCTGGGAACGCGCGGTCGGTGAGTTCGCCGCCCGCCGCCTCGGCACCACCGCCGGTGACCTGGTCCCGCTGGCCGTCGGCCGCACCACCCTCGCGGCCGCGCGGGCCGCGTTCGACGCCTGGCTCGAACGCGGCGACACCGATCTGACGAGCTACCTGGACCGCGCGCTGCGGGCGCTGGAACGAGGGTTCGCCCCGGAGTAGCCAGCGCCCGCCGAGCAACCCACACGTTTGGGCGGCATCCGGGATGGGGTATGAGTAGGCTCGAGCCAAGCGCGCGGTGCGCACCAGAGAAAGCCCGTCGAAAGGGGCAGGAGTTTCCATGTCCGAGGTGTCCATGAGTCTTTCGGCGGATTCGCTGCCGGCGCGCCCGGTAGACAACTTGCTGCCGCAACTGGTCGAGCACCTCCGGCAGAACCGCACCGGACTGCGCGAGGAGTGGGCACGTCGCATCACCGAGGCCGAGCTGCTGACGGCCATGACCCCGGAGGAGATCTTCTCCGAGGCCACGTCGATGTACGACAACTACGTCGAGGTGCTCGTCACCGGTAGCGTCGAGGCCCTGCAGGCCTACGCGCGCGACCTGTCCGAGCGCATCATTCCGCGAGGCGTCGAGACCGACGAGGTCCTCGGTATCGTGCTGCTGCTGCGCGACGTGCTCGCCCGCTCACTGTTCGAGAAGTACCAGGCCGATTTCGACCTGCTCAACCAGGTCCTCGACGCCTACGAACCGGCCGCCAACCGCATCGCCAGCACCGTGGCCATCTCGTTCGTGCAGGAGCGCGAGCGCGTCATCCGCCAGCAGCAGGAAGCCATCCGCGAGCTGTCCACCCCGGTGCTCCAGGTGCGCGAGCAGCTGCTCATCCTGCCGATCATCGGTGTGCTCGACTCCCAGCGCGCCCGTCAGCTCACCGAGCAGCTGCTGCGCGCCATCCGCGCCAACCGCGCCAAGGTCGTCGTCATCGACATCACCGGTGTGCCCGCGATCGACTCCGTGGTGGCCAACCACCTCGTGCAGACCGTCGACGCCTCGGGCCTGATGGGCGCCAACGTCATCATCACCGGCCTGTCCTCGGAGATCGCGCTCACGCTGGTGACCATCGGCCTCGACCTGTCGAAGATGAACGCGGTCGGCGACCTGCAGGGCGGTATCGAAGAGGCCGAGCGCCTGCTCGGGTACGAGGTCTCCCGGGTCACCGAGCGCCTGAGCGAACGAGACGGACGCTGAGCTAGCCACCATGCCGGTACCCATTCTCAAACAGGGCACGTTCCTGATCGCTTCGGTGCAGTCGGCCCTGACCGACAGCGACACCGAGCGGCTCCAGGACGACCTCATGAAGCAGGTCAGCCGCTATCGGGCTACCGGCATCGTCGTCGACGTCACCGCGATCGACGTGATGGACTCCTTCGCCGCGCGCTCACTGCGCACCATCGCGCACATGACCCAGCTGCGCGGGGCCGAAACCGTCATCGTCGGGCTCCAGCCCGAAGTCGCGTTCGCGATGGTCCAGCTGGGCCTGACCTTCGAGGACATGCACACCGCGCTGGACCTGGAGGAAGGCCTGGCCTGGCTGAACCGTCTGCCGAGCAGGCGACGAGACGGTCGTGACAGTGGCCGCTGAGCAGGTGGCCATCGCGGTCAAAGTCTCCGAAGACATCGTCACCGCACGCCAGGCCGGACACGAGCTGGCCGCGGCCCTGGGTTTCACCCTCACCGACCGGACCATGATCTCCACCGCGATCTCGGAGATCGCGCGCAACATCACCAGCTACGCGGGCAGCGGCGAGATCCGGTTGCTCGTCGACCTGCGCGACGGCCGACGTTCCCTCGTCGTACAGGCGGAAGACCAGGGACCGGGCATCCGCGATATCGCGCGCGCCCTGGAGGACGGCTATTCCACCGGCCGCGGACTCGGGCTGGGCCTGCCCGGCGCGCGCAGGCTGATGGACGGCCTCACCATCGATTCCGCCCCCGGCCGCGGGACGTTGATCGAGATGTGGAAGTGGGTACCCGACGGTGCATGAAGACGGGATCATCGGCCGCACGGAATGGTCGACGGCCGGTCGGGCACTGCCCGGGCAGGACGTCTCCGGCGATCGCGCGGTCATCCTCGACACCGGTGACGGCGGTGCCCTGTTCGGTGTCCTCGACGGCCTCGGGCACGGCGCGGCCGCGGCCGACGCCGCCGATCGCGCGATGGTCATCCTGTCCGAGAACCGCGGCGAACCGCTGGACGTGCTGATGGTGCTGTGTCATCGCGCGATGGTCGAAACCCGCGGCGCCGCGGTCTCGCTGGCGCTGATGGGTCCGGGCGAGACCCTGCAGTGGCTCGGGGTCGGCAATGTCGAGTCGCGCCTGCTGACGCTCGGCCCGGCCGGTCCGGAGCTACGCGCGACGATGCTGCTCACCGGCGGCATCGTCGGCTACCGGCTGCCCTCGCACCTGCAACCCCAGACCCTGCCGATCCGGCCGGGTGACCTGCTGCTGATGGCCACCGACGGGATCGTCGCGGTGGGCCCGGAGTCGATCGATCTGGCCCGTCCGGCCACCCAGATCGCGGGCGACCTGCTCGCGCGCGACGCCAAGGACACCGACGACGCCCTGGTCCTCGCGGCTCGTTTCCGTGGAGCCTGTCCATGAGAGGTTGCCGATGAGCGCTGTCCTGGCCGCATTTCTCGACGACTACTCGGCTGCCCTGCGCCGCCACGTCGCCGCGCCCGGCCAGGCGGGCCTCACCGAGGGCTACGACCTCGGCAGGCGGGCCCTCGTCGAGGGCATCAGCCTGCTCGACCTCACCGAGAACCACTTCCGCGCGGTCGCCGCGTTCACCGACGAGGCGGCGGATTCGCGCAGCGCCGAGGTGGCGCTGGAGTTCCTGCTGCAGACGATGGCCGCGCTCGACATCGCCACCCGCGGCTATCTCGACGGCACCCGCCGCTACGAGCAACAGCGTTCGCGCGCCGAGGATCTCGCCGGTCGCGACGCGTTTCGCACCGCGCTGGTCGAGTCGCTGCAGGACGGGTTCTTCGTCGCCGACGACCACGGCACCATCGTCGAGGTGAACTCCGCCTTCGGCGTGCTCACCGGCTACGGCGCGGACGCGGTCCCCTATCCGGTGCCGCATCCGTGGGCCCTGTCGGATCGGGCGGGCTACCCCCAGATCGGTACGGAGGCATCTCGTTTCGTGATGCCGGTGCGGCATCGCGACGGTCGCGAACGCTGGCTGGCGGTGAGCGCGAGCTCGCTGGTGAAGCAGGAGGACAACGAGGAGATCTTCGTCGGCACCGTGCGCGACGTGACCGCCGAACACGACGCGCAGGCCCGCGATCAGGCGGCCTCGCGGCTGGCGACCGCCGTCGGCGCGGCCACCAGCATGGTGGAGGTGCTCGAGGTCGGGCTCGACGAGTTGCGCCGGACGATGGGCGCGCGGACCGCGCTGGTCGCGGTCTGGCCGAGCCGGACCGGGCAGCCGGACGTGTACTCCTGTGGCGAACCGCCCGCCGGCGCACCGGAAGTCACCGAGGGCGCACCGCACTTCGTCGCCGAGCCGGTGTCGGGACCGACGGGCCGGGTCGTCCTCGACGAGGAGGTCCGCGCCCTGGTCGACCGGGCCCGCAGGCAGCCCGCCCGCGGCCTGTCCGCCATCACCGGCGAGGACGGCGGCGTGGACGCCGTGGTCGCGCCGCTCGGCGAGACCGGCGACGCGGCCCTGTGGGTGCGCTTCGGGGCGCCGCGCGCGATCAGCGCCGCGGACTGGGCGCTGTATTCGCTGCTGGTCGGCCATCTCAGCGTCGCGCTGCAGCGCGCCCGCAACTTCGATCAGGCCCGCGCGACCTCGCTCACCCTGCAGCGCGCGATGCTCGGCCCGATCGAGCTGCCGCCGCGGTTCTCGGTGCACTACGAGCCGGCGCTGCCACCGCTCGAGATCGGTGGCGACTGGTACGACGTGGTGCCGCTGCGCGACGGCACCATCGGCGTCGTGGTCGGCGACTGTGTCGGCCGTGGCCTCTCGGCCGCCGTCGTGATGGGCCAATTGCGCACGGCCGCACGGGCATTGCTGCTGCGCGGCGCGGGCCCGGCGCAGCTGCTGGCCGAGCTCGACGCCGTCGCCGCCCGGATTCCCGGCGCCATGTGCACCACGGTGTGCGCGGCGGTCCTCGATCCCGAGCGCGGCATGGTCCGCTACTCCAACGCCGGTCACATGCCGCCCATCCTGGCACCGCCCGGGGGCACCGGCCGGGTGCTCGAAGGCGGAAGGGCGGTGCCGCTGGCCACCTTCGACACCCCGCGCAGGCCCGAGGCCACCACGGCATTGCCGCCGGGCGCGACGCTGGTGCTGTTCACCGACGGCCTGGTCGAACAGCGCGGGTACGACATCGAAGAGGGCTTCGTCAAAATCGCCGGGGTGCTCAGCGAGACCGGCGCCGCGCTGCCCCGTGACGTCGCCGACGCCGTGCTGTCGCGGCTGTGTCCGCCCGCGGGCTACGACGACGACGTCGCCATGGTCGTCTACCGCCAGCCGCCGGAACCGCTGCACCTCGACATCCCCGCCGCCGCAGCGGAATTGACCGGGCTGCGGCGCAACCTCTACCGCTGGTTCGCCACCGCCGCGGTCCCGCACGATCTGGCCGCCGACCTCGTCGCGGCCGCCAACGAGGCGTGCAGCAACAGCGTCGAGCACGCCTACCGCGATGCCGAGCCCGGCCGGGTCACGCTCACCGCCACGTGTGAGGGCGACCGGGTGGTCATCGAGGTCACCGATTCGGGCCGCTGGGTCCCCACCCCGACCGATCCCGGCTTCCGCGGGCGCGGCGTGGAGATGATGCGGGTGCTCACCGAGGACCTGGAATTCGGCCACGACGAGAAGGGGACGCGCGTCCGCATGTGGGTCACGCTCCCGTCGATCACCTTTCCCACCGCGAATCCGCTGCGCGGATCCACCCGGCCAGCGGGGCAGGCGGCCAACAATACATTCCGATAACGGCCCGCGGTCGCGCCGTGTCGGCCGCCGTCGCGGTCACTCGGGCAGCCACGGAGAACGGCGGGCGAATCCCTTCCCCCGACACCACCGAATAGCCGCGAATACCCGCCGTGACCTGGTGGTTCGAAACCCCTATAACGATTCTTCCGTGCGCCGACAAATCCTTGTCCGCACAAATCCTGGTTTGCTACGGTGTGGATGCATTTCCACACCGCGCCTGGTGTGATCCCGGATATTCCAGCGATCTTCCCGCAGTCCGGAGTACGGGCCTACCGCCCATTCTGCACAACATCGATGAAGCCGCGCGCTGCGCCGCTTTGTGTTCTCCTGCGGGCCGATCATCCGACGGAAGGGAGAGATTCATGTTTTCCGGTTTTCTCGGTGACCTCCTCGACATCTTCATCACGCTGATCGAGACGCTGTCGGGCTAGCACAGCAGCGATCCCGGGACGCCCCCAACCTCGTCCCGGGATCAGCTGTGCGCCGCGAGTCCTACGTCCGCGCGGTCGTGTCGTAGGCCTCGACATCGAAGGTCTTCAGCATCCGCTCGAAGCGGAAGCTGAAGTCCGGCCAGAGCCGGGAGTGCCGCCCGAGCTCGTCGACGAACCAGCTGGTGCAGTCCCCCGCGTTCCACACGGTGCCGGCGAATTTCGTCTGTAGCTCCCGGTTGTACTCGGTCTGTGCCTGCGCGCGCACCTCCACCGTGCGCAGCCCGGCCGCGTCCATCGTCGTGATCGCGTCGACGATGTAGTTGATCTGCGATTCGATGGTGAACACCGCCGAGGTGTAGCTCAGTGCCGCGTTCGGGCCGATCATCAGGAACATGTTCGGGAAGTTCGCGATGGTGGTGCCCTTGTACACGCTGAGCCCGTCCGCGCCGAACACCTCCGCCAGCGTGCGCCCGTCCCGGCCGGTGATCAGGTCGTAGGTCGGCGAATCGGTGATCTCGAAACCGGTCGCCAGCACGATCGCGTCGACCTCGCGTTCGGTGCCGTCGTTCGCGACGATCGACCCCTCCCTGATCTCCTTGATCCCATCGGTGACCACGTCGACGTTCGGGCGCGCCAGAGCCGGGTAGTACTCGTTGGAGATCAGCATCCGCTTGCAGCCGAGCCGGTAGTTCGGTGTCACCTTGCGGCGCAACGCCGCGTCCCGGATCACCCACCACAGCTTCAGCCGGGCACCGGCGGCGAAGATGTCGGCCAGCGGCGGGTACTTCGACTGCCAGAGCACGAACGACTCACGCAGCCAGTACACCCCCGCGCGGGCCAGCCGCTGCGACCCCGGAACGTGGCGGTACCAGAGGCGTTCGGGCAGCGTGTAGCGATGACCGAGGCGCGGGAGCACCCACGGCGCGCTGCGCTGGTACACCTCGAGCCGGCCCACCCGCTCCGCGATCGAGGGCACGATCTGGATGGCCGAGGCGCCGGTCCCGACGACCGCCA
The DNA here is from genome assembly GCF_040654235.1 of Nocardia sp. NPDC050718. NCBI lineage: Bacteria > Bacillati > Actinomycetota > Actinomycetes > Mycobacteriales > Nocardiaceae > Nocardia > Nocardia sp. NPDC050718. The sequence goes on along the minus strand of NZ_JBFAHQ010000002.1, from coordinate 921,664 downwards.
CCCGCTTGCCGGTCAGGTCGACGTCGTGATCCCAGCGCGCGGAGTGGAACATCGCGCCGCGAAACGTGCTGATGCCCTTGATGTCGGGCGGCTTCGGCGCGCTGAGCGGACCCGCCGCCGACACCATGATGTCGGCGGTGAACGCGCCCCGGGCGGTCTGGATGTCCCAGCGCGCCGCCGCCGGGTTCCAGCGCGCGTCGGTCACCTCGCAGTCGAGCAGGATCGCCTCGCGCACCCCTTCCCGGTCGACCGTGTCCTGGACGTACCGCTGGATCTGCGGCTGGGTCGAGAACGAGTGCGTCCAGTCCGGATTCGGCGCGAACGAGTACGAATACAGCTGCGACGGCACGTCACAACCCGCGCCGGGATAGGTGTTGTCCCGCCAGGTGCCGCCGATGTCGCCCGCGCGCTCGAAGACGACGAAGTCGGTGATCCCGAGCCGGCGCAGCCGCATGGCCACGCCGAGCCCGGCGAACCCGGCCCCGATGATCGCCACCCGCACGTGGCGCCGAGGCGTGTCGGTCACCGCGTCGACGCCGTGGTGTCGTAGGCCTCGATGTCGAAGTGGCGCACCAGCTTCCGGTACCGGAAGCTGAAGTCCGGCCACAGCGCGGAGTTGTTGCCGTGCTTGTCGAGGAACCAGCTGGTGCAGCCACCGTTGACCCACACGGTGCGGGCCATCTTCGGCTCGAGCGCCTTGTTGTAGGCGCGCTGGGTGTCCACCTTCACCTCGAACGACTGCAGACCGCGCGCTCGCATGGTGCTGATCGCGTCGACGATGTAGTTGATCTGCGACTCGATGATGTAGATCAGCGAGGTGTAGTTCAGCCCGGAGTTGGCGCCGAGCATGAAGAACATGTTCGGGAAGTTGGCGACCGTGGTGCCCTTGTACATCTGGTAGCCCTCGGCGTCGGCCGCCTCCGACACCGTCCGGCCGTCGCGACCGGTGTACAGGTTGAACGTCGGCGAATCCGCCACGTGGAACCCGGTGGCCAGGACGATGGCGTCGACCTCGCGTTCGGTGCCGTCCTCGGTGACGATCGAGCGCGCACGCACCTCGGCGATGCCGTCGGTGACCAGATCCACGTTGTCGCGGTCGAGCGCGCCGTAGAACTTGTTCGAGACCAGCATCCGCTTGCAGCCGACGCGGTGCGTGGGCAGCACCTTGCGCCGCTTCTCCGGGTCGCGGATCTCGAGCCGCATCTTGACCCGCCCGACGGCCTCGAGCAGCAGGCCGGTCCACGGGTACTTCACCTGGGTGATCACGAACAGTTCGCGCGTGGTGTAGATCAGCGCGCGGATCAGCCGTTGCAGGCCGGGCACGTGCTTGAAGGCGAAGCGTTCCGGCGCCAGGTAGGGCCGGTTCAGCTGCGGCATCACCCAGGTCGCGGTGCGCTGGTACACATCCAGCCGCTCCACCTCGGGCGCGATCGACGGGACGATCTGCACGGCGGAGGACCCGGTGCCGATGACGGCGACCTTCTTGCCCGCCAGGCTCGCGTCGTGGTTCCATCGCGCCGAGTGGAAGATCTCGCCCTCGAAGCTCGAGATCCCCTTGATGTCGGGCAGATTCGGCTCGGCGAGCACGCCCGCCGCCGACACGACGAAGTCGGCGGTGAAGGCACCGTCGCTGGTGTCGACCTCCCACCGGCCGTCGGCGTCGATCCAGCGCGCCGCGGTCATCGCGCAGTCGAACTTGTGCTTGTCGCGCACGCCGTACCGGTCGGCCACCTCGCGCAGGTACCGCTCGATCTCGGCCTGCGGCGAGAACGACCGGGACCAGCCCGGATTCAGCGCGAACGAGTACGAGTACAGGTGCGAGGGCACATCGCAGCCCGCGCCCGGATAGGTGTTGTCGCGCCAGGTGCCGCCCACATCGGGGCCGCGCTCGATGACCAGGTAGTCGGTCACCCCGTGCTGGCTGAGCCGGATCGCCGTGCCGAGCCCGGACAGGCCGCTCCCGACGATGAGGACCTGAACGTGCCTGCGGGTGGTGTCGCCGGCGGGCCGGTCGTCCACGGTCGTGGAAGTGTTGTTACTGCTCATGGGGCGACCTCAGCGGGATTCGTAGATGCGTTTGTGGCCGGAGACGGCGGCGAGCCGGTACGGACGGCGGGTCTCCTCCGGCATGGCGTGGTAGGCGCCGTCGCTGGGCGAGGTGGCCTCGTGCAACTCGCGGTAGTGCTCGTAGCCGATCAGTTCGCGCGAGTCGATCGCGGCGCGGTTCGCCTCGGTCCGCAGGTGCTCGCGGTAGCCGGGTTGCACGGTGCCGCTGAAGAATTCGGCGACGCTGCCCGAGCCGTAGCTGATCATGGCCAGTGGCCGTCCGGTCAGGTCGTCGGCGTAGTCGAGCAGCGCGGCCAGGCCCAGGTAGAGCGAGGCGGTGTAGCTGTTGCCGACCGTGCGGTTGTAGCGGGTGGTGTCGCCGATGGCGGCCTCGATCTCGGCGGCGTCGGCGGTGTGGCCCTGGCTCTCCAGCAGGTGGCGGTGCGCCTTGTAGGCCATCTTGGTGAAGGGCTGGTGGTAGCAGAACGCGGCGAACTCCGACAGCTCGCGGCCGCCCTGGCGCCGGTAGTCGGTCCAGGCTTCCTGCGCGGCCTTCTGGTAGGCGTTGACCGAGGTCTTGCCGTCCACGATGGCGGCGCTGCGGTAGTTCGGGCGCCAGAAGTCCATGATGTCGGCGCTGTAGAGCCCGGAATGCGGATCCAGTTGCAGGATGGCCGGATTCGCGGTGATCAGCATCGCCACCGCGGCCGCGCCCTGGGTCGGCTCGCCCGGGGAGTCCAGGTCGTACTTGGCGATGTCGGCCGCGATGACCAGCACCCGCTGGGCCGGATCACGCGCGATCAGACCCGCGGCGAACTGCAGGCCCGCGGTGCCGCCGTAGCAGGCCTGCTTGAGCTCGACCACCCGCGCGGCGTTGGGCAGCCCGATCAGCGAATGCAGGTACAGCGCGGCGGCTTTGGACTGGTCGACACCGGTCTCGGTGGCCAGCAGCACGGTGCGGATGTTGTCGGTGCCGTGCCGCTCGAGGATGGGCTTGGCCGCGGCCGCGGCGATGGTGACGATGTCCTCGTCGGCCGCGGCGACACTCATCTTCTCCTGGCCGATGCCCAGGTAGAACTTGTCACGGTCGACGCCGAGCCGCTCGGCGAGCACGGCGTGGTCGAGGGCGTAGTGGGTGGTCGCGAAGGACAGGTCGTGGATGCCGACCGAGGATGTGTTCATCGTTGTGTTCCGTTGCTCGTGGTGGACCGCTCGAATTGGGTGTGGGCGCGCATCAATTCACCGCGATTGGTCTGCGCGGCCATCAGCGACAGCTCGCCGCACAGCACGGTCGCCGCCGCGATGACGGCGAGTCTGCGGGCGTTCTCGCCGGGCTCCCGGTCTTCCCGGCAGCCCAGACGTTCGAGGTTCTCGTCCACGAAGCTCGCGTGCTTGCCGTTGCCGACGGTGCCGACGATGAGGTTGGGCAGCGTGCACGAGAAGTACAGGTCACCGTCGCGGTCCTCGGCGTGGGTGACGCCCTGGGAGCCCTCGACGATGTTCGCGGCGTCCTGCCCGGTGGCCAGGTAGAACGCCAGCAGCATGTTCGCGTAATGCGCGTTGGCGGACCGGATTCCACCCGCGAGCAGGGTGCCGATCAGGTTCTTGCGGATATTGAGTTCCACCACCTGCCGCGCGGTGGTGTGCAGGCGCTGCTGCACCACCTCGCGCGGGATCAGCAGTTCGGTCACCACGTTCTTGCCGCGGCCGAGGATGCCGTTGACCGCGGTGGCCTTCTTGTCGGTGCAGAAGTTGCCCGAGATGGAGCCGTAGCGCACGCCGGCGACCGTGGTCAGGATGTGGTCCATCAGGTGGTCGCTGGCCAGGGTGGCCATGTTGTGGCCCGACGCGTCGCCGGTGCTGAACTCGAACCGCAGGAACAGCAGGTTGCCGTTGATCTGGTGGTTCAGGTCGATCAGGCGGGCGAAGCGGCTGCTGCCGGTGACGACCTCCTGCAGCTCGGCGAAGCGGTCCTTCAGCTGCCGGACCGCGGTGAGCGCGGTGTAGGCGTCGTCGGCCTCGAGCAGGATCGAGCGGGTCATCCGCTCGTCGACGAGCGTGGAGACGATGCCGCGCTCGGTGAGGGTGGAGATCCGCGCGCCACGACCGACCGAGGGCCACAGAGGCGTTTCGTAGGTGGCCAGGGGCACGTCGACGGCATCGTCGACGACATTGCCCGTGATGCGCAAGGGCCCCACCCACTGCAGCGGGACCGCTGCGTACGACATGTCATTCATCGATGACTCCTCCTCGATCTTTCGATTCGCGCCACCAGGGACTCCGGTGGGCAAGGGACGCCGCGTCGATGCCGCGAAGTGCGCAGAACGCCGCCACGTCCCCGGTGATCAGCAGGTCGCAGCCGGCCAGGTCGGCCGGGGTGCGGGCGCCGAGCACGGTCAGGATCTGGCGCAACTGGTCGAGCCAGGTACGGATCTGCTCGACGAGCGCGTCGGTGTCCTGACGCACGACGGTGTCCAGGAAGGCACCGGCGACCCCGGTCGCGGCGGCGCCGAGCGCGAGCGCCCTGGCGATGTCGAGCGGGGACCGGATACCGCCGGACGCGGCGATATCGATGCCGTCGATCCCGGAACAGTCGAGCAGGCAGGTGGGGGTGGACTGCCCCCAGCTCTCGATGAAGGCGAAGTCGGCGGCGGGGCGCCGCTCGTTCTCGATGCGGGCGAAGTTGGTGCCGCCCCGGCCGCCGACATCGGCCACCGAGACACCGGCATCGCGCAGCCAGGCCACGGTCTGCCTGCTGAGCCCGAAGCCCACCTCTTTCACGATCACCGGGACCGGGACATGGGCGGTGATGTGCTCGATCTGCCGGGGCCACGCGCCGAAGGACCGATCGCCCTCGGGCATCACGACTTCCTGGACGGTGTTGAGGTGGATCTGCAGCGCGTCGGCCTCGAGCAGGTCGATCGCGCGGCGCACCTGATCCAGCGAGGCGGTCGCGTTGACGTTGGCCATCACGAAGCCGTGCGGATTCTCCTCGCGCAGCACGCGATAGGTGCCCGCGACCTCGGGGTCGCGGAAGTAGGCGCTCATCGACCCGGTGGCGATGGGCAGGCCGGTCTCGCGGGCGGCGATGGCAAGCTTGCGGTTGATCTCGCCGGTGTTGACGCTGCCGCCGGTCATCGCGTTGACGTAGAGCGGTGTGTCCCACTGCTTTCCGGCGATGTCGACGGCCAGCGAGACATCCTGGCTGTCGATCCCGGCCAGCGCGTGGTGGACGAAGGTGACGTCGTCGAAGTCGTTGGCGCCGGTGTCGGCGCGGCGCTGGTTCACCGCGTGGCGAACGTGGTCGTCCTTGCGATCGGCGATCATGCGGTGTCCCCTTCGAACGGGTGGGTCCGCAACGGCAGCGGCCGGATGCCGGCGGCGACCCAACGGTCGGTCAGTTCGGTGCTCGCGGCCGGGCGGGCGCGGTCGACGAGCGCGATCCCGCAGTCGCCACCACCCGCGCCGGACGGCTTGGCGGCCGCGCCGACGGCGGCGCCCGCCGCGCACAGCGCGCGCAGGCGCGGCGTCATGATGCCGAGCCCGGCGCTCGCGTCGAGGTCGAGCAGGAGTTCCCTGGCACGGTCGATCTCGCTGCCGACACCGGCCGAGTCGTCGGCTTCGATCGCGGTGCGCAGGCGGGTCACGCACTCGTTGCTGCGCGCGTTGAAGACGGTGCGGTCGCCCTTCGTCCGGCTCGCCGCACCGACCAATGCCGGTGTGGAGGCGGGATTTCCGGTCCAGCCGACCCGCAGGTCGAGTCCGGTCGGGGTCGGCAGCGGGCGGATCGACAGGCCGGGCCAGGTGGCGCGCAGGGCGGCGTCGATGCCGTCTGCGGCGGCCGTCGCGGCGACCACCGCGCGGTCGGGCGAACCGTAGGCCAGCCAGCCGCCCCACGTACTCACGGCGACATCGCCGCAGGAGGCGCGGGGGTTGACCGCGATCGTGGCGAGCACGGCCAGCCGGTACCGGTCCATCGCGGTGAGTTCGAGCCCGTGGAAGCGACCGAGGGCGGCGACGGTCGCGACCGTCACTGCCGCGCTCGACCCGAGGCCGTACTTGCGACCGTCGGCGTCACCGAGATCGGCGGAAACCGTCAATGTGTAAGCGCCGGAATCGATTCCACGTTCGGCGCGGAGCCGGTCGAGGACCGACGCGGCCGCGAAGACATACGCGAACGCGGCGGGCACGGTGGCATCGGGCGTCGCCGGGACCAGACGGTCACCGTCGCGGCCCAGGGTGAGCGAGACACCGCCGTCCAGATCCGAGTGCAGCGTCGTGGCCGTCCCGGCGGACGCCCCGGTCACCGTGGCGGTCGCGTAGCGGTCGACGGCCGTGAGCACCGCGAGATGCCCTGGCTCGACGACGGCGTACTCCCCCGCGATGAAGAGTTTGCCCGGAGCGCGACAACTGATCACCGGTCGTCGCCCCCGATCAGCCGGGCACCCGGACCGATGTGCGCGGTCCGGGTGGTGACGAAGTCACCGAGTCCTTCGAGGGTGGCCGCGACGACGGGCGCGTCGGCGCGGGTGCAGAGCACCTTCACATTCGGGCCCGCGTCGATCGTCGCGTAGGCGGCGATGCCGTCGGCGCGCAGCGCGAGCACCGCGTCCAGGATGGCGACCGAATGCGGTGACAGATAGCGAATCCCGGGTCGCGCGGTGAGCATGGTGGCGTGCATGCCGAGGGCGTTGCGCTCGGCGATCTCCCCGATCGCCGGGAGATCCCGGCGCGCGACCGCGTCGCGCATCTGGGCGAGATCGAGGACCGAGGACTCGGCCCACGGGCGGTAGAACGGCGAGGTCTCGGTGGTCTGCCGCATGGCCACCCGGCTCGACACCGCCTTGGCGCCCGCCTCGACGACGCCGACGACCAGCGCCGGGTCGAGGTCGTCGCCGCCGATCGGCTCGGCGTAGGAGCTCAGGTCGCCCGCCTCGCCGTCGCCCTCGCCCGCGTGCCACACGACGAAGCCGCCGAAGATCGAGCGCGAGGCCGATCCGGAACCGCGGCGGGCCAGCCGGGACAGGGCGCGACCGTCCAGGTCGAGTCCGTAGGCGGCGGCCGCGGCGGTGGCCAGCGCGGCGAACCCACTCGCCGAGGAGGCCAGGCCGGCGCCAGTGGGGCCGGCATTGCCGGTCACCACCGCGGCGCGCTCGTCGCGGCCCGCCAGCGCGCGGACCAGGTCGAGGAAGGTCTCGACGCGGGACAGGGCGGTGCCGGTGGCGGCGGCCTCGTTGAGCTCGACCGTGTCGGCCGGACCGTCGATCAGCCGCACCGAGGTGGTCGTCGGGAAGATGTCGAGTGTCATCGACAGGCTCCCCGTGACGGGGAGGAACAGCGTCTCGTCGCGCTTGCCCCAGTACTTGACCAGGGCGATGTTCGGGTACGCGACCGCGACGGCCGCGCCATCGCGGACGGGCTCGCCCGGCCCTGCGGCGGCGACGGGGACTGCGGAAGTGGGTGTCATCGGTGGGTTTCGCGTTCCGGTCTCGAGGCGGATAGGGACAGGGCGTCCGAGCGCAGGCTCGCGGTGGGGACCGTCCAGGTCCGCACCGCGCCCGCCCGGCGCAGCGCGGTGCCGACCGCGGGCGCGAGATCGGTCGCGGTGAGGGCGAGGACGCAGCCGCCGAGGCCCGCGCCGGTGAGTTTGGCGCCGTACGCGCCCGCGTCCAGCGCCGCGGTCACCAGGGTGTCGATATGCGGTGTGCTGACCCCGAGTTCGGTGAGCAGACGCTGGAACGCCAGCATCGTCGTGCCCAGCGCGGCGGCGTGTCCGCCCGACAGGTCGGTCGCGGCCGCCGTGATCAGATCGGTGGCCTCGGCCAGCAGCCGATCGGCGGCCGCACGGTCTCGGTCCAGGACCCGGCGCACGCCCGCGACGGCGTGCTGGGTCGACCCCGGCACCCCGGTGTCGGCGATCACCAGCGCGGCGTCCAGTCCGACCGTCATCGGCCGGGCCGTGCCCTCGTGGAACCAGATCGGCCCGCTCGCCAGCACGGCGCTCGCGTCGATGCCACTGGCCCGGCCGTGCGCGACCTGCTCGCCACACTGCACCAACTCGTAGAGCGTGCCGGGAGCGACCGCGCGGCCGTACAGCTCGGCGACCGCGCGCACTGCGGCGCCCGCGCACGCGGCACTGGAACCCAGGCCGCGGGCCAGCGGAATGTCGCACTCGACAACGACATCGACGATGTCGTCGGCGAGTCCCCAGCGCCGCAGCGCTTCCTCGACCGCGACGCGCGGTCCGGACGCGGACCCCGCTTCACCGGTGCGGAAACGGAAGTGGCCCGCGGCGAGAACATCGGCTTCGGTACCCGCGAACGCGGGCCGGGCGACGGCGCGCACCGGCAGCGCGGGCAGGGGGAACGCGATGGCGGGAGTGCCGTGGACGACGGTGTGCTCGCCGAGCAGGATCGCCTTGGCGTAGGAGTGGCCGACGCCGGCGACGGGGCCCGGGTCGGTGGAGTTGTGTCTGATGCGCTCTCGAACAGGATGACCGTTCACGTCGATTCCTCTCCCGAACTCGGGCCGGGCCCGCCCGGCGCGTCACCCCGAGGGGAAACGCGCTGGGCGGCCTGCCGTTACGGCTGCCGAGTCGATCGGCCGAAGATGCGGAGCACGGACGGGAAGAACGCGGGGACCTGCGCGGCGTAGGCGCGGTAGGACGCACCGAAGCGCGCGATCAGATCGCGTTCCTCCAGGTAGGTGCCCAGCAGGATGTAGCAGGTCAGCCCGAGTGCCCACACCAGGTGCCCGACGGTGAACGTGCTCGCGAACCAGAACGAGATCAGCAGACCGGTCATCAGCGGATGGCGGACGAGCTTGTAGACCCCGTTCACCTGCAACCGGTCGACGGTCGCGTCCGGCACCTGGATGACGTACTCCCGGTAGGCCTGGCTGATGCCGAGCAGATGGAAGTGGTTCAGCAGCAGCGTCGCCGCGTAGACGAGCACGAAACCGAGCCAGAACCCGGCGTCGAGCACCAGGCCCACCGTGCCCTCGGCCGACCAGAGCTCGGCCGGGATCGGCTGCCACGCCAGCATGATCACCCACATGACCAGGCACACCATGACGATGTAGACCGAGCGTTCGAGGGCTTCGGGCACCCAGCGGGTGATGAACGCCTTGAACGCGGGCCGGGCCATGCCCGAGTGCTGCAGGCCGAACAGGGCCAGCAGCGCCACATCGATGACGAGCGCCGGGACGGTCGACAGGTGCGGGCCCTTGTCGATCGTCTTCGGCAGGAACCAGCCGCCGGCGAAGAGCAGCATCAGCGGCACGGTGATGCCGGCGACGCCGTAGACGGCGAAGGAGAAGAGGAACGGGACGAGCCGCGAACGGCTCGTCAGCACGTCCCGTGCCTGGGTGGGCGTCGGGGTGATCAGATCCATGCGAACCACGGCAGGTACCGATTACGCACGGTCCCCTCTTCGATGCGCCGCTCCAGCCGGGCCTTCCACTTGGTGCCGTAGCCCTCGTTGAGGAAGCCGCCCGGCCAGAACAGACGCCACCCCGACTGCGCGACCATCCAATACGGCACGATGACGCCGGGGTTGACATCACGCATGTAGGCGAGCTTGTCCGGGATCTGGCTCCAGTGGATACCGGGGTAACGGTGATGCACGCTGTGGTAGCCCTGGTTGAAGATCAGGAAGTTGAGGATGTTGCCCGCGTTGTTCAGCGAGGTGCTCGGGTCGTCCTCGAAGCCTTTGGCGGGCGCGTGGCTCAGCCAGGCGAAGTAGCCCGCGTTGACCTGGGTGATGAGGAACGGCACCCAGTAGAACAGGACGAACTTCTCCATGCCCGCGGCGTACCAGACGCCACCGATCACGAGCGCGTACACCGCGATGTCGAACAGGAACTGGTGGCGGGTGCGGCGGCGGCGCGGCGCCGGATCGGCGGCGAAGATCATCCGCATGGTGTGGATCTTGACGATCACGCCGTAGCGGACCCAGTACCAGATGGCACCGAGGCCCTTCTCCATGCCGGTGGTCGCGGTGACGTCGCCGGGGCCGTCGTTGAACCGGTGATGGTTGAGGACGTGCACCTCACGCATCTCGGCCGCGGTCAGATTGCCCGGCAGGCAGCACAGGATGTCGACGACCCGGTTCGGGAGCGACGACACGAACAGCGGCCGGTGGGTGTGCATGTGCATGACGCCGATGGTCAGCGACAGGTTCAGCAGCGCCAGCACGATGATCAGCGGCACGGCCACGTACCAGTTCGAGGCGAACGGCACGAACAGGCCGAAGGCCGTCATGCCCATCCACAGCGCGATGTGGACGAGCGGGCCGACATTGGAAGCGTGCTCGAGCTTGAGCACCCGTTTGCTGAACGGGGCCTGTTCGGGCGCGACGGGAGTTCCGGTGCTCATAGTCGAGCTCCTTCGCTAGTGGTGTCCAGGACGGTGAGCGCGGGTCTGGTGCGGATGCTCATGGGCGGCTCCCTTGGGTGCTGGTGTCGAGGGCAGCGAGTTGGAGTCTCGTGGCGAGCGCTTGCAGCGCTTCGGGTTCGTGCGGTGGCACCCGCTCCATCGCGCCGAAGGCGAGATGGTCGGCGATCATCATCGTGCGCACCTCGGCGTCGGGCAGTTCGCCGGTCAGCGGGGCTTCCGGCAGGGTCTGCACCAGCGCGAAGGTGGTGTCGACGATCAGCGGGACCAGCGAGGTCGGCATCGTGGCCGGATCACCGGCGCCGAGCACTTCGCGGGTGCCGCCTGCGCCCTCGGCGACATCCGGTGAGGCGTCGAGCGTCCGGTGGATCGCCAGGTCGGCGGTGTGCCGGACGCGGTCGATCATCCTGGTCCAGTACCGCGCCGAGGACGCGGCCAGCAGCGCGGCGCCGACCTTGCGCCGGTACGGCGACGGCGCGTCGACGACCGAGCACAGGAACGCGGAGGTGGTGATGGTCATGTACGCCATCGCCGCGCGCGCACCGCGACTGGGCGTGCCGGGGCCCAGCCGCGCCAGCAGGGCGAACCCACCGAGCGCGGGCGCCAGCAGCTGGAGCATCACCATCCGCTTCAGTTCTTCGCGGTCGGCGACGCCGTAGATCTCGAACTCGTTGTCGCGCAGGTCGTTCGCCGATTGGGCGATCACCGCGACGCAGCCGGTCAGTTCGCGCAGATCCGCTTCCGAGAGCACGTCCTCGGCGACCAGGGCACACGCGTAGTGGGTGACCCGGCCGAGCACGCCCTCGCTGTAGGCCACGCGCGAGAGCGGTCCGTCGATATTGCGGGCCATCACCCCGGCGACGTCGGTGATCACCTCGCCGACCCGCTTCTGGCCTTCGGCCGACAGCGCCGACAGCAGCGCCCTGATGTCACCGATGCGCTCGGCCAGCAGCCGGTCGACGGCCTCGCTGTCGCGGGCCTCGGCGGTCACCGCAGGCAGGGCGGGTGGCGGCGTGTCGGAGGTGCTGTTGAGGTAGTCGGCCGCGGCCAGCACGGCGCCGCTGGCGACCGCGCGGTCGCTGAGATCCTCGAAGGCGTCGAGCACGCGACACGCGAGCAGCGCGGCGGTCGCCTCCGCGCGCAGGTGCGCGGGCAGGAAACTCACCGAGATGCCGAGGTTGCGGCCCGCGGGGATCAGGGCCAGCCGGGCCAGTTCGTCCGGTGTGGCCGCGGCCCGCAGCGCGGCCATGTCGGGCGCGCGCCGCAGATGCCGCAGCCCGTAGGCCAGCGAGCCGATTCTGGTCTGTCTCATCGGTTGATCACCTGCTGCAAGAGTTCGCGGAGATCGTCGCGGGCCGGCGACGACGGGAAGATGTCCAAGGCCGCGCTCGCGGTCTCGGTGGCCTGCAGCGCGACGGCACGCGCGGCCTGGGTGGCGCCGCTGTCGACCAGTTCGGCCTGCAGGGTCGCGCTGGCGGTCTCGGTCGACAGCCACATCTCCCTGGCGCCGGGACGCACCGCGAGCCACTCGATCACCGGCCAGGTCGGCACCCGCCGGTCCAGGTCGCCGCAGGCGTCCTTGCCCAGTTCGGGACCGCCCTCGATGTCGCGGACGTCATCCATGATCTGGAAGGCCAGCGCGAGCTGGTCGGCGTACTGCATCAGGGCCTGTAGGCGATCGTGATCGGCGCCGCCCGCCGTGCCGCCGTAGGAGCACGAGAGCCGGAACAGCGTGCCGGTCTTCGCGCCGGCCACGAGTTCGTAGTGCCTGCGCAGCGCGGTCGCGTCCACCGCGGGCGGCAGGGTTTCGATGAGCTGGCCGAAGGACAGGTCGGAGAGCCGGTCGGCGTAGGTGACGCCCGGCGCCTCGCCGATGCCGCCGAACACGTTCTGATTCTCGGCCAGGACCTGGGCGACCACCTGCATGGCGGTACCCGCCATGTGGAAGCCGGCCCTGGCGGCGATGCGCACCCCGAACGCGGCGGGCACCGAGGGCGCGCCGCGGCGCAACAGGGACCCGTCACAGATGTCGTCGTGCAGCAGCGAGGACTCGTGCAGCATCTCCATGGCGCAGGCCAGGTCGATCGCGGCGGGTCGCGGGGCGGCCGCGCCGTCGGGCAGCAGTCGCGCGCACGCGAGCACGAGGCGGGCCCGCACGCGTTTGCCTGGCGCGGCCAGAACGTGCCGGTAGATGTCGTCGAAATCGCCACCGGTGATGAGGATTTCCCGCAATCGGTCGGTGACCAGCGGAAGCAGTTCGACCGGGCCCACGGTCCTGACGTCGTCGGCGACGGTGGACGGCGTGCTGACCGACGGTCTGGGCAGGACCGCCACCTGATCACCCGAGTGCTCCGGGTGCACTGCCGGATGAGCATCCTGACGGTGCGCTGAGGGTAGCGCGGGATTGTCCATAGCGCTGAACTCCTTTGGTGATGGTCACGGTGGCGGTGAGGTTCACCCCGACTGGTGCACAGGGGTTCACGGGGGTTCAGGCGGTGGCATCGTCGGCGGTGACTTGTCACAACTACCGGGCCCGAGCTTCCCGATCGTCGGCTACCGACGGGTAGTTTTGTAGAGACCCCGCCGAATTGTCAAGCACTACAACAAGTTCCAGTTCGATATGTCGGAATCGATAGTGCCGCAAAGTAACTCGTGCGCACGAGCGCACCGAAGATGGTGGACGAACCCCGCTCGCCCGATCGGACTTGCGTCGTAAGCGTCAGTGCCCCAACAGATTTCGTGACCCTAGCCCATGCATGGCCGGGAACGTGTTGCGTGAACGTAAAAATCGTGGGCTGACGCGACGCTGCGGCAGAGATGATTCGACGTGACGGCCCCCTTGTAGGGTCACGCCGACTACGAGGCCGGTCCCTGGGATGCCGGGAACGGCCTGACCGGACCGTTCGCCGAGGACATCATCGTCCGGCGAGCGGCCACCGAGGGAGCACGCGAACACTGCTCGTGCGACGACTCTACGACCACACCGTCGATGCCGCGAATCGGGTCGAGCGCTTGGTGAGATCTCGCCGACTCGGGCGACGAACTTTTGGGGCTTTTCCCAAACCGCCCCAGGCCCGGCTCGAGATATGCAGGCGCCCTTGACAATTCACCACCAGATGTCAAAGAGGAACACTCGCGGTTTTCGGATCGATGCGGGCGTCGAGCCCGGGGTAGGATCGAAATCCCTGCTCACACAGGCGCCGTCGGCGCACACCAGGAACGGGGCAGCATGACCGGAGATCAGGTCGGCACCGCCGACGACGACTGGCGCCGCGATCGCGCGGGGACGGCGGCCGCGGGGACGAATCCGACGGCACTGTGCCGTCTCACGACCGGATGGGCCGTGATCGGCGACACCCAGCACCTCCCCGGGTACTGCGTGCTGATCTACGACGGCACGGCCGATCAGCTCACCGATCTGCCACGGCCGCAACGGATCGCGTTCATGACCGACCTCGTCGTGCTGGGCGAGGCGGTCGAACGGGCCTGCCGCGCAGCCGATCCCGCGTTCCGGCGGATCAACTACGAGGTGCTCGGCAACACCTGGACGCACCTGCACGGGCACGTGCACGCGCGGTACGAGTGGGAGCCTGCCGACCTCCGCGCCGGACCGGTGTACCTGTACGGCGCCGAACGCACGGCGCCCGAGCATGCGCTCGACGCCCGGCACGACGACTTGCGCGCGGCGATCACCGCCGCCCTCGGCGAGATTCTCGCCGAGGGGTGATCAGCGGGCCGCGGTACTGCTGCCGAGAACGAGCAGTTCCGGCAGTGGATGGTCGACGATCGGAGCGGACGGGCGGACCGCCGGGCCGCGCCGCAGCACCGAGCAGCGCCGGGCCAGAACGGCGCCGCAGGACAGGATCGTCGTGGTGATCAGATCCTCCGCCAGGGGCAGATCGTCCTCGCGGCAGGCGAAGACCGAGAAGCGCACGGCGCGTGGATCGTGGCGCGGATCCGACTGCAGGACCACCTCGGCCGGGCAGCTCGCCAGCAGCATGATCGCGGCGGCGAACTCGGCGTACGGGTCCGCCGCGCCGATCTCCGCGCCGGCGGCGACCGCGGCGAACAACGCGGGCAGGCTGGGCCGGTCGGGAACTTCCCCCGCGCTCTCGATGCGCGACCACCGGCGCACCGCAGGCTGATCGGCGATATCGGTGCGGGTGCGCCAGCGGCGGCGACCGCACTCGAGCAGTCGCGTCGCGGCCGCCTGCCAGACGACGGCGTCGTCGATCCGGGCGACGATGCGCAAGCGGCGACACTCCTCGACGACGTCCGGGGTACTGATCGGCTCGATCGCGGGGACGACAGCGCCCGCGGTGGGTCGGTACGTCTGCATGGCGATCTCCTACCGCGCTAAGGAACCCAACGAGGGCCGACCGGCCGGACCGCGTCGCCACGCCTGCCGGAACGCCCAGCACGCGGCGAGCACAGCGACCGCGACCACGCCGGCGAGCACCGCCAGCACCACCACCCCCGACCGGCCGACCCCGGCGTAGCGGGCGATCATCGCCGACGCGAGGATCGGTCCCGCGGTGGCGAGCACCGGGATCAACAAGATCAAACCGACGGTCACCAGCGTCGACGGCGACAGCGTGGATTTCACTGCGGAAAAGCTCTGCCGGGCACTCACCCTGTGCGGCCCCGACTGCCGCGCGACTGTAGCCATTTCCGCCCTCCGTTACCCGAATGGAACCCAGCGAGCCATGGGCCACTAAACGTACAGCCCCAATCCGGCATGTCGCGTAGTTCGTCACGAAAGAGTGATAACCCGAAACCGGCCCCCACCCATCTATTTGGCAGATAGCCTGGTCAAGCCCATCTTTGCGATTAGCGGAAGATTTGCTATCGCTCCAGGATATTCAGATCGCATAACAATTCCGGGGACCACCGCGGGGCGAGTCACACCTTTCACCGGACAGTGCGCACACTGCGGAGAATGGCGTGGCGAGTTACCCGCCTGAGCCGAGACCTCTTATTCGGCGTCATTCGCCGCGGAACCGAAGCTGCCCTCCAGCCGGTTGCGTGATCCGGGGTGGATCAACCGGGCCGCGCTGACCAGCCCGCCCGAGGACCAGGTGCGGCGGCGGATCAGCAGACACGGCTCGTCGCGATCGATATCGAGCAGCGCGCACTCCTCGCGACTGGCCCGCACCGCCTCGACGACATGCTCGCCACGGATCAGCGGAGCCACCTCGCTGAGGTAGGTATTCGGCGTGACGGTGGTGAAGTCCTGGGCCAGGTAGTCGGGCGCCTGCGCCGGGTTGACGTAGCGGTCCTCCACCTGGATCGGGATGTCGTCCTCGCGGTGCACCAGCAGCGAGTGGAACACCCTGCCGCTCATGGCGTTCCCGAGCACCGGATGCCGGTCGCCCGCCTCCTCTGCGCGCACGAACACCACCTCGGTGCGATGCCGGTGACCGCGCCGGGAGATCTCGTCGGCGATATTCCTGACCTCGAACAGCGGCGAGGCGGCCTTGGTCGGGGCGACGAAGGTGCCCACGCCCATCACCCGGTTGAGCGCGCCGTCGGCGGTGAGGTCGCGCAGGGCGCGGTTGATCGTCATCCGGGACAGACCCAGCGCGTTGACCAGCTGGTTCTCCGAGGGGATCTGCTCACCCTCGGTCCAGCGGCCACCCTTGATCTGCGCCATGATCAGCTGCTTGACGCGTTCGTACGCCGCGAACTCGGTGCCCAGTTCGCCGTACAGCGCGGCCAGGTCCGCATCGACCACTTCGATCGCCACCACGGTATCCGTTCCCTCAGTTTGCCCAGAGAATACGTTGCGCCCGAACGACACAGCACGCTTGACAGCTACTTGTATATACAGGACTATACCACTAGTCTGGATTCCAGTGACCCAGGACACAGCCGCCATTTCCGAGGAGTGAACCGATGACCGACGCCGCCACCCAGCCCGAACCCGGCCCCCGGCCCGTGTCCGCCCCGCGCGGCTCGCGGCTGCACACGCTGGGCTGGCAGCAGGAGGGCGCCCTGCGGATGCTGATGAACAACCTCGATCCCGAGGTCGCCGAGCGTCCCGACGACCTCGTCGTCTACGGCGGCACCGGTCGCGCGGTCCGCAGCTGGGCGGCCTTCGACGCGATCGTGCGAACCCTCGAGACCCTCGCCGACGACGAGACGCTGCTGGTGCAGTCCGGCAAGCCGGTCGGCGTGTTCCGCACCAACGAGTGGGCGCCGCGCGTGCTGCTCGCCAACTCCAACCTGGTCGGCGACTGGGCGAACTGGGCGGACTTCCGCAAGCTCGAGCAGCTCGGCCTGATGATGTATGGCCAGATGACGGCCGGTTCGTGGATCTACATCGGCAGCCAGGGCATCCTCCAGGGCACCTACGAGACCTTCGGCGCGGTGGCGCGCAAGCGGTTCGGCGGCACCCTGGCAGGCACCATCACCCTCACGGCGGGCGTCGGTGGCATGGGTGGCGCGCAGCCGCTGGCGGTGACGATGAACGAGGGCGTCGCGCTCTGCGTCGACTGCGATCCGGCCCGCATCGATCGGCGCATCGCCCACGGGTACCTCGACACCAAGGCCGAGACCCTCCAGGATGCGCTCGCACTCGCGATCGCGGCCCGTGACGAGCGGCGGGCGCTGTCGATCGGCCTGGTCGGCAACGCGGCCGAGGTGTTCCCGCAGCTACTGGCCATGGACGCGCCGATCGACATCGTGACCGACCAGACCTCGGCCCACGATCCGCTGTCGTACCTGCCGATCGGTGTCGCGCTCGAGGACTGGCACACCCTCGCGGAGAAGGACCCGGAGTGGTTCACCACCGAGGCGCAGGCGTCGATGGCCAAGCACGTCGAGGCGATGGTCGGGTTCCTGGACAAGGGCGCCGAGGTGTTCGACTACGGCAACTCGATTCGCGACGAGGCCCGCAAGGGCGGCTACGACCGGGCCTTCGCGTTCCCCGGCTTCGTACCCGCCTACATCCGGCCGCTGTTCGAGGAGGGCCTCGGTCCGTTCCGCTGGGCCGCGCTGTCGGGCGATCCGAAGGACATCGCCGCCACCGATCGCGCCATCATGGAGCTGTTCCCCGAGAACGAGCACCTGAAGCGCTGGATCACCATGGCCGGGGAGAAGGTGCAGTTCGAGGGCCTGCCCGCGCGAATCTGCTGGCTCGGCTACGGCGAGCGCCACCGCGCCGGCCTGAAGTTCAACGAGATGGTCGCCTCCGGTGAGCTGTCCGCGCCGCTGGCCATCGGCCGCGACCACCTCGACTCCGGCTCGGTGGCCTCCCCCTACCGCGAAACCGAGGCCATGGCCGACGGTTCCGACGCCGTCGCCGACTGGCCGCTGCTCAACGCCCTGCTCAACACCGCCTCCGGCGCCTCCTGGGTCTCGATCCACCACGGCGGCGGCGTCGGCATGGGCCGCTCCATCCACGCCGGCCAGGTGTGCATCGCCGACGGCACGCCGCTGGCCGCCCAGAAGCTCGAGCGGGTGCTCACCAACGACCCGGGCATGGGCGTCATCCGCCACGTCGACGCCGGCTACGAACACGCCGCCGACGTCGCCCGCGAGCGCGGGGTGCGTATTCCGATGCGGGAGAGCTGATCCCGCGCACCGCCGCCCGCACCGTTCCCCGGTGCGGGCGGCGGTGTCGGCTCACTCCGGCTGTGCCGCCCGGAACTTCGCTTCCATCTCCGCGGCGAGGTGCGGCTGATCCGCCTCCATCTTCTGGACGTAGGCGACCGCGTCGCCCACGGTCTTCAGGCTCGCCAGGTCTTCGTCGGGGATCTTGACGTTGTACCTGTCCTCGAGCTGGACCGCGATCTCGACCAGTGAGAGCGAGTCGATCTCCAGTTCTTCGACGAAGGACTTCTCCGGTGTCACCTCCGCGGCGTCGATACCGGTCACCTCCTCGACGATCTCGGCGATGCCTGCGACGATCTCTTCCTGCGTGGTAGCCACGAATCTCCTTGTCCGGTGGGTGATACCGGTACGGTAAAAGCTCCACCGGGGTGGAGGTTCAAGGGATTGTGACGGACGACACAGGCTTGCTGATCGGCATCGGGGAACTGGCCCGCGCCACCGGATTCCCGGTGCGCACGATCCGGTTCTATTGCGACGAGGGCATTCTCGACGCCCGGCGCAGCGCGGGCGGGCATCGGTTGTTCGAGGCCGACGGCGCGACCGAGCGGTTGCTGCTGATCCGGCGACTGCGTGCGTTCGGGCTCGGGTTGGAGTCGATCACGGGGGTGCTGCGCGGGGAACGATCGATCGACGAGGCCGTCGCCGCCGAAAGTGCGCGGGTCGAGGGCGAATTCCGGTCGGTGGCATGGCGGCGGGCCTCGCTGCGGGCGGTCGGGGCGGCCGACCCGGCGCAGCGGGCCGACCGGCTGGCCCTCCTGGCCGCCGCCCAGGACGGCGGTGCGCTCCACGACGATCTCGTGCGGTTCTGGCGGCGGATCCTCGCCCCGATCGACCGGCACGAGGTCGACCGCTATGTGGGCTGGAATGTCCCGGAGCCGCCCGCCGACCCGACCGTCGACGAGGTCGTCGCCTATGCCGAACTGGCCGCCCTCGTGGCCGATCGCACGATGAGCGGCGCGGTGCGACAACACCTCTGGTGGCACGAGCCGGACCTGATCCACGACCCACAGGGCCTGTACGCCGACGTAGCCGAAGCATTGACGGACGTGGTGGCACGGGTCGCGGACGACGTCCGGCCACGACGCGGCAGCGAACTCGACCGTTTCGTCGAGGCCCACGCCGATGCCCGAGGACTCCGCGATTCCCCGGCCTTCCGCGAGCAACTACTGTCCGACACCCCCGACCACCGCATCGACCACTACTGGACACTGACCGCCCAGCTGGTCGGCGACCGGATCACCGTCGGCCGCGCGATCGACTGGGTGCGTGGCGCGCTGATCGACTCGGCGGGCGCGGCGACCTGCTAGGCGTCGAGGGTGATCGGTTCGGCGGGTGGGCCTTTCAGCAGGAGGTCCGCCAGGCGGGTGAGTAGGTCACCGGGGACGACGCGGTCGGGGTTGGCGGCGAGGTCGGCCAGGGTCCACCAGCGGTGGCCGGTGACGGTGGCGCGTTCGACCTCGGTGAAGCCGGAGGTGTCGATGTCGAACGCGGGCACGCGGGCGAGGAAGTAGCGTTCGCGGCAGTCGTAGGTGGTGCCGCCCCAGGTGGCGTAGGCGCGGCGGCGCCAGACTTCGGGACCGACGACGAGGTCGGTGAGGCCGGTTTCCTCGTGTGCCTCTCGGGCCGCGGTCTGCTGCGGTGTCTCGCCGTCTTCGGTGCCGCCGCCGATCGGATACCAGAAGGTGCGGCCGTCGGCTTCGTCGGTGCCGGAGAACAGCAGGAGCCGGTCGTGCTCGTCGAGCAGGACCAGCCGGATGGAGTGCCGGACAGTCGGTTCGCGGCGATCGGTCGTCGGAGGCACGGTGATTCCTGTTCTGTCGACGAGCGGGATCACCTCCAGCATGCCCGATCGCGAGTGGGCTATCGGCTCGCGGCGATCGGGGCGAGGTTCAGGGTCCAGTCCTGGCCGAGGACGTCGTGGCCGAAGCCGGGGTGGGGGTCCTCGGTGGTCAGGGTGAAGCCGGCGGATTCGTAGATGCGGCGGGCCGCGGACTGGGCGTCGGTGGTCCACAAGGTGATTCGCCGGTAGCCGGATTCTCTCGCGAAGGCGATGACCGTGTCGACCAGGTCGGTGCCGAGGCCGAGGCCGCGGGCGGCCGGGGTGACGAGGAGGGTGCGCAGTCTGGCCACTCCCGGCTCGGTGCCGCGCACGCAGAAGACGCAGCCGGCGCGTCGGCCGTCGACCTCGGCGATCCAGGCGGCTTCGACGGCCGGGTCGTGCGCGGTCGCGTAGTCGCCGACGATGCCGGCGACCATGGCCTCGAAGTCGGTGTTCCAGCCGAACTGCTCGGCGTAGATCTCGCCATGAGCCATCACCACCCAGCCCAGGTCGCCCGGCTGGTCGGCCGGGCGGATCAGGACTCGCGCATCGTCGGACATCGGTCACCTCCACGGTTCACTGAAACGACTGTTTCAGTAGCTGTAAGCTACCGCCATGGGCACCGCCGCGACAACCCCCTCCGCCCGCGAGACCGAACTGCTGGAGGCCGCCTACCGGTACGTCCTCGAGCACGGGCTCGCCGACCTCTCCCTGCGCCCGCTCGCGACCGCCATCGGGTCCAGCCCCCGGGTCCTGATGTTCCTGTTCGGCAACAAGGACGGCCTGGTCCGGGCCCTCCTCGCCCGGGCAAGGGCCGACGAGCTGACCTTCCTCGACGCCCTGACCGACCACCCCACTCCCCCGGACCTCGCCGCCGCCGTCGACCAGGTCTGGCGCTGGCTGTCCGCGCCCGAGCACCACCCGCTCCTGCGCCTGTGGACCGAGGCCTACGCCCGCTCCCTGGTCGACCCCGACGGCCCCTGGACCGGCTTCGCCCGCACCACCGTCGACGACTGGCTCGACCTCCTCGCCCGCTTCCAACCCCCGGCCCACCGCGACACCCCCACCGCCCGCACCACCCGTACCCTCGCCCTGGCCGTCCTGCGCGGCGCCCTCCTCGACCTCCTCGCCACCGGCGACGAACCCCGCGCGACCGCCGCCGTCCAGCACCACATCACCACGCTCCGCGGCACTCGCGACTAGCCTCACCGGTCTCACGGGGCCAGTTCGGCGTCACCGCGCCCGGGCAAGGAAGCGGCCGCGAGAAACGTCACGCTCGGTGCCGCGCGGCACCCTGGCCCCACCAACTCGATCCGTCACAGTCACGTCGAGCCAGTTCCCGGCGAATGGGTTCGACGTCGTGGGCACGGATCACTGCGCACCGGAACAGAACTGGGGCCCTGCGAATTCGCAGGGCCCCAGTTCGTGACCGGGTTCAGGCCAGGGGGCCGGTGACGGATTCGGCGGCGGTGAGGAGGGTGCCGGAGGTGGCGAGGTGGTAGGCGGCGTCGATGTCGGGGGCGAGGTAGCGGTCGGGGCCGGGGCCGGGGACCTGGGTGCGGAGGGCGTCGCGGACGGCGGCGGTGGCGGGGGCCGGGGTGAGGGGGGCGCGCAGGTCCAGGGCGCGGGCGGCGGTGAGTGCCTCGATGGCGAGGACGCGGGTGAGGCCGTCGATGGCGCGGCGGAGTTTGCGGGCGGCCGACCAGCCCATGGAGACGTGGTCCTCCTGCATGGCCGAGGACGGGATCGAGTCGACCGAGGCGGGGGCCGCCAGGCGCTTGAGTTCGGAGACGATGGCGGCCTGGGTGTACTGGGCGATCATGTGACCGCTGTCGACGCCGGGATCGTCGGCCAGGAACGGGGGCAGGCCGTGGTTGCGGGCCTTGTCCAGGAAGCGGTCGGTGCGACGCTCGCTGATACTGGCGACATCGGCGACGACGATCGCCAGGAAGTCCAGAACATAGGCGACGGGGGCGCCGTGGAAGTTGCCGTTGGATTCGACGCGGCCGTCGAGGGTGACGACGGGATTGTCCACGGCACTGGCCAATTCGTAGCCGGCGACGCGTTCGGCATGGGCCAGGGTGTCGCGGGCGCCGCCGGCCACCTGCGGGGCGCAGCGCAGCGAGTAGGCGTCCTGGACCACCGTGCAGTCGGGGGTCGCGTGGCTGGCGACGATCGCCGAATCGGCCAGCAGGCGCGTCATATTGGCCGCGGCGACGGCCTGCCCGGGCTGCGGACGCAGCGCCTGGAGGTCGGCGGCGAAGACCTTGTCGGTGCCGAGCAAGCCCTCCACACTCATGGCCGCGGTGACATCGGCCAGGCGCAACAGCTGCCGCAGGTCGTGGCAGGCGAGCACCAGCATGCCGAGCATGCCGTCGGTGCCGTTGATCAGCGCCAGCCCCTCCTTCTCCTCCAGTTCGACCGGCTCGATGCCCGCGGCGGCCAACGCCTCGGCGGCGGGGAGCAATTCGCCGTCGGCGTCGCGCACCGTGCCCTCGCCGAGGACGGCCAGCGCCACGTGCGCCAGCGGCGCGAGATCGCCGGAACAGCCGAGGCTGCCGTACTCGTAGACCACCGGGGTGATCCCCGCCGACAGCAGCGCGGCGTAGGTCTCGGCGACCACCGGACGCACCCCGGTCCGGCCGGTGGCCAGCGTCGACAGGCGCAGCAGCATCAGCGCGCGCACCACCTCCCGCTCCACCTCGGCGCCCGACCCGGCCGCGTGCGAACGGACCAGGCTGCGCTGCAACTGTTTACGCAGCTCGAGCGGGATGTGCCGGACGGCGAGGGCGCCGAAGCCGGTCGACACGCCGTAGACCGGCTTGGGGTCGGCCGCCAGCGCCTCGATCCGCCTGCGGCTCGTGCCGATCGCGGCGAGTGCCTCCGCCGACAGCCGCACCGCGGCGCCGTCCCTGGCGACCCGCACCACGTCCAGGGGCGCCACCGGCCCCGTCCCGACGACGACCGGTTCCACCGCGACCGGTGCGGTCCGGTCCGAGTCGATGCTCACTATGTTTTCTCCATTCCGAACGATGTGCGGGACCAGGTTTCTCAGGCGATATCGGCGACGGGATCCGGCGCCGCGACCGGTTCGGGCACCTCCGGCGCCGGGGCCGGACGGACCCAGAGCCGGTAGGCCACCCACAGCAGGACCAGCCAGACCGCGCCGACGACCAGCGCCACCCGGCTGTCGGCGTCGAAGGCGATCACCGCGATCACGAACACCAGGAAGCCGATGGTGATCAGCTGGCCGTAGGGCCACAGCGGGACCGGGAACTTCAGCGCGGCGACCTCGGCGGCCGACATCCGCTGCCGCGAGCGGTAGTGCGAGAACAGGATCATCAACCAGACGAAGATGGTCGCGAAGGTGGCGATCGAGGCGATCACCAGGAACACCTTGTCCGGGATCAGGTAGTTGAGCAGCACGCCGACCAGCAGGGTGACGGTCATGATGACCACCGTCATCCACGGCACCCCGTTGCGCGAGACCCGCCGCATGACCGCCGGCGCCTGACCGCGCTGGGCCATGCCGTACATCATCCGGCCCGCGCCGAAGATGTCGCTGTTGATGGCCGAGAGCGCCGCGGTGATCACCACGACGTTCAGCACGGCGGCCGCGGGGCCGAGGCCCAGGCTCTGGAAGATCTGCACGAACGGGCTGCCCTCGTCGCCGATGGTCTGCCACGGATTGATCGCCATGATCACCGCGAGGGTGAGGACGTAGAACAGGATGATCCGGACCGGCACCGTGTTGATCGCGCGCGGGATGGTGCGCTGCGGGTCCTCGGCCTCGCCCGCGGTGATGCCGATGATCTCGGTGCCGCCGAAGGCGAACATGACGATCGCGAAGCAGGCGACGAAGCCGCCGAAGCCGGTCGGGAAGAAGCCGCCGTCGGCCCACAGGTTCTGCACGCCGCCGCTGGTGTCGTGGATGCCGAAGCCGAAGATCAGGATGGCGATGCCGCCGGCGATCATGGCCACGATGGCGACGATCTTGACCAGGCTGAACCAGAACTCGACCTCGCCGAACACCTTCACGCTGAGCAGGTTGATCGCGCCGATGAAGAAGATGATCGACAGCACCCAGATCCACCGGGGCACGTCGGGGAACCAGAAGCCCATGTAGACGCCGAACGCGGTGACGTCGGCCAGACACACGATGAGCATCTCGAAGGTGTAGGTCCAGCCGGTCACGAAGCCGGCCAGCGGGCCGAGGTGCTTGCTGGCGTACTCGCCGAACGAACCGGAGACCGGGTTGCTCACCGCCATCTCGCCGAGCGCGCGCAGCACGATGTAGATCGCGGCGCCGCCGATCAGGTAGGCGAGCAGCACCGACGGGCCCGCCCGGTGGATGGCCTCCGCCGAGCCGTAGAACAGGCCGGTGCCGATGGCCGAGCCGAGCGCGATGAAACGGATGTGACGCGCGGTGAGTCCGCGCGTCAGCACAGCAACGGGCTTGTTCAAACCATTCTCCCGGGATCGGAAAGGCGCACGGATCGGGTGATACCCGGCGGATTCGCCTGTGGGGCCGGTCACAACGACCGTTACATGTATAAACCTGTATATACAGCTATGTCAACGCACGGCCGGTCGCCGGGCAGCCTAGCGCTTGACGTACCTGTCTATACAGGCATATACATATCGGACGTGATCCAGCGCACACGCGCCGGTCCCACGCTCGACGGCGTCACCGCAGAAAGACAGGCCGCTATGACCAGCTCCGGCAGTTCCGAGGACCTCCTCACCCCCGAACGCCGCACCATCGACGTCGTCCCCGACAGCGAACGGCACGGCACGCCACGCAGTCAGTTCACCCTCTGGTTCGGGGCGAACATGCAAATCACGGCGGTCGTCGACGGCGCGCTGGCGGTGGTGTTCGGAGCCGACGCGCTGTGGGCGATCGTCGGGCTGCTGCTCGGCAACGTCCTCGGCGGCGTGGTGATGGCGCTGCACTCGGCGCAGGGCCCGCGGATGGGGTTGCCGCAGATGATCTCGAGCCGGGCCCAGTTCGGGGTCAAGGGCGCGGTCGTGCCGCTGGTGCTGGTGATCCTGATGTACCTGGGCTTCGCCGCGACCGGCACGGTGCTGGCCGGGCAGGCGGTGAACAACATGCTGCACGTGGACAATCCGGTGATCGGCATCGTGATCTTCGGCGCGCTGACGGCGTTCGTCGCGGTCACCGGGTATCGGCTGATCCATGTCGTCGGGCGGATCGCGACCGTGATCGGGATCGTCGGCTTCACCTACCTGACGGTGCGGCTGTTCGCGGAGTACCCGGTCGGCGACTTCGTCGGGGTGATCGGCTTCGACATCGTCACCTTCCTGCTCGCCATCTCGCTCGGCGCGGGCTGGCAGCTGACCTTCGGCCCGTACGTCGCCGACTACTCCCGCTACCTGCCGCGCAGCACCAGCGAGCGCACCACCTTCTGGTCGACGTTCCTGGGCAGCGTGCTCGGCTCGCAGTGGGCGATGACCTTCGGCGCGCTGGTGGCCGCGGTCGCGGGCAAGGCCTTCCTCGCCGACCAGGTCGGGTTCCTCGGGCACCTGGCCGGGCCCGCCGTGCTCGCGTTCTGCGTGTACCTGGTGATCGTGGTGGGCAAGCTGACGGTCAACGTGCTCAACGCCTACGGCGGGTTCATGTCCATCCTGACCACCGTCACCGCGTTCGACGGGCGCTCGCAGATCTCCACCCGCGCCCGCACGCTCTACATCGTCGGGTTCGTCGGAGTGTCGATGGTGATCGCGATCGCCGCCAGCGCGGACTTCCTGAACAATTTCAAGAACTTCGTGCTCGTGCTGCTGATGGTGTTCACGCCGTGGAGCGCGATCAACCTGATCGACTACTACCTGATCTCGAAGGAACGGGTCGACCTGCCCGCGCTCTACGACCCGAACGGCCGTTACGGCGCCTGGAACGTGCCCGCGTTGGCCTGCTACGGCCTCGGTGTGGTGGCCCAGATCCCGTTCCTGGCGCAGAAGCTCTACACCGGTCCGATCACGGATCTGCTCGGCGGCGCCGACATCTCCTGGATCGTCGGCATCGTGTTCACCGCGGCGATCTACTACCCGGTCGCGCGCCGCACCGCCCACCCGCCCGCGCGGATGATCTACCCCGCGCACACCGACATGGTCGACACCCGCACCTAGGAGGACTCCCCCAGTGCCCACCACCGCACTGACCGGCATCGGCACCCTGGTCACCAACGACCCCGCCCTGGGTGACGGCCCGCTCGGCCTGCGCCGCGACGCCGCCGTCGTCTTCGACGACGCGACGGTGGTGTGGGTCGGCGACAGCGCCGCCGCGCCCGCCGCCGACACCGGCGTCGACCTCGGCGGGCGCGCCGTGCTCCCCGGCTTCGTCGAGACCCATTCGCACCTGGTGTTCGCGGGCGAGCGCGCCGAGGAGTTCGCGGCCAGGATGGCCGGGCGCCCGTACGGCGCCGGCGGCATCCGCACCACCATCGCGGCCACCCGCGCGGCGACCGACGAGCAGCTCGCCGCGAATGTGGCGCGGCTGATGGACGAGTCGCTGCGCGCGGGCAGCACCACGGTCGAATGCAAGAGCGGCTACGGCCAGACCGTGGCCGACGAACTGCGCAGCGTGCGGATCGCGGGCCGGTTCACCGACGAGGTGACCCTGCTCGCCGCGCACGTGCCGCCGCCGGAGTACGCCGGTCGCGCCGACGACTACGTCGCGATGGTGTGCGCCGAGATGATCCCGGCGTGCGCGCCGCACGCCCGGTGGATCGATGTGTTCTGCGAGCAGGGCGCGTTCGACCGCGACCAGGCGCACGCCGTGCTCTCGGCGGGCATCGCGCACGGCCTGGTGCCGCGGGTGCACGGCAACCAGCTGCACCAGGGTCCCGGTGTGCGGCTGGCGGTGGAACTCGGTGCCGCGTCGGTGGATCACGTGACGCATGTGACCGCCGCCGACATCGACGCCCTGGCGGGCAGCGAGACCGTGGCCACGCTGCTGCCCGGCGCCGACTTCTGCACCCGCAACAGCTATCCCGACGCGCGGGCCCTGCTCGACGCGGGCGTCACCGTGGCGCTGGGCGCGGACTGCAATCCCGGCACGAGCTACACGACGAGCCTGCCGTTCTGTATCGCGCTGGCTGTGCGTGACCTGCGCATGACGCCCGACGAAGCCGTCTGGGCGGCGACCGCGGGCGGCGCGCGTGCGTTGCGCCGCACCGATATCGGCGCGCTGACGCCCGGTGCGCGCGCCGACGCGATCGCGCTGGACGCGCCCTCCCACCTGCACCTGGCCTATCGCCCCGGTGTCCCGCTGATCGACCGGGTGTGGCGCGCGGGCGCGCTCGCCGCGACGAAATGAGGTCTGCCCGATGACATCCGCATGGACCGGCCGGATCGACGGCGCCACACCCGAGCACCTGCGCTGGCATCAGGCCGTGGCACCCTACGCGCCGGGCGCCGATCCCGGCGCGTGCGTGTTCGTCGGCTTCGCCAGTGACGAAGGGGTGCGGCGCAACAAGGGCAGAACGGGCGCGGCCCGGGGCCCGGAGGCATTGCGCCGCGCGCTGTCGCCGATGGCGCTCGGCGCACCCCTGCGCGCCTACGACGCGGGCACCGTCGCGGTCACCGACGGCCGGCTCGAAGACGGCCAGCGCCTGCTCGGTGCGACGGTGTCGGACCTGCTGGACGCCGGTGCCTTCCCGATCGTGCTCGGCGGCGGGCACGAAGTCGCCTACGGTACCTATCTCGGCGTGGCGGGCGCGGCCCGGCGCACACCCGGCACCGTCGTCGGAATCCTCAACCTGGACGCGCATTTCGACCTGCGCCCCGATCCCGTGCCCAGCTCGGGGACGCCGTTCCGGCAGATCCTCGACCAGGATCCCGACGTGCGGTACGCGGTGCTCGGGATCAGTCAGCCCAGCAACACCACGATCCTGTTCGACACCGCCGATCGGTTCGGCGTGCGGTATCTGCTCGACGACGACTGCGCGCCGGACCGCGCCGCCGCGTTCGTGGCGGAGTTCCTGGCGGGGATCGATCTGCTCTACCTGACCATCGATCTCGACGTCCTGCCCGCCGCGGTCGCGCCGGGAGTCAGCGCCCCCGCCGCGTTCGGCGTGCCGCTGCCGACGATCCAGGCCGTCTGCGACCAGGTCACCGCCAGTGGCAAACTCGCCGTCGTCGATGTCGCCGAACTCAATCCGGACCTCGACATCGACCAGCGCACCGCGCGGACCGCGGCCCGGCTGCTGCACCGTCTGGTCACCCGGCACGTCCGTGGCTGAGATCGACGGTCTTGCACATTAAGGCTTGCCTACCCTAAAGTCTGCCGCGATCCGGTTCGCAACCTTCGCATCTCGGCGGTGGTGACGACCGCGCCGTCGTCCCGCACCCGCCCGCCGACCGATCCGCATGCACCACAGCGTCTTCCGCCTGCCCGACGGCCAGGCGCGCTCGGTCGTGCGCGATGAGGAATGCCCACCGTGTCCACTCCCGCTCTGCGCAGTCCGGCGCTGCGCAATCTCGCGCTCTTCGCGCTCGGTGCCGCCGCGCTGGCGCTGTGCGTCGTGCTGAGCCTCGCGCTCGGCTCGCGGTCGGTGCCCGTCGGCACCGTCGTCGACGCGATCCTCGGCCACGGCACCGATCGCGACGCGGCGGTGGTCACCGGAATGCGGTGGCCGCGAACGGTGGTCGGACTGGTGGTCGGGGCGGCGCTGGGACTGGCGGGCGCCATCGTGCAGGGAGTCAGCCGCAACCCGCTGGCCGCGCCGACGACGCTCGGCATCAACGCGGGCGCGGCGCTCGCGGTGGTCACCGCCATCTACGCGCTGGGCCTGAGCCAGCCGGGACAGTACGTCTGGTTCGCCTTCGCCGGTGCCGCCGCCGCGGCGGCGACCACCCTCGCGCTCGGCCGCCGGGCCGGTGACCTGGACCCGATCCGGCTGGTGCTGGGCGGCACCGTCGTGCAGCTGGTGCTGGCCTCGTGGACCTCGGCGGTCCTGCTCTTCAGCGAGCGCACCCTCGACGAGGCCCGGTTCTGGCTGGTCGGTTCGATCGCGGGACGCGAACTGTCGGTACT
Organism: Nocardia sp. NPDC050718; assembly: GCF_040654235.1. Lineage (NCBI taxonomy): Bacteria > Bacillati > Actinomycetota > Actinomycetes > Mycobacteriales > Nocardiaceae > Nocardia > Nocardia sp. NPDC050718. The sequence goes on along the minus strand of NZ_JBFAHQ010000002.1, from coordinate 892,738 downwards.
GGTTCCGCTGCTGCCACTGTTCGCGGTCGGCGCCGTCGTCGGGCTGGCGATCACCACCGGGCTCAACGCGCTGGCCCTCGGCGACGAGGCGGCCGAGGCGCTGGGCGTGCCCGTCACCCGCATCCGGGTCGCGGGCATGGTCGCGGTGGTCCTGCTGGCCGGTACCGCGGTGGCGGTGGCCGGGCCGATCGCGTTCGTCGGGCTCGCCGCGCCGCACCTGGTGCGCCTGGTCGCGGGCACCGATCACCGGGTGCTGGTGCCCGGCTGCCTGCTGGCCGGGCCGTTGTTGCTGCTGAGCGCCGACATCGTCGGCCGGATGATCATGCGCCCGACCGAGGTCGAAGTCGGCATCGTCACGGCGTTCCTCGGCGCCCCGCTGCTGGCGGTGCTCGCGACGCGGAAGGTGCGCCGATGACCACCCTGATGACCTCGACGACCGCGCGGGTCCGGCTGCTCGCCGTGGTCCTGGCCGTCGCGCTGCTCGCGCTCGTGACCATCGCGCTGGCCACCGGCGAGGTGCCGATGGACGCGATCACCGCCCTGCGGGCCGCGGTCGGCCTCGGCGATCGCGGTGACGTCTACGTGGTGCAGGAGTTCCGGGCGCCCCGGATCGCGGCCGGGGTCGTCGCGGGCGCCGGCCTGGCCGTCGCGGGCGGCGTGCTGCAACGACTGTTCCGCAATCCGCTCGCCTCCCCCGACGTGATCGGCGTGACCGGTAGCGCCTCGCTCGGCGCGGTGGTCGTGCTGGCCGCCGGCGCGAGCCAGTACTCGATTCCGCTCGCCGCGCTGGCGGGCGGCATGGTGGCCGCGGTCGCCCTCGGCGCGATCGGCTGGCGCTCACAGCTGTCCACGGCCCGGCTGGTGCTGGTCGGCCTGGCGATCCAGGCCGGGCTCGCCGCCGCGGTGAATCTGGTGATCGTGCGCTTCCCCAGGGAACTGGCGGGTTCGGCGATGCACTGGACCGCCGGGTCGCTCTACGGCCGGACCTGGCCGGAGGTCACCGGCGCTGCCCTCGGCTCCGTCGTCGTGCTGGTCGCGCTGGTCGTGCAGTACCGCACCCTGGCGGTGCTCGATCTCGGGGACGACTCGGCGGGCGGACTCGGGGTCGGCGTCTCCGGCGCGCGGCTGCGGCTGCTGTGCACCGCCGTGGCGCTGGCCGCGCTGGCGGTGGCCATCTCCGGGCCGATCGTGTTCGTCGCGCTGGCGGTCCCGCAGCTGGTGCGGCTGCTGTGCGGGCCGCCGACGGCGGCGACCCTCGCCGTCACCGGACTGGCGGGCGCGACCCTGCTCACCGCCGCCGACTTCGTCGCGCAGAACCTGCTGCCGGTGCGGGGACTGCCGGTCGGCGTCGTCACCACGACCGTCGGCGCACCGTGGCTGCTGTGGCTGCTCGTGCGCGACAGCAACCCGGCGAATCGGAGGAACGCATGACCGAGCGACCGAGCAACGAACTCGCCACCCGCGCACTGGCGCTGCGCTACGGCGAGCGCACCGTGATCGACGGGCTCGACCTGGTGCTGCCCGGACACGCCGTCACCGCGATCGTCGGCCCCAACGCCTGCGGCAAGTCGACGCTGCTGCGCGGCCTGACCCGGTTGCTGCGTCCGGCGGGCGGCACCGTCACCCTCGACGGTGCCGATATCCACCGGATGTCCGCGCGCACCCTGGCCCTGCGGCTTGGCCTGCTCCCCCAGCAGCCGATCACCCCCGAGGCGATCACCGTCGAAGCGCTGGTACGCCTGGGCCGGTATCCGCACCAGAAGATGCTGCGGCCCTGGTCGGCGAGTGATCAGGCGGCGGTCGAGGAGGCCATGGCGCGCACCGGCACCACGGCGCTGCGCGACCTGCCCGTCGACCAGCTCTCCGGCGGCCAGCGCCAGCGGGCCTGGATCGCCCTGGCACTCGCCCAGGACACCGATCTGCTGCTGCTCGACGAGCCGACCACCTTCCTGGATCTGCGCCATCAACTCGACGTGCTCGATCTGGTCGCCGACCTCAACGCCGACGCGGGCCGCACGGTGATCATGGTGCTGCACGATCTCGGCCAGGCCGCCCGCTACGCCGACCACCTGGTGGTCCTGCGCGACGGCGCGCTGGCCGCGGCCGGACCGCCCGCCGAGGTCCTCGACGCCGACCTCGTGCGCACCGTCTTCGACGTCGAGTGCCGGGTGATCCCCGATCCGGAAACCGGGACCCCCCTGGTGGTTCCGCTCGGCCGCGCCGCCCGCGCCCGCGTCTGACCTCCCGCCCCGGCGACCCCGTTCCGGGTCGCCCTGTCCCCCACCAGAAATGAGGACCGTCATGTCCCTTCGACGTCTCCGCGCCCGCGGAGTCCGCCGGGCAGGCACCGTGGCCGCGGGCGCGCTGCTCGCGCTCGGCACGCTCGTCGGCTGCGGCACCGACACCGCCACCACCGGTGGCACGAACACCGCCGCCGACGCCGCGAGCTTCCCGCGCACCCTCGACACCGTCATGGGCCAGGTGACCATCCCGCGGGTCCCGCAGCGCGTGGTCGTCCTCGACACCGCCGAACTCGATTCGACCACGCTGCTCGGCGTGACCCCGGTCGGCGCGGTCATCCCGCACACCAAGACCGCGGGCGGCTTCCCCGACTACCTGAAAGCGGGCCTGGACGGCGTCACCGACGTCGGCCCGCTGCTGGAGCCGAACCTCGAGCGCATCGCCTCGCTGAAGCCCGATCTGATCCTGTCCTCGAAGATCCGGCACGAGAAGATCTACGACAAGCTCAGCGGCATCGCGCCGACGGTGTTCACCGAGACCACCGGCGGCCCGTGGAAGGCCAACCTGGCCGTGCACGGCAAGGCCCTCGGCCTGGACCAGCCCGCCGCCGACGCGCTGCGCAAGTACGAGGCCCGCGCGCGGGCGCTGGGCGCGGCGATCGCCGCGAAGAACAACGGGACCGCGCCGTCGGCCTCGGTGGTCCGCTTCCTGGCCGGTCCGACCCGGCTCTACCTGACGCAGTCGTTCAGCGGTGTCGTGCTGACCGACGTCGGCCTGAACCGCCCGGCCAACCAGGTCTCGACCGACGCCAAGAAGACCATGCTCGAGGTGAGCCCGGAACAGATCGACGGCGCCGACGCCGACCTGATCTTCGTCGCCACCATCGACGATCCGGGCAAGACCCCCAAGAACGCCGTCACCAGCAGCCCCGTGTGGCGCGATCTGGCCGCGGTGAAGAACGGCAAGGTGTTCGAGGTGCCGGACGAGACCTGGATGTCGGGCATCGGCGTGCAGGCGGCCCAGCGGATGCTGGCCGACATCGCCCAGGCGACCGGCGTGCCGCTGCCCGCCGAGTGAGCTCGCCGGATCAGAAGTAGCGCACCCAGACGTAGATCCAGGCCATCGTCGTGCTGAGCACGGTGACCAGGATGCCGTATCGGGTGAACTGCCAGAAGGAGATGCGCTGGCCGGCGCGGGCGGCGATGCCGAGGGCGACGACGTTCGCGCTGGCCGCGACGGCGGTGCCGTTGCCGCCGAAGTCGGCGCCGAGGGCGAAGGCCCACCACAGCGATCGCCCGGTCTCGGGGTCGGGGGCACCGGCGACGATGTCCTCGACCACCGGCGCCATGGTGGCGGTGTAGGGGATGTTGTCGACGAAGGCCCCGAGCAGCGCCGACCCGAAGACCAGGGCGGTCGCGGCCAGGAAGTAGTCGTCACCGACCAGGTCGATCGCGGCGGCGCCGATGGCCGCGATCACGCCGGTGTGCACGAGCCCGGCGACCATGACGAACAGGCCCATGAAGAACACCAGCGTCGGCCATTCCACCTCGTGCAGGATCTCGCCGATGTCCAGGCCCGAGACCAGCACCATGGTGCCCGCGCCGACCAGCGCGATCACCGAGGGCGCGACGTGCACGACGCTGTGCAGGCAGAATCCGATTATCACCCCGGCCAGCACGATCAGCGATCGGACCAGCAGTTTCGGGTCGCGGATCGCGCGGCGTTCCCGCAGGGCCATCACCGCGTCGACCGAACCGGGATCGGTGCGCAGCGCCGAGCGGAACAGCAGCCGGGTGAGCGCGACGAACACTACGAAGGTGAGCACGACGATCGGGGCCATGTGCACCAGGAAGTCGTTGAAGCTCAGCCCGGCCCGGCTGGCGATGATGATGTTGGGCGGGTCGCCGATCAGCGTCGCCGCGCCACCGATGTTCGCGGCCAGCACCTCGGCGATGAGGAACGGCTGCGCGGCGATACCGAGCCTGCGGCACACCACCAGCGTCACCGGCGCCACCAGCATGATGATGGTGACGTTGTCGAGGAACGGCGAGGCCACCGCGGTGATCAGCATGAGCATCACCATCAGCCGGTACGGGTTGCCGCGCGAGCGCTTGGCCGACCAGATGGCCAGGTAGTCGAACAGCCCGGTCTGCTTGACCACCCCGACGATGATCATCATCCCGAGCAGCAGGAAGATGACGTTCCAGTCGATGCCCTCGTGCGGCGAGAAGAACACCTCCTCGCCGGGGATCAGCCCGAACACCGCCATCAAGCCCGCCGCGATGAGCACGGTCTTGACCTTGTCGGCCTTCTCCGTGGCGATGAAGAAGAAGGCGACCACGAAGATCAGCACGGCGAGGGCGGCGGCCATCGTCGCGCCTCAGTCGCCGGGGCCGACGACGGCCAGGCTGGTCAGCAGCCGCTCCAGCGTGATCGCCCCGCACAGGGTGCGCGAGCGGTCGACCACGGCCAACAGCGGACTGTGCTTGCGCGCCATCAGGATCGCGATCTCGAGCAGGGTCGCGTCCGGGGTGACGGTCGCCGGGGTCACCGCGCCGTCGGGCAGGCAGTCACCGACGGTGAGACTGCCGGGTTCCTGCCAGAACAGATCGGCGTGCACCTCGTCGATCGTGCGTACCAGCGACGGATCGCTCTGGTAGGAGCCCGGGATCACCAGGCGCAGCACCTGGGTGCCGGGCAGCACGGCGACGGGCCGGTCGGCCGCGTCGACGACGATCAGACCGGGCAGCCGGTTGACCACCATCAGCCGCACCGCCCGCGCGACCGGGTCGCTGGGCCGCACCGTCGGCAGGTTCATCGCGATGTCCCTGGCGCGCACGGCGGATCACTCCCGGTCCGTGCTCAGGTGGTCGAGGCGCCGTTCGAGCCGGGCGAGCCGGTCGCGGACCGAACTGCTGTGCAGCAGCTCGGCGACCTGGTCGGCCTCGTCGGGCGCCAGCGCGATGTCGGCGGCGGGCTCGTCGCTGCCGGGGGCGTAGGTGAGCAGGTGCCGGGTGCCGGTCGGTTCCGTCAGCAACGCGAAGCGGGTGCCGCGCCGGGTGCGGAAGCCGTACAGCACGCCGGTGCCGGGGATCGTCGTGCGATCGGTGTCCATCGGCGAGCGAGTCCTTCCTGACCTGGTGGAATGCGTCCACCACCGAGTCTCGGGCGCCGGGCCTGGCGCCACCATCGGCCGTGACACCCATTTCCCGGCGCCGCGGTATCGACCAGCCGAGCGCGGAATGGGTGCCGGACCCCATGGACAACAGCGCGGGCGCGCCAGCATGCTGGGTCGTATGAGCCGTTCAGCAGCCCGAACTCCGGTGACGGCCCTGTTCTGGCGGGTGTGCCTGCTCAACGGGGTCGTCTTCACCCTCGGCACGCTGGTCCTGGCGTTCTCCCCCGCCACCGTCTCGGCGCGGGTCCGGCTGACCGAGATCCCGGTGCTGCTGATCGGGTTGGCGGTGATCCTCACCGCCAACGCGATCGCGCTGCGCCGGAGCTTCGCCCCGCTCGACGAACTCGTCGCCTCGATGCGGCGGGTCGACCCGCCGCACCGCAGCGACCGGCTGGACCGGCACGCGAGCGGCGACTTCCACCACCTGATCGAGACGTTCAACGCCATGCTCGACCGGCTCGAGGCCGAGCGTTCGGTCGCCGGGGCCACGGCGCTGGCCGCCCAGGAGGGCGAGCGTCAGCGCATCGCCCGTGAGCTGCACGACGAGATCGGGCAGAGCCTGACCGTGGCGCTCCTGCGGCTCAAACGAGTGCTCGACCGGGCGCCCGCGGAGTTGCGCGAAGAGGTCGAGGAGGCGCAGGAGACGGTGCGCGGATGCCTGGACGAGGTCCGCGGGATCGCCTCGCGGCTGCGCCCCGACGTGCTCGAGGACCTGGGACTGCACAGCGCGATCAACGCGCTCTGTCACGAATTCACCCGCACCGCGGCCATTCCCGTGCACCGGCACCTGGACCCGGACATCTCCCGGCTGGACCCGAACGTCGAGCTGGTCTGCTACCGGATCGCCCAGGAGAGCCTGACCAATGTGCTGCGGCACGCGGGCGCCGACGAGGTCCATCTGCGGCTGACCCCGCGCGCGGGCACCGTGCTGCTGCGGGTCTCCGACAACGGGCGCGGCGGCGTCGTCCAGGACGGGGCGGGCATCCGCGGCATGCGCGAGCGCGCCATGCTGATCGACGCGACGCTCACCATCACGTCCCCGGTCGCCGGGGGGACCGCCGTCGAACTCGCCGTTCCCGTGCGGCGGAACGGAGCGTCGACATGACCGCGCCGACCCGGATCCTGCTGGCCGACGACCACGCCCTGGTCCGCAGCGGCCTGCGGATGATCCTGGACAACGAACCGGACCTGCGGGTGGTCGCGGAGGCGGCCAACGGGTTCGACGCGGTGACCGCGCTCGCGCAGGACGGGATCGACCTGGTCATCCTCGACATCGCCATGCCGCGGATGACCGGCATCCAGGCCGCCCGCGAGATCGCCCGCACCCGGCCGGGCGTGCGGATCCTGATGCTGTCGATGTACGACAACGAGCAGTACTTCTTCGAATCGCTGAAGGCGGGCGCGTCCGGCTACGTGCTCAAGTCGGTGGCCGACCGCGACCTGATCGAGGCGTGCCGGGCCACCATGCGCGGCGAGTCCTTCCTCTACCCGGGCGCGGTCACCGCCCTGGTGCGCGACTACCTGCAGCTGGCCCGGCAGGGCGCGACGCTGCCGGACGCGATCCTGACCCCGCGCGAGGAGGAGGTGCTCAAGCTCATCGCCGAGGGGCACTCGGCCCGCGATATCGCGGCCACCCTGGTGATCAGCGCGAAGACCGTCGACCGGCACCGGGCCAACATCCTGCAGAAACTGGGGCTGCGCGACCGGCTCGAGCTCACCAGATACGCGATCCGGGCCGGGCTGATCGAGCCGTGAGAACGCCGACGGCCCCCGCGCCGGACAGACGCGAGGGCCGACGACAGCGCTCACTCGGTGACCGGGTCCGCCCGCAGCGCCTGCTTGCGCGCGACGGTGACCCGCATGACCGGCTCCACGATGCGCGCCGCGATCGGGCCGATGATCGCCATCAGCAGCACATAGGTCGTCGCCAGCGCGGCGAACTCGTCGGGCACCGCGCCCGCGGCCACGGCCAGACCGGCGATGACGATCGAGAACTCACCGCGCGCGACCAGCGCGGTACCGGCCCGCGCCCGGCCCAGCTGCGAGGCGCCCGCGCGTTTGGCCGCCCACCAGCCGGTGGCGATCTTGGTCGCGGTCGTCACCACGGCCAGCAGCACCGCCCAGCCGAGCACCGGCGGAATCGTCCGCGGATCGGTGCTCAGACCGAACAGCACGAAGAACATGGCCGCGAACAGATCACGCAGCGGCTCGAGGATCTTGGTGGCGTCGTGGGCGGTGGAATCGGAGATCGCGATACCGAGCAGGAACGCCCCGACCGCCGCCGACACCTGCACCGCCGAGGCCACCCCGGCCACCAGCAGCGCCGAACCGAGCAGCTTGAGCAGGAAGATCTCCCGATCCTCGCTGGCCACGATCGCGGAGACGTACTTGCCGTAGCGCAGCGCGACGACGAGCACCACCGTCACCGCGACCAGCGCGATCCCCACCGTGGTCAGGCCGGCCACGAAGCCGACACCGGCCAGCACCGCGGTCAGCACCGGCAGGTAGATCGCCATCGCCAGATCCTCGAACACCAGGATCGACAGGATCGTCGGCGTCTCACGGTTGCCCAGCCTGCCCAGGTCGTTGAGCACCTTGGCGACGATGCCGGACGAGGAGATGTAGGTGACGCCCGCCATCGCGATCGCCCCGGTCGGACCCAATCCGAGCATGAGCGCGACGATCACCCCCGGCGTCGCGTTGAGCACCAGATCGAGCAGACCCGCCGTCCACGATTTGCGCATGCCCGTGACGAGTTCACCGGCGGTGTACTCCAAGCCGAGCAGCAGAAGCAGCAGGACGACACCGATCTCGCTGGCGAGATGGATGAAGTCCTCCACCTCGTGCAATTCGATCAGGCCGCCGGTGCCGAAGACCAGACCGCCGAGCAGATAGAGCGGAATCGGCGAGAGGCCGACCTTCGCCGCGATCCGCCCGAGTACCCCCAACCCGAAGAACACCGCCCCCAACTGGATCAAAGCCAGCGCGGTTCCCGTGAGCTGCACCGCGCTCAGCCGTCGGAGAGAATCGCGGCGGCGGCGTCGAGCCCGGCGTTGGTGCCGACCACGACGACCATGTCCCCACCGACGAACCCGAATTCGGGTCCGGGCGAGGCGTGTACCTGACCCGCCCGCAGGACCGCGACGATCGAGGCGAGGGTTCTGGTCCGCATCTCGGTCTCGCCCAGTCGCCGCCCGGCGTAGGGCGAGTTCGGCGGCACCGGCAGCGACCGGGTGCTCACTCCGTCGAGTTCGCGGTGCTCCTCGCGCAGTTGCGCCACCAACTGGGGCGCGCCGAGCAGGCTCGCCAGCGTGCGCGCCTCGGTCTCGGACAGGGGCACCTGCACGGTCGTGTCCGGGTCGCCGACCTTGGTGAATATCAGGTCGGTTCCGCCGTCCCGGTGGTCGACGACGCCGATCCGGCGGTCCACCTTCGTCAGCGAAAACTCTTTCCGGACACCGATTCCCGGCAGGGAAGTCACATCTACATTCATTGGATCACCTAACCTCAGCTAGGCGATACCTTACCTTCTCTTTACCATTCGCACGGGGGCTCAGCCCTGGTCGAGCAACCTTCCAGCGGCGTCGAGGCCCTCGTCGGTGCCGACCACGACCACCAGATCACCGGCGATGAAGGTGAAATCCGTTCCGGGCGATGGGGTCACGTCACCGGCGCGCACCACCGCGACGACCGAGGCCTTGGTGCGGGTGCGCATCGCGGTGTCGCGCAACGGACGACCGTCGAACGGGCTGCCCCGATCGATCGCGAACTGCCTGGTCGAGAGCTCACCGACGACGGGGACGTCCCGGCTCTTCTGCACCACCTGCGGCGCCCCGAGCAGCCCGGCCAGGACACCGATCTCGGTGCCGGACAGCGGAATCGAGGTGGTGGTGTCGTAGTCACCCGGCCGCGAGACCACCAGGTCGACCGAACCGTCACGGTGCTCGATCACGCCGATCCGCCGGCGCGCCTCGACCAGCGGAAAGTCCTTGCACACGCCGATCCCCGGGAGAGGCGTCACATCGATGTTCACGCCCTCACAGTACGACGACTTCCGAATAACACCAGCCCTACCCCGTTACCCGGCGTTCACCCCGTGAGCCAGTCGATGGCGATCGCCACCACGGCCGCGTTGAAGAAGAAGCTGAGCACACTGTGCGCGGTGACCCGCCTGCGCATCGAGCGTTTCACCACGGTCACGTCCGAGACCGCGAACGAGGTGCCGATGGTGAAGGAGAAGTAGACGAACTCGGCCAGCTCCGGCACCGCGCACTCGGGGAAATCCAGTCCGCCGCCCGGGAAGTACGCGCGGGCGTAGATCTGGGCGAACGCGCTGTGCAGCAGCAGCCACGACGTGAGCACCGTGGCCGCCGACACGGCCTGCCGCACCGGCTGGTCGTCCCCCGCGATCAGGATCATGCCCGCGGTCAGGCCGGAGCCGCTGGCCACCAGCGCCATCGTCGTCGCGTACCAGCGCGGACCGATCCACCCCGTGGTGAGATCGTCGGCGGGCGAGTCGGGCAGCTGCCTGCTCAGCAGTAGCCAGCCGGCCGCGACGTAGGCCAGCGCCAGCACGTTCCACACCACCAGGACGCCGATCCCCGACCCGCTCCAGGACAGCAGGAGCAGCCAGATCAGCCCGAGCACGGTCACGCTCAGTTCCAATACCCACAGCAGCGTGCGACTCATGCCTGCCAGCTCTACCACGCGCCCCCGGTTCCCGGCAGCGACACGGCCGACCCGCACCGTGAGAGAATTCGGTCTGTTGACCGAATTCGAGGAGTCGAGATGGTGTATGTCGAGGCGTCGGTCCGGCGCACCCAGCTGGTGAGCGCGGCCCGCAGCGCGCTGGAACGCCACGGTGTGGCCGGGACGTCACTGCGCGCGGTCGCCACCGAGGCCGAGGTGCCGCTCGGCACCCTGCAGTACGTGTTCCCGTCGAAGGAACAGCTGCTGCGCGCGGTGATCGAGGACGTCGTCGACGAGATCGCGGCGGTGCTGGCCGAGACCACCGATCTGGAGCACGGCCTGGCGCACGCGATCCGCTCCGGCTTCACCCAGTTCTGGGAGCGCCTGGTGGTCGACCGGTCGGGCCTGCAGCTCATGCAGTACGAACTGGTCACCTACGCCCTGCGCACGCCCGGCCAGGAAGCCCTCGCACGCTGGCAGTACGAGCGCTACGGCAGCGTCGTGGCCGACTGGTGCCAGCAGGCCGCGCACCGCGCCGGCGAGACCTGCGCCGTGCCGTTCGCCCGGCTCGCCAGGGTCATGCTGGCGACCGTGGACGGGCTGATCGTGCAGTACGTGGCCGACCCCCATCAGGCCAGGGCCAGGGCCGACCTCGACGTCGCCATCGACATGTTCATCGCGCTGACCGGCGCGCGGGAGACCACCACGCCCACCGATTGAAATTTTCCGGTCGCTTGTATGAATTGGGGGTTGCATGCCCCTCTGCCCGGCAGTAACCTCTGTCACAACAGTCATACAACCGACCGACTTTTAATCGAGGGCAGAGAAATGCAGCAGGTCGATGTCGCCGTGATCGGCGCCGGACTCGCGGGCTTGAGCGCGGCGCGCACGCTGGTCGCCGCGGGCAAGACCGTGGCCGTGCTGGAGGCACGCGATCGCGTGGGCGGACGGACCATGGGCGGTGCGCTGCGCAACGGGGTGCCGGTGGAGCTGGGCGGTCAGTGGATCGGCCCGACCCAGGACGTCATCGCCGAACTCGTCGCCGAGCTGGGCCTGTCGACCTTCGCGACCTTCGACGAGGGCGCGGGGCTGACCGTCGTCGACGGCGCCGTCATCCGGTACACCGACGAGACGTTCGGCCTCCCCGACGAGACGGCCGCCGAAGTCGGCCGGTTGTGGGTGGAGCTGGAGACCCTCGCCGCCTCGATCACCACCGACACACCGTGGGAGACCGACGGCGCCGAGGAATTCGACCGGCAGACGCTCGACACCTGGCTGTGCGCGAACACCGAGGACGTCCTCGCCCGGCGCTTCTTCCGGTTGCTGGTGCCCGCGCTGTTCTCGGCGGAGTCGCCCGAGATGTCGCTGCTGCACTTCCTGTTCTACCTCCGGTCGGGCACCAGCCTCGCCACCCTGGTCGCGACCACCGGCGGCGCCCAGGAACGCCGGGTGACCGGCGGTACCCATCTGATCAGCGAGCGGATCGCCGCCGAGCTGGGCGACGCGGTCCGGCTCGGCACGGTCGTGCGGACGATCCGGCAGGACGCCGACGGCGTGGTCGTCGAGTACGAGGGTGGCAGCGTCACGGCCGATCGGGTGATCGTCGCGGTGCCGCCGACGCTGGCGGGCCGGCTGCGCTACGTGCCGCCGCTGCCCGCCCTGCGCGACGGGCTCACCCAGCAGATGCCCGCCGGTTCGGTGATCAAGTTCCAGGTCGGCTACGAGACGCCGTTCTGGCGGGCCGACGGGCTCAACGGGTTCGCGCTCAGCGTCGACGACGCCTTCGGACTCGTGCTGGACAACTCACCGCAGGACGGTTCCTGTGGCGTGCTGGTCGGCTTCATCGAGGGCGCGCACGCCCGGACCGCCGCGCTGCTGACCGCCGGGGAACGGCGCGCACTCGTCGTCTCGGCGCTGGTGAAGTACTTCGGCCCGCAGGCCGCCGAGCCGTTCGACCTGGTCGAACAGGATTGGAACGCCGAGGAATTCACCCGCGGCTGTTACGGCGGGCGCCTCGGCGCCGGCGTCTGGACCCAATACGGCACGGCCCTGGCCGCACCGATCGACCGGATCCACTGGGCCGGCGCGGAGACCGCCACGGTCTGGAACGGCTACATGGACGGCGCCGTCCGCTCCGGCTATCGCGCGGCCGACGAAGTGCTCACCGCGCACTCCCGAACCGAGGGTCGCAGCGCATGACGAACGACAACAGCACCGCCGCGTCGACCGGCATCGACGAGATCGTCCGCAGGCTCGGTGCGGGCGAGCAGACCTGGGCCGCGCTCCCCCTGGTGGCGCGCCGCGACCTGCTCCTGGAGGTCGGCGAGGCCGCGGCGGCGCAGGCCGCGGAGTGGGTCCGCGTCGCCGCCGCCGTCAAGCAGCTCGACCCGTCCTCACCGCTGGTCGGCGAGGAATGGATCAGCGGACCGTACGCCCTGATCGGCTACACCCAGGCCCTCCAGGACACCCTGCGCCGGCTGGCCCGGGGCTCGGACGTCCTGGCGGGCTACCGCCTCGGGACCGCGCCCGGCGATCGGCTCACCGTCCGCGTGCTGCCGGGCGGCCTCGCCGACCAGCTGCTGCTCAACGGCTACCGGGCCGAGGTGTGGACCACCCCCGGCACCACCGAAACGCGGCTGCGCGCGGGCATCGGACTCGGACAGCGCACACCGGAAGCCACCGACGGGGTGGCCCTGGTGCTGGGCGCGGGCAATATCTTCTCGATCGCGCCCCTGGACGTGCTGCACCAGCTCTTCGCCGAGAACCGCACCGCCGTCCTGAAACTCAATCCGACGACCGACGCGCTGGCACCGGTGTTCCGGGCGATCTTCGCCCCGCTGATCGAGCGCGACCTGGTGGAGATCGTCACCGGCGGACCCGAGGTCGGTGCCGCCCTGGCGTATCACCCGGGCATCACCGCCGTGCACATGACCGGCAGCGAGGCGACCCATGACGCCGTCGTCTGGGGCACCGGCGCGGCCGGGGTGGCGGCGAAGGCCGCGGGCACCCCGATCCTCGACAAGCCGATGACCAGCGAGCTCGGCGGTGTCGCCCCCATCATCGTCGTGCCGGGCGACTGGTCGGCGGCCGATCTGCGCTTCCAGGCCGAACACGTGGCGACCCAGCGCCTGCACAACAGCGGCAGCAACTGTATCGCCGGGCAGATCGTGCTGCTCAGCGCGGACTGGGCGCAGAAGGACGAATTCCTCGCCGCCCTGCGCCGGGCACTGGCGGCCGCGCCCGCCCGGCCCGCCTGGTACCCGGGCAGCAACGACCGGGTGCGCTCCGCGCGGGAGCTGCACCCCACCGCCGACAAGGTCGGCGGCACGCCGGAACGCACCCTGCTGACCGGGCTCGACCTCAGCGATCCCGAAGAATCCGCTTTCACCGCCGAATATTTCGGCCCGGTGCTCGGGGTGGCGGAGCTGCCGGGGACCGGCGCCGCGTTCCTCGACGCCGCCGTCGCCGCCGCCAACGACCGGCTGCACGGCACCCTGGGCGCCAACATCATCGCGCACCCCGGCACCATCAGGGCCCTCGGCGACCGGCTGCACCGGGCGGTGGCCACCTTGCGCTACGGCACCATCGGTATCAACGCGTGGACCGGTGTCGGCTACCTGACCCCGCGCGCCACCTGGGGCGCCTTCCCCGGGCACACCCTCGACGACGTGCGCAGCGGCATCGGGGTGGTCCACAACGCCCTGCTCCTCGACGGCGCCGAACGCACCGTCGTCACCGGGCCGTTCCGCCCGGCGCCGCGCTCGCTGCTGCACGGGGAGGTGTCGCTGTCGCCGGTGCCGCCGTGGTTCGTCACGAACCGGACCGCCGCGACCACCGGCCGCCTGCTCACCGGCTTCGTCGCCCGGCCGCGGTGGCGCAAGCTGCCGGCGCTGTTCGCCTCGGCCCTGCGCGGGTGAACCGGCTAGCGCTGATCGAACCGCCAGCGGGTGGCGCCGTGCGGATCGGTCAGCGCGACACCCACCGCGGCGTGGGTGGTGAACCGGTACAGGTACCACGGCGCCGGGCCTGCGCTCTGGGCGCTGAACGGCGCGGTGATCGCGTCGCCGTCGCGTTCGGCGGGCCAGCCGGTGTCGCGGTAGGCGGCGGTGACGCGGTCGATCTCGGCGTGGTCGACGGTGCGCGCCGCGGTGCCCTCGACGACGAGGTCGACGTCGTCGGGAAACCGGAACGACAGGGTGCACGCGGGATTGGCGGCCAGGTAGCGCGACTTGTGCGTGCCGGGGCCGCTGGTGAAGTAGAAGTACTCGCCGACCAGCGTCGCGCCGATCCCCGCCGAGTGCGGCCTGCCGTCGGTGCCGACGGTGCCGAGGAACTGGGCGGTCTCGAGGGCGGCGAGACCCTGCTCGATGGCGGTGGCCACCCGGCTCCACGGCAGCTGGTCGTTGCCGTAGATGTTCAGATCGGTGGCGTCGACGGGATCGGGCAGCATCGGCACTCCTTCGTCGTGGCCCGCCGGGGCCCGTGGAGGACACGCAACTGGTGCCCGAGTATAGGCGCGAGCCCGGTCGCGCCGGGCCGCCCGAACCCGAACGGCTTGCGTATTCGGGCGAAGTTGTGTGTTGTTGAGTCGTGACCAACTCATCCGGAGACGCGTATCCACTCACGGACACGATGACCACCACGACGGCGGTACAGGACGGCGTCACGGTGCTCACGGTGACCGGCGAGGTCGATCTGGCGACGGCGCCCGCGCTGGACGCCGCGATCGAGGCGATCCTGGCCGACCGCCCGGCGGCGCTGGTGATCGACCTGACCGCGGTCGGGTTCCTGGCGTCGGCGGGCATGGCGACCCTGGTCGCCGCGCACCAGCGGGCCGGGGAGAACACCGCCATCGCGGTCGTCGCCGACGGGCCCGCCACCAGTCGTCAGCTCAAGATGACGAGCCTGGACCAGGTGTTCGCCATGCACACCACGCTGGCCGCCGCCCTGGCGTCGTTCACGTCCTGACCACACGACAAACGCGCCGCCGCCCGGAGGATTCTCCGGGCGGCGGCGCGTTTCGTCGTCTACGCGGTCAGCAGAGGCCGCGCAGCTGCTCGATCAGCTTGATCCGGCCCGCAGCGTCCTCGGCCAGCGGCGTGACATTGAGCGTGGTGACACCCGCCGCCGCCATGGCCGCGATGCGCTCCTTGACGAAGCTCTCCGGGCCGATCAGCGACACGTCGCGGACGAGGTCGTCCGGCACGGCCTGCGCGGCGGCCTGCTTGTCACCGGCCAGGTACAGCTCCTGGATGCGGTCGGCGGCGGCGCCGTAGCCGTACTTGGTGGCCAGCGTGTGATAGAAGTTCTTGCCCTTGGCGCCCATGCCGCCGATGTAGAGCGCCAGGTGCGGCTTGATGAACTCCAGCAGCGGGGTGACGTTCTCCCCGATCGCCAGCGGCGGACCCGCGAAGATCTCCAGGTCGCCCAGCGCCGGGTCGCGCTTGGCCTTGCCCGCGGCCAGCGCGTCGCCCCAGACGTCCTGCGCCTTCTCCGGCAGGAAGAAGATCGGCTGCCAGCCCTCGGCGACCTCGGCGGCCAGCTCCACGTTCTTCGGGCCCAGCGCGGCCAGCAGCACCGGAATGCGCTCGCGCACCGGACGATTGATCAGCTTGAGCTCTTTGCCCAGGCCGGTGCCGCGGTCGGCGGGCAGCGGGATCTGGTAGTACTTGCCCTGGTAGTTGAGCTTCTCGCGGCGCCAGACCTGGCGGCAGATCTCGACGAGTTCACGGGTGCGGCCGATGGGGGCGTCGTAGGGCACACCGTGGAAGCCCTCGATGACCTGCGGGCCGGACGCGCCGATGCCCAGGATGAAACGTCCGTCGGAGACGAAGTCCAGACCGGCGGCGGTCATCGCGGTGAGGCTGGGGGTTCGGGTGTAGAGCTGCAGGATGCCCGAGGCCAGCTGCACGCGCTCGGTGCGGGCCGCCAGGAAACCCAGGGCGCTGACCGCGTCGAACGAGTACGCCTCCGGCACGAAGACGATGTCGAGTCCGGCGCGCTCCAGGTCGGCGACCTCGGCCGCGACCTCCTTGAACCCGCCCGAGTAGTTGATGCTCAATCCGATCCGCATGCCACCCAACATAGCCCCGCCGTCCCCGGCCACCCCGACCGGTCGGTCTGTCGTCGCAGGTGCTGGTCGGGCGGGGTAGGCGGGCGGGCACCCGGTAGCGTTGACAACGATTCCCACGCAGTTCTCGCCGCATCGAAAGGCCACCTCGTCGTGTCGCAGCCCACCGCCTCGCCGCAGCAGCTCGCCCCCTCCTTCGGTGCGGTGACCCTGGAGCACTATCTGTCGGAGCTGGGCGCGAAGGTCCCCGCACCGGGCGGCGGCGCCGTCGCCGCGCTGCACGCCGCCCAGGCCGCGGCGCTGGTCGCGATGGTCGCGCGCTACACCACCCGGGCCAAGGACGCCGTGCACCAGCCGATCGTCGAGCGGATCATCGAGGCCGCCGACGCCGCGCGCGCCAGGTCGCTGGCGCTGGCCGACGCCGACGCCGCCGCCTTCACCGCGGTCGGCGCCGCCTACAAGCTGCCCAAGGACACCGACGCCGAGGTCGCCGCCCGCACCGAGGCGATCAACGCCGCGCTGGTCGAGGCGGCCCGGGTGCCCGCCGCCGTGGTCGACGAGGCCGACGAGATCCTCTCGCTGGCCGCCGAACTGCTGCCGATCGGCAACCCCAATGTGGTCACCGACATCGGCGCCGCCGCCGACGCGGCCCGCGCCGCGGCGATGAGCTCGCAGCTCAACATCGAGATCAATGTCGGCTCGCTGCCCGCCGCCCTGGGCGACGGCTTCGCCGCCGCGCTGCTGCGCGTCGACACGATCGCCGCGCGCGCCGACGCCCTGCACGCCGACGTGCTGCACGCCGTGCGCGGCTGACTCAGGCCGCGGTGAGCACGATCTTGCCGCGGACTCCCCCGGCCTCGCCGAGCCGATGCGCGGCGGCGAGTTCGGTGAGCGGCAGGACCGTCGCGATGCGCACGTCGAGCTCGGCCCGGTCGACGGCGGCGGCCAGCTCGGTCAGCGCGGCCGTCGTCGGGTCGACGTGGAACCGGCTGACCCGCGAATCCGGGTGCGTCTGCGGGCCTTCCGCCGCGATCACCCGGCCGCCGGAGCCGAGCACGCGCAGTGATCGGTCGGTGGTGTCGCCCCCGACCAGATCGAGCACCAGATCGACAGCCCGGGTCGCGGTGGTGAAATCCGTCGTGCGGTAGTCGATCGGCTCGTCGACGCCGAGTTCGCGCAGGTACTCGTGATTGGCGGCCCGCGCGGTGCCAACGACCCGCGCACCGCGGCGCGCGGCGAGCTGCACCGCCAGATGCCCGACGCCACCGGCGGCCGCGTGCACCAGAACCCGCTCCCCCGCCCGCACCGAGGCCAGCGCCTGCCAGGCGGTGAGCCCGGCGACCGGCAGGGCCGCCGCGCGCACCGGATCGAGCGAGGACGGCACCGCCGCCAGCCGATCCTGGTGCGCCACCACGTATTCGGCGTTCGCCCCGCCGAACACCATGCCGAACACGGTGTCTCCCGGCGCGAATCGCGTCGCGTCGTCGCCGCGCTCGACGACGACACCGGCGACGTCGAGGCCGAGCACCAGCGGCGGCTCCCCGAGTGCGCGGATCAGGCCGCCGCGCAGCTTCCAGTCCGCGGCGTTCACACTCGTGGCCACCACCCGGACCAGGACCTCTCCCGGCCCCGGCGCGGGCCGCGGCACCTCCACCCGCTCGAAAACGTCCGGTCCACCGAAGCCGCGCTGCGTCATCTGCCACATGCGGGCAAGTCTGCGCCGAGTGGTATCTCCACGGAAGTAGGCACCTTTCGGATACCGTGGTACCTCATGGATACCACCCGCGCGGCCGACGATCGCGCGAGCTCGGTCGAGGCGTTCCTCCGCGACTGCCCGGCGCGGCAACTGCTGTCCGTGCTGGCCGACAAATGGGTGCTGCTGGTGCTGGGCGCGCTGCGCGCGGCCGACGGCCCGGTGCGGTTCAACGAGCTGCGCAGGCGCCTGGACGGCATCACCCAGAAGATGCTCACCAAAACCCTGCGCGACCTGGAACGCGACGGTCTCGTGCGGCGCGCGGTCTACCCGACGGTGCCGCCCCGGGTCGAGTACGCGATCACCGCGCTCGGGGCCGACCTGGGCCGGATCAGTCACGCCATGGGCACCTGGGTGGTCGAGCACCAGCACGAGATCACCGCCGCCAGAGCCGAATTCGACGCCGCCCAGGCGATCGAGCCCACGCCGCTGCCGCGCCTCGGCACTGTCCACTGAACCGGTATCGATGTGGGATCGATTCCCCGTGGCGCTCACCTGCGCGAACACAAGCCGACACTCCGGCAGACCCGTCGGCCGTTACCACTTCGATAGGTCTAGTTGATCATGGCGGCCTAGACTTGGAATCCGCCTACGAGTGACCGAAGGGGTGGCGTTTATGAAGAACGCACTTCGTTTCCTGTTCGTCGCGACCATGGCGGCACTGCTCGCCGCGTTCTGGTCCGGAGCCGCGTCCGCGGCCCTGATCGGAGGATCTCCGACCGCGACGGTCACCGCGATCTCCCCGGCGAACGGACAGGTCGTCGGCGTCGCCGCGCCGGTCACGTTCACCTTCGCGGCCCCGGTCACCGACCGGGCCGGCGCCGAACGCGCCGCCGCGATCCGCGCCACCGAGGCGCTGCCCGGCACGTTCAGCTGGGTCGACAGCACCCACCTGCAGTGGACGCCGAGTACGCACCTGCCCACGAACTCACCGATCTCGGTCCGGTTCGGCGACCAGCGCACCGAGTTCCAGACCAACGGCGGCGTCTACGCCGAGGCGAATCTCTCGGCGCACACGTTCACCGTCAGCATCGGCGGACAGGTCGTCCGGAACATGCCCGCGTCCATGGGCAAGCCCGGCTTCGAGACCCCCACCGGCAACTTCACGGTGCTGGAGAAGTTCCGCTCGGTGGTGTTCGACTCGCGCACCATCGGCATCCCGCTCGACGACCCCGAGGGCTACATCATCGACGGCGAATGGGCCGAACGCCTCACCTGGGGTGGCGTGTTCGTGCACTCGGCGCCGTGGTCGGTGGACTCGCAGGGGTACGCCAACGTCAGCCACGGCTGCATCAACCTCTCGCCCGACGACGCGGCCTGGTACTACGAAAACGTCGGCATCGGTGACCCGGTCTACATTCACTGGTGAGTAATTCCCTCGTGGCATTCGGCGTTCCCACCGTCAGCGCAGTATCGTGCCCGTAACGAAATCGTTGCGAGACGAACCTGACGGCGACAGCCTGATGAAGGTGGGGCGATGGATCGACCGGATGCACACAGACCGACCGGGGCTCGGCAGCACGACCCGGGGTCGGCTGGTGATCCGTTCACCCCGCCCCCGCGGTGGCGGCCCCATCGCGATCCGAGTGCGCCGCGCCCCCGCCGGCTGACCGAGGACGCGGATCCGCAGCCCCGCCGCGGAGCCCGGCATCGCGTCGAGGGCGGGCCGACGACACCGGCCGGTATCCCGGTCATCTCGCTGTCGGCCGCGCACGCCGCACCCGATCGGTCGTCCGGGCGCGTCGTACCGACCGACAGCTACGCCACCGACCGGCTACCCATCGTCGGCGGACCGTTCGATCCCGGTGCGCGCCATGCCCTTCCGGACGTGCCGTTCACCCCGCCGGAGCCCGACAACGGCCCGGCGACCGACCGGCTGCCGATCATCACCCCCGACACCCCGGCTCCCGACGGCGTCGACGCCCAGCCCGAATGGGTCACCGCCGCACCGGTTTCACTACCACCGCGCCCGACGCCCGACTACGGCGGCGACGACGAGGTGTTCGCGCGGATGATCGATCGATCCCGGCGCAAGCGCGTGCCGCGCTGGGTCGGACCGCTCGCGGCCTCGGTGGCCGGTGCGGTGCTGATCGGCGGCGGCTATCTCCAGTTGCGCGGTCCCGTCCCGGAATCCGCGGCGGCCAGCAGCCCGATCGAGCCCGCGCCCGCCGGTGCGGTCCCGGTCGCCGGGACCTGCCCCGCCGAGCTCGTCGGCAGCAAGATCCAGGGCAACGGTCCGGGCGGCACCGACAGCGGCGTCGCGGCGATCCTGGCGTTCCAGCACGCGTATTACGTCGCGCGGTCCGGTGATCAGGCGCGGACCCTGGTGTCCGGCGACGCCGCACTCCCCTCCGGCGCCGACATCCAGGCGGGCATCGACACGATCCCGGTGGGCACCACGCACTGCCTGAGCATCACGCCGGCGGCCTTCGCGGGCCAGTACTTCGTGGTGATCACCGAATTCCGGCCGGACGCGGTGCCGATCATCTACAACCCGCAGCTGGTCGGCACCGCCAAGATCGGCACCAAGTACCTGATCACCTCGATCGGGCCGGTCCGCTAGACCCGATCGAGGACGCGAAAGCCGGTCAGGCGCGGGCCTTCTCGGCCGCCACGACCACGTGGCGCATCAGCAGCGCGGTGGTCACCGGGCCGACGCCGCCGGGAACCGGGCTCAGTCCCGCCGCCTTGCCGTCGACCGTGGCCGCGTCGACGTCGCCGACGATGCCGCCGTCGGCGGATTCGTTGGTGCCCACGTCGATCACCACGGCGCCGTCGCCGATGTGCTTGCCGGTGACCAGCCCGATCCGGCCCGCGGCGGCGACCACGATGTCGGCGGGGGTGGTGACCGCGGCCAGGTCGGCGGTGCGCGAGTGCGCGACGGTGACGGTGGCGTTCTCGGCCAGCAGCAGCTGCGCCAGCGGCTTGCCGACGATGTTGGACCGGCCGACGACCGTCACCACGCGGCCCTGCAGCGCGATGCCGTGATGCTTCAGCAGCTCGACCACGGCCTCGGAGGTCGCGGGGACGAAACCGTCCAGGCCGGAGGCGAGCAGGCCCAGCGACAGCGGGCTGACGCCGTCGACGTCCTTGCTCGCGGCGATCGAGGAGCTCACGTCGTCGAGGCTGACCCCGGCGGGCAGCGGGGTCTGCAGCATGATCGCGTCGGTGGCCGGGTCGGCGCTGCGCGCGGCCAGCTCGGCGCGGATCGTCTTCGCGCTCGCGTCGGCACCGAGATCGATACGCTCGCAGGCGATCCCGAGGCGCTCGGCGGCCTTGCGCAGGGAGTTCACGTACCAGGCGCTGGCCGGGTCGTCGTTGGCCACGATCAGCGCCAGCGTCGGCGCGGTGCCCGCGGCGGTGAGCGCGGCGGCGCGCTCCTTCGTGTCGGCGTTGATGGCGGCGGCGAGTTCCTTGCCGGTCAGCGAAGCGGTATCCACGGTGCATCAGCTTATCCGCCGCTACCCGCGACCCCGACCACCGGGCGGCGACGCGCGGAACATCGTCGGGATCCGTGGCGGGCGCCGCACCCGGCCGTAGGGTGTCCGCAGCTCTGCCACAGCTCTGCCAGCACGTGCCGAACCGTTCGCGGGAAGGGTGTCGACTGTCGTGAAGATCTCGAGGCATTGGAAACAGCTGGCTGCCGCCGTCGCCGCGGCCGCCGCGATCACGAGCGCTGCCGTTCCCCCGGCCGGCGCCGAGGCCGACGTGACCGCGCTCTACAACTCCGCGCAGCGGCATTTCACCGACGGTGACGACAACGCGGGCCGCGCCGACCTGCGCGCGCTCATCGCCGCCGACCCGAACGACGTCGAGGCGCTGGCCCTGCAGGCGATCTGGTCGCACTACGCCGGTGACCACGCCGCGGTCGGCGAGGCGATGGCCCGCCTCGGCGCGATCGACGGTGGCATGGCGGCGGGCACCGGCAACGTGCTGCGCGCGGTGAGCGCGGCGGCCGCGACCCTGCCCAATCCGCTGCCCGCACTCGTCGGTCCGCAGACCGGCATCGTCGTCCTCGGCTACGGTCTGCTGCCCGACGGCGCGCTGCGGCCCGAGCTGGAGAATCGGCTCACCGCGGCGTGGCTGCAGGCGGTCGCCGCGCCGTTCTCGCCGGTCGTCGTCACCGGTGGCAACCCGCAGAACGGGATCTCCGAGGCGGAGGCGATGCGCCACTGGCTGGTGGGCCGCGGCCTGCCGAACGAGCGGATCCACGTCGAGGACCGGGCCGGGTCGACGGTGCAGAACGCGCTGTTCAGCACCCGCCTGCTACGCGATCTCGGCGCGACCAGCGCTGTGGTGGTGACCTCGCCGAACCACATCCGCCGGGCGGTCGCCGACTTCCTGGTGGCGGGCACCAACGTCGTCGGCGCGATGACCTCGCTCGAACAGCTCGTCTCGCAGCTGCCGCCGCCCGCGCGGGCCGCACAGCGCGGGATCTACCTGGACGCGACCCGCACATTCGAGCTCGACAGCGCGCGCTGATCCGGGGGCGCGAAAAACCGGTTGTCGGGCACGCGACAATCGCTGCATGACTGTTTCCCCCCTCGACGACATCGTCGTCGTGCTGCGCTCGGCGGGCTGCGTGTTCGCCGAGGACGAGGCCGCGCTGCTGCTCGAGGCCGCCGACGGTGACGCCGGCCGCCTCGACGATCTCGTGGCGCGGCGGGTCGCGGGGACACCGCTCGAATACCTGCTCGGCTGGGTGGCCTTCCGTGGCCTGCGGGTCGGCGTGCGGCCGGGGGTCTTCGTGCCGCGCCAGCGCACCGCCTTCCTGGTCGAGCGGGCGGTGGCGGGCGTGGCGCCGGGGACGACGCGGGCGTGCGTGGTCGATCTGTGCTGCGGCTGTGGGGCGCTCGGGCTGTCCGCGGCCACCGAGCTCACCGCGCGCGGCTGCGAGGTCGAGCTCGTCGCCGCCGATATCGACCCGGTGGCGGTGGCGTGTGCCAGGGAGAATCTCGCGCCGCTGAGCGCGCCGGTGTTCGGCGGGGATCTGTTCGACGCGCTGCCCGCCGATCTGCGCGGACGCGTCGACGTACTGCTGGCGAACACGCCGTACGTGCCGACCGAACGGGTCGCGGACATGCCGCCGGAGGCCCGCGAGCACGAACCGCTCGTCGCCCTGGACGGCGGGGTGGACGGGCTCGCTGTCTTCCGCCGGGTCGCCGAGGGCGCGGCGAGCTGGCTCGCGCCGGGCGGCACGGTGCTGGTGGAAACCTCGACGGGACAGGTCGATACCGCGTGCGCGGTACTGACCGCGCACGGCCTCACGCCACGCGTCGAGCACTCCGAGGAGTACTACGCCACGGTCGTGCTGGGCACCCGCGCGGCCTGACCGACCGCCAGCGCACACCGTGCCCGGACGCCGCGATGCCCCCGTCCGACACTCGCGTCGGACGGGGGCATCGCGGTCCAGCGGCTACTTGCGGCCGGTGAACTGATCCATCGAGTGGTACACGCCGACGGCGTTGAGGTAGAAGTCGCGCACCTTGATCGGCAGCAGACCGGTCAGCGCGCGGTTCATCCGCGAGGTCCACGGCAGCACCACCAGGGCGCCACCGTTCTTCATCTCCCGCCACGAGGTCTCGACGACGTCGTTCTGCTCGAGCATCGGCGTGAACAGGATGCCCTTGGCGCCGTCGAACATGCCGGTGTTGATGTAGGTCGGGCAGACCGTGGTGACCTTCACGTGGTCGTGGCCCGCCTGCTCGAGCTCCAGGCGCACCGAGTCCGACCAGCCCAGCGCCGCCCACTTCGACGCCGCGTAGACGGCCATGCGCGGGTTGGCCACCAGACCGGCCGAGGACGCGATGTTGAGGATGCGCGCCTGACCGGCACCGGCGACCATGCCCGGCAGGAACTCGAGGGTGACGTACATCGGGGCCAGCGAGTTGATCGCCATGGTCTTGTCGATGTCGGCGCGGTTCTCGGTTTCCCAGAAGTAGGTGTTGCCCCGCACGATCCCGGCGTTGTTGACCAGGATGTCGATCCCGCCGATCTCCTTGCGCACCGCCTCGGCGGCCTCACGGATCGAATCCTGCGAGGACACGTCGACGACGTGCTGGTGCACCTTGCCGCCCAGGGCGGTCAGCTGCGCCGCGGTCTCGCGCAGCGTCAGCTCGTTGACGTCCCACAGCACGACCGCGTCGGCGCCCTCGCGGACCGCCGTCTCGGCGAACAGCCTGCCCAGGCCCATAGCGGCGCCGGTGACCAGCACCCGCTTGCCCGCGACCGAATCGAGTTTCATGAAATGCCTACCCCTGCTTCGTTTTCCGTACGCGTCACTTCTGGCGAAGTGTCTTCATGACGCCGAAGACCAGCGTCATGGTCTTGGCCCACATCTGCTCGGACATGCCCGGCAGCGGCGCGATCGGCAGCACCCGCTGAACCGCGATGGTCTGGGTGTCGACGTACTTCCGCAGTCCCTCGGGACCGTGGCGACGGCCCTGACCGGAGATGCCGAGACCACCGGACGGCGCGTCGACGCTGCCCCAGGCCGCGATGAAACCTTCGTTGACGTTCACCGAGCCGGCGTTGATCCGGGCGGCGACGGCCTTGCCGCGCTCGGCGTCCTTGCTCCACACGCTGGCATTGAGGCCGTAGGCGGTGTCGTTGGCGGCCTCGATGGCGGCCTCGTCGGAGTCGACCTTGTACACCGACACGACCGGACCGAAGGTCTCCTCGCGGTAGACCGTCATGCCGGGCGCCACATCGGCGAGCACGGTGGGCTCGTAGAAGTACGGACCCAGGTCGGGACGGGCGCGGCCACCGGCGAGCACCTTGGCGCCCTTGGCGACGGCGTCGTCGACGTGCGCGGTGACGGTGTCGAGCTGACGCTGGAAGGTCAGCGAGCCCATGTCGCGGCTGTAGTCGAGCTCGCCGCCGAGGGACATGTTCTTGACGTTGCCGACGAACTCGGCGACGAACTGGTCGTAGACCGCGGCGTCGACGTAGATGCGCTCCATCGACTCGCACAGCTGGCCGGCCGAGGAGAAGCAGGCGCGCACGGCCAGCTTGGCCGCCTTGGAGACGTCGGCGTCGGCGAGCACGAGCAGCGGGTTCTTGCCGCCGAGCTCGAGCGAGTAGCCGATCAGGCGCTCACCGGCCTGCTGGGCGATGGTGCGGCCGGTGGCGCTGGAACCGGTGTAGTCGACGTAGTCGGCGCGGGCGATCACGTCGCCACCGATCTCGCGGCCACGGCCGAGGACCGCCTGCCACAGCCCGCGCGGCAGGCCCGCGCGCTCGGCGGCGTCGATGGCCCACAGCGCCGACAGCGCGGTCTGGTTGTCCGGCCGGGCGATCACGGCGTTGCCCGCGACCAGGGCGGGCAGGGCGTCGGAGGCCGACAGCGCGAGCGGGTAGTTCCACGGCGAGATCACCGCGACGACACCCTTGGGCCGGTTGCGCACCTCGACCGAGGTGAGCACCGGCAGCACGCCGCGCGGCTTGCGGTCGGCGAGCAGCTTGGGCGCAACGGCGGCGTAGTAGCGCGAGTTCAGCGCGACATCGCCGACCTCGTCGAACGCGTGCGGGCGGGACTTGCCGGTCTCGGTCTGCACGATGTCGAGAATGGTGTCCTGCTCGGCCAGGACGATGTCGTGGAAGCGGCGCAGGATCTCCACCCGCTGCTTGACCGGCACCTTGGCCCAGTCGCGCTGCGCGTGGCGGGCCACGGCGAAGGCGCGGTCGATGTCCTCGATCGAGGACTGCGGCAGGTCACCGATCTTGTGTCCGGTGGCGGGCGCGAAGATCGGCACCGACGGCGCGCCACCCGCGACACCACGGTCGAACAGGGGCTTGACCAGCGCGGTCGGCAGCGCGGTTGGTTCGGCGGTCAGCTCGGGGGCTGTCGTCATTGTCGGCCCTTCTCCTCAACAGATGGGTCGCGCGGAGCGATCGCGCAGGTTCGGCTATTTGCTGAACACTAGTGTTAGATTAATGGTTCGAGCCGGTGCCGTGTCAAGCTTTCCGTGGGCGTCTCGCGGTTGTGAGGAGGTGCGATGTCCGGTGATTCCGCCACGGTGCGCCGTGGGCGTCCACCGCAGACCCGGGAGCAGGCCGACGAGGTCCGCGCCCGGATCGTCGAGGCGACGGCCGCCGTGTTCGCCCGCAACGGGTCGCGCGGGCTCAGCGTCGCCCAGATCATCGAGCAGGCCGGGCTGGCCAGGCCGACCTTCTACCGCTATTTCGGCAATGCCGCCGAGCCGCTGCACGTGGTCCTCACCGCGTCCAACGACGGCCTGGTCGGCGCGATCCGCGACGCACTGTCGGGCACCGACGAGCCGGTCCAGCTGGGCATCCGGCTGATCGACGCCTTCATCGACTGGGCGCGCGGCCACGGCCCGATGCTGCGGCCGCTCTTCGCCGAGCTGCACGACCCCGCCTCCCTGGTGTCGGCCTACCGCGAACGCGCCCTCGACGACATCCGCGCCCTGGTCCGCAAGACCTTCGTCGAGCTGGGCCGCCCGGTGCCCACGCCCCTGGACATGGACACGGCGCTGCACGTGTGCGAATACGTCGTCTATCGCCTCACGATGGGCACCGAGCCCGGCAGCGACCCCGATCCCGTGCTGGATTCCGAAGCGCGGATCACGATGATCCGCGTCCTGCTGGTCACCCTCGGCACCCGCGACGACCTCGCCTACGCCATGGAACTGCCCGGCCTGTTCCCCGAGCCCTGAGGCTCGTCCCGGCGGCCTCGCGCACCGAGCTGCGCACCGGCCGACGTGCCACCGGCCCCTGGCCATCCGGCGGAAGCCGATTGCTCGCGATCGGCGGTGGTAGCCGTCAGAACCAGCGCGAGCGCGAGCAGGGCCGCGCCGGTCCAGGCGACGGGCGTGAGTCGTTCGCCGAGGAGGACGACAGCGAGCAGGGTGGCGGTCAGGGGCTCGAGCAGGGTGAGGACCGCGGCGGTGGCGGCGCCCGCGGCGGGCAGACCGTGGAAGAACAGGGCGTAGGCGACGGCGGTGGGTGCCAGGCCGAGGACGGTGACGGCGAACAGGTTCGCCGGGGTCGGGGTGATGGCCAGGCCGGTCGTCGCGGCCGGGACGGCGAGAAGCGCCGCGCCGCCGAGGAATCCGTAGCCGGTGGCGGTCACCGCGTCGAGACCGGGAACGGGGTGGGCGGTGACGAGGGTGACCGCGGCGAAGGCGGTGGCGGCGACCAGGGCCAGCGCGACGCCCGCGACCATGCCCGACGTGTCCTCGGCCGGAACGCCGACCAGGATCGTCAGGCCGGTGATCGCCAGCGCGAGGATCGCGCCGCGCCCGCGGTCGAGCCGACGGCGGCCGGTCACGTGGTCGGCCAGCGCGACGACGACGGGGGCCGCGCCGATGGTGACCAGCGTCGCCAGCACGACCGAGGACGCGGCGATCGCGGCGAAATAGCAGGCCTGGAATATCGCGGCCAGCGCGCCGACGGCGCCGATCCGCCGCACGGCCGCCCGCCCCCGCGGGACACCGCGGCACCCGAGCAGCGAGACGACGACCAGGATCGCGCCGCCGACGCCGAGCCGATAGGTGGCGACCGCGATCGGGGCGAGGCCGGTGCGCTGCTGGACGAGGGATCCGAGCAGGCCGCCGGTACCCCACAGCACACCGGCGGCGACGAGTGGGAACAATCCACGCCGGGCGGGCGCGGACACGGAAAGGGAAACAGACATCAGGGAATTCGCTCCTGCGACAGAGGGATGAGGTCGCGGAAACGAGGTGCGAACAGCGGCCGTGCGGGCATACGCCATCGACGCCCGAGCGGTGATCGGCGCCGCGCCTACCCGGCGGGTGGCACGCGCCCTCGGGGCACCTCGCTCAGGAGGCGGGCGGCGGCGTGGAGCGGAAACGCTGATGCACGTGGTCATCGTACCCGGCGCGCTGCACACAGAATCTCCACATTTGACGACGCAACCCTCCACACCCGCTCGCTAGGGTCTGTCCATGGACATCAGTGGGGGCGGGACCGGAGCGCCGGCGCGGCGCATCCTCGTCGTCGACGACGAGGTGACGATCGCCGAGTCGGTCGCGGCGCGATTACGCGCGGAGGGCTTCACCGTGGAGGTGGCCCACGACGGTCCGGGCGCCGTGGCCGCGGCCGCCACGGCGGAACCGGACCTGGTGGTGCTCGATGTGATGCTGCCCGGTTTCGACGGGCTCGAGGTGTGCCGGCGCATCCAGGCCGACCGGCACGTCCCGGTGCTCATGCTCACCGCCCGCACCGACGAGACCGACCAGCTCGTCGGCCTCGGGGTCGGCGCCGACGACTACCTGACCAAGCCGTTCTCGATGCGGGTGCTGGCCGCCCGCGTGCACGCCCTGCTACGGCGAGTCGACCGGGCCGCCGAGCGCGGTGAGAGCGCCATCGTCGTCGGCGATCTGCGGATCGACCTCGACGAGCGGCGGGTCTGGCGCGGCGCGACCGAGGCCAAGCTGACCCCGCTGGAATTCGACCTGCTGGCCCGCCTCGCCCAGCGCCCCCGCGCGGTCCTGGCGAGGGAGCGACTGCTCGAGGACATCTGGGACTGGTCGGACGCCTCGGGCACCCGCGCGGTCGACAGCCACATCAAGGCCCTGCGCCGTAAGCTCGGCGCCGATCTGATCCGCACCGTGCACGGTGTCGGCTACGCCCTGGACGCGCGATGAGCGAGCTGTCCGCGGACGCCCCGCGCACCTTCCTCGACCGGGTGGCCGACCGGATGCCCCGGCCGCTGGATCCGCTGCGCTCGATCAAGATGAAGCTGGCCGTGCTCATGGTGTGTTCGGGTGCGGTCGCGTTCGCCTACTTCTGGTTGCGGATCGGCTGGCTGCCGGCGTTCACCACGCTCACCGCCATGATCATCGCGCTGGTCACCTCGCAGTTCCTCGCGCACGGCATCACCCGTCCGCTGCGCGAGATGACCGCGGCCGCGCGGCGGATGGCGCACGGCGACTACAGTTTCCGAGTCAGGGCCAGTTCCCGCGACGAGGTAGGTCAGCTCGCGACCGCGTTCAATCAGATGGCGGCCGACCTGGCCGCGGCCGATCGCCAGCGCCGCGACCTCATCGCCAATGTCTCGCACGAATTGCGCACACCGGTGACGGCCCTGCACGCGGTGCTGGAGAACATCGTCGACGGGGTGAGCGAACCCGATCCGGCGACGCTGCGCACCGCGCTGGCCCAGACCGAACGCCTCGGCCTGCTCGTCTCCGAACTGCTCGACCTGTCCAGCATCGAGGCGGGCGCGTTCACCCTCGATCGGGAGAACCTGCCGCTGGCACCGCTGCTGGCGGAGGTGATCGCCGAAGCCGAGGTGATGACGGCCGCGCTCGGCCGCGGTGTCCGCTTCACCACCTCGATCGTGCCCGCCGAGGCGACCGTGCGCGCCGACCGGGCCCGCCTGCACCAGGTGCTGTTCAACCTGCTCGACAACGCGGCCAGGCACGGGCCCGCGGGCGGCGAGGTCCGCGTGTCCGCGCTGGCCGTGCCCGGCGCGACCGTGCTCGAGATCCAGGACGACGGTCCCGGCATCCCGGAAGCCGACCGCGCCACCGTCTTCGATCGGTTCACCCGCGGCGGGCGCACCGACGGCGGCGGCACCGGCCTCGGCCTGGCCATCGCCCGCTGGGTGATCGACCTGCACGGCGGCACCATCGCCGTCGCCGACCCCGGCTCCCGTATCCGCGTCGTCCTGCCCACGGACTGACCCGACCACATCCCGACCCACCATCCCGGACGCCACGTCCCGGGACGATCCCGCACACCCATCGGAGGGGACATGACCGACGAATCCGCCACCCCGCGAACACCGGACCAGCCCGCGGCCGCCGCCACGGCGACGAAGACCGGACCCGCGGCCGGCGCGACGGCGACGAAGAGCGGACCCGCGCCGGGTCCCGGCGCCTCGGCGCCACCGAAGGGCGACCCGCCGCCGTGGACCGCGGGCTGGCAGGCGGCGGCCGTCATGCCGCCGATGCCGAAGGCTCCCGCGCTGCCACCGCCCCCACCACCGGTCTACCGGCGCCGGTTCCACGTCGCCCGCCCGGCGGGCGTCCTGCCCGCCGCCGCCGTCGCCGGAATCGTCGGCGCGACAGTCATTCCCCTCGACCGCCCCGGCCTCGGCTGGCTCCTCGCCGGTGGTGTCGTCGCGGGTGCGCTGGGCATCGTCGACCACCGTGCCCGCACCCGCACCTCGACCGCGCCGAGCCCGGTTCCCGATGCCGCGACACAGAACGATTCGGCCGCCACACCGAATTCGCCTACCTCCATAGCGGATTCCCCGAGCGATCCAGCCCCGGCGAACGCGGACACCGCCCCCGCGGTCTCGGAGTCGTCCCCGGCCGCTCCCGCACAGCCGGGCCCGCCCGATCCGGCGAACGGTGAATCCGCTCCGGCCGCGACCGGCACCCCCGCGCCGGGTGACAAGTCCGCCGCCCCGGCAGCACCCGGTCGTTCGGCCATCGAGGTCACACCGGGAGTGCCGACCTCGGGCCGCACGGGCGTGCAGCCGACCCCGGCCGACCCGGAGCCGGCCGGCACGACGCCGATCCCGACAGGTCACCCACAGCTATCCGGTGCGACCTCGACCGCGACAGACCACCCGGACCCATCCGATGCGACCCCGACCGCGACCGCGACAGACCACCCAGACCCATCCGTTGCGATCCCGACCGCGAGCATCGATTCCGCGGTAGCAGCCGGGCAGGCGGCGGGTGAGGCGTCGTCGAGCGCGCCGACACCGCCGAGCACGAGCGCCTCGGAGCCGGTCGGCGCGACCAAGCCCTCGGCGGCTTCCCCGGAAGCGTCCCGTGCGGCCCCGATCGCCGCGACGGTGGCGCCGGCCGGGACCTCT
The DNA here is from genome assembly GCF_040654235.1 of Nocardia sp. NPDC050718. Lineage (NCBI taxonomy): Bacteria > Bacillati > Actinomycetota > Actinomycetes > Mycobacteriales > Nocardiaceae > Nocardia > Nocardia sp. NPDC050718. The sequence continues at coordinate 861,990 of NZ_JBFAHQ010000002.1, read as the reverse complement.
GCGGCGTTCGAGCCCGTGGTCGCCCGGCATCGGCTGTGGTGGACTGCCGCGGCGCTCGCGCTGCTCGGGGTCGGGACGTTCCGGGCGGCGGGATGGTTGTTCGTGCTGTGTGTGCTGGCGGCAGGTGTCGCGGGCTCGCTGGCGGTGCTGGGGCGCAGGACCGGTCGCGGGATCGCGCACGACATGGTGGCGGTGCCGCTGGCCTCGTTCGAGGCGGTGCCGTGGGCGTTCTCGGGGTTGCGGGGCACGCGGCCGGCGGAGCTGTCCGGTCTGCGGCGCTACGGTGCTTCGGTCGCGGTGACGGCCGCGCTGCTGGTGGTGTTCGTGCCGCTGCTGGGCGGCGCGGACGCGACCTTCGCCGAATTGCTCAGCGGGCTGGTGCCGTCGATCGACGCGGCCACGGCGTGGCAGTGGATCGTACTGTTCGCGGTGATCGGGATGGGCGCGCTCGGCGGGCTGTACCTGCTCGCCGGACCGCTCGCGCCGGGCACCGAGACGCGCCCGGTCCGGTTGTGGTCGCGCAGTGAATGGGTGCTGCCGGTCGGCGCGCTGACCGTGCTGTTCGCCGCGTTCCTCGGTGCCCAGTTCGTCGCGCTGTTCGGTGGTGACGACTACGTGCAGCGCACCGCCGGTCTCACCTACGCCGAGTACGCGCGCAGCGGCTTCTGGCAGCTCTCGGCGGTGAGCATCCTGACCCTGGCGGTGATCCTGGCGGTCCTGCACTGGGCATCGCAGGAGACGGCCGCCGACCGGCGCTGGCTGCGGATCCTGCTCAGCGCGGTGAGCGTGCTGGCGCTGGTGATCGTCGGCTCGGCGCTCGCGCGGATGTGGACCTATCAGCAGGCCTACGGCTTCACGGTGCTGCGCCTGCTGGTGGAGGTGTGTGAGCTGTGGGTCGGCCTGGTCTATGTGCTCGTGCTGGTCGCGATCGCCCGGTTGCGCTGGCGCTGGGTGCCGCGCGCCGCGGTCGGCACCGCGCTGGCCACCCTCATCGCGCTCGCCGTCCTGGACCCGGAACAGTTTGTCGCCGAACGCAATATCGCCCGCTGGGAGGACGGCAAGCGGCTCGACTCCGAGTATCTGAGCACCCTGTCCCCGGACATCCTGCCCGCGCTGACCGAACTGCCCGCCGGGCTGCGCGCCGACATCGAGGACCCGATCCGCGCGGATCTCGACGACGACCACTGGTGGTCGTGGAACCTGTCCCGCAGCTCGGCGCGCTGACGCTACGGCTGGGTGCTCCGGGACAGTCCGCTGGCCCGGAGCACCCGTCGTCCGATGGCGGCGCGAATGGATTCCTCGGTGCCGATGATGCGCACATGGGTGCGGGCGCGGGTGATCGCGGTGTAGAGCAGTTCCCTGGTGAGCAGCGTGGATTCCGGTTCGGGCAGGACGACCGAGACGGTGTCGTACTGGCTGCCCTGACTGCGGTGGATCGTCATCGCGAACACCGTGACCACGGCCGGGAACTGGGTCGGATGGACGAGATAGGGCTCGCTGCCGCGCTGCAGCGCCGCCCGCAGCGATCCGTCGGGCCGCCGGACGATGACGCCGGTGTCACCGTTGTAGATGCGGGCCTCGTGATCGTTCGCGGTGACCAGCAGCGGCTGCCCGGGATACCAGACCGCCTGCGGCCCTTCGGGTCCCGCGCCCCCGGCCGCCGCCCATTCGGCGGCCATCCGATCCCACCGCTCCACCCCGAACGGCCCCTGCCGATGCGCGCAGAGCAGGCGATGCGATTCCAGTGCGGTCAGCGCGCCCACCGCGTCGCCGGCGTTCGCGGCCGCGGTGACGGCCAGTGCCGCGCTGGTCACGTCGGCCCGCACCGCCGCGGTCTCGTCGGGCGCGCACAGCGACACGTCCGCGTCGCCCGCCCGCAGGATGGCCAGCGCGGCATCCGCGTCCCCCGCGCGCACCGCGACGGCCAGGTCCGCGATCCGGCCGCCGAAGCGCCGACCGCGCGTCAACCGCACGATGCCGCCCCGCAGACGGCGCTGTTCCAGCGCGCTCAGCGACTCCGGATCCGGTTGCGTCCCAGCATGATCGGCGACCTCCGCCGCGTCCTCTCCCCCGGGGGCCGAATCGGATCGCAGCAGCTCCGGCAGGGCGGGGTTCGGCGCACCGCTGATCGGCCCCGCGACCAGATCCGCCAGCACCGCGCCGGCATCGACGGAGGCGAGCTGGTCCGGGTCGCCGACCAGGACGAGGCGGGTGTCGGGGCGCAGGGCCGAGAACAGGTGGCTCATCATCGTCAGGGAGACCATCGACGTCTCGTCGACGACGACCACGTCGTAGGGCAGCCGGTTGTGTTCGTGGTGGCGGAATCGCGTGGTGCGGCCGCGCTGCCAGCCGAGCAGACGGTGCAGGGTGGCGGCGGTGAGTTCGGGGAGCCCGAGTTCGGCGGCTTGTTCGCGGACCGCTTCCTGGAGGCGCGCGGCGGCCTTGCCGGTGGGCGCGGCCAAGGCGATCCGCAGGGCGGGGAGTTTCGGGGTGGCGCGGCGGTGCGCGGTGAGCAGCGCGAGGATGCGGGCGATGGTGTGGGTCTTGCCCGTGCCGGGGCCGCCCGCGACGACGGTGGTCCAGTGGGTGGCGGCGAGCGCGGCGGCCAGTCGCTGCCGGTCGGGCCCGGCGCCGAGGGGGTCGGCGAACAGGCGGTCCAGTTCGGCGCGCACGAGGACGGAGTCGATCTCCGGGTGGTCGGCGCTGCGTTCGGTGAGTACCCGCCGCAGCGTCTGTTCCTGCTGGTAGTACCGGTCGAGGTAGAGCAGCGCGCCGCCCTCGGCGTCGGCTTCGACCAGGCGCAACGGGCGCAGCGGTCCGGCCTGCCCACCGCGGATGAGCGGACTGCGGCGCAGCGCGGCGAGCACCCGATCGGTGTCGGGCCAGGGCAGCGTCGCCGGATCGATTCCCGCTGCGGTGTTGCGGCTTTCGTCGGCGTCGATGCCGATCTCGCGCATGCGGGCCAGTTCCAGGCACACCGAGCCCGACCGCACCGCGCGCACGGCCAGCGCCGCCGCGAACAGCACGTCCTCGCTGTCCTCCCGGCCCATCCGCCCCAGCCGCACCGCGACATGCACATCCGCGGCGGACAGCACCCCGGCCTCGTTGAACACCCGCAGCAGCCCGGTGCCCCGCTGCGCCACCTGAATCGACGTCATCGGACGACCTCCCCCGAGCGCACCCGGTCCACGGGTGGCGTCGCCCATCGCCGAGCCGGCGCCACAGCGACCAGACGACGCGGGCACCGCCCGCGAGCCCTCATCGCGGTTCTCCCGCGAGCAGATCCGACAGCGCGACAACGAGTTCCGCGGGCGGCTGCCAGTCGAACACACCGTGGCCCGCCGGAGTGGCGGCACCGATCATGCCGCGCACGAACAGATACCGCGCGCCACCGAGATGCCGGGCCGGGTCGTACCCGGGCAGCCGCCAGCGCAGGTAGCGGTGCAGCGCCACCGCGTACAGCAGCGCCTGGAGTGGGTAGTGCGAGCGGATCATCTCCGTGACCATGTGCTCGCGCCGGTAGTGCTCGACGGTGAGATCACCGGTGCCGAGCCGGTTCGTCTTGTAGTCGACGATCAGATAGCGGTGCCCGCCCGCGTCGTCGGGCACCCGCAGCACGGCGTCGATGCTGCCGGTGAGGTAGCCGCGCAGCACCGTGTCGGGCAGCGCCGACAGATGGTCGGCGTACCCGGCCAGCACATCGTTTCCGGGTAGATGGCGGCGCAGCAGGTCAGCGATGCCGTGCATCCCCGCAGACCGCGCACCGGGGGTGTCGCCCCCACCGAGTGGCAGTTCGAATTCCAGCTCGCACAGTCGATCCCGGGTCGCTATCGCGGCGAGCGAACCGAAATCGGCAGGGGTGCGCAGAACTTCGAGCAGCGCGGTGGCCAGCAGGTCGACGTCGAGTTCGGCCATGGTGTGCTCGACCGCCTCCGCGCAGCGGGCGGCGACCTCGGCGGCGAGATCCGGCGCCGAGGTGTCGACGGCTTCCAGGATGCCGTGCACGAGGGTGCCGAACTCCGCGCCGTAGGGCAGCGCGTTCATCAGTGACGGCGCACCGGTGCCGCCGGCGGGGGCGTCGAGCGGCGCCTCGGCCGGTTCGTCGTCGGGCCCCGGCCCGTCCTCGGGCTCCTCCTCGCCGACCCCCGCGAGATCGTGCGCGCCCGCGGTGAGCGCGGAATACGATGTCCGCCGCCACTGCTGGTCGAGGACCCGGGTGAATCCCGCGACGGCCAGCTCACCGCTCGGCAGCTCGGTCCTGACCCGGCGCGGCTCGACGTCGTCGGGCCGGTGCACCGCGGTCACCGAGATCACCTCGGCCGCGGGCGCCGCCCACTCCGTGAGGCGTTGCACCGCCGCGGTATCCGCGGGGATGTCGGCGCGGCGCGGCACCTGGGCCGAACCAGGGCGCCGCCCCAGGATCATCCGGTGCAGCGGCGCGGCCGCGGTGGTGACGGCGGGCGCCCACCAGGCGACCACCTGGCACATGGCCCGGGTCAGCGCGACATAGAGCAGCCGCAGCTCCTCCCCCGATTCCTCGGCCTCGCAGCGCAATTGGCGCTCGCCGTAGCCGGGCGCCTCCTTGCCGCCGATGTCGAGCACCCTGGTGCCGTTGTCGTCGTGGAACAGCAGCGTCGCCGGGTACGGGTTCTTGGCGCTGTCCCACGCGAAAGGCAGGTACACGAGCGGGAATTCGAGCCCCTTGCTGGCGTGCACGGTGGCGATCTGCACAGCGGCGGCGTCCCGGTCGAGCCGCCTGCTGCGGCCGCTGACGCTGCCCGCCTCCGGATCCCGGACCCGATCGGCCAGCCAGCGGGTCAGCGCGGTCAGCCCGAGCCCTTCGGCGAGGGCCACCTCGTCGAGCAGTTGCGCGAGGTGGCGCAGATCGGTGAGTTCGCGTTCGCCGTTCTCCACCGCGAGCAGCCGCGGCGCGAGATCGGTCTCGGTGGCGAGCTTGTCGAAGACGGCCGCGAACCCCGCGCGGGCGAACAGCCGCGCCGCCTCCCGCAGCTGGGTGGACACCCGGCCGACGAGATCGGCTCCGCCCGCGTCGATCTCGGCCACGGTGACGCCCAGGATCGGCGTGCAGGCGGCCAGCCGGACCCGGTCGCCGCGATGCGGTTGCTCCAGCGCGCGCAGCACCCACAGCCAGTCGGTGGCGGCCACGGTGGCGAAAACGCTGGTGCCACCGGCCAGCACGGACGCGACCCCGACCCGGTCCAGCGCGGCCCGCACCACATCGATCTGAGTGCGGGTGCGCACCAGCACCGCGATGTCACCGGGCCCGATCGGCCTGCCCACCCGGCCGTCGCCCACCTCGGTGAGCGAATGATCCACGCCCCGTTCCGGTTTGGCCTCGATGGTGGCACCGGACTCGAGCAGTGTGACGATGTCGGCGGCCAGGTCGTCGGCCACCTTCGCCCGCTGCCTGCCGACCGAGGGAAACCCCGACCGGTTGCGCGGACCGGCGCCGGTCCGCGGCAGCACCCGCAGCCGCAGCGGAGTGATCACCGCCGGGTCGCCGTGCAGGCGGGTCGCCGGGCGGGTCGGTGTCACGGGATAGACGCTGATCTCCGGGTGCCCCAGTTCCGCACCGCCGCACAGGTGGTCCAGCGCGCGCAGCAGTCCGGCGTCGCTGCGCCAGTTGCGGGTCAGTTCGCTGCGCCGTTCGGCCAGCGCGACCGCGTCCAGGTAGCTGAGCACCTCCGCGCCGCGGAAGGCGTAGATGGCCTGCTTCGGGTCGCCGACCAGGACCAGGGTGGCGTGTTCGTGGAAGGCCAGGCGCAGGATGTCCCATTGCAGCGGGTCGGTGTCCTGGAACTCGTCGACCAGCGCCACCCGGTACCGCTGCCGGATCCGCGCGCAGGCTCGCGGCCCGTGCTCCGGATCGGCGAGCACCTCGTGCAGCAGCACCAGCAGATCGTCGAAATCACGCAGTCCCGCACGGCGTTTGCGGCGCTCGGTCTCCGCACGCACCGCCGTCGCGAAGGCCACCCGCTCGCCCGCGGCACCGTCGGTGCGCGGCGCGAGGTCGGCGTGGCGGTCGTGCACGGCGGCCAGCGCGAGGGTGTGCGCCTCGCGCAGCGTGAACGGCGCGCGGTCGCGGGCGTAGCGGGCCAGGTAGAGGTCGTCGGCGACGGTGGCGACCAGGTCGTCGACCGATTCCACCAGCCGCGCGCCCGGATCGTGTTCGCCCGCCAGGCCCAGTTCGTCGAGCATCCGCTGGCAGAACGAATGGGTGGTGGCGATGGTGCCCGCGTCGAAATCGGCCAGGGCGGTGAGCAATCGGTGCCTGCGCAGCCGCAGCGTCGCCGGATCGGTGTCGGCCAGCCCGCGCACCAGCTCATCGGGGTGGGCCCGCGCGACGCCCGGATCGGCGAGCGCGGCCGCGACCGTCACGAAGCGGTCCCTGGTGCGTTCCCGCAGTTCCTGGGTGGCGGCGCGGCTGAAGGTCACCAGCAGTAGCTCGGTGATGCCGACGCCGGCCTCGGCGACGTAGCGCACCGCGAGACCGACGATGGCGTGGGTCTTCCCGGTCCCCGCGCTCGCCTCGAGCACCGTGGTCCCCACCGGCAACGGCCCGGCCGCGTCGAAGGCGGCGGGCGCCGACATCGTTCCCGTCACGGTTGCCCCTGACCCTCGGCTGCCAGCAGCGGCGCCCACCAGCGACGCGCGATCGCGCCGAACCGCGTGCTCTCGGGTTCGCCCGCCCGGGCGGGGGCGGCGGCGAAGCGGTCGAAGCGCGGCGCGCGGCCCCACACGTAGCGCAGGTAGCGGTCGGTGTGGTCGCCGAACTTGTCGGGTCCGTTGGGGCCGCCGTCGAAGGCGTGCTCGGCGGCGAGCAGGGCATCGGCGACACCGTCGCCCCGGAAGCGGCGTTCGGCGTAGGCGGCGGTGGCGGCGGGCGCGACCGGGAGCGGTTCGCACAGCCCCTCGTCGCGCAGCCGAACCAGGTCGCGCAGGACCGCCAGGGCGGCGGGGGCCTCGGGCGCCACGATCACCGACCGGGCGACCGGCCTGCTGCGGAACTGACCGCGGCCGGTGCTGATCGCGCGCCACGACCGGTCCTCGGTCGCGGCCAGCGCGAGCAGCGAAACCCACGCGGCCAGGCGGTGTTTCGGCGCCAGCCGGGAGTAGGTGATGCGCACCAGGGTCTCGCCGCGGACCTCGGGCACGGTGCCTGCCAGGGTACGGCCGTTGCCGAGGTCGAGGGCGATGTCGACCGCGCGCGGGCTCGCCTCGTAGTCGGGCTCGGCGGTGCGCACGAGGGTGTCGACGGTGCCCTCCACCTCGTCGAGGACCGCGCCGCCGAACGCGAAGGGCGGCAGGGTGCCGCGCCGCCACTCGGCCGCCCGCAGGCCCGCGGGGTCGGCGCCGGTGAGCCGCGCCGACAGCATCCGCTCGCCCAGATCCCATTTCGCCAGTCCGTCGAGTTCGATAGGCAGTTGCTCGGCGATGTCCTCGGCTTCCTCGGGCACCCGCAGCCCGAGCCGCTGCCACAGGAACGCGCGCACCGGATGCTCGGCGAACGCGATCAGCTCCGCCAGCGCCACATCGGCCTGCGGGACCGGCGGCAGCGGCTCGGTCAGCAGCGGCGGACGCGGCCGCGCGGGCCGGGCGGCGGCGCGGGCACCCGCCAGCGCGACGGTGTCGAAACTGAGCGGCCGCTCGGGCGCGAAATTGCGGCGATCGAAGGCTTGCAGCGGATGGCGGACGTGCACCGCGTCCAGCGCGTCCGGACCGACGTGCGCGGCGAGGACGTCGAGCAGCTCGGCTACCGGCACTGCGGGCGGGCGCGCGGCGCCGGTCACCGGATCGGCGCCGGTGTGCAGGATGAGCAGCCGCTCGCCCGCCGCCATGATCGCGTCGAGCAGCAGCTGACGGTCCTCGCTGCGGGCATCGCGTTCGCCGACGAGTGGGTCGCGGGCCAGCAGGTCGTCCCCGTCGACGGTGCCGGGGCGCGGGAAGACGTCGTCGTCGAGGCCGAGCAGGATCACCACCCGGTGCGGCACCGACCGCATCGGGACCAGCGTGCACACCGTGAGCTCACCGGTGCGGAAGTTCGCCCGGCCGGGCCCACCCGCCAGGCGACCGGTCAGCAGCACCGCGACATCGGCCAGCCGCAGCGGCGTCTCGCCCGCGTGCTCGGTGGCGGCGACGATCTCGCGGCGCGCCTCGGTGCGGATCCAGGAGTGCGCGTCGGGAACGTCGGTGAGCAGGTCGACCGCGCGCAACAGGACCGTCGTCCATTCGGCGGCCGGCCGGGGGCCGCGCAGATCGCGCAGGCAGACCGCGAGCCGGTCGACGAACTCGGCGAAGCGACCCGCCAGGTCGACGTCGTTGGAGTCGACGTCGTCGAGCGGCAGGGCCAGATCCAGCCAGTCGTCGCCGGACTCGTCGGCGGTGACCCCGAGCAGGATCCGGTCGACCGCGGCGTTGAGGGTGTTCTGCGCGAAGTCGGCCAGGCCGAACGCCTCGCGCTGGCGCTGCCCGATCCCCCACCGGGCACCGGACTCGGCGGCCCACTCGCGCAGCCGCTCGATGTCGTCGTCATCGAAACCACAGCGCCTGCGGACGGTCTCGCTCGCCGCCAGGTCCAGCACCTGCGTCACCGTGACGCGACCGTCGGCGAGCTCGAGCAGCTCGATGACCACCGCGAGCATCGGGTTGGTGACCGCCCGGCCACGGTCGGCCAGACGCACCCGCAGCTGGTGCGCCGGGTGCTCGCCCTCGACGGGCAGGTCGACGGCGCCGGCGCCACGATGGCCGAACGCGGCGCGGACCAGCGGTGCGTAGGCCTCCACGTCCGGGCACATGATCAGCACGTCGCGCGGTTGCAGGTCCGGGTCGGCGGCGAAGGCGGTCAGCAGCAGGTCGCGCAGCACCTCGACCTGACGGGCGGGGCCGTGGCAGGCGTGCAGCTCGACGGTGCCGTCCGCCGTCGCGCCCGATACGGGGACCCGGTCGGCGCGGATCGCGGCTTGCACGGTGCCGAGCAGGGCGGTGTCGGCGGTTTCGCCGGGGAGGTGGATCGTGCTGTGCAGCACCGGGTTCAGCCGCTGCTGGAGTTCCCGGACGTCCCGTGCCAGGCCGGACAGGAGAGGGTGGCGGACGAGATCGGCGGTGTCGTCGGCGGCGCGCGTGAGCACCGGTGCGCCCGCGACCGGAGCGGCTCCGACGGCACCGGCGCCCGACCGTTCGGCAGCCGTCGCGTCCCAGTCGGCTCGCGTGACCGCGTCCCCGTCGGCTCGCGCGGTCTCGTGCCGAGACGGGTCACCGTCCGGGGAAGCACCACCCGCCGCCGCCAAGGCCGTCCACATCGCGGGACTCGGATGGGCCAGCCAGAGGTGGACGTCGCGGTGCTCGGCCAGGGCGACGAGGACCGCGAGCTGGTCGGCGGGCAGCCGGGTGAGGCCGAAGACGGAGATCCGCGCGGGCAGGTCGACCGTGTCGGGGTCGGCCCGCAGCCGCGCGCAGGCCGCGGCGAGCCGTTCGGCCGGGCTCGGCGAGCCGACGGCCGCGCGCAGGGCCCGCCACAGCCGCGGCTGCCAGGCGAGGTCGTCGGGCACCGGGCCGCCGGCGCCGTCGGTGTCGGCGCCCGCGGCCCAGTCGAGGATCAGCTGCGGACGTTGCGCGGCGTAGGAGTCGAACAGGGCGGCCAGGTGCGCGGCCGTCGCGTAGCGCCTGCCCACCCGATGCCCCGTGCCGGGCAGGCCGAGGTGCCGGGCGAGCACCGCCGCCCACGGCTCGCCTGCGACCTCGTCGATCACCCCGAGCAGGGTCCACACCAGTCGCTGCCCCACCCACGGATCGTCGGCGGGCGCGACCCCGCTCGCCGCGGACAGCACCTCCGCCACCAGCGCCGTCGGCGCGGGGAAGGCGATATTGGCGGCCACGCCGTCTCCGGCGCCCGCCACGCCGAGCACGCCGGAGAGCCGCTGGGCCAGCCAGCGCTCCACCCCCTTCGCCGGGACCGCGACCACCTCGGTGGTGAACGGGTCGGCCGGTGCGTCACCGAGCACCCGCCCCAGTCCGTCGGCCAGCGCGTCGGCGCGTTCGGCGCGATGGAGGTGCAACGGCATCCGTCGTTTATACGCCCAGCGACCGACCCGCAATCGTGCGGCCCCGCCGTCACCACCGCGCAGGGCAAGTGAAATAGGCCACACCGCAACGCGTTCCCGGCCGCGCCTGCGCCACCCTGGTTACCCGCCGTGGGATCGTCGACCTTCGGGTGGGACAGTTCGGCCGCAGGCGAAAGGCTGGTCCGGTTCATGATCGCGCAGGTGATTCCCCTGGTTCCCGGTGGCGGTTTCATCGTCCGTCGTGCGGGCGACCGCTGGGAGCTGATCAATTCCCGGCGCTACGGGCCGGACCAGGTGCTGCACACCTGGCCGCTGAATCAGCACGGCGAAGCGTTCGAGCACTGCCATCGGCTCAACGGCTGCACCATCGCGACCCCGCACGCCGCGCATCACTGAGCGGAAAACCGAAGCGGCGCAACGGCGCTGTAACACACTCGGGTGCGCACCTCAAGTAGTGCACAACGGCGTCAGGTGTGCGAATGTGGTCCCTCGTGCGTGACCGTTCCCCCGCCACCCGCGTCGTTCCCCGGGTCGCAGCAACCGCCTGTCTCCTCGCCGCCGCGGCCGTCCTCACTCCGGGCGTCCCCGTGCTGGCCCCGTCGGCCCATGCCGTGCCGCCTGCGCTCACGCAGGTGTCGCAGCCCGGCTTCGACAGCGATATGAGTTCGCGGATCGCGCGGGTGAACGCCTATCTAGCCGGGCGTCCCGGCGTCACCGGGTACGTGCTGCGCGACCGCCAGACCGGCGGCATCTACGCCAACGAGCACGCCGAGAACCAGGTGTGGACCGCCTCGACGATCAAGCTGGCCATCGCCGCCGACCTGCTCAACCGGGCCAGGGTCGGCGCCATCGGCCTGTCCCCCGAGGACCGGACCAACATGGAGTCCATGCTGGCCACCTCCAACGATCACGCCGCCGACGTGCTGTGGAACAAGTACATCGGCTTCGACCGGATGGCCTACAACAACGCGTTCCGCGCCTACGGCATGGTCAGCCTGATCCCGCAGCCGACCGCGTCGGCGATGTTCCCCGACTGGTCGTTCCAGAAGTGCACCGCCGCCGACCTGGACCGGCTGATGAACACCATCCTCGACACCATGCACCCCGACGACCTCGCCTACCTGCTGGACCGGATGCGCTCGGTCGACTCCAACCAGCACTGGGGCGTGTGGGGTGCGGGCGCGCGGATGCGGCCCGGCCTGAAGAACGGCTGGTCGGCCGAGGCCGACGGCTGGGTGGTCAACTCGGTCGGCGTCGCGGGCAACGGTGAGCGCTACACCCTGGCCATCATGAACGCCCTCGGCAGCGACGGCGGATACACCGAGGGCTCGGAGACCGACACCAAGGTCGCCGAACTGCTGCTTGCCGGTCGCTGACCTTCCCGGTCCCGTATTCTCGATCTTGTCCGACCGGTCCGCGTGCCACGGTGTCGCTCACCGCGGCACGCGGCTCCCGGCGAGCGAACGCACCACAGCAAGATCGGAACCGGGATCTCGTGGCGACGCTGCCTCCGGAGCCGACTACGGTTAACCCTGTCACCACCATTGCGGGGCCCACCCCAGTCTGTCGAGGAGCAGGACGATGAGCACTCAGTCTGTCGGGAACCAGCGGCACCGTGTGGTGGTGATCGGTTCCGGATTCGGCGGCTTGTTCGGCACCAGGCACCTGCGCAAGGCCGATGTCGACATCACCCTGATCTCCAAGACCTCCACCCACCTGTTCCAGCCGCTGCTGTACCAGGTGGCCACCGGCATCCTCTCGACCGGCGAGATCGCGCCCGCCACCCGGCTGGTGCTGCGCAAGCAGAAGAACGCGCAGGTGCTGCTCGGCGACGTCCACGACATCGACCTGGTCAACAACACGGTCACCTCGCGACTACTCAACCGCGACACCGTCACCCCCTTCGACAGCCTCATCGTCGCCACCGGCGCGCAGCAGTCGTACTTCGGCAACGACCACTTCGCCACCTTCGCGCCCGGCATGAAGACCATCGACGACGCCCTCGAGCTGCGTGCCCGCATCCTGGGCGCCTTCGAGCAGGCCGAGCTCGCGACCACGCAGGAGGAGCGCGACCGGCTGCTCACCTTCATCGTCGTCGGCGCCGGCCCGACCGGCGTGGAGCTGGCGGGCCAGATCGCCGAGCTCGCCGACCGCACCCTCGACGGCACCTTCCGCACCATCGACCCGCGCGACGCGCGCGTCATCCTGCTCGAGGGCGCGGGCGCTGTGCTCGGCCCGATGGGTCCCAAGCTGGGCGCCAAGGCGGCCAAGCGGCTCGAGAAGATGGGCGTGGAGATCCAGCTCAACGCCATGGTGACCGATGTCGACGCGCACGGCGTCGTCGTCAAGGACGCCGACGGCAGCACCCGCCGGATCGAATCCGCCTGCAAGGTGTGGTCGGCCGGTGTGCAGGCCAGCCCGCTGGGCAAGATGATCGCCGAGCGCTCCGAGGGCACCGAGGTCGACCGGGCCGGGCGCGTCATCGTGGAGCCCGACCTCACGGTCAAGGGCCACCCGAACATCTTCGTGGTCGGCGACCTCATGTCGGTGCCCGGCGTGCCCGGTCAGGCGCAGGGCGCGATCCAGGGCTCGACCTACGCGGCCAAGGCGATCAAGGCCGGGCTCAAGGGGCAGGCCCCCGAGGAGCGCGCGCCGTTCAAGTACTTCAACAAGGGCTCGATGGCGACGATCTCGCGTTTCGACGCCGTCTGCCAGATCGGCAAGATCGAGTTCAGCGGCTTCCTCGCCTGGCTGGCCTGGCTGGCGCTGCACCTGTACTACCTGGTCGGCTACCGCAGCCGGATCGTCACGGTGATCGGCTGGTTCGTCTCCTTCCTCGGCCGCAACCGCGGCCAGATGGCCGCCACCGAGCAGTGGGTCTTCGCCCGGTTGGCGATCGAGGAGGTCAAGTCCGACCGGGCCGACGCCAACGAGCTCGCGGCCGCGCTGGGCGCGCCGCCGGTCGGCAACAGCAAGCCCGCACAGGTGCGCGAGCAGCGCGAAGTCGGCTAGGTCCGTTCGTTCCGAAGGCCGGGTGGTGTCCGCACCGCCCGGCCTTCGGCGTATTCCGGGTTGCCATCGTTTCGGACCCATCCGTCGCCGAGCCGGGTCCGAATGCCGGACGTCATATGTGTGACCAATCCCCCGGACGAAAGGTGATCTATGGCGACGGGGAAACACAGGGCGCCGAGCCCGCAGCGACAGAAGGTGGGTTCGGTCGTCGCGGCTGGAGCGGTCCCCCTGGTCATGGCCCTGATCGGCACGGGCACCGCGAACGCCGATCCCGCGCAGACGGCGGTGACCCAGACCGAACATCCGGCCGGGCCGGAGTTCGACGCGGTGGCGCCCAACGCCACCCCGTACGTGGGCCAGCAGATGCCGGAGAACACGCGCAGTTCGCTGGCGTGGTCGCGGTCGGGCCCGGAGACCGACTACCTGTCCCCGGTGGGCACGCTGCACGCGCCGACCGCGGTCGCGCCGGTGCCGCCGATCCTGCCGCCGCCGGGACAGTTCCGCTTCGGTGACCAGCTGGTCCCGGTGCCGGACTTCGTCCCGGTCGACACGTCGATCCAGATCAACGACGCGGCGGCCAACACCGAGGCCAACCTCGCGACCTTCCTCGACTCGGTCGGCCTCGAGCGCAGCCGCTCGGACCGGATCGCCTCGGAGACCCTGGGCTCCGCCGCCCGTGGCGCGGCGGTCGGGTCGATGGTGGCCACCCCGTTCGCCATGATGGCGAGCACGGGCGGTGCGGTGGCCGGGCTCGTCGCCGGTATCCCGTTCGTCCCGATCGGTCTGGTCGCCGGTCCGATCCTCGGCGGGATGGCCGCCTACATGGCGGTGTCGGTGCCGTTCACGGTCGTCGGCGCCGGTGTCGGCGCGGCGGTGGGCGCGGCGGGCGGTTTCCTCGCGCCGCCGCGCGCGGCCGCGCCGGAAGCGATCGCCGACGACGCGGTGCTGGTCAGCGCCTGATCGTCGCTCGTGTGCGAGGGGAGCCGGGGTTCGCCCCGGCTTCCCTTCGTCGTTCTAGACCGGGACCGGATCCTCCGCGCCGACCGGACTGCCCGCGCGCAGGCGGGCACCGGTCCGGGTCGCCAGCGATCCCCCCGCGGCCAGCGGCAACCGGACGGCGTCGAGACCGCCGGACCAGGCGGGCCGGTCGTCCGGGTAGCGCAGTTCGCTGTCGAGCGCGCGCGCCGCGCTCAACCGGTCGTCGGTGGCCGTGCCCGCGCCGAGCGCGAGGCGATGCCGGATCAGCGGGAGGTCGTCGAGATCGGCGATCAGATCACCGCGCCACTCGCCGTCGTCCTCGCCGCTGCGTCCCAGCTGCACCCGCTCGCGAAGCCGCAACCGCGCGTCGGCGGCCACCCGCACGGTCGTCGTCGTGTGATGGCGCGCGCCACCGGCGACGATCGTCGGTTCCGGATCGAAGTCCAGTTCCGCGCCCGCGCCGACCTCGAAGCTCCAGTGCCCCACCGACATCGGCGTGCGCGCGCTGGGCAGCGCGATCGTCGCCGCCACCGACCGGACGATCAACCGCGCGCCCGGCAGCACGACGATGCGGATATCGAGCTCGTCGCCACCGAGCGGGGTCGCGGCGGTGCCGATCAGGTGCACGGTGTCCGCGCCGGTGTACCGCCCGGCCAGCCCGCCGACCGCGTCGATGCGGGGCAGCCTGCCCGGGGCGGCCACGATGCTCAGCTCAGTGCGCAACGCCGGTGGCCGTGTCCTGTTCGGCGGCCGCGCGCAGCTGCTCGCGCACCCACGCCAGCACCGGCGTGGCGGCGGGATCGTCGGTCAGCGACACCAGGGCGGTGGGGCGGCCCTCGCGCACCTTGGCGGCGTCGCGTTCCATCACGCCCAGATCGGCGCCGACCAGCGGAGCCAGGTCGGTCTTGTTCACCACCAGCAGGTCGGAGAAGGTGACGCCGGGGCCGCCCTTGCGCGGCACCTTGTCGCCGCCCGCCACGTCGACGACGAAGATCTGCGCGTCGATCAGGCCGGAGGAGAACGTCGCGGTGAGATTGTCGCCGCCGGATTCCACCAGGATCAGGTCCAGCGGCGGATTGGCCGCGACCAGGTCGTCGATGGCATCGAGGTTGGCGGTGATGTCGTCGCGGATGGCGGTGTGCGGGCAGCCGCCGGTCTGCACGGCGGTGATCCGCTCGTCGGGCAGCACCGCGTGGCGGCGCAGGAAGTCGGCGTCCTCGGTGGTGTAGATGTCGTTGGTCAGCACCGCGAGGGACAGTTCGTCACGCAGCTGCCTGCACAGTGCCGCGACCAGCGCGGTCTTGCCGGAGCCGACGGGGCCGCCGATGCCGATCCGCACCGCCTCGCCCGGCGCGCGGTGCCGCTTGGGGCGGTCGTGGCTGTGATCGTGCGGTTCGCCGTCGATCAGATGGGGCGGCATGGGAACTCCTTCTCGGGGGACGGGGATGTCGGGCGGCTACGAAGCGAACAGCGGCATATCGCGATCCAGGTGACGTTCGGCCAGCGCGTCCTGGAGCGGGTCGGACAGCGCGGCCGGGCCGGTGGCCGCCTCGGCGGCGATCCGGTCGCAGAGCGGGGCCAGCCGCATCGTGCCCGCGGCGATGGCGGCGGGATCGAGGGCGAGCAGGCGCTGCGCGGCGGTGGCCGCGCCGGTGAGCGTGGTGTAGACGACGACGCCGGCGAGCTGTTCGGGGCTCGCGCCGCAGGCGGCGCCGACCATCCCGAACACCGTCGACAGATGCGGCCGCACCCCGGCCCTGGCCCAGTCCTGTTCCGGCCACAACTGTTTGGCCAGGCGCAACAGGCCACGCCCCTGCGCCCGTGAGGCCGCCCGCGCGGCGGGCGACGGCGTCCTGGCGTCGGCCTCCAGCTCGGCGCGTTCGGGAGTCAGCGTCGCCCCGCAGACGGCGGCCGCGAGCGAGGCGGCGACGAGCCCGGACGTGGCGATCCGCCTGCGCAGGTACAGCTCGACACTCGCGTTGTCGCGCAACAGCCCTGACGACACCGCCTCCTCGACGCCGCCGGAGTGCACGTGCCCGCCGATCGGCAGGCGCGAGTCGGCCAGGGCGAGCAATGTCGCCAGGCCCGCCGCACCCTCGTTTCGCATCCGCCGATCCTATGCAACGGACCTGGACATCCGCCCGGTGAGGGCGGCCGGTGTCGCCGGTCACCCCGGCGGCCGGTCGTCGGTCAGCGGGCGGCGCGCGCCGACCGCCAGGCCAGCGCCGCCATCGCGATCAGCAGCAGCGCACCACCCGCGGTCGCGACATGCATACCGCTGACGAAGGATTCGCGCGCCGCGTCGATCAGGCCCGCGTCACCGTGCGCCTGGGCGATGGTCTCCCCGAGAGTGTCGCCGAAGTCACCCCCCGACCGGAACACCAGCGCCGCGACCGAACCGAGCAGGGCCAGGCCGAGCGCGTTGCCGAGCTCGAAGCTGGTCTCGGAGATGCCGACCGCCGACCCCGCCCGCTCGGCGGGAACGGCCGAGACCGCCACATCCGAGACCAGCGTGAACGAGATGCCGTAGCCGATACCGGCGATCACCGAACCGAGGACGTACCAGGGCAGTCCGCCGTCGACACCGACGCCGAGCAGCATCAGGTTGCCGACCGCCGACATCGCCAGCGCCAGGGTGAAGGTCGCCCGGACACCGAGCGCGCGCCCGACCCGGGCGCCGCTCATCGAGAACACGAATACCGCGATCGCCATCGGAATGCCGAGCAGCGCCGCCTGCAGCGGGTCCCGCCCGGTGACCGATTGCAGGTAGATGCTGGTCAGGTAGCTCATCGCGGCCAGCGACATCATGCCGACCAGGCTCGCGCCGATCGCGACCCGGAACAGCGGCCGGGTGAACAGGCTCAGGTCGAGCAGCGGCTCGCTCAGCCTGCGCTGCCTGCGGACGAAGGCCACCAGGACCAGCACGCCGATCGCCGCGATCCCCAGCGACGCGAGATCGAAACCCTCGGCGGCGAGGTGCTTGATCCCGTAGACGACCGGCAGGATGCCACCGATCGAGAGCACCACGCTGGGCAGATCGAGCGGACCGAGCGCGGTCGAGCGGTGTTCGGGCAGCAGCATCGGCCCGAACACCAGCAGGATCGCCAGCACCGGGATGTTGATCAGGAACACCGAGCCCCACCAGAAGTGATGCAGCAGCAGCCCGCCGATGATCGGACCGACGGCCGAGCCGCCGGCGAAGAACGCCGTCCAGATGCCGATCGCGGTCGCGCGCTGCCTGGCGTCGGGGAACAGGCTGGAGATCAGCGCGAGGCTCGACGGCAGCAGGGTCGCGCCGCCGATGCCCATCAGCACGCGCGCGGCGATGAGGACGGGGGCGCTGGGCGCGAACGCGGCGAGCACCGAGGCGAGACCGAAGATGGTGGCGCCGACGAGCAGGATGTTGCGGCGGCCGATCCGGTCGCCGAGGTTGCCCATCGTGATGAGCAGACCGGCCAGCATGAACCCGTAGATGTCGAGGATCCAGAGTTGCTGGGAGGCACTGGGATCCAGGTCGGCGGTGAGTGTCGGCATGGCGAGGAACAGCACCGAGATGTCCATCGACACCAGCAGCACCGGCAGCAGCAGCACGCCCAAGCCGAGCCATGCGCGGCGTCCACCGGCGACCGCGGTGGGCACCGCCGGGTCCAGCTTCGTCATTCCGACATCCTTCCAGGGGTTTGCGTACACCGTACGCGGGGAACGGGTACAGTGTACGCACCGAAAAGGAAAACGGAAAGCGAGTCATGGGATGACTGACGCGAAGCTCACACGCACCGCGATCGTCGACGCCGCGATCACCCTCGCCGACGCCGACGGACTCGACGCGGTGTCGATGCGCCGCATCGCCGATCGCCTCGACGTCGGCACCATGTCGCTGTATCGCCACGTGGCGAACAAGGACGAACTGATCGCGGCCATGACCGACGAGGTCGCCGCCCGCCACCCGTACCCGGACCCGACCGGCCGGGGCTGGACCTGGCGCGACCGGGTGCGCATCGCCGCCGAGATCGATTGGCAGCTCTACCAGCAGCATCCCTGGGTCCTGCTGACCTTCGCGGTCCCCCGCTACAGCTTCGGCCCGCAGGGCCTGACCAGCCTCGCCTGGCTGGTCGAGGGCCTGCGCGCGCTCGACGTCTCGGCCCGCGAGGCCACCACCATGGCGTTCACCGTCTGGAACTACATCTCCGGTGCGAGCCTGCCGGTGGTCGGCGGCGCGCTGCTGGCGGAGAAGCGCACCGCCACCGACGACGCAAACGGCCTGCGCGACCTCCTCGACGGCACCCCGTCGTTCCCCGTGCCCCCCGCGCTCGCCGAACTGAACGGCGCCGGGGTGAGCGATCTGACCTCCGAGGACCTGCTGTTCCTCGGCCTCGACGCCCTCTGTGACGGTTTCGCCGCCCGCGTCGACCGCCGCGCCGCCGCGGACAGCTGACTACCGCGCGCACCGATACGTCCCGATCGTCAGCTCCGCGCCGACGGTCCGGACGTCGGCCAGGCGCAGGGTTTTCGGCGCGCCGGTCGCGCCGAACAGCCGCTCACCCGCGCCGAGGACGCACGGAAAGGTCGTGAGGCGCAGTTCGTCGACGAGGTCGTGGTCGATCAGCGTGTGCACGAGCAGGCGGCTCGCGTACACCACGATGTCGCCGTCGACGGTCGCCCGCAGCCGCGCCACCGCGCGGACCGGATCGCCGTGCAATCGGGTCACGACACCCCAGCCGAGGTCGTCGACGGTCGACCCGACGACGTACTTCGGCAACGCGCGCAGCCGGTCCGCCCAGTCGCCGGGCCTGCTCGCCCAGCGCCGCGCGAACCACTCGTAGCTGCGCCGCCCGAGCAGCAGCGCGGACGCGCTCCGCGCCTCCTCGTCTTCGATCTCCGCCCATGCCCGTCTGGTCGCGTCGTCCATCCGCTCGAACCAGCCGCCGCGCGCGAAGCCCTCCTCGCCGGTGGGGTCCCGCACGACGCCGTCGAGGGAGAGATTCTCGCTGACCACGATGTGTCCCATGACGTTCTCCTGTGTTGTCGGCTACCACTGAGGCAGACGCCACGAGAGCGCGGAAAGGGGCGCGCCCCTTTCCGGCGGGCACCGACGTCGGTACAGGATGACCACCACACGAGAGGCGGGACCGGTGCAGGCAGATCTGCTCGCGCGGGCGCGAGCGGGCGACGGCGCGGCGTTCCGCGCGCTGACCGAACCACACCGCCGCGAACTGCTCGTGCACTGCTATCGCATGCTCGGCTCGTACCAGGATGCCGAGGACGCCCTCCAGGACATCCTGCTCGCGGCCTGGCGCGGACTCGGCGGCTTCGACGGTCGCGCCTCGCTGCGCACCTGGCTCTACCGGATCGCCACCAATCGCTGCCTGAGCGTGCTGCGTACGGCCGCCCGGCGCGAGGCGAAGGAGTGGGACATTCCCGGTGTCCGGCCGCCGGCACCGACCCGGCACGGCGAGGTCGTCTGGCTCGAGCCGTTCCCGGACGCGCTCTGCGACGCCGCGCCCCCGCCGGGCCCCGAGGTCCGCGTCGAGCAGGCCGAGTCGATGTCGCTGGCGTTCGTGACCGCGCTGCAGGTCCTGCCGCCGCGTCAGCTGGCCGTGCTGGTGCTGCGCGATGTGCTCGGTTTCCCTGCCCGGGAGGTCGCCGATCTGCTCGACACCACGGTCGAGGCGGTCAAGAGCGCGCTCAAACGGGCGCGTGCTGGCGTGCCGCGCCGACCGGACACCCCGGTCGCGGGCTCGCCGGCCGAGAACGCGGTGGTCGCGCGGTTCGTCCGCGCCTACGAGGCCGCCGATATCGACGCGGTGGTCGCGCTGCTCACCGACGACGTGTTCCTGTCGATGCCGCCGCTGCCGTTCGAGTACGAGGGTGCCGAGGCAGCCGGAGAGTTCCTCGGCGCGCTGTTCGGCGCGGGCCGCCGCTACGACCTGGTCCCGACCCGGGCGAACGGCCAGCCCGCCTTCGGCGCCTATCTGCGGTCGCCGTCGGGCCACAGTCAGGCCACCGGCCTGTACGTCCTCGGCCTCGCCGGTGACCGGATCAGCGCGCTGACCCGCTTCGAGAACACCGTCCTGCCCTGGTTCGGCCTGCCGCGCACCGTGCCGAAACGCTGACTTGACCTCGAGCGCTGTTCAGGTTGAACAGTGGTGGCATGCACGCAATCCGTTTGCACGAATTCGGTCCGGCCACCAACCTCCGCTACGAGTCCGTCCCCGATCCGGAGCCGGCGCCCGGTCAGGTGCGCATCGCGGTGGCGGCCAGTGGGGTCCACCTGGTCGACACCGCGCTGCGCCGCGGTGAACCCGGCCCGTTCCCCGTCCCGTCGCTGCCGACGGTGCCGGGTCGCGAGGTCGCGGGCACCGTCGACCGGGTCGGTGCCGGTGTCGACCCGGGTCTGCTCGGCACGCCCGTGGTCGCTCACCTGGGCGCCGCCCCCGGCGGCTACGCGGAGTTCGCGACGGCCGACGCCGACCGCCTGCTGACCATTCCCGACGGCGTCGATCCCAGCACGGCGGTGGCGATGCTCGGGACCGGGCGCACGACGCTGGGCATCCTGCTGTTCACCGAACTGGACGCCGAGAGCGTGGCGGTGATCCCCGCCGCGGCAGGCGGCATCGGCACCCTGCTCGTGCAGTACGCCGCGGCGGCGGGCGCGACCGTGGTCGGCCTGGCGGGCGGCCCGGACAAGGTGCGTGACGTCGCGGCGAACGGCGCCGATATCGCGGTCGACTACACGGCCGCGGACTGGCAGGCGAAGGTGCGGGCCCAGCTGGGTGGTCGGACCGCGACCGACGTGTTCGACGGCGTCGGTGGTGACATCGGTACCGCCGCCGTCGAACTGCTGGGCCCCGGCGGCAGACACCTGATCTTCGGCTGGTCCAGCGGCGCGCCGACCGCCGTCGATCCGGACACACTGGCCGCCCGGGGGATCACCTCCCGATCCGTGCTCGGTCCGGCGATGCTGGAACGCGCGGGCGGTGACCTGCTGCCGCTGTCGCAGCGGGCGCTGACCGCCGCGGCCGACGGTCTGTTCCGGCCCGCGATCACCGAGTTCCCCCTCGCGGCGGCCGCCAGAGCGCACGAATCCCTCGAAAACCGGTCGACCACAGGAAAAGTCGTGCTGATTCCCTGATTCACCGAATCCTTTCCCGGGGCTCGCCGAATGTCGTGCGGCGGTCTCGCGCGCGGTGGTGGAGACTGGAACCATGACCGACGCGCAGCCGTCCGCCGACCGTCGTCTCGCCGCCCAGGCGCTGGCGGCCGACGATCCGACCGGCTGGTTCGAACCGCTCTACGCCGAGGCCGCGGCGGGGACCTCGGTCGTTCCGTGGGACCGCGACGAACCCAATCCACTGCTGGTCGACTGGGTCACCACCACCTCGACGCCCCTGGGCGGCCGCGCCCTCGTCATCGGCTGCGGATACGGCGTCGACGCCGAATTCGTTGCCGCCCAGGGCATCCGGACCACCGCGTTCGACATCTCCCCCACCGCCATCCGCGGCGCCCGCACCCGCTTCCCGCAGTCCCCGGTCACCTACAAGGTCGCCGACCTGCTGCACCCGCCCGCCGCCTGGCTCGCCGCCTTCGACCTGGTGATCGAGTCGATCACCATCCAATCCCTGCCCCCCGCCGTCCGGGAAGCCTCGATCGCCGCCATCCGCGGCTTCCTCGCCCCCGACGCCACCCTCCTGGTCATCGCCGACATCGCCACCACTCCGGCCCCCGGCCCGCCCTGGCCCCTCACCCCCGCCGACATGAACGCGATAGCGACGTCCGACCTCACCCCGATCCGCGTCGAACGCCTCCCCCGCCCCGACACCCCCGGTCGCCACCGCTGGCGCGCCGAATTCCATCGCCCGGCCGTCCAGGGCACTCCCGCGACGGACCACGGCACCCCGTGATCACCCGGCTTGCGCCGCAGGCGTTTCGGTGGGCCGGCGCCACGCCGGGATCGTCAGGTAGGTCGCCGCGCGCAGCACCCATTCGACCGGTCCGTAGGGGTGACCGCGCAGCCACCACGAGCTCAGCGCCAGCTGGGCGGCGAAGGTGAGCAGGCCGATGCCGACGACGCCCAGCGGCGGGATGTCGTCGGCGAGGGCGAAGCCGTAGCCGGTGTAGACGACCATGAGCACGATCGACTGGCCGATGTAGTTCGACGCCGCCATCCGGCCCGCCGGCGCCAGGAAACCGGCGAAGCGACCGGTGCGGGCCGACTGGGCGAGCCGCACCACGACGGCGACGTAGGCGAAGGTCATGGCGGGGCCGACGAGATATTGCAGCCCGTGGATCAGGGCGGGGGCGTTCCACCAGCCCATGACATCGGCGAAGGTCAGCGCCGAGATCGGCAGGCCGAGGCCGAACCCGAGCACCAGCGCGCGGCCCGACCAGCGACGCAGCGTGTCCGGATCCTCGAACAGGTTCCGCTTGCCCGCCGCCATCCCGAGCAGGAACATGGCCAGGCTCGGGACGCCCTGGGCGAACCAGATCAGCAGCAGGAACACCGGCGCGAGCGCGGTCTGCGCCGCGAACGTGCTCGCGAAGCTGCCGGTGTAGTCGGCGGCGAGTTTCGGCAGGTCGAAGAACTCACCGAGGGCGAGAATGCTCGTCTCACCGGGCAGGAAGCTCCACACCGACCACACCGTGTAGAGCACCACCCCGGTGATGACGGCGGTCCGCGGCCGCAGTTTCCGCAGCAGGATCAGATGCAGGCACAGGAACGCGTACAGGGTGAGGATGTCGCCGATCCACAGCAGGTACACGTGCACGAGCCCGATCGCCATGAGCGCGGCGCACCGGCGCAGCAATCGCCGGGCCGGCGCGGCGCCCGCGCGTTCGGCGGCCGCGATCTGCAGGGTGAACGAGTACCCGAACAGGAACGCGAACAGCAGATAGAACCGGCCGGTGAACAGCGCGTCGACGGTGGCGCGCACCAGCTGGTCGGCGGTGCCGTCGAACAGCGACACGGGTTTGTCGCGGGGTCCGGTCGCCGACCACAGCGTGGTCGCCACGATCAGGTTGGTGATCAGGATGCCGAACAGGGCGAACCCGCGCAGGATGTCGACCTCGGCGATCCGTCGACCGGAAGATACTGCGGGCGAACGCGTTCCGAGTGCCTCAGCCATGGGGTGAGCGTAGGCGTCCGGGCGGGTCGGCCTCGTCCACCGAGCGGGCTATTTCCGCACGCGACCTGCGCCGCACCCGATCCACCCTGCGGCGTATTGACTTCCCGCACCGGACCTGTCACGCGGCCCACCTAGACTGCGGGCGTGTCGCACCCCACCCCGGCCGGGCCCGCACTGGCGGCCGCCGTCGAAGCCCTGCACGCCGACCTCGCCCGCTGGCTGGGCAGCGCCGCTCCGGTCGAGGTCTTCGACCGTTTCGCGGCCGCCCAGCACCCGGATTTCACGATGGTCACCACCACGGGCGCGGTCCTCGCCAGGGACGACCTGCTCACCGGCCTGCGCGGGGCCCGCGACGCGCAGCCCGGCCTGCGGATCGCGATCACCGAGCTCGAATGCCTGCTCGACGACGGCCACACGGTGGTGATCCGCTTCCTCGAACGCCATCTGCTCGGCGACGCCGCCACCGCCCGCCGGGTCACGGCGGTCCTGACCACCGGCGACCCGACCGGGCAGCCGCGCTGGCTGACCGTGCACGAGACGCCCGTGGCCTGACCGGCTCGCCGCGACCGCGGTGCCACAATGGGACACGACCAGGCTCGTGCAGGCACTCGCAACCACCACGGAGGCGGACATGCAGGCAGTTGTGATCGACCGGTTCGGCGACCCGAAGGACGTGCTCACCGCGCAGGAGGTACCGCCGCCGGAGCCGGGACCGGGCGAGGCGCGGATCGCGATGACGCTGTCCCCGATCCACAACCACGACCTGGCGATCATTCGCGGTGTCTACGGCTACCGGCCGCCGCTGCCCGCGATCCCCGGCACCGAGGCGGTCGGCGTCGTCGACGCGGTGGGTCCCGGCGCGGGTGGGGTGGCGGTGGGCACGCGGGTCGCCGCCGCGGGTGCGCGCGCGGCCTGGGCCGATTTCGTCGTCGTCCGGGCCGACCAGGTCGTCCCGATCCCGCCCGAGGTCCCCGACGAGACCGCCTGCCAGCTGCTGGCCATGCCGCTGAGCGCGCTGATGCTGCTCGACGATCTGCACGTACAGCCCGGCCAGTGGATCACCGTCAACGCCGCCAACGGCGCGGTCGGCCGCCTGCTCAACCTGTTCGCCCAGCAGCGCGGCGTGCGGGTGCTCAGCCTGGTGCGCGGGCCGGACTCGGTGCGGGCGCTGGAGCAGTTCGGCTACGGCCCGGTGATCGACACCGAGACCGAGGGCTGGGCGGCCCGCGCGGCCGAGGTCACCAACGGCGAACCGATCGTGCGGGCGGTGGACCAGGTCAGCGGACCGGCCGCGGGCGCGCTGATGTCGCTGCTGGCGCCGCGGGGTGAGCTGATCTCCTTCGGCGCGCTGTCGGGTCAGCCGCTGATCATCGACACCGGCGCGGTCATCTTCAAACAGGCCGTGGTGAAAGGCTTCTGGGGCCAGCAGCGCGGCAGCGAGATCGATCGCGCCGACTACGTGCGCCTGATCACCGAACTCGTCGGCCTGGCCGCCGCGGGCACCCTGCGGCTGGACGTGCAGGCCGAGTTCCCGCTCGACCGGGCGGGCGAGGCGGCGGTCGAGTCCGAGACCCCCGGCCGCAACGGCAAGGTGGTGCTGCGCGCGGGCGCCCGCTGACCCCGCTATCCGCAAGTCCGATCCCACGATCGAAGCCCACGGCGACACCGGCCCGTGGGCTTCGCCCGTTGTTACGGTCCGACTATGACGCGAGAAGACACCTCGCCGCGGAAGAAGACGATCAGCAACCCCTACATCCACCGCTTGCAGCGCAGGCACTTCCTGCTCTTCGATGTCGCGCCGATCGTGGGCACCGTTGCCGCGCTGGGCTTCCTGTTCGTGCGCCCGTTCGGCGGCATGGAGCTCGCGCTGCTGTTCGGGATGTGGCTGCTGACCGGACTCGGCATCACCGTCGGCTATCACCGCCTGTTCACCCACCGCACCTTCCGCACCACGCCCACGGTCGCGGCCGTGCTGGCGGTGTTCGGGTCGATGGCCGGTCAGGGTCCGGTGGTGTCGTGGGTCGCGCTGCACCGGCGCCACCACGAGTACAGCGACCGCGAGGGAGATCCGCACTCCCCCAACCTCTCCGGTGACGGCTTGCGCGGGGCGCTGCGCGGGCTGGCGCACTCGCACTTCCTGTGGATGCGCCGCCACGAGTACCCGAACATCGTCCACTACGCGCCCGACCTGATCAAGGACCGGTCGCTGGTGCGGGTGGCGCGGCTCTACTACTGGTGGGTGGGGCTGGGCCTGCTGCTCCCGACCGTGCTGGGTGGACTGCTCACGCTGAGCTGGACCGGTGCCGTCAGCGGTCTGCTGTGGGGTGGTTTCGTGCGGATCTTCCTGCTCGAGCACATCGTCTGGGCGATCAACTCGTTCCTGCACATGGTCGGCACCCGGCCGTACCGGTCCAGGGAGAACAGCCGCAACGGCGGGGTGTTCGCGCTGATCACCCTCGGCGAGTCCTGGCACAACAATCATCACGCCTTCCCCGAGTCACCCTCGTTCGGATTGCACTGGTACCGGCTCGATCCCGGCTACTGGCTGATCTGGACGCTCGAAACCTTCGGTCTGGCCTGGGATCTGAAGATCCCGACGGGCGACCGCCTGGCCGCCAAACGCGCATGAGGAGCCGTCGTGGACACCAGTAGAGAAGCCATCGTCACGTGGTGCCAGGAGTATCTCGCGCAGCTGCTCGAGGTCCCGGCCGCCACCATCGACCCGCTCGCCGACTTCGACCGGCTCGGTGTCGATTCCGCGCTGGCGGTCGCCCTGCTCATCGAGGTGGAGGAGAAGTTCGGCGTCGACCTGTCGCCCGACGACCTCTACGAGAACCCGACCCTGGACGCGGTCGCCGGCCACCTGCACGAGCAGCTGACCGCGAACGCGGGCCGCCCGTGACCGAGGTGGCCGACGCCGCGCGCGCCGACGCGGCGGCCGCGGCCATCCGGCACCACTACGACATCGGCAACGCCTTCTACCGCCTGTGGCTCGACGAGTCGCTCAGTTACTCCTGCGCGATGCCCGAATCCCCCGGCGACACGATCGGATCCGCGCAGGACCGCAAGCTCCGCCACCACCTGAGCGCGGTCGGCGCCGACCAGGCGGAGTCGGTGCTCGACATCGGCTGCGGCTGGGGCGCGGTCCTCGCGCGCGGCAGCCGCACCCACGGTGTTCCGCGGCTGGTCGGCCTGACGCTCAGCGACGAACAGGCCGAGCATGTCCGGTCGCTGGCCCTGCCCGGTGTCGAGGTGCGCACCGAGAGCTGGGTGCACTACCGGCCGGAGTCGACCTTCGACGGCATCATCTCGATCGGCGCGTTCGAGCACTTCGCGCGCCCCGACGACACCCCCGCCGCGAAGATCGCGGTGTACCGGGAGTTCTTCACCCGCTGCCGGGACTGGCTCACCGCCGACGGCACCCTGTCGCTGCAGACGATCGCCTACGGCAATATGCGCCGCGAGCAGGCCAGCACGTTCATGCAGCAGGAGATCTTCCCCGACGCCGACCTGCCGACCCTCGCCGAGATCACCGCGGCCGCCGACGGGATCTTCGAGATCACCTCCCTCACCGACGATCGGCTCGACTACGCCTGGACCTGCGAGCAGTGGGCGCGGCGCTTGCGCGAGCATCGGGCCGAGGCCGTCACGCTGGTCGGCGCGGAGACCGTCGCCCGGTACGAGCGGTATCTGAAGCTGTCGGCGCTGGGCTTCCGGATGGGCAAGCTGGGCCTGCTGCGCATCGTCGCCCGCCCCTACCCCGACACCTTCTTCCAGCGCCGGAGCCGAGGATGACGCTGTCCGCGGCCCGCCCGGCGATCCGGTTCAACCCGTTCAGCGCCGAGTTCCGGCGCGATCCGTACCCGGTGTACCGGGCGTTGCGGGAAGCACGACCGGTCCACAAGACACTCGGCATGTGGGTGCTGACCCGTCACGCCGACGCGCGCACCGTCCTGCACGACAAGTCCTTCAGCGCGGGCCTGATCCCGCGATTGGTGACCGAGCAGGCCCGCAGGCTCGGTCAGCCGGAGGTCGCGCGGATCGAACGGCTCGGCCGGACCTCCCTGGTGTTCACCGACAATCCCGAGCACGCCCGGCTGCGCGGGCTGGTGAACAAGGTGTTCACGGCGCGCACCATCGCGACCCTCGAACCCCTGGTGGCCGCAATCGCCGACCGGCTGCTGCGCCCCGCGGTCGCCGCGGGCGAGGCCGACGTGATCGCCGAGCTGGCCGGACCGCTCCCGGTCGCGGTGCTGTGCGAGTGGATGGCGCTGCCGCCCGCCCTGCACGCCTGGGTCGGTGGCTGGACGCACGACATCCGCTTCCTGCTCGAGCCCGGCCTGATGAAAGCCGAGGACCTGACCCGGGTGCGCACGGTGGTCGAGTTGTTCGCCGACGCGCTGGCCGAGGTGCTCGCCGAACGTCGCGCCGCGCCCGGTGACGACCTGATCAGCCGCTTGCTCGCGGCGCGCACCGCCAACGGTGACCACCTCACCGACGAGGAGCTGATCTTCGTCTGCATCATGTGTTTCGTCGCGGGCACCGAGACCACCAAGTCGCTCATCGGCACCGCCACCCTGGCCCTGCTGCGCCACCCCGACCAGGCCGCGATGGTGCGCCGGTCGCCCGACCGGCTGGGCGCCGCGGTCGCGGAGGCGCTGCGCTACGACGCGCCGTTGCAGCTGACCAAGCGGCTGGCGACCCGGGACGTGGCGATCGGCGGCGAGACGATCCGCGCCGGCGATCACGTCCTGGTGTGCCTGGGCGCGGCGAACCGGGACCCCGAGATCTTCCCGCGCCCCGACGAATTCGACATCACCCGCACGCCCGGCGATCATCTGGCCTTCGGGCACGGCATGCACGGCTGCCTCGGCGGCGCACTCGCCGAGCTCCAGACCAGGATCGCCCTGGACGCGCTGCTGCGCAGGCACCCGCGCCTGTCCGCACCGGAGGGCGACTTCGCCTGGCAGGAGCACAGTTTCCTGCTCCGCGGACTCGACAGCCTGCCCGTGTCGTTCGGAGCGCGCGGATGAGCACGCCCCTGCTGCCCGAGGTCCTGCGCGAGCGCGCGCACGCCACCCCGGACCGCGTCGCCTACCGCTTCCTCGACGACACCGGTGCCGAGGCCGACCACCTCACCTATGCCGAGCTGCACGCCAGGGCCATGACGGTCGCCGCCCGGCTGCGCGCGGTGTGCGCGCCGGGCGAACGGGCGCTGCTGGTCTTCCCGCCCGGACTCGACTTCCTCGCCGCCTATTTCGGCTGCCTGTACGCTCGGGTGATCGCGGTCCCGGTGCATCCGCCGCGCCGCGCGCACGTCCAGCACGCGACCGGCTCCATCGTGCGGGACTGCGCGCCCGCCGCCGTCCTCACCGTCACCGGAGCGCTCGAGCCGCTGCGCACCGCGCTGACCCCGCTGCTGCCGCAGGCGTACTGGCTGACCGTCGACACCATGGCGCGCGCCGAGTTCCCCGCCGAGCCGATCGAGCCCGGCGCGGTGGCGTTCCTGCAGTACACCTCCGGCTCCACCTCGGCGCCCAAGGGCGTCATGGTCTCGCACCGCAATCTGGCCGCCAACCAGGAGATGATCAAGCACGCCTTCGGGCACGACAGCGGATCGACGGTGGTCGGCTGGGCGCCGCTGTTCCACGACCAGGGCCTGATCGGCAATGTGCTGCAACCACTCTGGGTGGGCGCGACCAGCGTGCTGATGTCGCCTGCCGCCTTCGTCCGCAGGCCACTGCTGTGGCTGACGGCGATCAGCGAGTACCGCGCGCATTCCAGCGGCGGCCCGAACTTCGCCTTCGACGCGTGCGTCGCCCGAGCGGCGGCCGAGCCGCTGCCCGAGCTCGATCTCACCAGCTGGCAGGTCGCGTTCAACGGCGCCGAACCGATCCGGCCGACCACGCTGGCCCGCTTCGCCGAGACCTTCGCCCCGCACGGCTTCCGGGCCACCTCGCTCTACCCGTGCTACGGCTTGGCCGAGGCGACCCTGCTGGTCAGCGGCAGCGACAAGGGCCGCGGCCCGCGCACGCTGACTGTGGACACCGAGGCGCTCGGCGCGGGCCGCTATCAGCCCGCCCGGCCGGGCAAGGCGCGCACGCTGGTCAGTTCCGGCCGGGTCCTGCCCGGGGAACGCGTCCGCATCGTCGACACCGCCACGCTGCGGCCGTGTCCGGCGGGCCGGACCGGGGAGATCTGGGTGGCCGGTGACCATGTGGCGCAGGGCTATTGGCAGCGGCCCGAGGCGACCGAGGAGCTGTTGCGGGCGCGCGCCGCCGACGATCCGCGCACCGGCTGGCTGCGCACCGGCGATGTCGGGCTGATGGTGGACGGTGAACTGTACGTCGTCGGCCGGACCAAGGACATGGTGATCATCCGGGGCCGCAACCACTATCCGCACGACATCGAGGACACCGTGCAGTCCGCGCATCCCGCGCTGCGGCACGGCGGATCGGCGGCCTTCGCCTACCCCGGTGCCGCGGGCGAGCGGCTGGTGGTCGTGCAGGAGCTGCGCCGCGACCGGCTCGACGCCGATCCCGCCGAGGTCATCGGGGCGATCCGCGCGGCGGTGATCCGGGAGCACGAACTCGCCGTCGGCGACCTGGTGCTGACGCTGCCGGACCAGCTGGCCAAGACGAGCAGTGGCAAGATCATGCGCACGGCGGCCCGTGCGCGGTACGCGGCAGCGGGATTCGAGGCGTGGCCGCACACCCCCGAGCAGAGGAGCCCGACCCGATGACGACCCAGGCCCCGAACCCCGATTTCGCCCAGCTGGTCCCCGACGCGGTGCTGTCCATGCCCGCCGCCGCCCATCTGGGTTTCCATTTCGGGCGGATCGAACCCGGCGAGGTCGAGATCGTGCAGCCGCACCGTCGCGAACTCACCCAGCACGACGGCTATTTCCAGGGTGGCGTGCTCGGCTCGCTCGCCGATTTCGCGGCGGGGTCGGCGGCGGGCACGCTGCTGCCGGTCGGCTGGATCAATATGACCGTCGACTACACGGTGAAGATCCTCGCCCCGGCCAAGGGCGCGACGGTGATCGCGCGCGGCCGGGTGATCAAGCCCGGCGCCCTGCTCACGATCGCCGCGGCCGAGGTGTTCTCCGTCGAGGACACCGGCGAAACCCTGTGCGCGACAGCGCTGGTCACGATGCGCAACGTGCGCGTCGCCACACCATGACCGAGAGGCCGTGATCCCGATGCCCTTCGTCGTCGTCGACCGTGTGCCCCTCGCCTACACCGACACCGGCACCCCGGCCGGGAGGCCCGACGCGCCCACGGTCGTCTTCGGCCACGGATTGCTGTTCGGCGGCTGGATGTTCCGCGCCCAGCTGGCAGCCCTGCAGCGCGACTACCGCTGCGTCACCCTCGACTGGCGCGGCCAGGGCAGCACCCCGCCCACCGCCGACGGCTACGACATGGACACCCTCACCGCCGACGCCGTCGGCCTGCTCAGCGCCCTCGACACCGGCCCGGTGCACTGGGTCGGCCTGTCCATGGGCGGGTTCGTCGGCCTCCGCCTCGCCGCCCGCCACCCCGAGCTCCTGCGCTCGCTCACCCTGCTCGACACCAGCGCCGACGCCGAAGATCCCGCGAAGATCGCCGAATACCACCGCCTGGCCTGGGCCCTGCGCTGGTTCGGCCACCGCCCCGTCCTCGGCCGCGTCGCCCCGCACCTGTTCGGCCCCGCCTTCCTCGCCTCCGCTACGGGCCGGGCCACCGTCCGTGAGTGGTCGCGCCGTCTGGCCGCCACCCAGCGCGTCGCGCTCCGCGACGCCGTCCACGGCGTCACCGCCCGCCCCACGATCGCCCCCGAACTCCCGTCGATCACCGCCCCTACCCTCGTGCTCGTCGGCGCCGACGACACTGCCACCCCACCCGCCCGCTCCGACCGCATCGCCACCCTGATCCCGCACGCCCACCACCACGTCCTCCCCGCCTGCGGCCACTCCAGCTCCCTCGAGCAGCCGGACCTGGTGACCGATCACCTCCGCCGGTTCCTCACCGACGTCGATTCCCCGGCCGTGCACTGACATCGACCACGAGCCGCCACACCACGATGCGGCACCGGCGAGGACCACGCCGGTGCCGCGGCCGAGGCAGCGGTTCGGCTCATCCGCTCGTCACCGAACCGCACACCGGTGACGAACTGTTCTCGGGCGAAGGAGGTTTCACGGTCGTGATCGGCTTGTCGGGGAGCTGGCCCGCCACGATCGCCGCCAGCGCGAGACCGAAGCCGACGAGCTGGATCGGGCCGAGCCATTGGCCGAGCAGAGCGGCGCCGAGGACGGCCGCGACCAATGGCGACAGCAACAGCAGGACCGCGACCGAGGTGACCGGCAGCGTCCCGAGGCCACGGAACCAGACGACATAGGCGAGCAGTCCGCCGCACAGGCCCAGCCAGAGGTAGCCGAGCGCCCCGGGCCCGTCGATGGCCGGTGGGGCGCCTTCGACCAGAGCCGTCACCGGGAGTAGGAGCAGTCCGCCCGCCGTGAGCTGCCACCCGGCGAAGGCGGTCGGCCCGACTCCGGGTGGCCTGCCCCAGCGTTTGGTGAGCGTGAGCCCCAGCGCCATCGCGGCCGCGCTCGCCAGCCCGGCCGCGACCCCGGCGACGTCCAGCGCCGCCTGCGGTCCGAGCACCACCAGCCCCACCCCGGCGACCCCGATCACGCCCCACCCCAGCCGCCGCACCGACGGTCGCTCCCCCAGCACCGGCAGCGCCAGCACCGCGACGAGCAGCGGTTGCGCCGCCGCCAGGGTCGCCGCGACCCCGCCGGGCAGGTGCTCGGCGGCCACGAACAGCAGCGGGAACGGCACCCCGATGAGGAGCACCCCGAGCACCGCGACCTTCGCCCACCACGCGCCGTGCGGCAGGGTCCGGGTGAGCGCGAGCGCGATCAGCCCGGCGGGCAGGGCCCGCAGCACCCCGGCGAAGAGAGGGTGACCGGGCGGCAGGAGTTCGGTGGTCACCACATAGGTCGTGCCCCAGGCCGCGGGCGCGAGCGCGGTGATCGCGGTGCGCGAAATCCTTCCCGTACCGAATCCGCCGGAATTCCGCTGAGCCACCGAATCTTTCACGGATTCCATCGAACCGCGCGACAATCAATGAATCCAATACATGTTTGTCACCGCACCGATCGTGATTCACGATGATTGCATGGAGCTCCAGCAACTGCGCTACGTCCTCGCCGTGGCCGAGACCAACAGCTTCACCCGGGCCGCCGAGCAGTGCCTGGTCGTGCAATCGGCGCTGAGCCACCAGATCGCCCGGCTGGAGCGCGAACTGGGCGCCAAGCTGTTCGAACGGACCAGCCGCCGGGTCCGGCTGACCCAGGCGGGCGCGGCCTTCCTGCCCGCGGCCCGCCAGTGTCTCGACGCCGCCGAGCGGGCGGCGGCCGAGGTGGCGGCGGCGGTCGGCGAGGTGCGGGGCAGGCTCGCGGTGGGGCTGATCCCGACCGTCGCCGCGGTCGACCTGCCCGCCGCGCTGGGCGAGTTCCGGGCCGCCTACCCGCACGTGCGGATCAGCCTGCGGGTCGGCGCCAGCGAGGATCTGGCCGCACAGGTCGAGCAGGGCGTCCTCGACATCGCCTTCCTCGGCCTGCCGACCACGACCCGGCCGCGCGGGGTCGCGGTCCACGAACTCGCGCGCGGCAAGCTGGTCGCGGTGGTCGCGCCGGGGCACCCGCTCGCCGGCGGACCGGCCGTCGACCTGCGCAGGCTCGCGACCGAGGTGTTCGTCGACCTGCCCGCGGGCACGGCGGGCCGGAGCCAATCGGATCTGGCGTTCGCGGCGGCGGGCCTGACCCGCGACGTCGCCTTCGAGGTGACCACCGCGGACTACATCGCGCGCCTGGTCGGCGCGGATCTGTGTGTGGCGATGATGCCCGCCGCGCACGCCCCGCAGCTCACCGGCGTGTGCGTCGTCGAGGTCACCGACGCGCCGTCCCGCGTCGAGTACGTCGTGTGGAACCGGACCGGTCGCAGCCCGGCGGCGACGGCCTTCCTCGCGGCACTGGACATCCCGACGGCACAGCCCTGACGGCACACCGCCCCGCCGGACGGACCGGCGGGGCGGTGACCGGGCGGTGGATCAGGCCGGGGTGACCGCGACCGTCAGCGATTCCAGACCGCGGATGACGACGTTCGGCTTGAACGGCGGGTTCTCCGACCGCAATTCGAGCGTCCGGACCTTGCGCAGCAGCACGTCGAGCAGGATCTCCATCTCGAGCAGCGCCAGCGGGGCACCGAGGCAGTAGTGGATGCCCAGGCTGAACCCGAGGTGCTTCTTGGCCGGGTTCATCGGGTCGGAGAAGCGGGTCATGTCGACCCGGTCGGGGTCGGCGTAGGCGGCCGGATCGTGGTTGGCCGAATTGATCAGCACCACCACGCCTTCGCCCTGCTCGAACTCGTGGCCCGCGACGGTGATCGGGCGGGTCGCGGCGCGCGTGGTGATCTGCACCGACGGGTCGAGGCGCAGCAGTTCGTCGGGGGCGACGGGCAGCAGTTCGGGCCGGTCGCGCAGCAGCTGGATCTGATCGGGGTTGCGCAGCAGGCGCAGCATGCCGGTGCCGATCAGATTGGCGGTGGTCTCGTGCCCGGCGACGAAGGTGGTGATGCAGGTGGCCAGCAGCTCCTGCTCGGTGAGCACGTCACCGCGGTCCTCGACCTGCGACAGCACGCTGAGCAGATCGTCGCGCGGGTCGGCGCGGCGTTCGTTGAGCAGCTCGCGGAAGTAGCCCATGAACCCGCGCGAGGCGGCGCTGCGGGCGGTCAGGCATTCCTCGGGCAGCGTGTAGTCGTGGTCGAAGCCGCGCGCCAGATCCTGCGACCACCGGTGCACCTGGTCGTAGGCCTCCTCGGGCACCCCGATCAGCTCGCAGGCGATGACCAGCGGCAGCGGGTAGGCGATCTTCTCCACGAGGTCGAATTCGCCCGCGGCCAGGGCGTCGTCGACGAGCTGCTCGCACAGCTGCTCGATCCGCGGCCGCAGCCGGGTCACCATGCGCGGGGTGAAGCCCTTGGTGACCAGGTTGCGCAGGCGGGTGTGGTCCGGCGGCTCCATCCACAGGAACGAGGTGGGCAATTCCTCGGCGGCGTTCTCCGGCGACACCGTCGGGTGCATCATCGCCGCTTCCTCGGCGTGGCTCCACGCGGTGGTGGACAGCACGGCCGCGCAGTCCTCGTAGCGGGTCAGCACATGGTGGCCGAGCGGGGTCTGGTGGATAGGGCCCGCCTCGCGCAGGACGCGGGCGGGGGCGTACGGATCGGCGCGGCCGTCCGGCCCGAACAGCTGGACCAGCGCGGTCTGGACCGCCTGGGCGTCGATCGGGGAAGTCGTGGAGGTCATGGGTGGGTCTCCTGGTTCTCCGGTGGGTGGTCAGGGAAGGAGGATGCGGCGCAGCGTGCCCGGCGCGGTGAGCGCGGCGGGCGGGTCGACCAGGTGGGCGACCCGCAGGAAGGTCCTGGCCACGCGCGGATCGTGGTGCGCGACGTGCTGCACCCGGCTGACGAAGACATTGGTGAGCCGGGTCCGGACCGTGCGCCTGCCCTCGACGCCGGGATGCCGCAGATCCGAGCCGGCGGCCAGCTGCCAGGCCACCTCGACCGAACCAGCGGCGGCCGCGTAGTACCGCGCGGGCAGGTCGGCCTCCCCGGCGGCGAGGCACTCGCGCAGCGCCGCGGCCTGCAGCGCGGCGACCGTCATGCCCTGGGCGTAGAGGGGATTGAAGGCGCACAGCGCGTCGCCGAGCACGAGCAGCCCGTCGGGCGGGGCGCTCTGGCGGTCGAAACGGCGCCGCACCGCGGTCCGGAACCGGTAGGGCACCGCCTCGCCGAGCGGCTCGGAACCGAGGACGATGGTGTGGATGTCGGGGGCCGACAGCGAGGCCGCGTACTCCCGGAACCCCGCGTCGTCGACGGGCGGATGGTCACCGAGCATCCCGGCCAGGGTGACGTGCCACCGATCGCCCTCCACCCGGACCGCGCCGCCGCCGCGCCCGTTGGCGCCGGTCGAGACGATGACCGAGGCCTGTCCGCCGAGCTGGCCGGGCCGGTGCCGGAAGAAGCGCGACGCGTAGCCCAGGTCGATGTCGAGCCGTTCCTCCTCGGGTGTCTCGGCACCGATCGCGGTGAGCCACTGCGTGATCCGCGATCCGCGACCGCCCGCGTCGACGACCAGGTCCGCGGCCAGGGTCTGCTCCCCCGCCGGTCCGAGGACGGTCACCGCGCGCACCCGCCGGGCATCGCCGACCAGGCCCTGCACCGTGGTGCGGGTCAGCAGTTCGATGCCGCGCAGCCGCAGCGTCCGCCTGCGCAGCACGGTCTCGAGCAGGGAACGGGTCGCGATCACCGAGGTGAGTCCGGTCGAGCCCGCCGCGAGCCGGGCACCGCCGACGTACCACCGGGTGCCGACCAGCACCTCGGCGACGGTCGCGCCGTCCGAGACCGCCTGTTCGGTGAAGCCGGGGTAGAGCTCCTCCATGACGCGCCGGCCGCGGTCGAGCAGCCCGTGCAGGTGCCAGGCCTGCGGAACACCGCGGCGCACGGTCGCTTTCGCGTCCAGCTCGTCGCGTTCGACCAGGGTGACCCGCTCGTAGGTGTCGGCCAGCACCCGCGCCGCCAGGAGTCCCGCGACCCCGGCGCCGATGACGATCGCGTGCCCGCGGCGCGCGGTCACAGCGTCACCGGCAGGTGCAGGATGCCGCGGTGGATCAGGCTGGGGCGGTACACGATCGGCGCGTCGGCCAGGGCCAGCTCGGGCGCGCGGTCCAGCAGGGTGAGGATCGCGGCTTCGGCCTCGAGCCGGGCCAGCGGCGCGCCGACACAGTAGTGGATGCCCAGGCTGAAGCCGAGATGCTTACGCGGCGGCCGGTTTCCGGTGAACCGGGTGATGTCGAAGGTGTCGGCGTCGCGGTAGACCCGCTCGTCGCGGTTGGCCGAGCCGGTGAGCACGACGACACCGTCGCCGCGGCGGAAGGTGTGCCCGCCCACCTCGGTGTCGTCGAGCGCGACCCGGATCGTGAACTGGGTCGGCGCGTCGTAGCGCAGCATCTCGTCGATCGCGGGACCGATCAGCTCGGGGTGCGCGCGCAGCAGCGCCAGCTGGCCGGGGTGGCGCAGCAGGGCGAGCAGGCCGTTGCCGATCAGGTTGATCGAGGTCTCCATGCCCGCGACGAGCAGCAGCAGCGACATCCCGATCACCTCGGGCTCGGTGGGGAAACCGCCGTCCTGGCTCGCCGTGACCAGTTCGCTGAGCAGGTCGGGGCCCGGCTGCTGCTTCTTCTCGGCGATGAGCCGCGCGAAGTACCCCATGCAGGCGATCGCGGCGTCGGTGCGCGCGCTGATGTCGTCGGGGCCGAGCAGCGAGTCGGGATCGCTGCCCCGCGCGATCGCCAGCTGCCAGGCGCGGAAGCTGGGTCCGTCGGCGGCGTCGGCGCCGAGCAGGCGCACCGCGACCATGGCCACGGCCAGCGGCACCGCCAGATCGTCGAGCACGTCGAGCTCACCGCGGTCGAGGGCGGCGTCGACCAGCCCGTCGACCACGCGGCCCGCCAGCGGTGCCAGCTCGCCGATCGTCGCGGGGGTGAACGCTTTCGCCACGAGCTTGCGGTAGCGGCCGTGCTCGGGCGGGTCCATCCGGACGAACGAGCCGGGGATGGCGGCGGCGGTGTCACGGAACGGGCTGATCCCCGCCGCGTAGCCGTGGCCCCAGTCGGTGCCGGTGAGCACCTCGGCGCATTCCTCGTAGCGGGTCACCAGTGTCAGCGGGACATCGCCGAGGGCAAAGGGGAACAGCGGGGTCGCCTCCCGCACGCGGTGGTAGGCGGAGTACGGATCGGCGCGGTGCTCGGGGGCGAACGCGTCGAAGGTGAGGTCGGCGGGGACAGCGGTACTCATCGGCCCTCCAGGCTGATTCGCAGTTCGGACATGCCGCGCACGACCACGTTCGGGCGGTACGGCGGTTCGGCCAGCAGACGCATCCGCTCGACCCGGGTGGACACGGCGCGCAGCACGGCCTGCATCTCCAGGCGGGCCAGCGGCGCGCCGAGGCAGTAGTGCAGGCCGAGACCGAACGAGAGATGACGCTCGGGCCGCTGACCGGGCCGGTAGCGGCCGACGTCGAACCGGTCGGCGTCCGGGAAGGCCTCGGGATCGCGCGCCGCCGACCCGATCAGCACGATCACCGCGTCACCGGGCGCGAAAGTCCGTCCGGCGAGCTCGATCTCGTGCCGCGCGGTCCGGGTGGTCAGGTGCACGGGCGGGTCGTAGCGCAGGATCTCGTCGACCGCGGGCCCGCACAGCGCCGGGTCCGCGCGCAGCCGCTGGAACTGGTCGGGGTGGCGGATCAGGGCGAGCAGGCCGTTGCCGATCAGGTTCACGGTGGTCTCGTGCCCGGCCACCACGAGGATCAGCAGGGTGCCGATCAGTTCGGTGCGGGTCAGCCGCACCCCGGCGTCCTCGGCCTGCACGAGGGCGGTGATCAGGTCGTCGCGCGGGTCGCGGCGGCGCTGGGCGATCAGGTCGCCGAAGAAGTCGGTGAACGCGTGCACGGCGGAGGTGCGGGCGGCCAGTTCGGCCGGGCTGAGCAGGGTGTCCGGGTCGAGGCCGCGGGCGATGTGCGCGGAGATCTCGCGGATGTGGGCGTGCGATTCGGCGGGGACGCCGAGCAATTCGCAGATCAGCGTCAGCGGCACCGGATAGGCCAGCGCTTCCAGGGCGTCGGTCTCACCCTCGGCCAGCATCGCGGTCAGCAGCCCGTCGACCAGGCGCTCGGCCCGCTCGTGCAGCCCCGCCACGGTGCGCGCGGTGAACGCCTTGCCGACCAGGCCGCGCAGCCGGGTGTGGTCCGGCGGCTCCATCCACAGGAAGGAGCCGGGCAGTTCCACCTCGCTGTCACCGTGCAGCAGCTGCGGCTCCTCCGCGTGACTCCAGCGCGGGTCGCTCAGGATGGCCTGGGCCTCGGCGTGCCGGGGGACGAAGTGGACCTCGTGCGGGCCGGGGACGAACGGACCCGCGGCCCGCAGCGTCGTATAACTGCGATACGGGTCGTGGCGGCAGTGCGGGGCGACGCTCTCCAGCACCGCGATCTGCACCGGGGTCGGGTCGTCGACCGCGACATGATCGGAAGTCACCGGCAGCTCCTACGCGTCTGTGTGCGGGGATTTCGCCGCTCATCGTCACCGCCGGGCCGCCGCGAATTCGTGCGCTATTGCCTGCTCCGATCGGGCGATAGCCGAATATCTTTATCGGGCAGCGCAATTGGCCGATCGACGGTGATTATCGGCGCGCGTATTTCGGTATTCGTTCAACGCGATTTCATATGGCACTGTTGTCGTTTCCGGCATGAATTCCTCGCGTTCGGGCGAAACGCTCACCACGCTGCTGGCCGGCGTCGCCGCCGCGCATCCGCGGGTGCCCGCGACATTCTGGTCGGTGTCGGAACGGGTCGACTACGCCGAGCTGCTGCTGCGCGCGCAGACCGCGGCGACGGCACTGGTCCGGCGCGGGATCGGGCACGGCGAGCCGGTCGGCGTGCTGTGCCCCAACGCGCCGGAATTCCTGGTCTCGCTCTTCGGTATCGCCGCGGCGGGTGGGGCGGCCACACCACTGCCGCTACCCGCAGGCGCCCGTGCCACGGCCGCCTACCCGGCCAAGCTCGCGGCGATCACCGCGGCCGCCGGGATGCGCACCGTGCTGGTGTCGCCGCGGTTCGCCTCGATGATCCCGTTGATCGGCGACATCGGCGTCGAGTTCGTCGACACCACCGATCTGGTCACCGAGGTCGTCGCCGACCCGGACGCGCTGCCCGACCACGGCCCCGACGACCTGGCGATCGTGCAGTTCACCTCCGGCAGCACCGCGCTCCCCAAGGGCGTGCTGCTCACCCACGCCAATGTGGTGAGCGGGTTGGCCGCGATCCGCACCGGCATCGACCTGAGCCTCGACGACCAGGGTGGCTTCTGGCTACCGCTGTTCCACGACATGGGCCTGTTCGGCACCTTGTCGGCGGTGCTGCGCGGGATTCCCGCCCACGTATGGTCGCCATTGGCGTTCGTCAAGGACCCGGCGCGCTGGCTGAGCGAGTTCGCCTCGACCGCGACCACGATCACCGCCATGCCGAACTTCGGCTACGAGGCACTGCTCGGCGCCATCGCCCCCGAGCAGGTCACCGACTACGACCTGAGCCACTGGCGGATCGCGTTCAACGGCGCCGAACCGATCGCGGAATCGGTGGTCAGCGCGTTCTGCGAGCGGTTCGCGCCCGCCGGCTTCGCGCCGTCGACGATGTTCGGGGTGTACGGCATGGCCGAGGCCACCCTCGCCGTCGCGTTCCCGCCGCTGCTGCGCGCCCCGCGCTTCGAGTGGGTCGACCGCGCCCGGCTCGCCGATGCCGCTGTCGCCGAACCGGTCTCGCGCACCGGGGACGGCGCGCGGGCGGTCGCCTCGGTCGGCTCCGCGGTCGAGGGGATCGCGATCCGGATCGTCGATCTCGGCACCGGCGCCGACCTGCCCGACGGCCGCGTCGGCGAGATCCTGATCCAGGGCGCGCCGGTCACCGGCGGCTATCTCACCGTCGATCCGGACGCGGTCGCCGACCGCTTCGCCGACGGCTGGTTGCGCACCGGCGATCTCGGCTACCGCCGCGACGGCGAAC
This sequence comes from Nocardia sp. NPDC050718, assembly GCF_040654235.1. Taxonomy (NCBI): domain Bacteria; kingdom Bacillati; phylum Actinomycetota; class Actinomycetes; order Mycobacteriales; family Nocardiaceae; genus Nocardia; species Nocardia sp. NPDC050718. Next base: position 822,140 of record NZ_JBFAHQ010000002.1, on the reverse strand, counting down.
TGTTCGTCACCGGACGCTGCAAGGACATGATCACCGTGCGCGGCGTGAACTACTACGCCCAGGACGTCGAGGCCGCCGTGCGCGATCTCGACGGCATCCACAAGGGCCGCTGCACCGCGGCCGTCGACCCCGACGGTGACGACGTGATCGCCCTGATCGCCGAGACCGAACGCACCGGCGCCGAGGCCAACGCGCTCGCCACGGCCATCGCCGCCGCCGTCACCGCCCAGCTCGGGCTCTCCGCCGTGCAGGTGCATCTCGTCGCGCCGCGCAGCATCCCCCGGACCAGCAGCGGCAAGCTCCAGCGGCTGGCCGCCCGCGACCTGATCGGCCGCCGATGACGCCGCGCCGCTCACCCCTGCGATCGAATGGGAGTGCCTAGTGCACAGCTTCGACATCTTCCGCCACTACGAACGTCTGCACTGGAAACTGAGCGACCTCGACCTGGCCGCCGTCGACCCGACCCTGGTCCGCCCGGAGTACATCACCCTCGCCAAGAGCGCGGCGATGGGCGAGTCCAATGTCATCGCGGCCGTGCACGGTTTCCTGAACGAGTTCGTCGACGACTACGACTTCTCCACCTTCGCGGTGGTGTGGGGCTACCAGGAAGTGCAGCACCACTACGCCTTCCGCTCCTGGCTGGGCGCCATCGGTGAGGACGTCGAGGACCGCGCGGTCGACGCGATGCGTGAGCCGTACGCGCCGGGCAGCACGCCCTCGGCGACGCTGGCCACCAACATCATCTCCGAGCTCACCGTCAACCACGTGTACCGCGCGGTATCGAGCTGGGTGGCCGAGCCGGTGCTGAAGACGCTGCTGCTCAACGCCAGTCGCGACGAGGCCGGGCACGCGCGCGAGTTCATCCACTACACCACCGAGCGGCTGAAGAAGCGGCCCGAGGAGCTGCCCTCGGTGCTCGAGACGCTCTACGTCTACAGCTCCGAGGCCAAGATCAAGCACCCGGTGAGCACCTTCAAGGCGGGGATCGCCGAGCTCGGCGACCACGAGACCATCGACACCGGTTTCGAGCTGTTCCTCGAACAGGTCGCCGCCGAGGGCGAGCTGGAGGTGCTGCACGACAAGGTGCGCCGGACCTTCGCCGGCATCACCGGCCTCGACCTGTCCAGCAACGCGAAGGTGCGCCGCGCCCTCGCCGACGCCATCGCCTGATGACCGGCGGCGAGCGGCCCGGCGCGGTCGAGGTGCCGTGGTCGGTGATCCCCGACTACCACTGCTTCGGCTGTTCCCCGCACAACGCGACCGGGTTGCGCCTGACCTTCACCCCGCGCGCGGACGGCGCGCTGGTGGCCACGTTCCGGCTCGGGCGCGCGTTCGAGTCCTATCCCGGGGTGGTGCACGGCGGCCTGATCGGCGTCGTGTGCGACGAGGTGATGGGCAATCTGATAGTGCTGGCCCGCCACGTCCCCGCCTTCACCGTCTCCCAGCGCACCCGTTTCCTCACGCCCCTGCTGATCGACCGCGAATACCGCTGTGTGGCGACGCTGCCGCCCGAGCGGGCCGACGGGCCGATCCCCGCGCACGCCGAGATCCTCGACGCGAACGACGCGGTGTGCGCGACGTCGACGGCCACCTACCAGCCGTTCAACCTGCACGCCGTCCGCGACCAGCTCACCCTCGACGACGACGAAGTCACCCTGCTCGACCACGCCCTGTCCACGTCGAACACCCTCTCCCCGAACGGAGCCCGGCCATGACCACCACCTCTGCCGACACCATCCTGCGCACGGTCACCGAGATCGCGATCGCCGAGACCGGCCTGAGCGCCGCCGACCTCACCCCCGACGCCGACCTGCGCGCCATGGCGGGCGTGGACTCGGTGCGGGTGCTGCGAATGATCGCCCGCATCGAGCGCACCTTCGACATCGAACTCGAGGACGCCGACGTCTTCGGGATGTCGACCCTGGCCGAGGTCACCGCGGTCGTCGAACGGTCCGTGGCCGAGGCGTCCGCATGATCGCGTCAGGGCACGGAGGCGGCAGCACGCGTAACCACGTAGTGCCCCGCGGTCATGCGCAGGAGGATGCAGCATGATCGTCGTCGCCGATACCAATCAGCACTACGATCTCGACCCGGACATCTTCGGGCAGTTCCTCGATCCGCTGCGCAAGTACAGCTCGGCGCTGTACGCATCCGACAGTGACACACTGGAACTGGCGCAGCGCAACAAGTTGCGTTTCGTCGCCGAGCGGCTCGGGCTGCGCGGCGGTGAGCAGCTGCTCGATGTTGGCTGCGGCTGGGGTTCGCTGATCCTGTACATGGCGAGCGAGCTGGGCTGCCGGACGCTCGGGATCAGCCCGGCGCCGCGTCAGCACGACTACATCGCCGAGCAGGCGGCGGCGCGCGGCGTCGCCGATCTGGTGAGCACCCGGGTCGGGCACTTCGAGCAGCTGGACCTGCCCGCCCGTGGCTTCGACGCCGTGACGCTGCTGGGATCGATCGTGCACATGCCCGACCCCGACGAGGTGTTCCGCCGCGCGCGGGGCGTGCTGCGGCGCGGCGGCACGCTGTACGTGTCGGAGAGCTGCTTCCGTAATGTGGCCACCCGCAGCGCTTTCGACGATCGCGACGGCACCGGCTTCGTCCGCGAGGACATCTTCGGCTTCGGCGAGCTGCGGCCGCTGTCGGAACTGATCGCCGCCGCCGAGAACGCCGGCTTCTCGGTGATCTCGGTCGACGATCTGACCGACCACTACCGGCGCACCATCGAGGACTGGATCGGCAATGTCGACGCCGCCGCCGAGCGCATCGACGCGCACGGCCCCGGCCTGGCCGCCAAGCTGCGCCATTATCTCGAGATCGCCAACGCGGGCTGGGGTTACACCACCAAGCACTACGCGCTGGTCTGCCGGAATGCCAGGTAGGACATGAGCACCACACCGGGACTGTTGCCCGTGCGGGACCTGGTCGCCGCGGTGGACGGCTTTCTGGCCGCCTCCCCGGCGACCCGGGCCTGGGATGTGGAGACCGCCTTCGACTGGGCCGCCGCCGACGCGGGCAGGCTCACCGAGGGACAGCGCTCCGCGGTCCAGTTCGTCACGCTGATCGAGGACCATCTGCCCGGCTACTTCGACGTCTACCACCGGCATTTCCCGGTCGACGACACCGTGGATCTGCCGACCTTCGAACACAATCGGGAGCTGTACCACTTCACCGTGCGCTGGGCGCTCGAGGAGGACACCCACGCCAGGGCGCTGGCCCGCTATCAGGAGGCGGCGGGCATCGCCGACCGCGACACCCTGCGGTCGGACCTGGCGATCGAGGGCCACAAGCCGTTCGATCTGCCCTATGACCATCCGGTCCAGTTCTTCGCCTACGCCCTGGTGCAGGAGAAGGCGACGCAGATGTACTACCAGCAGCTGCGCGACGTGGTCGCCGACCCGGTGCTGGCCGCGGTGCTCACCCGCTTGGCGCGCGACGAGGCGCGGCATTTCAGCTTCATGGCCGACATGGTGACCCGGTATCTGCGCCACGACGGCGACGCGGTGGTGGCGCCGATCCGCGATGTCGTCGCGAATTTCCGGATGCCGCTGTCGGATACGCTGCGCGGCTACTGGCGGTGGGCGCTGCGGATCGCCGATGTCGCCGACTACGACCACACCGCCGCCTACGAACACCTGGTGAAGGTGATCGACCGCGCGGTCGACGCCCGCACCGAGCCGGTCGACGAGCTCATCGCCTTCGTCGAGGGCTGCCGCACCCTGGCCTGACCCACGACGTCACCGGCCCCCGCTCCCGATGGCCACGGAGCGGGGGCCGGTGTCGTCGGCTCAGTTGCCCTGGGCCAGCACGAGAATCGTGGTGGTGCCGTGGGCGATCAGCTTGCCCGCCGCGTCGGTGATGCGGCCTTCGGCGGTCGCGGTGCGCCTGCCGACGTGCACGGCGGTGGCGTCGCAGGTCAGCCTGCTGCCGTCGAGGGTCACCGCGCGGATGAAGTTCACCTTCAGCTCGAGCGTGGTGTAGGCGACGCCGTCACCGAGTTCGGTGAACACCGCGCTGCCCATGGCGGTGTCCATCAGCGTGGCCAGCACGCCGCCGTGCACCGTGAACATCGCGTTGATGGTCGCCGGATTCGGGTCCAGGTAGTACCGGGTACGACCCTTCGACGCGCTCTCCAGCCGAATTCCCAGCGAATCGCCGACGCCCAGTTTCTCCTGCAGCCCGCGCTCGAATACCGCGGTCAATTCGGCGACCCGCCGTTCGGCGGTCGCGTCGATTTCGGTGGTGGTCATGGTTTTCCTCCCTGCGGACGATTCCTCCGCCATTCGATCAGCGCCCGGTGAATTCCGTCTTGCCACACGACATTCCATTTCGAGCTCCGATCGGCTGATCGGGATCACGCGCGGCCGATGCGCCGTCGTCGGGCCGCGCGTACCGTCGGGCAGATGGCCGACACCACCGCTGCCGCCCGCGTCGAGTCCATCGAGGCCGACTTCTTCGCCGACCCGCACGCGCACTACCGGCGCTGGCGCGCCGACGGCCCGGTCCATCGGGTCCGCTTCCCCGACGACGTCGTGCGCTGGGTGGTGATCGGCTACGCCGAGGCCCGGGTGGCCCTGGCCGATCCGCGGTTGCGCAAGGACATCGCCCACATCGACGGGATCGTGCACGCCAAGCGGGGGTCGACCCCGAGTGATCCGAATGTGGTCGCGCTGCTGAGCCATATGCTGAGCACCGATCCGCCCGCGCACACGCGGCTGCGCAAACTGGTCAACAAGGCGTTCACCGCCAAGCGGGTCGCCGCGCTGCGGCCACGGATCGAGCAGATCACCGCGTCGCTGCTGGACGCGATGGCCGAGCGCGACCAGGTCGATCTGATGGACGAGTTCGCCAATCCGCTGCCGGTCACGGTGATCTGCGAGCTGCTCGGGGTCCCCTACGCCGACCGCGACGACTTCCAGACCTGGACCAGGGCGCTGGTCACCGTCGCCGGCGAAGGCGAGGACGACGAACGCCCGGCGGCCTCGGCGGCGATGGTCGCCTACCTGGCGAACCTGGTGCGTGCCAAGCAGACCGAGCCCGCCGACGACCTGCTCTCGCAGCTGGTCCTGGCCGACGACGACGGCGACCGCCTCACCGATCGCGAACTGGTGTCGATGGCGTTCCTGCTCCTGGTCGCCGGCCACGAGACCACCGTCAATCTCATCGGCAACGGCGTCAACGCCCTGCTGCGCCGCCCCGAGCAGTGGCGGGCCCTGTGCGCCGACCCGGCGGGGGTGCCCGCCGCGATCGAGGAGTTCCTGCGCTTCGACGGCCCGGTCGACATGGCCACCGTCCGCTACACCGCCGAACCGATCACCCTGGGCGGCACCGAGATTCCGGCCGGCGAACTCGTCTATGTGGCGCTGGCCGCCGCCAATCGCGACCCCGCCCGCTTCGCCGATGCCGACACCCTCGCCGTCGACGGCCAACCCACCGGCCACCTGGCCTTCGGCCACGGCATCCACTTCTGTGTCGGCGCGCCCCTGGCCCGCCTCGAAGCCGAGATCGCCTACACCGCCCTGCTCCGCCGCTTCCCGGACCTGCGGCTGGCCGATGCCGCCGCCACCGGCCACTGGCAGACCAGCACCCTCATCCGCGGCCTCCTCGAACTCCCCGTTCGCGTGCGCTGAACGACCGCCCCGGTCAGAACAGGCTGGTCTGGGCCGGTGCGGTCACGGCGGTGATGGTGGGGTCGAGTTCGATGCGGCGGCCGATGAGCCGGGAGTCGTTGACCAGGACCAGTTCGCCGTCCCCCGCGTCGTCGGCGCAGGCGATGGTGTGGCCGTGGGCGGTGACGGCGTCGAGGACGTATTCGCCCGAGTCCTCGGTGAACTCGACGGCGTCCGCGTAGCGGCCGCGCGCGAGGATCGTGGCGTAGAAGTCCCGGCCACCGGACCACGCGGTGTCGGTGCGGGTGATGTCGTCGGGCAGGGTGCTCGCCGCGTGCGCGGCCGCGTCGGCGACGGCGGCTTCCAGCGCCGACCACGGGCGCAGCGGTTTGGTGAGGATGCGGGTTTTGGTGACACCGGCGACCGCCTGCCGCAGCCCCGCCCGCTCCGAGACGACCCGCTCCAGCTCGCGCACGTGCAGGCCGTCCGGGGAGTCGGTGATGAAGCGAGCCACCAGCGCGCCCTGCTCGAAGAGCCGCCGCTGCCGCCGCACCGCCGACGCGGTCCCCACTTTGGTCATCCCGTCACCGAAGTAGGCGATGTAGAGGTGATGGGGTTGCGCGACATACCCGCGCACCTGCTCGGGCAGGTCCGTGAGCGGCCCCCGATGACTGTGCACCACCGACCAGCCCTCGGTGATCCGGCACTGCGCACACTGCTTGCCGCTGTCCACCCGAGCCCGGCTCGGACACGCCTGCCGCCCCCGGCGCCCGGCGCCGAACCCGTGGTATCCGAGACAGAACCGACCGCCGCCGGTGAGCCGGAAGGCCAACCGGGTCCCGATCCCGGGCAGCAGCTCGGTGCCGCCGTCCTCGCGGATCAGCTCGTAGAACCACCGGCCCTGCTCGTCCCAGTGCGTCCCGCAATAGAGGGCGGTGGAGATCGCGGTCATCGGTCGAATCTACTGAACGCGCAGAGCGTTCCGCCGACCGGACGACAAACGCGGGATCGGCCGAGGACGTGAACTCAGAGGTCGAGGACCAGCACGTCGGAGGCGGCGCGGGAGACGCACAGCATCATCGTCTTGCCGCTTTCGCGTTCTTCGGCGGTGAGCAGGGAGTCGCGGTGCTCCACTTCGCCGTCGAGGACGGGAGTCTCGCAGCTGCCGCAGGTTCCTTCGCGGCACGAGGTGATGACCGCGACGCCCGCCGATTCCAGGACGTCGACGATGGAGCGGTCGGCGGCGACCCGCAGCGTCCGCCCGGACTGGGCCAGCTGGATCTCGAAGGCCCGGTCGGGGCCGGTGGACTCGACCGCGCGGGGGACGAAGCGTTCCGTCCGTACCGTGACGCTCTGTCGTTGCCCCTCGGCCTCGACCGCGGCGAGCAGCGGCTCCGGGCCGCAGCAGTACACGGTCGCGCCGGGCCGCTCGGCCACGATGTCGGCCACCGGCAGCAGGCCGGACTCGTCCTGGGGCAGCAGCCGCACCGCCGGATACCGCGCGGTGAGCGCCTCGGCGAAGGCCATGTGGGTGCGCGAGCGCGCGCCGTAGTGCAGCGTCCAGCGCGCACCGGCGCGCTCGGCGGCGGCGATCATCGGCAGGATCGGGGTGATCCCGATGCCACCGGCGACGAAGGTGTACTCGGTGGCCTCGGCCAGCTCGAAGTTGTTGCGGGGCGCCGAGACCGACAGGGTGGTGCCGGGCACCGCCGTCCGGAACAGGTGCGCCGAACCGCCGCGGCCGTTCGGTTCGTGCAGGATCGCGATCCGCCACCGGTCCCGTTCGGCGGGGTCACCGCACAGCGAGTACTGGCGGACACCGGCCGCCCCCGCCGCCACGTCGATGTGCGCGCCCGGCGCCCACGCGGGCAGTTCCCCGCCGTCGACCGCGGCCAGCACCAGGGCGAATACCGCGTCGGCTTCGTCGGTGCGCTCGATCACCCGCACGCTCACGTCGGTCATGGCCATCCCCTCGCCCGCATGGTTGTCGAGTCTCACCGTGCGTGAGATCCGGCACGGTCGCCCGAGGGGCGCGGCGAGTCGATTGGACCGATCGACATTCACTATCGCCCCGCCGCCGCACCGGTGGGCCGCCCGACACTGACGGCATGACTCCAGTGGTGGAACTGGTCGCCAAGACCAGGCAGTTCGTGCAAGACCACGTCATCCCGGTGGAACGCGAGGTCGTCGTCGGTGGCCGGGTCACCGACGACGCCCTGCGCCTCGACCTGCAGAAGAAGGCCAAGGAGGCCGGCGTCTTCGGCCCGCTCTCCGATCCCGCCTACGGCGGCCTCGGCCTGGACACCAGGGCCCAGGCCGAGGTGCTCGAGGCGGCGGGCGCCAGCCTGCTCGGCCCGCTCGCGGTCAACGCCTGGGCGCCCGACGACGGCAACATCCACCTGCTCGCCGAGGTCGCGAACCCCGAACAGCGCGAACGGTACCTGGCCCCGCTGGCCTCCGGCGAGGTCCGCTCCGCCATCGCCATGACCGAGCCGGCGCCGGGCGCAGGCTCGGACCCGCGGATGCTGGCGACCGTCGCCGAGGAGACCGATTCCGGCTGGGTCATCAACGGCCGCAAGCACTTCACCACCGGCGCGCAGGGCGCGGCGTTCACCATCTGTGTCGCCGCCACCACCGACGGCCCGACCATGTTCCTGGTCGACCAGGACAATCCCGGCCTGAAGATCGGCCGCCGGATGCCCACGCTGGACCACACCAGCGCGCCGGGCGGGCACTGCGAGATCGAGTTCGCCGACTGCGAGGTCCCGGAGTCCGCGATCCTGGGCGCGGTCGGCCGCGGCCTGGACCTGGCCGCGGTCCGGCTGGCGCCCTCGCGGCTGGTGTTCTGCATGAACTGGCTCGGCCTGGCCGTGCGCGCCCAGCAGCTCACCGCCGAGCACATCAGCGGCCGGTACTCGTTCGGGGTGCCGATCGCCGACCACGGTCTGGCCCAGGGCCTCATCGCCGACAACGAGATCGACATCGCCGCCTCCCGCAGCCTGATCCGGTCCACCGCCGCCACCATCGACGAGCACGGCGCCGCCTCCGCGCAGGCCCGGCACGAGGCCTCGATCACCAAGACCTTCGTCTCCGAGGCGGTCTGGCGGGTGCTCGACCGCGCGGTGCAGCTGCACGGCGGTCTCGGTGTCTGCGAGGACCACCTGGTGGCCCGATTCCTGGTGGAAGCCAGGGCCTTCCGCATCTACGAGGGTCCGTCGGAGGTGCTGCGCGGGTCGATCGCGCGGCGCGTCCTGCGCGGACCGCGCTGAGAGGACACCTCCATGACCACCCGCAGCATCGCCGGATTCGGCGCCGCCTACCCCGCCCTCGACTTCGACGCCGTCGACTACGGCTACCTGCGCGACGCCTCGCAGGCCCTGGTGCCGTTCGGCGCGCACGTCGGCACCAGGATCACCGAGATCTCCCCCGCCCGGTCGGTCGTCGAGATCCCGGCCGAACCGGTGATGTGCAACCACATGGGCACCGTGCACGCCGGCGCGCTGTTCACCGCCGCCGACATCGCGGGCGCCGCGGCCTTCGTCGGCGCGGCGGCGCACCGGCTGTTCACCGTCGACCGGCTGGTCCTGCGCGGCGGCACCGCCGCCTACCGCAAACCCGCCCGTGGCCGCATCCGCGCCGTCGCCACCGTCGACGCCGACGGCCTGGCCGCTGTCCTGGCCGCGACCGAGTCCACCCGGTTCGAGCTGTCCGGCCGCGCCGAGCTGCTCGACGACAACGACGTGCTCACCGCCGAATTCACCTTCGACTACGTGTGCGATGTGCACATCGCCGGAACGGACGCGTCATGACCACGACCACGCCCGACGCCACCACGATCGAGACCGCCGACGGGGTCCGCTTCACCGTGCGCTGGCTGGCCGCCGACGACCCCACCGCGCCGGTGGTGCTGATCCTGCCCGCCATGGCGATGAAGGCGCGCAACTACCAGTCGCTGGCCAAGGCCCTGCACGCCACCGGCCTCTCGGTGGCGACCTGCGATCTGCGCGCGCACGGCGAGGCCGAGCCCGCGCTCGGTGACCACACCGACTTCGGCTACCGCGAAATGCTCGAAATCGACCTGCCCGCCATCGTTTCCGCGGTCAACGGGCGGTTCCCGCAGGCGCCGCTGCACCTGTTCGGGCACAGCCTGGGCGGTCAGCTCGCGCTGCTGTTCGCCGCCGCCGAACCCGAGCGCGTCGCCGGGGTCACCGTGATCGGCACCGGCACCGTGTTCTGGTGGGCGTTCGGCCCGCGCCGCTGGTTCGAGGCGCTGAGCCAGATCCAGTGGATCGGCCTGGTCTCGCGGGTGAAGGGGCACTGGCCCGGTGGCGTGCTGATCCCGGCGCCGATGCCGGGCGGGGTGATGGTCGACTGGTCGATCCACTCGCTCACCAGCTACTACCGCCCCAGCGGCAGCAAGCGCCGCTACAACACGCTGCTGGCGAACATGACCCTGCCGGTGCTGGCGATCTCGCTGTCGCAGGACGTGCTCGGCCCCAAGTCCAATGTCGACTTCCTGGTCTCGCGGATGCCGTCCGCCGCGGTCACCCAGTGGCACCTCGACGAGAACTCCGCGGTCGCGCACCTGGACCACTTCACCTGGCTCAAGGACGCGCCCGCGATCGCGGCCGGCGTGTCGCAGTGGATCACCGCCGGCACCGCGCCGGCCTGAAGGAGAGACGTGGCACGACTGCAGATCGAAGCGGTGTCGAAGAAGTTCGACACCGACTACGCGGTGCGCGAGGTGAGCCTCGACATCGCCGACGGCGAATTCATGGTCCTGCTCGGTCCCAGCGGCTGCGGCAAGTCCACCCTGCTGCGGATGATCGCCGGGCTGGAGGAGCCGAGCGAGGGCCGGATCCTGGTCGGCGGCAACGATGTCACCGACGCGGCGCCGCAGCGTCGCGACCTGGCGATGGTGTTCCAGAGCTACGCGCTCTACCCGCACCTGTCGGTCGCCAAGAACATCGGGTTCCCGCTGCGGGCCCGGCGCACGCCGCGCGCCGAGATCGCCCAGCGGGTCGCCGAGGTGTCGGCCACCCTGGAGTTGTCCGCGCTGCTCGACCGCAAACCGGTCGCGCTCTCCGGCGGCCAGCGCCAGCGCGTGGCCCTGGCCCGCGCGATGGTGCGCGACCCCGGCGCGTTCCTGATGGACGAGCCGCTGTCGAACCTGGACGCCAAGCTGCGCAGCGCGACCCGCGCCGAACTGATCGCCCTGCACCAGCGACTGGGCGCGACGTTCCTCTACGTCACCCACGACCAGGTCGAGGCGATGACGATGGCCTCGCGCATCGCGCTGCTCAACGAGGGCCGGGTCGAACAGTGCGGCACTCCCGCCGAGCTCTACGACCAGCCTCGCTCCACCTTCGTCGCCGGATTCCTCGGATCACCGCCGATGAACCTGTTCCCCGCGGTCGTCTCATCGCGCGGCGGTGCCCTGCGGGTGACGGCCGACGGTGTCGACGCCGCGCTCGGCATCACCGACGAACTCGACACCGCCACCGCCGTGATCGCCGGCATCCGCCCCGAGCGCCTGCGCATCGACGCCACGGCGGGCGCGGTGCGCGGCCGGGTGCGGATGGTCGAGAACCTCGGCAGCGAGGAGCTGGTGCACCTCGACGCGGGCACGACCAGCCTGTGCGTGCGCGCGCCGCGCCCGGCCGGGGTGCGCGTCGGCGAGGACATCGCCGTGCGGGTCGACCCCGCCGACATCCACCTGTTCGATCCCGACACCGGCCTGCGCCTGACCTGGCAAGCGCCGCAACCGGAGTCGATCCCCAACCAGGACGCGGCTGCCGTGCCCGTCCCCTGAGTCACCGCACGAACCGTTGATGAGGAGAACCACCATGAAACGCACCCTGCCCATCCTGGGCGTGGTGTTCACCACCGCCGTCGCCCTGAGCGGCTGCGGTCTGGGCGGCACCGTGTCCTCGGACACCACGACGACCGCGCAGATTCCGGAGCTGACGCCCGACCAGCAGGTCTCGATCGTGTTCGAGTCCTACAACTACGGGCTCGCCGGCGCCTGGACCGACACGTTCAACGCGCTGATCGCCGACTTCGGCAAGAAGTACCCCAACATCAAGGTCACCGCGCAGAAGCCGCAGGGCAACAGCCCGAACCCGGCCACCGACACCATCTCCAGCATCCAGAACCAGATGGTCGCGGGCACCCCGCCCGACGTGGCCCAGCTCGGCTTCTCCGACCTGGACTTCACCGTGCACCAGCTGCAGGCCAAGCCGCTCGACACCCTGGTCGGCAAGCAGGAGGTGGCCCGCAACTTCGACGGCAAGCACGCCTACGCCCCGCGCGCCCGCGTACTCGACGACTGGGACGGCCACACCTACGGCGTGCCCTTCGTCTTCTCCACCCCCGTGCTGTACCTGAACGCGTCGCTGTTCACCGAGGCCGGGCTGGATCCGGCCAAGCCGCCCGCCACCTGGGCCGACGTCGCGACCGCGTCGAAGCAGATCGTCGACCGCACCGGGAAGGGCGGCGTGTACATCGACTGCCTCACCAAGACCGCCAAGGACTGGTGCTTCCAGTCGCTGGTGCGGTCCAACGGCGGCCGGGTCATCTCCGAGGATCGCCGCACCCTCACCTACGCGGCCGCCCCGGTCGTCGAGGTGACCAAGATGGCGCAGGACCTGGTGACCACGGGCAGCATGCCCAAGCTGAACCAGAAGCAGGGCTACGAGGCGTTCGCGCGCGGCGAGATCGGCATGATCCTCGAGACCAGCGCCATCCAGGGCACCTTCGTCACCGGCGCCAAGGACAAGTGGGACCTGCAGTCGGCGCCGATGCCGTCCTTCGCAGGCAAGCCCACCGTGCCCACGAATTCCGGTGCGGGCCTGCACATCCTGTCCAACGATCCGGCCAAGCAGCGCGCCTCCTGGGAGCTGATCAAGTTCCTCACCAGCGAGGAGTCCTACATCAAGATCTCGCAGAACATCGGCTACCTGCCGCTGCGCACCGGACTGCTCGACCAGCCCGACGGTCTCAAGGACTGGGCCGCCAAGAACCCGCTGCTGAAGCCGAACGTCGCCCAGCTGGGCAGCATGGAGCCCTGGGTCTCCATGCCCGGCAACAACTACCTGCAGATGCGCGACGGCATGATGGACGCCGTCGAGGCCGTCGTGTTCCAGGGCAAGGACCCGCAGTCCACGCTGACCGCTGCGCAGGCAGAGGGCACCAAACTCCTGCCGGTCGCATGAGCGATCTGACCATCGTCCAGCTCACCGATACCCACCTGCGCCCGGCCGGTGAGCTCGTCCACGGTGTCGTCGACACCGACGCGAACCTCACCCGGGTGCTCACCCACCTGCGCGAGGCCGGGCAGCACGTCGACGCCCTGGTGCTCTCGGGTGACCTGTCCGACAACGGGTCACCCGAGGCGTACCGGCGGCTGCGGGCGGCCGTCGAGCCGGTCGCGGCCGAGATCGGCGCCGAGATCGTGTACGTCATGGGCAATCACGACGAACGCGCCGCCTTCGGCGAGGAGCTGCTGGATCTGGCTCCCGGCTCGGTGGACACCTCGCTGCCGCACGATCGCACCGTCGAGGTCGCCGGCCTGCGCATCATCGCGCTGGACAGCACCACGCCGATGCGGCACGAGGGCAGGCTCGAGCTCGAGCAGCTGGCCTGGCTGAGCGTTCAGCTCCGCACGCCCGCCCCCCGGGGCACCGTGCTGGTGCTGCACCATCCGCCGCTGCCCTCCCCCGTCGCCACCGCCGACTTCCTCAAGCTCGAGGACGCCGACCGGCTGGCGGAGGTGCTCGAGGGGTCCGATGTCCGGATGATCCTGTGCGGGCACAACCATCTGACGGCCGCCGCGTCGGTCGCGGGCATCCCGGTGTGGATCGGGCCCGCGCTGTCGTACCGGATCGATCCGATGCCCCCGGCGGGCAGGCACCGCGGATTCACCGGATTCGGCTTCAGCCGGATCGATGTGGTCGGCACGACGGTGCTGGCCACCGCGATCGAGGCGACCCCGGCCACCGCGGTCTACGACCGGCCGGAGGCCGAGGTGCTCGAGCAGCTCGCGGCGATCGCCGCGCGGACGCGGTGACATGTTCGTCATCGACGACAGGCAGGACCCGGCGCAGTCGGCGATCATCGCCCCTGCGGCGGGTCCGCGCCGGTTCACCCGGCGCAAGGCGCTGCGCCTGATCGCGCCCTATCTGTATCTGGCGCCCGCGGTGGTGCTGCTGGTGGTGTTCACCTACCAGCCGCTGGTGCAGGCGGTGCAGCTGTCCACGGTGTCGTGGAACCTGCTGCCGACCGCTCCGATGAAGGCGGTCGGCACCGCCAATTACTCCCGGCTGCTGGATCTTCCGACGTTCTGGGGCTCGCTGGGCCGGACCGCGACGCTGATCCTGGGCCTGCTGCCGTTCACGGTGGTGCTGCCGGTGCTGATCGCGCTGGCCAGCCGGAAGGTGCAGGGCCGGGCCCGCACCGTCTATCAGGCGCTGGTCTTCGCGCCGTTCCTCGTCGCGCCGGTCGCGGCGGCGGCGGTGTGGCGCTGGCTGCTGCATCCCGGGTCCGGATTCGTCGATCAGCTGGTCGATTCCGGCCGCAACTGGGTCTACGACGCGTCCACCGCGCAGGCGGTGATCGTGCTGATCACCGCCTGGCAGCTGCTCGGTTTCGCGGTGCTGGTGGTGTGGGCCGGTCTGGCGGGCATCAGTGGCGACTACAGCGAGGCCGCGCAGGTCGACGGCGCGACGCCGGGACAGATCCGGCGCTGGATCACCCTGCCGCTGCTGTCGCCGACGCTGCTGTTCCTGGTGCTCACGACCGTGCTGCTCAGCCCGACGCTGTCGTTCCCGCTCATCGACTCGATGACCCAGGGCGGGCCGTCGCAGGCCACGACCAACATCTACTACCTGCTCTGGGACTACGCGTTCCACAGCTTCGACGCCGGCCTGAGCGCGGCGGCGGGTGTGCTGTTGTTCGTCGGGTTCGGCGCGCTGGCGGCCGTGCTGGTCTGGATCTCGGAAAAGGTTGCCGTTCATGATGATTGATCGTCTCCGCCAGGCGGGCAGCCACCTGCTGCTCGCCGGGACGGCGCTGGTGTGCGTGTTCCCCATCTACTGGCTGTTCGCCACCGCGCTGCGCAGGCCGCAGGACGTCACCTCGCTGTCGCCGCTGCCGTGGCCGCTGTCGATCGACAACTACCTCGACGCGGCGCACAAGGTCGATGTCACCGGACTGATCGTCAACACGTTCGTGGTGGCGATCCTGTCCGCGGCGGGCCAGCTGCTGATCGCGCTGCTGGCGTCCTACGCCTTCGCGATGTACACCTTCCCGCTGCAGCGGCTGATGTATCTGGCGTTCGTGGGCGTCTGGCTGGTGCCGTTCCAGGTCACCATGCTGCCCAACTACATCCTGCTCAACCGGTTGGGGCTGATCAACACGTTGATCGGCTGCGTGCTGCCGACGCTGTGCTCGGCGCTGGCGGTCCTGCTGTTGCGCCAGCACATGAACGCGTTCCCGAAGGAACTCGTCGCCGCCGCCAAGATCGACGGCCGGTCCTCGTGGGCGATCCTGTGGACGGTGGTGGTGCCGAATCTGCGTCCCGCGCTCGCCGCGCTGGGCATCCTGCTGTTCATCAACGCCTGGAACGAGTACTTCTGGCCCGCGGTCGTACTGCGGCAGTCCAACGATGTGCTCCAGCTCGGTCTGCGCAGTTTCATGGGCACCGAGGGCGACCAGTGGGGGCCGATGATGGCACTGGCGAGCCTGGCGTGCCTGCCGGTTCTGCTGCTGTACCTGGTGTTGCAGCGCCACATCGTCAACGCCTTCGTCCGGTCGGGTCTCAAGTGAGGCGGCGGAAGGGCGCGATCAGCTGGTCGAGGTAGCCGACCGGATAGTCGGGATGCGCCGCCATGCCGAGTTGGTCGGAGCTGAACCGGCGCTGCGGATCGTAGCTGTAGGTGCGCAGCAGGTGATCCCAGAGCAGGGTGAACAGGCCGAAGTTGACGTCGCCGACACCGGCCCATTTGAGGTGATGGAAGCGGTGTCCCTCGTTGAGGGCGAGCACGTACTTCAGCGGACCGACGCGGTAGTCGGCGTTGGAGTGCTGGAGCAGCAGTTGGACGGCCACGGCCAGGGCCAGCGCGGCGGCGACATCGACCGGCAGGCCGAGCAGGATCAGCGGGGCCACGCCGGCGGCCATCTCGGCGGTCTGGTGCAGCGGGTGCTTCATCAGGCCGTTGAGCCCGTAGAACCGGGTGACGCTGTGGTGCACGGCGTGGAAGCGCCACAGCACCCCGATCTTGTGACTGGCCAGGTGCACCAGGGTGATTCCCGCGTCCGCGATCAGGACGGCGAGGACCACCTGGAGCACGAACGGCCAACCACCCGGCCACACGCCCGGTGCGGGCACGATCGCGGCGAGCAGCGGGATCACCGCGACGCTCACCAGGATCAGCGTCTCGTTCACCACCGCGTGCACCCGGTCGCGGACGCTGTCGGCCTTGGTCCCGTTCCAGTCCGGTTCGTACGGGATGACCCGTTCGACCACGAACGAGGTGGCGATCGCCACCGCGAGCACGAGCAGCAGCCAGGGTTTCGGGGCATGGGCGGCGGCGAGCGCGATGCCGATCCCGTTGACCCCCAACAGCATCAATGGGACGTACCCGTATCGGGCGAGACGGCGCACAGCGAGGTTCATGCCCCTCAGCCTGGGTGCCGGTCCCCCGTCGGCGCTTGAACGATTCGGCTGCCGCCGATCTCCCGGACCAGCGCGCCGGTCAGGGCCGACGGCGGCAGGCCGAAGATCTCCCGGCAGGTCCGGGTGAGGTGCGCGCTGTCGGCGAAACCGGTCGCGTGCGCGATCGTGGTCAGATCCCGCCCGGCCCGCGCGAGCTCGGCGGCGTTCATCAGCCGCAGCCACAGGATGTAGCGGCGCAGCGGCAGTCCGACCTGGGCGGTGAACAGGTGGGTGAGCCGGCTCGCCGACAGACCGACGACGGCGGCGACTTCCCCGGTGCGCACCGGTCCGCGCGCCACCATCGCGGGCAGCGCGGCCACCGCGGCCACGACCGCCGGATGCCGCGCGCGGGCGGCGCCACCGCCCGCCGCAGCGAAGGTGGTCAGCAGGTCGTCGACGAAGGCCGCCGTCGAGGCGATCCGCCGGGCGGGGTCGCGCAGGGCGGGGCCGCCACACCAGCCCGAGGTCGCGACCCGCTGCACCGCCCCGCGACCGGCCGGGGAATCGGGGTCGAGGAACACGACGATCCCGGTCGCACCGCCGGTGTCGATGCGGTGCTCGGTGTCGGGCGGGATCACGATCTCGGCCCTGGTGTGGGCCCGGCCGTCGCCGTCGACCACGGTCACCGGCGCGTCGGCGACGACGATCTGCACGGCGTGATGGGCGTGGCTCCGCGTCCCGCCGATCGTTCCGGTGAAGGCGAGGACGCCGGGACGGAGCACCGCCCCGGCACCGTGCCAGGCCACCTCGCTCCCGGCACCGGGCACCCGTGGTGTCACTGCCGGTAGGTCGCCAGGAAGCGGCCGATGCGCTCGATGATCGCCTCGAGCTCGTCGGCGTGCGGCAGGGTGACGATGCGGAAGTGGTCGGGGCGCGGCCAGTTGAAGCCGGTGCCCTGGACGATGTGCAGCTTCTCCTGCAGGAGCAGGTCGAGGACGAACTTCTCGTCGTCGTGGATGCGGTACATGTCCAGATCGATGCGCGGGAAGGCGTAAAGGGCGCCCCTGGGCTTCACGCACGAGACACCCGGGATGGCGTTGAGGGCTTCCCAGGCACGGTCGCGCTGCTCGCGCAGGCGCCCGCCGGGCAGGGTGAGGTCGTAGATGCTCTGATGCCCACCGAGCGCGGCCTGGATCGCCTGCTGCGCGGGCACATTCGCGCACAGCCGCAGCCCGGCGAGCATGGTCAGGCCCTCGAGATAGCTCGCGGCGTGCTGGGTGGGCCCGGAGACCACCAGCCAGCCCGAACGCAGGCCGGCGGCGCGGTAGTTCTTCGACAGGCCCGAGAAGGTCAGGCACAGCAGGTCGGGGGCGAGCGAGGCGACGGCGGTGTGCTCGAGATCGTCGTAATAGATCTTGTCGTAGATCTCGTCGGCGAACACGACCAGGTTGTGCCTGCGGGCGATCTCGAGGATCTCGCGCAGTACCTCCGGCGGATACACCGCGCCGGTGGGATTGTTCGGGTTGATCAGCACGATGGCGCGGGTGCGGTCGGTGATCTTGGCGGTGATGTCGGCCAGGTCGGGGTACCAGTCGGCGCCCTCGTCGCACAGGTAGTGCACCGGGGTGCCGCCGTTGAGGGCGGTCGCGGCGGTCCACAGCGGGAAGTCCGGGGCGGGGACCAGGACCTCGTCGCCGTTCTCGAGCAGCGCGGTCATCGCCATCATGATCAGCTCGGAGACGCCGTTGCCGAGGAAGACCTCCTCGACGCTCACGTCGTCGACGCCCAGGGTCTGGTAGTACTGCACCACCGCGCGCCGGGCCGAGAGCAGGCCCTTCGACGAGCTGTAGCCGGTGGAGGTGGGCAGCGTCCGGACCATGTCCTGCAACAGATCCGGGGGCGCGTCGAAGCCGAAGAGCAGCGGATTGCCGGTGTTGAGCTTGACGACGTGATGCCCCTCGGCCTCGAGCCGAGCCGCCTCCTCGGCGACCGGGCCGCGGATCTCGTACGACACTCCCGACAGCTTGCTGGACTGTTTGACCTGCATGAACATCCCTCCGAGGCGTGGTTGCCGCACACACTACTTGGTATTTCCAAGATTTCACTTGGTTTTTCCAAGCCCATGGTTAAGGTAGTACACGTGCCACGCCGAAGCTACGCCCACTACTGTTCGGTCAGCCGCGCCCTGGATCTCGTCGGCGACCGCTGGACCCTGCTCGTGGTCCGCGAACTGACCGCGGGCCCGCGCCGCTACAGCGATCTGCTCGCCGATCTCCCCGGGATCAGCACCGACATGCTGGCCACCCGGCTCAAGGACCTGGAGCGCGACGGCATCCTCGTCCATCATCGCAACGGGATGCGGTCCAGCTACGAGCTGACCGACTCTGGCCGAGCCCTGCGCCCGGTCCTCGACGCCCTGTCCGCCTGGGGCGCTCCCCTGCTCGGCGATCGCGCCCCGACCGATGCCGTGCGCGCGCACTGGCTGGCGCTGCCGCTGGGCCACGCCGTCGCCGAGCTGGTCCCGGCGGGCACGGTGACGGTCCACATCGGCGAGACCGTGCTGCACTACGTGATCACCGCCGACGGCGTCACCCACCACGACGGTCCCGCGTCGGCCCCGGACCGCGAACTGCGGCTGGAGCTGGCCGAGGCCACCGAGATCGCCACCGGCGCCCGCTCGCTGACCGGCTGACGGCGGTCCCCGTCAGTCTCCGGCGACCGAGAGTTCGGCGCAGGTCGCCGCATCCGGTGCGGTCTCGGCCAGGAAGACCGTCTGCGCGGTCATCCGGAACCCGGACATCCGCTCCCGGAAGACCTCGATGGACTCCTCCGGGTGCACCGAGTCGATCACCGCGTGCGGCCCGAAGGCGTTGAACTGGTGGCTGACGCCGCGCGGGATCTGCATGTCCACGAACGAGCACGGCGGCACGACGAGGTTGTAGCGGGTCCGGTGCTGCCCCGGCGGCAGGTCGGGCAGGTCGTCGGTGAACTGGTCGGGCCGGAACGGGGTCACGCCCTCGACGTGGGTGACCTCGAACGGGGACAGGCTGCTGACCCGGATGTGGGTGCCGGGTCCGGTCATCATCCGCACGAAGCGCAGGCCGGTGTGCAGGTGCATCCGCGAGCAGATCCCCCGCTCGGTGACGTCGTAGAAGTCCATCAGGTACCGGTCGGCGAAGAAGCCGTCGAAAGGCTTCTCGATCATGTAGACGTCGCCCTCCTCGAAGGTCTGCGCGCGGACGATGCCGTCGGCGTCGGGGGTGGTCGCGGCGTGGACGGTCTTGGCCGTGCGGACGATCTCGGCGAAGGTCCGCACCACCACCAGCGCGACCTCGGCGGGCAGACTCGCCACCGGGGTCACCGTGTTGCGGCCCGCGTCGGCGAAGTTCGCCACGTCGTGGATCTCGTTCTCGTCGTCCGCGGCGTGCTTGATCCTCGGTGCGGCCATACGGTGGTGACTCCTCGCGCTCAGGTGACCTCGAAGGCACGCAACCACAGTTCCAGCGACAGCACCAACCACAATTTGCCGCCCTGGCGGGGCAGCAGCGCGCCGTCGCCACGCAACCAGGCGCGGATGGTGTCCTCGCGGAAGAGCCCGCGCGCCCGGGCGGACCGGCCGAGCAGCAGCTCGTGCCCGAGATCGCGCAGCGGACCGGCCAGCCACTGCTGCACCGGTACCCGCATGCCGCTCTTGGGCCGGTCGACGATGGTGGCGGGCAGCAGGTCCCGGACGGCTTCCTTGAGAATCCATTTCTCGGTGGCACCGGCGAGTTTGAGCCGCGGCGGGACCCGGAAGGCGTGGTCGATGACGGCGCGGTCGAACAGCGGCGCCCTGCCCTCCACACCCGCCGCAGCGGTGAGCCGTTCGACCTTGGTGAGGATATGGTGGGCGCCCTTGGTGCGCAGGTTCGTGTGCAGCAGCTGATTGAGCAGGCTCGTCATCGGCCCCGCGGTGAGCAGGGGCGTGAGCAGGTCGGTGAGCGGCGGGGCGCCGTCGAGTGCGGCGAGCGCGTCGCGGCTGAGCAGGACCGGCAGGTCACCGAGGCATTTGCGGTAGCTGTCGAGGTAGGCGGCGGCGCGGGCCACCGGGTCCGGATCGTCGCGGGTGAGTTCGAAGATCAGCATCGGCAGGTTCTTGGGGCCGCCGAAGACCGGGTCGCCGCCCTCGCCGTTGAGGACCACGCGCGCGCCGTCGGCCGCGGCGGTCTCGGCCAGCAGCAGATTGGGGACGGTCAGCGGATCGCCGACGGGACAGTCGAGCAGGGCCACGGTGTCGGCGAGGCGGGCCGCGACGGTCTCCCCCGGCACGGTCAGCACCCGGTGCTCGGTGTGACAGTGCGCCGCGACCAAGCCGGAATAGGCGAGCTCGTTGGGCGTGGTGCCGGTGAAGGCGATGGAGTAGGTCCGGACCGGCTGGTCGTGGCGCTTGGCGGCCAACGCGGTGACCAGGCTGCTGTCGATTCCGCCGGAGAGCAGCACACCGACCGGCTCACCCGCGGGCAGCCGCCGCGCGGTCGCGTCGTCGAGCAGGGCGCGCAGGGTCAGCGCGTGCTCGGTGGCGGGCAGGTCGTCGACGGATTCGGCGGGCTCCCAGTAGGTTTCCTCGACCGAGGTGCCATCGGGGCGTAACCGGAGGCAGCGGCCGGGCAGCGCCTCGTGCACGTCGCGGAAGAAGGTGTCGCGGCCGGGCAGGTACGCGAAAGTGAGGAACGAACGCACGGCGGGCAGGTGCAGTCCGGTGCGCACCGCGGGCCAGTTCGCCACCGCGCGAATCGATCCCGAGGCCGCCCACGCGTCGCCGGCGCGGGCATAGAACAGGGTGCGGGTGCCCACGTGGTCGCGGACCAGGACCAGCTCGGGGCCGTCGGTGATCGCCAGCGCGAACATGCCGTCCGCCCTGGCGATGCCCGCGGTGCCGAACTTCGCGTAGAGGCGCAGCAGCAGGTCGCCGTCGGCGCAGTCCGGTGGCGGCGCGTCGGCACCGAGCGCGGTGCGCAGCGCCCGCGCGTTGAACAGGGTGACCGCGCCGACGGCGTGATACTCCCCTGCGGTGAAATGCCCTGCCGCCGCACCGGATCCGGCGAGCAGGCCGAGGGCGCTCCCGGCGCCCACCGCGACCGGGTCGCCGCCGACGGCGCGGACGGCACCGGCCGGATCGGCGGGAGTCAGGAAGGCGCACCAGCGCGACATCAGTACTCCCTCATCCGAAGTCGCCGCCGTCGTCGCCGGAGTCGTCGCTCCAGGTGCCGTAGTCGTCGGAACCGCCGCCGCCGGAATCGCTCGACGAGGACGCCGCCGCCTGCCTGCGCAGTTCCTCTTCCTCGGCCGCGGAGAGGAACTCGGGCGGCATCACCAGCGTGCCGAGCAGCGCGCCACCGGCGACCGCCGCGAGGATGGTGCCGACCCGGCCGCCGAAGGAGGAGCGGTTCACGGTGAGGACGCCGTCACCCCACAGGGTGCGGCCGTAGCCGGATTCCCGGCCGTAGAGCACCCGGCCGTCGGCGTAGGTCCGCTTCACCAGGGTGCGCCCCAGCGGTTCGTCGCGGCCGGTGCCACCACGGTCGTCCCGCCACGATACGAAACCCGCTCCGCGCGTGCGCCATTCGCGGTGGCCGTCGGAGTAGTGCCGGTGCACGGTGCCGTCGGCGAGGAGTTCATCGGTGTAGGTGACGTGCTGTCGCACCGACATGGTCCGGTCCTTTCATGCGGTGGGCCAGGTGAGGAAACCGGTGGTGCGCAGGCGATTCCACTGCGTCGCGGTGTCGCGGATCCGCACCTCACGGACCAGCCGGTGCACGGTGCGCAGCAGGGCGGCGGGTCGCACCGCCGCGAGCTCGACGCCGCGGCCGTGGCGCAGCCAGTCCTGTTCCCACGGATCGACCACGGCGTCGATGGTGCGGGGCGCGTGTGCCGACCGGTGGGTGGCGTGCAGGGTGCCCGCCTGCCGGGGACGCAATCCCAGGGGAACCACCCGGACGCCGTCCGGGATCGGGGTCAGCGCGCGCACGCGATCGGGAAAGGTCAGTCCGTGCGGGGTCGCGTCGTGGAGCAGGAACACCGCCGACCGCTCGACCAGCGTCAACATGCCCGCCACACGCGGGTCCAGCGGCAGTTCGTCGGCGCCGACCACCGGGCAGGCGGATTCCATCGGAATGCCGTTGGCGCGCAGCATCTGGGCGATCTCGGTGGACTCGCACACCAGCAGCCGGGGCAGGCCGTAGTCGAACAGGTCCGGTTCCGTGGTGTGCCGACCGGCGGGCCGGGTCCGGGGCGGTTCGGGTGCGAGCAGGCCGGGTACCGGACCGTGCGCGGCCAGCGCGGCGCGAAAGTCCGGGTAGCGCACGGGAGCCGGGACGGTGAAGGTGGGGCGGCGGAGCCCGCGCGGCAGCGGCAGCAGGACGCGGCAGACCTCGTAGTAGAGCTGGCGCTCGGTGAATCGCAGGTCGCCGGGCGCACCGGCCCGTCGCACCGCGATCCGCACCGCCCGGCGCAGGACCGCCGAGGTCACCGGGTCGGCCACGTCAGGAACCCCACCGCCGCGGCGCGCCGCCGATCCGGATCCAGCGCCCGCTCGACCCGATCCACCGCGCTGCCCAGCGCCGCGAGGAGGGCGGCGGGTGGCACCGACGCCAGGGGCGTCTGCCAGCCGTCGGCCAGCCAGGCGCGTTCCTCCGCCGTCAGTCGCTCGCCGCTGATCCGGGCCAGGTCGTCGGCGGTGGGCCTGCCCTCGCGCAACCGTATCGCCTTCGCCTTGCCGAGCACCGCGCGCGGGGCGAGCCCGACCGGGACCACCCGGGCGCCGAGGGCGGCGCGCGCGCCGGCGACGTAGGTGATACCGGGGACGCTGGCGTCGTGCAGGACCAGCACGGGGACACCCGGCGGCAGCTGATCGATCCGGCCCACCGGCGCCATACCCCAGAGTCCGGCGACGTTGTTGGCCGAAAGACAGGTCAGCACAGTGCTGTCCGGGCACAGCACCGCGAATCGCGGGCGGGCGGGCATGGGCGGCAGCGGGGTCCGGCCATCGACCGAACCCGCGGGCGGCGCGCCGTAGACCTGGATCCACCGGGCGACCACGAACTGCTCGAATCGGGCGTAGGTGACCGGCATCGGTACCAGGGTGGTCGCCAGATACCGGGGCCGCAGCGCGGTCAACAGGACGTTCACTCCCACCAGTGCGGCCACGCCCGCGCCGAGCGCGAGGGCCCAGTAGACGAGCCCGGTGACCGCCAGCGCGAAGATCACGATGCCGAGCGCGATCGAGATTCCCATCCGAATGCCGAAGAACGTCTGCCCTGGGTCGCGGAGGCGTCCCCGCGCCGCGGCGTACCAGAGTTGCGGCAGCGTGTAGCGCAGGTTCCGCCCGTCCCCGAGCCGGTCGATCAGCCTGCGCATCCGGAGGTCGTGCAGCCGGAACGGGCTCTCCTTCGGTTCGAGCGCGAACAGCCGCCCGCATTTCGCGCAGGTACGCTTTCCGCGTTCGCGGTGCAGCACGTTCTTGCCGCAGTGCGGGCAGATCATCGCGCGTCTACCTGTCCGCCGCCTGGCCGCGCGGCACGCTCGATCCTCACAGGTACGGCATACCGGATCCACCGGAATTCCGCGACCGCACCACACGAACCGCCGGTGACGTCCCGGCCAATTCGGGCGATGCCACCGAATGCCTACGTTCCCGGCCGGATCGGTCCGGCCGTGCTCGCAGGGCTTCAGGCGGGCTCGAGCACCGGCCCGGCCTCGGTGGCGGTGGCCGCCGGTTCGCGGCCGGGGAGCCCGGTGGCGACGAGGGCGCCGAGCCCGAGCACCGCGACGACCAGGACCCACACGGCGGTGGCCG
This sequence comes from Nocardia sp. NPDC050718, assembly GCF_040654235.1. Taxonomy (NCBI): domain Bacteria; kingdom Bacillati; phylum Actinomycetota; class Actinomycetes; order Mycobacteriales; family Nocardiaceae; genus Nocardia; species Nocardia sp. NPDC050718. The sequence goes on along the minus strand of NZ_JBFAHQ010000002.1, from coordinate 798,043 downwards.
AGGCGTGCGCCGCGAGCACGCCCGCCGCCAGCGCGCCGACACTGCCGCAGATCCGTAGGGCGAGCGACTGGACCGACAGGACGGTGGCGCGTTCCCCGGCCGTCGCGGCGCGGTGGGTCAGCGTGTCCAGCAACGGTTCCGGCGCTCCGAGCGCGAGGTAGACGCCCACATAGCCGGCGGCGACCACCAGCAGCAGCGGGGTGCCCAGCGCGGCGACGGCGACCGCGGTCAGCACCAGCGCGAGGACCACCGTGCGCCGGACGGACCCGAGCAGCCGCGTCAGCGTGGGCGAGGCCGCCGAACCGGCCGCCATCGCGAAGCCGCCGAGCGCGGTGAAGACGGCGAAGGCGCCGACGGCCCGGCTGTCCCCGCCGAGGCTCGCCGCGATCTGCAACGGCGCGAGCAATTCGACCGCCGCCAGCACGACGCCGATGACCCCGCACAGCACCGTGATGCGGCGCAGCACACCGACGCGGGCACAGGTGCTGATGCCGACCCGCACCGTGCGCGGGATATCGGCGAGCACGGCGCGGAGATCGGCGCGCGGACGGCGGACGGTCTCCCCGACCCAGGCCAGCTGGACCACGATCCGGACCACGATGACGCCCGCGGCCGCGAGATAGGGCAGGGAGAGCGCGAGCACCGGCCCGGCCCCGGCCGACGGCAGCGGGGCCAACGCGGCCAGCGCGCCACCGGCCAGCGCACCGACGGCGAGGGCGATCGACCCGGCGGTGCGGCCGTGCGCGAACGCGGACGTGAGATCCACGTCCTCGTCCACGGCGTGCACGGCGTCGACGTACCAGGCCTGCAGTGGCCCGGAGTCCAGCGCCCGGCCCGCGGCCTCGAGCAGGATCCCGGCCCCGAGGACGAGCACACCGGTGCCGATCCCGAGCGAGATCGTCGACACCAGGAACAGCAGGGAGGCGGCGATCAGCACCGGGCGCCTGCCGACGACATCGGCGAGCCCGCCGGTCGGCAGTTCGAGGGCGGCGGCGGTCAGACCGTAGGCCGCGAGGAGAGCGCCCATCGTCGCCATGTCGATCCCGCGCGCGGCCAGCAGCAGGATGAGCACCGGGGCGCAGAGCCCGGTCGGCAGCCAGCCGAGGACGTTCAGCACCACGTAGCGACGGGTGAGGGTCGGGATGGTCGCGGTCACGCGATGGCCTCCGGGCGGGAGTCGAGGACGGTGGTCGGGAGCGCACCGGGGCGCTTGCTGAAGCGATTGCGGTGCCAGCGCACCTCGGTGACGGGAACGGCGAGCCGCAGCTCGGACAGGCGCGGGAGCAGGACCCCGAGCAGGACCTGCGCCTGCTTGCGCGCCAGGGTGGCGCCGGGGCAGTAGTGCGGGCCGTGTCCGAAGGCCAGATGCTTGGTGTCGGCGCGGGTCGGATCGAGGCGATCGGGATGGTCGAAGCGGTCCGGGTCGCGATTGGCGGCGACCAGATCCACCACGACGGCGCTGCCCGCCGGGATGACGATGTCACCGATCGGCACATCGTCCAGGGCGAACCTGGTCCAGGTGCCCTGGGTGGGGGTGAGGTAGCGGAACAGCTCCTCGACGGCCGTCGGCAGCGATTCCGGCCGCCGGGCCAGCGCGCACTGGAGCCGGGGCGCCATCAGGAGGGTGAAGACGGACATGCTGACGAAGCTGACCGTCGTCTCGTAGCCCGCGACGATCATCAGCGCGGCCGTGCCGACGGCTTCGGCGTCCGAGAGCAGGCCCGCGGCCCTGGACGCGGCGAGCTCACTGCTCAGGTCATCGGTGGGCTGCTCGCCCTTGGTGGCCAGCAGTGCGGCCAGGTAGGTGTCCAGGGCGGCGGTGCCCGGCTCGCTGACCTCGGGATCGGGCATGGTCGACGCCTCGGCCCACGCGAGTACTCGGTCACGGTCGGCGTCCGGGACCCCGAGCAGGTCACAGATCACGGAGAACACCAGCGGAAGCACGAACTCGGCGACCAGGTCGCCGCCGCCGCGCGCGAGCAGTGCGTCGAGGAGGCCGGTGGCCCGCCCCCGCATGCGCTCGACGGGGTCGTCGTAGCGGCGCGGCGTGAGCGTGGGCGCCACCGCGCGCCGGAGCCGGGTGTGCCGCGCCCCGTCGCACATCTGCATGCTCGTGCTGTGGCGCTGCGTCGCCGCGGGCTGCGCGGCGATATCCGCGTGCCGGTCCGCCCCGTTGGCCGGATCATTCGACATCCGCCGGTCCGCGAGCAGCTGGAGCGCGGCGTCGTATCCCGTGACGAGATATCGGTTGTCCGCCAGCGCGCGGACAGATTCGATATGTCTGACGCTCAAAGGAATTCCTGCCTTCACGGTCTGGGGGCGAAGCCGAGTGCCTCGCCCCCGGCGACGGCCGAACGGACGATCAGTACCGGTAGGCGTAGATGTGAGAGGACCGATCGGCATCGTCCGCGGGGAGCGCGAAGAGTGCCTCGAGCGCGTCCAGCTCGCGAGCGATTTCGGTGTCGAGGAGTTCGATGGTGGTGTGCATTTCTTTGTTCCCTTTCTTCGTTTCCGTCGCCGTGTGCGTCGGTAGTTAAAGTCTCGGGAATTACGGCGCCTCCGAATAGAAACCCTGGGGTGCGGAATTCATCACCCCCTTTCGGACACTGGATTGACGGAATGCGTTAACCCGGCGGCGACCGGCCACGATCGTGCCGGTGGCCGTGCGGGTACCGACGCCCTACGATCGGAATCCGGAACAGGAAGGCCGCGAATCAGCATGTCCGCTCTGCAGCCCGCCGGGCCCGGCGATCGGCCCGAAACGGCCGTCCTCGCGCCCGTTCCCCCGCCGCCCGATCGCCCCGGCCCGGTCCTGCTCGTCGCCGGTGCGGTCGCGCTGGTGGTGGTGCTCCTCGCCGGGGTGGCGATCGGCGTGGTCATCGGCCGTCACAGCACCCCCACGGCCGTTCCGGTGGCGGCACCGCCGGGACCCGTGAGCTACTCGACGGACACCGTGCGCGATGCGTGCGCGCTGGTGGACACCGCGCCGTTGATCCGGTGGGCGTCCGCGCCACGGCGCGCACCCACCCACGAGGAGGTCCGCGAGCCTACGGGTCAGGGCTACGACACGCTGGATTGCCGTGTCTACTACGGGCATTCGATCAGCGCCGGGTCGCCCACGAACACCGCGGACCTCTGGATCCGGGTCGAGACGACCGACGGCACCACTGTCGACGACCTGGCCGCCAGGAAGGTCGTCGACGCCCGGCTGCTCGGCGAGTCCGAGCTGGCGGATCTGACGTCCGGGGAGTCCACGGGGATCGGCACCCACAGCTATTGGCGGCACGCCGCCGACAAATATGGTCCCAGCATCGACGACGAATACCTCTTCGACGTACTGGACGGAAATCTCTCGGTGCTGGTCGTGCTCAGCCGTACCGGGCCACCGGAATCGCGCGTCGGCAGAACGGAATTCGACGCTGTCGCCCGGTCCCAGGTTCAGCGGATTCTCGACAATCTGCGGCGGAAATAGCGGCGAAATGCTCCGCCCCCGACGCTCCCGTAAGGCTCGCCGGGGGCGGCACCGACCGCCCGGTCGTCAGCGGGCGCCGGCGGTGGCCGGGGCCGTGAAGGTGCCGATGAGGGCGGTGTCGTGGGTGGCGGCGCGGAAGCGCGGGTGGTCGAGGATGTCGTGCAGGAAGTCGGTGGTGGTGGCGACACCGGTACCGGTGATGGTGGTCTCGGCGAGGGCGCGGCGCATCCGGGCGATGGCGGCGGGGCGGTCGGGCGCCCAGACGACGACCTTGGCGAGCAGCGAATCGTAGTGCGGGGGAATCGCATAGCCCGGCCGGACATGGGTGTCGACTCGCACGAACTGACCGCCGGGCAGCGCGCATTCGACGAGCGTGCCCGCCGCCGGGGCGAATTCGCGTTCCGGGTCCTCGGCGTTGATCCGGCACTCGATCGAGACCCCACGCGGGCGCAGGTCGGCGGGCAGGGCCAGCGGTTCGCCCGCCGCGATGCGCAGCTGCTCGGCGACCAGGTCGACGCCGGTGACCATCTCGGTGACCGGATGCTCCACCTGCAACCGGCAGTTGACCTCCATGAAGTAGAACTGCTCGTCGGGGCCGAGCAGGAACTCCACGGTGCCCGCGCCGACGTAGCCCGCCGCCGCGCAGCCGCGCACGGCCGCGGCGCCGATCCGCTCGGCGAGCTCGGCGGACAGGCCGGGAGCCGGGGATTCCTCCACCAGTTTCTGGTGCCTGCGCTGCAGCGAGCAGTCGCGCAGGCCCAGGTGCGCGACGGTGCCGTGGGTGTCGGCCAGGATCTGCACCTCGACGTGCCTGGCCGACTCCAGATAGCGCTCCAGATAGAGCCTGCCGTCGCCGAAGACCGCGGCGGCCGAGGCCCTGGTGTGCTGCCAGGCGGCGCCGAAGTCGTCGCCGTCGCGCACCACCCGCATGCCGCGCCCACCGCCACCGGCGACAGCCTTGATGATCACCGGGTAGCCGATCTCCTCGGCCAGCGCCCTGGCCGCGTCGGCATCGTCGATCGGATCGCGGCTGCCGGGCAGCAGCGGCAGACCCGCGTCGGCCATCAGCGCCCTGGCCGTGGACTTGTCGCCCAGCCGCGCCATGACGGCGGGCGGCGCGCCGATGAACACGAAGCCCTCCGCCTCGCAAACCTCGGCGAAATCCGGGTCCTCGGAAAGGAATCCGTAGCCGGGGTGGATGGCGTCGGCGCCGGTGGCGCGGGCGGCCTCGATGATCGCGGGGATCGACAGGTAGCTGCGTTTGGCCGGGGCGGGGCCGATCTGCACACGCTCGTCGGCCAGTCGCACCGCCGCCGAGTCCCGGTCGGCGGCCGAGTGCACCGCCACCGTCGCGATGCCGAGTTCCCGGCAGGTGCGGATCACCCGGACCGCGATCTCGCCGCGATTGGCGATCAGCACCTTGCGCAGCGAGCGGGTCACCGCAGTGCCTCGAACACGATCAGCGGCTGGCCGTGCTCCACGGCGTCACCGTTGTCGACGAGCAGTTCGACGACAACGCCCTCCTTGGTCGCGGTGACCGGGATCATCAGCTTCATCGCCTCGATGATGCCGACCTGCTGACCGGCCCGGACCGGGTCACCGGCCGAAACGAACGGCGCCGCACCGGGTTCCGGTGACCGGTAGAACACGCCGACCGTCTCGGCGGTCAGGGTGAAGGTGTTCGCGGCCGCGGCGGCATCGGCCCGCGCGGCCGGAGCGAGGGCGGGTGCGGCGGCGACCGGGGTGACGAGCGCGAGGCGGCCCGCGGTGTCGGTGCCGCCGTCGTGGCCTGCGGCGGGCGCCGAGGCCGGACGGTCGTCCCACGTGATGCGCAACAGCACGGGGCCGTTGGCGACGGTCACCGAGGTCGGGGCCGACGCGGTGGCGCGCACGGACATCGCGTGCCGGGTGAGCACCGCGAGGCTGTGATCGGCGTCGGTGGCGCTCACCGCGCGCTGGGTGGATTCGCTGGTCGCGGACTCGGACATCGGGTCTCCTGGCTCTCGGTGCGGGCGAGTCGAAGGGTCGGGCCGGTCGGTGCCGACCGGGAAGTGCAGGCCGTGCCGCAGCACCGACAGCGGGTTGCGGATCAGGAAGTCGGCCATCGGTTCTCCCGGGAGGCTGGTAGGGCGAGCGGGGTCATCGGGTCGCCGGACTCTCCGGACGAGCCAGTCCGTAGGCCCGGAACCGGCTGTGGCGCTGGGCCAGCAGGTCGGCGGTCGGCCAGGCGCGCAGCTCGTGCACGGCCTGGCGCACCGCGCGCCGCAGCAGCGCGGCGGCGCCGACGGGGTCGCGGTCGGCCCCGCCCTGCGGCTCGGGAACGACCGCGTCGGCGATGCCGAGTTCCAGCAGCGCGGCCGCCTCGACGCGCAGGGCCGCGGCCGCGCGTGGTGCGGCGGCCGGGTCCTTCCAGAGGATGGCGGCGCAGCCTTCGGGGCTGATCACCGAGTAGACCGCGTTCTCGCACACCAGCACCCGGTCGGCCAGCGCGAGCGCGAGCGCTCCCCCGCTGCCGCCCTCGCCGGTGATCACGGTGACCACCGGAACGGGCAGACCCGCCAGCAGTTTCAGCGACTCGGCGATCGCGACGGCCTGCCCCTGCTCCTCGGCCTCGATGCCGGGATAGGCACCCGCGGTGTCGACCAGCGCGACGACCGGACGGCCGAGCTTGGCGGCCAGCCGCAGCACCCGGGCGGCCTTGCGGTACCCCGCCGGCGTCGGCATGCCGTAGTTGCGTTCGGTCAGTTCGGCGCCGGTGTGGCCCTTCTGGGTCCCGAGCACCACGACCGGCAGGCCGTCGAGCCGGGCCAGGCCCGCGATCATGGCCGGGCAGTCGGCCGACATCCGGTCGCCGTGCAGCTCGACGAAATCGTCGAAGGCCGACGCCAGGTAGTCCAGGGTGGTCGGCCTGCCGAGCTGGCGGGCCGCGCGCACGCAGTCCCAGGAACCGCGCGCGGCGAGCACGGCCGGGTCGGTGATGACGGCATCGTCGTCCCCGGGTTCGGTGCGACGCAGCGGGCGGGTGGTCATCGCGACCAGGCGCGACAGCCGGGCACGCAACGCCGAACGGTGGCAGATCATGTCCACGATGCCGTGCGCGAGCAGGAACTCGGCGGTCTGGAAGCCGGCGGGCAGGGTCTGGCCGATGGTCTGCGCGATCACTCGCGGGCCCGCGAAGCCCAGGCGCGCACCGGGTTCGGCGATGATGATGTCGGTGGAGGTGGCGAAGGAAGCGGCCACGCCGCCGTAGGTCGGGTCGGTGATGATCGAGACGGTCAGCACGCCCGCGTCGTCGAGGCGGCGCAGCGCGCGGCTGGTCTTGGCCATCTGCATGAGCGCGAGAATGCCCTCCTGCATCCGCGCGCCACCGGAGGCGGTGACGATCACCAGCGGCGCGCGGTCGGCCAGCGCCGCCTCGGCGGCGGCGGTGACCGCCTCACCGACCGCGCTGCCGAGACTGCCGCCGAGGAAGCGGAAGTCCATGACCGCCAGCACGATCGGCGTCCCGTCGACGGTGCCGCGCACACAGCGGATCGCCTCGGGCAGACCGGTCGCCCGGCGCGCCTGCTCGGCCCGTTCCGGGTAGGGCTTGGTGTCGACGAAGCCGAGCGGGTCGGTGACGGTCGCCGCGGTGGCGATCGGCCGGGCCGAATCGTCGTCCAGGAGCAGGTCGATGCGCTGATCGGCGGTGAGCATGCCGTGGTCGTCGCATTCGGGGCAGACCCGCTCGGCGCGGTCGTAGCGTTTGACGTAGATCACCGCCTGGCACGCCGGGCACAGCATCCAGGCGGTGCCGGTGGTGGCGGTTCCGGTCTCGACGATGGTCATCGGTCCTCCAGCGGGCGTGGGACGTAGCGGGCACTGGCCGCGGGCAGCCGGACCCCCGCGGTCCGCAGCTGGGCGACACGGGTCAGGTAGGCGGCGCCGTACATGAGCTGGCCCGCGATATCGGCGACGGCGCGGTTCTCCGGCGCGGCCAGGTAGGTGCCCGCCGCCCAGGTGTTGAAGGCGCCCATCGCGGGTCCGCACCAGATCTGGTAGTCGGCGACCCGGTCGGCCTCGCCGCGGATGCTCCAGCCCGAGGACAGGCCGAGGTACCAGCGGAACACCAGCGCCATCTTCGCCTTCGGGTCCTGTTCGGCGCCGGCGAGCTGGGCAGGGTCGCGTTCGGTGAAGTACCGCACGCACTCCTGCCACACCTCGTCGAGCGGCCTGCGGAACAACGTGGACTCGAGCTCGGCGCGCAGTGTCGCGGGCAGGGCGTCGAGACCGTCGTAGGCGCGGTAGGTGTCGTAGAGCCGCTGGGCGCGCGCGGCGAACAGGGTGCCGCGCCGCAGCACCTGGACCTGCACGCCGAGCTCGAACATGTCCGAGGACGGCGACATGGCGCAGTCGGCGAATTCGGCCCGCGCCAGCAGGGTCTTGGTGGCGCCGCACTGCGCCGCCTCGACCGCCGACTGATTGACCGAGCCGGTCACCACGTAGGCCGCGCCGAGCCCGAAGGCCGCCGCGACGGCGTCGGGGGTGCCGATGCCGCCCGCGGCGCCGATGCGCACCCGGTCGGCGCCGACGACGGTGGCGGCCAAGCGATCCCGGGCCGCGATCAGTTCGGGCAGCAGGACCGTGAGCGGCCTGCGGTCGGTGTGGCCGCCGGAATCGGCCTCGGCGGTGATGTCGTCGGCCATCGGCACCCGCTCGGCCAGGCGGGCCTGTTCGGCGGTGATCCGGCCCGCCGCGACGAGCTCGCGCAGCAGCCGGGCGGGCGCGGGTCGCAGGAACAGCTCGGCCACCTCGACCCGGGACACCTTGGCGATCACCCGGTGCCCGATCACGATGCCGCCCTGCCGGTCGACCGCGAGCCCGGCGGCGCGGTAGCGCACCACCTCGGCGGTGAGATCCATGAAGGCCGAGGCCTCCACGCAGCGCACGCCGTGGCGCAGGCAGGCGTCGATGATGGCGCGTTCCAGCGCGGGTTCGCTGGGACTGTGGATGAGGTTGCAGGCGAACGGTGCTCCGCCCAGGTCCCCGGCCAGCTCGCCCAGCGCCGCGTCGACCGCGGCGGGCGGAACACCCGCCGCGCCGTACGCGGCCAGGTAGCCGTTGCGCGCCATGGCCTTCACCAGGGCGGGCGAGGCGATGCCGTTGGCCATCGCGCCCGCGGCGTAGGCCGCGCGGACACCGTGGGCCGCGCGGAACGCGCTGTCGCCGAGGCGTTCCGGCGGCAGCGGGGCAACGGCGGCGAGCACCTGGGCCCCGGCCGCCACGGCCTGGTCGGCGGTGGCGCCGACCCGGCCGTCGGCGCGGACGATCCAGACGGGGGCGTCCAGATCGAGCAGCAGCGCGGTGATCTCCTCGGCGGTGCTCGCCACCGCGGCGGTGCGCATCGTGGTCATCACGCTCCCCGATCGACGAGTTCGACGGCCAGATCGGTGACTTCGTAGATCCGCAGGCCCGGCTTCCACAGCGAGCCCTCGACCACCGCGGTCACTCCGTGCGGACCGCGGCGCAGCTCCTTGATGTGCGCTTCGAGTTCGACGGTGCCGTCGGTGGGCAGGAACTGGCCGCGGTAGCGCCAGCTGAACGCGATGTCGGCCGGGATGCGGAACACCGGGTCGGTCATGCCCGCGGTGTGGCCCGCGTCGACGAGCCATTCCTGGACGGCGTGGATCACCGACTCCACCCCGAGCGAGCCGGGGATGACCGGGTCGAGGTGGAAGTGGCGGGCGAAGAACCAGTCGTCGGGGTTGATGGCGCGCAGCGAATGCAGGTACCCCGCACCGTGTTTGCCGCCGCCGTCGACGACCTCGACGCGGTCGATCAGGGTCAGGGCGCGGCGCGAGCACAGCGGCGCGGACGGGTCGGCGCGGCGGGCGGCCACATCGATCGTGCGGACCTGGGCCCCCGGGTTCTCGGCCAGCCAGGACGGGGCGGGACGGCCGGCGTCCAGGCCGGTCTGGTTGGCCAGGGCCTCGTCGCTGAAGTAGCCGAACATGGTCTCGCCGGCGTAGAACGGCTCGCCGTCGACGCTGAGCGTGTAATCGAAGGTCTGCAGCGAGGATCCGGGCAGGATCGTCGTCGACAGCATCCGCGAGGACTGCTCGATCGTGCGGTCGCGCAGGTCGACCTGGCGCAGCACGGTGGCCGTGCCGCCGAGATTGCGCAGGCTCAGGGTCACGCCCGGCTGGGTCAGGGTGGGCCCGGCGTAGTAGCCCATGAGCAGCGCGGCCTGGAGCGAGGTCTCCATGTAGACGAAGTGCGGCATGGAGTCGTTGGCCGTGTCGGCGTAGTACCAGGAGTCGGCGGGCGAGTCGTACTCGGTGGTGTAGGACGCGGCGTCGAGAGTGCCACGGGCACCGTCGAAATCGCGGACCCGGTCGACCAGGAGCAGGCCGCCGGTGGGCAGGCGGGTCGCGCGGACGCCGGTGTACTCCGCGAACTCCAGGCCCATCGCGATCGCCTGGTCGCCGCGGGCCAGGTGGGTCATGTGGAACTCGTTGAGCAGCAAGCCCGGGACCGCCTGTCCGGGGCCGACGCCCGCGCCCGCGGGCTCGGCCACGGTGACCCGCACGGCCACGCTCGGTTCGCCGCCGGCGAAGCTCGCGGTGGCGGCGACGTGCGGGCGGGGTACGAGATCCAGACCGGTGACGACCAGTTCCACCGTGCCCCGGGTCGCACCGGACACGGCCGGGGTCGCCCCGGTCAGCGTGCTGCCCGACAGGCCCAGGTGCATGCCGGTGAACAGGGCGAACACCTCGGCCGCCTGGCGCGCTGCCGCGCCGGGCGCACCCTCGTAGCGGGCGACGACCCGTCCGTCGCCGGTCCCGCCGTAGAGCTCGATCGACTCGATCTCGGTGAGTACCAAGGGTTCTCCGGCGGCCAGTCGTACGGCCTGCACGACGCCGTCGCGCTGGTGGCCGGGCCCGAAGACCTCGGCGACCGCACCCTGCGCCAGCAATTCCAGTGCCGCGCGGTCGAGCTGGGTCCGCCCAGTGCGCGCCAACGGCTTGAACGCGCCCTCCCTGGCGACAATCCCCGCGACAGCCGAGGTCATCGGCAGGTGGTCGCCGGTTCCGGCCTGCCCGTTGCCCGGGAACCGAGCCGACTCGGCCGCCGAGCCGCGGCTGCCGGTCAGTGCCGCCCCATCGCCAGCCGGGTGAGCCGCGTCCGGTGCGCCGAACGTGGCTCGGCTGGTGTGGGAGGTCGCGGTGCCGCTGGTGAGGGCGAGCTGCCGATCACCGGCCGCGGTGTCGGCGGCCGTCCCCGTGGCGCGCTCCCACAGTGCCCGCTGGAGCGCGACCTGCGCGCCGAGCGCCGCTCGGTGGGCGGCGACGAGGCCGGTGCGCAGCTCGCCGATCGGGCCGAGGCCCGAATCGGTGACCGGCGCAGCGGAGTACCGCACGATCTCGGAGGTGGGCGCGGGCGGCGCTGCCTGCGCGGTGGGCGTCGGGGCCTGCGGGACCGGGCGGGCGTCTACCGTGCCGACCGGGTCGAAGGCGATGCCGTCGAAATCGAGGACTGTCATCGGGTCCACTCCCTCACCGAGGTCTGGAACTTCTCCGTCAGATCGGGCGTCGTGAGGACGGTGACGTCCGAGAACCGCTGCAGCACTGTGCCGTCGGTGGCCAGCGCGGTCGCGTCGATGCGGGCTTCGAGCCGCCCGGCGCGCGGGTTGTCGACCACCAGGACGAACGGTTCGGTGGTCGGCAGCGGGTGGTGATAGTCGATCCGGCCGACACCCAGCGGCAGGCAGGCCGCGCCGAGCAGTCGGTGGCCGAGCACCGGCGGGCCCTGCAGGATCAGGTCGGCGGCGACCGGATCGTGCAGGCGGCCCGCGTAGGCGCCGTCGGCGACGGGGCCGGTGGGCAGGAAGCACTCCAGCACGATCGCGGTGTCGCTCTCGGACCGGAGGGCGCGCAGGCCCTGCAACGCCGGTGCGTGGAACTGGACGGCGTCGGTGTAGATCCGCTGGGCATCGGTGCCGGGACCGGCCACAATCGCCTGGTTGCCCGCCGCCTCAGGTGCCGCCGCGAGCAGCAGGGTCGCCCGGAAGTGGGCGGCCTTGTCGCCGAAGACGGTGGCGCGCACCGCGGTACGGCCGTCGACATCGGCGACCGGTTCGAGCTCGAGTTCCAGCGCGGTGACCGGATGATCGAATACCAGGCCCTTGAGCACCTGGTAGTCGCGGACCCCGATGACCGTGCGGCCCGGCCTGGTCCGCTCCGCGAGATTGATCATCGCGCCGAGCCCGAAGGTCGCCGGCAGCACGATGTGCTCCCCGATCCGGTGCGCGGCGATCACTGGTTCGTCGACCAGCCCGGTGACGTCGCGACGGGCTCGCACCGCCGCCGCCGGGCGTTCGCCCGTCGACAGCGCGGTGGCCGCGCCGACCAGCAGGACCGGTTCGGGCCTGCGCGCGGTGGTGAACTGCGTGGTGAACGCGGCGGCGCCGGCGGCGGGGGCCAGCAGCGGGATCCCGCGCGCGCGGAAGTACTCGCGCAGGTCGTCGGTCACCATGCCGCCGTCCCAGGCGCCCCAGTCCAGCGCGGTGACGCGATGGCCGGGATGCCTGCGCCGCCAGCTCACCGCGAAGCGGCACAGCGCCTCGTTCGCGGCGGCGTAGTCGGCCTGCCCGGTATTGCCGAACAGCCCCGCCACCGAGGTGAACAGCACCAGGTCCCTCGGCTCGCCCACCGCGGCCAGCACGGCGGCGAGGCCACCGAGCTTGGGGCGCAGCACGCGGCCGATCGAGTCCGCCGTCTTGTCCGGGATCAGGGAGTCGGCCAGCACGCCCGCTCCGTGCACGACACCGGTGACGGTGTCGCGCCACGGTTCGATCGCCGCGGCCAGCGCGGTCGCGTCGGTGGCGTCGACCGCGAGGTACTCGGCCCGGTCGCCGAGGGTGGCCAGGGTCGCGCGGATCTCGCGGATCGCGCGGATCTCCCCGCACGCCCGGTCGATGTCCTTCGGCGTGACCCCGGTCCCGGCCAGCGCGCGCACCGCGGCGGGCTTGAGATCGCCGTCGGCGATCCCCGTGGCCCAGGCCGGCTCGTCGGTGAGCTGGGTCCGGCCGAGCAGGACGAACCGCGCGGCGCTGTGCTCGGCGAGGGCGAGCACGCAGGTGGCGGTGACGCCCCTGGCCCCGCCGGTGACCAGCAGGACGTCGTCGGCGGTCAGCACCGACGGCGCGAACTCCGCCGCGGCGCTGACGATCTCGGTGGTGGCGGCGGCCCGGTGCCCGCTCGGCACCGGGGTGCGTCGGCGGCCGGAGCCGTCGACGCCCACCTCGACGGTGTCGATCGCCGCGTCGCACAGTTCCTCGAGCACGATCTGCGCCACCCGTCCCGGCGTCGCCGCGGGGGCGATGTCGAGCGCCCGGCAGAACAGGCCGGGTTCCTCGGCGGCCAGGGTCTTCACCAGACCGCCGAGGCCGCCGAGCAGCGCGGGCACCGGCTCGGCGTCACCGAGCAGACCCAAGTGCCCGTCGAGCCGGGTGACGGTGACATAGCCCGCCCTGGCCGTCGCCCCGCGCAGCGCGGGCAGCACCCGGCCGCTGACCAGGATCGCCTCGGTCAGGATGCGTTCGGCCTGCGCCCATTCCGAGGCCACGCCTGCCACGACCACGCACACGTCCGCCGGTCCGGTCACGGCGTCGGCCGCGCCGACCCGCTGGACGGTCCAGCTGCGTTCGCGCAGTGCCTCTTCGATCGCCTCGCCGTCGGTTTCGGCGGAGTCGTCCAGGCAGACCACCAGTGCGCGACCCGCCGGGCGATACGGGTCGACCGCGAGATCGACCGGCGCCAGCTCGACGAGTTCGACGACGTGCCGCGGCGTTTCGGCCGCGGCCTCAGCTTTTGGGTGGACATCACCCCCGGCCAGCTCGGCCACGATCTGATCCAGTGAACGGAGGGTGCCGAGTTGCTCGGGGCCGAGGCTGGGCAGGTTCGGAAACCGTTCCTGCAGTGCGCCGATCACCTGGACCCGCTTGATCGAGTCCACGCCCAGATCCGCTTCCAGGTCCATGGTCGGATCGACCATCTCGACCGGGTAGCCGGTTTTGTCGGCGACGACTTCCCGCAGCGCCTGCCGCAGGGTGTCGGCGGTGGCGGCACCGGCGGCCGGGGCGCCGGCGGGCGCAGCGGTGGCGGGCACAGCGGGAGCGCTGTCCGCGGTGGGGGCACTGTCCGCGGTGGCGAGCAGGTCCGCGATCTGATCCAGCGTGCGCAGGGTGCCCAGCTGCTCGGGGCCGAGGCTGGGTAGCGACGGGAAGCGCTCCTGCAGCGCGCCGATGACCTGCACGCGCTTGATCGAGTCGACGCCGAGGTCGGCCTCGAGATCCATGGTGGGGTCGACCATCTCGACCGGGTAGCCGGTCTTGTCGGCCACGACCTCGCGCAGCGCGGCGCGCACGGCGTCACCGGTGATCGCATCGGCGGGCGCGGCGGCGGGCTGGGCGACGACCGCGGCGGGCTGGGCGACGACCTGCGGCGCGGCAGCCGGAACCGGCTGGGCAGCACCACCATTCGTCGCCGGAGCGGCCGGGGCGGCGTGCCCGTTGGTCGGCGCGGGAGCCGGCGCCGCGATCGCGGGCACGGCGGGCGCGGCGGTGATCGCCCGCGGGGCAGGACGGGTGGCGGCCACGGTGCGGGTACCGGAGACCGGCGCGCCGCCCTCGAGCTCGGCCAGCTGCGCGAGCACGTCACTGGCCCGCGAGTGGCTTTCGCTGATGGCGATGCCGTGGTCCTTCACCGCCTCGATGGCGCGCAGGGTGTTCTCGTCGAGCGGGCCGTTGCTCAGCGCGCCCGCGAGGCCGCGGGCCAGGTCGAGCTGCCCGTCCAGGTACTGCCGGTGCGTGTCGAGGTGCTGCACCAGGGCGGTGTCGAGCGAGTCGGCCGTCCGGTACTCGGACGGGCCGGGGGCGGGGATGGTCACGAGCTGTTCCTCCACGATCGGTGGCACCACAGGCTGGTGCGGGGATGCGGGCACCTCGAGGTGCACGCGGTAGCCGTCGGACAGGGCCGCGGCGTAGGCCTCGCGACGGCTGTCGGGCACGTATTCGGGGGCCGACAGGGTGACGGTCATGCGATTGCCCGCGGCGGCGGGCCGCTGGTCCTCGGTCGCGGCGTAGCGGTTGATGCCGGTGATCTCGACGCCGAGGACGGCCAGGCGCACCGCGGCGCGCTTGAGGGCGACGTCACCGTTGCCGATGGGGCCGGTGTCGGTGGCGAAGGCGATCACGTCGTCGCCGAGGGTGCGGCGCACCAGCGAGGTGAGCACCTGCTTGGGGCCGCATTCGACGAAGACGGTGCAGCCGTCGGCGCGCATGGCACGCAGCGCGTCGACGAACTCGACCGGCTGGCTGAGCTGGGCGGTGAGCGTCGCCCGGTTGGCGGCCACGTCGGCGCCGTAGGACGCGCCCGCGGTGTCGGCGTAGACCGGAGCGTCGGGCTCGGTGATGTCGACCTCGGCCACGGCGGCACCGAATTCGGTGACCGCGTGCGCGACGTAGGGCGTGTGGAACGCGGCGGCCACCGGCAGATCGCGGGTCGCCCAGCCCTTCTCGGCGCTACGCGCGGTGAAGGCGGCGATCCCCGCAGGCCCACCGCCGACCACGATCTGGTCGGGGGCGTTGTGGTTGCAGATCCAGACGTCGTCGAGATCGGCGAGCACCGCGGCGACGTCCTCGCGCGGTGCGTTGACGGCCACCATGGTGCCGGCCTCGGCATCGTCGGCGACGGTCATCGCCTCGCCCCTGGCCCGGGCCAGGGCGAAGAAGTCCTCGGTGCTCAGCGCGCCCGAGGCCCACAGCGCGGTCAGTTCGCCGAAGCTGTGGCCGAGGTAACCGTGCGCCCGCAGACCGAACTCGGTCAGCACGCGGAACTGGCCCGCGGCGAGCGCACCGATCGCGGGCTGCGCGAATTCGGTACGGCGCAGGGCGGTTTCCTGGTCGGCGCGCGCCTGCTCGGTGAACGCGGGCGGCGGGAAGACCACCGCGCCGACGCGCCGCGCGGCACCGGCGAAGGCGGCGTTGGCGGCGTCGAAGGCCGCGCCGACGGGCGGGTTGTTGAGCGCGGTGTCCAGGCCCATGTCCACGTACTGGCTGCCCTGGCCGGCGAACAGCACGCCGACCTTCGGTGCGGGCAGCGCGGCGGCACGGAAGTAGACGCCCTCGGGGTGATCCCAGTGCGCCGCTTCGGGATTGCGCACCATCTCGTCGACGGCCAGCGCGCGCAGATCGGCGGCGGTGTCGGCGTCGACGGAGACGAAACCGATCCGGGCGTGGCCGGCGGGGATGTCGCCGCCGTCGGTGCCGGGGGTACTGCGCACCACGTCGATCAGGCCGGCCACGTCCGGCGCGTGCCACAGGTGGGCCCGCGGCACGCGGTGCAGCACCGGGCCGCGCTCACCGTCGGCCTCCTCGAGCACGAGGTGGAAGTTGGTGCCGCCGAAGCCCATCGCCGAGGCGGCCGCCCGGCGCACCGGACGCTGCGGGTCACGCACCCACGGCCGGGTCCTGGTGTTGACGTAGAACGGGGTCGCCGTCGCGTCGACCTCGCTGTTGGGCGCGTCGACATTGATCGTCGAGGGCAGGACCTTCTGGTGCAGGGCGAGGGCGAGTTTCATCACGCCCGCGGTGCCCGCGGCGCCCTTGGTGTGCCCGATCTGCGACTTCACGCTGCCCAGCGCGGCGAACCCGGTCTCCGAACTGGCATCGGCGAGCAGGCCTTTGAGCGCGGTCAGCTCGGTCTTGTCGCCGACCGCGGTGCCGGTGGCGTGCGCCTCGATCAGCTCCACGTCGGCGGGCGAGCACTCGGCGTCGGTGTAGGCGCGCTCCAGCGCCACCCGCTGACCGGCGGCGACCGGGGCGTAGATGCTCTTGGCCCGGCCGTCGCTGGAGGAACCCAGACCGCGGATCACCGCGTAGATCCGGTTGCCGTCGCGGCGCGCGTCGGCGAGCCTGCGCAGCGCCAGCATGGTGATGCCCTCACCCAGCAGGGTGCCGTCGGCCTCGGCGGAGAACGGGCTGATCCGGCCGCTCGGCGACAGCGCGCCGACCTTGCTGAAGCACAGGTAGATGAAGATCGAGTTCTCGGTGTCGACGCCACCGGTGATCATCATGTCGGCGCGGCCGTCCTGCAGCTCGGCGATCGCGGTGCGGATGGCGGCCAGCGAGGCCGCGCACGCCGCGTCGACGGTGCAGTTGATGCCACCCAGGCCGAGCCGGTTGGCCACCCGGCCCGCCACCACATTGGCGAGCAGGCCGGGGAAGGAGTTCTCCTCCCACGGTGCGAAGGCGGCCACGAAACGGCGCGAGATCTCCGAGACGTCGCTGTCGGACAGGCCGACCGACCGGGCCGCCTCCTCGAGCACGGGGGTGGACAGGCGCGCGGCCAGCGGATGCATCAGCGGCACCGGGCCGGTGGTGCCCAGCACCACGCCGGTGCGCGCCGGGTCGTACCACTGCGAGCCGGTCGCGCCCGCGTCGACGAGCAGATCCCGCGCCACTCCCAGGCTCAGGGTCTGCATGGTGCTGGTGACCTCGAGCTGGTTCGGCGGCATGCCGAACTCCAGCGGGTCGAACTCCACGTCGGGCAGGAACGCGCCGCGGCGCGAATAGGTCTTGTCCGGCACCGTGCGGTCGGCGTCGTAGTAGTCGTCCAGGCTCCAGCGCGACGCGGGCACCTCGGAGGTGCAGTCGACGCCGTCGATGATGTTCTGCCAGTACTCGCGGTGGGTATGTGCCTTGGGCAGCAGACCCGACATCCCGACGATGGCGATCGGGTCGCGGGCCAGACGTCGTTCGTCCGTCACGTAATTTCCTCTCGAAAACGGGCAGTCGCGAAACTCAAGCGGCGACAGTGGTGGCGGTGGTCGACGAGATCAGTTCGGCCGCGGTGGCGGCGAAGAGCCGGTGACCCGCCGGACTGGGGTGCAGACCGTCGGCGGTCCACACCTCCGGCCGGGCCCAGTCGGGGTGCGCCGCGATATCCAGCAGCAGGGTGCCCGTGTCGGCGGTGACGCGGGCGAGTACCTCGTTGGCGACGGCGAACCGCTCGCGCAGCAGCGCGCGGAAGCCGTCGGGCACGGGCAGCCGGGCGGGGATGTCGGGGTAGGTCGCCGTGAACACGGTGGCCTTGCCCGCCCGCAGGGTGGTGAAGATGGTGTGCAGGTTGTCGGCGAAACGGGCCTCGTCGTATGCGCTGACCAGGTCGTTCACGCCGACAACCACACCGTAGAGGCCGGCCCGGGCGCTCGTCGCCGACGCCAGCTGACCCGCGACGACATCACCGGTGGTGGCGCCGTGGGTGCCGAAGTTGCGAATCGTGGCTGGGCGCAGGCCGAGCTGGCCGCCCAGCCGCGACACCCAGCCCCGGTAGCCGCCCGCCGCGGCCGGGTCGCCCCGGCCTTCCACGAAGCTGTCGCCGAGCGCCGTCAGGCCGGCCGCGATCATGCCGAGACTCCGGTATTCACCACATGCCGGTCGGCGACGGGGAAGTTCACCTCTTCGTAGAGCGCGGCCAGCTCCTCCTCGCCGAAGAACTTGTCCGGCGGGTACAGCCCGGCGATCAGACCGAAGAACTTCTTCGAGTAGTGCTCGCTGCGGCTCGCCGCGCGGAACACCGAGTCGTAGTACGGCGTGAGGGTGAGGTCGGAGATCGATTGGGTCAGCTCGTAGGTGCTGGCGCTCTGCGCGTCGCGCTCGCGCTGGTACTCCGGCATGGTCTCTTCGAACGGGCGGACCCCCGAGAGGCTTTCGTGCACCAGGTCGGCCAGCAGCTGGCTGTACTTGAAGGCGTCGGTGATGCCCCAGCCGGTGAACGGGTCCTTGTGGTAGCCGGCGTCGCCGACCAGGGCCCAGCCGGGACCGAAGGACTGGCGCCGGTAGTTGTCCGGGTACAGCATCGGCCGGAACGGCTCGACCCGCTTGCCGGTGTCGCGCAGGCGCGCGCCGATCTCCGGGTCGACCTGGTCGACGATCTCCTGCAGGCCGGCGTCGGGATCGGTGCGGAAGTCGCGGAAGCGGTCGCGCTTGCGCATCACCGCGACCAGGGCCAGGCCGTCGTTGGTCGGCCAGGAGGCGAACTGCTGCTCACCGAAACCGGTGCGGTGGTGCATGCCCCAGTCCACGCCCTCGTAGTACGAGTAGTAGACGAAGCAGGCCGCGGGCGAGCCCTCGTAGGTGGCTGCGCCGACCTCCTTGGCGACGATCGAGTTCGAACCGTCTGCGCCGACAACCAGTTTCGCGCGGAACTCCTGCTCGGGGCCGTCACCCACGCGACCACGGATACCGGCGACCCGGTCGCCGTCACGCAGCAGCCCGGTGACGGTGAAGCCCTCGATCAGCTCGGCGCCGGACTCCCCCGCCGCGTCGACCAGGATCTTGTCGAGCACGGTGCGGCGCGGGCAGTACACGGCGTCGATGCCGTCGGCCGACGGGTCGGCCATGCCCGGGATCTCGATGTCGGTGTAGGTGAAGTTGAGGTGGCGGATCGGCGGGCAGCCGGTGGCCACGACGGTGTCGAGCAGACCCCAGGACTTCAGAAAGCCGAGGCCGGCCTGGTGGATGTAGTGCGTGGACGGGGTGTCGCTGGGAAAGGTCGCGCGATCCACGGCGAGCACCCGGTAACCCTGACGGGCCAGCAGCATGGCCAGGGGCGAGCCCGCGACCCGGGTTCCGACGACGATGACGTCATACATGATGTGATCACTTTCGGTGGTCGAATTCCGATTTCGAGTCTGTCGCCGGTGTATTGCGGAAACCACTGCGGGCCACCGCAATTCATCGGCCGATCGGTCCCGGCTATCGTCGGCGGGACGGCGGGGGGAATTTCGCGTCGCGTTACCCGCGCGACACGTACAGCTGATTTATGTCCGCGGAATAGGTGTCGGCGATCGCGGCTCTGCGCAATTTCAGCGACGAGGTGAGCAGCCCGGCGTCGACGGTGAAATCGCCGTCGACGACGCGGAATGCGCGAATGGATTCCGCGCGCGACACCAGGGAATTGGCGTCGTCGACGGCGGCCTGGATCTCGGTGGCGGGGTCGGTGTCGGGGTGGTCGATCTGCCACTTGGCGGCGCGGTCGGCGTCGAGGGTGACCAGCGCGGTCACGAACGGACGCCCGTCACCGACGACCATGCAGTTGCTGACCAGCGGGTGCAGCCGGATCCGGTCCTCGAGCAGGGTCGGGGCGACGTTCTTGCCGCCCGAGGTCACCAGGATCTCCTTCTTGCGCCCGGTGATCCGCAGGTGACCGTCGTCGAGTTCACCGATGTCACCGGTGTGCAGCCAGCCCTCGTCGTCGACGGGCCGCTGATCGGCCGCCGCGCCCCAGTACCCCGGCGAGACGTGCGGCCCGCGGACCAGCACCTCACCGTCGTCACCGATGCCGACCTCGGTACCGGGAATCGGGCGCCCGACGGTGCCGAGCCGGTTGGTCTCCGGCGCGCTGACGGTGACCGCGGTGGCCGCCTCGGTCAGGCCGTAGCAGTTCAGGATCACCACGCCGACCCCGGCGTAGAAGCCCGCCGTGGTGTCGTCGAGGGACGCGCCACCGGAGATCACATGGCGCAACCGCCCACCGAAGGCGGCCGCCACGGCGTCGTCCGCCGGGGTCGGCGCCGACCCCTCGGCCAGCACCGCGAGTCCGCGGTCGACCGCCGCCGCCTCCTGCTCCTCGGTGAGCAGGGCGCGGGTGTGCTTGCGGATCTTCTCCAGCGCGTAGGGCACCAGCGCCAGGAAGGTGGGGCGCAGCCGGGACAGGGCGGGCACCAGGTCGGGCACGCCGGGCAGCAGGTGGGTGCGGCTGCCGCCGTAGAGGCAGGCGAACAGGATGGTCTGGCCGAACACGTGCGAGAGCGGCAGCGCCAGCGCGGTCGTACCGTCGAACAGTGTGCCGGTCTGGCGGGCGGTGTTCGCCGCGGTGACGTACATGTTGCGGTGGCTGATCATGCAGCCCTTGGCCAGGCCGGTGGTGCCGCTGGTGTAGACGATCATCGCCAGATCACCTGCGCCGACCGCGGCGAGCCGCGCGTCGAGCTCGGGGTGCTCGGCGCCCCGGGTGGACCACGCGCCGAGTTCGTCGAAGGACCAGACCTCGCCGTCGGCGCCCGCCGAGGCCAGCCGGACCGCGTCGTCGGCGGTCTCGGCCGCGAAGAAGCGGCTGCCGCTGTCGCGCAGGATGTGTTCGATCTGGGCCGGCGAGGAGGTCGGGTACACCGGCACGATCACCGCGCCGATCGCGACGGCGGCGCAGTCGAGCAGCGCCCACTCCAGGCTCGTGCGGCCGAGCACGGCCACACGGTCGCCCGCGGCCACCGCTCGGTCGAGCAGGGCCGAGGCGAGCGCGCGGACGCGGGTGTCGAGGTCGCCGGTGGTCAGCTGGGTTCCGTCGACGGCACACAGAGAATGGCGCGCGGGGTCACGCCGTGCCGCTTCGGAAACAATCTCATACAGACTGGAACTATCGGATGGAACGAATCCGTTCGCGGTGACAGACACTGTGTTCACGAATTGAATTCTTCACGGCGGCAACCATTCCCGTCGCCGCCGCCATCGCTGTTCCTACCGTGCGAGAGTCATGTCCTATCGACGGGTTCACGCCGACAATGCCCGGACATCATCTATCTGTGCCGATTCGATGCATTCCAGGAACAGCGACACGGCGGGGTTCGGCTCGTCGGCACGCCACACCGCGTGCAAATCCAGCGTCGGCACCGGATCGAACAATTTCACCGCCACCGAGCTGCTGCCCGCCACGCCCATTCCCATCGAAATCGCCCGCGGTAGCGAGGCGAACCCGACCAGTGGACGGACCGAGACCATGTGCGCGGTCGCGCCGGGGTCGTCGGCCGAATGCGTGACATTGAGCGAGATCCTGGTCTCGGCGGCCGAGCGCAGGATCGTGTCGTACATCGCGGGACACTGCTCGCGCGCGAACAGCACACAGTCCTGACTCTGTAATTCGGCGAACGGCACTCCCGGCCGGTCCGCCCACCGATGTCGGCGGCCGACGACGGCCACCAGCGGAACCCGGTGCAGCAGACGGCGATACCGGAAGTCCGCGGTACTGGGATGACCGTAGACCAGGGCCAGATCGAGTGATCCGTCGGCGAGGCCGGCCAGCTGGGGCCCGGTCCGCTTCTCCCACAGCGACACCACGATGTCGGGGTGTCGTTCGGTCATCCTGGTCAGCGCCTCCGGCAGCACGTGTCTGCTGGCGGGCAGGTTGTAGCCGATATTGAGACTGCCAGCGCGACCTTCGGCGGTCGCCTTGGCCGCCTGGGCGGCACGGTCGAGCTGGGCGACGATCTGGCGGGCCTGGAGTTCGAACTCCCGTCCCGCCGGGGTCAGCCGCACCTCATGGGAGTTGCGGGCGACCAGTTGGACGCCGAGCGATTTCTCCAGCTTCTGCAGCTGGGCACTGAGACTTGGTTGGGTCAGATGGAGGCGCTGCGCTGCGCGACCGAAATGCAACTCTTCGGCGATGGTGATGAACGAAACGAGGTGTCGGAATTCCATGACGCCGGGCTCCTTCCGAGTACCACCACGCTATCGAGGCCGGATAACCCGTGATGAATACCGATCGCCCAGAAGTCGCCGTGCGCGTTGCCGGTGGGTGAACCCGCCCCGGACACGGCGTGGCCGACCCGGCGCGCCGCGCACCGGCACCGAAACACCAGGCGCGCCAAGGCCTGCCACGGAACCGCTCACTCTACCGCGCCGCGGCGGCCTTGCGGAAGGTGCGCGCCCGGCCCAGTACTCAGGACTCCGGCCCGTTGACGACCGCGTAGGCGAAGCCGTCCCAGCCCTTCGAGCCGACCGTCTGCAACACCGTCGCGTCCAGGCTCGGCTCGGCGGCGAGCAGTTCGACCAGCTCGCGGCTGGCGCGCACGTTGGGATCCTCGGACTGCTCGTCGGCCAGCCCGCCGCGGCGCACCACATTGTCGACGATGATCACCGAGCCGGGCCGGGTCAGCCGCAGCGCCCACTGTACGTAGTTGGCGTTGTTGATCTTGTCGGCGTCGATGAACACCAGGTCGAACGGTTCGGTCACATCCTCGGCGACCTCGGGCAGCGTGTCCAGCGCTGCGCCGACCCGGATGTCCACCCTCGCCCCGACCCCGGCCCGGTCCAGGTTCTCCCGCGCGACCTTGGCGTGGCGCGGCTCGAACTCGAGGGTGACCACGGTGCCGTCGTCGCCGACCGCCCTGGCCAGCCATTCGGTGCTGTACCCGCCGAGGGTGCCGATCTCGAGGATCCGGCGCGCGCCCGCCGACCGGGCCAGCAGGTGCAGGAACTTGCCCTGCGGGGGCGAGACGTCGATCGCGGGCAGCCCGGCCTCGGCGTTCGCGGCGAGGGCGGGCGCGCCGTCGTCGCCCACCAGCGCGTCCACGATATAGCGATCGACACCGGCCCAGTCGTTGTCCGTCATGGGCGCCAGTGTGCCACCATCGGCAGCCCCCGGCGCGGACTCGAGCCCGCGGTGCGCCGGATGTCCCACTCCCACAGGCCCGCTCGGCGACCGGACCGAGTCACCGTCCCCCCGCTCGGCGCACCGCCCGCCGTTGGGCCGACCCGGGGTTCCCGGCGTGCGGTAACAGTGTTACCGTTCGGTCGGCCGCTGCGGCGTGACGTGCGTCATGATCGACCCCCGCCGCGGCTCAGGACACAGCCGCAGCGGTGCGGCGGTGGCATCGATGGGAGTGGTATGCAGCAAGCACGATCGCTGGCGCGCCGGGCGGCGGTGACCGCACTGGCCTGCCTGGCCGCGGTGGCCGGATCCGGGGTGGTCGGCACGCAGGTGGCGGCGGAGCCGGTCAGCGCGTTCTACGTGCCGCCCGCGGAGATCCCGCAGACCCCGGGCGCGATCGTGAAGACCCAGCCGATGACGATCCTGGCGACCCCGCCGACCGCGGCGGGCTGGCCGACCCAGGCCCAGCACGTGATGTACACCAGCCGGTTGCAGGACGGCTCCCCCGTCGCCGTCTCCGGCACCTACATCGAGCCGAAGAACCCGTGGCAGGGCGCGGGCCCGCGGCCGACCGTGGTCATCGGCCCCGGCACCTCCGGCCAGGGCGACCGGTGCGCGATGTCGGTGGCCTTCTCGACCGGTGTCTCGGTGACCGCCGACCCGCTGGGGCTCTCGGCGAACCAGGAGCTGCCGTCCTCGGCGGTGTGGAGCGCGCTCGGCGCGCGGGTGCTGATCACCGACTACATCGGCCTCGGCACCCCCGGCATCCACACCTACGCCAACCGGTTCGAAAGCGGCCACGCGATCCTCGACGGCGCCCGCGCCGCGAACGCGCTCGCCGGAGTCGGCCCCGAGACGCCGCTGGTGCTGTGGGGCTACTCGCAGGGCGGCGGTGCCACCGCCGCGGCCGCGGAGATGGCGCCCAGCTACGCGCCGGAGCTGAATCTCAAGGGAACCTGGGCCGGTGGACCGGTCGCCGACCTGTCGGCCATCCTGACCCGCATCGACGGCGCCCTGATCGGCGGCGCGATCGGGTTCGCCGTCAACGGCATGCTCGCCCGCTACCCCGAACTCCAGCAGGCCGTCGATCGGGTGACCAGCCCGCAGGGCCGGGCGAAGCTCGCGACCCTGAGCGACTCGTGCGTCGCCGACCTGATCACCTATCACCCGTTCATGAAGACGAATTCACTGACCGTGGACGGGCGTTCGCTCACCGAGCACCTCGCCGAGCTGCCCGAGGCCGCACCGGTGCTCGCGGAACTGCGCATCGGCAGCACCGCGCCCACCACCCCGGTGCTGATCACCAGCGGCCGCAACGACGACACGGTCCCCTACGGCCAGGCCCGCCGCCTCGCCGAGGACTGGTGCGGCCAGGGCGCCACGGTCACCTTCCGCACCAACGAACTGCCGCCGATCCTGCCCGGCACGACCATCCCGAACCACTTCGGTCCGGAACTGATCGACGGCTTCGGTCCCGACAACGCGGTGACCTACCTGCTCGACCGGCTTGCCGACAAGCCGGTCGGCGGCTGCTCGTTCGACTGAGCGCCGCACGGCACCGGGGGCCCGCAACGGCGCGGGCCCCCGGTGTCGTCTCCGGACTCAGAACAGGAAGTAGCGCTGGGCCATCGGCAGTTCGGTGGCCGGTTCCTCGGTCCACACCTCGCCGTCGACGCGGACGGTGAAGGTGTCGGGGTCGACCTCGATCCGCGGCATCGCGTCGTTGCGCGGCATGTCGGCCTTGGTGACCCGGCGGACGTTCTTGACCGGCGCCAGCTTCCGCCGCACGTCGAGCCGGTTCGCCAGCCCGTCGTCGATGGCCTGCTCGGAGACGAAGTGCAGCGAGGTGGCCGCCGCGGCGGGGGCCGCGGCCCCGAACATCGGGCGCGGCAGCACCGGCTGCGGGGTGGGGATGGAGGCGTTGGCGTCGCCCATCGCGGCCCAGGCGATCATGCCGCCCTTGAGGACCGCGTGCGGGCGCACCCCGAAGAACGCGGGCTCCCACAGCACCAGATCGGCCAGTTTGCCGACCTCCACCGAGCCGATCTCGTCGTCGAGCCCGTGCGCGACCGCCGGGCAGATGGTGTACTTCGCGATGTAGCGCTGCACGCGGGCGTTGTCGGCCGCGCCGTCGCCGGACAGGGCGCCGCGGCGGCGTTTCATCACGTGCGCGGTCTGCCAGGTACGCATGACCACCTCGCCGATGCGGCCCATGGCCTGGGAGTCCGAGCCGATCATCGAGATGGCGCCCAGGTCGTGCAGCAGGTCCTCGGCGGCGATGGTGGACGGGCGGATCCGCGATTCGGCGAAGGCCAGGTCCTCGGGGATCGACGGGCTCAGATGGTGACAGACCATGAGCATGTCGAGGTGCTCGTCGAGGGTGTTGACGGTGTGCGGCCGGGTCGGGTTGGTGGAACTGGGCAGCACGTTGAGATACGAAGCGACGGTGATGATGTCGGGCGCGTGCCCGCCGCCCGCGCCCTCGGTGTGGTAGGCGTGGATGCCACGCCCGGCGATGGCGGCCAGGGTGTCCTCGACGAAACCGGCCTCGTTCAGGGTGTCCGAGTGCAGCGCCACCTGCACGCCCGCCGCGTCGGCGACGGTGAGGCAGGCATCGATGGCGGCGGGCGTGGAACCCCAGTCCTCGTGCAGCTTGAAACCCGAAGCGCCGGCGCGCAACTGCTCCCACATGGATTCCTGGCTTACCGTGTTGCCCTTGCCGAGCAGCACGATGTTCATCGGCCAGTGGTCGAGCGCCTCCAGCATCCGGGCCAGGTGCCAGGAGCCGGGGGTGACGGTGGTGGCCTTGGATCCCTCGGCCGGGCCGGTGCCGCCGCCGATGAGCGTGGTGATGCCACCGCCGAGCGCCTCGTCGAGCAGCTGCGGACAGATGAAGTGCACGTGACAGTCGATGGCGCCCGCGGTGAGGATGCGGCCGTTGCCCGCGATGATCTCCGTCGACGGGCCGACGACCAGGTCCGGGTGCACACCCGACATGGTGTCGGGGTTGCCCGCCTTGCCGATACCGCAGACGCGGCCGTCGCGGATGCCGACGTCGGCCTTGATGATGCCCCAGTGGTCGATGATCACCACGCCGGTGATGACGGTGTCGGGAGCGCCGTCGGCGCGGGTGGCGCGGGACTGGCCCATCGACTCGCGCAGCACCTTGCCGCCGCCGAAGACGGCTTCCTCACCGGCGAGACCCGGTCCGCCGCTGCGGTCCTCGGTGATCTCGATGATCAGGTCGGTGTCGGCGAGCCGGATGCGGTCGCCGGTGGTCGGCCCGAACAGTTCGGCGTAGCGGGCGCGGCTCAGTTCGGTCATCGGTTCTCTCCCGAAGAGGTCGTGGACTCACGCATCGAGGCGGCCCGGCGGGTTCGCGCTGATCCCGTACACCTCACGGGTACCGGCGATCGGCACCAGCGAAATACGTTGCGGCAGACCGGGTTCGAAGCGGACGGCGGTGCCCGCGGGGATGTCGAGGCGGTGGCCGTGCGCGGCCGCGCGGTCGAAGTCCAGGGCGGCGTTGGCCTGCGGGAAGTGGACGTGGCTGCCGACCTGGACGGGGCGGTCACCGGTGTTGACGACGTCGAGTTCGACGCGCACGGCGCCCGCGTTGAGTTCGATCGTGCCCTCGGCACAGAGGTATTCACCGGGAATCATGGGCCTCACCTATCCGATCGGGTGGTGCACGGTGACGAGTTTGGTGCCGTCGGGGAAGGTCGCCTCGACCTGCACGTCGTGGATCATCTCCGGAACGCCGGCCATGACGTCGTCACGGGTGAGCACCGAGCGCCCCGAGGACATCAGCTCGGCCACGGTCCGCCCGTCCCTGGCGCCTTCGAGCACGTGATCGGTGATCAGCGCGACCGCCTCGGGGTGGTTGAGCTTGAGTCCCCGCGCCTGCCTGCGGCGGGCCAGTTCGGCCGCGTAGCTCAGCAGCAGCCGTTCCTGCTCGTGCGGCGACAGGCGCATCGGGTCTCCTCACGGATCGTGGTCAGGTGTCCGACATTCTGACACGCCCGACGCGCCCCTGCCCGTCCACCCGACACGGTTCCCGACCACCCGGTCTCCTCCGCGCGCGAACCCGCCGAGCCGGGCGGCATCCCCGGCATCATGACTACGGGGGTCAGGCGGCGAGGTTCTGCAGTCGGACCTGACCGCGGGCGACGGTGCGGCCCTCGGCGTCGGTGATCACCACGACCCAGAGCTGCTGGCTGCGGCCCCGGTGGATGGGGGTGGCCTCGCCGGTGAGCAGGCCCTCGCGGACCGCGCGCAGGAAGTCGGTGTTGTTGTTGACGCCGACGACCGAGCCGCGCTCGCCGAACCAGACGCCGGCGCCCACGCTGGCCAGGGTCTCGATCACGGTGCAGTAGACGCCGCCGTTCTGGATGCCAGCGGGCTGGTGCAGCTGCGGACGCACCTCCCATTCGCCGCACACCCGGTCGGGGCCCACCTCCGTGTAGCGCAACCCGATCAGATCGGTGAAGGTGCCTTCGCTGGCCTTGGTCATCAGCTCCGGGGTGATCGCGGCCAGGGACAGGGTGTTGTCGGTCATACGCTCCGGTCTACACCATCGGATTCCGCGGCCGACACCCCGGGAGACGAAGCGGCGGACCCCGTCACAGGGACGGAGCCCGCCGCGGCAGGAATGAGGGGGTCGACCGCAGCCCTCGGGACCACCGGCTCATCCATACGCCGAGATGAGCATAGGTCAGGCTTACCTAAGTGGTCAAGCGCCTCGCCGATTCGTCTCATTCGTCTCACAAATCGTCTCATAATTTCCTATTTGAGATACCGATACACCGTCGCGCGCGAGACGCCGAGCACGGCGGCGATCTCGGTGGCGCTGCGCTGCTCGACCTCGCTCATCCGGCGCGCGGCCGCGATGCGCTCCGCGTCGAGCGCCGCGGGCCGCCCGCGCGGCGCGGCCACCGGACGCACGGCCTCGGGATAGAGCAATTCGACCCCGGCCAGCACTTCCGCCCGCAGGTCGGCGGGTGATTCCTCGGCGAACAACACCACCGGGTCACTCAGCGCGCCCAGCGCCTGCGCCGCCCGCACCCGCTCGGCCAGCGCCGGACTCGGGCCCGCGACGAGCCGGTTCGCCGCCAGCATCGTGGTGCGGAACCGCTCGAAGATCGCGCCGGGCGCGGCGAGCGCCAGGTCGTTCACATTGAGCCGCAACAGATACCGGTACTCGAGGAACACCTCGAGCAGCCCTTCCAGGACCTGCCGTCTGGCCGTACGCGGATCGGGATGGGCGGCGTCGGCGACCGCCCCGGCCATCGCGACGAGCAGCGGCTCGGCGAGCCCGGCGAGGATGTCGTACTTGCTCGGGAAGTGGTAGAGCACACCGGCTTTGGAGATGTTCAGCTGATCGGCGATCGCGCGGACCGTGGTGCGGTGGTACCCGTGCGCGCCGAACAGCTCCATGGCGACGGCCAGGATGCGCTCGCGCGTGCCCGGCGTCTGCTCGTCGGTCATCGGGACATCCTAGCGCCTTGACTGACCGGGGGTCAGGAATCTACCGTGAGGACTGACCACAGGTCAGTTCTACGAGGAGAGTCGCCATGCCGACCAGTCCACGCATTCTCGTTTCCGGTGCCGGTATCGCCGGTCCCACCCTCGCCTGGTGGCTCGCCCGGCACGGCGTCGCACCCACCGTCGTCGAGCTCGCCCCCGCGCCGCGTCCCGGCGGCAACGGTGTCGACCTGCGCGGTGCCGCCGTGCGCATCGCCGACGCCATGGGCGTGCTGCCCGCGGTGCGCGAGCTCGCCACCGACATCCGGCAGCTCACCTTCGTCGACGCCGACGGCAGGCGGGTCGCGGGCATGCCGACCAGCACGTTCAACGGCCCCGACGACCTCGAGGTGATGCGCGGCGACCTCGCCCGCGTCCTCCACGAGGCCACCGCCGACGACGCCGACTACCGGTTCGGCGACTCCGTCGCCTCGATCACCCAGGACGAGGCGTCCGTCCAGGTCGAGTTCACGAGCGGGACCAGCGCGGAGTTCGACCTGGTCATCGGCGCGGACGGGTTGCACTCGCGGGGTGCGCGAGCTCGCGGTGCGCCCGGAATCGGAGGCCGCCTATCCCCTGGGCCTGTGCTTCGCGACCGCCGCCGTCGACCCGGACTTCGGCACCGCGCGGGAGGTGACGCTGCACAACGCACCGGGCCGGGTCGCCGGGGTCTACCGGTCCGGCAGACACGCGAGCGCCCAGGCGTTCTTCGCCTTCCGTACCCCGCGCGAGCTCGCCGTGCCCCGGGACCAGCAGGCACAGAAGGAGCTGTTGCGCAGCCACTTCGACACCGATGCCTGGCGGGTCGGCGCCCTGGTCGACGCGGCGACCGCCGATCCGGGCTTCTACCTCGACGCGATCACCCAGATCCGGATGCCCGGCTGGTCGCGCGGGCGGGTCGGCCTGGTCGGCGACGCCGCCTACTGTGCGACGCTGCTGTCCGGCGCGGGCGCGTCACTGGCCGTCGAGGGCGCGCACCGGCTGGCCACCGAGCTCGCCGTCGGAGACGGGCATCGGGCCGCGTTCGCCCGCTACGAGCGGGGCTTGCGGGCCACCGTACGCGCCCGTCAGCGGTCGGTCGGGGCGAGTCGCGCGATGCTGATCCCCGGCTCGCGCACCGCCATCCGGCTGCGCGATCAGTTCACCCGGCTGATGGTGTTGCCGCCGTTGGCTGCCCGGGTGTTCCGGCCGGAGCGCGCGCGGGCCGCGTGACGGCGCGCCGGAGACGGCCGCCTGGGCTTGCTCAACACGATCGCAATACTCCATGATCACACGTACCTCTATGTTTCCGAGGCTTGTGTCGATGTTGAAAGCTCATGTTCTGGGCGCACGACGGCCAGGGGTGGGCGCGGCGAGAGAGGCAAGATTTCGTGAGTAGTAGTCGTATCCCCCGCTGGGCCGCGCAGGCGGCCCTGTGCGCGGCCGTCGCCGGAGCCGCCGTCGCGGCGCCGGTGCAGGCCGAGCCGCTGTGGCCCGGCGGTCCCGATGTTCCCGGTGTTCCGGCGATCATTCCCGCGCCGCCGCCGGAGCCGGTGGTCGCGCCGTGCAGCGAGAAGGCGCGCGCCTGCCTGCAGCTGTCCACCAACAACGCCTGGCTGATGGACAACGGCAAGGTGACCTTCGGGCCGAGCCCGATGTCGCACGGCCGTCCCGGCTACGAGACCCCGCCCGGTGTCTTCAAGGTGGCGTTCAAGAAGCCGTTCCACTGGAGCACCCTGCACAACGCGCCGATGGAGTACGCGGTCTTCTTCAACGGCGACATCGCCTATCACATCGGGCCCACCGAGGAGCAGTCCCACGGCTGCATCCGGCTGACGCCCGAAGGCGCGAAGGCGCACTACGAGTGGCTGGAACCGGGCGACATCGTCGAAGTGGTTCCCTGAGCCGTCGTGACCCGAAGGGGAGGCCGGATCATCGGCCTCCCCTTTGTCATGCCACGGCGACGGTGAGCGCGTCGAAGAGCCAGAGGTGGGCCGCGCCGGAGGTCACCGTGTCGCCGGCGAGGGTGGCGGTGAGCTGCCAGTACCGGCGGACGTCGGCGGTGTCGGCGGTGTCGGCCAGCAGCTGTCGCCGGAAGGCCGGGGTGTCGGCCAGGCCGCGGGCGCCCGCGTGGATGTCGACGTAGTGGTCGAGTTCGGCGCCGGGCGCGGGCGCGCGGCCCGCGGCGACCGCCGGTGCCGCGGTCAGGCAGGCGCCGGCCACGTCGAGGAGCAGGCGGCGCTCGTCGCGGACCCCCGGGGTGCCACGGTGGCGGATGGTGTCCGACATCGCCGTCGACAGTGCCGGATTCGCCACGAGCGCAATGAGTTCCGCGTAGGCGAGCAGCTGCTCGGGTGGGGCGTCGGGAGTGGGTTCGGGGACGTTCATGTCGAGGAAGTCCTCGATCAGCGGGCGCGGTAGCGGTGCCAGCTGACGGCGCCAGAAGGTGCCAAGGGTGGCCCGGGCCGTCGACGGATCCGCCACGGCGGCAAGCAGATCCAGCGCCGCGGGGGCGGCGTGCTCGACAGCGGCGAGCAGCGCGCGACGGTGGCTCAACGCCGCGAACTCGGCGTCGACGGCGGCACGTTCGGTGGCGATCACCTCCGCGATCGACCGGGTGCCCGAGAGAACGTCGGCGATGGCGGTCAGCCCGATGCCGAAGGCGCGCAACCGGCGCAGCAGTCGCAGGCGATCGACCGCGGCCCGGTCGAACACCCGATGCCCGGCCGCGGTGCGACGCACCTCGAGCAGGCCCTCGTCGCAGTAGAACCGGATCGTGCGGACCGCGACGCCGGTCCGGGTCGAGAGTTCGCCGATCGTCATCGGTGTGCTGTCGGTCACAGTCACTGGCACCTCCACCTCGGTGGAGTTCCTACGGTACCGACGACACCCCAGCGAAGGAGGACCCATGACCACCCGAACTTCCCGTACCGACGACGCGATCTGGGCGGCGGTCGCCGTCGAACGCGCCACCCTCGCTGACCTGCTGGCCGACCTGCCCGAATCCGCATGGGACACCCCCTCGTTGTGCACGGGCTGGCGGATCCGGGATGTGGTGGCGCACCTCGTGCTGACCACCCGGGTGACGATCGGCTCGCTCCTGGTGAACCTGATCCGGGCCCGCGGGAATCTCGACCGGCTCATCCACGACACCGCCGTCCGCCTCGCCGACCGGATGTCGACCGCCGAACTGCTCGACGCGCTTCGGTCCACCGTCGACTCACGAATCACCCCGATCGGGACGACACCGACCGACCGGCTGATGGATCTGCTGGTCCACGGACAGGACATCGCGGTCCCCCTCGGCGTCGACCGCGTGATGCCGACCGCGGCGGCACAGTGGTCCTTGGAACGCGTGTGGGCGATGGGCACCCCGTTCCACGCACGCACCCGCCTGGCCGGCTACGCCCTCACCGCAACGGATACCGGCTGGCACACGGGCACCGGCACACCGGTCACCGGGACTGCCGCCGAGCTGCTGATGATCGTCGCCGGCCGGACATCACCGGATCACTGACGACGCGGCGATCCGCGGTGCCGAACTGCTCGGCACCGCGGATCGTGCTGGGGCCGTGGCGCTGGGGCCGACGGGCCTGCTCGTGGCGGGTGGGATCACGAGCACGATCCCGGCTACACCGCCGCCCTTTCCCGGTCGCCCTCGGCCGAATTGTCCTCCACCCCATAGGAATCCGGCACCGAGGTGGCTCCGGCCGGGATCCGGCGCAACAGCGCGACCGCCAGTACCGCACCGGCGGCGGACAGGACGGCCGCGGTCCACGCGGCGGCATTGAGTCCGCTGGTGAAGGCATCCCTCGCCGCCGCGACGACGGAATCGGCGACCTCGGCGGGCAGGGA
The DNA here is from genome assembly GCF_040654235.1 of Nocardia sp. NPDC050718. Lineage (NCBI taxonomy): Bacteria > Bacillati > Actinomycetota > Actinomycetes > Mycobacteriales > Nocardiaceae > Nocardia > Nocardia sp. NPDC050718. Next base: position 765,745 of record NZ_JBFAHQ010000002.1, on the reverse strand, counting down.
TTCGGCCGAACTCAGTGCCCCGGGCAGGGTTTCCGCGGCCTCGCCCGTCGACTCCGACATCCCGGCGCGGTACACCGCGGCACCGACGCTGCCGAGCAGCGCCACACCGAGCGCGACACCCAGGTCGCTGGCCGTGCTGTTCACCGCCGAGGCGGCACCCGCCTTCTCCGCCGGGGCGGCGCCGATGACCAGGCCGGGGATCAGCGCCATGGCCGGGGCGATACCCGGGTACAGGACGTAGAAGCCGACGATGAGCAGCGGCAGACCCGCGACGCTCTCGACCTGGGTCAGCACCAGGTAGCCGACCGTCGACACCGCCAGACCCGCGGCGATCAGGTACGCGGGCCGGACCCGGCGGGCGAGCGCGGGAGTGACCGTCGAGACGATCACCAAGCCGATCGCGGCGGGCAGGATCCACAGCCCGGCCGCCAGCGGCGACTGGGCGGCGACCAGCTGCAGATACTGCGTGAACAGCAGGTACACCCCACCCAGGGCGATGGCCGCGAGCATGTACACGCCCAGCGAACCGCTGAAGGTCCGGTTGGCGAACAGCCGCACGTCGAGCAGCGGGTCGGCCAGGCGCAGCTGCCTGCGGACGAAGACCACCGCGAACAGCACCCCGGCGAGCAGGGTCGGCACCGACGTGGCGGTGGGTCCGGCCTCGGCGAGCTTCTTCACGCCGTAGACGAACGGCAGCAGCGCGGCCAGCGACAGCGCGACACTGATCGGATCGAGCCTGCCCGCCGCGGGCGCCCGGTACTCGGGCACCAGCACCGGCACCGCGAGCACGACCAGCAGCATCACCGGCACGCCGATCAGCATGGACGCGCCCCACCACAGCGAGGCCAGCATCAGTCCGCCGAGCAGCGGGCCGAGCGCCACCCCGGCCGACACCGACGCCGCCCACAGACCGATGGCGGTGGCCCGCTGGCGATCGTCGCGGAACATGGTGGTGATCAGCGACAGGGTGGCGGGCATGACGGCGGCGGCGCCCAGCCCCATCAGCGCCCGCGACGCGATGAGCAGTTCGGGACCGGGCGCGAAGGCCGCGAGCACCGAGGCGACACCGAACAGCGCGGCGCCGGCCAGCAGCAGCCTGCGGCGGCCGAGCCGGTCACCCAGCGTGCCCATGGTGACGAGGAACCCGGCCATCACGAAGCCGTAGATGTCGTTGATCCACAACAGCTGTCCGCTGCTCGGTGCCAGATCGGCGGCGATGTAGGGGGTGGCCAGGAACAGGACGGTCATGGTGAGGAACAGCAGCACCGTCGGCAGGAGCAGGACCGCCAGTCCCAGCCATTGGCGGGTGCCTGCCCGCTCGGGGATTTCGGTGAACGCGGACATCAGGAGGATTCCCTTCGAGGAGGATGCGAACGAGACCCACCGTGCCGAGCGGCCCTTCGGGAACCCTTCGGATCGACTCCGGATCGCCTCGAGGCCGCCGCGTCCGCCCCGCCGTTTAGGGTGGGTGACATGCGTTTCGGGGTGCTCGGGCCGGTGGCGGTGTGGACCGACGACGGACAGCCGGTCCGGGTGCCCGAGCTCAAGGTGCGGGTCCTGCTGGCCGCACTGCTGGTGGAGCCGGGCCGGATCGTGCCCGCCGACCGGCTCGTCGAGGACCTGTGGGGCGGCGCGGCGCTGCCCACCCATCCGGCGGGATCGTTGCAGACCCGCGCGTCCCAGCTGCGCCGGGTGCTCGGCAACGCCGAGGACGGCGGCCGCGACCTGCTGGTCTCGCGCTCCCCCGGCTATCTCCTGGACGTTCCCCCCGACGCGGTCGACGCGCAGGTGTTCCAGGACCTGCTGCGCCGGGCGCGCACCGCCGACGACGCTACCCGCGCTGCCCTGCTGGCCGAGGCGCTGGCGCTGTGGCGCGGCCCCGCCCTGGCCGACCTCGCCGACCACGACTTCGCCCGGATCCCGGTGCTACGCCTCGAGGAACAGCGCCTGACCGCGACCGAGGACTACGCGCGAGCCAGGATCGCGCTCGGTGCGCACGAGCAGGTGGCCGACGAACTGGGCGCGCTCACCGAGGAACATCCGCTGCGGGAACGGCTGCGGGCCGCGCACATGCTCGCGCTGTACCGCTCGGGCCGCCACGGCGAGGCGCTTGACTCGTTCCGGCGCCTGCGCGAGCACCTCGCCGAGGACCTCGGCCTGGATCCCAGTCCCGAGCTCACCGCGCTGCATCGTGCTGTGCTGGAACAGGATCCGGCGCTCGGCGCGCCGACCCGGCCGCCGCGGGCGACTCCGGTCACGCCCCGGCCCACGCTGCCGGTCCCCGCCACCGCGTTGATCGGGCGTGCGGACGATCGCGCCGGGATCGAGGCCCTGCTCCGGGCCGAACGACTCGTGACGCTCACCGGTCCGGGCGGCGTCGGCAAGACCCGCCTGGCGCTGGCGGTCGGCGCCGATCATCCGGCTCGCGACGGCGTGCTGTTCGTCGAGCTGGCCGGGCTGTGTCTCGGCGCCGAGCCGGACAGCGCGCTGACCGCCCTCACCGAGGTGGTCGCCGCGACGTTCGAGGTGCGCGACGACTCCGCGGGGACCAGCCCGTTCCCGGTGCCCGACAGCGGAACCCAGCTCGCCCGGCTCGCCGAGGCGGTGCGGGCCAAGCGGGCACTGCTGGTGCTGGACAACGGCGAGCATGTCGCCGAGGCCGCCGCGGCACTGGTCGCGCGACTGCTCGGCGCGGCCCCCGACCTGCGGGTGCTGGTGACCAGTCAGGTCCCGCTGAACATCGCGGGCGAGCACCTGTGGCCGGTCGCACCACTGCCGGTGCCCGCCGCGGAGGGAACCACGGCTGAGATCGAGAAGTCGCCTGCTGTCAGGCTTTTCACCGATCGGGCCCGCGCCACCACCCCCGGATTCGCCGTCACCGACGCCAATGCCGCCGCGGTCGCGACCATCGTCGGCCATCTCGACGGCCTGCCGCTGGCGCTGGAACTGGCGGCGACCCGGGTCCGCGCGCTGGGCGTGCACACCCTGGCCGAGCGGATCGAGGATCGGTTCACGCTGCTCTCCGCCGGGTACCGGGATGCCCCCGATCGGCAGCGCACGCTGCGCGCGGTGATCGACTGGAGCTGGGAACTGCTCGACGAGCCCGAACGCGCGGTGCTGCGCAGGCTCGCGGCCCACGCCGACGGCGCCACCCTGGAATCGGCCGAGACCGTCTGCGCGGGTGGCGATGTCGACAGCATCGACATCGCGGAACTGCTCGCCCGCCTGGTCGACCGCTCGCTGGTCATCGCGCCCGCCGCCGACGTCAGGCCCCGCTATCGGCTGCTGAAGTCGGTCGCCGCCTACGGCGTCGACCGCCTGCGCGACAGTAGCGAGGAGACCGAGACCCGCCTGCGTCATCTCGCCTACTACCGCGCGCTGGCCGAACGCGCCGACGCGCACCTGCGCACCGGCGACCAGCGGCGGTGGCTGGCCCGGCTCGACGCCGAATCGGCCGACCTGCGCCGCGCGCTCGAGACCGCCAGGGCCGCGGGCAGATCCGACGACGCGCTCGGTCTCGTGAACGCGCTGGCCTGGTACTGGGTGTTGCGCGGGCGGCTCGCGGAGGGCATCCGGTCGATCGGTATCGCGCTGGCGGTGCCGGGCGAACCCGGTTCGGCCGCACGGCGGATCGCGCTGCTGTGGCGCGGCGCGCTCGAGCTCGGGCGCGGCCGCACCGTCGAGACGCTGCCCGCCCTCGGCGAGCGGCCCGCGCCCGCGGAACTGCGGGCCCGCTGGTATCTCGCGCACGTGCACACCGGGTTCGCCGCGCACCACGACATGGACAGCGCCGCCGAGCTGCGCACCGCCTTCGCCGACGCCGGTCAGGACTGGGGTGTCGCGGCGGCCTCGGCGTCGCTGGCCAGGGACGCGTTCGCACGCGGTGAGCTGACCGAGATGCGCGCGCACGCCGAACGCAGCCGGGATCTGTTCACGCGGGTCGGCGACCGCTGGGGGCAGGGCATCGCGGGCTTCCTGCTCGGCAATCACGCCGAGGTCGTCGGCGATCTCGACACCGCGCGCACCGAGCACCGGGCCGCGCTGACGACCGCCGAGGAGCTCGGGCTGTGGACCGAGGTGGGTGAGCGGCTCACCTCCCTGGGCCGGATCGCGCTGCTGCGCGGGGACTTCGAGCACAGTGCCGAACTGCACGAACGTGCGCGCCGGATCGCCGTCGACCAGGGTCATCTGGTCGGGGAGGAATCCGCGGAACTCGGACTCGGCCTGGTCGCGCGGCGCCGCGGCGATCTCGCCGCCGCCCGCACGCACCTCGGCGCCTGGCTGGACTGGCACCTGCGCGCGGGCTCCCAGTTCGGCGCGGCGCTGATCCTCGCCGAACTGGGCTTCACCGCCGAACTCGCGGGCGACGCCGCCGAGGCCGAACAGCTGCACCGTCGCGGCCTGGACGCGGCGCTGCGCACCGGCGATCCCCGCGCCCACGCGCTCGCCCTGGAGGGACTGGCAGGCGCCCGCGCGCTGGCGGGCGACGCCGAGCAGGCCGCTCAGCTGCTCGGCGCCGCCGAGGCCCTCCGCCGCGCCACCGGAGCGCCCCTGCCCGAGGCCGAACGCGGCGATGTCGACCGGATCGCGGCGCGCGTCCGCGCCGAGCTTGGCGCCGACGGACTGGCGGCCGCGGTCGCGCACGGCCGGACCGCCGACCCGGCGACCCTCGTCGCGGGGGCGACCTCGAGCCGATCCTGAGTCGGTCCGAAGTCCGCCCGGCCACGGTGGACCCATGAATACCAACAGTCGCACCAGGTCGACAGTCCAGAGCTTCGCCGATATCAAGGCCGATTTCGACGCCATCGTCGGCTCGATCAACTACGCCACGATGACCACCGTCGACGCCGCCGGGCGCCCCCGGTCCCGGGTGCTGATCCCGGTCTGGGAGACCGGCGGCGAGGTGCCGACCGGGTGGCTCGGGACCTATCGCACGCCGGTGAAAGCCGCGCATATCGCGGGGAACCCGCATGTGACGTTCTCGTATTGGAGTCCGGCGCAGAACACCGTCGCCGTGGATACCGTCGCCAGCTGGACCGACGATCCGGACGAGCGCGCGCACGTGTGGGACCTGTACCGGCACGGGAGCCCGCCCGGCGCCGGCTATGACCCCGGCCAGTTCTGGCAGGGCCCGGACGACCCGGCGTTCCAGGTGCTTCGCCTGTCACCGTGGCGGATTCAGGTGCTGCGTGGCCGCGATCTGGTCAGCGGGATTCCGGCCCGCATCTGGCGCGGTTCACTCCAGGGGGATTGACGGCACCGACGGCGAACGTGGCCGTTCGCCGTCGGATCTGACGGGACTGGACGTCGCTACAGGTCACGGCGCGATCCGTTGTGACGGACACCAACACTCCCCGGTAGTTCCACCAGGAAGGATGTGGGGTCGAATTTCGCGAATCGGGCGATTTCCTTGCCGAGGGAAATGAGCGGGGCTACGTTACCCACATCACAGCAGAGGAGATCTGATTGTGATCCACATCCCGGCCGACGGGTCCTCCATTTTCCGGCGGGATGCTCATCAATCATGCAAGGAGATTCACCATGGGTTCGCTGACCGAGATAATGATGGCCGCCATTGCGGGATTGGGTTCCATGGTCGAGGGTGATGGGCTCCTGGCGGTCTTCCTCGGCTCCGTCGAGGCATTCTTCCCGTAAAACGACCTCGCCCCGACACTCCCCTCCGGCTCACTGACGAGTCCGGCATCCATTTCACCGAAGGAAAAAGCACATGGGATCTCTCTACGAATTGATGCAGACCGGCGCGGGCAGCCTGAGCGACGCCGTTCTGCCTTTCATCCAGGCCCTGATCACCGTCAGCGGCGGCACGCCGACACCGGGTAAGTAACACTCGGCGAGACAGCGCGGGGGCGGACCATTCACGGTCCGCCCCCGCGACAGATATATAGCCAGACAGAATGATCAACCACCACTGCGCAGGTTGAAACAAGAGGATTCCCAGACCCGATGGAACCCCCGAAAACTGGGGTCTGGAGAACAAAACGACAGGGAGGTAGTCGCTGTAACCGCAGGTCAAGACACATATGGCAACGCCCGCGGCAATCGCCGAGCAGCTTCCAGAAGGAAAGAAATAAATGAACGAATCAGCATGAGTGAAACAGTTGGTTGCCACACTTCGGAACCGGAGCTAGGTTACCGGCATCACATCGACCACCGATTGTGATGACCGCCCGCGGAGAGGGATCTCCCTCTCTTCGGGCACGACAACAGCGCAAGGAGATACTTCATGGGCTCGTTCGATGAGCTGCTACTCGGCGTACTGGGCGGAATGGCGTCCGCGAACCAGGGCGACCTTCTGCTCGAGACCTTCCTGGGTTCCGTCGAAGCGTTCTTCCCGTAATCCGAAATCACCCGTAGGAGTAAGACATGGGTTCCCTCTACGAAATGTTCGCCACCGGCATGGCCAGTCTCGGCGACACCACCCTGCCCCTCGTCCAGGCGCTGATCTCCCTGAGCGGTGGCACGCCCATCGGCGGCTGACCCACCCCTGACCTCAGGTTTCTCGACAATCAAGCAAGGAAGCCTTCTTCCCGTAGCCCGATCAACCGCCGCACCAGCGGGGGCCGGCCGTCGTCCGGCCCCCGCACCGCCCGAGAAGTCAGCAGGCCCGCATCACCATGAACAACGACATGCTCCGCGCCCTCCTGTCGGCCGCCTGTGTCGTGGCGCTCGCCGCGACACCCGTGTTCGCCGACACCGGGCAGGCCGCGGCCACCACCGGCGCCCGCCTGGTGAGCCGGACCCAGTCCGGCCAGGTCGCCGACATCAGCGTCTACTCCCCCGCCATGGATCGCACGATCGCGCTACGCGTGCTGCGGCCGGCCGACACCGCGACCCCGGCACCGACGTTGTACCTGCTCAACGGCGCGGGCGGCGGCGAGGATTCGGCCAACTGGCCGGGGCAGACCGACGCGGGCGGGTTCTTCGCCGACAAGCACGTCAACGTCGTCATCCCGATGGAGGGCGCGTTCAGCTACTACACCGACTGGCTGCGCCCCGACGAGAAGCTCGGGAAGAACCTCGAGAACAACGGCCGCAACATGTGGACGACGTTCCTCACCCAGGAGCTGCCGCCGGTCGTCGACGCGACCTTCGGCACCACCGGCGTCAACTCGCTGGCGGGCATCTCGATGGCGGGCACCTCGGTCCTCGACCTCGCCATCCAGGCCCCCGACCTGTACCGCAGCGTGTCCGCCTACAGCGGCTGCGCGATGACCAGCGATCCGATCGGCCGTGGCTTCGTCTCGCTGGTGGTGCGGATGGGCGGCGGCGACGTGGAGAACATGTGGGGCCCGGTCACCGACGCCGCCTGGCGCGAACACGACCCCTTCGTCCAGGCCCACCGCCTACCGGATATCCCGATGTACATTTCTGCCGGAACGGGTTTGCCCGGAATTCACGACACACTGCAGAATCCGCGAGTTCATATCAACGGAAAGAATCCGACCTCCATTCTGACGAATCAAATGCTCGTCGGCGGCGGCATCGAAGCGGCGACCATGTATTGCACGGCGAATTTGGCCCAGCGAACCCAGCAGCTCGGCCGCACGAATATCACCTACAACCTCCGGCCGACCGGAACTCACTCGTGGGGCTATTGGGAAGACGACCTGCACGCGTCGTGGCCGATGATGGCGACGGCGCTGGGCCTGTGAGCGCCGAACTCCGGGTCGGCACCGAGCAGCTGCGCCCGCGCGACGCGGTGTTCGTCTACGACGAGACCGACCGGCACCTGTCGAACGTCGTCGGGGTGTACCTCGCCGACTCCGCGGGCCGGGCACCGCTGACCATCGGCGAGGTCTTGGACTGGGTGCGCGCGAGCATCGGGCACGCGGCGCTGTTCCACCGGCGGCTGCACCGCGTGCCGATGGACCTGGACCTGCCGTACTGGGTGCCCGATCCGTCCATGTCGGTGCGCGACCACGTCTCGCTGGAGCGGCCGGGCACCTGGGACGACGCGCGCGCTAGGATCGCCGAGATCACCGCCACGCGCATGGATCTCACGCGGCCACCGTGGCGCATCCATGTGCTCGACCGCGTCGACGGGGTCCCGGCGATGCCGGGCCCGACCACCATCGTGGTGCTCGCGTTCCATCACAGTGCCGGCGACGGCGTCGCCACCCGCGCGCTCGAGCAGCGGCTGTTCGGCGCCGAGCCGGCGCCGGCGATCCGGCTCGACGAGCCGCGCCCGCTGGTCCGGGCGATCCGCACGAGCGCCGCGCTCCCGCTGCGGCCCGCGCGGTTCGTCGGCGGATTGCGGCGCGCCCGCGCGGCGCAGGACGAACTCCGCGCACTGGTCGACGCGGGCGCGGTGCACGAACCGGTGGCCGAACGCCCCGCGACCCGCTTCAACCGGGATATCCACGCGGAGCTCACCTTCCACCTGATCGCGCTGCCGATGCCGGAGGTGCTCACCGCGAAAGCCGCGGCGCCACAGCGGGTCACGATCAACGACCTGATGCTGACGACGATCGCCGGCGCGCTGGCCGCCTATCTCGCCGAGCACGACGAGACGCCCGACGGCTCGCTCGCCGCGATGGTGCCGATGTCGATGCGCGGTGTGGCCGACTGGGATTCGGCGAACCAGCTCAGCCAGATGATCGTCGACCTGCACACCGACCTAGCCGATCCACTCGCCCGGCTGGCCGCGGTCCGGCGGTCGGCGGGCCTGGCCAAGCAGCGGACCACCGACCCGGTGGTGCGGCGCGGTGACCGCCGGGTGGAGACCGCGCCCGCGCTGCTGCTGCGCGCGGCCGGATGGGCTAGGGCGCAACGGCGTTTCGACGACGCGGCGACGGTGCCGCTGTGCAACACCACCATCAGCAATGTGCCGCCGGTGACCGACAGCCTGGTCTTCTGCGGGCGGCCGATCCGCCGGGTGGTCGGCGCGCTGCCGATCCTCGACGGCGACGGCCTGCGGCACCTGATCACCTCGCAGGGTGACGACATCGTCATCGCCGTCACCACGAATCCGGGGATGATGCCGGACCCGGAGCACTACGGCGAACTCGTGCTGCGGTCGTTCCGGGAACTCGCCGCGGCGGTCCGCGCCGCGACCGGCTCCTAGCGTTGCAGGCAGCTGGTCCGGCGCACCGGCAGACCCCGGTCCTCGAGCGCGCCGAGCAGGAGCTGGCCGCGCCGGGCGCCCGCGGTGGCGTCGGTGCGGGCCAGGTCGGGCACATAGGTCGCCGCGCCGATGACGGATTCGCCGACCAGCGACCAGAACCGGCGCGCGGGCAGGCCGGAGCAGCGGGTGAGCACGGACTGCAGCGGAATCAGCGAGGACGCGCACCGCTGGGCCAGCCAGACCGCCATCGCCGCCTCGCAGGGCAGCGCGACGGCGTCGCGCTCGTCGACCTCGGGGTCACCGGCGACGACCCGAATCGTGGTGTCGGACAATCCCGCCCAGTCGATGCCACCATCGTTGTCATGATGGATCCAGAGATTGTCCCGGCCGGGATCCCAGGCGCGGCCCGCCATCACGAACAGCGCCGTCACCCGGCCGACGACCGCGTGGATGAGGGCGGTCGCCACCACCTCGGCGGCGATGTCGTCGTTGATCATCTCGGCGGCGTGCCTGCGGTACATGAGCTCGACGCGGCCCTCGGACAGCCCGTTCGGCACATGCCACCAGCGGCGCTTTCCCTGACCGGCCATCGCCGCCACGGCATAGACCCGCGGATGTTCGGGTTGCAGCGATTGCAACCGGGCACACGCGCGATCGAACGCGGCGGTGCTGCGGGACGTGGCGGTGGTGACGGGCTCGGGCATCGAACCTCCTCGAACAGTGGGTTCCCGTGACGATGATGTCTCGGAACATAGGTTAGGCTTACCAGACTTCACAAGTCGTGTCCGGATTCGAGTCAGGAGAAGTTCGTCGCCGTGATCCACCCTGGCACCGTCAGACGTCGTCGTCTGACCGGGCTTCTTCTGCTCGTCTTGCTGCTCACCGTCGCGGTGGTGGCGAGCATCGCCATCGGTACCCGCTCGCTCGCACCGGCCACGGTGTTCGACGCCGTCACACACGCTCTCGGCTGCGACGGCGGCCCGTTCCGATGCCCGGCCCGCTCCACCGCCGAGGAAATCGTGCGTGAGCTACGTCTGCCGCGCACCGCGTTGGCCCTGGTCGCCGGGATGGCGCTGGGCATCGCGGGCGCGCTCATCCAGGGGTATACCCGGAATCCGCTCGCTGATGCCGGTTTGTTGGGACTGAATGCCGGCGCGGGATTCCTGGCCGCGCTCAGCATCTATCTGTTCGGCTTCACCGCGCCGAGCCAGTACATCTGGTTCGCCTTCGCCGGGTCCGCGATCGCGGGCATCATCGTGTTCGGGGTGTCCTCGATCGGCGGCGGCAAGGCGAGTCCGCTGAGCCTGGTGCTCGCGGGCGCGGCCGTCACCGCGTTCCTGCAGGCGATGACCAATGCCGTGATCGTGCTCGACAACGCCGCGCTCGACACCTACCGGTTCTGGGTGGTCGGGACGGTGAACGGGCGCGAGGGCGGGGTGTTCTGGCAGGTGCTGCCGTTCCTGGTGATCGGGATGGCGATGGCGGTCGCGGCGGCGCCCAGCCTGAACCTGCTCAGCCTCGGGGACGACGTCGCCCGCGGGCTCGGCGTCGACGTCGGCCGGGCGCGGGCGTTCGGCCTGTTCGCGGTGGTACTGCTCAGCGGCGCCGCCACCGCGGCCATCGGGCCGATCGCCTTCCTCGGGCTGGTGGTGCCGCATATCGCGCGCACGATCACCGGGCCCGACAACCGCTGGCTGATCCCCTATTCGGGACTGATCGGCGGCCTGCTGCTGCTGGTCGCCGACATCGCGGGCCGGGTGGTCGCCCGGCCGGGCGAACTCCAGGTCGGCGTGATGCTCGCCGCGATCGGCGCGCCGTTCTTCATCGCGCTGGTGCGCCGCAAGAAGTTGGTGACGCTGTGAGCACACTCGAGACGTACACACCCACCGACGCGGGCGCCGCGCTGCGCAAGGTGCGCCCCGCGCTGCGGATCGGGCCGATGTCGCTGGTGTGGCGGCCGGTGCTGCTGGGTGCCGTGCTGGCCCTCGCGGCGCTGGTCTTCGCGCTGTTCTGCCTGGATATCGCCGTCGGCGAGACCAACATCCCGCTGAGCCGGGTCCTCGACGTCCTCGGCGGCGGTGGCACCCGATCGCAGCGGTTCATCATCATCGAGTCGCGGCTGCCGCGGGCGCTGACGGCCGTGGTGGTCGGCGCCGCGCTCGGCCTGTCCGGCGCGCTCATGCAGTCGATCTTGCACAACCCGCTGGCCGGGCCCGATGTCCTCGGGATCACCACCGGTGCCAGTGTCGGCGCGGTCGCGGTGCTGGTCGGCAGCGGCGGCGCGACCACCGGACTGATCGCCACGGTCGGCGCGCCGCTGGCCGCGCTCACCGGCGGCCTGCTCACCGCGATCGTCATCTACCTGCTCGCCTGGGGGCGCGGCCGGGCCGGGGAACGCGGGGTCACCGGCTTCCGCCTGGTCCTCATCGGCATCGGCGTCAACGCGGTGCTGATGTCGGTGATCAGCTGGCTGCTCACCCGGGCCAGCCTCACCGACGCCGCGCGGGCTCAGCTGTGGCTCACCGGATCGCTCAACGCCGCAGACCTGGCCAGGGTCGTACCCGCGGTGCTCGCGCTGGCCGTGGTGACCGTGATCGCGCTGGTCTCGGCGCGGACGCTGGCCGCGCTGCGCCTCGGCGAGGAGTCGACCCGGGTGCTCGGCGTGCGGATCCAGGCCCAGCAGGCGCTGCTCATCGGCGCCGCGGTGGTGGCGGCGTCGGTGGCCACGGCGGCCGTGGGGCCGGTCGGCTTCGTCGCGCTCGCGGCGCCTCAGATCGCCAGGATGGCGCTGCGCACGCCGGGTGAACCGCTCATCGCCTCGGCGCTGACCGGCGCCGGGCTGGTCGCCGCGGCCGATATCATCTCGCGCACACTGCTTCCCGTCGAACTGCCCGTCGGTATCGTGACCGCCGCGCTCGGCGGGCCGTTCCTGCTCTACCTGCTCGTCCGCATGAACCGGAAGGCCACGCTCTGATGACCAGCCCCGCCCATCGCCTCGCCGCCGACGGCGTCTCCCTCGGCTACGGCGAGCGGGTGATCGTCGACGAGCTGAGCCTCGACATCGCGCCCGGCGTGGTCACCACGGTCATCGGTCCCAACGGCTGCGGCAAGTCGACGCTGCTCAAGTCGCTGGGCAGGCTGCTGCGCCCCCGCGACGGGCAGGTCGTGCTCGACGGCAAGGCCATCTCGACGATGAAGACCAAGGACGTCGCCCGGGTGATCGGCATGCTGCCGCAGACCCCGGTCGCCCCCGAGGGCCTCACCGTCGCGGATCTCGTCGCCCGCGGCAGGCACCCGCACCAGTCCTGGCTGCGGCAGTGGTCGGCCGACGACGAGACCGAGGTCGCCGCCGCGCTGGCCCAGACCGGCATCGCCGACCTGGCCGAGCGCACCCTCGACGAGCTCTCCGGCGGCCAGCGCCAGCGCGCCTGGATCTCGATGGCCCTGGCCCAGGGCACCGACATCCTGCTGCTCGACGAGCCGACCACCTACCTCGACCTCGCGCACTCGCTCGAGGTGCTCGACCTCGTCGACCGGCTGCACGCCGAGTACGGGCGCACCGTGGTCATGGTGCTGCACGATCTCAACCTCGCCATCCGCTACAGCGACGAGCTCGTGGTGATGTCGGCCGGGCGCATCGTGGCGCGGGGCAAGCCCGCCGACATCGTCACCGCCGAGCTGCTCGCCGAGGTGTTCGGGCTCGAGGCGACCGTCCTCACCGATCCGGTCTCCGGGCGGCCGATGATCGTCCCGATCGGCACCCGGCACGTGCACGGCGCCGACGGGTATGACGAATGACACACCAGCAAACCCCCCGTTACGACAATCTGTAGTACGCATCTTTGTCGTTGAGTCCGTAAAATTGTGGGATGGCAGGACTCGGCGAACTCGAAAAAGCGGTCATGGACCAGTTGTGGTCGGCCGACGAACCGCAGACGGTGCGGCAGGTCCACGAAGCACTGGCCGCACGGCGCGAGCTCGCGTACACGACAGTGATGACCGTGCTGCAGCGGCTGGCGAAAAAGGACCTGGTGGTGCAGCGGCGCGATGATCGCGCCCATCGATACGCACCGGTACACAGCCGCGACGAGCTCGTCGCGAGCCTGATGGTCGACGCGTTGCAGCAGGCCGACGCGGCGGGCAGCCGCGCCGCCGCGCTGGTGCACTTCGTGGAACAGGTGGGCAAGGACGAGGCCGATGCCCTCAGGGAGGCACTCGCCAAGCTCGAATCCGACGAGAAGAGCAGCTAGACTCCCTGGCGGCTCTCACAACGACGTGAGCGCCCCTGGTCCCACAACGCAGTGAGCAGAGTCGATGAACGCAACCGCGGCAGTCTTCGCCGGTCTCGCCTTGCTTCTCGCAGGGCCGGTACCAGCGCTGCTCAGTCGCGCGACCTGGGTGCATCGATCGCCGCGCGCGGCCCTGGTGCTGTGGCAGGCCATCGCGCTGGCCGCCGTGCTCAGCGCCTTCGGTTCCGGGCTGGCCATCGCCAGCCTGCTGCTCGTCCCCGGCCCCGACGGTAGGCCGACCACCTCCCCCACCAAGGAGATCGACGCGCTCGGTCTGCCACTGTGGACGATCTACGTGCTGGTCTTCGCGCTGACCCTGATGATCGGCGCCCGGCTCATCTTCTCCATCGTGCGCGTCGGCGTGCACACCCGTCGCCGCAGGTCCCGGCATCGCATGCTGGTCGATCTGCTGGATCAGAGCGGGCCGGTCCGCCGCGCCGCCGATATCCGCGTGCTCGCCGCGACCGAACCCATCGCCTACTGCCTGCCCGGGCTGCGGCAGCGGGTGGTGCTCAGCGAAGGCACGCTGACCAGCCTCGACGACGCCGAGGTCACCGCGATCGTCAGTCACGAACGCTCGCATCTGCGGGCCCGCCACGACCTGGTGCTCGAGGCGTTCACCGCGGTCCACGAGGCGTTCCCCCGGGTGGTCCGCAGCAAGGCCGCGCTCGGCTCGGTGAAACTGCTGATCGAACTGCTCGCCGACGACTCCGCGGTCAAGGTCACCGGCCCCAAGCCGCTGGCGCGCGCGCTGGTCGCGTGTGCGAAGTCGACCGCGCCGCAGGGCGCGCTGGCCGCGGGCGGACCGACCACGCTGATCCGCATCCAGCGGCTCGCGGGCCGCACCGGCGACGTGAGAGTCGCCACCGCCGCGTACCTCGGGTCGGCGGCCATCCTGGTCGTGCCGACGCTCGCCGTCGCGGTGCCGTGGTTGCAGGAGCTGAACCGGCTCTTCCGCGGCTGACCTGGCGATTCGCCGCCCTTGTCGGTGCCGGGACGGCATCGGTCCCGGCCGCCCGTGCCGCCACCGGACCCCCTCGCACAATCATCGCTACAAACGGTCGTCTGACCAGCGCGTTTACCCACGTGCCACCGATCCCGCCTATCCTGGGAGATCGGTCCTTCCTGCTGGGCCGCACCCCGTGCACGCCCTCGGCGTATCCGGGTCATCGGCGCCGGTCATCTTCCAGCGCGATGCGCAGCCCAACGAAAGGCCATTTTGTCTTCCTCTTCGCGTCCCGACGCCACCTTCGCCGACCTCGGTCTGCCCGTCGCACTGGTGCAGACCCTGCGCAACGCGGGCATCGAGAAGCCCTTCCCCATCCAGGCCGCCACCATCGGCGACGCGCTCGCCGGCCGTGACGTGCTCGGCCGCGGCCCGACCGGCTCGGGCAAGACCCTCGCCTTCGGCCTGCCGATGCTGGCCCGTCTCACCGGCGCGTCCGCCAAGCCGGGCCGCCCGCGCGGCCTGGTGCTGGTCCCGACCCGCGAACTCGCCTCGCAGATCGAGCGCGCGCTCGACGAGGCCGCCCTCTCGCTCGGCCTGCGCGTGGCCTCCGTCGTCGGCGGTGCGCCGATCAAGCGCCAGGCCGACCGGCTCGCGCGCGGCGTCGACCTGCTCATCGCCACTCCCGGCCGCCTCGACGACCTGATCAAGCAGCGCGCCGCCGACCTGTCCGACGTGACGATCACCGCGCTCGACGAGGCCGACCACATGGCCGACATGGGCTTCCTGCCCCAGGTCACCCGGCTGCTCGACCGCACGCCGAAGGACGGTCAGCGCCTGCTGTTCTCGGCCACCCTCGACGGTGACGTGGACAAGCTGGTCAAGCGGTACATGCACCAGCCGGTCACCCACTCCACCGCGCCGCCGGAGGCATCGGTGACCACCATGTCGCACCACCTGCTCTACGTGCGCGACAAGAACGTCAAGCGCTCGGTCGCCACCGAGATCGCCGCCCGCGAGGGCCTGACCATCATGTTCGTGCGCACCAAGCACGGCGCGGACCGGCTGGCCAAGCAGCTGCGTGGCGCCGGTGTCGCGGCGGGCTCGCTGCACGGAGGCAAGGCGCAGAACAATCGCACCCGCACCCTGGCGGCGTTCGCCGACGGCTCGGTGCCGGTGCTGGTCACCACCGATGTCGCCGCGCGCGGCATCCACATCGACGGCGTCTCGCTGGTCGTGCACTTCGACCCGCCCGCCGAGCACAAGGCCTACCTGCACCGGGCCGGGCGCACCGCGCGCGCCGGTGAGGAGGGCGTCGTGGTCACCCTCGTCACCGACGAGGAGCGCAAGGACGTCGCCGCGATGACCCGCAAGGCCGGTGTCCAGACCGACGGCGTCGAGGTCCGCCCCGGCGACCGGAAGCTGGTGGAGATCACCGGCGCCCGCAAGCCCAGCGGCATCGCGCTGGCCGCGCCCGCCGCACCGGCCCAGGCCGCCGCGCCGAAGTCGGCGACCGGTGGACGCTCGCGCCGTCCCCGCTCCGGTGGCGCACCGGCGGGCGAGGCCGCGCAGGGCCACAGCCGCGGCGCGGGCGCGCCCCGCCGGGAGCGTCCGGCGGGCGAGTCGCGCGGCCGCAAGCCCGCGGGCACCGGCGGACACGCCCGCAGCGGCGACACGCCGACGAATTCGCGTCGTCGAGCCGCGCGTCCGGCGGCTCCGGCCACCCGCCGCAACCGCACGGCAAACTGAATCACCGCGTGGGCGAACCGATTACGGTTCGGCCACGCTGCTGTTCGGGGCGCGTCGTTCCGGCGCCCTCGTCGACCCGGTGATCGGCGCCGACGGCGTGTTCACACCGTCGTCCCGAGGACGACTCGGCACGCGACTGATCGACTCGGCCCGCGGTCACGCGATCGATCGACGGCTTGTCGGTGCGGTCGTCGGGCCGGGCGCCTCCCGGCGTCACCGCGGTCCGGCTGCCACACTGACCTGGTGACGAACCGTTCGATCGCCGCGATCGTGTGCGCCGTCGTCGCCGCGATGCTGTTCGCGGTGTCGTCGGTGGCGCAGCAGCGGGCGGCGGCCGCGGTCCCGGGGAACGCGTCGCTGGTGGGCTCGCTGCTGCGGAACAAGCGGTGGTGGGCGGCGATCGTCGGCGATATCGGCGGGTACGGCATGCAGGTGCTCGCGCTCGCCTTCGGTGCGGTGCTGGTGGTCCAGCCGATCCTGGTCAGCTCGCTGGTCTTCGCGCTGCCGCTGTCCGCGCGCTTGAACCATCAGCGGATCACCGGGCGGGCCGCCGCGACGGCGCTGGTCCTGGTGACCGCGCTGGTCCTGTTCCTCGTCATCGGCGATCCGACCGCGGGCGAGCAGACCGCACCGCTGCGAGAGTGGCTGGCGCCCTTGGCGATTCTGCTCGGCATCGTCGCCGTCGCGACGCTGGCGGGGTTCCTGGTGCGCAAGCCGGCCGAGCGGGCGCTGGCCCTCGGGCTCGCCGGCGGCGCGCTGTTCGGCCTGGCCGCCGCGCTCACCGACCGCGTGGTCACCCTGTTCGGTGACGGGCCGGGCAGCGTGCTCACGGGCTGGCAGACCTGGGCGCTGGTCGGGGCCGGGCTGCTCGGCTTCTACCTCCAGCAGCGGGCCTACCAGGCCGGACCGCTGTCCGCCTCGCTCCCCGCGGCGGCGGTGGCCGAACCACTGGCCGCCGCGTTCCTCGGCCTGACCGCCCTGAACGAGCAGCTGCGCACCGACGGCCTCGGCCTGGTGGCCGTCGTGACCTGCGTCGTCGTGATGTGCGTGGCCACCGTCGTGCTGTGCCGGTCGCAGGCGGCGCCGCTCGCGGAAGCGGCCGACACCGCGCACTGAGGTGCCGCCCACGACACACCTCACACGGCTATCATCGAACGAGTGCGATTTCTTCCGGGACCCCAGCCGCCGTACGACCTGACCTACGACGACATCTTCCTCGTCCCGAACCGGACGGATGTCGCGTCCCGGTTCGATGTGGACCTGGCCAGCGTCGACGGGTCCGGCACCACCATCCCCCTCGTGGTCGCGAACATGACCGCCGTCGCGGGCAAGCGGATGGCCGAGACCGTCGCCCGCCGAGGCGGACTCGTCGTGCTCCCCCAGGATCTGCCGATCCCCGCGGCCGCCGACACGATCGCGTTCGTGAAGAGCCGCTCGCTCACCGCCGACACCCCCGTCACCCTCGACCCCGACCACTCGGTGTCCGACGCGGTGGCGCTGATGCACAAGCGCGCGCACGGCGCGGTCGTGATCGTCGAGGACGGCAAGCCGGTCGGGGTGGTCACCGAGGCCGCCTGCGCCGATGTCGACCGGTTCGCGCGGCTGCGCGAGGTGGCGTTCACCGATTTCGTGCAGGCCCCCGTCGACGAGTCGCCGCGCGAGATCTTCGACCGCCTCGCCGAGGCGCACGCCCAGCTCGCCGTGCTCACCCACACCGACGGCACCCTGGCCGGCGTGATGACCCGCACCGGCGCGATCCGGGCGGGCATCTACACCCCCGCGGTCGACGCGAACGGTAAGCTGCGGGTCGCCGCCGCGGTCGGCATCAACGGTGACGTGGCCGCCAAGGCGAAGGCGCTGGCCGAGGCGGGCGCGGACGTGCTCGTCATCGACACCGCGCACGGCCACCAGGCCAAGATGCTCGAATCGCTGCGCGCCGTCGCCGATCTCGGGCTCGGCGTGCCGCTGGCGGCGGGCAATGTCGTGTCCGCCGAGGGCACCCGCGACCTGGCCGCGGCGGGCGCGAACATCATCAAGGTCGGCGTCGGCCCCGGCGCCATGTGCACCACCCGCATGATGACCGGCGTCGGCCGCCCGCAGTTCTCCGCGGTGGCCGAATGCGCCGCGGCGGCCGCGGAACTCGGCGTGCACGTGTGGGCCGACGGTGGCGTGCGGCACCCGCGTGACGTCGCCCTGGCGCTGGCCGCCGGCGCGTCGAACGTGATGATCGGCTCCTGGTTCGCCGGCACCTACGAATCCCCCGGCGACCTGCGCGTCGATCGCGACGGCAATGCCTACAAGGAGAGCTTCGGCATGGCCTCCAAGCGGGCCGTGGCCGCCCGCACCGCCGCCGACAGCGGCTTCGACCGGGCCCGCAAGGCGCTGTTCGAGGAGGGCATCTCCAGCTCGCGGATGCGCCTCGACCCCGAGCGGCCCGGCGTCGAGGACCTCATCGACCACATCTGCTCCGGCGTGCGCAGCTCCTGCACCTACGCCGGCGCCCGCTCGCTGCCGGAGTTCCACGAGCGCGCCGTGCTCGGTGTGCAGTCCGCGGCCGGATTCGCGGAGGGACGCCCGCTGCCCAGCGGCTGGTGACCACCGACCGACAGCGGCCGATCGGGACTCCGGTCCCGATCGGCCGCTGTCGCTTCGCCCCGCGCCGCTGACACATCATCGATGCGGACCGATTACTATGGAGTTGCCGATCTCGGCAGCGCTTTTTCCCCACCCCGAAAGGATCCAGTTGTCACCCGCGTCCAAGGGCGCCACACAGGAGGGTTCCTCTACGGAGCCGGGTGACCAACCCGGCGTCCTCCTTTCCGCAGCGTCCGTTCGATCTCTCGATCTCCCCACGGCATCACCCGGGTGGTGCTGAGGATGTCCATCGTTCTGACCGTGCTCAGCCTGCTCGGCTTCATCGCTCTCACCCTCGGCACCGCGCTCTTCGTCGCCGCCGAGTTCTCCCTCACCGCACTGGAACGCAGCACCGTCGAGGCCGCGGCCCGCGAAGGTGACGTCCGCTCCCGGCTGGTCAAGCAGGCCCACCACACCCTGTCCTTCCAGCTCTCCGGCGCGCAGCTCGGCATCACCATCACCACCCTGATCACCGGCTTCATCGCCGAACCCGTGCTGGCCCGGCTGCTCGATCCGGTGCTGGACGCGGCGGGCCTGAGCCCCAACGCCGCGCACGGCGTCGCCCTGGTGGTGGCGCTGGTCCTGGCGACCTCGCTGTCGATGATCTACGGCGAACTCGTGCCGAAGAACATCGCCATCGCCAAGCCGATGGCCACCGCCCGGCTCACGGCGGGCCCGATGATCTGGTTCTCGGCCATGTTCAAGTGGCTGATCCGGTTCCTCAACGGCGCCGCCAACTGGATCGTGCGCAGGCTGGGCATCGAGCCCGCCGAGGAACTGCGCTCGGCTCGCTCACCGCAGGAGCTGGGTTCGCTGGTGCGCACCTCCGCGCTGCGCGGCGCCATGGATCAACGCACCGCGCAGGTCATGGACCGTTCGCTGGAATTCGGTGAGCGCAGTGCCGAAGACCTGATGACACCCCGGGTGAAGGTCGAATCGCTCAACCGCGACGACACCATCGCCGACCTCATCGCCGCCTCCGCCCGCACCGGCTACTCCCGGTTCCCGGTCATCGACGGCGACCTGGACAACGCGCTCGGCGTCGTGCACGTCAAACAGGCGTTCACCCATCCGGCGCATCTGCGCAAGCAGATCCCGTTGAGCAAGCTGGCCGTCGCCGTGCCGATCGTGCCGGCCAGTCTCGACGGTGACGACGTGATGGAACGGGTCCGCGCCGACGGCATGCAGGTCGCGCTGGTCGTCGACGAGTACGGCGGCACCGCGGGCATGGTGACCATGGAGGACCTCATCGAGGAGATCCTCGGCGACGTGCGCGACGAGCACGACGAGGAGGAACGCGATGTCCGCCGGGTCTCCGACGGCTGGGACTGCTCGGGTCTGATGCGCATCGACGAGGTGTCGCGCGCGACCGGATACGAAGCGCCGGAAGGCGAATACGAAACGCTGGGCGGTCTCGTGCTGACCCAGCTCGGCCGGATCCCGGCCACCGGCGACGAGGTGGTGCTGCCCGAATCCCGCGGTTCCGGCGGCGGCTGGATCGCCCGGGTGGAACGGATGGACGGGCGGCGCATCGACCGGGTGCGCTTGATCCCGGTCGACGCGGCGCACCTGGCGGCACGGGAGCACAACCATGGGTGACCTGTTCGGAATCGTGCTCACCGTGGTCCTGCTGGCGGCCAACGCGTTCTTCGTCGCCGCCGAGTTCGCGCTCATCTCCGCACGCCGCGACCGGCTGGAAGCGCTTGTCGCACAAGGCAAGAAGAACGCGAAGACGGTCATCGAGGCCGGTGAGAACCTGTCGATCATGCTGGCCGCGGCCCAGCTCGGCATCACCATCTGCTCGATCCTGCTCGGCCGGGTCGGCGAACCCGCGGTGGCGCATCTGCTCGAGGGCCCCTTCGAGTTGCTCGGCATGCCCGATCAGCTGCTGCACCCGATCTCGTTCACGCTCGCGCTGTCGCTGGTGGTGATCCTGCACATCCTGCTGGGCGAGATGGTGCCGAAGAACATCGCGCTGGCCGGGCCGGAACGCTCGGCCCTGCTGCTGGTGCCGATCCACCTGGTGTGGTTGCGGATCGCGCGCCCGCTCATCGCGCTGTACAACTACCTCGCCAACCTCTCGCTGCGCATGCTGCGGGTGGAACCGAAGGACGAGCTCGACGCGACGGTCTCCACGGTGGAGCTGGCCGAGATGATCGGCGAGTCCCGCTCGGAGGGGCTGCTCGACGAGGAGGAGCACCGCAGGCTCACCCAGGCGCTGGGGACCTCGGAGCGGATCGTCGGCGATGTGATGGTGCCGCTGGCGCAGGCGCGCTCGGTGCCGTTGCGCGGCAACGGCACCACCCTCGGCGATATCGAGGCCGCGGTCGGCGAGACCGGGTTCTCGCGGTATCCGGTGCGCGCCACCGACGGGTCGCTGGTCGGCTATCTGCACGTCAAGGACGTGCTGGACAAGGTCGCCGACGACACCGCCGGACCGGAGACGCAGATCCCGCGGACCGATATCCGCCCGCTGCCCACGGTCAGCTCCGGCACCACGCTGTACGAGGCGCTGGCCCGCCTGCGCCGCACCAACAGCCACCTGGGCCGGGTGGTGGACAGCCGGGGCAACACCGTCGGCGTCGTCGCGCTCGAGGATCTGATCGAGGAGTTCGTCGGCACCGTGCGCGACGGTACCCACCGACTCGCCGAATGAGTTCCGTGACAACGGATCTCGCGCACAAGTAGGCCACTCGGACACGGCTCGACCATTCGGTCGGGCCGTTTTCCGTTCCACCACCGGACCTCGTGCACCCTTGACTAATTGGTAACCTATGGGTTACCAATTAGGAGTGGATGTGTTCGAGGCCCTGGCCGACCCGGTACGCCGCGACCTGCTCGTGCGGCTCGCCGATTCCCCGGCGCGCGTCGTCGACCTCGCCGCGGACCACCCCATCAGCAGGCCCGCGATCAGCAAGCACCTGCGTGCCCTGACCGAGGCGGGCCTGGTCGAGGCCGAACCGCACGGCCGCGAACGTCACTATCGCCTGGCCCCGGCGGGACTCACCCCGCTGTGGACCTACCTGGAGCAGCTGCGCCCGGCCCGCCCGCCGATCCCGGAGCACGCGCTCGACGGCCTGGACCTCGAGGTCCGCCGCACCACCCGTGAGCGCAGGGCCACCCCCGGCGCCGCTACCGACAAGGAGCAGACAGCATGACCATTCCCACCGCGACCGGCCACCGCCGCGACTACGCCGACGGCACCTACTGCGAATGGACGCGGACCTTCCGCGCCCCGATCGAGGACGTCTGGGCGGCCGTCACCGAGCCGGAACGGCTCGCGCGCTGGCTCGGCACCTGGACCGGCGACCCGGCCGATGGCGAGGTGAAGTTCCAGATGCTCTTCGAGGGCGAGATGCCCGCCGAACGCTTCCACATCGACGAGTGCGACGCCCCGCACCGGCTGCGGATCACCACCTCCATGCCCTACGACGGCGAGAACCCCGAACACTGGCAACTGCGCCTCGACCTCACCGAGGACGCGGGCGTCACCACGCTCACCTTCGCCCAGAACGTCCCCGACCCCACCATGGCCGAGGGCGTCGGCCCCGGCTGGGACTACTACCTCGACCGCCTGGTCGCCGCCGAGACCGACCGCGATCCGGCCACCGTCGTTTTCGACGACTACTTCCCGGCCCTGTCCGAGCACTACCGCAAGGAATTCGGCCTCACCGCCTGATCACCGGCTCCCAGGTCACCGGCGACCCCGGCGTCTCCTGTCCGATCGCCGGGCAGGAGGCGGGCCAGCGCCGACGTCGCGATGCGGTAGACGAACACCGCGGGCACGACGACCAGGAGCACCACCCGGAGCCCTACGGCGAGGGCGGCGAGGACCACGAAGCCCGGGCCGAGGCCGTCGGGTGAGCCGAAGCCCTGTCGCGCGGACAGGGCTGTCACCACCCAGTGCAGGGCGAGGTAGGCCACGAGCAAGACGGCCGCGATGCCGAGCAGCCGCAGGTCGGCGCGTCGTCTCATCGGGCCAGCTCCGGTCCGGAGGTCAGGAAGGCGAGCAGCAGGGCGTTGCCGATCACGCCGCCGGTCGCGAACCGGGCACGGGTGCCGCTCCGCACGGGCAGCCCGAAGAG
Organism: Nocardia sp. NPDC050718; assembly: GCF_040654235.1. NCBI lineage: Bacteria > Bacillati > Actinomycetota > Actinomycetes > Mycobacteriales > Nocardiaceae > Nocardia > Nocardia sp. NPDC050718. The sequence goes on along the minus strand of NZ_JBFAHQ010000002.1, from coordinate 742,957 downwards.
GTCGGTGGTGCGATAGAGGCGGGTGAACAGGTCGCGGTGGCCGAAGGCCCGGGCCGGAGCGAGGGCGAAACCGGTGGCGGCCACCGAGATGCCGAGGACCAGCGGGCCGCTGTCCATATCTCCCGAGCCGCTGTAGCCGTCACCGTATTCGTCGATGGCGCCGAAGCCGAGGACGCCGCGTTCCTGGCGGAACAGCCCGTTCGCCAGCTCGGCGGCGAGCGCCCGATCCGCGAAACCGGCGAAGTACGCCGCGAGTCCGGTTCCCGACGCGCGGGGGGCGTCGTGGGCTCGCCCGTCGACGCCCATGCGCTGGATCACCAGTCCGGTGGCTCGGTCGAGCTGGACCGCGCGGACCCGATCGGCCCAGTGCGCGATGACCGCGGCGTGGTCGGCGCCGGTCACCCGGCCGTGGACGGCGATCGCGGCGGCGACGGCGGCCACATCGGTCGGGTAGGCCTCGCCGGGAAAGGTGTCGAGCAGCCCGGTCGACGAGGCGAGCAGCCGCCGTTCGAGCGCGGCGATCACCGCGTCGTGCTGGACCGCGAGGTCAGCGGGGAACGCCGGATCGACCAGCCGGGCCAAGCCGAGCGCGAGGGCTGGATAGGACAGGTAGGCGTGGCCGTCGGCGCTGTCGAGCTCGGCCAGCCCGTCGCGGCCGTGCCAGGCCGAGGTGAACTCCGCCCGCATCTGGGGCAGCAGACTCTTGACCGCCGCGCGGGTGATCACCGGGGCGTAGCGCTCCCGCCAGTCGGGATGGGCCAGGCACAGCTGCGCCAGTCCCTGCGCGGTCATCTGGTGGACGAGCAGCCCCCACATGCCCGCGATCCCGTCTCCCCCACCGGTGGCCCGCCGATGATCGTCGGCGGCCTCGAACGCGACCAGCTCCTCGGCGAGCGCGCGCGCCGGTCCCGGGTCACCGCGATACCAGGCGTCGGCGTCGCGACCACACCACCACCGCGGCAGCAGACACCCGACGACCACCGCCATCAGCAGCGCGATCACCACGATGAGCGGGCGCCGATACCGCTGCCCTCGGCGCACCCCGCCGCCCGAACTCCCCATATCCCCGAAGGTACCTGCGCGGCAGGGGTTCCCACCGTGGCCTACCGTAGCCGTATCGACCGGACGGGGAGCCGGAGCTCCGGCGAGAAGCGCCGTCGCCGACGTGGGGTTCGGGGTGGATCAGGCACGCCGGACCGGTGCGGGAGAATAGCCGGGTGAGCGCGCACGACAACCCAGACCGAGCGCTCGACCTGCGGATTGTGCCCGCGGTCGAGTGGCGGGAACGCGCGCGGGCACATCGGGACCGCCTCGACGAGCTGGTCGGGCCCTACCTCGAACGTCGCGCGGCGGGCACCACCCACCCGGTCGTGGATTTCCTCTTCACGTACTACGGCAACAAGCCCGCGCAGTTGCGCCGCTGGCATCCGGGCTTCGGCATCGCGCTGAGAGACGCGCGCGATTACGCGGGGGCCCGGGGCTATCACCAGGTGGACGCCGATACCTATACCGCCGATCCGGCGTACCTGGCGAAACGACGCGACACGATCGTCTTCGTCGACCGGCTGCTCGGCGCGACCGCGCAGCGCCCCACGCACCTGTCGTGCTTCGGGCTGCACGAATGGGCGATGGTCTACCGCACCGACGATGTCCGCCATCAGCAGGTGCCGCTGCGCCTGGGGCACGCGGGTACCGACGCGGTGGTCGAGTCGATGTCGTTGCGGTGCACCCACTTCGACGCGTTCCGCTTCTTCACCCCCGACGCCGTCGGCCGTAACGCCGAACCCCTCACCCGCGCCGACCAGGTGCAGCGGGAACAACCCGGCTGCCTGCACGCCAACATGGACCTCTACAAGTGGAGCTTCAAGCTCGCTCCGCTGATTCCCTCCGATCTCCTGCTGGACTGCTTCGAACTCGCCTGCACCGCACGCGAACTCGATATGCGCGCCAGCCCGTACGATCTGCGCGCGTTCGGCTACGAGCCGGTGCGCATCGAAACACCCAGCGGCCGCGCCGACTATGTGCGGGCGCAGGCCGCGGTGGCCGAAGCGGCCGACCTCCTGCGCACCCGGCTGCGGCGCGCCTGCTCCGAGCTGTCGACCGCGCTGGAGACGCGCACTCCGCACTGATCGTCGGCGCCGCGTGGCCGTCGCGCGCAATGCCGGTGTACTACATTCTTTCTCGGTCGCGGCGTGGCGTGGCGGGGACGGCGATCGAAGGAGTGGGACGTGCCGTTGGCAGCGGGGGCGGTATTCGCCGGATACACCATCGAGCGCATGCTGGGCGCGGGCGGCATGGGCGTCGTGTACCTGGCGCGGCATCCCCGGCTCGACCGCCGGGTCGCGTTGAAGGTACTCAACGACTCGTTCGCCGCCGACCCGCACGCCAGGGCCGCCTTCGACCGCGAGGCTGCGGTGGCGGCGGGCCTCGATCACCCGAACATCGTGGCGGTGCACGACCGCAGCGCCCCGGACGATGCCGCGCTGTGGCTGGCCATCCGCTACGTCGACGGTGGCGACGTCGCCGCCGTGATCGACGCCGCGCCGAGCGGCATCGCCGTCGACCGGGCGGTGCGGCTGCTCACCGACGCCGCCCACGCCCTCGATTTCGCGCACCGCAACGGGGTGCTGCACCGTGACGTCAAACCGGCGAACCTGCTGGTCGAAAACGATCCGCGGCACGGGGAACGCGCCCTGCTCACCGATTTCGGCATCGCCAGGTCGCTGGACGGCACCCAGACCCGATCGGGGGTGTCGGCGACCCTCGCCTATGTCGCACCGGAACGGTTCTCCGCCGAGCCGACCGACCATCGCGCCGACATCTATTCGCTCGGCTGCACCCTCTACGAGCTCCTCACCGGGAAGAAGCCGTTCGAAGGCCGCGACGACTACGCGCTCATCGGGGCCCATCTCAACGAGCAGCCCACGCCACCCCGCGACCGTCGCGGTAACCTCCCGGCCGGGTTGGACGCCGTCCTGGCCACGGCATTGGCCAAGCGGCCCGCCGATCGATTCCCGACGTGCCTCGCCTTCGCGGACGCGGTGGCGCGGGCGGCGGCTCCGGCGGCGCCGACCGTTGTCCGCGGCGAAGCCCCGCCCACACCGCGGCCACCGGCCCGCACCGCGCGGCGCGGCACCGCGAGCACCGCCCGACCGGTCGCGACCACCCGGACAGCGCCCATCGTCGTCGCCCGGCCACGCCCCGGGCTCAGCGCTCCGGTGAACGCGGTCGCGTTCAGCCCCGACAGCGCCGTGCTCGCCACCACCGCCGACGGGCCGGACGGCGACGGTCACCTCCAGCTCTCCGACGCCCGCACCGGTGCGCCGATCGGTGCGCTGCTGCGCGACAGGGACATCCCGATCCAGGCACTGGCTTTCAGCCCGCAGGGCACGTTGCTCGCCGCCGGCGGCGACGGTGTTCAGCTGTGGGATCCGCGCGCCGGGCACGTCGTGCAGCGACCGGTGCTGCACCGCCCCGACCTGGTCACCGCACTCGCGTTCGGACCCGAGGGCACCGTGCTCGCGATCGGAACCTGCCGTGGGCGCGTCGAGCTGTGGAACACCCGGACGGCGAGCCCGATCGGGCCGCCGATCACCGGGCGGATCACCGAGGTGAACTCCGTGGCGTTCGGTCCCGACGCCGCGCTGCTCGCGATCGGGGGCACCTCCCCGGTGTGGAAACGCAGGCCGGTGCAGGTGTGGCGGCCGGCGATCGGCGAACCGGACAGCCGGGCCCTACCCGGGCTCCCGTCGAAGGTCACCTCGGTGGCCTTCAGTCCGGACGGAGCGCTGCTCGCCGTCGGCGGCGGCGACGGCACCGTCTGCCTCCTCCACCTCGACCCCTCGGCCCGCGCAATCCAGCAGACCTGGATCCACTCGCACACCGACACGGTGCAGTCGGTGGCCTTCAGCCCGGACGGCGCCCTGCTGGCGGTCGGCGGCGACGACGCGCTGGTCCGGCTCTGGGACGTCCGGACGGCGCAGCCGTACCGCGCGCCCCTGCTGTGTCCGGCCGACACGCTCGCGTTCAGCCCCGACGGCACCCTCCTCGCGACCGGTGGCGCCGGGCCGACCCACCTGTGGCAGGTCGGCAACCTACCGGACTGATCGGGTCAGCGCGCCGCCACGCCGCCCTGCTCGTCGTCCTCGGTGGGTTCGGTGACCAGGGCGAAGTCGCCGTCGTGCTGTTCGGTGCCCTTGTCCACGGCGATCTCGACGAGTTCGATGCCGCGGTCGGCGCGGACGATCAGCGGGTCTTCGCGCAGGTCCTTGTAGAGCGAGACGCACATCGCGGCCATCACCACCAGGAACGGCAGCGAGACCACGGTGGTCAGGGCCTGCAGGCCGGTGAGGGCGCCGCCCAGGTCGTCGGAATCGGCGATGACCAGCATGATCGCGGCGACGGCACCGGTCGCGGCGCCCCAGAAGATGACGATCGGGCGGGACGGTTCGATGCTGCCGCGTTCGGACAGGGTGCCCATCACGATCGAGGCCGCGTCGGCGCCGGAGACGAAGAAGATGCCGACCAGGATCATCACGACCACCGTGGTGACCGAGGTGAGCGGGTACTGGTCCAGCAGGTGGAACAGCGCGAAGTCCGAATCGACGGTGCCGTTGGGTTCGGTGAGATCGCCGTGCTCGGCCTGTTCGGCGATGCCCGCGCCGCCGAAGATCGCGAACCACAGCAGGCTGACCGCGCTCGGTACCAGCAGCACGCCGGTGACGAACTGGCGGATGGTGCGGCCGCGGCTGATCCGCGCGATGAACATGCCGACGAACGGGGTCCACGAGATCCACCAGGCCCAGTAGAAGATCGTCCAGCTCGACAGCCACTGCTGCATCGCCTCGTCACCGGCGCCGGTGCGCGACGCCATCGTCGGCAGCATTTCCACGTAGTCGCCGATGGAGGTCGGCACCATGTTCAGGACGAACAGCGTCGGCCCGGCGACGAAGACGAACGCCGCGATCGCCAGCGCCAGCACCATATTGATGTTGGACAGCCACTGGATGCCGCGTTCCACCCCCGAGACCGCCGACAGCACGAACGCGACGGTCAGGCCGGAGATGATGGCGACCAGGCCGACCTTGCCGATGCCGTCGATCCAGCCGTTGAACTCCATGCCCGCACCGATCTGCAGGGCGCCGAGACCGAGCGAGGCCGCCGACCCGAACAGGGTCGCGAAGATCGCCATCATGTCGATGGCGCGCCCGCCGATCCCGTCGGCGTGGCGGCCGAGCAGCGGCCGGAACACCGCGGAGATCAACTGCGAGCGGCCTTTCCGGAAGGTGCCGTAGGCGATGGCCAGACCCGCCACCGCGTAGATCGCCCACGGGTGCAGCGTCCAGTGGAACAGCGTGGTGGCCATGGCGACCTCGGCGGCCGCCGGAGAACCGGGTTCCGCGGTGTGCGGTGGCGGAGTCACGAAGTGCGACAACGGTTCCGCCACGCCCCAGAACATCAGGCCGATGCCCATGCCCGCGCTGAACATCATCGCGATCCAGGAGACGGTGCGAAATTCGGGCTTCTCGTCGTCGGCGCCGAGCGGGATCCGGCCGTATCGGCTGACCGCCAGCCAGATCACGAAGACGACGAAGGTCGTGGCCACCAGGACGAACAACCAGCCGGTATTGGTGATGACCCATTTCTGCGCGGTGCCCGCCGCCGAGGCCAGGCTCTCGTCGTCGAGCACGCCCCAGGCGACGAAGGCGAGGGCGCCGATCGCGGTGGCGCAGAAGACGAACAGATCGATCCGGGACTTCCCCGGCGATCTACCGGCTATCGGGCTCCCGTCCGCGTCCGCGTCACCGGACCTGCCTACGACATCGTTCGACATGGAATCCGAGTCCTTTCCGGTCGCGGAAGACGGCCCTGACAGACACGCAGTCGTAACGCAGGCAACCGTACAGCGTTCCTCCGCCCGGGTGGGGGACCCGACTCGCCGGTCGAGCGGCCGTTCGGCGAAATCGCCCCCGCGGCGGGGTCGCCCGACTTACCATCCAAAGCAGCGGACTGCTGTCTGAGTCAGTTCGGGTCGCGGGGCATGATCGGGAGGCAAGGATGCGCGCACGGTCGGGACGGTCGGTCCTGCGATTCACGGCGTCAGCCGCGGTCGCGGTGCTGGTGGCGATGGGGGTGCCCGCGGGTTCGGCGGCGGACCCGTTCGCGGATCTCACCGGTGCGGTGCAGGAATTCCTCGATGTCGGGCGAACATCGGTGCCGCGCGCCGACTGTGGGCCGGGCTCGCTGCCCGAGACCGGGATGCAGGGCGACGTGCCCGCCGGTGACCGAGACAGTGCGCGCAGCACGCAGGGGTACCGCTGCAATATGTCGATGGTCGGCAACTATCAGGGGCGCGGCGCGGGCATCACCTCGACCAGTTTCGAGCACTGCGCCTATATGGGCACATTCTTCCCCGGCAATATGCTCAGCGAGCAGCAGGGCGTGCAGGTGCTCGACGTCTCCGATCCGGCGAATCCGCGGCGCACCGCGACGCTGACCGAACCCGCCATGCTGGCCGGGACCTGGGAGACGCTGAAGGTCAACACCACTCGCAAGTTGCTGGTCGGTACCGGCGTCCCGGTCGCGATCGGCGCGGGCTATCTGTCGGTCTACGACATCTCCGACTGCGCGCATCCGCGCCTGCTCAATCCGGGCACCGGCTCGAATCTGCTGATGCCACTACCGATCACGACGCACGAGGGCGGCTTCTCCCCCGACGGGCGGACGTACTGGGCCTCCGGGATCGCGCCGGGATTCCTCAGTGCGATCGACCTCACCGATCCCTCGCAGCCGCGGGTGGTCTGGCAGGGGCTGACCGGCATCGAGGCGCACGGCCTCGGCGTGAGCCCGGACGGCAACCGGCTCTACATCTCCGCGCTCGGAGGTTTCACCGTGCTCGACGTGAGCGCGGTGCAGCGGCGCGACCCGAATCCGCAGGTGCCGCACCTGGGCCGGACGTTCTGGACCGACGGGTGGGCCACCCAGCACAGTGTGCCGGTGACCTACGACGGCGTCCCGCACGTCTTCACCGTCGACGAAGGGGGTTCCGGCGGCGTGAAACTCATCGACGTGTCCGTTGACGGCGACCCGAACATCAGGGCGAAGATCAAGCTGGAGATCAACCTGCCGCACAACATCGACGCCAATGTCGGGTCGTCCATGGGTGGTTCGGTGTTCTCCTACGAATCGCACTACTGCGCGGCTGATCGGCCCGACGATCCGACGGCGCTGGCGTGCGGGTGGATCTCCTCCGGAATCCGGGTGTTCGACGTGCGCGACCCGGACGCGATCCGCGAGATCGCGTATTTCAATCCGCCCGCCAGGACCGGCCGCAACCTGGAGGTCTGGAACTCGCCGCACGCGCTGGCCTCGATCGTCGGCGTACCGGCGATGAGCGCGCCCGCGGCGCTGCGGGCGATGGCCGAGGGGCTGTTCGATCCCGCGCAGGTGCTCACCTCGCGCGCAGGCGACATCGCCTTCGGCGACATGTCGACCGACTGGTGCTTCTCGCCGCCGGAGTGGCGGGGCGATCAGCTCTATGTCGCCTGCTCCGACAACGGGTTCATGGTGTTGCAGCTCGACAACGCGGTGTATTCGCCGCCGGCGGATCAGCAGTCCACCGTGGGGTCGTGAGGATGGGTCGAGCGCTGCGGGTCGCCGCGCTCGGCTCGGCCGCGGTGTTCCTGCTGGTGCTCGGCGCGGCCCTGCGGCCACTGCTGATCGCCGAGACCGCCACGCCCGCACCGGTGCTCGACACGGTCGAGCTGGGTTTTGTCCAGGACATGACCGCCCACCATCAGCAGGCGCTGATCCTGGTCGAACGGCTCGACCCCGCCGCCGATCCGTCCGTGCGCAAGATGGCCGACCAGATCGCCGACGTCCAGCGGGTGGAGATCGGCACCCTGCTCGGCTGGACCCAGCTCGCGGGCGCGGCCCCGACCTCCGCGCGACCGGTGGCCTGGATGGCGAATTCCAACGGGCACCACCATGATTCGACGGCGGGGATGCCGGGCATGGCCACCACCGCCGACCTCGACGCCCTCTCCGCCGCGCGCGGCGCCGACGCCGAAACCCTGTTCCTGCAACTGATGTATCGCCACCACTCGGGCGGCGTCACCATGGCCCGCGCCGCCGACGCCCTGCTCACCTCCGGTCCGGTGAAACAGGCCGCCCGCGCCATGGCGCAGTCCCAGAGCCAGGAGATGGGCTACCTCGGGATGCTCCTGGACGCCCGGGGAGTCCGCCCCTGAACCACCCGGCGCCGTCGGCGTCGCGTCGCTACGATGCGCTCGGGCCCGGCTGGGGAACGCCCGGGTCGATGGCGGTCCGTCCGACGGTGATGTGTCCGAATCCGCACGAGCGCGGCCCGGACCGGGTGAGCACAACGTCATCGTGGGGCAACTGCCCAGAAAATCGCAGGCAATGGCTGATGCGGACGATGTGTCGGATTGCCGGTGAATTGTGGGCGGAGGCTGGACGTGGTGGTGAGCGCGCGAGCGGGCGTGGTTGTTCCGGCCGTGGGATGTGGGCTGGCCGAGGTGCGGGCCCGGATCGCCGCGCGCCTGCTGCCGATCGGCGTGCGCGAGCTACCCGTGGCCGACGCGATCGGCGCCACCCTGGCCACCGCGCTGACGACCGGCGGCCCGCTCCCCCGGGTGGACAGCGCGGCGATGGACGGCTACGCCGTCGCGGGCCCTGGGCCGTGGTGGAGCCTCCACCAGCAGGTCAGGTACGCCGGACGCAACTGCTCGGTGGTGCTCGCGCCCGGTGAGGCGGTGCGCATCGCCACCGGCGCCGCCACCCCACTCGGCACCACCGCCACCCTGCGCGACGAACACGTGGTGACGACCACCGTCTCCGGCAAGCCGGTGGTCATGCGCGCGCCCGGCGCCCCCGTCCGTGACGACACCCGCCGCCAGGGCGAGCACTGGGACAGCGGGGTCCAGCTGGCCAGCGCGGGCACCCGCGTGTCGGCCGCGCTGGCCTCCGCGGCGCTGAGCGCCGAAGCCGAGACCGTCACGGTGCGTGGTCCGCTGCGCGCCGACGTGGTGATGACCGGCGACGAGATCCGCGCCGTCGGCCCGCTCGGCGCGAACGAGACCAGGGACTCGCTCGGCCCGGTGCTGCCCCAGTTCCTGCGCTGCTGCGATATCGAGAGCACCGGGCTGTGGCATCTCGCCGACGGCGAAGACCTGCTGCGCTCCTGGCTGACCCTGAAATCCCACGCCGACCTGGTGGTGATGGTCGGGGCGACCGGGCGCGGCGCGGCCGACCACCTGCGCGCCCTGCTGGCCGACCTGGGCGCCCGGATCGTGGTCGAGCGCGCCGCCATCCGGCCGGGCGGCTCCACCCTGGTGGCCCAGCTCCCCGACGGCCGGGTGCTGCTCGGCCTGCCCGGCAACCCGTTCGCCGCGATCGCGGCCCTGCTCGCCATCGGCCCCGCCGTCGTCGACGCCCTCACCCAGCGCACCCCCGGACCCACCATGTGGGGCAGGCTCTCGGACGCGGGCGTGCTCGAGGGCGCCTCGACCCGGCTGGTCCCCATCCAGCAGCAGACCGGGGGCGTGTGGCGCAGTACCGGTCCCGCGCACACCCCCCACCTGGCCGGGCTCATCGGCTGCCAGGCGCTCGCCGTCCTCCCGCCCGGCACCGGCCGGGGCACGCTGGTCGAACTGCTGCCGCTCCCCTACTGATCCCCTAGTGCCAGCGGCCGTACCGGGGAAAGACCGCCCGTGCGGCCTCGTCGGCGACCTCGACGAGAATGCGCGCCAACCGGCTCGTCCCGGGCGCGCGCGCCCCACCGAGCCGGCCCGACAGGGACAGCGCGGCGACCGCGCCGGGCACCCGGCCCCGGATCGGCACGGCCACGCACGCCACCCCGACGACCGACTCCTCGCGATCGACGGCGACGCCCTGATGGGTCCGGACGCGATCGAGTTCCCGATGCAGCTCGGCACGGCTGCCGATCGTGCGCGGTGTCCGCTGCGGCAGCCGCTCCCGGAAGGCCAGTTCCACGACGCTCGGTTCCAGCGTCGCGAGCAGCGCCTTCCCGACGGCGGTGCAGTGCGCGGGCATCCGGCCGCCGAGCCGGGTGGGGATGCTGTCGCAGGACCGGCCCGTCGCCTTGTCCAGGTAGAGCACTTCGGGCCCGTCGAGCACGCCGAGGTGGCCGACCATCCCGGTCCGCTGACACACCTCGTGCAGCAGCGGGCTCACCGCGTCCCTGATCTCGTTGTGCTCGACGGCGAGCCCGCCGACCTCGAGCGCCCGCGTCCCGAGCCGGTACCCGCCCGGCGCGTGCGCCAGCCAGCGCAGCCGGACCATCTGATCGATGATGCGGTGCACGCTCGAGCGCGGCAGCCCGGTGCGGTCGGCCACGTCGAGCAGCGTGCGGACCGGATCCGGCCCGTCGAACGCGTCCAGGATCAAGGTCATCCGATCGATCATGGAGGACGGCGGCGGACCGCTCTGCTGCGCGGACCGGGGCTGGACGAGCACGTCGACCGTCATGGGTCACCTCATTTACCTAGCGATGGTGTCCCCCATCACAGTGCCGTCCCGGCGACGCGCGGGAATCGCGGAAACTACGGAGATCCCCCGTCGACTACGGATGTTTCCGCGCCCGCCGGGATCCGGTCCCACTCAGTGGTCCGCCGGGGCCGCCCAGCGGGATGGTCCGTCCCCGGTCACCGCGGAGATGCCACCGTCAGAGGGTGTTCCGGCTGACCCAGGCGGCGACCTGGGTGCGCGAGGTGAAGCCGAGTTTGGTGAGGATGTGGTCGACGTGGCTCTCGGCGGTACGGATCGAGATCACCAGCTCCTGCGCGATCCGGCGATTGCCGTAGCCCTTCGCGATCAGGCGCGCGACATCGCGTTCCCGCCGGGTCAGCACGTCCAGCCCGCCGGGCGCGGCCGCCGGGACCGGGGGCGGCGCGGTGTCCATCGCGTAGTCCACAGCGTCGTCGAGGCTCAGCGCGGCACCCGCGTCGAAGCACGCGGCGAACTCCTGTTCCCCCAGCGCGGCGAGGACCTGATCGCGCACCCGCTGCCCGATGAGCTGGGTCATCGCGTGCGCCAGCCGTTGCGAACTGCCCTGGCGGACAGTCGATGCCGCCCCCATCAGGCGGGCGGCGCGCACCGGGTCGCCGTCGGCGGCGGCCGCCCAGGCCAGGCCGTCCACACTGGTGGCGAGCCACGCGCACCGATCGAAGAGCCGGAACAACTCGATCGACCGGCGCAGCGACGTGACGGCGCCGCGCTGGTCACCGTCGCGCCACTGCTGGGTGCCGACCGCCCAGTACGCGAGACCGCCGAGCAGGTGCGAGCCGTGTTCGGTGGTCAGCGCCAGCAGCCGCTCGGCCATGGCACCGGCGAGCGGGTCGTCCAGGGCCAGCGCGCAGACGGCGGCGAACGCCAGGCTCTCCATCTCCACCCGGGGGTGCGCGCACTCGTGCGCGCTCACCGACGCCGCCACCGAGATGTCGAGCGCGTCGCGCAGCTCGCCCGCGCCGAAGGCCAGGACCGCCCCCGCCATCGCGGCCTCGGCCCGCACGTCGGCCGACCCGGATTCGGCCGCGATCTCGGTCCCGGCCCTGGCGAACTCCGCCGCCGTCTCGGTGTCGGACAGCATCGCCGCCATCACCGAGCTCACGGTCAGCGCCCTGGCCCGATCGACCGTGCGCTCGGTGTCCTTGGCCAGCGCCTCGGACAGCCAGCGATACCCCTCCAGGAGGAAATGACAGTGCTCCCAGAACGGCCACAGCTCGGTCGCGATCTCCAGCGCGCGCCGGGCACCGGCCGGATCGCCGAGTGAGAATTGCAGTGCCGCACGGAGATTCGCGTGCTCCCGGCTGAGGTCGCGGAACCAGTCGACATCGGTGCCGCTCCAGTAGTCGGTGCGCCCGCGGCACGCGAGCCGGTAGTAGTACTCGCGGTGACCGACCCGGACCGCGTATTCGGCACCCCGGGCCCGCAACCGGTCGCCGGCGAACTGCCGCAACGGCTCGAGCATCGAATACCGCCCCGCCCCGTCGACCCCGGGACCGTAGGCCAGCACCGACTTCTCCACCAGCCCGGTCAGCGCGGCCAGCAGCGCGTGCGGCGCGTCGAGCAGGCAGACCGCTTCGGCGGCGTCGAGGTCGAAGCCGCCGGCGAAGACCGACAGCTGCTCCCACAGCAGTTGCTCGTCGGGCGTGCACAGGTCATAGCTCCAGCGGATCGCCGAGGCCAGGGTCTGCTGGCGGTGCGGGGCGGTCCGCAATCCGGTGGTGAGCAGGCCCATCGCGTCGTCGAGCCGGGTGAGGACCTGCTCGGGGGTGAACATCCGCATCCGCAGCGCCGCCAGTTCCAGCGCGAGCGGGATGCCGTCGAGCCGCAGGCAGATGGCGGCGAGGGTCGCCGCGTTGGCCGGGGTCCGCCGGAAAGCCGGGTCCGCCGCGGTCGCGCGGTCGACGAGCAGCCGGGCCGCGGGACTGTCGAGGTCGCCGGAGGCGGGATCGGGCACCGACAGCGGCGCGACCGGCAGGACCTGTTCGCCCGGCACACCGAGCGGCTCACGGCTGGTGGCGAGGATGCGCAGTCCGGTCGTCGCGGGAATGATCCGGTCCGCGAGCGCCGCGCACGCGCCGATCACGTGCTCGCAGTTGTCGAGGATCAGCAGCAGGTCCCGGTCGGCCAGGAAATCGGTGAGGACGGCCAGCGGCGCGCTGGTGTCGTCGCGCAGGCCGAGCTCCCGTGCCACGGTCGAGGCGACCAGGTTCTGATCGCTGACGTGGGCCAGTTCGACCAGCCACACCCCGTCGGGGAAAGCGCGCTGCACGGTCTCGCCGACCCGCCTGCTCAGCCGGGTCTTGCCGACCCCACCCACCCCGGTCAGCGTGAGTAATCGGGTACCGGCGAGCAACTGCTTGGCCGCCGCGACATCGTCATCGCGGCCGACGAAGCTGGTCACTTCCGCCGGGAGGTTCCCGGACACACGCCTGCCCACGCCCGCTACTTTCGCACGCGCGCCGAGCCCGGTGGCGGCTTTCGGCACACTCGCGGGCAGGCGGTCCCCGGCCTCAGCTGTGTTGCGGCGGCTGCCAGGGGCGACCGTACGGATCGTCCGGGCGCGGTGCGGGCGGCTGCTGCTGGGGTACGTTCGGCGGCGGGGTCGGCAGCGACGGGGGTTCTACCGGCGCAACGGTTTTCGGCCGCGGCGGCTCGAAACCCTCGACGGGGGTGCGGGCCGTGGCCTCCGCGGCGCGCACGGCCTGCTCGATCTTCGGGTCCGAGGCCGTCTCGAACCAGTCGGCGACATCGGAGTCGTCCTCGATCTTGACCGGCGGGTGTTCCTCGGTGGACGGCTCGTAGCGGAACACCCCGTCCTCGCCCTTGGTGGCGAAGTTCTGGGCGAAGCCCTCGAGCGCCTTGCCGAAATCGCTGGGCACCAGCCACACCTTGTTGGCGTCGCCGCGCGCCACCATCGGCAGCGTCTGCATGTACTGGTAGGCCAGCAGCTCCGGCGTCGGCTTGCCGTTCTTGATGGCCGCGAACACCTTCTCGATGGCCTTGGCCTGACCCTGCGCCTGCAGGTACGAGGCGGCCCGTTCACCCTGCGCGCGCAGGATGCGGCTCTGCCGCTCACCCTCGGCCGACAGGATCGCCGACTGCTTGCCGCCCTCGGCGGCCAGGATCTGGGCCTGCTTGGCGCCCTCGGCCGTCTTGATCTGCGATTCGCGGGTGCCCTCCGCGGTGAGGATCATCGCCCGCTTCTCGCGGTCGGCCTTCATCTGCTTCTCCATCGATTCCTGGATCGACGGCGGCGGATCGATGGACTTGAGCTCGACCCGGGCCACGCGCAGGCCCCAGCGGCCGGTCGCCTCGTCGAGGACGCCGCGCAGCTGGTTGTTGATCTGGTCGCGGGAGGTCAGCGTCTCCTCCAGCGTCATGCCGCCGACCACGTTACGCAGCGTGGTGACGGTGAGCTGCTCGACCGCGGCGATGTAGTTGCTGATCTCGTAGACGGCCGCCTGCGGGCTGGTGACCTGGAAATACACCACCGAGTCGATCTGCAGGGTGAGGTTGTCCTGGGTGATCACCGGCTGCGGCGGGAAGGACACGACCCGCTCCCGCAGGTCCACCTTGGCGCGGACGCGGTCGGCGAACGGGACGAGGAAGGTGAGCTGACCGGACACGGTGCGCGAATAGCGCCCGAGCCGTTCGATCACCGCCGCCTCGGCCTGCGGAACGAGAGCGATCGATTTGAAGACCACCACCACGACCAGCAGGACGAGGACAGCGGCCACGATCAAGGCAACCATTACTAGGGACCCTTCCAGACGACGGCGGTCGCGCCGTCGATCTTCATCACGTAGACGGTCACGCCGGCGTCGTACACTTCACTCGGGTCCAGCGGCCGCGCGGTCCAGACCTCACCGCCGAGCTTCACCTGACCCGAATGCGCCGCGACCTGTTCGAGGACGAGCGCCGACTTTCCCGGCAGCGCATCGACATTCGTCGGAATCGGGGGCGGGGAACCGAACTTGCGCCGCAGCACCGGGCGCACCCCGAGGAACAGCACGCCCGCGACCGCGCCGAACACCAGCGCGTCGCCCCACAGGGGTAGGTCGGCCGCGGCGCTGACGCCGGCGGTACCCAGCGCGGCGACACCGAGCATGAGCAGCGTGAGATCCCCGGTGAGCATTTCCGCCGCCGCGAGGACGATGCCCGCGATCAGCCAGACTATTGCGGCCACCATCCCAGACTAGCCGCGATCACGGCTTTCCGGGCGGGCTCGCCGACCCTGGGCGCGATCATGGCGTTCAACCGCTTTCGCGCGCCGCTGCCGCCGTCACGGGGCCCGCGCCTCTAAGCTCGGCCGGGTGAGTGGGCGTGACATGTACGGCGGCGATATCTATTCCGGGCACCAGCGAACCAGGAAGACCCCGGTGCCGAAGGTGAGCGCCGACCGCGATCTGGTCGTGGAGGACGCGGCGAGCGGATTCTGCGGCGCGGTAGTCGGTTTCGACCGCAGCTACGACGGCGACTTCGTGAAACTCGAGGACGGGCGTGGCGCGGTCCGGCTGTTCGCGCTGCGCGAGGCGGCGTTCCTGATCGACGGCAAACCGGTCACCCTGGTGCGGCCCACCGCGACCGCGCCCCAGCAGCCGACCCGGTCGGCCTCCGGGTCGACGCGGGTCGAGGGACTGCGCGCCCGGGTGGCTCGGACCAGCCGGATCTGGGTGGAGGGCGTGCACGACGCGGCCCTCGTCGAGCGCGTGTGGGGCCACGACCTGCGGGTGGAGGGCGTCGTCGTCGAGCATCTGGAGGGCCTCGACAATCTCGGCGCGAAGCTGACCGAGTTCGCGCCCGGCCCCGGCGCGCGGGTGGGCGTGCTGGTCGACCACCTCGTGACCGGGTCCAAGGAGACCCAGCTGACCACCGGCCTCGGCCCGCATGTGCTGGTGACCGGGCACCCGTTCATCGATGTGTGGCAGGCGGTGCGGCCCGCCGCGGTCGGGATCGAGGCCTGGCCGACGGTGCCGCGCGGCGAGGACTGGAAGACCGGGATCTGCGCGCGCCTTGGCTGGGGAACACCGCAGGAGGGCTGGCGCCGCGTCTACGACGCGGTCGGCTCGTTCCGCGATCTGGAGGCGCCGCTGATCGGCGCCGTCGAACGGCTCATCGACTTCGTCACCGAGCCCGAGTAAGTCCACCCGCAGGTCAGACAGGCCCTCAGTGCCCGCACACGATTCCGGGCAAACCTTTATGCTCGATGATTATGTGCTCTCCCAGTGCCACGCTGACGCTGTGGGCCGGCTCCTGGCTGGCCGGTACCAGCGCGCCCGACGACCTCCTGGAGGCACTGCACGCCTGGGCGGCGCGGCACACGCTGGCCGCGGGCGACCCGGTCACCGGCGGGCGCACGGATCTGCCGTGGACCTCGCGTGGCGAGGCCGCCGGCACCGGAGTCATGCCGCTGCTCAAGGTGATCCGCGAAGCGATGGCGCCCGAGGGCGCGCAGCTGCGCCTGGTGCTGCCCGCCCCCGGTGACGTGCGCGGCCTGCCGGTCGGCACCGCCTTCGCCGCCGACGCGATCGACGCCGAGGAGGGCCTGCTGCTCGGGGTGCCCGGCGAGCAGGGCACCGGCCTGATCCCGCAGTGGGACGACGACGAGACGCTCCAGTGGACTGTGTACAGCGTCGACGTCCCGCACGTCAGCGGGCCCGACATGTCGCTGGGGGAAGCCGAATACACGATGCGCGAGGCCGTCCGCGACGCCGCCGACGCGCTGATGCAGCTACACACCACCGCTGTCGGCACCGGCGACGCCGACCCGCGCGAACAGATCGAAGCGCAGCTGGCGGCGTATTCCCGGCACGCCTACCCCGACTCGATCCCGTTGCGCGCCAAGCGCATTCTCGACACCGCCGACCATGTGGCGGCGATCCTCACCGTCGCCCAGCACGAACCAGCCTCCGCGCCGACCTCGGCCAGCGCGATCGGCGCGCACGAGTCGCTGCTGCGGCCGCTGTGGAACACGATCAGGGAGGCCCGGCTGGTGGCGGTGCACGCCGCCGCCGGTCCCCCGCGCTAGCCGCCGGTCAGCGCCGGTAGGGCTGCTGGTACTGCGGCTGGCCCTGGTAGGGCGCGTACTGCTGCGGATACGGCATCGGCTGCTGGGCCGGATACGGCTGCGGGTACTGCGCCTGCGGGTACTGCGGTGGATACGGCTGCGGGTATCCGTGCGGCTGCTGGTACTGCTGCTGCGGATACGGCTGGGGCGGGTACGGCTGCTGGTACTGCTGAGGCGGCAGTTGCTGCGGCGCACCGGTATTCGAGCCGCTGCTGAGCTTGCGGATCACCACGATCGCGACGATCACCACGACGATGATCAGGATCGTGATCCACAACCAATCGGGCAGGCCGATGCCGACGCTGGTTCCCCCGCCGCCGCGGCGGGCCAGCACCGCGACCGGCGCGGACTGGAGCGTTAGTGCGGTTGCCGGCATTGCGGCATGAATCATCGGGCCTCCCCGTCTCGAACACCACCTTCCCTCGAAGGTCTGCGCGCAGATGCTAGCGCAGCGGCAGGCCGAAGTGGCAAGCGCCGGTTCGGAATCCGCGCACCCCGTGCTCAGCGGCAATCGTGGGCGGGCGGGACGGCTCCGGGCGGGAAGAAATCGATCCGGTTGGCATCCGATCGCGGCAGCAGGAAGGCCACCCCACCGTCCCGATTCCACGACTCCGGCAGCAGCAGGTACTGGTTCCCCGACTGCAGAACGAGTTTGAGACCGTCGTAGCGGAAGGGATAGGCGGCGTCGGACGCCGGGCACGTGAGTTCGGTGACGCCGGGCGCCGCCAGGCCGAGACGTTTGTCCGCGTACACCGAGACACTCGGCTGGTGCGGGAACTGCTCGACCTGCTCGATCGCCCGGCCGGTACCGACCGCCGCCGAATAGTCGGCCACCGCCCAGAACAAGCCGACCCCCACCAGGACGAACACCGCGCCCCACTCCCCCGCCGTGAGCACATCGGCGGCAGGTTCGTCACCACCCTGATCATTGCGCCGCACCCGCACCGCGGCGACGACCAGCACGACACCGCCGACCAGGCACAGCCCCGGCGCGCCGACGATCGACCGCAACGGCGACGAGACGACGATGCTGACCAGTCCGGCGACGACCAGCACACTCCCGACGACCAGGGTCGCGAGCACCAGCAGCCGACGCTGCGCCGCGCTCATCCGCGGCACCACGAACTCCTGGAACACCCTGCGGCCCAGCAGATACACCAGGAACAGGCACGCCCCGGCCGCGAGCGGAATGAACAGCGAATCCTGACTGCGCATCAGATAGTCCTGCGTCGTCAGCCCGATCGTCGTCGAGTTCACCCCGAAGTAGTCGAAGAACCAGTAGGCATGCGACCACCCGAAGAAGAACAGCAGCGCGGTCACCAGCGTGGTCGGCGCGGCGAAGTTCCGGATCATGGGCCCGAGGCGGGACAGACCGGTCTCGCCGGAAGGAGTGGCGGAGGACGCGCCCGGCGCCGGGGCGGCGGTCGACGCGTCCGATCCCGGCGCGGTCGCTACCGTCGCGACGGACGGTACGTCCGATCCCGACGTGGTCGCTGCCGTTGCGGCGGACGGTACCGCCGCGGCCGGGGTGGGTCGCGGCGTGCCGTTGTGTGGGTGGGTGGCGCCGGAACCGGTGGAGCCGGTGTTTGTGCTCATGTCGTCGTCCTTCGTCTCACCGGTCAACCGCCGGATGTTCCCGGCGGGGCATCGGTGCCGCTGGTGTCCGCGCCGCCGGTCGTACCTCCTGCACTGCCACCGGTCGAACCGTCGCCGCCCCCGCTGCTTCCGCCCGTGGTTCCGCCGCTGCCGGACGTTCCGTCGCCACCGGTCTCGCCGCCCGCGCCACCGCCGGTCGTTCCGCCGCCGCCGGGTGTGCCTTCGCCACCCGTTCCGTCTCCTGCGCCACCGCCGGACGGTCCGCCGCCGGATGTGCCCTCGCCACCCGTTCCACCCGCGCCACCGCCACCTGCTGTGCCTCCACCATCTGTGCCACCGCCGCCGGTCCCGGTGCCGCCGTTGTCATCGGTGGTGGGGCACGGCTCGGTGCCGGACAGGTTCACCGTGAGTGTGGTGCCGGGCTCGGCGGTTCCGCCGGAGGGCGAGAGGCCGCTGAAGGTGCAGACGCGCTCGTCCGGCGTGGTCAGGGCGAAGGAGAGGGTGAGGCAGTTCGCGTCGTTTCCGGCGTCCTGGCAGGCTGCCGCCGACGCGGCTTCGATGCGACCCTTCAGCTCCGGGGTGAACGGGCTGCCGATCTCGGTGAAGGACGGGATCTTGACCGGGGAGCCCTTGGCCTGGTTCCCGCTCCCGGGCTTCTTGGCGGGCGCCGGGCCGCCGCCCGCGGGCGGTCGCGCACCGGGGCCGACCGGGCCGCCCGGCGCGCTCCCGCCGCCACCGGCCTCGCCGATCGGTCCACCCGGTGCCGCGCCGCTGTCGGGTCTGTTCCCTGGTGCCGCACCGGAATCGGGGCTGCCACCCGGCGCCGTCCCGGCAGAACCACCGTCGGATCCTGACCGGTCTCCCGGCTCCGTGGCCGAGTGCTGATCGGCGGTCGCCGAGACACCGGGGTCCGCGGGCGCCGGTGCGAGCGAATCGTCGGCGGGCCGCACGCAACCAGCCGACAGGACCGCCACAGCCGCCACCGCGGCGAGTGCGAGCATCCGGTGGGTGCGCGCAGCGGTCCGACAGGTGCCGGTCCGGTGGCCGCAGGGCGCCGGATCAGGTCGAACGGGATCGCATCGCATCGTCCTCTCCTGTCGTGCAGGTGGGACGAGAATGCGCCGGAGCGGTACAGGGGCGCGCGCGTACCCGACTACTCGACCACGCGGGAGCGGTGTACGTGCGACGCGGCGTGGCGCAGGGCTGCGGTCGCGGTTCAGAAACCGCCGAGGGCGGCCTTCAGATCGGGAACGTCGAGGACGACCAGCGTGTCGTCACGGACGACGGGGCAGGTCTCGGTGGTGACGGTGTCGACGATGTGGCGATTCCAGGAGATCGCGGCGTTCGCGACGGTGTCCTGCACCGTCCACAGTTTCATCGCGCCGGTGAACGCCACGCGGGCGACCTGGGGGCCCAGCGCCTTCCACGTGCCCTTCTGGCCGTCGAGGATGCCACAGAGTTCGTCCACCGAGTCCTGGGAGATGGTGGGTTCGGTGGGAACCGGACCAGCGTCCTCGTAACTGGAGTCGTTCCCGCAGCCGCTGAGGCCGGACGCGGTCACGGCCAGGAGGAGCAGGGCGACGGCTGGTCGGCCGCGGCGGAGCAGAGTCGAACGCATCGGAAGTCCTCCGATCAGTCGAGCACAACTCCGCAAAGCCTACTCCCCGGACCCGGTCGACCCGGCGAATGTTTATCCGGTTGTGTTCAGGGCCTGGCCGGGCGCGCCGCCGGTGCGCAGCAGCCGGGCGCGCAGAGGGCGCCGTCCACGGTGCAGCCGTAGCCTGGCACCTCGCCGAGTTCACGCACCGGGCCCCCGGCGATCCGCTCCTGGACCAGTTCGACGACCATGCGCGAGAACCGCGGGTCGGTCCCCGGCGTCGCGGCGCGGGCGAAGGCCATGCCGAGCTCGGCCGCCTTCTGCGCGGCCTCGTTGTCGAGATCCCAGATCACCTCGAGGTGATCGGAGACGAAGCCGACCGGGCAGACCACGACGGCGTCGATCCCCTTGCCGTGCAGCACCTCCAGGTGATCGACGATGTCGGGTTCCAGCCACGGCACCTGCGGCGGGCCGGAGCGCGACTGCCACACCACATCGAAGTCGGCGAAACCGGTGGCGGCGGCACACAATCGGGCCGCCTCGGCGACCTGCCTGCTGTAGAGGCGGCCACCGTCGGCGGGTGGGCCCGCGGCGATGTCGGCCGAGACCGGGATGGAGTGCGCGGTGAACACCAGGCGCGCACCGTCGCGGCGATCGGCCGGAATCCGGGCGAGGGCGGCGGTGATCGCGTCGGCGAACGCGGCGATCAGCAGCGGATGGTCGAAGTACTGGCGCAGCTTCACCAGTTCCGGCGCACCGTCGCCGACCGCGGCGCGGGCACGGGCGATGTCCTCGTCGTACTGGCGGCAGCCCGAGTAGCCACCCCACGCCGAGGTCGGGAAGACCAGGGCCGAGCGCACGCCGTCGGCGGTCATCCGGGCGACGGTGTCCTCCACCTGCGGGTGCCAGTTGCGGTTGCCGAAATACACCGGCAGCTCGATCCCGGCGTCGGCGAGATCGGTTTCCACCGCGACGATGATGTCGCGGTTGAGCGCGTTGATCGGCGAGACACCACCGAAATGCAGGTAGTGCTGGGCGACTTCGTCGAGCCGCGCGCGCGGTACCCCGCGGCCCCGAGTGACGTTCTCCAGAAACGGGATCACGTCCTCGGGGCCCTCGGGGCCACCGAAGGACAGCAGCAGGAGGCCGTCGGTCATCAGTTGGCGGTGAAGCCCTCGGGGAACCACATGTTGTGGCTGGCGCCGCCGTCGACGTAGATGATCGAGCCGGTGGTGGCGGGCAGCCAGTCCGAGAGCAGCGCGACGATCGACTTGCCGACCGCGCGCGCGTCGGCGCCGTCCCAGCCGATCGGCGACGCGCCGTCCCAGTACTCGTCCAGCTGACGCAGCTGCTTGGCGTCGTCGGTGGCGGTACCGGCGATGGCCTTCGCCGCGAGGGTCTTCACCGGACCGGCGGCGATCAGGTTGGAGCGGATCTTCTTGGCGTAGCCCACTTCCCGGGCCACGTACCGGTTCACCGACTCCAGCGCGGCCTTGGAGACGCCCATCCAGTTGTAGTACGGCATCGCCACGCGCGGGTCGAAGTCCATACCGACGATGGAGCCGCCCTCGTTCATCACCGGCAGCACGGCGCGGGCCAGCGAGGCGTAGCTCCAGGCGGAGATCTCGAAGGACTTCGCCACGTCGGGGCCGGGGCCCTCCAGGAACGGCACCGCGTCCGGACCCATCAGGGTCTTGGGCGCGAAGGCGATCGAGTGCAGGACACCGTCGATGCCCTCGGGGGCCAGCTCGCGCAGCGCGTCGGCCAGGGCGCCCAGGTTCTCCTCGTTGGTGACGTCCAGCGGGATGGCGGGCGGCACCTCCTGCGGCAGGCGCTTGGCGATGCGGTCGATCAGCCGCAGCCGTTCCGGGATGCCGGTGATGATCACCTTCGCGCCCTGCTCCTGCGCGACCGCCGCCGCGCTGAACGCGATCGACGAATCGGTGATGATGCCGGTGACCAGGATGGTCTTGCCTTCGAGCAGTCCGCCCATGAGTTTTCGGTTCTCCTGAAATCTGGTGGTCGTTTCGTGCGCCACCGGATTGTCGGCGGCGCGGTGCGATCCGTTAGCGGGTCAGTGACCCATGCCCATGCCGCCGTCGACCGGGATGACGGCACCGGAGACGTAGCGGGAGTCCTCGGAGGCGAGGAAGCTGACCACCGCGGCGATGTCCTCGGGCTGGCCGAGACGCTGCAGCGGGATGAACTTCTTCGCCATCTCCTTCAGATCGTCGGGCAGCTCTGCGGTCATATCGGTCTCGATGAAACCGGGCGCGACCACGTTGGCGGTGATCGAACGCGAACCCAGCTCACGGGTCACCGAACGCGCCAGACCGATGACACCGGCCTTGGACGATGCGTAGTTGATCTGACCGGCCTGGCCGCTCATGCCGACGACCGAACCCAGGAAGATCATCCTGCCCCAGCGGCCACGCAGCATCGCGCGGTTGGCGCGCTTGGCACAGCGGAACGCGCCGGTCAGGTTGGCGTCGATGACCTTGGTGAACTGCTCTTCGGTCATGCGCATCAGCAGGGTGTCGTCGGTGATGCCCGCGTTGGCCACCAGCACCTCGACCGGACCCTGGTGCTCCTCGACCTCGGTGAACGCCCGGTCGACCGACTCGCTGTCGGTGACATCGCACTTCACTCCGAACAGACCCTCCGGCACCCCCGATCCGCGGTGCGTGACGGCGACCTTGTGGCCGTCGGCGAGCAGGCGCTGGGCGACCGCGAGACCGATTCCGCGGTTACCACCGGTCACCAGGACCGAGCGGGATGTGACGTTCGACATAGGGTCCAACCTATCTGTTCCGGTTCGTGTGCCCCGCGTCAGGGTCGCGGCACTGCGACGGCTCACAACGCGGGGCGAGGCGTGCTAGGGCAGGCGTTGACGATAGAGCAAACTGACCACGACGCCGGCGGCGACGAACAACATACCGAGCAGCAGCCACGGCCTGCTCGCGTCGCCACGGGTGGTCTCGTAGCCGATCTGTTCCTCGAGGGTGTCGTAGACGGCGCGCAGTTCGGCCAGCGAGGAGGCGGTGTAGAACTCGCCGCCGGACAGCTTGGCGATCTCCTGGAGCGAGGCGTTGTCCACGGGCACCTTCACCCGCTGCGAGCCCTTGCCGTCGGAATCCGGGATCTCGACGGTGCCCCATTCGGTGCCGAAGGAGATCGTGGAGACCGGGATGTTCTTGTTCTTGGCCAGCCGGGCCGCGGTGAAGCCGTGCCGCGGGTTGTCGACGTCCTTGTCGTCGGGCACGGTCTGCTTGCCGTCCGACATCAGCACGATGCGGGCGGGCGGCGGGGTCTCGGCGCCGCCGAGCACGGCGGCCAGGGTGTCGATCGACTGCAGGGCGGTCAGGATGCCCTCGCCGGTGGCGGTGCGCTCGGCCAGCTTGATGTTGTCGATCGAATGCTTGACGGCCTCGCGGTTGGTCGTCGGCGACACCATCACCGACGCGGTACCGGCGAAGGTGACGAAACCGAGGTTGATGCCCGGGGTCAGGCCGTCGACGAATTCCTTACCGGCCTTCTGCGCGACCTGCAGCCGGTTCGGCTCCACGTCGGTCGCCTCCATCGACAGCGACACGTCCATCACCAGCACGACGGTCGCGCGGTTGCGCGGCACCTTCTGCACGGCGGTGGGTCCGGCGGCGGCGACGGTCAGCAGCACCAGGCCGGCGAGGATCAGCGCGATCGGCACGTGCCGCATCGGGCTGGGTCGCGACGGGGCGACCCGCTCGAGCACGGACATGTTGCCGAACTGCAGCATCCGCTTGTGCCGGGCCCGCTGGACCAGCACATAGCCGAGCACCAGCAGGGCGACGACGACCAGGAAACCGAGCCAGACGACGGCCGTGAAATGCGAAATACTCACTGGCGAGGCACCCGCCCGCTCGGGGCGCCGAGGCTGTGGCGCCGGGTGGACACGAACCGGACCACGTCGGCGATCCAGTCCCGATCGGTCTGCAGCGACAGCACCGGCGCGCCGCAGCTGCGCAGCGCCTGCTGCACCTGCGCGCGCTGGGCCTGCGCGGCGGCCGCGAAATCGGCCCGCAGCGTGGGGGTGACGCTGAACTCGCGGGTGCGACCCGATTCCGGATCGTGCAGCACCACGTCACCGCCGTCGGGCAGCGCGACATCGAGGGGGTCGAGCACCTCGACCGCGAGCAGGTCGTGGCGCGCCGAGATCGCGCGCAGCGAGCGCTGCCAGTCGACGTCGCCGAGGAAGTCGCTGATCACCACGGCCAGACCGCGTTTGCGTTGCGGACGGCGCAGCGACTCGATGCCCGCCTTGAGGTCACCGCGCACACCGTCGCGGGCGTGCGGGGTGGTCGCGATGCCGCGCAGCATGGTCTGGGCGTGTAGGCGACCGCTGCGCGCGGGGATGCGCACCAGGTCCTGGCCCGTGGCGACGACGGCGCCGATGCGATTGCCGCCGCCGGAGGTGAGATGCGTGATCGCCGCGGCGGCCGCGATCGCGAGATCGCGCTTCTGCACCCGGCCGGTGCCGAAGTCCAGGCTCGACGACAGGTCGACGACGAGCCAGGTCTCGAGCTCGCGGTCGGCGATCATCTGCCGCACGTGCGGATGGGTGGTGCGGGCGGTGACCGACCAATCCATCTGCCGCACATCGTCACCCGGCTGGTACAGGCGCGCCTCGCCCGGCTCCGAGCCAGGACCGGGGATGAGGCCCTGGTGGTCGCCGTGCAGGACACCGTCGAGGCGGCGCCGCACCGTCAGTTCGAGTGTCTTGAGCGCGGCGGACAGCTTCGGGTCGGTCAGTTCACCGGCCCGGAACGACGGCGGCGCGTGGGACGACATGGGCACGCGGACAACGGGTTCCGGCGCACTCACTGGGGCGCGACGTGGCCGGCGGGCTGGGACTGCTGCCCGTTCACCGGCTGCGGCACGGGCTGTTGCTGGGCGGGCGGCTGGGGCACCGCGGGCTGCTGCGGCGCGGCCTGGCCACCGACCGCCTGGGGCGCGACCTGCGGCAGGCCGACGGTCTGCAGCACGCGCTTGATCACGTCTTCGGGGGTGACCTCGTCGGCGAGCGCGTCGTAGGACAGCACCAGACGGTGCCGCAGCACGTCCGGGATCACCTCGACGACATCCTGCGGAACGACATAGTCCCGGCCGCGGATCAGGGCGACGGCGCGCGCGGCGGCGATGATGCCGAGGCTGGCACGCGGCGAGGCGCCGTAGGAGATCCAGCTGGCGACATCGGGCATGCCGAACTCGGCGGGGGTGCGGGTCGCCGTGATCACCCGGACCACGTAGTCGACCAGCGCGTGGTGCACGAAGACGTTGGCGGCCAGCTTCTGCAGCCGGATGATGTCCTCGGGCGCGAGGACCTGCTTGGGCTCCGGCGGGGTCACGCCCATCCGGTAGATGATCTCGCGCTCTTCCTCGACCGAGGGGTAGTCGACGACGACCTTGAACAGGAAGCGGTCGCGCTGGGCCTCGGGCAGCGGGTACACGCCCTCGCTCTCGATCGGGTTCTGGGTCGCCATGACCAGGAACGGATCGGGCATCGGGTAAGTCTTGCCGCCGATCGACAGCTTGCGCTCGGCCATCACCTCGAGCAGCGCGGACTGCACCTTGGCCGGGGCGCGGTTGATCTCGTCGGCGAGGACGAAGTTCGCGACGACCGGGCCGAGCTCGGTGTCGAACTCTTCGCGGCCCTGACGGTAGATGCGGGTACCGATGAGGTCGGTGGGCACCAGGTCGGGCGTGAACTGCACGCGCGAGAACGAGCCGCCGACGACCTTGGCGAAGGTTTCCACGGCGAGCGTCTTCGCGACACCGGGCACACCCTCGAGCAGCACGTGGCCGCGCGACAGCACGCCGACGAGCAGCCGCTCGACCAGGCGATCCTGGCCGACGATGACCCGCTTGACCTCGTAGATCGCCTTCTCGAGAGTCTGGACGTCACGCTCCAGGGTGCTCGGCGTTGCCGTACCGGCGTCCTTCGCCAGCTTCGGCCCGCTCACACCTTCCGTCGAAGTCACCAACATCCCCGCTTTCGCTTTGGTCCTGTGCGTGCCGCCCCAACTATTCCAGGTAATCGCCCGGTATGCCGCAACCGGCCGGGAGTAGACCGGAATTCGTCATGACGGTGACGGGGCTCACGCGCGTCGGCCGATCGCGAGCCCGGGCGGCCTCACCGGCCACTACCAGCGACGATACCTGCTCATTCGGTGACGATGCGGACCGCGTACGGCATGATGCCGTCCTCGCGGACCGGCGAAATCTTCACGACATCACCGGATTCGGGAGCCTCGATCATCTTCCCGTTGCCGAGGTAGAGCGCGACGTGCGCGCTACCGCCCGGTCCCCAGAACAGCATGTCACCGCGTTCGCGGTCCTCGACGTCGACGCGGGTGCCGGCGTTGTACTGATAACCGCTGTAGTGCGGCAGGGAGACGCCGATACCGGCGAAGGCGTAGAGCATCAGGCCCGAGCAGTCGAAGCCGACCTTGTTGTAGTCGCCGTGCGCGTCGGCGGTGCCGCCGTCGCGGATGCCGAGGGTGGGTCCGTCCTCGTCCCCGCCGCCCCAGGCGTAGGTGACGCCGAGTTGCGACATCGCCCGGTCGATCACCGTCTCGATCGCGGCCGATCCGGTGACCTGCGGTTTCGTCGGTTTGGGTTGGGTCTTGCGCGGCGAGGCCGGGGTGGACTCGAGCTCGGTGTGCGGGCGCTGGCCCTCGCCGAGTTTGGCGGCGCGGTCGCGGGCCGCCTGGTCGGCGGCCGCGCGCTGGGCGGCGGCGTTGGCGGCGGCGAGCAGCGCGGTCACCTCGGCCTTGCGCTGGTCGTCCCAGGCCAGGAATACCTCGCGCTGGCTCTGCAGGCCCGCGACGGTCTGCCGGGCGACGTCGAGCGCGGACTGCGCGGCGGCGCGATCGCGCTGCAGGTTGTCGCGGGTGACGGTCTGGCTGTCGTATTCGGATTTGGCGACGGCCACCGCGTTCTGGGCGACGTTCTTCTGCTGTTCGGCGGCATCGGCGGCGCTGTCGGCGTCGGCCTTGGCCTGCCGGGCGGCGGCGTTCTGGTTGGCCTGCGCGATCTGGGTGCGGCGCAGCTCGTCGAGGACCTGGCGCTGGTTCTTCGACACCATGCTCAGCACCTGCGCGCGGTCCATCGCGGCGTCGGGTGTCGAGGAGGCCAGATAGGTGACGACCGAGCTGTTCACCGGCCGCACGTAGGCCTGGGTCGCGAGCTGATCGAAATCCTGGCGGGCCACACCGACTTTCGCGCCCGCGTCGGCCAGCAGCGCCTGGGAATCGGTGACCGCGGCCGCGGCCGCGTCGGCGGCGTCGCGCGCGGTCTGCAGGTCGACCAGCGCCTGGTTGACCGCCTCGCGCTTGGCGGCGAGCACATCGTCGAGGGCCCGTAACTGCTGATCGGCCGCGGCGACTCTATTGATCAGCACGCCGATCTCGCCGACCCGCGCGTCGACCTGGGCGCCAGCGCCCGCGATCTCACCGTCGGAGGGATTCGGCGGCGGCGGTGGCACCGCCGCGACCGGTCCCGCACTCGCGAGGACGGCCAGCGCCATCAGCAATCCTGCCGCTACCCGTAATAGACCTGGTTCGTCCTGCCTGCCCGCACCGCGCACGGCACCTCCGAGTGACTCGACTCGACCTACGCCACCGGCGCATCAGCCCACCCATCGACCACAGGAGTCGACCAATGCCCCCTGTACCACTGCTTTCACGATCGCGATCACCGCAACCGTACGACACATAGTTCACAAAGGAAACATCAGCCACAGGATGACAGGGGTGTAATTTTCCGATAGCCCGGAGTTAGCCTTATCGACGACAGGATTGCACGCCAAAAACAGACCAGAGGTCTGGAAATGTGACGAAAGGGAAACCTGTTACTCGGGGGATCCCGTGCCGCGGGGCGCCGAGGCGACCGAATCCCGCGCGTCGGCATCGGGACCGCGACGGACCTTCACGAGGTACAGGCCGGCGATCACCAGCGCGGTGAGCACCAGCAGCACGGCCGTGATCAGCCCCCAGGACACCCCCTCGGGCTCCTCGAGCCGTCCGACGAAGGCCTGCAGGGCCTCCTCGGGATGGTTGCCCTTGTACTTGGCGGCGTCCTCGGCCCACTCCAGCCGCACCCGGCTGATGCCGTCGCTGTAGGTGCCGACCCAATCGTCACTGAAGACCGCGACGGTGCCCTGCGTGCTTTTACCCACCTCGGTGGCCAGGTCACGTAGGCTCGAGTCGTGGCCGGGGTTACCGGGAACGACGACGACGCTCAGCGGGATCCCCTCGGATCGCGCCTCGGCGACGATCGCCGCCAGTTTCTCCTGGTTCACGCCCTTGGGAGCGGCGACATGATTGTCGGCGAGATCGGACCGGACACTGCTCAGCACGGTATTCGGCGGCAGTTCCGCGGCCATCGGCGCAAAGGTGTGCAAGACGGTCATCTTCCATCCGGTCTGTCGAGCCTCGGCCGCCTACGTTGCGACGGGCATCCAACACTGCAGGGTGAGCGTCAACGCGTCATTCCCCGACTCGCTCGACTGGCACAGTAGCCGACGGTGCGCGCGGACATGGTCGCACGGCACACCCAACCGCCCCCGCGTATTTCATAGGACAAGCGTACTGTTAGGCTCGTACGGCGAGGAAACCGGCATCTCACGGCGCCGGAACCCCCTCCGAAGACGCGAGTCGCCGGCACAGCCCCGCCGGCGGCACACCCTCACACATGAGTGGAGCTGACGTGACGAAGATTGATACCTTCGGCGCCAAGGGCACGCTCGAGGTCGGAAGCAACTCCTACGAGATCTTCCGTCTCTCGGCTGTTCCCGGCACCGAGAAGCTGCCCTACGCCCTGAAGGTGCTGGCGGAGAACCTGCTGCGCACCGAGGACGGCGCCAACATCACCGCCGATCACATCCGCGCGATCGCGAACTGGGACCCCTCGGCGCAGCCGAGCGTCGAGATCCAGTTCACCCCCGCGCGCGTGATCATGCAGGACTTCACCGGCGTGCCCTGCATCGTCGACCTCGCCACCATGCGTGAGGCCGTCACCACCCTCGGCGGCGACCCGAGCAAGGTCAACCCGCTCTCCCCCGCCGACATGGTCATCGACCACTCGGTGATCCTGGACGTCTTCGGTCGCGCCGACGCGCTGGAGCGCAACGTCGAGCTCGAGTACGAGCGCAACGGCGAGCGCTACCAGTTCCTGCGCTGGGGCCAGGGCGCCTTCGACGACTTCAAGGTCGTCCCCCCGGGCATGGGCATCGTCCACCAGGTCAACATCGAGTACCTGGCCCCCACCGTCATGGTCCGCAACGGCCAGGCCTACCCCGACACCTGTGTGGGCACCGACTCGCACACCACCATGGTCAACGGCCTGGGCGTGCTGGGCTGGGGCGTGGGTGGCATCGAGGCCGAGGCCGCGATGCTGGGCCAGCCGGTCTCCATGCTGATCCCGCGCGTCGTCGGCTTCAAGCTGACCGGTGAGATCAAGCCGGGCGTCACCGCCACCGACGTGGTGCTCACCGTCACCGACATGCTGCGCAAGCACGGCGTCGTCGGCAAGTTCGTCGAGTTCTACGGCGCCGGTGTGTCCGAGGT
Organism: Nocardia sp. NPDC050718; assembly: GCF_040654235.1. Classification (NCBI taxonomy): domain Bacteria; kingdom Bacillati; phylum Actinomycetota; class Actinomycetes; order Mycobacteriales; family Nocardiaceae; genus Nocardia; species Nocardia sp. NPDC050718. Next base: position 713,544 of record NZ_JBFAHQ010000002.1, on the reverse strand, counting down.
GCCGCTGGCCAACCGCGCCACCCTGGGCAACATGAGCCCCGAGTTCGGCTCCACCGCGGCGATCTTCCCGATCGACGAGGAGACCATCAACTACCTGCGCCTGACCGGCCGCACCGACGAGCAGCTCGCGCTCGTCGAGGCGTACGCCAAGGAACAGGGCATGTGGCACAACGCCGACAACGAGCCCGCGTACTCGGAATACCTGGAGCTGGACCTGGGCACCGTCGTGCCGTCCATCGCCGGTCCGAAGCGCCCGCAGGACCGCATCCTGCTCAGCGACTCCAAGGCCGCCTTCCGCTCCGACATCGTCAACTACGTCGGCGAGGGCGAGCTCACCGCGCTGGACGAGGCCGGCGAGGAGTCCTTCCCGGCGTCGGATTCGGTCGCCGTGTCCGCGAACGCCGCCGACGACACCTACACCCCGGCCCACTCGGCCGCCAAGGGTGCCAACGGCCGTCCGTCCAAGCCGGTCGAGGTGCGCTCCGAGGAGCGCGGTGACTTCGTCCTCGATCACGGCGCCGTCGTGGTCGCGGGTATCACCTCCTGCACCAACACCTCCAACCCGTCGGTCATGCTGGGCGCCGCCCTGCTCGCCCGCAACGCGGTGGAGAAGGGCCTGTCGACCAAGCCGTGGGTGAAGACCAACATGGCGCCGGGCTCGCAGGTCGTCTCCGACTACTACGAGAAGGCCGGCCTGTGGCCCTACCTGGAGAAGCTGGGCTTCTTCGTCGGTGGCTACGGCTGCACCACCTGCATCGGTAACACCGGCCCGCTGCCCGAGGAGATCTCGGCCGCGATCAACGACAACGACCTCTCGGTCACCGCCGTGCTGTCGGGTAACCGCAACTTCGAGGGTCGTATCTCCCCCGACGTGAAGATGAACTACCTGGCCTCCCCGCCGCTGGTCATCGCGTACGCGCTCGCGGGCACCATGGACTTCGACTTCGAGACCGACGCCCTCGGCCAGGACACCGACGGCAACGACGTCTTCCTGAAGGACATCTGGCCCTCGGCCCAGGAGATCGACGACACCATCAAGGCGTCGATCAGCCAGGACATGTTCCGCAACTCCTACGCCACCGTCTTCGACGGCGACGCCCGCTGGCAGGGCCTGGCCACCCCGGAGGGCGACACCTTCGCGTGGGACGAGAAGTCGACCTACGTCCGCAAGGCGCCGTACTTCGACGGCATGTCGATGGAGCCGAGCCCGGTCACCGACATCAAGGGCGCCCGCGTCCTGGCGCTGCTGGGCGACTCGGTCACCACCGACCACATCTCCCCGGCGGGCCCGATCAAGCCCGGCACCCCCGCCGCGCAGTACCTCGACGCCAACGGTGTGGCCCGCAAGGACTACAACTCGCTGGGCTCGCGTCGTGGTAACCACGAGGTGATGATCCGCGGCACCTTCGCCAACATCCGGCTGCGCAACCAGCTGCTCGACGACGTCTCGGGTGGCTACACCCGCGACTTCACCCTCGAGGGCGGCCCGCAGGCGTTCATCTACGACGCCTCGCAGAACTACCAGGCCGCCGGCATCCCGCTGGTCGTGCTCGGTGGCAAGGAGTACGGTTCGGGCTCCTCGCGTGACTGGGCCGCCAAGGGCACCAGCCTGCTGGGCGTGAAGGCCGTCATCACCGAGTCGTTCGAGCGTATCCACCGCTCCAACCTCATCGGCATGGGCGTTGTGCCGCTGCAGTTCCCGGCCGGCCAGTCGGCCGCGTCGCTGGGCCTGACCGGCACCGAGACCTTCGACATCGAGGGCATCACCGCCCTCAACGAGGGTGTCACCCCGAAGACCGTCAAGGTCACCGCCACCGCGGAAGACGGCAAGGTCACCACGTTCGACGCGGTCGTCCGCATCGACACCCCCGGTGAGGCCGACTACTACCGCAACGGCGGCATCCTGCAGTACGTCCTGCGCAACATGATCCGCGGCTAACACCTCGGTGTCCGGTGGTGCAGTATCGAATGATGCTGCACCACACGGGCATCCGGTCACGGATGCCCTGTTCGCGACAGCCCCCGTCTCGGAGTTCCGGGGCGGGGGTCCGTGTATTCCCCGTTGGAGGACTCATGCCCAAGGTCAGCGACGACCACCTCGCCGCCCGCCGCAGCCAGATCCTCGACGGCGCACGGCGCTGCTTCGCCGAATACGGCTACGACGGCGCCACGGTGCGCCGTCTGGAAGAGGCCATCGGCCTCTCGCGCGGCGCCATCTTTCACCACTTCCGCGACAAGGACGCGCTGTTCTTCGCCCTGGCCAAGGACGACGCCGAGCGCATGGCCGAGGTCGCGGCCAACCAGGGCATCGTGCAGGTCATGCGCGACATGCTCGCCCGCCCCGAGGAATTCAACTGGCTGGGCACCCGGCTCGAGATCGCCCGCCGGGTCCGCACCGACCCCGAGTTCCGCGCGGGCTGGACCCAGCGCTCGGCCGAGCTCACCGCGGCCACCCTGGCCCGCCTGGAACGCCGCAAGGCCGCGGGCGCGCTGCGTGACGACGTCCCCACCGACGTCCTGCTCGGCTACCTGGACCTCGTGCTGGACGGCTTGATCGCCCGGATCGCCTCCGGCCACACCGACGACAACCTCTCCGCCGTCCTCGATCTCGTCGAAGCCTCGGTCCGCCGCCGCGACTGAGGCCGAAACCCGAACCGCCGCACCGTTCTTCCGGGAACGATGCGGCGGTGGCACTGTGCAGTGGCAGGCACCGGGTATTCGGTCAGGCTCCCGGCCGTTTGCCGTGGTTGGCCTTCTTCTTGCGGCGGGCCCGCTTCTTGGATGCGCGCTTGGACATCAGGCGGTCACCAGCAGTCCGTTGGACCAGGCGGCCAGTCGTGTGCGAGCCCGCGAATTGCGGACCAGCCCGGCGGGTATGGCGGATTCGGTACCGACGTAATAGCCGCCGTCGAGGACCGGGAACGCGGGATCGGCCAGTGCCGCGATGACCTCGGCGGCCTCCTCCAGCGGCGCATCGACGTGGGAACGCAGGTAGGGCATATCGATCTCGAACTCGGCGGGGTGCACACTCACCGCGGTGAGGCCACCCGGTCCGGTCTCGGCGAGCGAGCGGGTGAACATGGTCAGCGCCAGCTTGGACTGCGCGTAGACCGCGGTGGGAGCGTAGATCCCACGCTTGCGGTCCAGGTCGGAGTAGTCGATGTTCCCGCCGACGTGCATCCGCGACGTCACACTGACCACCCGGCCGCGGGCGGCGGCGAGCGCGTCGACCAGCGCCATCGTCAGACGTTGCGGTGCCAGATAATTGACCTGCAGGGTCAGCTCGAAGCCGTCCTCGGTGTGGGTGCGGCCGGGCGCGCCGGGGACGGACGCGGCGTTCACCAGGACATCGAGCGCGGGCAGCTCGGCGCACAGCCGCGTGGCGAGCTCGTCGACCTCCCCGAGCCGCCGGAAGTCGGCGGTCACCATGCGGATGGAGCGCGGGTCGATCCCGTCGGCGACCAAGCGGTCGAGCGTGCGTTCGGCGTTGTGCCGATCGTGGGTGTGCAGGATCAGCGACGCGCCTTCGGCGGCGAACCGCAGGGCGGTCGAGTAGCCGAGGCGGCCGTCGGCACCGGTGACCAGGACCAGCCGGTCACCAGGTACGGATGCAGACATTGTTCTCCCATCGGAAAAGGGGCGCAGGGCGGACGAAAGCCGCATGCGCACAGTGGAATTCGGCCACCGGCAGCACGCACGGTGACTCGGATGAAGATGCAGGGGGACCGGGTACAGCCAACCGGACCGGCAGCACGCGGCGGGGAGCCGACGACTGCCACATGGCATCGGTGGTGCTCGGTGATGAACCGCGCCGACGGCGCGGTGGCGGTCAGGCCGCCGGACTCGGGGGCTCGTCCTCACTGCCGAAGCCGACGAGCTCCAGCGCGGACGGCACGAGATGACCGCCACACCACGTGCAGCGCTGGAGCACTGCACCCGAAGTCGCGGTCATGCCAGTCATACAACCGGCGCGCACCACACCGGGCAAGATGTCGCACCCCGGTTTGACGTTTCCCTTGCACCCGGATTGCCCTCGGCGGGATGTGCGAGGCGAGACGTTGCGCGGGTCGGGATCGGCTAGTCGCCGAGGCTTCTCAGCATGATGCGGGCGATGCGATCCAGCGATTCCCGATCGGCGGGGTCGAGCACCGACAGCATGCGTGTCTCGTTCTCGGTGTGCGCGGCGACCACCACGTCGACGAGCGCGCGCCCCTCCTCGGTGAGCGCGACCCGCACCGCCCTGCGGTCGGCCCGATCGGCGATCCGGCGCACCAGCCCGGCCGCTTCCAGCCGATCGATCCGCCCGGTCATCCCGGCGCGCGAGAGCATCAGGGTATCGGCGAGCACCGAGGGGTTGAGCTCGCACGGCGCGCCCGAACGTCGCAGCGCCGCAAGCACGTCGAACTCACCACGCTGCAGGCCGTGCGCGGTGAACACGGCCTCGATGCGGGCCGTCGCCACGACCATCAGCCTGCCGAGCCGTCCGAAGACGGCCATCGCGGCCAGGTCGAGGTCGGGGCGTTCGCGGCGCCACTGGGCGGCGATGGCGTCGACGGCATCCGGATCATCCATGGACACGATTCTATTCGCTGCGATATAGTTTGGCAGCGAACTATCAACCAGCGAATGGAATGGCCATGACGAACGCTCGCGACATCGCCCTCTGCCTCCCCGAGGACGCGGAGACCCTCGGCACCGACGCCGTGCGGATGCGCCTGCTCACCGACGCCGACGCCAGCGACGGCACCGTCAGCACGCTGGAGGTCACCATGGCCCAGGGCGCCGACGGCGCGGCACCGCACTTCCACACCCGCTCCGACGAGCTGTTCTACGTCGCCGACGGCGAACTCCAGGTCCTCGCGGGAGACCGCATCCTCACCGTCGGCGCCGGCGGCTCGCTGGTGGTTCCCCGGCACATGCCGCACGCCTTCGGCGCCACTCCCGACAGCGGCGCCCGCATCCTCATCGCCCTGATGCCCGGCGTGCAGCGATTCGAGTACTTCCGCCTGCTCGACCGCCTGATCCGCGGCGAGGCGACGCACGACGAATTCCTCGCCGCCCAGGACGAATTCGACAACCACTTCGTCGACGCCCCCGCCTGGCGGGCCGAACGCGCCGCGCAGCGCCGCTGACCGTCATACCGAACCTGTCGGTCTGTGTCACAGATTGCAGGCGCGGCGGGAACAATCGTGGCGAAGCCGCCGGTTATACGCCGTATGACATTCTCCGTACCGGTCCTCGTCCGCGGCTACGAGCTCGATACCCAGGGTCATCTCAACCACGCCGTCTACCACCAGTACGGCGAGCACGCCCGCTGGGAACTGATGCGGGCGGCGGGCATCCCGCAGGACAAGTTCCTCGCCACCGGGATCGGCGCGGTCGTGCTCGAGTCGACGATCAAGTACCGGCGCGAGCTGCGCGGCGGCGACGAGGTGACCGTGACGGCCGCCTGCGAGTGGGACGGCGGCAAAGTCTTCCGCTTCCAGCACCAGATCATCAAACTCGACGGCACGGTGTCCGCCGAGATCACCGTGGTGGCGGGCGCGATGGATCTGACCGCGCGCAAGCTGGTCCCCAACCCGGCCGAGCACTTCCGCGGGCTGGCCGAGCGCCCGGAGCTCCTCGGCCTCTGACACGTCCCGACACGGCCCGGATCGCCGGCAATCTCGCGGCGATGCGGGCCGTCGCCGTCTCCACCATCGTTTGCTGATCGATTGCCGATGCGACGGGGCGATCCCCGGCTGAGTTGCCCGAAATTCTCTCCCCGCTAGGCGATCACGCGCCGCTCGGCGGTTTGCCCGGGGCTCCGCAAATCTCGCGAACCGGCTCGGCGCGACGCGCTCGCGCGCTATGATCCGTAGCACCTTCGGGGGTTCTGGCAAATCGCGAGCAGACGAGAAGATCGGAGTGAGTGCCCATGACCGACGCCATCCACCTCCCCGCTACCGCGTCGTCCCGAGATCGGGGCCCCGCCTTGCGCGGATTGCTGGTGGCCGAGTCCGATCGCGACATCTCGGTCCGGGTCGACGGTGGCACGTGGACCTTCGACCGGCGTGATGTCGTACGGCTTACCGAGGACCGCGCCGCCGCCGGGGAACGGCAGGTGCGGGTCGACATCCGGCCCGGCGCGACCGCCGATTTCACCCGCCGGATGCGGGTGGAACTGGTCGACCGCCCGATCACGCTGGCGCCCGATCCGTCCGAGGCACTCGGTGACGATCTGCTGGCCCAGGCCACTCGCACCTGGGCGACCAAGCTGCGGATCGCGGAGCGCGGCGGCGTCACCGGCGCCACGTTCACCTTCCGTGACGGCCTCAACTGCGACAGCCTCGACTGAACGGCCCACGGTCATGGAACGCGCGACCGACGCGGTGCTCATCGTCTCCGAAACAGACGACCTGCACGCCGATGCGCTGGCCGCCACGTTGCGAGAACACCACGGGCTCGACCCGATCCGGCTCGATCTGCGCGACTTCCCCAGGGAGACAGGCAGTTTCCGGCTCGACAAGGCAGGCACCAACCGCGCGCTCGCCCATGTCCACGGGCTCGACGACGTGCGCGCGGTCTGGTGGCGCAGGCCGCATCCGTGCCAGGTGCCGCACGGCGTGCGCGCCGCCGACGACGAGTTCCGCCAGGCCGAGTGCGACGGGTTCCTGCAGGGCATGCTGTGGTCGATCCCGGCGTACTGGGTCAACGATCCGGCCGCCGAGCGCACCGCCAGCCGCAAGATCGTCCAGCTCGAGACCGCGCAGCGCGCCGGGTTCACCATACCGGAGACCCTGATCACCAACGACCCGGACGAAGCCCGCAGTTTCGTCGAATCCCGTTCCGGCCCAGTGGTGTACAAGCGCACCGGCACCGGGCGCGGCGAGTTCTCCGAGACCAGGATCATCACCAGGCCGGAGCTGAGCAGGCTCGGCACGATCCGGTCGACCCCGACCACGTTCCAGGACTACGTCGAGGCCAGCTGCGATCTGCGGGTGGTGTGGGTCGACGGCATCGAGTGGTCGGTGCGCATCGATTCGCAGGCCGGCGTCGGCCGGGTCGATTCCCGGCTCGACACCTCGGTCGGCTTCGCCCGCGACCGGCTGCCCGCCCCGGTCAGCAAGTCGCTGGCCACCCTGATGGGCGCCCTCGGGCTGAGCTTCGGCGTCGTGGACCTGCGACTGGGCACCGACGGGGAGTACTACTTCCTCGAGGTCAATCCGCAGGGGCAGTTCGCCTATCTCGAGATCAAGACGGGCCTGCCGCTGTTCGCCAGCCTGGCGAACCTGCTGGTGCGCGGGGACGGTGCCGTCCCCGGGTGGTGAGCGCGCCTCAGTCGGCCGGATTCTTGCGCCGGTTGGCGCCGCCGCGGCCGCGCAACTCGACGTGCGATTCGACCAGCACATTGTGAATGAAGCCGTACGAGCGGCCGGTGGCCCTGGCCAGTGAGCGGATGCTCGCGCCCGCCTCGTACTGCTTCTTCAGCTGGGACTGCAGCCGGTCGCGGGACTTGCCCGTGACCCGGGTGCCCTTTCCCAGCGCGGCCTTGCCGATCGTCGTCTTGCCCTTGGCCGACCTAGCGGCCTGTCTCGCACTGTCGCTCATGGCTTCCTCCGAGTCGCCGAGCAGCTGATTCCAGGCTAGACACTCCGGAGTCGGTGATCAACGAAAACAGTGATGAAACTCACGCGAGTGCCGCGAGTTCCCTCCCGACACAGCGTTTCACGCGCGACACACCGCCGTCACGGCCTCGGCGCGACCGCCGCACGCCCCCCGACGGCTCAGGCGAGGTCGATCAGCTCGGCGTATTCCTTCGACCAGTGGTCCTCGGTGCCGTCCGGCAGCAGGATGACGCGTTCGGGGTTGAGCGCTTCGGCCGCGCCCGGGTCGTGGGTCACCAGGACGACGGCGCCCGCGTAGGTGCGCAGCGCCTCCAGCACCTGCTCACGCGAGATCGGGTCGAGGTTGTTGGTCGGCTCGTCGAGCAGCAGCACGTTGGCCGCCGAGGACACCAGCCCGGCCAGCGCCAGCCGGGTCTTCTCACCGCCCGACAGCGTGCCCGCGGGCTGCTCGAGCTGCGGGCCGGTGAACATGAAGGCACCGAGCAGACTGCGCAGCTCCTGCTCGCCCGCGTCCGGGGACGCGTGCCGGATGTTCTCCCACACCGTCGCCTGATCGTCGAGGGTGTCGTGCTCCTGGGCGAAGTAGCCGACCTTGAGGCCGCGGCCCTGTTCGACACCGCCGGAGGTCGGCGTCTCGACGCCGGCCAGCAGCTTGAGCATGGTCGTCTTACCCGCGCCGTTGAGGCCGAGCACCACGACGCGGCTGCCCTTGTCGACGGCGAAGTTGACGCCGGTGAAGATCTCCAGCGACCCGTAGAGCTTGGTCAGGTTGTTCACCATGAGCGGTGTCTTGCTGCACGGCGCGGGCTCGGGGAAGCGGATGCGGGCGACCTTGTCGGCCACGCGCACGTCGTCGAGCTCGGCCATCAGCCGCTCGGCCCGGCGCACCATCTGGTGTGCCGCAGCGGCTTTGGTGGCCTTGGCGCCGAGCTTGGCGGCCTGCTGCCGCAGCGCGCTCGCCTTCTTCTCGGCGTTGGCGCGCTCGCGGACGCGTCGCTGTTCGTCGGTGGCGCGGGCGTCGAGGTACTTCTTCCAGCCCATGTTGTAGACGTCGGGCTCGCCGCGCACCGCGTCGAGGAACCACACCTTGTTGACCACGGCCTCGAGCAGTTCGACATCGTGGCTGATCACGATGAGGCCACCGTCGTGGTTCTGCAGGAACCCGCGCAGCCAGGTGATGGAGTCGGCGTCGAGGTGGTTGGTCGGCTCGTCGAGCAGCAGGATGCGATCGGAGCGACCACCCGAACCGTCGGAGGCCGAGAACAGGATGCGGGCCAGCTCGATCCGGCGGCGCTGACCACCGGAGAGGGTGCGCAGCTGCTGGCCGAGGACCCGGTCGGGCAGGCCGAGGCTGTTGCAGATGCGCGCGGCCTCGCTCTCGGCGACGTACCCGCCGAGCGAGGAGAACTGATCCTCGAGGCGGCCGTACTTGCGGATCGCCTTCTCGCGTTCCTTCTCGTCGACGACCTCGGCCATCAGCGCCTGCTGCTTCTCCATGTCCCGGATCAGCGTGTCCAGGCCGCGCGCGGAGAGCACCCGGTCGCGGGCGATCACGTCGAGATCGCCTTCCTTGGGGTCCTGCGGCAGGTAGCCGATCTCGGTGGAGCGCGTGATCTTGCCCGCGTACGGCTCACCCTCCCCCGCGAGGATGCGCAGGGTGGTGGTCTTGCCGGCGCCGTTGCGGCCGACCAGTCCGATCCGGTCGCCGGACTGCACCCGCAGCGCCGGCCCGGGGGCCGCGAGCAGGGTGCGGACTCCGGCCCGGACCTCCAGGTCGGTCGCCGTGATCACAGGGCTTCTCCTCGTGTCGCACAGAATGGTGACGCCGAACCGACCCATCGTGCACCGTCGGCCTCGGCAAGAACCACCCATTTTACCGTCCGCCGACGCGGCGGCCGAACCGGCGCCGCCGGGTGTGAGCGTGGTTACTCTCGTCGCATGACTACCGATCTACTTGGCAGGACCGCCCTCGTCACCGGAGCGAGCCGCGGCATCGGCCTCGCCACCGCCGCCGAACTCCTGCGCCGGGGGGCCAACGTGCTGATCACCGCGCGCAAGCCCGAGCCGCTGGAGGCCGCGGCGACCGAGCTGCGGGCGCTCGGGCACACGGGGCAGGTGAGCGCGCTCGCCGGCAACGCGGGCGACGCCGATGCCCGCGCCGAGGCCGTGGCCAGGGCGGTCGCGGAGTTCGGTTCGCTGGACATCCTGGTCAACAACACCGGCATCAACCCGGTCTACGGCGCGCTGATGGACGCCGACCTGGGCGCGGTCGGCAAGATCTTCGACGTCAACGTGGTGGCCTCGCTCGGCTACGTCCAGCAGGCCTACCGGGCGTGGATGGCCGAGCACGGCGGCGCGATCGTCAATGTGGCCAGCGTGGCCGGGATCCGGTCCTCGGGCGTCATCTCCGCCTACGGCGCCTCCAAGTCGGCGCTGATCCGGCTCACCGAGGAACTGGCCTGGCAGCTGGGCCCGAACATCCGCGTCAACGCGGTGGCGCCGGGCGTGGTGAAGACCAAGTTCGCCGACGCCCTGTACTCCGCCGACGAGGACCGCGCCGCGAGCGTCTACCCGCTCAAGCGCCTCGGCGTCCCGGAGGACGTGGCGAGGCTGATCGCGTTCCTGGTCTCCGACGAGGCCGCCTGGATCACCGGCGACTGCGTCCGGGTCGACGGCGGTCTGCTCGCCACCGGCGGTATCTGAACCACCCCCGCACACGCCCAGGGCGGCATCGGTGTCGCATGGATACCGATGCCGCCCAGCGGAACTACGTCGCCGGGGTCAGTCCGTGGACTCCCGTCCGGCGGCGGCGAGGCCCTCCTCGGCGCGGGCCGCTTCGGCGCGCGCGAGCGGATCGTTGACCAGCGGTTCGGCGTCGGCCACCGGCCTGCCGGTGGTGACGCCCAGCGGATCACGCACGGGGACATCGTGACTCAGCGACCGGCCGGCGCCGCCCTCGTCCAGGCCCCACCGATCGTGCAGGCGGCGCAGGAATTCCGGCGCGTACCAGTTGGCGTCGCCGAGCACCTTCATCGCGGCGGGCAGCAGGAACCCGCGCACCAGGGTGGCGTCGACGATGACCGCCAGCGGCAGGCCGATGCCGAAGGCCTTCATGAAGGTGATGTCGGAGGCCAGGAAGCCGAGGAACACCACCGAGATCAGGACCGCGGCGGCGGAGACGATGCGGCCGACCCGTTCCAGGCCGAGCGCGACGGCGGTGTCGTTCTTACCGGTCCGGTCGTACTCCTCGCGGATGCGCGAGAGCAGGAACACCTGGTAGTCCATCGCCAGGCCGAACGCCGCGGCGAACAGCATCACCGGCACCGTCGCGGCCAGATCGCCGGTGACGGTGAAGCCGAGCAGCCCGGACAGGTGCCCGTCCTGGAAGATCCACACCAGCGCGCCGAAGGTCGCGGTCAGGCTGAGCGCGCTCAGCACCACCGCGAGCACCGGCAGCACCACGCTGCCGGTGAGCGCGAACAGCACGATCAGCATCACGATCACCACGAAGCCGAGCGCCCAGGGCAGCGCGTCCTCGATGGCACCGATGGAGTCGACATTGGCGGCGGGCACGCCGCCGACCAGCAGCTCGCTCGGGGTCTCGACGGCCCGCACCTGCCCGACCAGGTCCGCCAGCGCCGCGCTCTCGGTGGTGGTGGGCACGATCGACAGGTAGACGGCCCGATCCGCCCGGAACCGGGCGTTGGCCGCGGTGGGACCGGCGAGCAGACCGCCCTGGGCGTAGCTGCCGGTCGCGGTGTCGACCCGGCGCACGTGCGCCAGATCCGACATCTGCCGGGCGATGGCGTCCACTCCGGCCGCGCTGTACGCGCTCTCGGGCAGCACGGCGACGAGGGGGTTCTGATCGCTCTCGCCGAAGTCGGCCTGCACGATCTCGGTGACCTGGCGCGACGGCATCGACGCGGGCAGGCTCCGCTCGTCGGGGAAGCCGAGCTGCACGCCGAGGAACGGCGCGCCCAGGATGAGCAGCAGCGCGGTCACGGCCAGGCCGATCGGGATCGGCCTGCGCATCACCGCGGTGGCCAGCTTGTGCCAGGCGCCCTCACCGGGGGCCGGGCGCGGCGCCCGCAGGAACCACCAGCCCATCTGGCCCTTGTCGATGCGGGTGCCGAGCAGCAGCAGGGTGGCGGGCAGCACGGTCAGCGAGACCGTCGCGGCCAGCGCCGCGACGACGATGCCCGCGTACCCCATCGACCGGATGGCGAGCAGCGGGAAGAACAGCAGGCCCGCGAGCGCGACGGCGACGGTCAGCGCCGAGAACGCGACGGTGCGCCCCGCGGTGCGCAGGGTGGTCGCCACCGCACCGGCCGGGGTGCGGCCCTCGGACAGTTCGTCGCGATAACGGTTGACGATCAGCAGGCTGTAGTCGATGGCGAGACCGAGACCGAGCAGCGTGGCCACATTGGTCGCGCTGACCGAGAGCGGGGTGAACAGGGTGAGCACCCACAGCGCGCCCATGGTCGTCACCACGGTGAGGAACGCGACCAGCAGCGGCAGGCTCGCGGCGACCAGTCCGCCGAAGACGAACAGCAGCGCGATCAGCGTGAGCGGGAAGGCAATCGCCTCACCCTTGGCGATGTCGGCCTTGCCCTGTTCGACGGTCTCGTGCATGAGCATGGCGAAGCCGCCAGCCCTGACCTGCAGCGTCCCGTGGGTGCCGCTGAGCTCGTCGGCGATCGTGGCGACGCGGTCGTCGATCTCGCGTTCGGTGCCGAGCACGCTGGCCACGATGAGGCCCTGCTTGCCGTCGACGCTGCGCAGCGCGGGCTGGTGGGTGGTCCAGTAGGAGGCCACGTCGGTGACGCCGGGCCGTTCCTGCAGGTTGGCCACCAGGGCCGTGGCGGCCGCGGTGGATTCGGGGTCCTCCACCGAGGACTCGGTCTCCACGAGCAGCAGCAGGTTCGGCGGTGACTGCCCGAACTCGTCGCGCAGTACCGTCAGCGCCCGGCCGGATTCGCTGTCCGGGTCGGTGTATCCGCCGCCCTCCACCCGCTCGAACAGCGTGGCGCCGAGTGCGCCGAGCACCACCGCGAGCACCGCGAACACGCCGAGCACCCAGCGGCTGCGCCGCTTGGTGAATTCGAACACCGATATTCCCCTAACTAGTCACGCAACTGGGCGGCACGCACGTCGACGCGCGGGGCTGGGGGAACTCCCGGCCGGTCCGCCTCGTCGGCCCGAATCTGTTGGCGGGTCGGCGCGTTCGCTCGGCGATGGTAGCAACTTCGTGGCGGCGCCGCCGGGCCTCGGGCCGACCCCGCGGACGCTAGGCGGTTGCTCGCCCGCCGACTCCGGCCACCGAGGTCGCGAGCGTGCGGCGCAGACGCGGTGGGAGCGCGGCGAACAGCCCCCGCATCGCCGCCGCGGTACCGCGCAGATCGGCGTTCCCGGACAGGTACGCGCGCTGCAGCGGGGCGGGGAGCGCGAAGAACGCCTCGAAGAAGATCGGCAGGTCACGGGGCGGGAGCGCGAGCAGCGCGCGCAGCCCGGCCCGGCGCAGGGCGGCGACGGCCCGCGCCTGTGCGGTCCAGGGCGTGCCGCCCACCGCGACGGTGTCCGCGGCGCGCAACGCGGCCGCCACGCTGTAGCCGGTGGCGGGGTGGGTCATCCCGCCCGCCGCCCCGATCCGCCCCCGGCCGGGGGTACCGCCCTGCACCGGAAAACGCACCCGCTCGACCGGTTCCGTCCCGGCGAACGCGATGCCGCGGGCGCGCAGCCGATATTCCAGCCGCTCGCGCAGGACCGCGGGATCGAGCGCGGGTCTACCCGCGAGGCAGGTCTCCTCGACCAGGATCGTGTCCGGGCCGAGCGGGACCGCGTAGAGGAACGACGGCGGATCGTCGGGGCCGGTGCCGTTGTCGCGGCGCCAGTCCATGAACAGCGTCGGCTGATCGGGGGCGAGGGTGTCGCGGCGCAGGATCATCCCGTAGGCGGTCTGTTCGGCCCGGCGCGGCGATCGGGCCAGGCCGCGCGCGTCGAGCACCCGGCCGGTCAGTGTCCGTCCTGCGGCCGTGCGCACGGTGCGCGCGTCCAGGTCGACGACTCGGTCGGCGATCACCCGCGCGCCGTCGAGGGTCAGCGAGCGCTGCAACGCCGCGGTGTCGAACACCTGGTACGCGCGCTCGAGCCGGTGCTCCCCCACCGCCCAGGCCGTCGGCCGGTCGACGGTCGCGGCGACGACGGCGGGGTCCAGCCAGTCCGGGAGTTCGTCGGCCCAGGCCGCGTAGGTCGGCGTCCAGCCGCGCTCGGGGTGCGGGTCGATTGCCGTCACCGGCAGGCCGTGGGCCAGGGCGCGATGGGCCACCGCCCGGCCCGCGGGGCCGAGTCCGCAGATGATCACCTCGGCGTGCACCCGTCGATTGGATCAGACGCCGCTATTTCAAGCACCGCCGCGTCACGGCCGGGCACCGGTTCGGCGGCGTCGGCTCGCCCCCGCGCGATCTATCGGCCATCATGGGGAAATGAGATCGATCTGGAAGGGCTCGATCGCATTCGGGCTGGTCAATGTCCCGGTCAAGGTCTACACCGCGACCGAGGACCACGATATTCGGTTCCATCAGGTCCACGCCAAGGACGGCGGCCGGATCAAATACGACCGTGTCTGCCAGGTGTGCGGCAATTCCGTCCAGTATTCCGACATCGACAAGGCCTACGTCTCCGCCGACGGCGACCAGGTCGTGCTCACCGACGCCGATTTCGCGAAACTCCCAGCGGCGGAGAAACACGAGATCCCGGTGCTGGAATTCGTGCCCTCCGAGCAGATCGATCCGGTGCTGTTCGACAAGAGTTACTACCTCGAACCGGATTCGGCCACGCCCAAGGCCTATCAGTTGCTGGCCGCCACGCTCGAACGCATCGACAAGACCGCGCTGGTGCACTTCACGCTGCGGCAGAAGACCAGGCTCGCGGCGCTGCGGGTACGCGACGGCGTGCTCGTGCTGCAAACCCTGCTGTGGCCCGACGAGGTGCGCGCCGTCGACTTCCCCGCCCTCGACGACGCCCCCGCGCCGCGCCCGCAGGAACTGAAGATGGCCGAAACCCTGGTCGAGTCGATGTCGGGCGATTTCGATCCCACCGAATACACCGACGAATACCAGATCGAATTGCAGAAACTGCTCGACGAGGCGATCGCCAGCGGATCCGGCAAGGTCGAGACCGCCGCCTCGGCCGAACCCGCCGAACAACCCGATGCCGAGGTCGTCGATCTGGTCGCGGCGCTCCAGCGCAGCCTCGAGGCCAGCGGTCGCCGCGACGCCGACGCGGCACCAGCGCCCGCGAAGAAGGCGGCGAAGAAAGCGCCGGCCAAGAAAGCCGCGCCACGCAAAGCCGCGGCGAAGAAATCCACGGACGGCAAGACCGCGGCGCGCAAGGGCGCATAGGGCAGACTGGCCCGCATGGACTCCTCGATCGCTGTCGTGCCGATGGGGCTGGGACATCTGCGGCAAGTCCTCGACCTCGGCCACCAGGTGTTCGACACGACCACCAAGCCCTACACCTCGTGGTCGCTCACGGCGGTCGCCGAGCATCTGGACAGCCCCGACAACGCCTGCTGGGTCGCCCTCGACTCCGATCGGGTCGTCGGCTTCGTGCTCGGCTCGATGGAATTCGAGCACCGCGACGACTGGGCGTATCTGGAATGGATCGCGGTCGCCCCCGACATGCAGGGGCACGGCATCGCGCGGCGGCTGGTGAACGTGTGCTCGGAGGCGCTGTTCGCGCGCGGCGCCCGCCATATCGTCACCGATGTCGAGGACCGCAACAGCGCCTCGGCCGCGCTGATGACCAGCACCGGCTTCGTGCCCGCCGCGACCGTCACCCTGCTCGTGCGCCCGAACCCCGACGAGGCGGGCGGCGAGCAGCCGCTGCCGCCGATGTCGGCCACCACCCGCCACGACCTCATCCGGCGCGGCCGTTTGTCGGTGGAGCACCCACGCCGCTGAGCGGAGCGCCGTCGCTAGGACGGATCGGCGGGCACCACGCCCGCCGCGAGCGCGTCGCTGACCATCCGGGCGACGATGCGCGCGAGTTCGGGTGCGCGCGCGGGATCTTCGTCGAGCACGACGATCCAGGCGAACAGCGGACCGAGCAGTAGCGCCTGGGTGATCGCCGGATCGGGGCGCCGGGTCAGGTCGCCGCGGGCGATCGCGCGGTCGAGCAGCTCGCCGATGACGGAGCGTTCCACCGCCAGGTAGGTGGTGGTGAAGCGCTCGGTCAGCGTGGCGTCAGCCCGGATATCGGCGAGCAGCCCCGTCATCACGTCGGAGCCGGAGCGACTTAGTTGCTCGCCGATCCGCTCGATGAGCGCGCCCAGGTCACCCTCGAGTGTGCCGGTGTCGGCGGGCGGGGCCTCGTCCAGGTCGTGCAACACGACCGCGAACGTCATCTCCTGCTTGGTGGCGAAGCGGCGGTAGATCGTCGCCTTGCTCACCCCGGCCCGCGCCGCCACCGCGTCGACGGTGAGCGCCGCGTACCCGGACTCCGCCAGTACCCCGGTCACCGCCGCCGCGATCGCGGTGTCGACCCGGCTCTCGCGGGGGCGTCCGCCCGCTGATTTCGACGTCCTCATGCTCGCAGCATACGAAACTCCGATTCTCGTATGCGGCGATCCCTCCTCGCGGAACCTCGCCTCCAGCTCACGCGGCATCGCCTGCGGATCGGCCGGGTCGTCGGTCTCGAGTATCCCGGCCGCAGACGGCGCAGAACTCGCATCGTCCGCAAAGTAGTCGCACGTCCAGGAGTTGCCGAGGGTTTCGCTCGAGGCAACGCAAACCGTTGTTTCGGCGTACGAACGGCGGCTTGGATGACCGGGTTCATCCTCAGCGAGCAATTCGGGAGCATCAAGTGAAATTCCGGCGGGTACTGGCGATCCCGGTCCTGGTAGCAACCGCGGCCCTCACCCTCACGGCGTGCGGTTCGGACGACGCGGACTCCGGCACCGTGGTGCGCATCGGCACCACCGACAGGGACAAGGCCTGGGACGTCTTCGAGCAGAAGGCCAAGGAGCAGGGCATCACCCTGAAGATCACCAGCTTCTCCGACTACAAGCAGCCCAATGCCGCGTTGTCGCAGAAGCAGATCGACGTCAACCTGTTCCAGCACCTGCAGTTCCTCGGGCAGTACAACGTGGCGAGTTCGGACACGCTGACCCCGATCGGCGCGACCTACATCGTGCCGCTGGGCCTGTACTCCAAGAAGCACAAGGCGCTGGCCGACATCCCGGCCGGCGGTCAGATCGCGATCCCCAACGATCCGACCAACCAGGCCCGCGCGCTGTTCGTGCTGCAGGCCGCCGGGCTGCTGAAGCTGACCGGCACCTCCGCGCAGCCGACCCCCGCCGACATCGACAAGGGCGCCTCCAAGGTGACGGTGACCCCGGTCGACGCCGCGCAGACGGCACTGTCGCTGGCCTCGGTGGACGGCTCGGTGATCAACAACACCTTCCTGGACCGCGCCGGGATCGATCCGCATTCGGCGCTCTACAAGGACGATCCGAAGAACCCGGCCGCCGAGCCGTACATCAACGTGATCGTGACGCGGGCCGAGGACAAGACCGACCCGACCTACCTGAAACTGGTCGAGATCTGGAAGGACCCGGCCGTGGCCGCCGCACACGCGGAGGTCACCAAGAACACCGCGGTCGCCGTGACCCGCCCGGGCCCCGAGCTCGAGCAGATCCTCGACCGGGTGCAGCAGGGCATCCGCGCGAACAAGTGAGCGCACCCGACGCCGCGGTCGAATTCCGTTCGGTCAGCAAGGTCTTCGGCAGCGGCGCCGAGCGGCACGTCGCGCTCGACGACATCGATCTGCGGATCGAGGCGGGCGAGATCTTCGGGGTGATCGGCTACTCCGGGGCGGGCAAGTCGACCCTGGTCCGGCTGATCAATGCCCTGGAGAAGCCCACCTCGGGCACGATCACCGTCTCCGGCGCCCCGATCACCGGGGTGCCGGAGTCGGCGGTGCGCACCCTGCGCCGCGATATCGGCATGGTGTTCCAGCAGTTCAATCTGTTCCGCTCGCGCACGGCCGCGGGCAATATCGAATATCCGCTCAAGGTGGCGGGCTGGAAGCGCGCCGAACGCAAGGCGCGCGTCGCCGAGCTGCTCGACTTCGTCGGTCTCACCGAGAAGGCGCGCGCCTACCCCGACCAGCTCTCCGGCGGGCAGAAGCAGCGCGTCGGCATCGCCAGGGCACTGGCGACCTCGCCGTCGCTGCTGCTCGCCGACGAGGCGACCTCGGCGCTGGACCCGGAGACCACCGCCGAGGTGCTGCGGCTGCTGAAGAAGATCAACGCCGAGCTCGGGGTGACCATCGTGGTGATCACCCACGAGATGGACGTGATCCGCGCGGTCGCCGACCGGGTGGCGGTGCTGGCCGAGGGCCGGATCGTCGAGTTGTCGCCCACCTTCGACGTCTTCGCGGCGCCGCGGGCCGCGCCGACCCGGTCGTTCGTGGCCACCGTGCTGCACAACCGGCCCGACGCGGCCGAACTCGCGCGCCTGCGGGACCTGCACGGCGGCAGGCTGGTCACCGTCGACATCGACGACGACAGCGGGATCGGCGCCGCGCTGGCCGCCGCGACCGCCGCCGACGTGCGCTTCGAGATCGTCTACGGCGGGGTGAGCACGTTGCAGGACAAGACGTTCGGCAGCATCACGCTGGCGCTGCACGGCCCCGACGACGCGCTCGACCGCGTGGTCGCCGACCTGGAGCGGAAGGCGAGCTGATGGAGACCAACTGGGAGAAGCTGCAGCCCACGCTGTTCGAGGCGATCGGGACCACCGTCTATCTGGTCGGCGTGACCTTCGTCGTGGCCGGGGTGATCGGGCTGGCGCTCGGCACCGCGCTCTACACCACCCGCCGGGGCGGGCTGCTGGCGAACGCGCCGGTCTACCTGGTGCTCAATGTGCTGGTGAACGTGGTGCGCCCGATTCCGTTCATCATCCTGCTGGCGGCGCTGGGTCCGGTCACTCTCGAGGTCGTCGGCACCACGATCGGGACCGAGGCGGCGCTGTTCGTGATGATCGTCGCGGCGTCGTTCGGCATCGCCCGGATCGTGGAACAGAATCTGGTGACGGTCGATCCGGGCGTGCTCGAGGCAGCGCGCGCCGTCGGGGCCGGTCCGCTGCGGATCATTCTCACGCTGCTGATTCCGGAAGCGCTCGGGCCGCTGATCCTCGGCTATACCTTCGTGGTCATCTCGATCGTGGACATCTCCGCCATGGCGGGCACGGTCGGCGGCGGCGGACTCGGCGATTTCGCGCTGGTCTACGGCTATCAGCAATTCGATTGGGAAGTCACGATCGTGGCGACGCTGATCATCATCGCCGGCGTGCAGGGTGTGCAGTTCTTCGGCAATTGGCTGGCCCGGAAGGTATTGCGGCGCTGAGAATATCGGTGGGTAAGAGAACGGGGTGCGGATCGATTCGATCCGCACCCCGTTGCCTCGATTCGTCAGACGTTCGCCGTGCAGGCGGACAGGATGACGCTCGCCGCACGCGGCGAGGCCGAACCCGGGTCGGGGAACGGCGGCGCGCTGATTCCCAGCACGTCGACCGCCGAGCGCTCGGCCGCGGCCAGGGAGTGATCCCAGGACCAGCCGAAGCGGTAGTCGGCGCCCTGCGCGACGGCACCGCAGGCATTGCGGAACTCGACGACGATCTGGCAGTCCCAGACGCCGCACTCGGCCAGCGCGGCCTGGCTCGCGGCCGCCCAGCTGCCGTAGTTGACCGCCGAGGCGACCACGGCTTCCTTCGACGACAACGCCAGCGCGCCGTAGAGATCACCGGCGGCGGCCTGGAAGCCACCGTCGCGCGAGACGGCGGTGTAGCCGGGCGCCTCGGCGATCGCCACGCCGCTCTCGGCCGCGGCGGCCGAGCCGGCGTTCACGACGGTGAACGCGGCCACCGCGGACATGGCGGCCACACCCAGGGCATATTTGCCCACAACAGACATCAGTGAATCTCCCCATCGAAAAATCGGCTTCGCGGTCGAAGCCGAACCAATCATGAACCGCCACACGGGCCATCGAGAAATAGCTTTCCCGAATTGCCCGCTCGGCCGGGTTCCGCGAATTCCGCCGCGCGCCGGCATGAGCACGACGCCAACCGAATTCGCCTACCGTGACGCCCGAATCCTCCCGGTCCGTCCGTCCGCCACAGACTAACAACCCCCACCGACAACCGGGGATCGCCGGCGGCTAGCCCGCCGCGGCGAGCACCTCGCGAGCGCGCATCAGGGCGAAACCGAGCAGGTTCAGGCCGCGCCAGCGCGCCGGGTCGGTGGCGCGCGCGTCGTCGGCGGCCAGGCCGATCCCCCAGATCCGGTCCACCGGGCTGGCTTCGACGAGCACCCGCGCGCCGGTGCCGAGCAGGTAGGCGCGCAGGGCGTCGTCCTGGCCGAACTTGGCCACGCTGCCCGCGACGACGATCTCGAATCGCGCACGCTCCCAGACGGTGTCGTCGAAGGCGCGGATCTGCCTGCCCAGCTTCTTGGCCACGCTCGGATGGGTCGCGTCGAGCACGCGAGCCGCCGTGCGCTCGTCGTCGAACAGCAGCGCCTTGCGCCACATCATGTAGTGCTCCGCGCTGCGGAACGCGGTGCCGTCGACGACGAATTCCGCGGGCCACCACTGGCTCAGGCAGCTCGCGCCGACAGCGCCGTCGGCGCGCGGGGTGTGCCCCCAGAACGCCAGGTATTTCGGTGCCGCGCCCTGCTCGATCGCGTGACACAGCTGCTCGACGGTCTCGACGGTCATATCCCCTCCCAGGTTTTGGTCCACTGAACCATATACCGGGGAGGGGGCACCGCGCCAACGGTTTCCGGATCAGGCCAGGCGGGCTTCCACGGTCGGCCCGGAGTGGAAGCTGCGGGCGATCATGGCCGAGCGCAGCTGCCACAGCCCCGAGCCCTGCGCCGGATCCAGACCGGTGAGCTGCGCGATGCGGCGCAGGCGGTAGTCGACGGTGTTGGTGTGGATGTGCAGCAGGCGGGCCGTGCGCCTGCGGTTCATATTGTTGGCGATGTGCACCCGCAGGGTCTCGAAGAGCTCGGGGTGGCTGTCCAACGGTGCGAGCAGCTCGCCGAGGCGGGCGCGGCCGGGGCCGGGACGGGTGAGCTGGTACTCCAGGGCCAGATCGCCGAAGCGGTACAGGCCGGGCTCGCAGTCGAGCCGTTCGACCATGTCCAGCAGTTCGTGCGCGCGCTCGGCGGCCGAGGGGATCTCCGCGGTGGTCGCCGGGACCAGCGCGCCGGTCACGTCGACATCGGCCGCGCGCGACAGCGCCGCGATCAGGGCGTCCAGGGCGCTGGAGTCCATCAGCTCGGCCGGGATCAGCAGGGTCCCACCGTCCACCGACAGCAGCGACAGCACCTGGTCGCCGCCGTGGTGCGCGAGCGCGGCCTGCACCCGGCGCAGCGCGCGCCGGGCCACCACCGCCCGGTTCACCCGCGGATCGGCGGCCTCGGGACGACGCCGGATCGACAGCGCCAGCACCGAATACGCCTCGGCGACGGCGATTCCGCACTCGCGCGCCATGGTGACCGTCGGCTGCCCGGCCAGCAGCGCCGAGGTGAGCGTGTGCACGGCCGTGTGATGCTCGCCCGCGACGTCGCGATGCTCCCGGATGTAGGCGCGGGTCACGGTGGTGCACAGCTGATCCGAGATCGCCACCGCCCGGCGGAAGCCGTCGAGCAGGCTCGCCCGGTCGTCGTCGGCGACCGCGTCGAAGACGGCATCGAAGCTGATCCGCACACCCTCGTGGAAGGCGTGCAGGATGGCGTCGATCGGCACGCCCTCGCGCGCCCAGCCCGCCGCGGCGACCGAGAGCCGGTTCAGCCGCTCGGTCTCGTCGCGGCCGTCGAGCATCCCGCCGACGATCTCCAGGCACAGGCGGGTGACCGCCGTGACGTCACCGGAGATCGCGTCGCCGGGTAGCGTCCGGCAGGTGGCCACGGTGTCGACGAAGTGGCTCACCAGCGTGCCCGTCAGCGTCCGGACATCGCGCAGCGGCTGCCACATCGGGGCTCCATCCACGGGGATCGTCATCATCGTCGACTCCTTCCACACCGCGTCGGCGCGGCCGGCGGTGGTTCAGCTGCCGTAGTGCCCGGCCCCGGTGATGGCCTACACTCCGGTTTCTCCATGATCATGACTCTAGGATGAGCAACTGCTCACCTTCTACTCCTCTTTCGACCGAGGTCTCCGAATGCCACCGCACGCCGACAAGCAGCGCAAACGCCCCAAGCAGGACCGGGCGAAGGAAACCCGCGCCCGCATTCTCGCGGTGTCCGCTCATCTTTTCGGCAGCCGCGGAATCGGCAACACCTCGACCAATCGGATCGCCGCCGAGGCGGGCATGAGCATCGGCACCCTGTACCGGTATTTCACCGACCGCGACGAGATCGTCAAGGAACTCACCGACAGCCTGTTCCTGCAGGTCGAGGACCGCTACAGCCGCCTGCTCACCGGCTCCGCCGACAAGACCCCGCGCGACGCCGTCGCCGAGGTGATCCGGATCGCGGTCGAGATCCTGATCGCCAACGGACCGCTGGTGCGCGCCCTCGTCGCCGATCTGCACTTCTACGGCAGCGGCATCCCGGAATTCGAGCCGCGGCTGCGGATGATCATGAAGCTGTACCTGATCCAGATGCTCGGCCCGACCGAGAACATCGACATCGACACCATGGCCTTCGTCGTCCTCAACGCCGGCTTCGCCACCGCGCTGCGCTCGGTCGAGATGGAGAACGACGGCCTCGATCGCGAGGTCGTCATCGACCACACCGCCGACATGATCGGCGCCTGGATCGCCTCGCTCACCCCGCCGGAGCCCGCCTAGGCCCACCGACCCCGAAGGGCCCGGATCCGTGCGGATCCGGGCCCTTCGGCGTGCGGTGATCAGCGGGCGTTGGCCGTGCAGATCGTCTTGACCACGTGCGCCCCGCTGAGCGCTGCCGAACCCGTGTTCGCGAGCAGCGCCTTCGGCTCCAGCTCGCCCAGGCTGGCGTAGGCCTCGGTCTCCGCCTCACGGCTGGTGGCACCCGTGCCGATGCCGATCGCGCCCCCGTCGCCCTCGACGATAACACCGCACCCGTTGGCCCAGGCGGCCCAGATGTGGCAGTCGGCGGCGTCGCAGGCGGCGAGCGCCTCGTCGGCGGCGGCCTCGGCCGTCGGCTTGTTCACGCTGTAGGCGAAGGCCCAGTCCGCGTCGCTGAACGAGATGGCGGCGTGCAGGCTCTCCGCGTTCGCCGCACCGGCGCCGAGGACCGAACCGGCCGCAAGGCCGAGCGCCGCGACGGCGAGACCGGCCTTACCCAAGAAACTCATCGAACAATTCTCCTCTGGAATCTGTCCCGGAAGTCCGGAACCTCAGGATTATTGCCGAACAACGGCGTACATCCAATAGCAGGGAGGAAAATCACAGCGCGACAAAGGAACACATCACCATGGCCCGACGAGGAATTCCAGCAGCGCCAGCCCGACGGCGCCCAGAAACGCGACGAACAATCCAGCCGCGCCGGCGATCAGATAATTGCGCCGAGTCGGTGCCGGATTCCCCCACGTCGTGAGCAGACCACCCAGCGCACCGGCCACCGCGAGCACCACCGCACCGCCGAGCACCAGATAGAAGATGCTGCCGACCGCCGCCGTCGGGGCGCCGCCTATTCCGCTGGTATAGCCGACGAGCGGCACCGGAAATCGATAGACGGCGGCCGTCGTCGCGGCCGCCACCGGCGCGAGAACGACCGCGGCGAGACCGCCGACGAGCGCGTACCGACCGCGTTCGGCGGCACTGCTCCTGCTCGACTCGGCCATTCCTCCATAATCCTCGTCGCGGCCGCACCCGCAACCGGATATCGGCGCCCGGCGGCGAATCCAGCGGGCCTACGGGAACCGAAAAGGCCCGGATTCCCATGGAATCCGAGCCTTTTCGCGCAATTTCTAGACCGTGAAGCCGAGGGCGCGCAGCTGTTCGCGACCGTCCTCGGTGATCTTGTCCGGGCCCCACGGGGGCATCCAGACCCAGTTGATCTTCAGGTCCTCGACCAGGCCGCTGCGCACCAGGGCGTTGCGGGACTGGTCCTCGATGACGTCGGTCAGCGGACAGGCCGCCGAGGTCAGCGTCATGTCGAGGGTGGCGATGTTGTCGTCGTCGACGGACATGCCGTAGACCAGGCCGAGGTCGACGACATTGATGCCGAGCTCGGGGTCGACGACGTCGCGCATGGCCTCCTCGAGATTCTCGAGGTGCTCGACCTGTTCGGGCGTCAGCTCCACCTCGGGAGCGGCGGCCTCGGTGGCTTCGACAGCCGGTGTCTCACTCATCACGCTTCCCCATTTCCCATGGCAGGCTTGACTTCTTCGGCCGAGGCGATCCGCACGACGGCGTCCTTGAACGCCATCCACCCCAGCAGTGCGCACTTCACCCGCGCCGGGTACTTGGCGACGCCGGCCAGGGCGATGCCGTCGCCGATCACGTCCTCGTCACCCTCGACGGTGCCGCGGCTGGAGATCATCTCGCTGTAGGACTCGACCACCTTCAGCGCCTGCTGCACCGGCAGCCCGATCACCTGATCGGTGAGGATCGAGGTGGCGGCCTGGCTGATCGAGCAGCCCTGCCCGTCGTAGGACACGTCGGCGACCTCGCCCGCGTCGTCGATGTGCACGCGCAGGGTCACCTCGTCACCACAGGTCGGGTTCACGTGGTGCACTTCGGCACCGAACGGTTCCCGCAGCCCGCGGTGGTGCGGGTGCTTGTAGTGGTCCAGGATCACTTCCTGGTACATCTGCTCCATGCGCATGACTTATGCAACTCCGAAGAAGCTCTGAGCCTTCCGCACGGCCTGCACCAGCGCGTCCACCTCGTCGAGGGTGTTGTACACGGCGAACGACGCGCGCGCCGTCGCCGCGACACCGAACTTGCGGTGCAGCGGCCAGGCGCAGTGGTGCCCGACCCGGATGGCGACACCCTGGTCGTCGAGGATCTGGCCCACGTCGTGGGCATGGATGCCGTCGACCACGAATGCCACCGCGCCACCGCGGTCCACGTTCTCGGTCGGCCCGATGATCCGCACGCCCTCGATCCCGCGCAGGCCGTCGAGCGCGGCGCCGGTGAGCGCGTGCTCGTGGGCGGCGATCGCGTCCATGCCGAGGTCTTCCAGGTAGCGGACCGCGGCGGCCAGCCCGACGACCTGCGAGGTCATCGGCGTGCCCGCCTCGAAGCGCTGCGGCGGCGGCGCGTAGGTGGTCTGCTCCATGGTGACGGTCTCGATCATCGACCCGCCGGTGATGTACGGCGGGGTCTCCTCGAGCAGCGACCGCCGGCCGTACAGTCCGCCCACGCCCATCGGGCCGAGCATCTTGTGGCCGGAGAACGCGGCGAAGTCCACGCCGAGCTCACGGAAGTTCACCGCCATGTGCGGCACCGACTGGCAGGCGTCGAGCACGACGAGCGCGCCGACTTCCTTCGCCCGGCGCACCAATTCAGCCACCGGGGCGACCGCGCCGGTCACATTGGACTGGTGGGTGAACGCGAGCACCTTGGTCGCGGGCGACAGTTCGAGCGAATCCAGGTCGATCCGGCCGTCGTCGGTGATGCCGTACCACTTGAGCGTGGCACCGGTGCGACGCGCGAGTTCCTGCCACGGCACGAGATTCGCGTGGTGCTCGAGCTCGGTGATCACGATCTCGTCGCCGGGACCCACCCTGTGGGGGAACCGGTCGTCGCCGAAGGCGTTGGCCACCAGGTTCAGCGACTCGGTCGCGTTCTTGGTGAACACGATCTCCCCGGCGTCGGCGCCGACGAAACGGGCGATGGCGACGCGGGCGTCCTCGTAGGAGTCGGTCGCCTCCTCCGCCAGCTGGTGCGCGCCGCGGTGCACCGCCGAGTTACGGGTGAGCAGGAAGTCGCGCTCGGCGTCCAGCACCTGCAGCGGACGCTGCGAGGTCGCCCCGGAATCCAGGTACACCAACGGTTTCCCGTCCCGAACCGTACGGTTCAGGATCGGGAAGTCGGCCCGGATCCGGGCCACGTCGAGGGCCGGCACCGTCGCGGTCATCTCAGGCTCCAGCGGTCGCGGAGGTGAAGCGCACGTAGCCGTTCGCGTCGAGTTCCTCGGCCAGCTCGGAGCCACCCTCGGCGACGATCTTGCCGTTGACGAACACGTGCACGAAGTCGGGCTGGATGTAGCGCAGGATGCGGGTGTAGTGCGTGATCAGCAGCACGCCGCCGTTCTCGCGCTCCTTGTAGCGGTTGACGCCCTCGGAGACGATGCGCAGCGCGTCGACGTCGAGGCCGGAGTCGGTCTCGTCGAGGATCGCGATCTTCGGCTTGAGCAGGCCCAGCTGCAGGACCTCGTGGCGCTTCTTCTCGCCACCGGAGAAGCCCTCGTTGACGCTGCGGTCGGCGAAGGCGGCGTCGATCTCGAGCTCCTTCATCGACTCCTTCACCTCCTTGACCCAGGTGCGCAGCTTGGGGGCCTCGCCACGCACGGCGGTGGCGGCGGTGCGCAGGAAGTTCGACATCGAGACACCGGGGACCTCGACCGGGTACTGCATGGCCAGGAACAGGCCGGCGCGAGCGCGCTCGTCGACCGACATCTCCAGCACGTCCTCACCGTCGAGGGTGATGGTGCCCTGGGTGACGGTGTACTTCGGGTGACCCGCGATCACGTAGGACAGCGTCGACTTGCCCGAGCCGTTGGGGCCCATGATGGCGTGCGTCTCGCCGGAGCGCACGGTCAGGTTGACGCCGTTGAGGATCTTCTTGGACTCACCCTCGGGGGTGGTGATCTCGGCGTGCAGGTCCTTGATTTCCAAGGTGGTCATCGAATTCGAATTCCTTCGTGGGAGGTAAGAGTGGGTCAGATACCGACAGTGGCGAGCTCGGCCTCGATGGCCGCCTCCAGCCGCTCCCGGACCTCGGGGACCGCGATCTTCTGGATGATCTCGTGGAAGAAGCCGCGCACCACCAGGCGGCGGGCGACGTCCTCCGGAATGCCGCGAGCGCGCAGGTAGAACAGCTGCTCGTCGTCGAAACGGCCGGTGGCACTGGCGTGTCCGGCACCGGCGATCTCGCCGGTCTCGATCTCCAGGTTCGGCACCGAGTCGGCGCGCGCGCCGTCGGTGAGCACGAGGTTGCGGTTGGCCTCGTAGGTGTCGGTGCCCTCGGCGGCCGCGCGGATCAGCACGTCGCCGACCCACACGGTGCGGGCATCGCCCTTGGCCGAGGCCGGATCACCCTGCAGCGCACCCTTGTACAGCACGTTGGACTTGCAGTTGGGCTCGGAGTGATCGACCAGCAGCCGCTGCTCGAAGTGCTCACCCGCGTCGGCGAAGTACAGGCCGAACAGCTCGGCCTCGCCGCCGGGACCGGCGTAGCGCACGGTGCCGGTGAGCCGGACCAGGTCGCCGCCGAGGGTGGCCGCGAAGTGGCGCACGGTGGCGTCGCGACCCAGCTTCAGGTGATGCGCGGTGGCGTGCACGGCGTCTTCGTTCCATTCCTGGACGGCGACGACGGTCAGCTTGGCGCTGTCACCCAGCACGAATTCGACGTTCTCGGCGTAGGTTCCGCTGCCCCGCTGGTCCAGGACCACGGTGGCGACGGCGAAGTTGTCCAGGCGGATCTGCAGATGACCGTAGGCGGTCTTGCCCTCGCCCGGACCGGTGACGGTCACGGTGACCGGCTCGGCCACTTCGGTTTCCGCGCCGATCGACACGACGGTCGCCGACTCGAAGCCCGAGTAGGCCTGGGCGGCGACACGGTCGGCGGGGGTGCCGGCCTGGCCGAGGCGGGCGTCGGTGCGGTCGACGGTCTCGACCGTGACCCCGGCGACCGGGGTGACCTCGACCGTGGCCTGTCCGTCGCGCACCGCGGTGCCGTCGTGCAGGCCGCGCAGCCGGCGCAGCGGGGTGAACCGCCACGCCTCGTCACGGCCCGACGGCACCTCGAACTGGTCCACGTCGAACGAGGTGAAGACCTCGCCCTTGTTGACCGCGGCGCCCGCGCCCGGATTCTGGGTCGGCGTCTCGAGCGACGACATCAGCCAACGGCCCCTTCCATCTGCAGCTCGATGAGCCGGTTCAGTTCCAACGCGTATTCCATCGGCAGTTCCTTGGCGATGGGCTCGACGAAGCCGCGCACCACCATCGCCATCGCCTCGTCCTCGGTCAGACCGCGGCTCATCAGGTAGAACAGCTGGTCCTCGGAGACCTTGGAGACGGTCGCCTCGTGGCCCATGGTCACGTCGTCCTCGCGGATGTCGACGTAGGGGTAGGTGTCGGAGCGGCTGATCGTGTCGACCAGCAGCGCGTCACACTTCACGGTCGACTTGGAACCGTGGGCGCCCTTGTTGATCTGGACCAGGCCGCGGTACGACGCGCGACCGCCGCCACGCGCCACCGACTTCGACACGATGGTCGAGGAGGTGTGCGGGGCCAGGTGCAGCATCTTGGCACCGGTGTCCTGGTGCTGGCCGACACCGGCGAACGCGACCGAGAGCACCTCGCCGTGGGCGTGCTCGCCGGTCATCCAGACCGCCGGGTACTTCATGGTGACCTTGGAGCCGATGTTGCCGTCGACCCACTCCATGGTGGCGCCCGCCTCGGCCTTGGCCCGCTTGGTGACCAGGTTGTAGACGTTGTTCGACCAGTTCTGGATGGTCGTGTAGCGGCAGCGGCCGCCCTTCTTCACGATGATCTCGACGACCGCGGAGTGCAGCGAGTCGGACTTGTAGATCGGGGCGGTGCAGCCCTCGACGTAGTGGACGTAGGCGTCCTCGTCGACGATGATCAGCGTCCGCTCGAACTGGCCCATGTTCTCGGTGTTGATCCGGAAGTAGGCCTGCAGCGGGATGTCGACGTGCACGCCCGGCGGCACGTAGATGAACGAGCCACCCGACCACACGGCGGTGTTGAGCGCGGAGAACTTGTTGTCACCGGCGGGGATCACCGAGCCGAAGTACTCCTGGAAGATCTCCGGGTGCTCCTTGAGCGCGGTGTCGGTGTCGAGGAAGATGACGCCCTGCTTCTCCAGGTCCTCGCGGATGGAGTGGTAGACGACCTCGGACTCGTACTGCGCGGCGACACCGGAGACCAGCCGCTGCTTCTCCGCCTCGGGGATGCCCAGCTTGTCGTAGGTGTTCTTGATGTCCTCGGGCAGGTCTTCCCAGCTCTCGGCCTGCTTCTCCGACGAACGCACGAAGTACTTGATGTTGTCGAAGTCGATGCCGTCGAGGTTGGAGCCCCAGTTCGGCATGGGCTTGCGATCGAAGATGCGCAGCGCCTTGAGGCGGATGTCGAGCATCCACTCCGGCTCGCTCTTCTTGGCCGAGATGTCGCGAACGACAGCCTCCGACAGGCCGCGTTGCGCACTGGCACCGGCCACATCCGAATCGGCCCAGCCGTAACCGTAGTTGCCCAGCGAGGCGATGGTCTCGTCCTGGGTCAGCGGTTGCACCTGGTCGGTGGTCGTCGTCATTCGGCACTCCTTCCGGAGTCGTTCGTTCGTCCCGCCGCGGGCTGTGCGGCGGATGGGGTGGAAGCTGTTTTCGGGAGCGCGACCAGCGGTACGTGGGTGGTGCAGGCGCAATCGCCGTTGGCGATGGTCGCAAGTCGCTGAACGTGGGTCCCCAGCAGGTCCCGGAAAGCGTCCAGTTCGGCGTCGCACAACTGCGGGAACTCCTCGGCCACGTGGGCCACCGGGCAGTGATGCTGGCAGATCTGCACACCGGCGCCGACCTGGCGGGTGGTGGCGGCGAAACCGGCGTCGGCGAACGCTTCCGCGATCTCCTCGACCTTGGCCTCGATGACGGGAGCCGTGTGCTCGGCGACCGGCTCGATGCCGTCGACGATGACTCGAACCCGCTTGCGCGCGAACTCGGCGATGGCCGCCTCGCCGCCGATCTCGCCGAGCTGGCGGATCGCCGCGCCGGCCAGATCGTCGTAGGCGTGGCCGAGATTGCCCCGCCCCGCCGCCGTCAGCTGGTACTGCTTGGCCGGGCGGCCGCGGCCCTTCTGCTGCCACGGCGCCGACCGGCTCGCCCGCGCTTGGCCGGCGTCGATGAGCGCGTCCAGATGCCTGCGCACGCCCGCGGGCGCGAGCCCGAGCGCGGTGCCGATCGCGGTCGCGGTGATCGGGCCGTCCTCGAGCAGCAACTGGACGATCGCCGCCCTGGTGTGCCCTTCGTGCGCGGTCGCCGCTGGACCGGCGGACGACCGGGCGCCGGTCGTCTTACGACCGGTCCCGTCCACGTCTGTCCGCAAACCCACGGTTTTCACAACACCAGTGTGGCGGAATTACTTCCCTAAATCTAATAAGGGTCCCCTGACAAAGGGTGCCCTGACCTGCGACGAAGATCGCCTGGCACCGCGACCGCCCGGCAAAACCCCAGGTGCGGACGCCGCGGCCGCGCCGGCGGCCGCCGCCGGGGTGACCCATCGCACACGACCGGGGGCCGCCGTCCGGCCCGCGGAATTACGCAACACCGGTGTTGCGGCCCCGGCGGACGTCGCCGCGCGGTCGGCCCGCCCCGGTTCACGGGCCGTGGCACGATGACGAGGTGTCCAACCCGCCCGCACCGACGTGTGTCCGCCATCCCGACCGCCCCACCGGCCTCGCGTGCACCCGGTGCGGCAGGCCCGCCTGCCCCGAGTGCCTGCGGCCCGCCGCCGTCGGCCAGCACTGCGTGGACTGCGTGCGCCAGGGTCGGAGCGAGGTGCGCCAGGTGCGCACCGTCGGCGGCGCGACCGCGGGCGCGGCCGCCGTTCCGTACGTGACCTACGCGTTGATCGCGGTCAACGTCCTGGTCTATCTCGTCACGGCCGCCCAGGCGGGCAGCGCGATGGACAACTACCGCGGCTCGGCGCTGTTCCGGGAGTTCGTGCTGGTCCCGCTGCTGGTCGCCGACGGTGAGTGGTGGCGGCTGATCGGCTCGGGCTTCCTGCACTACGGCGCGATCCACCTGCTG
This sequence comes from Nocardia sp. NPDC050718, assembly GCF_040654235.1. NCBI lineage: Bacteria > Bacillati > Actinomycetota > Actinomycetes > Mycobacteriales > Nocardiaceae > Nocardia > Nocardia sp. NPDC050718. The sequence goes on along the minus strand of NZ_JBFAHQ010000002.1, from coordinate 682,954 downwards.
GTCAACATGTTCGCGCTCTACGTCGTCGGCCGGGATCTGGAGCGGGTGCTCGGCCGGGTGCGGTTCGCGTGCGTGTACCTGATCTCGCTGCTCGGCGGTTCCGCCGCGGTGATGGCCCTGTCCGACACCGTCGTCGCCACCGCGGGCGCCTCCGGCGCGGTGTACGGCCTGTTCGGCGCGGTCACCGTGACGCTGATCCGGCTGCGGCAGAGCCCGACACCGATGCTGGTCGTCATCGGCGTCAACGTGCTGATCAGCTTCTCGCTGCCCGGCATCTCGCTGTGGGGCCACCTCGGCGGGCTGGCCGCCGGCACGCTCGCGGCGCTGGGCATCCTGTTCGTCCCGGAATGGCTGTCGGCGCGCACGCCCGAGGCCGCGCGCCGGATCGGCTGGGCGTCGCTGGGCGCGGTCGCGGTGGCGTGCCTGGCCGTCATCGTCGGGGCCACGCTGATGGTGCGCGCCGACATCCCTGGCCCACCGCCCCAGGTGTCGGCCCCCACCGCCGTGGCGCCGCAACCGCGCTAGCCGTGATCGGCGCTGGTCGGCGACGCGGCACCGACCGGAGCACCACCGGTCGCGGCGCGCCGCACTAGGCTCGCTCTCCGTGGCGGTACTGGAGGGCGCGGCGCGCAAGACACTGGCGTTCGGGAGGCGAGCTCTCGGGCTCGACGTGCCGACCCCTGATCACACCGTCGCGGTGCTTCACCGCGACGAGAACGAGGTCCCCGGCCTCGACCGGCGCGAGCGCGCGCAGCTGGACCGCATCCGGCTGATGGGCGCGACCGGCGCGGTCCTGATGGCGATCGCGGCGCTGGGCATCGGCGCGCAGCCGGTCCACCAGAACCCCGTCTCGGGCATGCGGGTCCTCGGCATCTTCGCCAGGGCGCACACCGGTTCGCTGGCGATGTGCATGTTCGGCACCGTGCTGGTGATCGGCGCGTGGCTGCTGCTCGGCCGGTTCGCGGTCGGCGGGCTGGCCGGGTCGCCGGTGCACCGGCTGACCCGGTCGCAGCTGGACCGCACGCTGCTGCTGTGGATCATCCCGCTCAGCGTGGCACCGCCGATGTTCAGCAACGACGTCTATTCCTATCTGGCGCAGAGCGAGATCGCCGCGCGCGGCATCGACCCGTATCTGGAGGGTCCGGTCGCCGGGCTCGGCATCGACAACGTCCTCACCAACAACGTGCCGACCATCTGGCGCGACACCCCCGCGCCGTACGGCCCGCTGTTCCTCTGGATCGGCCGCGGCATCGCGGAGCTGACCGGGGACAACATCATCGCCGGGGTGTGGGTGCACCGGTTGCTCGCGCTCGCGGGCGTGGCGCTGATCGTGTGGGCGCTGCCGCGGCTGTCGGTGCGCTGCGGTGTCGCGCCGGTGAGCGCGCTGTGGCTCGGCGCGGCCAACCCGCTGGTGCTGTTCCACCTGGTCGGCGGCGTGCACAACGACGCGCTGATGCTCGGCCTGATGCTCGCGGGTGTGGAGCTGATGCTGCGGGCGATCTACGGCAACGGCGGCACCCCCGATCTGCTGAACGGCACCGGTCTCGCGCCGTTCGACGCGCGCGCCTACGGGCTGCTGATCGGTGGCGCAGTGGTGATCACCCTGTCGTCGTCGATCAAGTTCACCTCGATCATCGCGCTCGGCTTCGTCGGGATGGCGCTGGCCCGCCGCTGGGGCGGCGACCTCAAGGCGGTAGTGAAGGCCGCGTTGCTGCTCGGCGTGATCGCCGGGGTGACAACGCTGTTCGTGAGTTCGGTGAGCGGTCTCGGCTTCGGCTGGATCTTCACGCTCAACACCGCCAGCGCCGTGCGCAGCTGGATGTCGCTGCCGACCGTCATCGGCATCATCACCGGGTTCGGCGGCGTCCTGCTCGGGCTCGGCGACCACACGACCGCGCTGCTGTCGATCACCCGCCCGATCGCGGCGGCGGTCGCGGCCTACATCACCGTGCGCATGCTGGTCGCCACCGGCACCGGCCGGCTGCATCCGGTCGGCGCCCTGGGCGTCGCGCTCGGCGCGATCGTGCTGCTGTTCCCGGTGGTCCAGCCCTGGTATCTGCTGTGGGCGATCGTGCCGCTGGCCGCCTGGGCCACCCAGCCGGTGTTCCGCGTGCCCGCCGTCGCGTTCTCCGCGGTCGTCTCGATGCTGGTGATGCCACGGGGGGCGGAGTTCCAGGTCTTCCAGATCATCGGCGCCGCACTGGCCGCCGCGGTCTGCTTCGCGTTGTTCTTCGCACTCACCCGTCACTCCCTGCCCTGGCGGGCTCAGCCGGGGGTGTCGGCTCCGTCACAGGAGGGCACGGCTTACCGTGTGACATCGTGAGAAGTCGCTCCGGACCCGCTGTTGGCGTCGACGGCGTGGTCAAGCGCTACGGCGAGACGACCGCGGTCGACGGCCTGCGGTTCGAGGTCGAGCAGGCCCAGGTGTTCGCGTTGCTCGGCCCCAACGGCGCGGGCAAGACCACCACGGTGGAGATGTGCGAGGGTTTCGTGCGCCCCGACGCGGGCACGGTCCGCGTCCTCGGCCTCGACCCGATCGCCGACTCCGAGCAGCTGCGCCCCCGCATCGGCGTGATGCTCCAGGGCGGCGGCGCCTATCCGGGTGCGCGGGCCGGTGAGATGCTCGACCTGGTCGCCGCCTACTCGGCCGACCCGATCGATCCCGACTGGCTGCTGTCCACCCTCGGTCTGCAGGACAACCGCCGGACGCCGTATCGCCGCCTGTCCGGCGGCCAGCAGCAGCGGCTCGCGCTGGCCTGCGCGCTGGTCGGCAGGCCGGAGATCGTGTTCCTCGACGAGCCGACCGCCGGGCTCGACGCCCAGGCCCGGCTGATCGTGTGGGAGCTGATCGACGCCCTGCGCCGCGACGGCGTGAGCGTGGTGCTGACCACGCACATGATGGACGAGGCCGAGCAGCTCGCCGACCAGCTGGTGATCATCGATCACGGGGAGATCGTCGCGCAGGGCACGCCCGCCGAGGTCACCGCGCACGGCGCCGCGGGCCAGCTGCGCTTCTGCGCCCCACCGAAGCTCGATATCGCGCTGCTGAAATCGGCGCTGCCGGAAGGCTTCTCGCCACGGGAGACGACACCGGGCACCTACCTGGTCGAGGGTGAGATCAATCCGCAGGTGCTGGCGACGGTCACCGCCTGGTGCGCCAGGATGGACGTGCTCGCCACCGACATCCGCATCGATCAGCGCCGCCTCGAGGACGTTTTCCTCGAACTGACCGGACGGGACCTGCGCGGATGACCGAGACCACCAGCCGGTTCCTGCCCGGCACCTTCGCTCCCGACCCGCGCCCCGCCACCCGGCGGACGATGCTGATCGCGCAGACCGGCCTCGAACTGAAGCTGCTGCTGCGCAACGGCGAACAGCTGCTGCTCACCATGTTCATCCCGATCACCCTGCTGATCGGTCTGACCCTGCTGCCGTTCGGCGAGCTCGGCGAGCACCGGGTGGACAAGGTGGTGCCGATGGTCATGATGACCGCGGTGATGTCGACCGCGTTCACCGGCCAGGCCATCGCCGTCGGCTTCGACCGCCGCTACGGCGCGCTCAAGCGGCTCGGCGCGACCCCGCTGCCCCGCTGGGGCGTGATCGCGGGCAAGTGCGCGGCCGTGCTGATCGTGGTCGTACTGCAGGCGATCCTGCTCGGCGCGATCGGCGCCGCCCTGGGCTGGCGGCCCGGGATCGGCGGCCTCGCGCTCGGTGCGCTGGTGATCGCCCTCGGTACCGCGACGTTCGCGGCGATGGGCCTGCTGCTGGGCGGGACGCTCAAGGCCGAGGTCGTGCTGGCACTGGCCAATATCCTCTGGTTCATCATGCTCGGCGTCGCCAGCCTGGTGCTCGTCGGCGATTCACTGCCCGATGTCCTCACCGTGCTGGTCCGGCTGGTGCCCTCCGGCGCGCTGGCGTTCGCCCTGGAATCGGCGCTGACGGGCGCGGTCGACTGGTTCGGAGTCGCGGTACTGGCGGTGTGGGGCGTGCTGTGCGGCTGGCTCGCGACCCGCCTGTTCCGGTTCAGCTGAGTGATCAACGACGCACTGTAGTAGCCCTGGTATCGGTCGGGATTTCGCGGCCAGTACCATCGTGACGTGCTGTATCGCGCCTTCGTTGGCCTCGTCGACCGGCTGCCGCTCCCCTCGCTGCGGGTGCAGCGGCTCATCGCGCTCGCGGTGATCCTCAGCCAGGCCGGAATCTCGGTGACCGGCGCCGTCGTGCGCGTCACCGCGTCGGGCCTCGGCTGCCCGACCTGGCCGCAGTGCTTCCCGGGCAGCTTCACCCCGGTGGGTGTCTCGGAGGTGCCGGTCCTGCATCAGACCGTCGAGTTCGGCAACCGGATGCTCACCTTCGCGGTGACGCTGTGCGCCGCGCTGATCGTGCTCGCCGTGGTCCGCGCCCGGCGTCGGCGCGAGGTCCTCGTCTACGCGTGGCTGATGCCCGGCGGCACCGTCGTGCAGGCGATCATCGGCGGGATCACCGTGCGGACCGGCCTGCTGTGGTGGACGGTGGCCGTGCACCTGCTGGCCTCGATGGTGATGGTGTGGCTGGCGGTCGTGCTGTACGCCAAGATCGGCCAGCCCGACGACGGCATCGACACCGTCCAGGTACCCGCTCCCCTGCGCTGGCTCACCGCGCTCAGCGGCGTCACGCTGGCCGGGGTGCTGATCGCGGGCACGCTGGTCACCGCCGCCGGCCCGCACGCGGGCGACAAGAGCATCGACCGGCCGGTGGCCCGGCTCGAGGTCGAGATCGTCACGCTGGTGCACCTGCACTCGCAGCTGCTGGTCGGCTATCTGGCGCTGCTGATCGGCCTGGCCTTCGGCCTGTTCGCCGTCGGCATCACCCCCGCGATCCGCGTCCGCCTGTACGTGCTGCTCGGCCTGGTGCTGTCGCAGTCGCTCGTCGGCATCGTCCAGTACTTCACCGACGTCCCCGCCGCGCTGGTCGCCATCCATGTCGGTGGCGCGGCCGCGTGCACGGCGGCCACCGCCGCGCTGTGGGCCTCGCTGCGGGTCCGCGAGCAGGTGTGCGTGCCCGCGCCGGTGTCGTCGGCCGCCGCGCACTGAGTTCCCGAAACGACGACAGCCCGCGATCCGAGGATCGCGGGCTGTCGGGCGTTCGGGCCGGGATCAGGCGCCGGCGAAGAGCTTCCAGTTGCGCGCCTTCGGGAACTTGGTCTGGTGGGCGACCCAGCCCGCCATCTTCTTCCAGTGCGCCTTGGTCGGCGTCACGACGGAGACCAGCTCGCGGTTCCACTCGTCGGTCTCGGTGAGCCCGTCGACCCGCTCGACCAGGGCCTTCGCGGTCGCCAGGTCGGCCACCACGCGGTCGCCGAGGATGCCGTCGGCACCGACCAGCGTGATGCGCACACCCTGCTCGCCGATGTACTGCAGCACGGCCGTGCCCGTACCGCCGTGCTCGGCGACGAACTTGGCGACGGACTTCTCGACCTCGGCAGGCACCTTCACGGCGACGGGGGCGGCGGTGGTAGCACTCATGGGCCAGAGTTTACCGGCCGGTAGTCGCGAGTCCACCCCCGAGTGGCGTCGAACACGGGGTGTACAAAGGAGACTCATGCGCGCCATTCAGGTTTCCGAGCACGGTGGTCCCGAGGTCCTGCGGTACGTCGAGGTGGCCGATCCGCAGATCGGGCCCGGTCAGCTGCTGGTCGACACCCAGGGCGTCGGCGTCAACTACATCGATATCTACTTCCGCACCGGCCAGTACCCGCAGGCGACTCCGTACATTCCGGGCTCCGAGGGCACCGGTGTCGTCGCGGCGGTCGGCGCCGAGGTGACCGAGTTCGCCGTGGGCGACCGGGTCGCCTGGGCGGCGGCACCGGGCAGCTACGCCGACAGGGTCGCCGTCGACGCGGCGGTGGCGGTGCGGGTGCCCGACGCCGTCGACCCGACCGTGGCGGCCGCCGCCCTGCTCCAGGGCATGACCGCGCACTACCTGATCGAATCGGTGTTCCGGCCCGAGCCGGGCGACCCGGTGCTGATCCACGCGGGCGCGGGCGGCGTCGGCCTGCTGCTCACCCAGATGGCCGCCGCCAAGGGCGCGCGGGTGATCACCACCGTCTCCACCGACGACAAGGAGAAGCTGTCCCGCGAGGCGGGCGCGGCGGAGGTCCTGCGCTACGGCGACGACCTGGCCGCGCGGGTCCGCGAGCTCACCGACGGCGAGGGTGTCGCGGTGGTCTACGACGGTGTCGGCGCGAGCACGTTCGAAGCGAGCCTGGCCGCGCTGCGCGTGCGCGGCACCCTCGCCCTGTTCGGCGCCGCCAGCGGCGCGGTCCCGCCGTTCGACCCGCAGCGCCTCAACCCCGCCGGGTCGCTCTGGCTGACCCGCCCGTCGCTGGGCGCCTACACCCGCACCCGCACCGAATTCCTGTGGCGCGCGACGGATGTCTTCGACGCCATCGCGGCGGGCACGCTGACCTTCCGGATCGGCGCGACCTACCCACTCGCCGACGCGGCCCAGGCCCACCGGGATCTCGCCGCGCGCAAGACCACCGGCTCCCTCGTCCTGCTCCCCTAGGGCCGCCGGCTCACCTCGGGCTCCCGGCGGATCCGTGGCCCACTGCCGCATCCGCCGGGACCCGCACACCCCGGCGGGGCGCGAGGTCAGTAGTCGCGACCGGTGAGTCCCCGGTAGACGAAGCGCGTGATCGACTCGACCGCTTCCTCGTCGCCGATCGTCACCGAGCCGTCCGCCACCATCCGCAGCATCCCGTCGACCGCCGCGAACATCATCGCCAGACTGGCGTCCACGGTCCCCGGCAGCTGGAGCCCGCGCTCGGGGAAGTCGGCGATATGGTCGGCGATGTCGGCACGCTGCGCCGCCCCGAATCCCGCGATGACGCGGGCGAATTCGGGGCTCACCTGTGCCGCCTGCTCGATCGCCCGCAGGACCGCGGCGTGCTCGCGCGCGAAGGTCCAGTAGCCGCGCACGTGATAGCGGATCGCCGCCGGATCGGTGAAGTCCCCGTTGTGCTCGGGATCGGCCGCGCGCTCGTCGCCCGCCGCCGCGATATCGGCCAGCAGCGCCTGCAGCAGTTCCTCTTTGCTCGCGAAGTGGTTGTAGAACGACCCGGCCGCCCGGCCCGCGGTGGCGGTGATGTCGGTGATCTTCGCGTTGAGGTAGCCGTGTTCGGCGAACACCTGCCGGGCCGCGTCCTTGAGCGCCTGCTCGGTCTCCGCGGATTTCTCGCGCCTGCCTGCCATCCGAGGCCACCTCCTTGACAAGCACCGTACCAACGCTGAAACTGAATTCATATTCACTGAATGTGGATTCAGTTCTTGTCGCAGGAGGCAGTTCGCATGACCGACCAGGTACTCGTCGCCGGTGCGGGCCCGACCGGGCTCACCCTCGCCATCGATCTCGCGCGGCGCGGCGTCGCCGTCCGGGTCGTCGACCGGGCGGCGTCGGCCTTCCAGGGCTCGCGCGGTGACGGCATCCAGCCGCGCACGCTCGAGGTGTTCGACGATCTCGGCGTCCTCGACGCGGTGCTGGCCGCCGGGCGCGACCTCCCGGTCATGCGCGCCTATTTCGGGGGCGAGTTCGCCGGTGAGCGGCGGATGGCCGAGCCGGTCGCGCCGACACCCGATGTGCCGTACCCGAACGCGTGGGTGCTCGGCCAGTCCGACACCGAGGCGATCCTGCGGGACCGGCTGGCCGAGCTGGGCGGACAGGTCGAATTCGATACGGCGCTGGTCGAATTCACGCAGGACGCCACCGGCGTGACGGTGATCCTGGAACGCGACGGCCGCCGGGAGACGGTGCGCACGTGCTATCTCGTGGGTGCCGACGGCGGGGCGAGCACGGTCCGCAAGCGCCTGGGTATCGCGTTCGAGGGCAGCACCGACGATTCGATCAGGATGCTGCTCGGCGATGTCCGCGTCGACGCCCTCGACCACGAGTTCGGCTACTGGTTCGCCGCGGCGGCCGACCAGCCGATGACCGGATTCGCCCTGTCACCGCTGCCCGGCGGGCGCCGCTTCCAGTTCGCCGCCCCGCTCGCGCAGGACCAGGCCGCCGACCTGGCCACCCTCCAGGAACTCGCCGACCGGCACGCGCCCGCGCTGGCGCTCGAGCTGACGGACCTGTCCTGGGTCACGGTGTGGCGCCCCAACATTCGCCTCGCCGCGCGGTTCCGCGACGGCCGGGTGCTGCTCGCGGGCGACGCCGCCCACGTCCACCCGCCGACCGGCGGCCAGGGCCTCAATACCGGTGTCCAGGACGCCTACAACCTCGGTTGGAAGCTGGCCGCGGCCCTCGCGGGCGACCCGGTCCCGCTCGACACCTACGAACCGGAACGCCGCACCGTCGCCGCCCAGGTCCTCGGCCTGAGCACCGCGCTCCTCGACAAGCTCGTCGACGGCGACGAGGACGCGATGCGCCGCGGCCCCGAGACCCGCCAGCTCGGCATCTCCTACCGCTCCCCCGCCGAGCAAGGTCCGCTCGTCGCGGGCGACCGCGCGCCGGATGCCCCGCTCGTGGACGCCGCCGGTCGTCGTATCCGGCTCTTCGACCTGTTCCGCGGCCCGCACGCCACCCTGCTGCGTTTCGCGCCGACGCCGTCGCCGACACCCGACACCGATCGCCCGCTGTCCGGACGCTCCGCGAAGGACGCGTCCGTCGGCGATCCCACGATCCACACGGTCGAGATCCGCCGCGCCGACGACCCGCACCACCCCGCGGCCACCACCCTGGTCGACACCGACGGACACGCCTTCACCGCCTACGCGGCCACCCCCGGCACCCAGATCCTGATCCGCCCGGACGGCCATCTGGCCCGCCGCTGGTGAACGGAACCGATGCCGGACACGACGGCGGCCGGGCAGTGTCTGCCCGGCCGCCGTTCGCGCGCGGGGTCTACAGCCCGATGAAGGAGCCCACCGTGTTCCAGCCGAGCACCGAGTCCACGGCCAGCCCGCAGAACACCACGGCCAGGTAGTTGTTCGACTGCAGGAACAGCCGCAGCGGCTTCACCGACTCACCGCGCCGCACCCCGGCGTAGAGCTGGTGGGCCATCAGCAGGAACCAGGCGCCCGCGACCAGCGCGACCGCGGTGTAGATGACACCGGTCGCCGGGACCAGGGCGAGCGTGGCCAGCACGGTCAGCCAGGTGTAGATGACGATCTGCTTGGTGACGACCTGCTCGGTCGCGACCACCGGCAGCATCGGCACGCCCGCCGCGCGGTAGTCCTCCTTGTAGCGCATGGCCAGCGCCCAGGTGTGCGGCGGCGTCCAGAAGAAGATGACGGCGAACAGCACGATCGCGGGCCAGCCGATGGTGCCGGTGACCGCGGACCAGCCGACCAGGGCGGGCATGCAGCCCGCGGCGCCGCCCCAGACCACGTTCTGCGAGGTCCGGCGCTTGAGGCCCTTGGTGTAGACGAAGACGTAGAACAGGATCGTCGCGACGACCAGCACGCCGCTGAGCAGGTTGGCCTGCCACCACAGCCACGCGAACGAGATCGCGCCGAGGGCGACACCGAAGACCAGCGCGTGCCTGGTCGGCACGGCGTCGCGGGCCAGCGGGCGCCGCGCGGTCCGCTTCATCACCTTGTCGATGTCGGCGTCGGCGACACAGTTGAGGGTGTTGGCGCTGGCCGCGCCCATCCAGCCACCGAACAGGGTGACCAGGATCAGCCGGATGTCGACGGTGCCGCGATCGGCGAGCAGCATGGTCGGGATCGTGGCGACCAGCAACAGCTCGATGACGCGCGGCTTGGTGAGCGCGATGTAGGCGAGCGGCTTGCGCAGTACCTTGGAGACCAAGCCGTCGCCGGAGAGGCGATCGGCGAGCGCCGTCGAGGAATTGTGCGCACCGCTACTACCCGGCTGGGGATCGATCCGCACTGTTTCTCCTCGCACGCTGTGCTTCGCATCCGGCATTGGAACGAGCAGCGCGCGGCTGCGGCGCGGCCACTACTACAGACGATGGTAGACCCACGCCGATGCCGCTCCGCGCCAGGCCCCTGCCACCGTGGGCGCGGTCACCGCACCGCTCGCGGCCCTCGCCCGGCCGCACGCGGTGGTGAACCGGCATCGACATGCAGGTGAACGGCACCGCGGACACGCCACCGTCCGGCGCGCCGATCGATGCCGCCCACACCGGGAGACGACGCCCGGGTCGGCACTAGACTCACAACCAGGGTTCGCGCCGGTCCCACCGAGCACCACCACTAGGGTATGGATGTACATCGGTACGCACCCCCGGCCGCGTGCGATCCGCATCAGACACCCATCGCCGCTGCCATGTATCGCCGTCGACGAAACCTAGGTCAGGAGAACCACGGTCGTGTCAGTCACAGACGACATTCGCGCCCTCACTCAGCGGAACTACCCCAGCGACTGGACGGACCTCGACACCAAGGCCGTCGATACCGCCCGCGTGCTCGCCGCCGACGCCGTGCAGAAGGCGGGCAACGGGCACCCCGGCACCGCGATGAGTCTCGCGCCGGTCGCCTACACCCTCTTCCAGCGCACCATGCGCCACGACCCGGCGGAGCCGCGCTGGGTCGGCCGCGACCGGTTCGTGCTCTCCTGTGGGCATTCCAGCCTCACCCTGTACGTGCAGCTGTACCTGGCCGGTTTCGGCCTGGAGCTGACCGACCTCGAGGACCTGCGCCAGTGGGGCTCGCTGACCCCGGGCCACCCCGAGTTCCGGCACACCGACGGCGTCGAGATCACCACCGGCCCGCTGGGCCAGGGTCTGGCCTCCGCGGTCGGCATGGCGATGGCCGCCCGCCGCGAGCGCGGCCTGTTCGATCCTGAGGCCGCGCCGGGCACCAGCCCGTTCGACCACTTCATCTACACCATCGCCTCCGACGGCGACCTGCAGGAGGGCGTCACCGCCGAGGCGTCCTCGATCGCGGGCACCCAGCAGCTGGGCAACCTCGTGGTGATCTACGACGACAACGAGATCTCCATCGAGGACGACACCGACATCGCCTTCACCGAGGACGTCGCCAAGCGCTACGAGGCCTACGGCTGGCACGTGCAGATCGTCGAGGGCGGCGAGGACGTCGTGGCGATCGAGGCGGCCATCGCGGCGGCCAAGGCCGAGACCGCCAAGCCGTCGATCATCATCCTGCGCACCATCATCGGCTTCCCCGCGCCGAACAAGATGAACACCGGCGGCGTGCACGGCGCGGCGCTGGGCGCCGACGAGGTCGCCGCGGTGAAGAAGGCGCTGGGCTTCGACCCGGAGAAGTCCTTCGACGTCGACCCGGCCGTCATCGAGCACACCCGCGGGGCGCTCGGCCGCGGTGCCGAGGCGAAGGCGAAGTGGCAGCAGGGTTTCGACGCGTGGGCCGAGGCCAACCCGTCGAACAAGGCGCTGTTCGACCGCCTGCAGACCCGCACCCTGCCCAAGGGCTGGGTCGAGGCGCTGCCCGCCTTCGAGACCGATCCCAAGGGCATGGCCACCCGCAAGGCGTCGGGCAAGTTCCTGGCCGCGGTCGCCGACGAGCTGCCGGAGCTGTGGGGCGGTTCGGCCGACCTGGCCGAGTCCAACAACACCACCATGCCCAACCAGCCGAGCTTCGGCCCGGAGTCGATCTCCACCGGCATGTGGAAGGCGCAGCCCTACGGCCGCACCCTGCACTTCGGCATCCGTGAGCACGCGATGGGCTCGATCCTCAACGGCATCGCGCTGCACGGCCCGACCCGTCCGTACGGCGGCACCTTCCTGGTGTTCTCCGACTACATGCGTCCGGCCGTGCGCCTGGCCGCGCTGATGCGGGTGCCCGCCATCTACGTCTGGACCCACGACTCCATCGGTCTCGGCGAGGACGGCCCGACCCACCAGCCGATCGAGCATCTGGCCGCGCTGCGCGCGATCCCCGGCCTCAATGTGGTCCGCCCCGGCGACGCCAACGAGACCGTGCACGCCTGGCGCACCATCCTCGAGCGCGACTCCGACGAGCACACCTCGCATTTCCACACCTACGACACCCCGCACCAGGACGGCCCGTCCGCGCTGGCGCTGACCCGCCAGGACATCCCGACGCTCGAGGGCACCAGCTACGAGGGTGTCAAGAAGGGTGGCTACATCCTGGCCGAGGCCTCCACCGGCACTCCGCAGGTCATCCTCATCGGCACCGGTTCCGAGCTCCAGCTCGCCGTCGCCGCGCGCACTACGCTGGAGGAGCAGGGCATCCCGACCCGCGTGGTCTCGATGCCGTGCGTGGAATGGTTCGACGCGCAGGAGCAGGGCTACCGCGACGAGGTGCTGCCCCCTTCGGTGCGCGCCCGGGTGGCCGTCGAGGCCGGTATCGCGATGCCGTGGCACCGGTTCGTCGGTGACGCGGGTGAGGTCGTCGGGATCGAGCACTTCGGCGCCTCGGCCAACTTCAAGAAGCTGTACTCCGAGTTCGGTATCACCGCCGATGCCGTCGTCGCCGCCGCGCTGCGTTCGACCGACAAGGTGAAGGGGTAAAACCAATGGCACAGAACGAGAATCTCGCCGCGCTCTCGGCCGCGGGCGTCTCGGTGTGGCTCGACGACCTGTCCCGTGAGCGGATCGAGTCCGGCAATCTCGCCGACCTGATCGCGACCAGGAGCATCGTCGGCGTCACCACGAATCCGAGCATCTTCCAGGCGGCGCTGAGCCAGGGCCACGAGTACGACGGTCAGCTGAAGGAACTCGCCGCCCAGGGCGCCGACGCCGACGCCGCGATCCGCACCATGACCACCGACGACGTGCGCGCCGCCTGCGACGTGCTCGCCCCGGTGTTCGAGGCCAGCAACGGCGTCGACGGCCGGGTGTCGATCGAGGTCGACCCGCGCTTCGCCTTCGACGCGGACAAGACCGTCGCCCAGGCCATCGAGCTGTGGAAGATCGTCGACCGCAAGAACCTGTTCATCAAGATCCCGGCCACCGAGGCGGGCCTGCCCGCCATCACCTCGGTGATCGGCGAGGGCATCAGCGTCAACGTGACGCTGATCTTCTCGGTGCCGCGCTACCGCGCGGTGATGGGCGCCTACCTCGACGGTCTGCGCAACGCCAAGATCGGCGGCCACGACCTGGCCAAGATCCATTCCGTCGCTTCGTTCTTCGTCTCCCGCGTGGACACCGAGATCGACAAGCGGCTGGAGGCGATCGGCACCCCCGAGGCGCTCGCGCTGCGCGGCAAGGCCGGCGTCGCGAACGCCCGGCTCGCCTACGCCGAGTACCAGGACGTGTTCGACGGTGGCGCGCACACCTCCACCTACAACCACCTGGCCGCGCAGGGCGCCAACCGCCAGCGGCCGCTGTGGGCCTCGACCGGCGTGAAGAACCCGGACTACCCGGATACCCTCTACGTCACCGAGCTCGTCGGCCCGAACACCGTGAACACGTTGCCGGAGAAGACGTTGCAGGCCTTCGCCGATCACGGCGAGGTGCGCGGCGACACGCTCAGCGGGCTGGGTGTCGAGGCCGCGCAGGTCTTCGCCGACCTGAGCGCGGTCGGCATCGACCTCGACGACGTGTTCGACCTGCTCGAGCGCGAGGGCGTCGACAAGTTCGAACAGGCGTGGAACGAACTGCTGGAAGCCACCACCGGCGAACTGAACTCCGCGGCGGCGGGGGGCAACTGACCCGATGGCCGGCACAGCATCGAGCGATCGGGCGGCGGGGCTGTGGCACAACCCGCTGCGCGACGAACGAGATAAACGGGTTCCCTTCATCGCGGGACCCTGCTGCATGGTGATCTTCGGTGTCACCGGAGATCTGTCCCGCAAGAAGCTGATGCCGGCCATCTACGACCTCGCGAACCAGGGCCTGTTGCCGCCCGGGTTCGCCCTGGTCGGCTTCGCCCGGCGCGACTACGCCCACGAGGACTTCGCCGCCGTCGTCCTCGACGCCGTGAAACAGCACGCGCGCACCCCCTTCCGCCAGGAGGTCTGGGACCACCTGGCGGAGGGCGTGCGGTTCGTCCAGGGCAGTTTCGACGACGACGCCGCCTTCGCGACGCTCGCCGACACCCTGCGGACCCTGGACGCGACCCGCGGCACCGGCGGCAACTACGCCTTCTACCTGTCGATTCCGCCGAACATGTTCCCGGTGGTGCTCGACCAGCTCTCCGAGCACAAGCTCGCCCAGCCAACGAGTACCGACGCCGACGGCTACCTGCCGTGGCGCCGGGTGGTGATCGAGAAGCCCTTCGGGCACGACCTGGCCAGCGCCAAGGAACTCAACGCGCTGGTCAACCGGGTGTTCCCGGAGGAGCAGGTCTTCCGCATCGATCACTATCTCGGCAAGGAGACGGTGCAGAACATCCTGGCGCTGCGCTTCGCCAACGAGCTGTTCGAGCCGATCTGGAACGCCAACTACGTCGACAGCGTGCAGATCACCATGGCCGAGGACATCGGCCTCGGCGGGCGCGCCGGGTACTACGACGGCATCGGCGCCGCCCGCGACGTCATCCAGAACCATCTGCTGCAGCTGCTGGCGCTCACCGCCATGGAGGAACCGACCTCCTTCGAGCCCCAGCAGCTGACCACCGAGAAGATCAAGGCGCTCTCGGCCACCAAACTCGTCGAGCCGCTGGACGAGACGACCGCGCGCGGTCAGTACACCGAGGGCTGGCAGGGCAGCGAGCACGTGGTCGGCCTGCACGAGGAAGAGGGCTTCGACCCGCAGTCGCGCACCGAGACCTACGCCGCGATCACCGCGCACGTGGAGAACCGCCGCTGGGCCGGTGTCCCGTTCTACCTGCGCACCGGCAAGCGCCTCGGCCGCCGGGTCACCGAGATCGCGGTCATCTTCAAGCGCGCGCCGCACCTGCCCTTCGACCAGACGATGACCGAGGAGCTCGGCCAGAACGCGCTGGTCATCCGGGTGCAGCCGGACGAGGGCATCACCCTGCGGTTCGGTTCCAAGGTGCCGGGCTCCGGCATGGAAGTGCGCGACGTGAACATGGACTTCAGCTACGGCGAGGCGTTCACCGAGTCCTCGCCCGAGGCCTACGAGCGGCTGATCCTGGACGTGCTGCTCGGCGTGCCCTCACTGTTCCCGGTGAACGCGGAGGTCGAATTGTCCTGGCGCATCCTCGATCCGGTGCTGGCGCACTGGGCCGCCGACGGCAAGCCCGAACCCTACGAGGCGGGCACCTGGGGTCCGGCCTCGGCCGACGAGATGCTCGCGCGCAGCGGGCGGGAGTGGCGGCGCCCGTGATCGTCGACATGCCCGACACCACCACGGTCGACGTGGCCAAGAAGATGGTGCAGCTGCGCGAGACCAACGGCGTCATCACCCAGGGCCGGGTGCTCACCCTGGTGGTCTGCACCCTGGACTCCTCCGAGGCCGAGGACGCGATCGACGCCGCCAACGACGCCAGCCGCGAACACCCCTGCCGGGTGATCGTGCTGGCCCGCGGTGACCGCGACGCCGACACTCGCCTCGACGCCCAGATCCGGGTCGGCGGGGACGCGGGCGCGGCCGAGGTGATCGTGCTGCGGCTGCAGGGTCCGCTGGTGAATCACGAGAGCAGCGTCGTCACCCCGTTCCTGCTGCCCGACACCCCCGTGGTGGCGTGGTGGCCGCGGGGCGCGCCGGAGTTCCCGTCCATGGACTCCGTGGGCAAGCTGGCCAAGCGCCGGATCACCGACGCCACCTTCGCGCCCGATCCGCAGGCCGCGATCAAGAAGCGGCGCTACTCCTACGCGGTGGGCGACACCGATCTCGCGTGGAGCCGGATCACCTACTGGCGGGCACTGCTGGCGGCCGCGCTGGACGAGCCGCCGTTCGAGCCGGTCACCTCGGTGACCGTGTCGGGCCTGGCCAGTGAGCCCGCGCTGGACACGCTGGCGGGCTGGCTGGCCGCGCGGCTGAACTGTCCCGTCGTCCGCCGGACGGGCGAGTTGAAGGTCGAGCTGCACCGCCGCACGGATTCGATCGCCATCAGCAGGCCGCAACTGGGAAGAACCGCAACGCTGACCCGCACCGGCGAGCCCGACCAGCGCATCGCGCTGGCGCGCCGGGAAACTCGCGACTGCCTCGCCGAGGAACTGCGCCGGCTCGACGCCGACGAGATCTACGCCGAGGCACTCGCCGGAATCGAGAAGGTGACCTATGAGTGAGCACATCGACGTGCACGACGAACTCGGCGCCGAATTCCCCGCCAACACCGTCGAAGTCCACGACGATCCCGACGGTCTCGCCGATGCCGCGGCCGCACGCTTCGTCGAGGTGATCGTCGCCGCGCAGACCGAGCGCGGTACCGCCTCGGTGGTGCTCACCGGCGGCAGCGACGGCATCCGGCTGCTGGAGCGGGTCCGGCGCGACCCGGGCGACATCGACTGGTCGACCCTCTACGTCTACTGGGGCGACGAGCGTTTCGTGCCCGACGGCGACCCGGACCGCAACGAGCTGCAGGCCAGGCAGGCGCTGCTCGACTTCGTTCCGCTGAACCCCGCGCACGTGTTCCCGATCGCCCCGTCCGACGGCACCTACGGCTCTCCGGAGGCCGCGGCCGCCGCGTACGCGCAGATCGTGCACACCGAACTCGACGAGCGCGGCGAGTTCGACCTGACCGTGCTCGGCATGGGGCCCGAGGGACATATCAACTCGCTGTTCCCGCATTCCCCCGCGATCCGGGAGACCACGGATTACGTTGTCGCGGTTCATGATTGCCCGAAGCCGCCGCCCACCCGGGTGTCGCTGACGCTGCCCGCCGTGCACCGTTCCCGCCACGTCATGCTCGTGGTCAGCGGCGTCGGCAAGGCCGCCGCGGTCACCGCCGCCGTCAACGGGGCCGCCCCCGACGACGTGCCCTCCGCCGGCGCGGTCGGCATCGAATCGACCACCTGGGTCGTCGACGAGGCCGCCGCCGCGGACCTGCTCCTCGACGAGGAGTAATCGCGTCATCGAAAGGGCCGGGTCCGGCGGGACCCGGCCCTTTCGTGTGGACACCCTGTCGGCCTGCGGCGCCGCATCGATATCGTCGGAGGTGTTCGACCGGCCGAAAGGGTGACCACCAGCATGATCCAGACCGAGACGGTGACGATTCCGGCCCATGTGCACGGCTATCCGCGGGTGGCGTTCGGCGGGTACGTCGCAGGCCTGCTGGCGCGCCGCTCCGGCGCCGACACGGTGCGCGTCGATTTCCGCCGCGCGGTCCCGATCGAGACTCCGATCGCGCTGCCCGCGGGCGCACCGGGTCACGCGACCCTGACCGACGCGGACGGCACCGTCCTCGCCACCGCCGTACCCGCCGACCTCGGCATCACCGCACCACCCGGCCCGTCCTGGTCCGCCGCCAAGCGGGCGGCCGACGCCGCCCTGGCCAGCCCGCACCGCCCGGTCACCGACTGCTTCGGCTGCGGCGTCGAGTGCTCCCCCGGCCACGGCCTGCGCCTGTTCCCCTGGCCGGTGCCGGACCGGCCGATGGTCGCCGCCGCCTGGACCCCCGATCTGAGCCTGGCCGACGACACCGGCGAACTCCCACCGGAGATCGTCTGGTCCGCCCTCGACTGCCCCGGCGGCATCGCCGCCTGGACGTTCCAGAAGATGGCCCGCGGCGCGGTCACCGCGGCGCTCACCGCCACCCGCTTCCGTCCGGTCCCGGCCGGCGCGGAGTACATCGCCCATGCCTGGCCGATCCACGCCGAGGGTCGCAAATACACGGTGGGCGTCGCCCTCGCCACCCGCGACGGCGACCTCTGCGCCCTCGCGGAGGCGCTGTGGGTCGTCCCCCGCGAGCAGACACCACCGGCCGAGTAGCGCCCGCCTCCCAGGCACGCGCGCCGACCGGGCAGGCATCGCGGTCGCGGGGCCGATCGCGACATCCACCGAGTGTCCGGGCCGGAACGGCCGAGTTCGGCGGCCGGAGCGCCTAGCATCGGAGTCCTGGCAAGGCCGGCGAACGGACGTCGACTCGACTCGAGCGAGGAGTGGTGACGATGCGCGATCTGCGAGGAGTGGGTGCGGCCGACGGAGCGCGGCCATGAGCGGGGCGGTCGATCTCGACGCGGCCTTCCGGACGGCGCTCACCGAACTGACGGCCCCGCCGCGCACCGACGGGCCACCCGCGATCGACGCGGCCGTCGGGCTGGAGATCTTCGAATCCCAGGTGACCAGCAGGCATCTCGATCTGACCGCCCGGCGGCTCGGCGCGGCCCGGCAGGGGTACTACAGCATCGGTTCCTCGGGGCACGAGGGAAACGCGGCGGTGGCGGCGGCCCTGCGGGTCGACGATCCGGCTCTGCTGCACTACCGGTCCGGGGCCTTCTTCGTGCAGCGATGCCGTCGGGTGACCGGCCTCGACCCGATCCGGGACGTGCTGCTCGGCGTCGTCGCGGCGGCCGCCGATCCCATCTCCGGCGGCAGGCACAAGGTGTTCGGCAGCAAGCAGGCCGCGATCATCCCGCAGACCTCGACCATCGCCTCGCACCTGCCCCGCGCGGTCGGCCTGGCCTTCGCCCTGGATCGGGCCGCCCGCCAGGGGGTTCCGTGCCCGTGGCCCGCCGACGCGGTGGTGGTGTGCAGTTTCGGTGACGCCTCGGCCAACCACTCGACCGCGGCGGGGGCGATCAACGCCGCGGTGCACGCCTCACACCAGGGCGTGCCGATGCCGATCGTGTTCGTCTGCGAGGACAACGGGCTCGGCATCAGCGTGCCCACGCCGCCGGATTGGATCGAACGCGACTACGGGCCGCGGCCGGGCCTGACCTACCTCGCCACCGACGGCTGCGACCTGCCCGATGTCCTCGGCGCCGCCGACGACGCGGTGCATCTCGCCCGGACCTGGCGGGTGCCGGTCTTCCTGCACGTGCGCACGGTGCGGCTCGGTGGGCACGCGGGCTCCGATGTCGAGGGCGCCTATCGCGGCCCGGCCGAGATCGCCGCCGATCTGGCCCGCGATCCGCTGCTCGGCACCGCCCGCTACCTGCTGTCTGCGGGGATCGCCGACACCGCCGACCTGCTCGCCCGCTACGACCGGATCGGTGGCGCGGTGCGCGACACGGCGGAGAAGGTGGTGCGCGAACCCCGGCTGAGCTCGGCGGGCGCCGTCACCGCCCCGCTCGCGCCCGCCACCCCGGACGCGGTCCGCGCCGATGTCCTGCGCGACCACGTCGATACCACCGACCAGCCCCCGATGACCGTGGCCCAGGCGATCAACCACACCCTGGGCGACCTGCTCGCCCGCGACCGCGACGTGCTGGTCTTCGGCGAGGACGTCGGCCGCAAGGGCGGGGTCTACGGCGTCACCAAGGGGCTGCGCAAGCGGTTCGGCGCGCGCCGGGTCTTCGACACCCTGCTCGACGAACAGAGCATTCTCGGTACCGCGCTGGGCACCGCGCTCGCCGGCTTCGTGCCGATTCCGGAGATCCAGTACCTGGCCTACGTGCACAATGCCGCCGATCAGATCCGCGGCGAGGCGGCGACGCTGTCGTTCTTCTCCAACGGGCAGTACCGCAATCCGATGGTGGTGCGGATCGCCGGACTCGCGTATCAGAAGGGCTTCGGCGGTCACTTCCACAACGACGACTCCCTGGCGGCCCTGCGGGACATCCCCGGGGTCGTGCTGGCCGTGCCCGCCCGCGCCGACGACGCGGCGGCCATGCTGCGCACGTGTGTGTCCGCCGCCAGGGTCGACGGCCGCGTGTGCCTGTTCGTGGAACCGATCGCCCTGTACCACACCAGGGATCTGCATCCGGGCGACGAATCCTGGCTCGCCGCACCGACCTCCGACCATGTGCCGATCGGCCGCGCCCGCGTCTACGGCGAGGGCACCGACCTCACCCTGGTCACCTTCGGCAACGGGGTACCGATGAGCCTGCGCACCGCCGACCGGCTCGCCACCCAGAACATCCGGGTCCGCGTCGTCGACCTGCGCTGGCTCAACCCGCTCCCGATCGCCGACCTGCTGCACCACGCCGAGGCGAGCGGACGGGTGCTCGTCGCCGACGAGACCCGCCGCGCCGGCGGGGTGTCGGAGTCGGTGTTCGCGGCACTCGTCGACGCGGGGTTCCAGGGCACGCTCGCCCGCGTCACCAGTGCGGACAGCTTCGTGCCGCTCGGACCGGCGGCCGACACGGTGCTGCTCGGCGAGGAGGCCATCGAGGCGGCCGCGCAGCGGGTGGTGTGGTCGGTGGTCTAGCGACCTCGGCAGAACTCAGGCGAACTTGATCTCCAGGCCGATGCCGAGGATCGAGATCAGCCAGACGAGGCCGACGAAGATGGTGATGCGGTCGAGGTTCTTCTCGACCACGGTGGAGCCGGACAGGCTCGACTGGACGCCGCCACCGAACAGGCTGGACAAGCCGCCACCCTTGGCGCGGTGCAGCAGCACCAGCAGCACCAACAGGACGCTGGTGATCACAAGGAGGATATCGAGGAACAGCGACATGGCGCCCATCCTATGGGGTCGACGGGCGGCAGGTCTAACCAGGCTCGACCGCGACCAGGTGGGACACCGTTTCCGCCCCCGCCGACCAGCCCGCGACCATCAGCTCGATCTCCTGATCGCGAGCGGTCAACCGGACCTGATGCTGGTGCATGTGCTCGGCCCAGGACCGCACCACGAACGCCTCGACGAACCGGTCGACGGTGCCGACGTCGCGGTAGAGCCGCCACTCCATCGCCCCGGTCCGCTGCCGGGACCGTCCGACCAGCGCCATCGACTCGGTGAACACCGCTTCGTCCTCGGGCGGCACGTCATAGCCGCGCATCACCAGGACCGGGCCGTCCTCCGGGTCGGGCTCGACGACGAGCTGCGGTTCCGGCCAGAACGCCGCCGGGGACAGGTCGATGTCCTCCACGTTGTGCCGGATCGGCCACCACACCGTGCTCACCGCGCAGCAAGCCAGCAGGACCGCCGCGATCAGCAGTGCCGTCACCGCGCCGTACGCGCCCGCGACCAGGCCCCACAGCAGCGAGCCGATGGCCTGCCCGCCCATGAAGACCAGCATGTACACCGATAGCCCGCGGGCCCGCACCCACGCGGGCAGCAGCAGCTGCATCGTCGAGTTCAACGTCGACATCGCCAGCAGCCAGGCGAGACCGGCCCCGACCAGCAGGATCAGCACCAGCGGCACGTTCGGCACCAGCGCGGTCGCCACCGCGCCCAGTCCGAACAGCACCGCCGCCAAGGCGAGTCGCTGGGTCGGGGTGAACAGCACCCGCAACCGGGACAGCCCGAGCGCGCCGCACACCGCGCCCAGCCCGAGCGCGCCGAGCAGCAGGCCGTAGCCGTCGGAGGCCAGACCGAGCCGGTCGTGCGCGATCACCGGCAGCAGCGACCACACCGCGCTCGCCGGGGCGATGAACAGGATCGCGCGGAACAGCACCCGCCGGATCGCGGGCGCCGCGCGGATGAACCGGGTGCCCGCCTGGAGCGCCGCGAGCGGGCGTTCGCTGGGCAGGGTGCGCGGCCGAGTCGCCCACTTCGACACCAGCAGCACCGCGACGATCCCGACGAACGACAGGGTGTTGAACCCGAAGACCACCGTCGGCCCGGCGATCGAGACGATCACACCCGCGATCGCGGGCCCCACCGCGCGACCGATATTGATGCTCATACTGCCCAGCGCGGCCGCGGAGGTGATCTGGTCACGCGGCACCAGCTCGGGCTGGATCGCC
The DNA here is from genome assembly GCF_040654235.1 of Nocardia sp. NPDC050718. Classification (NCBI taxonomy): domain Bacteria; kingdom Bacillati; phylum Actinomycetota; class Actinomycetes; order Mycobacteriales; family Nocardiaceae; genus Nocardia; species Nocardia sp. NPDC050718. Next base: position 661,368 of record NZ_JBFAHQ010000002.1, on the reverse strand, counting down.
TGCCACGCGGGCGCCGTGAGCGCCTGCCCGCAGCCGAGCAGGAACAGCAGGGTCAGCAGGACCGACGGGGTCGTGTGCCCGGTCGCGGTGAACACGGTGAGGGTGAGCGAGGCCAGCGCCATGCCGGTCTGCGCGCCGATCAGCAACCTGCGCCGGTCGACCAGATCGGCGAGCACCCCGGACGGGATGGACAGCAGCATCACCGGCAGTGCCAGCGCGGTCTGCACGAACGACACCAGCGCCGCGGCGTTCGGCGCGTCGACCAGAATCCACTGCGCGCCGACCGTCTGCATCCAGGTGCCCAGATTCGACACCAGCTGCGCGATCCACAGCGCCCGGTACACCGGCGACCGCAACGGCGCCCACGTCGACACCGGTCCCGCCGTCACGCTGCTCACCCGCCGAGCATATCCCCGGCGAACGGCCGGGAACGGGTCCGCAACGGCGCGCGACCCGGTGCGCTCGGGCAACGGATTCACCGCACCGCGAGCCGTACGATGGGCGACATGTCGGCAACACTGATCCGTCTCGCCGCGCTCTGTGTGCTCGCCACCGCCGCGGCCACGGCCTGTTCCTCCTCGGACGAACCGAAGGCACCCGACGACGCGGCGACCCCGATGGGCCACACCTACATCTCCACCGAGGTCGACGGCGACACCATCCCCGGCGGCGGTCCGATGACACTCACCTTCGCCGACGGCCGCATCTCGGCGAACTCGGGCTGCAACACCAGCAGCGGCACCGTCGACCTGAGCAACCACATCCTGCACACCTCCCCGCTGGCGGGCACCCTGATGGCGTGCACCGGTGACCGCGGCCGCGCGGACGCCTGGCAGAACACCTTCCTGGAGTCCGACCCCACCTGGCGCCTCGACGGCGACAAGCTGACGCTGACCGGCAAGACGGTCACCGTCCACCTCACCGACAAGAAGATCGTCACCCCGGACAAGCCGCTGCTCGGCACCACCTGGGTGGTCACCACGCTGCTGACCCCGCAGGGGCAGGTCCGCTCCACCACCCTCGACGAGGTGAGCCCGAACCTGACGATCGGCGAGGGCGGCACCGTCAGCGGGATGGCCGGCTGCAACCGGATGACCGGCACGGCGGGCATCGGCCCCGGCGACGCGGTGAACTTCGCCGTCGCCACCACCAAGATGATGTGCGCGCCGGAGGTCATGGAGGTCGAGAGCAGCGTGCTGACCGCCCTGGACGGCCGCACCACGGCCACCGTCGACGGCGACACCCTCACCCTGCGCAACGACAACGGCAGCGGCCTGGTCCTGCACGCGCAGTAACGCCGAACGACGAAGGGCCGGAAACCAGTGCGGTTTCCGGCCCTTCGTCGCTGTCTACCCGATCAGGGCAGCGGTCCACCCGCGGCGATCGCCGACAGGGTGGCGAACTCGTCCGCCTTGAGCGAAGCACCGCCGACCAGGGCGCCGTCGATGTCGGGCTGACCGACCAGCTCGCCGACGTTCTTGGCGTTGACCGAACCGCCGTAGAGCACACGGACACCCGCGGCGACCTCCGGCGAGGCCAGCTCGGCCAGCTCGGCCCGGATCGCGCCACAGACTTCCTGCGCGTCCGCCGCCGAGGCGACCTTGCCCGTGCCGATCGCCCAGACCGGCTCGTAGGCGATGACGACCTGCGAGATCTGCTCGGCCGTCAGGCCCTTCAGCGAACCACGCAGCTGCTCGAGGTTGTACTCGACGTGCGTGCCCGCCTCGCGGACGCCCAGACCCTCACCGATGCAGACGATCGGGGTGATCTCGTTCTTCAGCGCCTGCTTGGCCTTGGCCAGCACGGTGGCGTCGTCCTCGTTGTGGTACTGACGACGCTCCGAGTGCCCGACCACCGCGAAGGTGCAGCCCAGCTTGGCCAGCATCGACCCGCTGACCTCGCCGGTGTAGGCACCGGAATCGTGCACCGACACGTCCTGCGCACCATAGGTGAGCAGGAGCTTGTCGCCCTCGACCACCGACTGCACGCTGCGCAGGTCGGTGAACGGCGGGATCACCGACACGTCGACCTTGGCGAAGTACTTCTCCGGCAGCGCGAAGGCCACCTTCTGCACCAGTGCGATGGCCTCGAGGTGGTTGAGGTTCATCTTCCAGTTGCCCGCGATGAGCGGTTTCCGTGCCATCGCTCAGCCCTCCAGCACCGAAATACCGGGCAGCTCTTTGCCTTCCAGGTATTCCAGGGACGCGCCACCACCGGTGGAGATGTGCGAGAAACCGTCGTCGGGCAGGCCGAGCGTGCGCACGGCGGCCGCCGAGTCGCCGCCGCCGACCACGGTGAACGCACCCTTGCCGGTCGCGGTCACGATGGCCTCGGCCACCCCACGGGTGCCCGCGGCGAACTTCTCGAACTCGAACACGCCCATCGGGCCGTTCCAGAACACCGTCTTCGCCTCGGTCAGCAGCGCGGCGAACCGCGACACCGACTCGGGGCCGATGTCCAGGCCCATCCAGCCGTCGGGGATTTCGGTCGAGGCGACCGTCTTCGCGTCGGCGTCGGCGGCGAACTTGTCGGCCGCGACGATGTCGACCGGCAGGTGCAGCACGTCGCCGAAGCGCTCGAGCAGATCCTTGCAGGTGTCGATCATCTCTTCCTGCAGCAGCGAGGTGCCCACCGAAAGGCCCTGTGCGGCAAGGAAGGTGAAGCACATGCCGCCGCCGATCACCAGGGTGTCGACCTTGGGGGCCAGCGCCTCGATGACCGCGAGCTTGTCGGAGACCTTGGAGCCGCCGAGCACCACCGCGTACGGGCGGGCCGGGTCCTGGGTGAGCTTCTGGAGCACCTCGACCTCGGCCGCCACCAGCGTGCCCGCGTAGTGCGGCAGCTGCTGGGCGACGTCGTAGACCGAGGCCTGCTTGCGGTGCACCACGCCGAAACCGTCGGAGACGAACGCGCCGTCGTCACCGACCAGCTCGACGTAGGCCGCCGCCAGCTTCGCCCGCTCGGCGTCGTCCTTGCTGGTCTCGCGCGCGTCGAAACGCACGTTCTCCAGCAGCAGCACGTCGCCGTCGGTGAGGCCTTCGGACCGCGAGAGGGCGTCGTAGCCCACCACGTCACCGGCCAGCTGGACATTGCGGCCCAGCAGCTCGGCCAGCTTCACGGCCACCGGTGCCAGCGAGTACTTGGCGTCCGGCTCGCCCTTGGGACGGCCCAGGTGGGCCATCACGACCACCTTGGCGCCGGCCTCGACCAGCGCCTGGATGGTCGGCACCGAGGCGATGATGCGGCCCGGGTCGGTGATCTGACCGTTGTCGTCGAGGGGGACGTTCAGGTCGGAGCGCACGAGCACGCCCCGGCCTTCGACGCCCTCGGCCAGGAGATCCTGCAGTGTCTGAACAGTCATCGCGGTCAGAGCGACTTGCCGACGAGGCCGATGAGGTCGGCGAGGCGGTTGGAGTAGCCCCACTCGTTGTCGTACCAGGACACGACCTTGACCTCGTTGCCGATGACCTTGGTCAGCGGGGCGTCGTAGATCGAGGAGTGCGGGTCGGTGACGATGTCACTCGACACGATCGGGTCCACGTTGTACTTGAGGATGCCCTGCAGCGGGCCCTCGGCGGCGGCCTTCATCGCGGCGTTGATCTCGTCGATGGTGGCCGGCTTGGCCAGGGTCGCGGTGAGGTCGGTGACCGAGCCCGTCGGGACCGGAACGCGCAGCGCGTAGCCGTCCAGCTTGCCCTGCAGCTCGGGGAGCACCAGGCCGATGGCCTTGGCGGCGCCGGTGCCGGTGGGCACGATGTTCAGGGCCGCGGCGCGGGCGCGACGCAGGTCCTTGTGCGGCGCGTCCTGCAGGTTCTGGTCCTGGGTGTACGCGTGGATGGTGGTCATCAGGCCCTGGACGATGCCGAACTCGTCGTTGAGGACCTTGGCGATCGGGCCGAGGCAGTTGGTGGTGCACGAGGCGTTGGAGATGATGTTCTGGCTGCCGTCGTACTTGTCGTCGTTGACGCCCATCACGATGGTGATGTCCTCGCCGGAGGCCGGCGCGGAGATGATGACCTTCTTGGCGCCCGCGGACAGGTGGCCCTTGGCCTTGGCGGCGTCGGTGAAGATGCCGGTGGACTCCACGACGATGTCGACGCCCAGGTCGCCCCACGGCAGCGCCGACGGGCCTTCCTTGATCGCCAGCGCCTTGATGCGCTGCTCGCCCACGACGATGACGTCACCGTCGACGGAGACCTCCTGCGGCAGCCGACCCAGGATCGAGTCGTACTTCAGCAGGGTCGCCAGGGTGTTGATGTCGGTGAGGTCGTTGACCGCGACGATCTCGATATCGGTCTTGCCGACAGCCTTCAGCGCCTCCACCGCACGGAAGAAGTTACGTCCGATACGACCGAAGCCGTTGATACCTACCCGGACAGTCACGTTATCGCTCCTCAGCTTTCAAGCGGATTCATTCCGACGGGAACCACAGTAGTAGCCGTCACCTGCTTCACGACAGCCACCTGTGATTTGTGAGGTTCCCGGCCCCCTGCCTGCGGGAACCACAGAATAAAGGGCAGAGCGATCATGCATGACCGCTCTGCCCTAAACGTCGGATTCGCCACAGCGCGCGGCGAATGCCGACCTACGCGTCGTCGAGCAGCTCCGCCGTCACCGCCGACTCGGTGTCGGGAATGCCCAGGTCCTTGGCCCGCCGGTCGGCCATCGACAGCAGGCGCCGGATCCGGCCCGCCACCGCGTCTTTCGTCATCGGCGGCTCGGCCAGCTGACCCAGCTCCTCGAGCGAGGCCTGCCGGTGCTGGACCCGCAGCCTGCCCGCGGCGGCCAGATGGTCGGGCACGTCGTCGGCGAGGATCTCCAGCGCCCGCTCCACACGCGCGGCCGCGGCCACGGCCGCCCTGGCCGAACGCCGCAGGTTGGCGTCGTCGAAATTCGCGAGCCGGTTCGCGGTGGCCCGCACCTCGCGGCGCATGCGGCGCTCTTCCCAGGTGAGCCGGGTGTCCTGCGCGCCCATCCGGGTGAGCAGGGCACCGATCGCCTCGCCGTCGCGCACCACGACCCGGTCGGTGCCACGCACCTCACGGGCCTTGGCGGTGATCCCGAGCCGCCGGGCCGCACCGACCAGCGCCAGCGCGGCCTCCGGCCCGGGGCAGCTCACCTCGAGCGCCGAGGACCGCCCCGGCTCGGTCAGCGAACCGTGCGCGAGAAACGCTCCGCGCCAGGCCGCTTCGGCGTCGCCGATACTGCCGCCGACCACCTGGGCGGGCAGGCCGCGGACCGGGCGTCCGCGCACGTCGAGCAAACCGGTCTGGCGGGCCAGCGCCTCGCCCTCCTTCGACACCCGCACCACGTAGCGGGAGGTCTTGCGCAACCCACCCGCACCGAGAACGTGCACGTCGGAGCCGTACCCGTAGAGCTCGAAGATCTCCCGGCGCAGTCGTCGCGCGATGGAACCCATGTCCACCTCGGCCTCGACGATCACCCGGCCCCCGACGATGTGCAGACCACCCGCAAATCGCAGCAGGGCCGACAATTCCGCCTTACGCGAGCTGACCTGCGACACCACGAGCCTGCTCAGCTCGTCCTTCACCTCGGCTGTCATCGCCACGAGACGCGCTCCTTTCCCACCGACCCGGAACGCACATCCGATCCCGTGTGCCGTCCCTCGACTCGAAGCCCTGCCAGTTGCGGCCGCGGCGCCCGGATCAGCTGATCCAGTGCGGCGGCAAGTTTTCCGGGATGATGCCGATCCGTTCCCGGCTCGGCGACATCGCTGAACGTTACCCGTGCACGCAACTGTTCGGCGGCTCTTGCCACATGTTCCCGTTGCCGCCCCTCGGGCACCGACGCCGAGTCGACGAGCACGTCGTCGACCGCGAAATCCGGTGCGTGCTGGGACAATACATGCAGATGACGTTCGGCGGAAAAGCCGGCCGTCTCCCCCGGCTCGGCGGCCAGGTTCAACACGAGCACCTTGCGCGCCCTGGTGTGCACCAGCGCGTCGTGCAGTTGCGGCACCAGCACATGCGGGATGACGCTGGTGAACCACGAACCCGGGCCCAGCACAACGACATCCGCGTGCTCGATGGCCGAGGTCGCCTCGGGGCTGGCAGGCGGATCGGACGGAATCAGCCGCACCCGCCGGACCTTACCCGGCGTGGTCGCCACCGCAACCTGACCGCGCACACTGCGCCCGATCCGCGGATCCGACTCCAGGCCCGACACTTCGGCCTCGATGTCGAGCGGGACCGGCGACATCGGCAGCACCCGGCCGGTGATCCGCAGCAGTCTGCCCACCTCGTCGAGCGCGGCCACCGGATCACCGAGGACATCGGTGAGGCCGGCCAGGATCAGATTGCCCACCGAGTGACCGGCCAGTGCCCCGGTGCCACCGAAGCGGTGCTGCACCGTGGTGGTCCACACGCCGTCGGCGTCCTCCGACAGCGCGGCCAGCGCCATCCGCAGGTCACCCGGCGGCAGCATGCCCAGCTCACCGCGCAACCGGCCCGAGGACCCGCCGTCGTCGGCGACCGTCACGACCGCGGTGATCCGCCTGGTCAGCCTGCGTACCGCGGTCAGGGTCGCGTAGAGCCCGTGTCCGCCGCCCAGCGCGACGACGGCTGGGTCGGCTTCCCATCCACTCATTCGCGCCCCAGATCCCGGTGCACGACGCGGACGACGTCCACGGCCGCGTGCCCGGTATCGGCGCCGATGCGCTCACCGAGCGCCTCGGCGATCGCGACGCTGCGATGTTTGCCGCCGGTGCACCCCACTGCCACCGTCATGTATCGCTTCCCCTCTTGCCGGTATCCGGTCGTGGTCAGGTCGACGAGATGGTGGCAGGTCTGCAGGTAGTCCTGCGCGCCGGGCCTCGACAACACGTAGTCACTGACCACCGATTCCTGCCCCGTGTGTTCCCGCAGCTCGGGAATCCAGTGCGGGTTGGGCAGGAATCGAACGTCCAACACCATGTCGGCGTCGAGTGGAACACCGTACTTGAACCCGAACGACTGCACGGTCAGTTGCAGCGCGGCGGGCGCGCCCGCGCCGTAGACCTCCTCCAGTTTGCGGTGCAGCTGGTGGATCGACAGCTCGGTGGTGTCGATGACGACATCAGCGGCCGCCTTCACCGCCGCGAGCCGGACCCGCTCGGCGGTCAGGCCGGCCGAGAGCGTGCCGTCGGGGCTGTCGCTCTGCAGCGGGTGCCTGCGCCGGGCGAAACCGAAGCGCCGGATCAGCACGTCGTCGGAGGCCTCGAGGAACAGCACTCTTGTCCGGATGCCCGCCGAGCGCAGGTGCTCGGTGACGCCGGAGAGGTCACCGGTGAAGAAGCGGCTGCGCACGTCCATGACCAGCGCCAGGCGCCGGACCGGTGGTTCGGCCGCGGCGCCGAGCTCGATCATCCGCCCGATCAGTTCGGGCGGCAGGTTGTCGGTGACGTACCAGCCGAGATCCTCCAATACGCGCGCGGCGGTGCCGCGGCCCGCGCCGGACAAGCCGGTCACGATGACCACTTCTACTGGTTGCTGTGGATCGGGGACCGCCCCGGCCTGTCCGGGTACCGCCCCCGCATTGTTGTTCGATTCGACGCGTGTCATGTCCTACCGGATCCGTTTCTGGGTGCCTTTCGATCATCCCGCACCGGTTCGGGTATCGGGCGCAGACACACAACGTACGGCACTCGCAATGTTGCGTCCTGCGATCCGCCCCTCCCGCGCTACGGGCTGTTCAGTGCTTCCAGCACTGCTTTCGCCGTGGAGACGCCGATGCCGGGCACCGATGTGATCTCGTCGACAGTCGCGTCCTTGATCCGGGCCACCGAGCCGAAGTGGGTGACCAGCGCGGTGCGCCTCGCCTCGCCCAGCCCCTTCACCGAGTCCAGCGCCGATGCCGTCATCCGGCGCGAGCGCTTGCTGCGGTGGAAGGTGATCGCGAAGCGGTGCGCCTCGTCGCGCACGCGTTGCAGCAGGTAGAGCGCTTCGCTGTTGCGCGGCAGGATCACCGGGTCGGGTTCGCCCGGCACCCACACCTCTTCCAGCCGCTTGGCCAGGCCGATCACCGCGACATCGGTGATGCCGAGTTCGTCGAGCACCTCGGCGGCCGCGGCGACCTGCGGCGCGCCGCCGTCGACGACGTAGAGGTTGGGCGGGTAGGCGAAGCGGCGCGGCTTGCCGGTGGTCGGGTCCACCCCGGGACGTGAGGTGGGCTCGTCGGCGTCGTCGGGCTCGACGTCGACGACCTGCTGCCGGTCGCGGGCAAGGCGCGCGAACCGGCGGCGGGTCACCTCGGCGATGCTGCCGACGTCGTCGGAACGGCCGTCACCGGCCGCCTCCTTGATCGCATAGTGCCGATAGTCGGACTTGCGGGCCAGGCCGTCCTCGAAGACCACCAGCGAGGCGACCACATCCGTGCCCTGGACATGGCTGATGTCGACGCACTCGATCCGCAGCGGCGCGCTGTCGAGATCGAGGAAGTCCTGGATGTCCTGCAGGGCTTGGGATCTGGAGGTCAGATCGCCGGCGCGCTTGAGTTTGTGCTGGGCCAGAGCCTCGCCCGCGTTGCGCTGCACCGTCTCGGCCAGCGCCTTCTTGTCGCCGCGCTGCGGGATGCGCAGCGAGACCGCCGAGCCACGCAACCTGCTCAGCCAATCCTGGATCTCCGCGGCGTCGGCGGGCAGTTCGGGAACCAGTACCTCGCGCGGGACGACCACCACGTCCCGGTCGGCGTTCTGGTCGGCCATCGCGGCCTGCTCGCCGTAGAACTGGGTGAGGAACTGCTCGACCAGCGCCGCGAGTTCGGTGCCGGATTCGGCGACGTCGAGCGCGTCACCGGACTTGTCGACCACCCAGCCGCGCTGGCCGCGCACCCGCCCGTCGCGGACGTGGAAGATCTGGACGGCGGCTTCGAGTTCGTCGGTGGCGAAGGCGATCACGTCGGCGTCGGTGCCGCTGCCGAGCACGACCGCCTGCTTCTCCAGCGCCCGGCGCAGTGCCTGGACGTCGTCGCGCAGGCGGGCGGCGGTCTCGAAGTCGAGATCGTCGGCGGCCTCGTGCATGCGCCGTTCCAGCGCGCGCACCATCTTGTCGGTCTTGCCGGAGAGGAAGTCGCAGAAGTCGTCGACGATCTGGCGGTGCTCGTCCGCGGTGACCCGGCCGACGCACGGCGCCGAGCACTTGTCGATGTAGCCGAGCAGGCAGGGGCGCCCGATCTGGTTGTGCCGCTTGAAGACTCCATTGGAGCAGGTACGCGCGGGGAACACCCGCAGCAGCAGGTCGAGGGTCTCGCGGATCGCCCAGGCATGCGCGTAGGGACCGAAGTAGCGGACCCCCTTCTTGCGCGCGCCGCGGTAGACGAACAGCCGCGGGTACTCCTCGTTCAGCGTCACCGCCAGCACCGGGTAGGTCTTGTCGTCGCGGTAGCGGACGTTGAACCGCGGATCGAATTCCTTGATCCAGTTGTATTCGAGCTGCAGCGCCTCGACCTCGGTGGACACCACGGTCCACTCGACGCTCGCGGCGGTGGTCACCATCTGCCTGGTCCGCGGGTGCAGCGAGTACACGTCGGCGAAGTACGAGTTCAATCGGCTGCGCAGGCTCTTGGCCTTGCCGACGTAGACGACCCGCCCGTGCGCGTCCCGGAACTTGTACACACCGGGTTCGACGGGAATGGTGCCCGGCGCCGGCCGGTACGTCGCGGGATCTGCCACCCATCCAGCCTAGCGAGCGCGTCCGACAGACCCACACCGCCGACCGGGTGCCACGGCGGTCCGCCGAGCCGGGAAACCCACCTGTGTAGCGTGGTCGGCGTGACGAACGCGCCCACCGCCCCCGCCCTCGCCGACGACGACCTGTTCGACGAGGCGACGCCGGCGGGCGTGATGCCGGGCAGCGTGCGCGGTGCCCGGTTGATCGCCGCCGTCGCGGCCCTGGTCGGTGTCGTGCTGATCGTGATCACGGTCGCGCTCGGGACGAACGGCTCGCTCGCCACCCTGCTGGCGGGCTACCTGCCGACCTTCGCGCTGGTGCCACTGATCGTGCTGTTCGGGCGGGGCGGCGAGCTGATCAGGAAGGCCGCGGTCGGCGTCGCCGGAATCGCGGGCCTGGTCTCGTGCACCGGGATCCTCACCGGACTGCCCCCTGGCGCGGTCGGCATCGTCGCCAACGGGGCGATCGTCGCCCTGCTGCTGCGCCCCACCGCTCTCGCCTGGTTCACCCGCGAGCGCTGAGCCCGCTCCGCGTCGTTCAGGCGTCGAGCCGGACGCCGTGCGCGCCGAGCGCCTCGATCAGGGCGCGTGGGCGCTCGGCCGTCGGCAGCGGCTCGACGAGGGCGAACCGGGCGCCGAGCGCGGCGGCGCCGCCGTCGGCCTCGGCGCTGTCGCCGATCATCAGCACCCGTTCCGGCTCGACGCCGAGGCGGTCGGTGGCCTCGCGGAAGATCGCGGCGTCCGGCTTGACGGCGCCGATCTCGTAGGACAGGGTCATCGCGCCGACCAAGCCGTCCCAGCCGTGTTTCGCGAAGGCGGGGCGGATGTCGAAGGCGATATTGCTGACGATGCCGATCGGAATGCCCTGGGCGGACAGGGCTTCCAGCACGGTGCCGGTGTCGGGGTACGGGGTCCAGGCCAGCGGGTCGATGAGGCGGTCGTAGAGGCGCGCGGCGTGGGTGCCGGGGACGCCGGTGCCGCGCAGCACCTCGAGGTAGGCGTGCCGGTGCAGGGCCGGGTCGAGATCGCGGTGGTCCCAGGCGTGCTGGCCCGCCGCGTCGAAGGTCATGAACTGCTCGACGGGGGCCGTCATCCGGCGCAGTACTTCGGCTTTCGCCGCGACGTCGAACGGGGTGCCGTCGTCGCCGACCAGTTCGTCGGCCCAGGTCCGGTCGTCCTCGAGCCGGAAGACCGTGCCGGAGAAGTCGAACAGCACCGCGTCGATATCCATGTCGCCAGGGTAGCGATGCCGCGGCCGGTCGCCGGGGGAAAACTGGTTCGTCTACCGAACATTCGCGCGGCCGTCACCGAGAAATAATCGGCGGGGCCGGGCCGCGCGGGGTTACGCTGCCAGGATGACGCCAAGGCGACAGACGTGGATCGGGGCCGCGGCGGCCGGAGTCCTCACGGTGGGTCTGCTGACGGGCTGCTCGTCCGGCGACACCGCGGCGGCCGAGTGCACCAGCACGCCGAACGGCACGCCCGTCTCGGCCGCTCCGGCGACGAACGCCCCCACCTCGCAGAACCTCAGCACCAACCCGGAGATCGCGTCGGGCTACCGCGCGGACATGACCGCGGTGCGCACTCGCACCTACGCGGTCTCCACCGCGAACCCGCTGGCCACCGAGGCCGCGTGCCGGGTGCTCCGGGCCGGCGGCACGGCCGCCGACGCGCTGGTCACCGCGCAGGCGGTGCTCGGGCTGGTCGAACCGCAGGCCTCCGGCATCGGCGGCGGCGCCTTCCTCGTGCACTACGACGCGAAGTCGCGCACCGTCGAGACCTACGACGGCCGCGAGACCGCGCCCGCCGCGGCGACCGAGAACTACCTGCGCTGGGTCAGCGACACCGACCGCACCGAACCCGCTCCGAACACCCGCGCCAGCGGTCGCTCCATCGGCGTGCCCGGCGTGCTGCGGCTGCTCGAACTCGCCCATCGCGAGCACGGGCTGACCGCGTGGAAGGAACTGTTCGATCCCGCGATCAGCCTGGCCGACAGCGGCTTCGAGATCAGTCCCCGGCTGGCGGGCCAGATCGCCGAGTCGGCCAAGGATCTGGCGGCCGACGAGGGTGCCCGCGGGTACTTCCTCGAAGCCGACGGCTCCCCCAAGAAGTCCGGCACGGTGCTGACCAATCCGGCCCTGTCCAAGACCCTGTCGGCGATCGCGGGCGACGGCGCGCAGGCGTTCTACAGCGGCGCCATCGCGCAGGACATCGTCGAGGCGGCGGGCAGCACGGCGGGCGGGCGCACGCCCAGCCTGCTGACCACCAGTGATCTGGCCGGCTACCAGGCCAAGAAGCGCACCGCGCTGTGCACCGGCTACCGCAAGTTCGAGCTGTGCGGCATGCCCGCGCCGTCCTCGGGCGGCAGCACGGTGGCCGCGACGCTCGGCATCCTGGCCAACTTCGACATCCCGTCGCTGCGTCCGCAGGAGCTCGACGCCAACGGCGGGCGGCCCGACGCCCAGGCCGTGCACCTGATCTCCGAGGCCGAGCGGCTCGCCTACGCCGATCGCAACAAGTACGTCGCCGACCCGGATTTCGTTCCGCTGCCCGGCAATTCGGTGCTGTCGCTGGTGCACCCGCAGTACCTCAAGCAGCGGTCGACGCTGATCGACCCGCAGCGCAGCATGGGCACCGCCAAGCCGGGCGATCTCGGTCCGGTCCCGCTGGGCAACGGCCCGCAGCCGCCCGAGCACGGCACCAGCCACATCTCCGTCGTCGACAAGTACGGCAACGCCGCCGCCATGACCACCACGGTCGAGTCGGCCTTCGGGTCGTTCCACTTCGTCGACGGCTTCGTGCTCAACAACCAGCTCACCGACTTCGCCGCCGACCCACTCGATCCGGACGGCACGCCGGTCGCCAATCGGCTGCAGCCGGGCAAGCGCCCGCGCAGCTCCATGGCGCCCACCCTGGTCTTCGACCGCGACGACGCGGGCAACCGCGGCGACCTCGCCCTCGTCACCGGCTCCCCCGGCGGCTCGGTGATCATCCAGTTCGTGGTGAAGACCCTGATCAACACCCTGGACTGGGGCCTGGACCCACAGCAGGCAGTCTCCGGCGTCTCCTTCGGCGCCGGCAACACCCCGGTCACCGGCGTCGGCGGCGAACACCCAGACATCGACGCCACCGACAACGGCGACCACGATCCCCTCGTCCAGCGCCTGCGCCAGATGGGCCACCAGGTCTCGGTGGCCCCGCAATCGAGCGGCCTGAGCGCCCTGCAACGCGATGGCAAGGACGGCTGGATCGGCGGCGCCGACCCCCGCCGCGAAGGCGCCGTCCTCGGCGACACCCGCTAGCGTTCCAGTCCCATCGGATACAGTTCGACCTCGGCCACCCGCAGCGGTTCGGTCACCCGGAATCCGAACCGCTGGTAGAACGGCACATTCGACGCCCGGGTCGCCACCAGGAACGCGGGTGCGGCGACGGCGTCGAGGCGCCGCCGGATCAGCTCGGCCGCGTGCCCGCGGCCCTGCCGGTCCGGGCGGGTGCCGATGGTCGCGAGATACAGGTGCGGCTCGTGCGGCCGGGTGCTGTCGATGCCGCGCAGCGCGGGCAGTGCCCTGGGCAGGCTCCGGCCGAGGGCGCGCAGCAGCGTGATCCGCTTGGCGAGCGCCGACTCGACGCCGGGTGTCTCCCACATGGCGACGGCCGCGACGGACCCGTCCTCGTCGTGGGCGAGGTCGACCGCGCCCTGCCGCTGCCGAGAGGCCAGCCGCGATTCCCACAGCAGCGGCAACGCCTTCCGGCGCCGTGCCGGGTCCGGCCAGACGTAGCTCATCAACGGATCGTCGGCGAAGGCGGCGGCCAGGACCTGCGCGGGCGTCATGCCCGCGAGACTACCGAGACCGGTCAGTCCGGGGTGGACGCGTACTTGGCGCCGAGGTCGCGGAGGCGTTCGATGGCGTCGGCGGCGTGGGCCTTGTCGTTGGAGCGGATCGCCAGCATGGGGACGTAGTCGTCGTCGGCGAGTTCGAGGCGGGCCCAGGACTTGCGGTCGGGGAAGGACGCGCCGCGGATGTAGGACCAGGGGTACTCGTGGTCGCCGAGGATGTTGCGGACCGAGACGCCCGCGGCGCCCGCGCGGACCCGGGGGCGGGTGAGCAGCAGGACCGCGCCCGCGCCGAGGACGCCGATCAGGATCATCGCGATCTGGTCGGCGAACCGGAAGTTCACGCCGGTCGAGCCGGTGCGCAGCAGCAGGCCGCCGAAGGTGAAGAACACCAGGATGACGATCGCGACGACCACCGCGGTCCGGATCGCCCGGCGCGGACGCACCTCGAACTCCCAGGCTTGCCCGGGTTCGGGGGCACTCGCGCCGCGTCGCCAGGTCCGCACCACCGGCACGGTCACGCCGATCGCAGCGCGCGCAGCGTGAGCGCGGCGTCGAGGGCGGCGGCGCAGGCCTGCTCGCCCTTGTCCTCCGCCGAGCCGGGCAGCCCGGCGCGGTCGCGCGCCTGCTCCTCGTCGTTCGTGGTCAGCACGCCGTTGGTGACGGGGGTGGCCGCGTCCAGCGAGACCCGGGTCAGACCGGCGGTCACCGCATCACAGACGTACTCGAAATGCGGTGTGCCGCCGCGGATCACGACACCGAGCGCGACGACGGCGTCGTGCGTGCGGGCCAGTTCCTGGGCGACGACCGGCAGTTCCATCGCGCCTGCGCAGCGCACCACGGTCACCTGCTCGACGCCGGCTTCCTTCGCGACCCGCTGCGCGTTGGCGACGAGGGTGTCGCAGATCTCGGTGTGCCAGCGCGAGGCGACGATGCCGAGTTTGACGTCTTTGGCCTGGGCCAGCGCGAAGGACGGGACACCCGTGCCGCTCATCGTTGCCGCCTTTCGGGAGTGTGCGTGGTGATCACTGCGCGGTCTCGCCCAGATCCAGGTCGTCCAGGCCGATCAGATCGTGGCCCATCCGGTCCCGCTTGGTCCGCAGGTAGTGCAGGTTCTCGGCGTTGGCCCGCAGCGGCATCGGCACCCGCTCGGTGATCCGCAGTCCGTAGCCGTCGAGCCCGACGCGCTTGGCCGGGTTGTTGGTGAGCAGGCGCATCGACCGGATGCCCAGGTCGACCAGGATCTGCGCGCCGGTGCCGTAGTCGCGCGCGTCGGCGGGCAGGCCGAGGTCGAGGTTGGCGTCGACGGTGTCGCGGCCGGTGTCCTGCAGCTGGTAGGCCTGCAGCTTGTGCATCAGGCCGATGCCGCGACCCTCGTGCCCGCGCATGTAGAGGACCACGCCGCGGCCCTCGGCGTCGACCATCTCGAGCGCGGCGTCCAGCTGCGGGCCGCAGTCGCAGCGCAGCGAACCGAAGACGTCGCCGGTAAGGCACTCGGAGTGCACCCGCACCAGCACGTCCTCGCCGTCGCCGATATCGCCGCGCACCAGCGCGACGTGCTCGGCGTCGTCGAAGATGCTCTGGTAGCCGACCGCCTTGAAGTCACCGTGCGCGGTCGGGATCCGGGCCTCGGCCACCCGCACGACGTGCTTCTCGTGCTTGCGCCGCCAGGCGATCATGTCGGCGATCGAGATCATCGCCAGGTCGTGCTCGTCGGCGAAGACCCGCAGCTCGTCGGTGCGGGCCATGTGGCCGTCGTCCTTCTGGCTGACGATCTCGCAGATCACGCCCGCCGGGCGCAGACCGGCCATCCGGGCCAGATCGACCGCCGCCTCGGTGTGGCCGGGGCGGCGCAGCACGCCGCCGTCCTTGGCGCGCAGCGGCACCACGTGACCGGGCCGGGTGAACTCGTCGGCCTTGGCCTGGGCGCTGGCCAGCAGGCGCATGGTGACCGCGCGGTCGGCGCCGGAGATGCCGGTGGTGATGCCCTCGCGCGCGTCGACCGAGACGGTGTAGGCGGTGCCGTGCTTGTCCTGGTTCATCGCGTAGGCGGGCGGCAGGCCGAGCCGGTCGCAGTCGTCGCCGGTCAGCGGCACGCAGATGTAGCCGGAGGTGTAGCGGATCATGAACGCGACCAGCTCCGGAGTGGCCTTCTCGGCCGCGAAGATGAGATCGCCCTCGTTCTCACGGTCCTCGTCGTCCACGACGACGACAGCCTTACCGGCCGCGATATCGGCGACCGCGCGCTCGATGCTGTCCAACCTGGTCACGTCTGCTTGCTCCGTAATCTTGGCGGCCGGGGCCGCGTGTTCCTCGGCCGCACGGCCTCGATTCGCATCGGATACCACAGTACGGCGTGCGATCGGGGGTTCCGATGACCGCATGCCGCCTGGTGGTCATCCGCGTTGGGCGAGTCGCTCCACGTACTTGGCGATCACGTCGACCTCGAGATTCACCGTGGTGCCGACCGGGGCGGTGCCCAGCACGGTCAGCGCCAACGTGGTCGGGATCAGCGACACCTCGAACCAGTCGCGCGTGCCGTCGGCGGCGGGCTCGTCGGCGATGCCGAGGCCGGAGACCGTGAGGGAGACGCCGTCCACGGTGATCGAGCCCTTCTCCACCACATAGCGCGCGATCGCGTCGGGCAGCGAGATCCGCACGACCTCCCAGTTCTCCGACGGGGTCCGCGAGAGCACGGTGCCGGTGCCGTCGACGTGGCCCTGCACGAGGTGACCGCCGAGGCGGCTGTTGAGCGCCGCGGCCCGCTCGAGGTTGACCCGGGAGCCGGTGACCAGGGCACCGATGCTCGACCGGTTCAGCGTCTCCGCCATGACGTCCACGGTGAAGCTGTCGCCGTCGACCACGTCGACCACGGTCAGGCAGACACCGTTGACGGCGATCGAATCGCCGTGACCGGCATCGGAAGTCACCAGCTTGCCGCGGATCGTCAACCGGGCGGCGTCGGCCAGCTGTTCGGTGGCGACGATCTCGCCCAGCTCTTCGACGATCCCTGTGAACATGCCTGCACTCCCTTGTCGCGTCATCCGTACCCGTTGGGCCCAACAGCAGGTGCGTGGCCGCTATTCCCGGCGGTACCCGCTCGCGCACAGCCTAGTGGCGGGGCGAGTGAGCCCCGACGGGTCGGGGTCGAATCGGACCGCGAGCATGATCGAACCGACGGAAACGAGCACCACCGCATCGAACGGTCGGCAAACAGACATCGACATGACGCAACCCCACCGTTAATCATTCCGGTGGTAATCGTTCAATCGAATTTTCGGCGAACCGGTCGCGCCCATTCACCCGACGGCTCTAACCTGGCTTTACCCCGGAATTCCGAACTCGAAACACGGTGATTCGAATGCTTGCGCCGATGATGCCATTGACGCAATATTGTTACGTCACCGATTCTCGCCGTTCAACTGATGATCATGGGCAGGTCGGTGGCGCATCCGACCTGCGGCGAGACCGTGGGGAGTTCGACCCAGGGATAGTCCACCACTCCAGGAAGTCAGACAACACTGTGGGTCACAACAGGTTCGAAAGATGTGGGGGTGCCGCGTGAGCACATTGGTCGATTCCACGCTGGAAATTCGGTGCGTCCGTTATCGGCGCGAACTCCATCTGCCCGCGACGATCGATCCGGATTCCCGTCGCATTCTGCTCCAGATCGGCGCGCATTACGGCGCGGTCACCATGCCGGGTGATCTCGGCGAGCGCGTGCAGGCCCGGTTGCGTGGCGCCGCGATCGCGGGCCCGGTCGTCGACCATCCGCGGGCCAGGCGCTGGACGTTCCTGACCGGCCCGTGCCGCCCCGACACTCTCACCACCACCGCGTCCGCCGAGCTGTTCCGCCTCTACGCGACGGTCGCCTGCACCGGCAGCCAGATCGTGTTGCCCTCGCCCGACGACGAGCGCACCGGCTACCGCACCTGGGTGCAGGCACCGGAGGCCGCCGACAACCGGCCCCCGCTGCACGCCGTGATCGATGCCGCGCGCGCCCTCGGCACGCGCAAACTCCGCTCCCTGTAACCGAATTCGCGTTCTACAGCCAGGCCGACGTCGCCATGCTGCGCAGTGTCTGCACGGCGGCGCCGGGATCGGCGGTGTTGTAGACGGCCGAGCCGGCGACGAAACAATCGATGCCCGCCGCGGCGGCCTGTTCGATGGTGTCGGTATTGATGCCGCCGTCGATTTCCACGACGAGCCGCAACTCGCCCGCGTCGACGAGATTACGGACGATCCGCGCCTTCTCCAGCACGCTCGGGATGAACGACTGCCCGCCGAAGCCGGGTTCCACGCTCATCACGAGCAGGGTGTCGAATTCCTTCAGGATTTCCAGGTACGGCTCGATCGGGGTGTTCGGCTTCACCGAGAGCCCGGCCTTGGCGCCGGCGGCACGGATATCGCGGGCCACCGCGATCGGATCGTCGGTCGCCTCGGCGTGGAAGGTGACGTTGTAGGCGCCCGCCTCGGCGTAGCCCGGCGCCCAGCGGCCCGGGTCGTCGATCATCAGGTGGCAGTCGAACGGGATGTCGGTCGCCTTGAGCAGGCTCTGCACGACCGGCAGGCCGAGTGTGAGGTTCGGCACGAAATGGCCGTCCATCACGTCGACGTGGAGCCAGTCGGATCCTTCGACAGCGGCGGCCTCGGCGGCCAAATTCGCGAAGTCCGCAGACAGGATGGACGGGGCGATCATCGGCACGGCCGGGCGGGTGAACGTCGGTGTGGACACAGCGCGCAAGTGTAGCGACCAAATGGTGATTGCCCTGCCGGGATGTGGGTAGCCTCCATAGGGTGACCAATTTTTCGGCGGAACAAGGGCTGTTCAGCGCCCCGGTGGAGATTCGCGTAGCAGCATCGTTGACCCAGCTGCCGATCCTGCGCGGACTGGCCGAAACCCTGGTCCTACTCAGCGATTTCACCCTCGACGAGGTCGCCGACGTGCGCCTGGCCGTGGACGAGGTCTGCTCGACCCTCATCGCGATCGCCGCGCCCGATTCGGCGCTCACCTGCGAATTCGTCGTCGGTGACACCGAACTGCTGGTGCGCGTCGACGGTGTGGCCGCGGCCGAGGGCATGCCCGACCAGCGCAGTTTCGGCTGGCACGTGCTGCGCACGCTCAGCGACGAGGTGAGCGCCGACCAGCAGGGCTTCGACGCGGCCGTGTCCGGCTATCCAACGACGGTCCGATTCCGTCGGGTCCGGGGGAAGGCGTAGTGCACGGCGAGGACACCACCGAAGACCACAAGCCCGACCAGGAAACCCGCGCCGACACCACCACCGAACTGGAGAACCCCGCCGAGGACACCGCCGACGACACCGAGACCGAGGAGCCGGTCTCGGGCTACGACGACGTCAGCGCCCTGTTCGAGCGGCTCGCGGCGACCGCGCCCGGCAGCGTCGAGCACGCCGTGGCGCGCGACGCGCTGATCAACCGCTGCATCCCGCTGGCCGATCACATCGCCAGGAAGTTCAGCGGCCGCGGCGAACCGTTCGACGATCTGTCGCAGGTGGCGCGCGTCGGCCTGGTGCACGCGGTGGACCGGTTCGACCTGAGCCGTGGCTCGAACTTCCTGTCGTTCGCGGTGCCGACGATCATGGGCGAGGTCCGGCGCTACTTCCGCGACAACACCTGGGCGATGCGAGTTCCGCGGCGGGTCAAGGAGACTCACCTACGCATCGGGGCCGCGGTCGACCAGCTCTCGCAACGGCTGGGCCGCTCCCCCACCGCGAAGGAGATCGCGGCCGAGCTCGACGTCGACCCCGACGAGGTCACCCAGGCCGTCATCGCGGGCAACGCGTATCAGCCCACCTCGATCGATGCCGCGTCGGTCGGTCGCGACAGCGACGCGTCCCTGCTCGACACCCTGGGCGAGGAGGAGTCGCAGTTCGACCGGGTCGAGGAGTACATCGCGGTGCGCCCGCTGCTGGCGGGTCTGCCCGAACGCGAGCGCCGCATCCTGACGATGCGCTTCTTCGAGTCGATGACCCAGACCCAGATCGCCGCCCAGCTGGGGATATCCCAGATGCACGTCTCGCGCATCCTCGCGAAAACCCTTGCCCGCCTGCGCGAACTGTCCGAACGGGACTGAGTTCCCCGTCGCGCCGGGACAACGACGTCCCCTACGCGCCCTGTCGCTCGCGCCGCATCCGGGCCGGCGCCCGCAACCACCAGGCACTGTCGATGAGTTCGGCGAGCTGTTCGGGGTCGACCGCCGTGAGGTCGATCAGGATGAACGGATGCCCGTCGTAGTGCGGTGTCGTGTAGAACACCGGGTCACCGGAGGCCAGCAGCGCTTCCTTCTCGGCCGGTTCGCACAGCAGCGCCAGGCCGCCCTCGGCTTCGACCCGCAGGCGCGCGAAGCCCTTGCCTCCGACTTTCAGTCCCGGAGTGCGCCACCAGGTGCCTTCCTCCACACCCGGTAGCTCCGTCGCCACCGCCACCACTTGTTCCCACGTCATCGCCATGCACCGATTCTGCGCCCGATGCGGGGCGCGGCGATTGGACGAATGTCGCGTGTCGTCGACGGCCGAACTCGGACACGGGAACCAACGCGTGGCCGGCGTCGCTGTCGCCGGCCACGGATGGGTCAGTCGAGCGGCTTGCGCAGGGCCGCCAGGAACATGGCGTCGGTGCCGTGGCGGTGCGGCCAGAGCTGTGCCGACGGTCCGTCGCCGAGATCGGTGACGCCGGGGAGGTACGCGCGGGTGTCCAGTTGCTCGGCACCGGAGCGGCGCACGAAATCGCCGACGACGCCGACGGTTTCGGACAGGTGCGGCGAGCAGGTGGAGTACACGACCACACCGCCGGGACGCAGCAGGTCCCAGGCGGCGGCGAGCAATTCGCGCTGCAGGGTCACCAGTTCCGGCACGTCGGCCGGGGTGCGCCGCCAGCGGGCCTCCGGGCGGCGGCGCAGCGCGCCGAGACCGGTGCACGGCGCGTCGACGAGGACGCGGTCGTACCCGGGGGTCAGACCGCTGTCGCGACCGTCGGCCACGTGCACCGTGACCGGCAGGCCGCGGGTCGACTTGCGGACCAGTTCGGCCCGGTGCTCGGCCGGTTCGACGGCGTCGACGGTGAACAGGTCGATCGCGGCCAGCGCGCCGAGCAGGGCCGCCTTGCCACCCGGGCCCGCGCACAGGTCGAGCCAGCGCCCCTGATCGGGGCCGTCCAGCGGTGCCCTGGTCAGGGCGAGGGCGACCAGCTGACTGCCCTCGTCCTGCACGGCCGCGATGCCGTCGCGGACCGGTTCCAGCTGACCGGGGTCGCCGCCGTCGAGGTACACCGCGTACGGCGACCAGCGACCCTCCTCGCCGCCGGTGACCAGCGCGAGCTCCTCGGCGGTGATCTCCCCCGGCCGCGCGACCAGGTGCACGACCGGGCGCTCGTCGTCGGCGGCCAGCAGCGCGGCCAGCTCGCCCGCCTGCGCGCCGAGCGCGTCGGCGAAGGACTGGGCGATCCAGGTGGGATGGGCGTATTCGAAGGCGAGTCCGCCGACCGGGTCGGCGGGCGCCAGCTCGGCCACCCACTCCTCGGCCGTCTTCTCCCCCGCCCGGCGCAGCACCGCGTTGACGAAACCTGCACGGCCCTGGCCGAATTCGGCACGGGCCAGGTCGACGGAGGTGTCGACGGCGGCGTGCGCGCCCGTGCGAGTGCGCAGCAGCTGGTAGACGCCGAGGCGCAGGATGTCGAGGATCGGTCCGTCGATCTCGGCGACCGGACGGCCCGCGCACGCCGCGATCACCGCGTCGAGCTGCCCCTGCGACCGGCTCGCGCCATAGGTGAGTTCGGTCGCGAACGCGGCATCACGTCCGCTGATCTTGCGCTCGCGCAGCAGCTTCGGCAGCACGAGGTTGGCGTAGGCGTCGCGATCGCGCACCGCCCGCAGCACATCGAGGGCCACTTCGCGCGCCGGATCGACGGGTTCGCCGCGCCGCTTGCGCGGGCTCGGCACACTGGGATCCGGCCGATCCTCGCGCCTGCGCTCCCCACCGCGCCCGGCCTGGCTACCACCGCGCTCACTCGCCGGCCGTTTGCCACCGCGGCCGGAATCGCCCGACCGCGAACCACCGTCGCGCCCCGCTCCACCACGCGAATCTCCCGAGCCACCACGAGAGTCCCCGACGCGGGCACCACGATCCGCGGCAGCTCGGCCACCGGCCGCACCACCCCGACTCTGCGGACCGCCCGACCGCTCGTCGCGCCCGCGCCGATCGCCGGCGGTGCCGCCACCGGCCCGCGCACCCGAGCCACCACGCTCACCAACGTCGGTGCGCCGGTCGTCGCCACGGCTCCGACCGCCGAAGCCACCACCACGCGAATCACTCACGCCACGGTCCGCGCCGCGCGAGTCCCCCACGCCCGGACCACGCCGCGAGTCACCAGCGCCACGACGACCTTCGTCGCCACCACGCGAATCGCTCGGCCCACGACCACGGTCGTCCCGCCGCCCGTCGCTCGTGCCGCCACCCGCGCGCCGGTCACCGGTGGTGCCGCGGTCGTCCGACCAGTTCGAGCGCTGCGAGCTGGCGCCGCCGGCGCGGACGGTGCCGCCGCCCTTGGCCGCGCGGGCCGCCCAGCCGCCGTCGATGTCCTTGCCCGTGACCTTCTTCTCGTCACGTGGCGTCGTGCCGCGTGCGTCGGCTTCGCGGCGACGCCGGCGATCGGAGGCGCTCATCCGATCACCTGGCCCGGTGCCAGGCGCGCGCCGCGGGCCCAATCGAGCGCGTTCATCATCTTCTTGCCGGGTGGCTGGACCTGACCGAGCCGGACCGCTGTGGTCGACGTGCCGACGAAGACGCCGGACTTGCGCACCTCGATCTCGCTCTCGGGCAAGGTTTCCTCCACCATCTCGACCGGGCCGAGCTTGAGGCGCAGTCCGTTCATCTCGGTCCACGCGCCGGGCGCCGGGGTGACGGCGCGAATCCGGCGGTGGATGGCCAGTGCGGGCTCGTCGAACCGGATCCGGCCCGCCTCCACCGTCACCTTCGGCGCGTACGACACACCGTCGGCGGATTGCGGAATCGCTTGCAGCGTCCCGTCTTCCACGCCGTCCATGGTCTTCTCCAGCAGGACGGCACCCGCCTCGGCGAGCCGGCCGAGCAGTTCGCCCGCGGTGTCGGTGACGTTGATCTTCTCGGTCATCACGCCGTACACCGGGCCGGTGTCGAGTCCGGCCTCGATGAGGAAGGTCGACGCGCCGGTCATGTCGTCACCGGCGTCGATCGCCGCCTGCACCGGCGCGGCGCCACGCCAGGCGGGCAGCAGCGAGAAGTGCAGGTTGATCCAGCCGTGCGCGGGAATGTCGAGCACCTGCTGGGGCAGCAGCGCACCGTAGGCGACCACCGGGCAGCAGTCCGGCGCGAGCTCGGTCAGCGCCGCGACGAACTCCGGCTCGGACGGCTTGCGGGGCGTGAGGACCGGGATGCCGTGCTCGTCGGCGAGCTGACCCACCGGCGAGCGCAGCAGCTTGCGGCCGCGACCGGCGACGGCGTCGGGCCGGGTGACCACGGCGACCACCTCGTGCCGTTCGCTCTCGATCAGCCGCCGCAGCGACGGCACGGCGGGCTCGGGGGTGCCGGCGAAGACGACGCGCATCAGCGGCCACCGCCGACACCGCTGGACTCGCGCACGGTCACCCCGTTGCGGAACCAGTCGGACTCGCGGATGGTGCGCATCGCGTCCTTGCGGTCGGCGGGCTCGAGCTTGCTGACGAACAGCACGCCGTCGAGATGGTCGGTCTCGTGCTGCACGCAGCGCGCGAGCAGTCCCTCGGCCTCGAATTCCACCGGCGCACCGGCACTGTCGACACCGGAGACCGCGACCCGCAGGGCCCGGCGCACGTCGTAGCGCACGCCGGGAATCGACAGGCAGCCCTCCGGCCCGACCTGCTCGTCGTCGCCGATCGCCGACCACACCGGGTTCACCACGTGGCCCGCGGCGTCGCCGGTGTCGTAGACGAACACCCGCAGCCCGACGCCGATCTGCGGCGCCGCCATCCCGACCCCGCCGTCGTCGTGCATGGTCTCGGTGAGATCGGCGATGAGCTGACCGAGTTCGGCACCGAACTCGGTGACCGCATCCGCACGGGAACGCAGAATCGGATCGCCGAACAGGCGAACGGGCTGAATGGTCACGCGGCGGCTCCCGGCTGGACGAAGTGCGGTCGTCCTATTCTAGTGACCGCCGCCGGTGCTCCCGTCCGGCGTGGTCGTCAGGAGTTCCCGGCGATGATCACCTGCGGGATGCCGGTGCCGAACGCGACCGGTGCGCACACCGGAGCGGGCGCGTGCGCCGGATCGAGCACCTGGAGCAGCAGTTGCTGCACGAACGGGTCGTAGACCATGTGGAAGTGGCCGGTCAGGTCGTCGGCGCACAGATCCTGCAGGACGAGATTCTCCGCGCCCGCGCCGTGCAGCGCGATGTTGTCGAAGGGCTGGATCATCTCGTCCACGCGGCTGCCGACGGTGACGTAGCGGACCCCGGGCACGGTGTCGCCGCCCGCGTTGAGTTCGACCATGAGCGGTTCGCCCTGCGCCTGCTGGACCGCCGCCGTCGAGGTGACCTTGGCGAAGACGTCCATCATGCCGGGCACCGCCTGTCCCACCGGGACCAGGCCGTACATCACGCCGCCGTAGCTGGGCGAGGCGAGGCCGACCCAGGTGCCGACCTTCGCCGCGCCACCGAGCTTGTTGACGTAGAAGCGGCTGACCGTGGCGCCCTGGGAGAAGCCGACCAGGTCGACCTTCGTCGCCCCGGTCGCGGCCAGCACGTCGTCGACGAACGCCCCGACCTGCGCGAAGCTGACCCGCATGTCCTCGGTGCCGTAGGTGTCGGCGCCCGGAGCGCCGCCGTAGTTCAGGGCGAACACGCACATGCCCGCGTCGACGAGCTGCGGACCGATACCCGCCCAATCGGAGTACGCGCTCGAGTCGGTACCGTGCACGAGGACCACCGGACGCGGATGCCCGGCGGTCGGCTTACAGCCGAAGTCGTTGAGCCCCTGCGGAACAGCGGACGGGTGGTCGTCGATGTAGCGTGCGGCGGCGAGGTGATCGCTCTGCCGTGGCCCCGGTTCGGTCGGGACGACGGCGGGCCGGTAGCCCGCGGGCTCCGCGGCGGCGAGCGGCGCCGCCCATCCGCCCAGCGCGGCGGCCAGGACCAGGCCTAGCGCGCCCGCGCGTCGTTTTTGTGCAGTTCCCCAAACCCACAACCGATTCCGCTGTTCCATATCCCAAACAAGTACTCCACTCGTTCAGGTTTCGCATCCTCAGAACCGGGTAATCTTTGCCCCTAATTTTTGGGGACACCGCGGCGTCACTTCTCGTCGGTGACGTCGCCCGCGGGCGCGATGTCGTCCTCGGCGAGGATGCGGTACAGCGCCCGCCGGGTCTCGGTGAGCACCTCGGCCGCCTTGGCCGCCTGCTCCGGCGTCCCGACCTGGGCGACCTGACCGACCGCGCCCATGACCTGTCCGACCAGGCCGCGCAGATCCAGCGCCTGGGCGCCGACATCCTGCTTGACCTCGGCCCACGGGTCACCGAGTTCCGCGGTGTTGGCCTCGACGTAGGCCTTGCCCTCGCCGGTGAGCTGGGCGGTCTTGCGACCGGCCACCTTCTCGATGAGCACCAGTCCCTCGTCCTCGAGCTGGGCCAGAGCCGGGTAGATGGACCCCGGGCTCGGACGCCAGATGTCGTCGCTGCGCTCGCGGATCTGCTGGATCAGCTCGTAGCCGTGCATGGGCCGCTCGGCGAGCAGCAGCAGCACCGCGGCACGCACGTCACCGCGCCTGCCCCGGCCGCCGCGGCCGCGTCCACGACCGAAGCCGGGTCCGAAACCCGGGCCGAACCCGGGACCGAAGCCCGGTCCGAACTCGGGACCGTGCCCGTGTCGCCCACCCCGGCGGAACTGCCGCCGATCGGGACCGAATTCCGCGTGGCCGGGTCCACGACCGCGACCGAAGTGTCCGAATTCTCGATTCTCTGCGTTGTGCATGACAGCCTCCTCAGGCTCTCTCGTTGTTCTTGACACTATCGACGATATATCGGCAATGCATCGAACGCAAGGGGTATTCTGAACTCACCATGACGGAGCCGCGCCGGCCGATGCGCCTGGCCGAACTGGTCGCCTCGCTGTCGCTGGCCACCGATCTCGGCTTGGGCCAGCCACAGGAGCACGTCCTGCGACAGACCGTGCTGGCCACCCGGCTCGCGGCGGCCGCGGGCCTGTCCGACGCCGATCGCGCTGCCGCGTACTACATTTCGCTGCTGGCCTGGGTCGGCTGCGTCGCCGACTCCCCCGAGATGGCGCGCTGGTTCGGCGACGACCTGCGGATCAGGGCCGACAGCTACCAGATCGACAAGACCGGGCTGCCGATGCTCACCTTCCTGCTCGGCCACCTCGCCACGACCGGCTCCCCGCTCCACCGGATCTCGGTGACCAGCCGGTTCCTCGCCGGCGGCGTGCGCGACAGCATGGACTCCCTGCTCACCCACTGCCGGACCGCCGCCGACATCGCCGAGCGCCTCGACCTGCCCGCGGCGGTCCGCACCGCGCTGCCGCAGGCCTTCGAACGCTGGGACGGCCACGGCGTGCCCGCCGGCCTGCGCGGCGACGGGATCATCCCGGTGATGCGGGTGGTCCACATCGCCGACGACGCCGAGGTGCACGCCCGGATGGGCGGAATCGAGGCCGCCGTGCGGATGTTGCGCTCGCGCAGCGGCACCGAGTTCGATCCGGAGCTGGTCGAGCTGTGCGTCCGCGACGACGGCGCGCTGCTCGACGGACTGGACCGGGTCGACGCCTGGCAGCACGTCATCGACGGCTGCGCCGCGCTCGACCGCCCCGTTCCCGAGGCCGAACTCACCGAGGTGCTCACGGTGTTCGCCGACTACGCCGACGCGAAAGCCACCTGGTTCCTCGGCCATTCCCGCGCCGTGGCCGAGCTGGCCGAGGCGGCGGCCCGCGAATACGGCCTGCCCGCCGAGCAGGCGACGACGCTGCGCCGGGCCGGGCTGGTGTGCCGGCTCGGCACCATCGGCGTCTCCACCGGCATCTGGAACAAGCCGGGCCCACTGACCCCGAGCGAACGCGAACGCGTGCGGATGGTGCCCTACCTCACCGAACGCATCCTGGCCCGCAGCCCGCACCTCGCACAGCTCGCGGGACCGGCATCGATGGTCTACGAGCGGATGAACGGCTCCGGCTATCCGCGCGGGCTCACCGGCTCGATGCTGCCGCCGGCCGCGCGCCTGCTGGCCGCCGCGCAGATGGCGCGCGCCCTCGCCGAGGACCGCCCGCATCGCCCGGCCGCCGACCCCGACGACCGGGCGCGCGTCCTGCGCGCCGAGGTGACCGCGGGCCGGCTCGACGGCGACGCCGTGGCGGCGGTGCTGGCCGCCGCCGAGGGCCGCAGGCCGCGCAAGCGCGCCCAGATCGCCGGGCTCACCGCGCGCGAACTCGATGTCCTCGCGCTGCTGGTGCGCGGCCGGTCCACCCGCGAGATCGCGCAGGCCCTCGGCATCAGCCCGCGCACCGCGGGCAGCCACGTCGAGCACATCTACACCAAGATCGGGGTGCACAGCCGGGGGTCGGCGGCGGTGTTCGCGATGCGCCACGGTCTGCTGCCGGACGAGGATCAGCCCGCGAAGATCGGGTGATCACCCGATGTCCGGCCGCCGCGCGCGGGGCGACACTTCCGGTATGACTACCTCCACCACTCCCCGGCAGACGACCGACTCCCCGGTCGCCGACACATTTCTCGCCGCGCTCATCCGGCGCGACTTCACCGCCATGACCGCCTGCCTCGCCCCCGAGGTGCGCCTGCGCGGGCTCATCCCACCCGGCCCGTTCGACGCGGTGGGCGCGGGCCCGACCATGGACCGGTTCCGCGGCTGGTTCGGCGGCCCGGACGACTTCACCGTCGTCGACGCCGGTCACGAACGGCGCGGCGACAAGCTCGCGCTGCACTGGCTGGTCCGGATGCGACCCACGCACGATCCCGGCGCGGCCCGGATCGCCGAGCAACGCGTCTTCCTGACGACCGAGCGGGACCGGATCACCACGATCGACCTGCTGTGTTCGGGGTGGCAGCCCGCCGGGTGAGCTCAGCCCTGCCCGGCCAGCTCGTCGATCCAGCGGGTCAGCCGCGCGCCCTCGGTGACCATCAGTTCGGGGTCGCGGAAGGTGTTGGCGAGCAGGGAGATTCCCTGATAGGACGCGACGAAGGCAATGGCGAGTTCGGCGGCGTCGGACCGGCCCAGTTCGGTGAACTGGGCCCGCGCCCAGTCGATGAGCAGGCTCATCAGCCGCGCCGGTTCGCCACCGAAGGCGTCGGGCCGCTTGTCGAGTTCGGCGGCCAGCGAACCGGTCGGGCAGCCGTAG
Organism: Nocardia sp. NPDC050718; assembly: GCF_040654235.1. Lineage (NCBI taxonomy): Bacteria > Bacillati > Actinomycetota > Actinomycetes > Mycobacteriales > Nocardiaceae > Nocardia > Nocardia sp. NPDC050718. The sequence continues at coordinate 633,483 of NZ_JBFAHQ010000002.1, read as the reverse complement.
CGCGCGGCGAGGTCGCGCTGGTCCACCCAGCTCGCGACCATCGCCTTCAACCGTTCGGCGGGCCCGGGCAGCGGCTCGATCCCGGCGACGATCTCGGCCAGCACGCTCGCGTGGGTGTCGATCACGGCGTGGACGAACTGATCCTTGGTCTTGAAGTAGTAGTAGACGTTGCCGACCGGCACGTCGGCCGCGGTGGCGATGTCGGCGATGGTCGTCTTCTCGACACCTTGCTCGTAGAAGACTCGCGCGGCCGCCTCGACGAGCCGCTCCCGCTTGCCGATCTTCGGCCGCACTCCCGCCACTGAGTCAGTCATGCAACTAACTATAGACAACCCTGCCGAGCGTTGCTACGGTGGGTTAGTCAGCCAACTAACTCAGGAGTTTTCATGATCGTCGTCACCGGAGCCACCGGCAATATCGGCCGCCAGCTGGTCGGACTGCTCGCCGAGGCGGGCGAGCGGGTCAGGGCCGTCTCCCGCGGCGCCACCCCGGTCGACCTGCCCGCGGGCGTGGAACACGTCGTCGCCGACCTGGGCGACCTCGACAGCCTCTCCCCCGCACTCCAGGGCGCGGACGCCCTGTTCCTGCTGATCACCGGCGAGCAGCTGATGACCGGCCCCGAACCGGCCGACCTGCTGAAGGCCGCGGCCGCCGCCGGTATCCGCCGGGTGGTGTTCGTGTCCTCGCAGGGCGCGGTGACCCGGCCCGACTCCGCGGGATACGCCCGGACCATCGCGTTCGAACGGGCGCTGGCCGAGTCCGACCTGGCCTGGACCGCACTGCGCCCGGGCGCCTTCTTCTCCAACACCTACGCCTGGATCGAGCCGGTGCGCACCGCACGGACCGTCGCCGCGCCGTTCGGGAATGTCGGTCTGCCCGCGGTCGACCCCGGGGACATCGCGGCGGTCGCGGCCGTGGCCCTGCGCGAAGACGGGCACGCCGGGCGCGCCTACACCCTCACCGGCCCGGCCGTGGTGACTCCGCGCGACCAGGCGGCCGCGCTCGCCGTGGCCATCGACGATCCGATCGGCTTCGTCGAACTCACCGCCGAGCAGGCGAAGGAGAACATGCTGCGGTTCATGCCGGCGGCGGTCGCCGACCACACGCTGACCATCCTCGGCACGCCGACTGCGGCGGAGCAGCAGGTCAGCGGTGATATCGAGCGGGTGCTCGGCCGTCCGGCGACCGCCTACGCGGAGTGGGCGCTGGGGCAGTCGGCGATGTTCCGCTGAGCGGAGTCCGCGTCCGACCGCGGCCCGGCTCAGGTCTGGTCGGCCAGACGATCCAGTACCACCGGCAGACCGGGGCCCGCGAGCGCGTCAGCACCGGCGGCGCGGCCCGCCATCACCATGACCAGCGCGATCGTCGGACCGCTGACCAGCGGACCGGTGCCCGTGGCGAAGGGCCCGTCGGTGGCTTCCAGGCGCAGGCCCGCGATGGTGGTCTTGCTGGGCACGGTGAAATCGCGGCTCGCGTAGAAGTCGGCGACGGCCGTGGCGGCCGCCGTCGACGGGGTGGTGGACAGCCCGAGTGGTCGCCGGATGTCCTGGCCGTGCACGACGACCTCGCCGAGCCAGGCGGCGGTGTGCCCGGACGCCGCCGTCGTGCTGGTCACGACCGCCCGGAACCGGGCGAGGGTTTCGGCGGGGGTGGCTCCGCGATGCTCGGCGAGCCGCCGGGCATTGTGCAGATCGAAGTCGAAGCGGGCCCCGAGCACGCTGGCCAGCCAGCGCAGTCGCCCGATACTCGCCGCCGCGGTGAGGTGGGCGACGACCTGCTCGACCGTCCAGTCCCCGCACAGCGATGGCCTGGCCCACTGGTCGTCGTCCAAGAGCGCGAGGTCATCGGCGAGGGCCGCGCGTTCGGTGTGGGTCATCGCCCACAGTTCGTCGCGAGAGGGGGTTGTCGCCACGGGACCTCCAGGGCGCGGTTCGGGGGACGCGCGGGCGCGCGCCGTCGTCAGTGCAGACGACGGCGACCGCGCGAATTCATCGGGCCCGGTGTCAGCCCTCGGCGGTCGCCGGCATCGGTTCGCCACGGTGGGCAGGGATCGACCGGCGCCGGTCGTTGGCCACGGCGGTGATCACGCAGGTGCCGAGCGGGCCTTCGCGGTCGTACATGGTAGCGGTGCTCACCGCGACCCCGGCGTTCCCGACGTGGTCGAGGGCCTGCATGCCGAGTTCCGGGCCCACCGGCAGCCGGGACAGGGTGAGGGTCATGTCGGCGTTGATGTAGCCGACGCCGCGCGAACCCCAGTGGCAGACCAGGTTGGTGAGGTCACCGGTGGCGGCGGCCCGCTGGAACGGGGTGAACGGTTGCCCGGCCACCAGCGGGGGCAGGTTCTGCCAGGTGACCTTGCGCTCGGCGTCGCGCGCCGCGCCGAAGTCGGCGATCCAGTCGGCGTCCCCGGACTTGAACAGCGGCAGGGCACCCTGCGGATCGTCGCGGCGTTCCGCGGGGGCGGGCAGGGTCCGGGGCGGCTGCCAGACCGTTCCGGGCGGATCCTCGGTGGCGGCCAGGAACGTCACCGTCGCCCTGGCCCGCGTCTGGTCCTGCTGGACGAGCCAGGAATCGACGACCTTGATGCGGTTACCGGCCCGCACCACCGCACTGTGCAGTGTGATCGGGTCCCGGGTGACCTGCTGGAACAGGTCGACCGAGAGCCGCGCGGGGACGAAACCCGCACCCGGGCTGTGTTTCTCGGCCTCCAGCGCGAGCAGGCCACACACCGCGACACCGTGCAGCTGGTTCGGTGACCAGCGGCTGACCGCCAGATCGTTCGCCACGTACGTCCCGTCGCGCGTCGTGAAGAATTCCACCACGATCCTCTCTGCTCGCCCGAGGTCATGGTAGGGCAGGGCGCGGCGGCGTCTGATCCGACAGGTGTCCGCACCGTGTCCGACGGGTCGCGCCCGGCGATCCGGGCGCGCCGATCAGCCGATGTCGACCGGGTCGACCTGGACCCGCAGCGGGTCGTCGGACCGATGGGAGCTGCGGACCGCCTGCGCGGCGGTCAGGGCGCGGGCCAGGGGCGCGCCCGCGGATCGGCCGACCCGCAGCAGCATGCGCTCGACCTCGGCGGGCGAGTCGCCGCCGGAGAACGGCTTGCGCGCGGTCGGCGGCAGCGGGACCGGACCGAGCACCTCGGTGCCGTCGGGCAGCGCCGCCGCGTCGAGGAACTCCGCGATCGAGGCGGACGTGCCGTCGACGGCGGCCAGCCGCACGGCGGGCGGGAACCCCACCTCGGCGCGCGCCTCGAGTTCGGCCGCGGCGTGGTGTACCGGATCCCAGCGGACCAGCGCCTGGACGGTGGGCAGGGCCGGTTCGGCCATCACGATGACCTGCCCGCGCGGGCGGACCAGGGCGGCGGCGCCCATCCACCGCCGCAGCGTGTCCTCGCTCGCGCGCAGGTCGGCCCGGCCGAGCAGGGCCCAGCCGTCGAGCAGCAGCGCCACCCCGTAGCCGCCGCGCACCAGCGGTTCGGCACCGACCGTGGCGACGACCACCTGGGCGCCGGGCTCGACGGTGTCGATGACCTCCCCGCCGCCCGAGCCCCGGATCGGCACGCCGGGAAAGGCCCGGCCGAGTTCCTCGGCGGTGCGCGCCGCACCGATCACCATCGCCCGCAGTGCCCGCGCGCCGCAGGCCTGACAGCGGAAGGCCGCCTCGGTGATCCCACACCACTTGCACTGCGGGCTCGCCGCCTGACCGTCGGTCGAGTGCGGCAGGGACAGCGGCCCGTTGCAGTGCCGACAGCGGGCGGGCGTCCGGCATTTCGCACAGGCCAGCGAGGGGACATAGCCGCGCCGGGGCACCTGGACCAGGACCGCGGCGTTCTCCTTGATCGCCGCGCGGGCGGCCGCGAAGGCGACGCCGGGCATCCGGACCGCTCGCGCCAGCGCATCGCGTTCGAGGGCGAAATCGGTGTCGCCGGGCGCGCTGATCCGCGGCATCACCTCGCGCAGCACCTGACGTTCGGCGAGCAGGTCACGGGCCCAGCCGGATTCGACGACGGCCTGGATCTCGGCGGTGCGGGCGAACCCGGCGGCGACGAATGCCGCGCCCGTCTCGTGGGCCCGCAGCATCGCCACTTCCCTGGCATGCGGGTACGGGGCTCGCGGCTCGGCGTAGGTGTCGTCGCCGTCGTCCCAGATCGCGATCAGCCCGAGGTCGCACGCGGGCGCGAACACCGCAGCGCGGGTGCCGACCACGATGCGCGCCTGCCCACGCAGCACCGCCAGCCACCGCCGGTACCGCGCCGCCGGCCCCAGCCCCGCCGACAACCCGACCGCCGAATCCCCTACCAGCCGAACACATTCGGCGAGCAACCGATCCAGGTCACGCTGATCGGGCACCATCAGCACCGCGCTGCGCCCACTCGCCACCACCGTCGCGGCGAGTTCGGCCAAGCGGGCCGCCCAGTCCTCCCCGGGCAGCGCCTGCCACGCGGCCCGCGCACCCCGGCGCTGCCGCAACGCCCCGACGAACGCCTCGCCGTGCACATAGCGACTCCACGCCGAGGTATCGACGCTCGGTTCGGGCACCGCGTCGGTATCTCCACCGTCGGGACCGATCGCGGTCCGCCGCCCCACGGACTCGGCCCGCGCACCGGACGCGGCATCCACGGAATCGGCCGCGGCCGTCCGCTGCACCGCCTCAGCCTGCGCGCCGAGCGCTGCACCCTCCGAACCGGCCACAGTCGGCCGCCGCACAGCCTCGGCCCGCGCACCAGACGCTGCGCCCTCTGAACCGATCACGGTCGGCTGCTGTATCACCTCCGCCTGCGTGGCATCGCCGGACGCGTGCGCGGTGTCCGCGGGTTCTGTTGCGGCGGTGGACTTCTTGGTTCCGCCGGACTCGGTGCGGGCGTGGCGGGGTGGGATGGCCAGGCGCAGAACATCGGCGCGGGTGCCCGCGTAGCGGGCGGCGACGGCGGTGGCCAGGCGGAGCACGTCGGGGGTGAGGACGCGCTCCGGGGAGACGACGCGTTCGAGCTTCACCATCTTGCCGGTGTGCTCGCTCCGCGGAAGACGTTCGAGCAGGTATCCGTCGACGAGCCGCCCCGCGAAGCGGACCCGCACCCGCACGCCCGGCTGCGCGATCTCGTCCAGTTCCGGGGGGACCAGATAGTCGAAGTCACGGTCCAGGTGCGCAGGCGACAGCAGCGGGAGCACCCGAGCGATCGGGTGTCCCGCTGCTGTCGTCGTCTCGTCCGCTGCCACGCGGGCGGTGGGTCTTACAGGCCGACGGCCGCGCGCAGCTTGTCGGCGCGGTCCGTGTGCTCCCAGGGCAGGTCGACATCGGTACGGCCGAAGTGTCCGTAGGCCGCGGTCGGCGCGTAGATCGGGCGCAGCAGGTCCAGATCGCGGATGATCGCGCCCGGACGCAGGTCGAAGACCTCGGAGATGGCCGCCGAGATGCGGGCCGGGTCGACCTTCTCGGTGCCGAAGGTCTCGACGAACAGGCCGACCGGGGCCGACTTGCCGATCGCGTACGCGACCTGCACCTCGACGCGCTCGGCGAGCTCGGCGGCCACGACGTTCTTGGCGACCCAGCGCATGGCGTAGGCGGCCGAGCGGTCGACCTTCGACGGGTCCTTGCCGGAGAACGCGCCGCCACCGTGGCGGGCCATGCCGCCGTAGGTGTCGACGATGATCTTGCGGCCGGTCAGGCCCGCGTCGCCCATCGGGCCACCGAGCACGAACTTGCCGGTCGGGTTGACCAGCAGGCGGATGTCGGAGGTGTCCAGGGTCGGCAGGTTCAGATCGCCGAGGACGGCGTCGACGACCTTCGTCCGGATGTCGGGGGCCAGCAGGTTGTCCAGGTCGATATCGGCCGCGTGCTGGGTCGAGATGACCACGGTGTCGAGCCGGACCGGCTTGTCACCGTCGTATTCGATGGTGACCTGGGTCTTGCCGTCGGGGCGCAGGTACGGCAGCACGCCGGACTTGCGGACCTCGGTGAGCTTGCGCGAGAGCCGGTGCGCGAGCGCGATCGGCAGCGGCATCAGCTCGGGGGTGTCGGTGGTGGCGTAGCCGAACATCAGGCCCTGGTCACCGGCACCCTGACGCTCGATCTCGTCGTCGGACCCGCCGACGCGCGCCTCGTGCGAGGTGTCGACGCCCTGCGCGATATCGGGCGACTGGGCACCGATCGCGATGTTCACACCGCAGGAGTTGCCGTCGAAACCCTTTGCGGAGGAGTCGTATCCGATCTCGAGGACCTTTTCCCGGACGATCCGCGGGATGTCGGCGTAGGCGGAGGTGGTGACCTCGCCCGCGACATGGACCTGACCAGTGGTCACCAGAGTCTCCACCGCGACCCGGCTGCGCGGGTCAGCCGCGAGCAGCGCGTCGAGGATGGAATCGCTGATCGCGTCACAGATCTTGTCCGGATGCCCCTCCGTCACGGACTCACTGGTGAATAGCCGACTACCTGTCGTACGCACAGTTATTCCCTCTCCCTCAACGGGTTACTCGTGTCGGCTTGTGACGGTAACTTCTCGGTGCTACCGCACAACCCTTCTTCTCAGACTATTCCAAACCACCGACGAGGTGGCGCAGTGCACACAGACTGTCCCGGACTGTTCACCGAAGCGGCGAAGGCGCCCACGGACGGTGTCCGTACGCAGTACACTGCGCGACGATCATTGCAGCGCAACAGATCTCGCGAAGCTTTCGGCGACCGTACCCGGTCAGCGCAGCAGCGGGACGAGCGCGTCGAGCACCCGGCTGGCCAGCAGCGCCTTGGAGCCGTGATCGAGGGCCTGTTCGGTGCCGTCGGCACCGAGCAACCAGCCGTCGTTGGTGTCGACCTCGAACGCCTTGCCCTCCCCGACCGCGTTGACCACGAGCAGATCGCAGCCCTTCCTGGCCAGTTTGGCGCGCGCGTGGGTGAGCACGTCACCGTTGTCGTCGCCGGTCTCGGCGGCGAAGCCGACGATCGCGGTGCCGGCGAGCCTGCCGTCGGTGCGGGCGTCGACCAAGCCGGCGAGGATGTCCTCGTTCTTGGTCAGCGGGATCACGTCGGGCTCGTCAGCGCCCTTCTTGATCTTCGCAGCGGCGACATGGGTCGGACGGAAATCGGCCACCGCGGCCGCCATGATCACCGCGTCCGCGCCGAGCGCGTGCTTGTCGACCGCGGTCTTGAGCTGGTCGGCGGTGGTGATGTGGACCAGGTCCACGGCGGCGGGCGGCGCGAGCTCGATGGTGTTGCCCGCGATCAGCGTCACCTGGGCACCGCGCTGGGCGGCGACCCTGGCCAGGGCGTAGCCCTGCTTGCCCGAGCTGCGGTTGCCGAGGAAACGCACCGGATCGAGCGGTTCCCTGGTGCCACCGGCGGTGATCACCACGCGGCGACCGGTGAGGTCGCGGGGCAGCGCGTCGGGACGTTCGAGCAGCAGCGAGGCCAGACCGAAGATCTCCTCCGGCTCGGGCAGCCTGCCCGGACCGGTGTCGGTGCCGGTGAGCCGGCCCGACGCGGGTTCCATGACATTGGCGCCGTGCGCTCGCAGCGTCGCGACATTGGCCACCGTCGCCGGATGCTCCCACATCTCGGTGTGCATCGCGGGCGCGAACAGCACCGGACATCGAGCCGTCAGCAGGGTGGCGGTGAGCAGATCGTCGGCGCGGCCCTGAGCGGCGCGCGCCATCAGGTCCGCGGTGGCGGGGGCGATGACGACGAGATCGGCCTCCTGGCCGATCCGGACATGCGGCACCTCGGGCACGTCGGCGAACACGCCGGTGTGCACCGGCTGGCCGGACAGTGCCTCGAAGGTCGCCTTACCGACGAACTGCAGGGCCGACTCGGTGGGGATGACCCGCACCTGATGGCCGGTCTCGGTGAACCGGCGAACGAGGGCACACGCCTTGTAGGCGGCGATGCCCCCGCCGACCCCGACGACGATCCGCATGGTCTCTACGCCTCCGGAAAAGAGATTGTCACTCGCCCTCGGTGTGCTCGAGCAGGTCCGAGTGGATTTCACGCATGGCGACCGACAGCGGCTTCTCCTGCAGGCCGGGCTCGACCAGCGGGCCGACGTACTCGAGGATGCCGTCACCGAGCTGGTTGTAGTAATCGTTGATCTGACGCGCGCGCTTGGCGGCGTAGATCACCAGGGCGTACTTGGACGACGTGCGCTCGAGCAGCTCGTCGATCGGCGGGTTGGTGAGGCCGATCGGGGTGTCGTACGCGGGCGCGGCTGCGATGTCCGTACTCACTAGGGGAGGCTCCTGCGGGGTTAGTGGGTCAAGAACTCGAATTTGTGCTAACGAATAACGATACCAACTGCTCGCAGGCGGTCGTCACCTCGCTGTTCACGATGACCGTGTCGAACTCGTCACAGGCCGCCAATTCGACCCGGGCGGTCTCGAGTCTGCGCTCGATCACCTCGGGCGTCTCGGTGCCGCGGGACCGCAGGCGCGAGACCAGTTCTTCCCAGCTCGGCGGCGCGAGAAACACCAGCAGCGCTTCCGGCATCGCCTGCCGGACCGAGCGCGCACCGGCCAGATCGACCTCGAGCAGAACGTGATGTCCGGCCGCCAGTGCGTCCCGCACCGGGGCCGCGGGGGTGCCCGATCGCTGCAACCCCCCGTGGATGTCCGCCCATTCGAGCAGTTCGTCCGCCGCGATCATGGCGTCGAACTCGGCTCGGGAAACGAAACGGTAGTCCCGGCCGTCGACTTCCCCGGGCCGGGGGGCCCGGGTCGTCGCCGACACGCTGAATACCAGTTCGGGCAGGCGTTCCCGCACGCACCGCACGACCGTGGACTTACCCACGGCCGAGGGGCCGACCAGTACAACCAGCCGACCCTTCCGCGTGTGTTCGACCACCTGAATCAGGCGTCGAAGTCGAAGCGAGCCAGCAGCGCCTTGCGCTGACGGTCGCCCAGGCCACGGAGCCGCCGGGTGGGGGCGATCTCCAGCTCGGTCATGATCTCGGCAGCCTTGACCTTGCCCACCTTCGGCAGAGCCTCGAGCAGCGCAGAGACCTTCATCTTGCCGAGAATCTCGTCGGACTCGGCGTCGGTGAGGACCTGCTTCAGGTTGGTACCGCCACGCTTCAGGCGCTCCTTGAGCTCCGCCCGAGCACGGCGAGCGGCAGCCGCCTTCTCCAAAGCAGCGGCGCGCTGCTCGTCAGTCAGCTGGGGAAGGGCCACGGTTCCTCCGTCTCATCGTTCATTGCTAGATCTACCGCCGGTTACCCGGACGGTCTGTGCGACCGTACCCACGACGCCCGCCGATTGCGAACCCGACCCCCAGGTCAGGGCCGGATTACGGATGCCGTATGGGGCGCGCGGGCCCGATGCGGTGACCGGCGATTCTTCCGCCCCGATCGTACCGCCGAATTCAGAAAATGCACCCCCACCTGCGGTTATGCCGATTTGGGCGGTGTTAGCCATTCGGTTGCGCCCGCAGCGATCACAGGCCCCGCAAACCCGGTGGCGCGCGACCAGCGGGTTTCCGGAAAATCCCCGCGTGTCGCTGGATTTCACACCGCGTGTCGTCAAGATCGGGAACGAAATCGATCCAGAACGGCCCCCGTCGCGGTCGCGGTGACCTCGTCGACCCACCCCGGAATCGGCGCCGCCCGCGCGATGTAGTCGCGCACCAGACCGTACGGAATCGCCTTCACCGCGGCCTCCGCGACGGCGGTGGCCTCGGGGTCGGCGGCACCGAATTCGGTGACCACCGCGGCCAGCAGGGCGGCGTTCATGGCGTCGTTGACCGTGGCGATCTCGTGCTGGAGTTCTTCGGGACCGACCGCGAGCAGTTCGTCGCGATGGAACATCTTCATCGCCCTGGCCTCGGTCGGATGTTCGCGGCAGTAGCGCACCAGGTAGATCGCCGCGGCCAGCAGCGGCGACGGCCCGGCCAGCGCGTCGAGCAGCCCCTCGTGGAAGCGCCGGATCGAGCGCAGCCAGAGCCGGGCGAGCAGTTCGTCACGTGAGGCGAATCGCACATAGATCGACCCCGTGTGCACGCCCGCGGCCTGGCCGATCGCGGTGATCGCAGGCCGGGTGATCGCCGGATCGGCCAGCAGATCGCGGGCCGCGTCGAGCACCTGGTCGTCGGTGAAGAGCCGGGGTCTTGCCACCGCGTCAGCCTAGTGGCACAGTTTATGAATATGAATTCAAGAACTAGATTCCCCCTGGCTGGGGCGGCCTTGGTGGTCATCGCGACCGTCCACACGATCATGGGCGTCGCGCTGCTCGTGGCCGGTGATCAGGACACCGAGCTGTCGTTCTGGTTCACCCTGTTCGGGGTGCTCGGCATCGGGCTCGGGCTGGCCATGATCGAGCTGGAGCGAGTTCGCGGGTTCGTGCCCGGGTCGGTACTGCTCGCGTTGGCCGTGACGACCATTGCCGGACTGGTCTACATGCCGCTGTCGGGTTTCGTCACCCTGTTGGTGCCGCTCGGTGTGGGCGCGCTGGGCTGGTGGCGCGGGCGGATTCCCGCCGCGGCCGAGGCCTGACCGCGGCGGGCACGGGCTAGGCGTCGACCGCGCCCGCCCGCAGGTGCCGCAGGATCGCGAGCACGCGCCGGTTGTGCGCTTCGCCCGCGGGCAGGTCCAGCTTCGTGAAGATCGCGTTGATGTGCTTCTCGACGGCACTGCGGGTGACGAACAGCTGCTGACAGATGGCGGCATTGCTCAGGCCCTGCGCCATGAGCTCGAGCACCGCCCGCTCACGCTCGGTCAGCCGGTGCAGCGGCGAATCGGCGCGATTGCGCAGCAGCAGCTGACGCACCACTTCCGGATCGAAGGCGGTGCCGCCCGCGCCGACCCGCTCGACGGCCTCCAGGAACGCGCCGATCGCGGCGACCCGGTCCTTGAGCAGGTAGCCGATGCCGCCGGTGCCGGTCAGGAATTCCGCGGCGTGCCTGCGCTCGACGTACTGCGAGAGCACCAGGACCGCGATGCCGGGCTGCTCCCGGCGGATCTCGAGCGCCGCCCTGATGCCCTCGTCGACGTGGTCGGGCGGCATCCGGACATCGGCGATGACCAGATCGGGCGGCCGGACCCGCACGGCGGCCAGCAACTCGCTCGCGGTGCCGACGGAGTCGACGATCTCGTGGCCCTCGGCCGTCAGCAGCTGGGCCAGGCTCTCGCGCAGCAGCGCGGAATCCTCGGCCAGGGTTATCCGCACGGAACCTCCACGGTGATCGTCGTCGGGCCGCCCGGCGGGCTGTCCACTCGCATCGTGCCGTCCATCGCGGTGACGCGGGTGGCCATCCCCGCCAGCCCGTGGCCGGTGAGGTCGGCGCCGCCGATCCCGTCGTCGCGCACCCGCAGGCGCACGACCGGCCCGTCACGCTCGACACCGACCTCGACCGCCGTGGCCCCGGAGTGCTTGATGGCGTTGGTGATCGCCTCGCTGGCGGCGAAGTAGCAGGCCGATTCGACCGGCCGGGGCGCGCGCTCGGAGAGCGCGTAGTCGAGCCGGGTCGGCAGCGGGGTCCGGTCGGCCAGGGCTTCGAGCGCGGCGTGGAGTCCGTCACGGGCGAGCATGGCCGGGTAGATGCGCCACGACACCTCGCGCAGCTCGTCGAGGATGTGACCGGTCTCGGTGATCGCCCGCCGCTGCAGCTCGGCGCCGGCGGCACCGTCGGGCTCGCGTTCCAGCCGGCCGAGCAGGATCGACAGGGCGACGACGCGCTGCTGCACGCCGTCGTGCAGGTCGCGTTCGATGCGGCGGCGTTCGTCGTCGATGATGCCGACCACGTCGGCGCGGGTCGTGGTCAGCTGCGCCACCCGCTGGGCCAGCTCGCCCGGCCCCGGCCGCACGCTGCGCCGCAGCGCCCACGCGTCGGCGCGCACGACGCCGACCAGTCCCTGCACCCCGAGGAAGCACAGCACCGCGCCGGGCAGCAGCACCACCGCCACCGTCGTCCAGGTGATCTGGCCCGGTTCGGTGGCATCGACGATCGGCACCGCCGCGCCGGTGCTCGCGCCGTACACCAGGGCCGCCGCGGACACGACACCCGCACCGCAGAGCCCGAGCACCACGGCCCCGACCAGCCCGATCACGGCGCGGGCCGCCAGGTACCCGGCGGCCCGCGCGCCCCGGGGAGCAGCGGTCGGGGGAACACCGAGCAGGTGCGTCACCCGCCATCGCTCGATCGTCGCGACCCGATCGGTGAGCGGCATCGCGACCGGCGCGGCGAGTGCGGCGAGCAGATCGAGCGGGACGGTCGCGACACCGAGCAGGTACCCCGCGATCGCCGCGGCACTTCGCGACGATCGTGCCGGAGCAGAAACCATCTCCCGATCCTCCCCTGTCACAGCCACTTCGGCGACCGGCGTGCGGTCACGGCCCCTGGCCGTGCGAACAGCGACGGCGCGATGATCCCGGCCCCCGGCCGATCCCGGCGCACCGGAGGTGGTGCCGCGGTAGCTGTCGCGGTCATCGTCGGACACCGGCGCGCGGACGCCGGTCACGGAGGCGGCCGACGAGGAACCACGTCACAGCCACGAGCACCGCCGCGATGACCAGTTTCTGCAACACACCCGCGTAGGTCTCCACGACGTGCCAGTTCTCGCCGAGGGCGTACCCCGCGAACACGAAGACCGCGTTCCACAGCAGGCTGCCCGCCGTGGTCAGCACGGTGAAACGCCCGATCGGCATCCGTTCGACACCGGCCGGGATCGAGATCAGGCTGCGGAAGATCGGGATCATCCGGCCGAAGAACACCGCCTTGTCGCCGTGGCGGGCGAACCAGTCTTCGGTGCGGTCCAGGTCGGACAGGCGCACCAGTGGTAGCCGGTCGACGATCCGGCGGAGCCGATCGCGGCCGAGGGCGGCACCGAGTCCGTAGAGGGCGAGCGCGCCGAGAACCGACCCCAGCGTCGTCCACAGCAGCACCTCGGCCAGGCCGAACCGGCCGCGGCTCGCGGTGAATCCCGCCAGCGGCAGGATCACCTCGCTGGGCAGCGGCGGGAAGAGGTTCTCGAGCGCGATCGCGATACCGGCGCCGAGCCCGCCGAGCTGTTCCATCAGCTGGACCGCCCAGCCGGCGATGCCGGTGAGGCCGGTCGAATTCCCTGTCGTCTCCATGCTTTCGACGCTAGGGAGCAGGCCCGCGCCGGTCGGTAGCGTCGACCCCCCGGTCCGGGCGGGGCGACCGCAGTCCGGGGGTGGGGTTTTCCGCACCCCGATCGCGGGGCGTACACCCTCGTCGGCGGCGGATCCGCTGCCTAGCGTCGAATACCATGCGACAGAAGCTATTTCGTGCCTGCGTGGTCGTCCTGGGGACCGTTCTGGTGGCCACGACGGTGGCCGCCGCCGTCCTCGTGACGGCGCGGTGGCGGGTTGTCGGGCACATGGTCGAGGCGACAGCCCGATGGCACGGCACCGACGTCCTGCTGCGGGTCTCCGACGGAGAGCGACCTCGCGAGTGGCAGCACGGCGGCGACGGACGGCCCACACCGGACCCGCACAGCCGGTTCCGGATCGGCAGCATCACCAAGACCTTCGTCGCGACCGTGGTGCTGCAGCTGATGGACGAGGGCCGGATCCGCCTCGCCGACCCGATCGCGACACACCTGCCCGGCCTGATTCCGGGTGGCGACCGGATCACCGTGCGGCAGTTGATGAATCACACCAGCGGGCTGTACGACTACATGAAGGAGCCCGGACTGTCGACGAACCGCTGGCGCGGCGCCGACCGATTCCGCGGCTACGCGCCCCGCGATCTGGTCGCCGTCGCGACCGCGCACGAGCCCTACTTCGCGCCAGGCGCCCGCTTCCGCTACTCCAACACGAACTACGTCGTCCTCGGCCTGCTGATCGAGCGGCTGACCGGGCACCGCTACGGCGACGAGGTCCGCGACCGGATCCTCACCCCGCTGCGGCTCACCGCCACCACGATTCCCGGCGACGATCCCGCCATCCCCGCGCCCGCGCTGACCGCGCACCGCGACATCGACGGTGTCGGCCGCACGGAGGTCACCGAGATGAATCCGTCGCTGGACGGCGCGGCGGGCGAGATGATCTCCACCACCGCCGATCTGGACGCGTTCTTCGCGGCCCTGCTGGGCGGACGGCTGACCAGCCCCGCCGCGCTGGACCGGATGCGTGAAACCGTCCCGATGGGGATGGGGTTCCACTACGGCCTCGGCCTGCAGCGGTTCGACCCGCCGTGCGGCGACCGGCTGTGGGGACACGGCGGCGAGTTGCTCGGCTACGTGTCGTACGCGTTCCGCTCGACAGGGGGACGGTCGCTGACGATGGTGCTCGGCTCGGCGGATTCGTCGGACGCGCTGTCGCTGTTGGCCACGGTCACCGCCACCTACTGCCTCGCCTGACCGCGGTCCGCCGCCACGCGAACCGATCCGCCCCGCCGGATCGCGGGGCGCGGCCCATGGAAACGATCAGGCCGGGGGCAGCTTGTCGCTACCCCCGGCCTGTCGCGTTGTCGTCAGCCCTGGAGGAACGCGAACTCCTCCTGCAGGCGAGCCGTCTTGTCGCACAGCGCCGTGACCGACGGGCCGGCGCTCAGTACCTCGCGCGACACGTTGGGTACCACCGCGGCCAGGTTCGCCGCGGGGACCAGGGCGCGGATGGAGTCCGCTCCCCCGCCCTGCGCGCCGACACCGGGCATCAGGATGGGGCCGTTGAGGGCCGAGAGGTCCGGCGCCTCGGTGAGCGTCGCGCCGACGACCACACCGACCGAGCCGAAACCGTGGCCCGCGTTGCGCGCCGCCGCCTCGTCGACCATGGTCTGGGCGATCGTGCGACCGTCCGCGGCGGTGATCCGCTGGAGTTGCGCCCCTTCGGGATTCGACGTCGCCGCGAGGACGAACACGCCGCGATGATTGTCGTGCGCCAGGCTCAGCGCCGGGTCGAGGGACCCGAAACCGAGGTACGGCGAGACCGTCACGGCGTCGGAGCCCAGCGGGCCGTCACCGAGCCAGGCGTGCGCGTAGGCGTCCATGGTGGAGCCGATGTCGCCGCGCTTGGCGTCGGCCAGCACCAGGGTGCCCGAGGCCCGCAGCACCTCGATGGTGCGCTCGAGCACCGCGAGACCGCCCGAACCGTAGGTCTCGAAGAACGCGACCTGCGGCTTCACCAGGGCGACACGACCGTCGAAGGCCTCGACGCAGATCTCGGCGAACGCCTCGAGCCCGTCGACGTCCTCGGACAGCCCCCACGCCCGGAGCAGCCCGGGGTGGGGGTCGATGCCGACGCACAGCGGGCCGAATTCCCGCATGGCGTGCTGCAACCGGTGACCGAAGCTGTGCATGTCAGCCCCGCAGCACCGAGTGCAGCTGCTGCAGCGAGCGCACGCCGATGCCGCCGTTGATGCTCGCCTCGATGCCCTGCACCGCCGCGGCCGCGCCCTGCACAGTGGTGATGCACGGGATGTTCGCGCCCACCGCGGCGGTGCGGATCTCGTAGCCGTCCACGCGGGGGCCCGAGTTGCCGTAGGGGGTGTTGAACACGATGTCGATCTCGCCGTCGCGGATCTGCTCGACGATCGAGGCCTCCGGCATGCCGGTCGCCGGGTCGGTGGCTTCCGGGTCGGAGTGCTTGCGCACCTGCTCGCACGGAATGCCGTTGCGGCGCAGGGTTTCCGCGGTGCCCTCGGTGGCGAGGATGCGGAAGCCCAGGTCGTGCAGGCGCTTGATCGGGAACACCATGGCGCGCTTGTCACGGTTGGCGACGGAGACGAACACGGTGCCCTCGGTCGGCAGCGAGCCGTAGGCGGCGGCCTGGCTCTTGGCGAAGGCGGTGCCGAAGTCGGCGTCGATGCCCATGACCTCGCCGGTGGACTTCATCTCCGGGGAGAGCAGCGAGTCCACGCCGGAGCCGTCGGCACGACGGAACCGGTGGAAGGGCAGCACGGCTTCCTTCACCGCGACCGGCGCGTCCAGCGGCACGTGGCCGCCGTCGCCCTCGGGCGGCAGCATGCCTTCCTTGCGCAGGTCGGCGATGGACGCGCCGAGCATGACGCGCGCGCACGCCTTGGCCAGCGGCACCGCGGTCGCCTTGGAGACGAACGGCACCGTGCGGCTCGCGCGCGGGTTGGCCTCGAGCACGTAGAGGATGTCGTCCTTGAGCGCGTACTGCACGTTGAGCAGGCCCTTGACGCCGATGCCCTTGGCCAGCGCGATGGTGGAGCGGCGCACGGCCTCGATGTCGCTGCGGCCCAGGGTGATCGGGGGCAGCGCGCAGGCGGAGTCACCGGAGTGGATACCGGCTTCCTCGATGTGCTCCATGACGCCACCGAGGTAGACCTCCTCGCCGTCGCACAGGGCGTCGACGTCGATCTCGATGGCGTCTTCCAGGAAGCGGTCGACCAGCACCGGGTGCTCGGGGTTGAGCTCGGTGGCGCGGGAGATGTAGCCCTCGAGCGAGGTCTCGTCGTAGACGATCTCCATGCCGCGACCGCCGAGCACGTAGGACGGGCGCACCAGCACCGGGTAGCCGATCTCGGCGGCGATCTTCTTGGCCTGCTCGACCGTGGTGGCGGTGCCGTACTTGGGCGCGGGCAGGCCGGCGGCGACGAGCACGTCACCGAATTCGCCGCGGTCCTCGGCCAGGTCGATCGCGGCCGCGGAGGTACCGACGACCGGCACGCCCGCGTCGGTGAGCCGCTGCGCCAGGCTGAGCGGGGTCTGGCCGCCGAGCTGCACGATCACACCGGCGACGGTGCCCGACTCGGTTTCCGCGTGGTACACCTCGAGCACGTCCTCGAAGGTGAGCGGCTCGAAGTAGAGGCGGTCGGCGGTGTCGTAGTCGGTGGAGACGGTCTCGGGGTTGCAGTTGACCATGACGGTCTCGTAGCCCGCGGCCGAGAGCGTCTGGGCGGCGTGCACACACGAGTAGTCGAACTCGATGCCCTGACCGATGCGGTTCGGGCCCGAGCCGAGGATGATCACCTTGTCGCGCTCACGCTGCGGCGCGACCTCGGACTCCGCGCCGGGATCCAGCTCGTAGGAGCTGTAGTGGTACGGCGTCTTGGCCTCGAACTCGGCGGCACAGGTGTCGACGGTCTTGTAGACCGGGCGCACCCCCAGGCGGTGGCGCAGCGAGCGCACACCGGCCTCGCCCGCGAGCTCGGGCCGCAGGGCGGCGAGCTGGCGGTCGGACAGGCCGTAGTGCTTGGCGCGGCGCAGCAGGTCCTCGTCGAGCACCGGCGCGTCGAGGACTTCCTGGCGCAGCGTGACCAGTCCGGCGACCTCGGCGACGAACCACGGGTCGACACCGGAGGCCAGCGCGGTCTCTTCGATGCTCGCGCCGAGACGCAGCGCCCGCTCGACCTGGTAGATGCGGCCTTCGGTGGGTACGCGCAGGTCGGCGAGGATGGCCTCGATCGCCTCGCGCACCGACGTGGGATCGCTCGGGTCCTTCGGCGCCCACTGCCCGTCGTCGAGGGTCCAGAAGCTGGCGGCCTTGGTCTCGAGCGAGCGCAGCACCTTGCCGAGTGCCTCGGAGAAGTTGCGGCCCATCGACATCGCCTCGCCCACCGACTTCATGGTGGTGGTCAGCGTGGCGTCGGCGCCGGGGAACTTCTCGAACGCGAACCGCGGCGCCTTCACGACGACGTAGTCCAGGGTCGGCTCGAAGCAGGCCGGGGTCTCGCCGGTGATGTCGTTGACGATTTCGTCGAGGGTGTAGCCGATGGCCAGCTTGGCGGCGATCTTGGCGATCGGGAAGCCGGTGGCCTTCGAGGCCAACGCCGAGGAGCGCGAGACGCGCGGGTTCATCTCGATGACGATCAGGCGACCGTCCTTCGGGTCGACCGCGAACTGGATGTTGCAGCCGCCGGTGTCGACGCCGACCTCGCGCAGGATGGCGATGCCGAGATCGCGCATCTTCTGGTACTCGCGGTCGGTGAGCGTCATCGCC
The DNA here is from genome assembly GCF_040654235.1 of Nocardia sp. NPDC050718. Classification (NCBI taxonomy): domain Bacteria; kingdom Bacillati; phylum Actinomycetota; class Actinomycetes; order Mycobacteriales; family Nocardiaceae; genus Nocardia; species Nocardia sp. NPDC050718. Next base: position 615,631 of record NZ_JBFAHQ010000002.1, on the reverse strand, counting down.
GGGGCGACGGTGACCGAGTCACCGGTGTGCACGCCCATCGGGTCGACGTTCTCGATGGAGCAGACGATCACGACATTGTCGCGGCCGTCGCGCATGAGCTCGAGCTCGAATTCCTTCCAGCCGAGGATGGACTCCTCGATCAGGACGTTCGCGGTCGGCGAGGCGGCCAGGCCGCCACCGGCGATGCGGTCGAGGTCCTCGTCGTTGTAGGCCATGCCGGAACCGAGGCCGCCCATGGTGAACGACGGGCGCACCACGACCGGGAAGCCGAGCTCGCCGACGGTCTCACGGACCTCGTCCATGGTGTAACAGACCCGGCTGCGGGCGCTCTCGCCGCCGACCTTGGCGACGATGTCCTTGAACTTCTGCCGGTCCTCACCACGCTGGATGGCCTCGAAGTCGGCGCCGATCAGCTCGACGTTGTACTTCTCCAGCACCCCGCGCTCGTGCAGCGCGACCGCGGTGTTGAGCGCGGTCTGCCCACCGAGGGTGGCCAGGATGGCGTCGGGACGCTCCTTGTCGATGACCTTCTCGACGAACTCCGGGGTGATCGGCTCCACGTAGGTGGAGTCGGCGAACTCGGGGTCGGTCATGATGGTCGCCGGGTTGGAGTTCACCAGCGATACGCGCAGTCCCTCGGACCGCAGCACCCGGCACGCCTGGGTACCGGAGTAGTCGAATTCGCACGCCTGGCCGATCACGATCGGGCCAGAGCCGATCACCAGGATGTGCTTCAGATCCTCGCGGCGAGGCATCAGGCTCCTTCCATGAGACCGGCGAAACGGTCGAACAGGTATGCGGCGTCGTGCGGGCCTGCGGCGGCCTCGGGGTGGTACTGCACCGAGAAGGCGCGACCGTCGATCAGTCGCACACCCTCGACGGTGCCGTCGTTGGCGCAGATGTGGGAGACCTCGGCCTTGCCGAAGGGGGTGTCGAACACCTCGCCCTTCTCGCCTTCCAGCGCGAAGCCGTGGTTCTGCGCGGTGATGGAGATGCGGCCGGTGCCCTCTTCGACCACCGGGATGTTGATGCCGCGGTGGCCGAACTTCATCTTGTAGGTGCTCCGCCCCAGCGCCCGGCCCAGGATCTGGTTGCCGAAGCAGATGCCGAACAGCGGGATCCCGCGCTCGAGCACACCCTGGGTCAGCGCGATCGCGCCGGTCTGGGTGGCCGGGTCGCCGGGGCCGTTCGAGAGGAACACGCCGTTGGGGTTCAGCGCCAGGATGTCGTCGAGGGAGGTGTTCGACGGCACCACGTGGGTGCGTACGCCGCGCTCGGCGAACATGCGCGGGGTGTTGGTCTTGATGCCCAGGTCGACCGCGACGACGGTGAAGCGATGGTCGCCGACCGGCTCGATCGTGTACATGCCGTCGGTGCTGACCTCTTCGGCGAGGTCGGCGCCCAGCATGGAGGGCTGGCTGTTGACGCGGGCCAGCAGCTCGTCGTCACCGGCCAGGGCGGCACCGGAGAAGATGCCCGCCTTCATCGAGCCGCGGGTGCGCAGGTGGCGCACGACCGCGCGGGTGTCGATGCCGGCGATGCCGACCACGTTCTGCTTGTCGAGCTGGTCCTGCAGGGTGCCGGTGGCGCGCCAGTTGGAGGAGATCGGCGAGGGGTCGCGCACGGCGTAGCCGGCGACCCAGATCTTGCCGGACTCGTCGTCCTCGTCGTTCCAGCCGGTGTTGCCGATCTGCGGGGCGGTGGCCACCACGATCTGGCGGTCGTAGCTGGGGTCGGTCAGGGTCTCCTGGTATCCGGTCATCGCGGTGCAGAACACCGCCTCGCCCAGGGTCTGGCCCTCGGCGCCGAAGGCGGTACCGCGGAACACGCGGCCGTCCTCCAGTACCAAGGCCGCTTTCACTTTGCTCATTCCTCGTCTCCCGTCGTCGCCCTGGTCGCATCCGCGGTCCATGCCGGGTACACCGTCTTGTCGTCGCCCCGGAATCCGGTATCGATCTCGGTTCCGGTCGGCAGTGTCCAGCGAATTACCAGCACACCATTCTCTGTCATCACTTTGCCCGCGTGGCCGCGTTCGGTCCGCACGGCGACCACGGATTCCTGCGGAATCCAGATCACCGTCGCCCCGTCGCGTTCGAGCAGGATTCCGCGTTCGAACCGCGTCAGTTCCGCGGTCGCCCGGAATCCCAGGTCACCGACCGCGATCCGGTCCTGCCAGCTGGGCGCGAGGGTGCTGCCCAGGTAGAGGCCGGTGGTCGGTTCCAGTAGTTGCGCGCCCAGCTCGGCGGGCACGGTCGGCAGCTCGCCGATCCGGGCCTGCTGCCGGGTGGCCTTCTTCTGCCAGGCTCGGTACATCAGCCACAGGCACAGGAGGAACAGGGCCAGACACCCCAGTACCCACAGAGTTCTTTCCACGTTCCTGGCCTCCCTAGATCCCGACCGCCTTGCCCTCGCGGGCAGTTACCCGGCCGCGCAGCACGGTGGCTGACACCTGGGCCGGGAACGTCATGTCCTCGAACGGGGTGTTGTTCGAGATGCTCGCCAGTTCGGCGCCGTGCACCGTCCACTCGGCGTCGGGGTCGATCAGCGTGAGGTTGGCGGGTTCACCGACGGCGATCGGGCGGCCGTGGTCGTCGAGGCCGACGATCGCGGCGGGCTTCTCGCTCATCACCCGGGCGACGCCGCGCCAGTCGAGCAGGCCGGGCTGGACCATCGTCTGCACGATGATCGACAGCGCCGTCTCCAGCCCCAGCATGCCGGGCCGGGCGGCCGCGAACTCGCAGCACTTGTCCTGCTCGGCGTGCGGGGCGTGGTCGGTGGCGACACAGTCGATGACGCCCTCGGCCAGTGCCTGGCGCAGGGCCGCCACGTCGGCGGACTCGCGCAGCGGCGGGTTCACCTTGTTGACCGCGTCGTAGGTCTCCAGGCGCGAGTCGTCGAGCAGCAGGTGGTGCGGGGTGACCTCGGCGGTGATCGAGATGCCCTGGGACTTGGCCCATTTCACCAGTTCGACGGTGCCCGCGGTGGAGGCGTGGCAGATGTGCACGCGGGCACCGGCGTCGCGGGCCAGCAGGGCGTCGCGCGCGACGATCGACTCCTCGGCGGCGCGCGGCCAGCCGGCCAGGCCGAGGCGGGCGGCGTTGGGGCCCTCGTGCGCGACGGCGCCCTTGGTCAGCCGCGGCTCCTCCGCGTGCTGGGCGATCAGCACGCCCAGCGAATTCGCGTATTCCAGCGCGCGGCGCATGATCAGCGGGTCGTAGACGCAGTGGCCGTCGTCGGAGAACATCTTGACCTGGCCGATACCCGCCGCCATGGTGCCCATCTCGGCGAGCTGCTTGCCCTCGAGCCCGACGGTGACCGCGCCGACCGGGAACACGTCGACCAGGCCGACCTCCTGGCCACGCCGCCACACGTGATCGGTGATGACGTGCGAGTCGGCCACCGGGCTGGTGTTGGCCATCGCGAACACCGCAGTGTAGCCACCCAGTGCCGCTGCGGCCGAACCGGTTTCGATGGTCTCGGTGTCTTCACGACCGGGCTCGCGCAGGTGGGTGTGCAGATCGACGAAGCCGGGCAGCAGGATCTGGCCGTCGCCGTCGATCACCTCCGCGCCCGCCGAAGCCTCGATGCCGGAACCGATCTCGGCGATGACGCTGTCGCGCACCAGCACGTCGACCGGCTCGCCCTCGCCGTAGGGCCGGACATTCTTGATCAGCAATTCACTCACGCCGCCACCTCCTGGGTGCCGACGAGCAGCCGGAACAACACGGCCATCCGCATGTGCACTCCGTTCGTCACCTGTTGCAGGACTGCCGCTTTCGGCGAATCGGCGACCGCCGAGGCGATCTCCATGCCGCGCAGCATCGGACCGGGGTGCAGCACCACCGCGTCGTCGCCGAGCAGGCCCATCCGCCGTTCGGACAGTCCGTAGTTGATCGAGTACTCGCGGGCCGACGGGAAGAAGCCGCCGTTCATCCGCTCGGCCTGCACGCGCAGCATCATGACCGCATCGGCGCCGGGCAGTTCCGCGTCCAGCGAGGTCGCGACCCGGCACGGCCAGCTGTCCACGCCCACCGGCAGCAGCGTGCGCGGCGCGACCAGCACCACTTCGGCGCCGAGGGTGTTGAGCAGCAAGACATTCGAGCGCGCGACCCGGCTGTGCAGGATGTCGCCGACCAGCACGATCCGCTTGCCGTCGATGTCGCCGAGACGCTGGCGCAGGGTCAGCGCATCGAGCAGTGCCTGAGTGGGGTGCTGGTGGGTACCGTCGCCCGCGTTGATGATCGAGGGGGCGGCGCGGTTCTCCTCGCGCGCCCACTGCTCCATCCAGCGCGCGATCTGGTGCGCGGCGCCGGAGGCCGGGTGGCGCACGATCAGCGCGTCGGCACCCGCCGCGTGCAGGGTGAGCGCGGTGTCGCGCAGGGATTCGCCCTTGGAGACCGAGGAACTCGACGCGCTCACGTTGATCACGTCGGCGCTCATCCACTTGCCCGCGACCTCGAACGACACCCGGGTGCGGGTGGAGTTCTCGTAGAACACCGTCATCACGGTGCGGCCGCGCAGCGTCGGCAGCTTCTTCACCTCGCGGCCGAGCAGGGCCTGTTCGAAGCGCTCGGCTTCGTCGAGGAGTTCGGTGGCGGTGCCGCGATCCAGGTCGGCCACCGTCAACAAATGCTTCACTGCTGCGCCTCCTGGTGCAGGTACACACCGTCGTGTCCGTCGTGCTCGGTCAGCAGGACCGAGATGTCCTCGGCGCGCGAGGTCGGCACGTTCTTGCCGACGTAGTCGGCGCGGATCGGCAGTTCGCGGTGGCCGCGGTCGATGAGCACCGCGAGCTGGACCGCGCGCGGGCGGCCGAGGTCGCGCAGGCCGTCGAGGGCCGAGCGGACGGTGCGGCCGGAGAACAGCACGTCGTCGACGAGGACGACGAGGGCGTTCTCGATCCCGCCGTCGGGCACCGAGGTCCGCTCGAGCGGACGGTGCGGACGGCTGCGCAGGTCGTCGCGGTAGAGGGTGATGTCGAGCGAGCCGAGCGCGGGCCGCACGCCGGAGAATTCCTCGATCTTGGCGGCGAGCCGGTTGGCCAGCGTGGTGCCGCGGGTCGGGATGCCCATGAGAACCACCCGCGGTGCGTCGGCGTCGCCGGAATCCAGGGCGGTCTTCTCGATGATCTGATGCGCGATGCGCGCGACGGTCCGGTTCACGTCCGACGGCGACAACAGCTCGCGGCCGGCTGCCACCCACTCGGGAGTGTGCCGCTGCGATGTTTCGCCCGCGCCGGTTCTGGCCGCCCGTTCGGGCACAGCCATGCCGACCTCCTTCCCCGCCTCACCGGACGGTCCGTTAAAGGATGCCTAACTCGCGCTCCACCCTATCAGCGTCCCGACCGGCCTTTGACCAGGTAGGCCCACCTGTGAGCGCGACCACGACGCCCCACCCCACCCCGCCACGTGCGGCCCCGATCACACCCCACCCGAAACCCCTGTGAGCGCTGCGGTTTCACCTCCCACCCGACCCGGCTCCCCCACGAGCACACGTGACGCCATTCACGAACCACCCGACCGGCCACCGTCGCCCGCTCGACCAGCCTCGGGCAGCGGCTGTCGCGATGAGCGCTTGTCGGTGTGAGGAGGGCCGACTAGACTGTGACGCGCACCACACCCGTTCGCCCGGATGTGGTGCCGATCTTCAGCGCACAGCGTGGCCCGATCGGAGCGCCGGGTCACGGCGATCTTCTTCGGCCGGTTCGTCGACGAGCCGGGTTCGATCGTCGCTCCCCTTCGGCTCGACCGCCCGAGCGGTGCGGACGAGCGATTCCGTGCACCCTTCCGCACGACCATTCGGCAAGGAGATGACGTCATGGCTGTTGCCGTCGAACTCGATTTCCCCGGCGCGACGCTGGAGCAGTACGACCAGGTGCTGGAGAAGATGGGCTTCACCCACGGGGGCACCGGCGGGCCCGGGATGATCTTCCATGTGGTGCGCAAGACCGACGACGGGTTCCATGTCACCGATGTGTGGGAGTCCGCTGCCCAGTTCCAGGAGTTCGCGGAGACCACGATCCGGCCGCTCAGCCAGGAGGTCGGCCTGACCGCGGAGCCGGTCATCACGATCCACGAGGCCCACAACTTCCTGACGCGGGGCTGAGCCGCTCGCCGACCGTGACGCGGGGTCACGGCCGGCGAGCGTGGCCCTGGGCGCACCCGGATTCGCGTCGACCGGCGAGCCGGTTCGGGTCGCTACGTCGCGAGCAAGGCCGGTTCCTCGACGACGATGCGGGTACCGGCACCCAGGAGTTCGGCGGCGGTCAGGCCGAACAGGGCGTGGAAGGTGTCGCTGAAATGGGAGGGGCTGGCGAATCCGGCGGCGGCCGACGCGGTCGTGAGATCGGCGCCGTCGGCCACCGCCCGGCCGACGGCGAGCATCCTGGCCCACACCCGATAGCGGCGGAAGGTGGTGCCCGCCTGGGCGGAGAACAGGTGCAGCAGCCGGGATTTCGACAGATGGACCGCCGCGGCGAGCTGATCGGCGGAGACGTCCGCGGCGGGGTCGGCACACAGCAGGGCGGTCGCGGCGGCGATCCGGGGATCGAGGGCGGGGCTCGCGGTTCCGGACGCCAGGTCGAGGAGGTCGAGCGGCGCGGAGTCGGTGGCGGCGAGCCGGATCAGCGCGGATTCGTCCGCGTGGGCGACACCGAAACCCCCGATGCCCTCGCGCATCCGGTGCCGGCAGGCCGCGGCGCGGGGTGAGCCGGGATCGAGGTAGCAGAACAGCATTCGGCCGTCGGCGACGATCCGGTGCGGCGTGCGCGGCGGCACCAGGACACTGCGTGCCGTCCGCGCGCCGATCGCGTCGGCCTCGACCGTGAACGCCGCGTCGAGCCCGACGGCCAGGCAGGCCACCGACCCGGAGTGCCGGTCCAGCCGCAGCGACGGGCCACGGTAGATCGCGTGCCCGGCCCACAGCCACACCGTCGCCGGGAGTCGGCACGTTTCCGGAAGTGGTGCTGCGCCCATACCCGCCATGCTTGCACGAACAGTGTCGAAGGAGAGGTGGACGGATGGTCGGGGATATCGTCGGCGCGGCGTTGCTGGTGGTCGTGGGGCTGGTGCATGTGCTGCCGGGGGTGGTCGCGGTGGCGCCGGGACGGGTCGCGACGGCCTACGGCACCGAGGTGCCGAACCGGGATCTCGAGTTGCTGCTCCGGCATCGGGCCGTCCTGCTCGCGCTGGTCGGGATCGGGCTGATCGTCGGCGCGTTCGTGCCGTCGGTCCGGGCGGTGACCATCGGGGCCGGAATCCTCAGCACCGCTTCGTTTCTCGTGCTCACCGCGGCGATCGGCCCCGGGGCACTCAATCCGCGGACGCTGCGGGTGGCCCGGGTCGATGTGGGTGCGCTCGCCGCACTGGTGGTCGCTGCGCTGGTCTTCGCGGTCACCGGCTGAGCTCGGGCGTCGACCGGATCACGACAGGCGCGCGAACCGAAACCCAGACTCCGGGCTATCCGCCAGATCATCACTGTGACAGCTTGTTTCGCGGCGGACTAGGCCCAGGTGGCCGTCTCGGGATCGACACCGTTGGCCTGGGCATTGGCGTCGATAGCCGCACTCAACCAGCTGGTCAGACCGGGCTCGATGGCGTCGTAGAACGCCGTGTACTCCGGGTCGCCGACGTAGCGGCGGCCCAGGCAGACATGCATCGCGTGCGTGCAGTCGAAGTAGACCGCGATCGACGCGCGATGCCGTTCGGCCAGCGCGCCCGCGCGCGCACTGCCGGGCGCGACACCGGCGCGGAGGGCATCGGCGAGGTCGGCGTGCAGGGCGGCGGTGTCCTCGGCGATCCGCTGCCAGTCCCGCGCCGAGCGCTCCGCCGCGCGTTCGGCGTACTGGGTCCACTGCGGGGTGTCGCCCCATCGCTCGCGAGCCTGCGCCACCCAGGACGGCTGCCAGTCACCGCCGAAGATCGCGACCTGGTCCTGCGGGCTGAGCCGGATGCCCGATTCCCTGGCCTCGATCATCCGGTCCATCGCCTCGGTGGTGCGCCGCAGCCGCCGCAGCCTGGCGTGCAGCGCGTCGCGTTGCTTGCGCAGGGTGGCCAGCGCGTCGGCGGCAGGCGCGTCCAGTAGCGCGCCGATCTCGTCCAGTGGCACCCCCAGCTCGCGGTAGACGACCACGCGCTGGGCGCGGACCAGATCGGCCGCCGTGTACAGGCGATAGCCGGCGCCGGTGCGGTCGGACGGGTGCACCAGCCCGACCGCGTCCCAGTGGTGCAGGGTGCGCGTCGTGACGCCGAGCAGTTCCGCCGCGACGCCGACGGTGAGCGGTTCGGACACGGCCTCCAGTGTGCCGTGCCCGACGCCCGTCATCGCTCAGGCGCTTCGATGCCGATCGACCGGAGGTGCGCGGCCGCCGGGCTGTCCGGGTCCAACGGCTGGGCGGCCGTCATGATCACGCGGAGGTTCTCCGGAGTGCGGACCTCGACTTCGACGGAGTTCCACGGCATGACCCGGGGCCCGATCGTGCACCCGGGCGTCACCGCCTCGCACGCGGCGACGATCCCCTCGATCTCACCGAGCACACACGAGAAACTCACCGTGGTGGCCGGCGCGTCGGCCGGGCGCTCCCCCGGCACCAGCAGGACGTCCTGAAAAGCCCAGCGGCGCAGATGCGTCAGCTGCCCCGGCACCGTGAACAGGTCGAAGAACCCGAGCCCACGAACCCAGAAATCCACCGACGCGGCGAGATCCCCGGTCGGCACGGTGACGAACATCGGCATGCCGTAGAGACCGCGGAACGGTTCGGGCGCAACGGCATCCGGTCCGGGAACGGGAACCGGGCTCATCTCGAAAGCGGGAAATGTGTTCATACCGGCATGGTCGACCCTGACGCTACGTGAGGGTCAAACCGCGTGCCGCTCCCGCTACAGCGGGGCGGGTGGCTCCGGGGTGGGCTGGCGGGCGGGGAGCGCGCTGATCGTCAGGGCCAGCATGACCAGGGCGATGCCGGTCAGTTCGAGGGCGGTCGGGCGCTGGGCCAGGGCGATGGCACCGACGACGGTGGCGGTGGCGGGCAGCAGCGCGAGCAACAGCGCGAAGCGAGCCCGGCCGACCGCGGTCAGGACGACCTGGTCCAGCGCGTACGGGACCGCGCTCGACAGCACGCCGACACCGAGACCGAACAGCCAGGTGCGGGGGTCGGCGAAGACCGACGGGTCGATCGCGAGCTGCGGGACCAGGACGAACGGCGCGAGCAGGGCCGCGGCGGCCGCCATGCCGACAGCGAGCGAGTCCAGCCCGTCACCCGCGTCGGCCACCCGCTTACCGACCAGGATGTAGCCCGCCCACAGCACCGCCGACGCGACCGCGAACGCCAGCCCGACCGGCTCGACGTCGAACTGCACCCCGGCCAGCAGCAGCACCCCGGCGGCGACCAGCACGACCGCGAGCACATCCCTGGCTCGGCGCGAGCCGAGCGTGGCCACCGCCACCGGACCGAGGAATTCGATGGCGACGGCGGTGCCCAGCGGAATCCGCGCGATCGCCTCGTAGAACACGATGTTCATCGACACCGTGACGACGCCGAACCCGGCCGCCACGGCGACACCGCGCCGGGTCCACCGCGTGCGCCACGGTCGTCGCCAGGCCAGCAGCGCCAGCCCGGCCGCGGCGGCGCGCAACCACGCCACGGTCGCCGGTTCGGTGGTGTCGAACAGGAACACGCCCAGCGCGGCGCCGAGGTACTGCGAGGTCGCGCCGACGACGAACACCAGCGGCACCGACCAGCCGGGCAGGACGGGGCGGGTCGGCCGCTCGGTCGTCGAGATCGCATCCACTCCAGGAGTAATCCACAGCCGACCGCGGATTTCAACGCGTGACCGACCCCACTGTCACACCGTGGCCGGCCGCGGCGTCTCATGGGGAAGACCGGCACCGAAAGACAGGACCACCCATGAGCGAGGGAACCGACGCCGCCACCGCGGCCTTCGTGACGCACCGCAACCTGCTCTTCACGGTCGCCTACGAGATCCTGGGCTCGGCCGCCGACGCCGAGGACGTGCTGCAGGAGACCTGGTTGCGCTGGGCCGACGTGGATCAGGCCGAGATCCGCGATCCGCGCGCGTATCTCGTCCGGATCGCGACCCGGCAGGCGCTGACCCGGCTGCGCACCCTCGGCAGGCGCAAGGAGACCTATGTCGGGCCGTGGCTGCCCGAACCGCTGCTCACCGCACCGGATGTCGCCGAGGACGTGGAGCTGGCCGACAGCGTCTCGATGGCGATGATGCTGGTGCTCGAGACGCTCGCCCCGGTCGAACGGGCGGTGTTCGTCCTGCGCGAGGTCTTCGACCTGGCCTACGACGAGATCGCCGCCGCGGTGGACAAGAGCCCGGCCGCGGTGCGCCAGATCGCGCACCGGGCCAGGGCCCACGTCGCCGCGCGCAGGCCGCGCGGTCCGGTGTCCTCCGCGCAGAGCCGCGACGCGCTGGCGGCGTTCGCCCGCGCGGTCGAGACCGGTGACCTGCAGGGACTGCTCGATCTGCTCGCGCCGGAGGTGGTGCTGCTCGCCGACGGCGGCGGTGTGGTCAAGGCGGTCGTGCGCCCGATCGTCGGCGCCGACAAGGTCGCGCGGTTGATGGCGGGCGGCCTGCCCCGGTTCCCCGGTGCGGTGTCGACCGAGCCGACCCAGATCAACGGCGCGCCCGCCCTGATCGTGCGGCGCGACGGCACGGTCGACAGCGTCGTCACCGTCCGCCTCGACGACGGAGCGATCACCGGTGTGTACGTGGTGCGCAATCCCGAGAAGCTGTCGCGGATCGAGCGGGCGACCAGCGTCGCCCGCTGATCCGCGACGGCGTCGTCAGGGCGTGCCGACCCAGGTGTCGAGCGCGGCGCGCAGGGCGGGCGCCGCGGCGTCGGCGGATTCGTCGACGCCCGCGGCCCAGGCGACGTAGGCGTCGGGCCGCAGCAGCAGCGCGTCGGCGGGCCGGTCCGCGGTCTCGGCGGTGACGATCACGATCCGCGGTTCCCGTGCCAGGGCGAGCTCGCGCAGCTCCGCGCGATCGGCGAGGTCGAGCAGGACCGGCCGCGCGGCGTGCAGCAGTTCGGCGACGCTGGTCGGGCCCTGCTCGGTGCGCAGCGCGAGGTCGGGCGCGAACGCGCCGGCCAGCGGGTGCGGGTCGGCGCCGGGAACCGGATAGCGGACGTCACCGGCCGAGATCATGCCCGCCAGCTTGCGCAGCGCGGGCTCGTCGGCGAACAGCTCCTGGAACACCGCGCGCAGCGCGTCGGCGGCCTCGTCCTGGCCACGGCGCAGCGCGGCCTGGGCGCGGGTCTGCTGCAACGCCCGGCCCGCGGCGGCGTACCGCTCGTCGTGGTAGGTGTCGAGCAGACCGGGCGCGGCGGTGCCCTGGACGGTGGCGGCCAGCTTCCACGCCAGGTTGACCGAGTCGAGCATGCCGACATTGAGCGCCGTGCCGGTGGCGGGCAGCAGATGCGCGGCGTCGCCGGCGAGCAGGACCCGGCCGACCCGGTAGCGCTCGGCCCGGCGGGCCTGGAACTGATAGCGCGACAACCGGACCGGTGCGCCCAGCGGCAACTCGGCACCGAGGACCCGCTGGGCGCTGGCACCGAGTTCGGCCAGGGTCAGCGGGTCGTCGTTGTCGTATTCGGTGAACTCCTCCTCGGTGGTCTGGAAGAACATCACCCGCTCGTCGGCCCGCACCGGACCGATCGCGAAGACACCGCGCTCGGTGCGGGTGAAGCCGGGCCGGATCGGCCCGAAGCCGGGCACGTCGATGCCGCCGTCGCCGAGCACGGCCACCGAGTCCGGCAGCGCGACCACACCGAGCCGGTTGACCTCGGGAAAGGTGTTGCCGGGGAACGGGATCGCGGCCAGTTCCCGGATCCGGCTGCGTCCGCCGTCGCACCCGACCACATATTGCGCGCGCACCCGGTACGGCCCGTCCGGCCCGGTGACTTCGACGGTCACCGCGTCGTCGTCCTGCGCGAGCGCGATCACCTCGTGCCCGCGGCGGATCTCCGCGCCCAGCTCGACGGCCCGCTCGGCGAGCAACTCTTCGACCCGCGCCTGCGGAATGCCCATCGCGTCCATCGGCCCGTCCGCCAGCGGACCGAAGTCGACGTGCATACCGCCGAACGGGAAGATCGGGGCCGGGATCGGGCTGCCGACAGCGGTGAAGCGGTCGAGCAGGCCGCGATAGCGCAGCATGTCCAGGATCCGGCCGCCCAGGCCACTGGCCTTGTGCGCGGTCCCCGGCTCCGCGCGTCGTTCGAGCACCACGGGGCGCACCCCGGCCAGGGACAGTTCCCCGGCCAGCATCAACCCGGCAGGTCCGGCGCCGACCACGATCACGTCGGTCTTCATTTCACGCACTCGCGTCACTCCCATTTGTCGCCGGTCCGAATGTCGAGGTGAGATTGTGCAGGAGGACCGGGGTCTTGCCGCAAGCCCCCGGGTCGGCTATACCTTGGAAGGGGCGAAGAGCGATTCGGCCTCGCCTACTCCGGCTTTCGCCGACTCCCCGGCCGCCGCTACGGCTCGTCGAGCAGTCGCAGATAGCCGTCTAGCTGGGCCGCACCAGCTAGCAGGTGCCTGCCGCGCGCGGTCAGCCGATCCTGCCAATCCTCGAGAAAGACGCGCAACGCCTCGGTTCCGCCCGCCGCGCGCAGGGACTCGACGAACTGCGCCACCTGGACCAGCCGATAGCCGCCGCGCCGGAGCTGGCGCGCGATCTCGGCATCACGCACCGCCGCTGCTCCGTAGATTCGATAGCCCGTCCCCGCGTCGCGTTCGGGACGCAGGATGCCCGCGTCTTCCCACGTGCGCAGCGTCGCCGGATGCACACCGATCCGGCGCGCGAGCTCACCGACGGTCAACGCGCGACCGGCGATCGGCGCGGGCTCGGCGGTCGACAGGCTCCCCAGGGCGGTGGCGACCTCGGTGCGGGTGGCGCGCTCGTCGAGCAGCGCGACATGGGCGACATCGAGGAGCCGGTACACGGATTCGCGATCACCGCGATGGACAGCCCGCAGGATCGCGGCCGCCTGCTGGTGCCCGTGTCCGCCGCGCAGGGCGAGGAAAGCCCGCAACGCCTGCGCGTGCCGGGACGTATAGCACCGGTATCCCGACGCGCTGCGTTCGGCCGCCGGGAGGATGCCCGCCTCGTCGTAATTGCGGATCGCCTGGGCGGACAAGCCGTGTTCCCGGGCCAGATCGATCGGCCGCAAGCTCTGCCTCCTTTGAGACTTTTCTCGACTATCACCAGCAACTATTCGCGAAAGTTTCACCCGAACCTTCAACGATACTGTCGAAGGCATGCCTACCGACCAAGGAGTGTTCATGCCTACCGCCACCACCCCGCGCGACCTCGGCCGCGAGCTCGACGACACGGCGAGCCTGGGCCGCGCCGTCGACGACCTGCTCGCCACCCGCGCCGAACCGCCCGTCCTGCTCGCCCTCGGCGAACCCACCCACGGGATCGTGGCATTTCCGTTGCTGCGCAACGAACTCCTGGCCCAGCTGGCCGAGCGGGGGTTCCGATCGATCGCGCTCGAATCCGATGTCTTCGCCGCCTCGATCGTCGACGACTACATCAATGGAGCGGCGACCGATCTCGAGACGGTCCTGGCGACCGGCTTCAGCCACCACTTCGGCGCCGTGCCCGGCAATCGCGAACTCGTCGAATGGCTGCGCGCGTACAACGCCGACCGCGCCCCCGCCGACCGCTTTCGCTTCCATGGCTTCGACGCGCCGACCGAGCAGACCGACGTGCCCAGCCCCCGAGTCGCTCTGACCACGGCCGGCGAGTATCTGCCCGAACCGCTGCGGCCGACGTCGATGCGCGAGCTCGAGGCGCTGCTCGGCGAGGATGCCGACTGGTCGAATCCGGCGGCCGTGTACGACCCGGCCGTCTCGATCGGCGATTCCGAGCGCGCCCGCGCGCTGCGCGTCGTCGCCGACGACATCGCGAGCGCGCTGCGTCGCGCGGCACCGTCGCTGCGGCCCGCCGACCCGGCCGGCTACGACCTCGCCCTCGCCTACGCGCGCACCGCGCTCGGCCTGCTGCGCTACCACGCCGCCATGGCCACGCCCGGCCCCGATCGCGTCGCGAACCTGCTCAGCGTCCGCGCGGAGATGATGGCCGACAACCTGCTCGCGATCGTCGCCGACGAGCAGGGACGCGGACCGACCCTGGTCTTCGCGCACAACGTGCACCTGCAACGCGCCGGATCCACCCTCACCATGGGCGGCGAGGACGCGCACTGGTCCGGGGCGGGCGCGCTGGTCGCGCTCACCCTGGATGAGCGCTACACGTTCGTGGCGACCGACGCGAACCCGGCCAGCGCACCGGGCACCCTCCAGTTCGAACTGGCCGCGGCCACCGCCCGCCGCGCACTGTTCTCCGCGCCCGCCCTGCGCGCCGCGCTCCCGCCGTCGATCCGCGCGGGCGACCCGATCGTGCCCGGTCACCTCCCCTTCGAGCCGGACGGGCTCGCGGGCGCCGACGCGATCGTGTTCGTCGCCGACACCGACGGCACCCGACACGAATACTGGCACTGATCCGAACATACGTTCGAACCCGCGCTAGACTGTCGCCATGTCGCTGCCCCTGCAAGGTTCACTGTTCGACGGTGAGGCGGTTGCGCTGGGTTCGATCGAGCCGATCCGGCGCACCCAGCTCGACGCGACGGCCTGGGTGGATGTCCTGCCCGGCTGGCTGACCGGCGCGAGCGTGGTGTTCGACCGGCTCGCGGAGCGGGTGCCGTGGCACGCCGAGCGCCGCCCCATGTACGACCGGGTCGTCGACGTGCCACGCCTCGTGTCGTTCTTCGGCGAGCACGACCCGCTCCCCGACCGGATCCTCGTCGCCGCCAGGGACGCGTTGAGCGAGCACTACGCCGCCGAACTCGGCGAACCCTTCCGCACCGCGGGGCTGTGCTTCTATCGCGACGGCCGCGACAGCGTGGCCTGGCACGGCGACACGATCGGGCGCGGCGCCACCCACGACACCATGGTCGCGATCGTCTCGGTCGGCGCGCCACGCGCCCTACTGCTGCGCCCACGCGGCGGCGGGGCCAGCGTGCGGTTCACCGCAGGACACGGTGACCTGCTGGTGATGGGCGGCGCCTGCCAGCGCACCTGGGAGCACGCGGTACCCAAGACCACGCGCCCGGTCGGCCCACGCATCAGCATCCAGTTCCGCCCACGCAACGTACGCTGACGATCCCGCCGGAACCCGTGCCCGACACGGAGTTCCCCGACTCCGCGCAGACCGCCCCGGCCCGGCTACCGCACGATTCCGCGACACGCTCGATCGGGCATACCTCAGCGGTCCGGCTGACTGCCGAGCAGTTCACGCGGCCAGCCGCGGGCACCGTGACCGACTGCGCCGCAGCGGGTCACGGCACGGTCAGCACCGAGTGCACGAGTTCCCGCACGCCCGCGCGCAGCCGGTCGACCTCGCCCGCCCTGGCCATCTGCTGCGCGAGTTCCCCGCCGATGATCGACAGCAACAGCGCGCCCACCGTCTCGGCGTCGATCTCCGGGCGGACCTCGCGCAGCAATGCCGTGATGTGTTCGGCCCAGAAGGCATGGAATTCCGCGCTGCGCGGGTGCGGGGGCATGGCCTGGTAGGCGGCGATGAGTTCGACGTCAGCGGTGACCATCGTCGTCATCGCGTCGAAGAAGGCGAGTAGCCGGTCGGTCGCCGGCGCGCCGGGCCCCAGCGGCGGCGGCCCGCCGGCCACCGCCGCCATCATCTCGGCCGCCCCCTCGGCCACCAGCTCGTACAGCAGGCCGGCCCGGCTGCCGAAGCGATGGAAGATGGTCCCTTTGGCAACACCCGCGGCCGCGGCGACCCGATCCATCGTCACCCCCGCCGCACCGTGTTCGGCCAGCAGTGCGGCGGTCGCCTCGAGGATCGCTCGACGGTTGCGCGCGGCGTCGGCGCGTTCGGTGGGGCGTGGGCCTGTCATCGCGTCGCTTCCTCGGCATCGGCCGATCCGTTGACAAGTTGACCGCCGGTCCATATCGTTCGGATATCTGGACCGGCAGTCAACTTATGGAGTTCTGATGCAGGCAATCGTAATGACCGAGACCGGCGCCCCCGAGGTGCTGGTGCCGCGCGCGGTCGACGCACCGCGACCGGGCGGCGGGCAGGTCCTCGTCCGCGCCGAGGCGATCCCGGTGCTCTACCCGGAGACCAAGGTGCGGGCAGGCGAGTTCCCCATCCCCGTCGCACTGCCCGCGGTGTTCGGGTTCCAGGCGGCGGGCACGGTGACCGAACTCGGCGCCGGCGTGGACCCGGCGCTGCTCGGCACCCGGGTCGTCGCCACCACCAGCGGCGTCGGCGCCTACGCCGAACTCGTGGTGGCCGAGGCGGATTCGGTGACCGTCATCCCCGACGGCCTGCGCACCGACCTCGCCGCCGCCACCCAGATGCCGGGCTCGGTCGCCTTGGCCCTGGTCGCGACCGCGGCGCTCGCGCCGGGCGAGACCGTCCTGGTCGAAGCGGCCGCCACCGGCGTCGGCAGCGCGCTCACCCAGCTGTGCGCGGCGCGCGGGGTGCGCGTGATCGCCACCGCGGGCGGCGCCGAGAAGGCCCGGCTGGCCCGCGAGCACGGCGCCGCCGAGGTCGTCGACCACACCGCGCCCGACTGGGCCGATCAGCTCCGCGACCTGCTGGCAGGCGGCACCGTCGACGTCGTCTTCGACTCCATCGGCGGCGATTCCGTGACGCCGCTGCTCGACCTGATCACCCCGCGCACCGGCCGCGTCCTCAGCTACGGCTGGCTCGCGGGAGTCCCCACCCAGCTCGCCGCCGTCGACCTGATCCTGCGCGGCCTCACCCTCACCGGCTGCGCGGGCCCCGCCTGGCTCGGCGAGGTGGCCCGCCGACGAGCGGACGCCCTCGACGCCGCCGCGCGGGGACAGCTGACCGTCGGCATCGACTCCGTCCTGCCGCTGACCGGAGCCGCCGACGCCCACCGCAAACTCGAGGAGCGGAGCGCCCTCGGCACGGTCCTGCTGCGGCCGTGATCCCGTCGGCCCGCGGCGATCAGCGACGGGCACCCACGGGTTCGAGTCCACGGAATCGGCCTCGGGGGCGGGCGATGAGGAGGGAGCCGGAGCCGGAGATCGGGCACTGGCCGTAGGATTCGGGGCATGGGGAGTCGAGTGGCGTTGCCTGTCCGTTCGTCGAATGCGCTGACCGCGCGATGGACCGCGACCTTCGCCGACGATGACGCCGTGGTGTCGGGGGCGAGCGCGTGGGTACTGCTGGCGCTGCTGGCGGGGGCTGCCCAAGGGGCGGCTCGGGCGGAATTGGCGGCGGCGGTGGAGGTTTCGGCCGAGTCTGCGCACCGGGCCGGGCTGGAACTGCTGCACTCGCTCGACTCCTCGGCCGACGTGGCGCTGGCGACCGGCGCCTGGGTGCGGCCGGGGATCGCGCTGCGGGACGAGTGGGTCCGCAGCATGCCCGAGGGCTCGGCGGGAACCCTGGTGGATCAGGCCGCGCTCGATGCCTGGGCGAGCGAGCGCACCGGCGGATTGATCGAGACGTTCCCGGTCACCGTCGACGCCTCGACGGTGTTCGCGCTGGCCACCGCGCTGGTCGCCCGGACCCGCTGGGTAACGCCGTTCCAGCTGATCCGCTGGACACCGGAATCCGGACCGTGGCAGGGACATCAGGGACCGGGGTTGTACCGCACCGGGCACGCCGACGGCAGCGTCTCGGTCCTCGGCACCGACGTGACCAGGGTGATCGTCACCGGCACCGGCGATCTCGACGTGCACCTGCTGATCGGTGCCGACGGGCCACGGCAGGCGTTGGCCACCGGGCTGGCCGCGCTCGACGGCGCGATACCCGATGCTGTCGCGCCCACCCCCGACACGACAGCCCCGTGCCTGACGGTGCTGCGGCGCAAGATCTTCGGCGCGGGCGGTGACCGTGTCCAGGTGCAACTCCCGCCGTTCGAGGTTCGCGGCGCGCACGACCTCACCCGCCATGCCGCCCTGTTCGGCCTCGGCGCCGCGGGCAACGCGGAGTCCGGGCACTTCCCCGGGATCTCCGACACTCCGCTGGCGGTGAGCGCCGCCGGGCAGCACGTGATGGCCCGATTCGACGCCGAGGGGTTCGAGGCCGCCGCTGTCACCGCCGTGGCGATGCGCATGGGCAGCGTCCCCCAGGAGCAGTGGTCGACGATCACCTCCGTGCGCATCGACCGGCCGTTCGGCTTCCTCGCGGTACACCGGCCGACGGGAACGGCCGTTGTCGCAGGTCAGGTGACTCGGCCGCCGCTGGAATGGGCGACCTCGCCCCCGTCCCGCCACACCCCGGGCGGCGCCCGGTGAGAGCGGTAATCGTCATTGCCGATTCTGTTGCTCGACAACAGGATTCGGTTTCGATGTCGCCGACGGAGGTCGTATCCTGGTAGGGGTCCGCAATCGGTTGCTCAGGGGGTCGTGGTGATCGTCGTTGTCGCGGACGAAACCGAACTCGAAGGCGCAGAAGAGGTCGTCGCGGCGGCGATCCGGGAATGGGCCGCGTCCGAGGTAGGGGGCGTGGCGATCTTCCGCTGCCATGTGCCGGAGAGCCGGGGCGGATCGGTCGAGGTCGACGCGCTGGTGTGTACGCCGCAGGGAGCCACCGTGGTGGAGGTGAAGGGGTTCACCGCGCGCCAGGACGGTGTGCTCGCCACCCCGCCCAACGGCCCCTGGACGGTCGACGGCGCGGAGGCCGCGCTCTATCACGCGGTGCGGGTGCCCAATCCGTTCGTCCAGGTGCGCAGGCAGGTCTTCGCCGCCAAGAACCTGCTGCAGCAGTCCGGGATCTTCGGCTGGGTGAACGCCGTGGTCGCGCTGGTCCCCCAGCCCGGCGCGCGGATCACCCTCGAGGAGGCCCGCATCGCCGACGGGTACCGGGCGGTGCTGGTCGAACGCGACGATTCCTCGTCTCTGCGCGACTACTTCCACGCCGAGACCGGGCGCACGGTCCGGCTCAATGTCAACGATGTGCGCCGCGTCTTCGCGGCCCTGAATCTCAGCCACCTGCTGCCGTCCCGGGTCGCGTTGGCCGACCAGGGGTTTCCGGCACGGCTGGAACCGTCGACCTCGACCAGGGCCGCACCGGCCGCCGCCGGACTCGGGCAGGCCGAGGAGGGCGAGACCGCCCCCGGCCGTGGCGCCTCCCGGGTGGGCACCCGAGTGGCGCAGGCGAGCACACCTGGGTTCCTCGCCGCGATCGATCGGCTCACGCATCGGTCACGGACCTCCGCCGACACCGAGGAATCAGGTCCGGCGGCGCGGGAATCCGCCGACCAGGCGCCGAGCACCGTCTCCGCGACCTCGGACGACACTGCGGGGCACAGCGAGGAGTCGAACGGTGCTGTCGCGCCGTTGGCGGGATTGGTGAGTATGGCTGCCACAGACGACGACTCGCAGACTGCGTCGACGCCGAGAACCGAGGTCTCGACGGAGCTTCCCGACGACACCGTGGGTGAGCCCGAGCAGGCCGTGGCCCCCGAAGCCGATCTCGCCGAGCACGCGGCAGATGCCGCCCCTGCCCACGAGACCGGAGCGGCCGAGCCCACATCGGATGACATCGACGCCCACGATCCGGAAAACCCCGTGGCACCAGCGGCTTCCCTCACCGTCGGCACGCTGCCCGAGCGTACCGACGCCACCGCGGCGGAGCCCACCGACGACGAGGTCGTGACCGAGGTCCACGGACCGGACGGCGCCACGGACCAACCGGACACCGGGGTCGAGGTTTCCAGCAGCACGGAAGACGGATCTGCTCCGTCACCCGACGAAACGGCCACTGCCCCTGCGGAGCCGGACGAATCCGTCACCGGTACGGACGTCACCGCAGCGACACCCGTCTCCGGCGAGGATGCGGGAGCGGCTGTGTCGCTGGTGAAGTCGACCGATGACCGGTCCGCCGAGTCTCCCCTGGCTTCACCGAGTGCCGCCGCGAGCAGCTTCGCCGCACCGGGCGATGACTCGGATGCCGAGTTCCCGCACGAGGTCGAACCGACGATGGCCGATGACGATGACTGGCCCGAGGACGAGGATCCGGACTATCCGGCATACGTGGCACCCGGATACGCCGCCGCTGCCGGTACCGCCGCCACCGCCTGGTCGGCGTCATCGGGCAGCCCCGATTCCGACCACCACGGCGGCGCCGAGCGATTCGACGACACCGAACACTGGAGCGACTGGGTCGATCAGGATCGGACCCCCGCCCGCCCGGCCGCCACGAATCGGTCGCAGGAGCGGGTCTCGAGCCGGTCCGGCGGGTCCTCGCTGCTCGAACGGTGGCGCAACACGCCGGTGCGCGAGCGACGCCCGCGCGAGCGACGCAGGCTGCGGATCGGGCCCGGCATCGGACTGCTGCTGTTCATCGCCCTGTTCGGGGCGGGCTTCTTCGCCATCACCGCCGTGCAGGCGAGCCGGTTCGAGATGGCGGACTACGACCGGATGTGCGACGACCGCAAGCCGTTCCCGAACGCCGCGGAGTACCAGCGCGACGGCGCGCGGCCGACCTATCTGTCGGGCGACCTGGCCACCATGGTCGCGACGAACAGCTCGCCCGCCTGGCATCCGACCGACCCGGCCACGGTCCAGCTCATCGCCTGCATGCGCCAGACGAGCCTGGGCGACCTGGTCCAGACCTGCCAGCTCCCCGCGGCGCCGGGCTCCCCCATCGGCCGCACGGTCAATCTGTTCCGGGCGACCTACGAGATCACCGTCTACGAACTGCGCACCGGGCGGGAGGCCGGACGCGCGATCATGGTCGGCGAACGCTACTCGGCCGACCCCGCCAACACCGACCCCGATCGGTGCCGCGCTGTCGCCGACGCCCCCGATGTCCTCGGCCGCAGACTGGGCCGGCCCTCGACCGCGCAGGTCACCGGGTTTCTCGCGCCCCTGGTGCACGCCGACCGCTGAACCGGCTTGACCTCGAGCGCACTCGAGGTAGCAAGATCACCGATGTGCCCCGCGCACACCCGACACCGCGCCACCCAGCGTCGGTCGCGCCTCCGCCGGTTTCCCGTACACCCACCGGCGGAGGCCGTCGGGATCAGGCTCAGGCCACCGCCGCCTGCGTCGCGGGCTGGTCGCCATCGGATTCCTGTGCCCTGGTCAGCTTGGCCTGCGCGCGCCGCAGATCCTCGGCGATGATCTGCAGGGCGGGCGGCGCGGCGAGCCCACGCGCGCGGATCAGGTCACCCACGGTGACCAGCCGGCTCAGCGACGCCGCGACATAGCCCTGCAGAACCGCGATGCGGTCGGCGGGCACCGACTGGATCGACTTGCTCACCAGCGATTCCAGGTCGCGTTGCGCTTTGAGGGTGTCGGAGGTGAGCACCGCGAACAGCCCCCACAGATCGTCGATCGGTTCGCCGGCGACCTGCGCGCGCAGCGCCTCGTAGGTCTCGTTGCGCCGCGCCGAGGCCTCCCTGACATCGCGCAGCGCGTCGGTGAGGTGCGACCTGGTCGCCTCCGGAATGCGGTACACCTGCGTGGTTTCGGTGGTACCGATCCGGTCGGCGACCCGGTTGACGATGGCCAGCGCGTCGTCGAGGTCGGTCAGCGCCACCCGCAACAGCGGCGCCGTCGCGTGGAACCGCGGCTCCATCGCCTGCAGATCGTAGAACTCGTTGATCCGCTTGCTCGCCACCGCGATATCGCGGCTGAGCAGCGCGACGTTCTCGTGCAACCCCATCGCGTGCAGCCGCTGATCGACCGCGGAATCCAAGGCGGCCAGCACATTCGGATCCCGCGGTTCGTGGATGTGGTGCACCGCCGAGGCGATCCCCGACCGGGAGAACGCCTTGGTGAAGAAGATCGTGCTGATCGACAGCGAGAGCCCGAGCACGAAATCCGGCTGCACCTTGAAGATCTCGCGCACACTGCCCCGCGCCATGATCAGGATCGCGAAGACGACCGCCAGACCGAGTGCGGCCCAGAGCAATTGCGCCCGGGTCATGTGCCAGCTGCTCAACGATGGATGCTCACTCACGGTCTCCCCCAGCCCGCCGATCCGACGGCGTTCGATGCTGGTTGCATTCTCCTGCACGCCATCGTGATCCGCATCGGAAGTGGCCCGGAAACGGCGACAGCCGCGCATCCGGGAGGATGCGCGGCTGTCGCCGGAAGGTCTCACGCCGAGACGGCGATCTCCCATTCGTAGATCGTCAGTTCCGACGCTCCGGTGGTGTGCACCGGATCGGCGTGCGCGATAGCCGTTGCGGCGTCCAGGCTTTCGGCCAGGACGACGTAGGCGCCGCCGGTGCCGTCGGTGAACCGGCCACTCTCCTGCAGCTGCCCCTTGGCGAGCAGTTCCTGCAGGAACGCGCGGTGCGGTTCGACCACGGACTGGTCGAACGCGGGGGTGCGCATGACCATGACGAGGTACTTGTTCGTCACGACCGGTCCTCCGGCGCGGGACGCGCGGCCCTGGTGGCGGCCGCGGCGGCGCGCACCTGCGGCGCGACCTGCACGACCTGCCCCAGCACACCGTTCACGAACGACGGCGAGTCGTCGGTGGACAGCTCCTTGGCCAGCTCGACGGCCTCGTCGACCGCGACCACCGGGGGGACGTCGGTGGCGTGGAACAGCTCCCACACCGCGATCCGCAGGATCGCCCGGTCGACGGCGGGCAGGCGCGACAGCGTCCAGTCCTGCAGGTAGCCCTCGATGGTGCCGTCGACCCGGTCCAGGTCGTCGGCGACGCCTTCGACCAGGACCGAGGTGTAGGCGTGCACGGGAGCCACGCTCTGGTCACGAGTCGCCAGGTCGGCGCGTTCGGAGAGCAGGTCGGAGACGTCGACGTCGCGCGCCTCCGCCTCGAACAGCAGGTCCACGGCCCGGCGGCGCGCCTTGTGGCGTGCGCCGAGCTTCTTGAACGAGCCCTTTTTGTCTGCCGGGGAGTCCGTCACGATCAGGCGTTGACGCGGCCGAGGTAGTTGCCGTCGCGCGAGTCGATCTTCAGCTTGTCGCCGGTGTTGATGAACAGCGGGACCTGCACCTCGGCGCCGGTTTCCAGGGTGGCGGGCTTGGTGCCACCGGTGGAGCGGTCACCCTGCAGGCCGATGTCGGTGTGCTGCACGACCAGCTCGATGGTGACGGGGAGCTCGACGAACAGCGGCGCGTCCTCGTGCACGGCCACCTGTACGCCCATGTTCTCCAGCAGGAAGCGCGCACCCTGACCGATGGTGGCCTCCGGGATGGAGATCTGGTCGTAGGTGTCACCGTCCATGAAGATGTAATCGGTGCCGTCGTGGTACAGGTAGGTCATGTCGCGACGGTCGACGGTCGCGGTCTCGACCTTGACGCCCGCGTTGAAGGTCTTGTCGACGACCTTGCCGGACACGACGTTCTTCAGCTTGGTCCGCACGAAAGCGGGGCCCTTACCCGGCTTGACGTGCTGGAACTCGACGATCTGCTGGAGCTGACCGTCGATTTTCAGCACAAGGCCGTTCTTGAAGTCGCTGGTGTCCGCCACTGTCCTCGGATCTCCTCGTTCGTTTACTGCGGTCTCTGGGGACCGGCGTCACTCGACGACGGTCAGGTCCTTGCTGGTGAGGGTGAGCAGGTCCGGGCCCGCCTCGCGTACCACGAGCGTGTCCTCGATCCGGACCCCGCCGCGGCCGGGAAGATACACACCAGGTTCGACGGTCACCGCCACGCCAGCAAGTAGTGTACCGGTACTCGTTTTCGCCACTCCGGGCGCTTCGTGGATCTGCAACCCGACCCCGTGCCCGAGGCCGTGCACGAACTGCGCACCGTAGCCCGCCTCCTCGATGACGACCCGGGCGGCGGCGTCGACCTCGGCGGTCCCCGCGCCCGGTTTGAGCGCCTCGCGCCCGGCTCGCTGGGAACGGGCCACCAGTTCGTAGATCTCCCGCTGCCAGTCCTCGGGCCTGCCGAGGACGAGGGTGCGGGTCATGTCGGAGTGGTAGCCGTCGACGACCGCGCCGAAGTCGAGTTTGACGAAGTCGCCGGTGGCCAGGACCGCGCCGGTCGGGCGGTGATGCGGCACGGCGGAGTTCACGCCGGTGGCGACGATCGTCTCGAACGAGATCGCTTCGGCGCCGTGCTCGAACATCGCCCACTCCAGGTCGCGGGCGACCTGGCGTTCGGTCCGGCCCGGCCGGATCAGGCCGCGGTCGAGCAGGTCGGCCAGACCCGCGTCGGCGGCCGCGCAGGCCGCGCGCAGCTGGGCGATCTCGTAGTCGTCCTTGACCATGCGCAGCTGCTCGACCAGCCCGTTGGTCGGTACCAGCTGCAGTCCGGTGCGCAGCGCCTGGAACGAGGTGTGCTCGGCGACGGTGACCACGTGGCTCTCGAAGCCGATCCGGCCCAGCTGCCATTCGCCGGCCAGCTCGATGATCCGCCGCGCGGTGGCCCGGGAGATCTCGGCGCTCAGATCGGGAACCTGCACGGCCACCTGCGCGGAATAGCGGCCGTCGGTGCCGATGACGGTGCGGTCCTCGGCACCGCGCATATCCCAGGAGTGCACCAGGAGCACGGCATTGGAGCCGGTGAACCCGGTCAGGTAGCGGATATTGACCAGATCGGTGACCAGCAGCGCGTCGACGCCGTTCTCCACCAGCAGGCTCCGCAGAGCACCACGCCGTGCCGCGTGATCGGGACGCGGGGTATCAGCACACATGGGTCAACGCTACCGCTCGACGACCGACACGTCGGCACCGAACTCGGCACTTTTCCCGGCGTCGGCGCGTCCACCGCGCGCCCGACTGGACACCGCGTTGTCCACATCGCGCGGAGTTGTCCACATTCGCCGAACGGGCCTCGCCGGGGCGCGCGCCGCCGCGCACGATCGAACGCATGACCACTGCCGCGTTCTGCCTGCTCATCGCCTGGTGCTTGCTGCTGGGTGTCCTCGATATCCATGCCCGCCGGCTCCCCAACGCCCTCACCGGCGTCGGCGCGGCGGCGGTGTTCCTCTACGCGGGGTACACCGGGAACCTGGCGACGGCGCTCATCGGGGCCGCGTTGCTGACCATGCCGTACCTGGTGATCCATCTGCTCTCCCCGGCCGCGCTCGGCGCCGGTGACGTGAAGCTGGCGGTGGGTCTCGGGGCCGCCGCCGCGCACGCGGGACCGCCCGCGTGGGTGTGGGCGGCGATCGCCGCGCCCGCGCTCACGGCGGCGATCGCGGTGGGCATGCTCGGCGGGCACCGGCTGCGCGTGGCACTGGGTCGCGATGCCAGCGGGCCGCGGTCGCGGCGACCGGTGCCGCACGGTCCGGCGATGTGCCTGGCCACCGTCACCGCGATGGCGCTGGCATGACCGGCAGCGCGACGCGCCGGGCCGATCACACACCTGGCGCCGGTACCCCGATACCGGTCGGGACCGGGTCGGTGCAGCACGATCGGGGCGGTGGCCGCCACCGCGCGGCCCGGCGCGGCGGCGACGTGCCGCTCATCACGTCGGCCCACGTGCCCGACCACGCGCGGCGACATGGGAAGATGGTCGGCGTGTTGCGCTGGATAACTGCCGGAGAATCCCATGGTCCCGCTCTCGTCGCCCTCCTGGAAGGGATGGTCGCCGGAGTCGAGGTGACATCGGACGACGTCTCCGCACAGCTCGCGCGCCGTCGGCTCGGTTACGGGCGCGGCGCCCGGATGAAGTTCGAGGCCGACAAGGTCACCCTGGTCGGCGGCGTGCGCCACGGCCGGACCATGGGTGGTCCGGTCGCGATCGAGGTCGCCAATTCCGAGTGGCCCAAGTGGACCGAGGTGATGTCGGCCGACCCGGTCGACGAGGAGGCACTCGCCGGGATGGCGCGCAACGCGCCGTTGACCCGTCCGCGTCCCGGTCACGCCGACTACTCCGGCATGCTCAAGTACAACTTCGAGGACGCCCGCCCGGTGCTCGAACGGGCCAGTGCCCGCGAAACCGCGGCCCGCGTCGCGGCGGGCACGGTCGCCCGCAACTTCCTGCGTCAGGCCTTCGGTGTCGAGGTGATCTCGCACGTGGTGTCGATCGGCACCGCGGCCAACACCACCGGTGTCACCCCCGGTGCGCACGATCTCGACGCCATCGACGCCAGCCCGGTCCGCGCGTTCGACGCCGACGCCGAGGCGGCGATGATCGCCGAGATCGAGGCGGCCAAGAAGGACGGCGACACCCTCGGCGGCGTCGTCGAGGTGATCGTCGACGGTCTGCCGATCGGGCTCGGCTCGTTCATCAGCGGCGAGCAGCGGCTGGACTCGCGGCTGGCCGCCGCCCTCATGGGCATCCAGGCGATCAAGGGTGTCGAGGTAGGCGACGGTTTCGAGACTGCGCGCAGGCGCGGCAGCCAGGCCCACGACGAGATGCGTCCCGGCCCCGATGGTGTGCTGCGCTCGACCAACCGCGCGGGCGGTCTCGAAGGCGGCATGACCAACGGCGAGGCGCTGCGGGTGCGCGCCGCGATGAAGCCGATCTCGACCGTGCCGCGTGCGCTGTCGACCGTCGACATGTCCACCGGCGAGGAAGCCGTCGCCATCCACCAGCGTTCGGATGTGTGCGCGGTGCCCGCGGCCGCCGTGGTCGCGGAGTCGATGGTCGCGCTCGTGCTGGCGCAGGCGGCGCTGGAGAAGTTCGGCGGCGACTCGCTGACCGAGACCCTCGACAACATCACCAGCTACATCAAGCGGATCGGCAACCGCCCGCACGTGCCCGCGGACAGCCGCACGCCGTGACCGGGCAGGGACAGGAGGGGGCCGCGGAGGACAACGACGCGGGTCCCCCATCGACCGTCGGCGCGGACGACCGCGCCGACCGAGTAGTCAGCCCCATCAACGCGACCGACACCGCTGGCACTGCTGGCGAGACCAGTACCAGTGCCGCCAACCCGAACGGTGATGCCGACACGACCAGCGACCCCGAGGCGTCCCGAACCGCTGATGCGACCGCTGACGTCGAGTCGGCCGAGACCGCTGGCGCACCTGGTGACGTCGAGCCGACCGAGGCAGCCGACGCACCCGGTGACGCCGAGCCGACTGGAACCACTGGCGAGGCGACCGGGACCGGCACCGCCGAAATCGAGGCGGTGGCCGAACCTCGTGCGCGTGTGGTGCTGGTCGGGCCGCCGGGGTCGGGGAAGTCGACCATCGGGCGCAAGCTCGCGCGGGAGCTCGGGGTCGAGCTGTACGACACCGATGCCGGGATCGAGGCCGACACCGGGCGCGGGATTCCGGAGATCTTCGCGACCGACGGCGAGCCGGAGTTCCGCCGGATCGAGGAGCTGGTGGTGCGCCGGGCGGTGCTCGAGCACGATGGCGTCGTCTCCCTCGGTGGCGGGTCGGTGCTGTCGGCGCGGACTCGCGAGGTGTTGCGTTCCGCGACCGTGGTCTACCTGGAAATCAGTGTGGCCGAAGGACTTCGGCGTACCGGCTCCAGCAATGCGCGACCGCTGCTCAACGGTACCGATCCCGGTGCCAAGTACCGGGAGCTGATGCGGATCCGGCGCCCGCTCTACCGCGAGGTCGCCACGGTGCGCGTGCGGACCGACGGGCGCAGCCCGGGCCGGGTGGTGCGGATGATCCTCACCAAACTCGGCCTGGAATCGGTGCGCACCGATCTCGACGCCGAGCGCGCCACCGGCGGATCCGGTACCGCCGCTTCGGGTTCGGCCACCAGCAGGCCCGGGATCGGCAGCAACCGGTCCAGGGCGCGACGCCGCGCCAGGGCACGCGCCGCGGCCGCGCGCCGGGCGACCGAGCAGGCCACGATCGACCGGACCGGTTCGGCGGCAACGCGATCCGGCTCCGACCCCGCACCCGGCGGTGACGCGGGCACACCGCAGGGCGAGGCGCGCACGACCGGCGCCCGCCGGTCCCGGCGCACCAGGTCCCGGCGCGGCGGGGTCCGCATCCGCTCGGCGGGCGCGAACCGCGAGGCCGATGCCAGGTCGACCCGTGCGCCCGGCGGGGAACCCGCGGCCCAGTCCGGTGCGACGTCACCGGATCGCCCGGCGGGTCAGCGCACCGGCACTCCGGCGCCGACCGGGCAGCGGTCCGGAACGGGCCAGCCCGGCGACGCGGACCGCGCGACCGCCCAGGGCGAGCGCACCCGGCGCAACCGGCCGCGCCGACGCGGCGGCCGGCGCAAGACCAACGACCAGAAAGAATCGGAGCAGCGCACGTGACAGAGCCGACCACCATCCAGGTCCGCACCGCCGACCCGTACCCGGTGATCATCGGACGCGGGCTGCTCGGCGATCTCGTCGAGGCGGTCACCGCGGGCAACGCCGTGCGGACCGTGGCGATCTTCCATCAGCCGCCACTGGCCGAGACCGCCGAGGTCGTGCGGAAAGCGCTGGCCGACACCGGGATCGACGCGCACCGCATCGAGATCCCCGACGCCGAAGACGGCAAGGACCTGGCCGTGGCCGGGTTCTGCTGGGAGGTGCTCGGCCGGATCGGGCTCACCCGCAACGACGCCATCGTGAGCCTCGGCGGTGGCGCGGCCACCGACCTGGCCGGCTTCGTCGCCGCCACCTGGATGCGCGGGGTGCGCATCGTGCACGTGCCGACCACGCTGCTGGCGATGGTCGACGCCGCGGTCGGCGGCAAGACCGGCATCAACACCGAGGCGGGCAAGAACCTCGTCGGCAGCTTCCACGAGCCGAGCGCCGTCCTGGTCGACCTGGCCACCCTGGAGACGGTGCCGCGCAACGAGATCGTCGCGGGCATGGCCGAGATCATCAAAGCCGGTTTCATCGCCGACCCGGTGATCCTGGATCTCATCGAGGCCGACCCGGAGGCCGCGCTCGATCCCACCGGTGACGTGCTGCCGGAGCTGATCCGGCGCGCCATCCAGGTCAAGGCCGATGTCGTGGCGGCCGACCTCAAGGAGTCGAGCCTGCGCGAGATCCTCAACTACGGCCACACGCTGGGCCACGCCGTGGAGCGCCGCGAACGCTACCGCTGGCGCCACGGCGCCGCCGTCTCCGTCGGCCTGGTGTTCGCGGCCGAGCTGGGCAGGCTGGCCGGCCGTCTCGACGACGCCACCGCCGACCGGCACCGCACCATCCTGGAGAGCGTCGGACTGCCGGTCAGCTACGACGGTGACGCGCTCCCGCAGCTGATGGACGCCATGCAGACCGACAAGAAGACCCGCTCGGGCGTGCTGCGGTTCGTGGTGCTCGACGGGCTGGCCAAGCCGGGCAGGCTCGAGGGTCCCGATCCGTCGCTGCTGGCCGCGGCCTACTCGGCGATCGCGCGTGAGGCCTCCACCGGCGGCCCGATTCTGCTCTGACACGGCACTGTGCCCGGCGAGCGGTCCTCGCCGGGCACAGTATCGGTGGACTCAGACGACCGGCGCGAACTCCGGCTGGGTCTGGGGTGCGGTGGCGGTGGATTCGGGGGTGCGCCGCGCCCGTCGACGACCGAGGGCGACGCCCGCCATCGCGGGCAGGAACACCAGCAGCAGGATGAACGACGCCGCCGAGGTCAGTTCGAACAGCGCACCGGCTTCGCCGAGTTCGATGCCGGGCACCTGATCGAGGACCAGGCACACGGCCCCGCTCGCGAGGCCGGCGACGGCCCCGGCCGCCAGCCAGCGCACGGTGAGATCGGTGGCGGCGCCCGCCTGGCCGTCGCGCATTCCCCAGGCGACCACGACACCCACGATCACGGCGAGGCAGGCCACCCGCCAGATCGTGCCGTAGGTCGGCGCGAACGCCATCGCGACGGCGAGCAGCAACCGTAAGCCGACGACCAGCGCGCCCAGGACAGTGGCTCGTAACACCCAAGCGGTCATGAGCAACACCTTAACCGGAAAAAACTAGAACAGGTATCAATTCCACCGGATCGGGCGATTCCCGGAGGCGCCGGGACGGTCAGTTCGACGGCACCCAGAGGTCGTACCTGCCGCTACCGTCGGTCCGCGCTTCACAACGCGCCCGATCACTCCACAGCGGCGCGTCCTTCAGACAGCTCGCCAGCGAGACGTTCGATGCCGACGCCACGCAGGTGAACCCCCAGGACGGTTGCGGCGAGGCACAACCCCCTTGCGCCGAGGCCGGACCCCCGACAACGATCGCCGAGGCGACAACCGACAGCACCATGACCACGATTCGACCGAACACAGCCAATCCCTCCCCTAGATTGCGTTGGGCACCAGGGTAATACGACGCTCAGGCCGACGGAAGGGTCTCGTCGAGCGCGGCCGCCATCGCGGCGCGCGGTGCGGGCTGCCCGGTGAACAGCTCGACCTGACCGTAGGCCTGGTTGAGCAGCATCTGCAGACCGCTGACGACGGTGTGCCCGGCCGCGGCCACCGCCGCGGCCAGCGGGGTCGGCCACGGGTTGTAGATCGCGTCGAGCACCACCGGGGCCGCCGCCACCCGGTCCGCGACCGCGGCGGCCGCGTCCGCGGGAATGGTGCTGACCACCGCGCCCGCCGTCGCGCAGACGGCGGCCAGGGCGTCGGCCTCGAAGTCGATCGTGGACACGGCCAGACCCAGGCGTTCGGCGAGCTCCAGCGCGTCGCGGGCCCGTCCGGCGTCGCGCGCGACCACCGTCACCGATTCCGCGCCCAGTTCCGCCAGCGCCAGCAGGGCGGGCCGGGCGGTGCCACCCGCGCCGAGCACCACACCCTCACGCACCCGGTCGACGCCGCCACCGCGCAGCGCGCCGAGCACGCCGTCCACATCGGTGCAGTCGGCCAGCCAACCCGCCTCGGTGCGCACCAGGGTGTTCGCCGAGCCGACCAGGACCGCCCGGTCGGTGCGCGTGTCGGCGTGGGCGAGCGCGGCTTCCTTGCCCGGCATCGTCACCGAGAGCCCGACCCATTCCGGTCCGAGACCGCCGACCAGACCCGGCAGCTGCTCGGCCGAGCACTCGACCCGTTCGTAGGTCCAGTCCAGCCCGAGCGCCCGGTAGGCGGCCAGGTGCAGCTGCGGCGACCGCGAGTGCGCGATCGGCTTGCCGAGCACCGCCGCCTTGCGCGGCTCAGCCACCGTAGGGCTTGGAGCTGTCGAGGATGCCGCTGCGCTGTGCCTGGGCGACCAGCCGCAGGTGTTCGGAGTAGCTCTCGGTGAACAGGGTGGTGCCCTCCTTGTCGACGGTGACGAAGTACAGCCACGCCCCCGGCTCCGGATTCTCCATGGCCCGCAACGCGTCCAGCGACGGGGCCGAGATCGGCGTGACGGGCAGGCCACGCATCGCGTAGGTGTTCCAGGCGGTTTCCCTGGCCCGGTCGGCGTTGGTGGTCGCCACCTCGGTGGTGTCCAGGGTGTAGTTGACCGTCGAGTCGAACTGCAGCATCTGGTCGGCCTTGAGCCGGTTCACGATCACCCTGGCCACTTTGCTCATGTCCTGCGGCTTCGCCTCGCGCTCCACCAGCGACGCGGACACCAGGGTCTGGTACGGCGTCAGGCCCGTGGTGGCGCCGGACTGCAGCAGCCCGGTCGACTCGTAGCGCTCCACACTCGAGGTCACCAGCTGCCGCAGGATCTGCTGCGGGGTCCCGCTGGGATCGAAATCCCAGGTGCCCGCCGCGATCAGGCCCTCCAGCTGCCGGGACCGGTCCGGGGATTCCCGCACGCCCTTCATCGCCCAGTCGGGCACGCCGAGGGCGGCCAGGTCGGTGCTCGCGCCCGCCGCGTCGAGCTGTTCGTAGGTGACGCACTTCTGTTCGGCGCCGATGCAGCTGGCCTGGGCGACCTTGCGGTAGATGCCGTCGTAGCGGCCACCGGTGTTCGCGTCGTGCTTGTCGTGCAGCAGCCGTCCCTCGGAGACGGTGACGTTGCCGACGCGCGACTTCCCACCGACCAGCGTGGAGACGGCGGTGGCCGCCGGGCTGTTCACGCCGATCGCGTAGTACCCGGGCTGCACGTTGTTCATCCCCGAATTGCGTACGGCCGCTTCGTAGAAGGCCTCCCGGCTGGCGACCACTCCGCGCTCGTGCATGGCGCCGGCGATCTGCGACGCGGTGTCACCGGGATGCACCTGGACCACGACCAGGGCACCGGGCGGACCGGCGAAGTCCTCGGCGGGGGCGAACCGGCTCATCAGCTTGTAGCCGGCGAAACCGGCCGCGGAGACGATGAGCACGGCCAGCAGGGCGCCGACCACCCAGAGGTTGCGGCGGCGCCGTTTGCGCTCGGCGGCCTTGCGCGAGGCGATTCGCGACCGCTTGCGTCCCGACGCCGCCTTGCCACGGCCACCGGGCTGCTTGTCGCGACCGGACGGCGCCTTAGCGCGGCCACGATCGGCCTCGGGCCGTCCACCCGCGGCGCGGCCCGCCGGAGCGGCCCGCTGACCGACCCTGCGCGGCGGAGCCACCGGCTCGGGTTCGGGCTCGTCGTCGTAGTGCTCGTCCTCGTAGCGCGGGATGACGTTGGTGTCGTCATCGTCGTCCCAGCCCGCGGGACCGGCCTGCTGCGGCTCCTCGCGCGCCTCCCGGGCGTCCAGACCCCAGTCGTCGCGGCGGGGATAGCGCCGATCAGCTTCCCGCGCCCGGTAGCGTTCCTCGGCCCTGGCCCATCGGTCGGTCATGCATCGTCTCCGACCACGCTCGCGTCTGCTGCGTCCTTCAACACCGAACTCCGCTCGTCCAACCATCCTTGCAGAATCGACACGGCTGCCGCCTGATCGATCACCTGCCGCTGGCCACGTGCGCGAACTCCGCTGTCGCGCAGCGCACGTGCAGCAGACACCGTAGTCAAACGTTCGTCGGAAAGGCGTATCGGAATCGGGTCGATCACCCGGCGCAACTCCCGGGCAAACCGACGCGCGATCCCCGCCGCCGTGCCGTTTTCACCGCGCAGGGTACGCGGCAGCCCGATGATCACCTCGACGGCTTCGTACTCCCGCACAATGTCGGCAATTCTCGCGATGTCGGCGGGCGGACCCGCCGCGCGCCCGCCGGACTTCGACGGCTTGGCGCGCGGCACGGTCTCCACCGGAGTGGCGAGGATTCCGTCGGGGTCGCTCGAGGCGACCCCGATCCGGACGCTGCCGACGTCGATCGCGATCCGGCGGCCCCGGCCGGGGTCGGTGGCCGGATCCGGTCGGTCGGCCGGTTCCTGGTCGGCTGGACCTGCGGTCGGTGGCATCAGCCGGCGAGTTCGGCCACCCGGGCACGGACCGCGGCCAGACCGGCCGGGATACCCGACGGATCCGAACCGGAGCCCTGCGCCATCTCCGGCTTGCCGCCACCGCGACCGGCGATGCTCGGGCCGAAGCTGGCCACCAGGTCACCCGCCTTGAAGCCGAGATCCTGGGCGGCCTTGTTGACCGACACCACGAACGGGGCCTTGCCGTCGGTGTTGCCGAGCAGCACGACCACCGCGGCGTCGCTGCCGAACCGGCCGCGGATATCGGTGGCCAGGGTGCGCAGATCGCCCGCGGCGACGCCCTCGGGCGCGGCGGCCGCGACCAGAAGGACCGAGCCGATCCGCTCGGCCTGCTCGACGAACGTGCCCGCCGAGGACAGCACCGCGGCGATCTTGGTGCGCTCGAGTTCCTTCTCGGCCACCTTGAGCCGCTCCACGAGCTGCTCGACGCGACCGGGCACCTCGTCCGACGGCACCTTCAGCGAGGACGCGACACCGGCCAGCAGCGCGCGCTCCTTGGCCAGGTACTTGTAGGAGTCCAGGCCGACGAACGCCTCGACGCGGCGCACGCCGGAACCGACCGAGGACTCACCGAGCACGGTGATCGGGCCGATCTGCGAGGAGTGCTCGACGTGCGTGCCACCGCACAGCTCCATCGAGAACGGGCCGCCGATCTCCACGACGCGCACCTCGTCGCCGTAGTTCTCGCCGAAGAGGGCCATCGCGCCCATCTCCTTGGCCTTGGGCAGGTCGGTGACGAAGGTGTTCACCGGGAAGTCGGCGCCGACCGCGTCGTTGGAGACGGCCTCGATGTCGGCCTTCTGCTGCTCCGACAGCGCGCCCTGCCAGTTGAAGTCGAACCGCAGGTAGCCGGGCTTGTTCAGCGAACCGGCCTGCACAGCGTTGGGGCCGAGCACCTGGCGCAGCGCGGCGTGCACCATGTGCGTGCCGGAGTGGCCCTGGGTGGCGCCCCGGCGCCAGGCCGGATCGGCCTGCGCGAGCACGACATCGCCCTCGGTGATCTGGCCCTGCTCGACGGTGGCCTTGTGTACCCACAGCTTCTTGGCGATCTTCTGCACGTCGTTGATGCGCAGCTTCAGGCCCGAGGCGGTGATGGTGCCACGGTCGGCGATCTGACCGCCGGACTCGGCGTACATCGGGCTGCGGTCGAGGATGACCTCGACATCGGACCCGGCCTGCGCGGCGGGCACCCGCACGCCGTCGGCGATCAGGGCCAGCACGTTCGCCTCGGAGGTGAGCTCGTCGAAGCCGGTGAACTCGGTGGCACCGCGGTCGACGAGTTCCTTGTAGACGGTCAGGTCGGCGTGCGCGTGCTTGCGGGCCTGGGCGTCGTCCTTGGCGCGCTTGCGCTGCTCGGCCATGAGCGAGCGGAAACCCTCCTCGTCCACCGACAGGCCCGCCTCGGCGGCCATCTCGAGGGTGAGGTCGATCGGGAAGCCGTAGGTGTCGTGCAGCGCGAAGGCGTCCGACCCGGTGATCTGCTTGCCGCCCTTGGACTTCACCGCGGTCGCGGCGTTGTCGAAGAGGGTCTCGCCGGTGTTGAGGGTCTTCAGGAAGGCCGTCTCCTCGCCCACCGCGACGGTCTCGATCCGGCCGAAGTCGGTGGCCAGCTCCGGGTAGGAGGGCGACATCAGGTCGGAGACGACCTTCATCAGCTCGCCCATCACCGGCTTCTCGGCGCCGAGCAGGCGGGCCGAGCGCACGATGCGGCGCAGCAGGCGGCGCAGCACGTAGCCGCGGCCGTCGTTGCCGGGGTTCACGCCGTCGGCGATGAGCATCGCGGCGGTGCGAGCGTGGTCGGCGATCACGCGGAAGCGCACGTCGTCGGTGTGCTCGACGCCGTAGGAGCGGCCGGTGAGCTGCTCGGCCTTGTCGATGATCGGGCGCATCAGGTCGGTCTCGTAGACGTTGTCTACGCCCTGGAGCAGGAACGCCACCCGCTCGACACCCATGCCGGTGTCGATGTTCTGCTTGGGCAGCGGGCCGAGGATCTCGAAGTTGTCCTTGCCGATCCCGGCCCCGCGCTCGTTCTGCATGAACACGAGATTCCAGATCTCGATGTAGCGGTCCTCGTCGGCCTCGGGGCCGCCCTCGACGCCGTACTCGGGGCCGCGGTCGTAGTAGATCTCCGAGCACGGGCCACAGGGGCCGGGGATGCCCATCGACCAGTAGTTGTCGGCCATGCCGCGACGCTGGATGCGGTCGGCGGGCACGCCCATCTCGAGCCACATCCGCTCGGCCTCGTCGTCGTCGAGGTAGACGGTGACCCACAGGCGCTCGGGGTCGAAGCCGTAGCCGCCGTCGGCGACGCTGCTGGTGAGCAGCGTCCAGGCCAGGGTGATGGCCTCACGCTTGAAGTAGTCGCCGAAGCTGAAGTTGCCCGCCATCTGGAAGAAGGTGTTGTGGCGGGTGGTGATGCCGACGTTCTCGATGTCGAGGGTGCGCACGCACTTCTGCACGCTCGTCGCGGTGGCGTACGGCGGGGTCTGCTGACCGAGGAAGTACGGCACGAACTGGACCATGCCTGCGTTGACGAACAGCAGGTTGGGGTCGGCCAGGATCAGCGAGGCACTGGGCACCTCGGTGTGTCCGGCACGGACGAAATGGTCCAGGAAACGCCGTCTAATCTCGTGGGTCTGCACAGCTGTCCAGCTTACCGCCTGCATTCCGCGGGTTTTGCGCCGGAGTCGGTGGTCTCGGCGACAATCCGGACGTGACCAAGACCGAGCGGCTCTACGCCCTCGCCGAAGAGCTGCGCGCCTACAGTCCGCGGCCGCGCACCGCACGTCAGCTGGCCGCCCGCTTCGAGGTGTCGACCCGCACGATCGAACGGGATCTGGCCGCGCTGCAACAGTCCGGGCTGCCGATCCGGACGGTGCCCGGCCGCGCGGGCGGCTACGCCCTCGACCGGCACCGCACCCTGGCGCCGGTCAGCCTGACCGCGGCGGAGGCGACCGCGCTGGCCGTCGCGCTGCCCCGGCTGGCGGGCACCCCGTTCGCGGCGGCCGCGCTGTCGGCGGTGCACAAGGTGGTGGCGGTGCTGCCCGAGCAGGACCGGCTGCGGGCGACGGCGCTGGTCGACCGGGTGCGCTTCTTCCCGGTCGCACCCGCGCCCGTCCTCTCCCCCGCGATGCTGGACGCCATGGTCGGCCGGCGGGTGCTACGGCTCGAGTACCTCGACCGGCTCGGGGCTCCCACCGAACGCGACGTCGAGCCGCTGGCCTTCGTGGCGGGCAGCGAGCACTGGTTCCTCTACGCCTGGTGCCGGATGCGCTCGGGGCTGCGCGGATTCCGGCTCGATCGGGTGGTGCGCGCGCAGATGCTCGACGACACGGCGCCCGACCGGGGCATCGACCTGTCGACCGTTCCGACCAGCGATGGGCGGCTGATCGATGTGATGTCGATCACCGACACACCGTTGTCGCGGACGGACTGAAGTCTGGGGACACAGGCCGCCGCCGGGGCGGCCCTTCGCCAGGGAGCAGGCCATGACCACCACCGCATCGACCACCGCAGACCAGCTCGCCGCCCGCTGGACCGAGCTCTGGAATACCGACCCCGCCATTGCGCACGAGGTGCTCACCGACGACTTCCGGATTCGATTCGCCGCCCCCACCCGGGAATTCACCGACGCCCTGCGCGGCCCCACCGACCTGGCCGACTTCGTCACCGGGTTCCGGGCGCAGCGGCCGGACGTGCGCTTCGTGGTCGACTCGGCCGCGAGTGCGGAACTCGATGCCGAGGGCTCCGGGATCTTCGCGGTCCGGTGGCATTCGGAACGGGCGGGGAACCCCGAGCACGGCGGTATCGATCTGATGGAGGCCGTCGCGGGCAGGTTGCACCGGATCTGGTCGGTCGGCGGGACGGCACTGTTCGCCGTCGACTGAGTCGGCGACGCACGCTGGACCGCCACTGCCCCGCTCTTCGCGGTCGGACTAGCTCCCGCGGACGATGCGGCGCAGCTTGGTGACCCGCGGACCGACTTCGCGCTCGAAGCCGTGATCGGTCGGCTCGTAGTAGTCGGTGCCGACCAGATCGTCGGGCGGGTACTGCTGCGCGAGCACACCGTCACGGGCGTCGTGCGGGAACTTGTAGCCCTGCGCGTTGCCGAGCGCGGCGGCCCCGGCGTAGTGGCCGTCGCGCAGATGCGGGGGCACCGCACCCGCTTTGCCCGCGGCGATATCGGCCATGGCCGCGCCCAGCGCCGAGGTCACCGCGCCGGACTTCGGCGCGGTGGCCAGATGGATGGTGGCCTGGGCCAGGGCCAGTTTCGCCTCGGGCAGGCCGACCAGTTGCACCACCTGGGCGGCGGCCGTGGCGGTCTGCAGGGCCATCGGATCGGCCATCCCGATGTCCTCGCTGGCGTGGATCATCAGGCGGCGGGCGATGAAACGGGGGTCCTCGCCCGCGGTGAGCATGCGCGCCAGGTAGTGCAGGGC
The DNA here is from genome assembly GCF_040654235.1 of Nocardia sp. NPDC050718. NCBI lineage: Bacteria > Bacillati > Actinomycetota > Actinomycetes > Mycobacteriales > Nocardiaceae > Nocardia > Nocardia sp. NPDC050718. Next base: position 578,115 of record NZ_JBFAHQ010000002.1, on the reverse strand, counting down.
GGCATCGACATCGGAGCCGCGGATGGACTTGATGAAGGCGCTGATCACGTCGTAGTGCTGATCGCCCGCGCGGTCGTAGCGGACGGCGGCCTTGTCGACGCTGGCCTCCACCAACGCCACGTCGACGACGCCGTCGAGCGACGATTCGGCCGAGGCCTCCAGCGCGGTCAGCGCGCGGCGCGCGTCGCCGCCCGCGATCCGGACGAGGTGCTCGAGCGCGTCCTCGGCGACGGTGTACTGCCCGTCGAGCCCGCGCGGGTCGGCGATCGCGCGGTCGAGGACCTGGCGGATGTCGTCGGGCGTGAGCGACTGCAACTGCAGCACCAGCGACCGCGACAGCAGCGGCGACACCACCGAGAACGACGGGTTCTCGGTGGTCGCGCCGACCAGCAGCACGATCCGGTTCTCGACCGCGGCCAGCAGCGCGTCCTGCTGGGTCTTGGAGAAGCGGTGCACCTCGTCGATGAACAGGACGGTCTGTTCGCCCACCGTCAGCCTGCGCCGCGCCACGTCGATGACGGCACGGACCTCTTTGACGCCCGCGGACAGCGCCGACAGCGCCTCGAAGCGGCGACCGGTGGCCTGGGACAACAGCGAGGCCAGGGTGGTCTTGCCGGTGCCCGGCGGGCCGTAGAGCAGGACCGAGGCCGCGCCGGAGCCCTCGACCAGGCGGCGCAGCGGCGAGCCCGGCCCGAGCAGGTGCTGCTGGCCGATCACCTCGTCGAGTGACAACGGCCGCATCCGGACCGCCAGTGGCGCACCGGAGTCGCGCCGGATCACCGCGTCGAGACCGTGCTCGGGCGCGGCGGGTTCTCCGGGCACGTCGAACAGGCTCTCGCTCACGTCTGGCAGGGTACCGAGGCGGTCGGACAGGTCCGCGGCGGCGGAGGCGACCCGACGCGGAATTGAACGATTGACCAACTTTACGAACAGGACTTGCGCGTCACCCCGTCGGTGGGATGAGATCGCTCCTCGTGGTCGAAAACAACGGCGTCATCACCTCCGCGACAGGGCAGTTCGCCCGGCGCACCCTGTTCAAAGGCGGGACGGCGGCGGCCGCGGTGGTGGTACTGAGTACCGCGACGGCGCACGCGGCGGGCGCGGTGTTCCGCCACGGCGTCGCCTCCGGCGACCCGCTGCCCGGCGCGGTGATCCTGTGGACCCGGGTCAGCGTCGCCGAGGACGCGGTCCCCGGCTCCGGCCTCGGCGCCCCCGCGACCGTCCGTTGGGAGATCTCCGCGCACGAGTCCTTCGCCGGTATCGCCGCCTCGGGCACCGTGACCGCGACCGCCGACGCCGACCACACCGTCAAGGTCGACGCGACCGGCCTGGCACCGGCCACCGACTACTACTACCGCTTCACCGCCCTCGGCGAGACCTCGCCGGTCGGCCGCACCCGCACCGCGCCCGCGGCCGACAGCGAGGTCGACCGCCTGCGCCTGGGCCTGGTCTCCTGCTCCAACTGGGAAGCAGGCTGGTTCGGGTCCTACCGGCACCTGGCCGCCCGCACCGACCTCGACGCGGTCGTGCACCTGGGCGACTACATCTACGAGTACGCGCGCGGCAAGTACACCGGCCGCAACGGCGCGGTGCGCGCCCACGATCCGGTGAACGAGATCGTCAGCCTGGCCGACTACCGGACCCGGCACGGCCAGTACAAGACCGACCCCGATCTGCTGGCGCTGCACGCGTCGGTGCCGTTCATCTGCACCTGGGACGACCACGAGTCGGCCGACAACTCCTGGCGCGAGGGCTCGGAGAACCACGATCCCGCCGTGCACGGTCCGTGGAGCGCCCGCCGGGCCGCCTCCGCGCAGGCCTACCTGGAGTGGATGCCGGTGCGCGCCGCCCGTACCGGCACCGAGGTGCAGATCTATCGCCGGCTGCGGTTCGGCACCCTGGCCGAGCTGTCGATGCTGGATCTGCGCAGCTACCGCGACCACGAGGCGGGCCCCGGCGCCGGCTGGCGGCAGGCCGACGACCCGGCCCGCACCATCACCGGCCGCGCCCAGATGGACTGGCTGACCGCGGGTCTGAGCTCCTCACCCGCGCAATGGAAGCTGATCGGCAACTCGGTGATGATCGCGCCGCTGGTGTTCCCGCCGCTCGAACCCGCCACCACCCAGGCGATCACCGAGGCGATCGGCGTGCCGCAGGGCGGCCTGACCGTCAACGGCGACCAGTGGGACGGCTACACCGCCGACCGGCGCACCCTGTTCCGCACCATCGCCGACAACACCGTGGGCGACGTCGTGTTCCTCACCGGCGACATCCACACCTCCTGGGCCGCGGACCTGCCGCTCGACGCCGCGAACTATCCGGGCGGGCCGACCGTGGGCGCGGAGTTCGTCGTCCCCTCGGTCACCTCGTCCAGCGTCGGCGACATGCTGAAGGTGCCGAACCGGACCGTCTCGGTGCCCGCCGAGGAGGCCATCAAGGCGGCCAACCATCACCTGCGCTACACCGAGCTCGACTCGCACGGCTTCGGCGTGCTCGAGGTGACCCCGACGCAGACGCAGATGGACTGGTTCTACGTCCTCGATGTCACCGACCCCGCGACCGGGCTGCGGCACGGCGCCTCGTTCGCGGTGCCCGCGGGCGGGCGGCTGGAACCCCGGGCCACTCCGGTGCACTGACCCGGAAATCGGCGCAGAATTCTTCGGACAGGCTGTCGATCGCGGCCTCGGTCGCTCGTCGGGTGAGTACGGCTACCCGACGAGCGGGCAGCCCGGATCCGAAGGAGCACCGTCATGAGCCAGTACCTGGTCCTGATCTACGGCGACGAAGCCACCTACGCCGCCATGTCCCCCGCCGAACTCGGTGACATGCTGACCGCGCACCGCGCCTTCCAGCAGCTCGCCGGCGACGCCAACCTCGGCGGCAACGCGCTGCAGCCCACCGTCACCGCCACCTCGATCCGCCACGACGCCGGCGGCGAGGTCGTCATCACCGACGGCCCCTTCGCCGAGGCGAAGGAAGCGCTCGGCGGCTACTACCTGATCGAGGCGCCGGATCTGGACGCCGCCATCGCGATCGCCGCGCAGGTGCCCGCGCCGACCGGTGGCGTCGAAGTGCGCCCGCTCCAGGTCTTCCCGCAGCCGTGACCACGACGGCGGCCGCGGCCGTCGAGCAGGCGCACCGTCGCGAATGGGCCTTCGTGCTCGCCGCGACGGTGCGGCTGGTCCGCGATTTCGACCTGGCCGAGGAATGCGTCCAGGACGCGTACGCGACGGCCCTGACCGCCTGGGCGAGTGACGGCGTTCCGGCCAGACCGGGCGCCTGGCTGACCACGGTCGCCCGGCGCCGCGGCCTCGACCTGCTGCGCCGGGACAGCACCTTCCGCCGGGCACTGCCCGAGCTGGTCGTCGACGAACCGGCCGACGACACCGCCGACCTCGCGCTGGCCGCCCTGGCCGACCCGACGATCCCCGACGACCGGCTCCGGCTGATCAGCACCTGCTGCCACCCGGCGCTCGCGCCGCAGGCTCAGATCGCGTTGACGCTGCGGCTCGTCTGCGGCGTCACCACCGCCGAGGTGGCGCGCGCGTTCCTGGTCAGCGAGCCGACCATGGCGGCGCGGATCACCAGGGCCAAGAAGAAGATCGCCGTCGCGGGCATTCCGTACCGGGTGCCGTCGGTGCGGGAGCTGCCCCAGCGCCTCGACGCGATCTGCGCGGTCATCCACCTGCTGTTCACCACCGGCCACACCGCGCCGGCGGGCGACCGCCTGGTGCGTGCCGATCTCGTCGAACGCGCGCTGCAACTCGCGCGGATGATGCGCGCGCTGGTCCCCGACGACCCGTCGGTCACCGGGCTGCTGGCGCTGATCCTGCTCACCGACGCCCGCCGCGCCGCCCGGGTCGACGCGGCGGGCGAGCTGCGCACACTCGAATACCAGGACCGCGCCCGCTGGGACCGCGCGGCGATCACCGAGGGCATCGCGCTGGTGAAACAGGCACTGCCGCACGTGGATCGGTACACGGTGCAGGCCGCGATCGCCGCCGTACACGACGAAGCACCCAGCTGGGCCGAGACCGACTGGGCCGAGATCATCGGCCTGTACCGGCTGTTGCTGCGGGTGTGGCCGTCACCGGTCGCCAGGCTCAACTACGCGATCGCGGTCGGCCTCGGCGGCGACCCGGAGCGGGCGCTCGCGCTGCTGGGGCCGCTCGGCGCGGAGCCCGCCCTGGCGACCTACGGCTACCTCGACGCGGCGCGGGCGGCCTTCCTGGCCGAGGTGGGCCGGGTCGAGGAGGCCGTCGCCGCCTACGAAGCCGCGCTGCTGCTCACCGACAACACGGTCGAGCGCACGCACCTCCGTGGCAAGCTGGCCGCACTGATCACCTGAGTGAAGTCGCGGGCCCCCCGGCGGTGCGCCGCAACCGGAGCGCGCCCAGGCCACCGCGGAGCCGACGGCTGATGCCGCTGGTGACTGCGCGCGGATCAGGCGCCCTCGGCCGCCAGCGCGCGCTTCCACTCGCGGAAACCTTCCTCGGTGCGGCCGCGCCGCCAGTACCCGGAGACCGACAGCCACTTCGGCGCCACCTGGCGTTCCTTGCGCAGGTAGGGGCGCAGCTGCCGCATGACGGACTCCGCCTCGCCGTGCACGAACGCGTGGACCTGGCCGGGCAGCCATTCGGCCGCGCGTACCGCCGCCACCAGCGGCGCGTGTTCCCCGGCGAGATCGTCGGGGATCCGGTCCGAGGACACGCCGCGGTGCACCCAGTGCAGGCGCAGGTCGGCGGGCGAGGTGAGCGCGATCTCGTCCTCCGGGCCGCCCACCTCGACGAACACCTGCGCGGGCGCGCCCGCGGGCAGCGCCTCGAGCGCGGCGGCGATGGCGGGCAACGCCGACTCGTCCCCGGCGAACAGGTACCACTCGGCCGCCGGATCGGGCGCGAACGCACCGCCGGGGCCGTTCAGCCGGAACCGCGCGCCCGGCTCGACCGAGCGCGCCCACGGACCCGCGATGCCCTCGTCGCCGTGCACCACGAAGTCGATGCTGATCTCGTTGCGCGCGGGATCGAAGGATCGCACGGTGTAGGTGCGCAGCACCGGCTGGCTCTCCGGGCCCAGCGTCGCGCGCACGGTGTCGAGATCGAACGGCTCCGGGTACTCGACCCCGGGCGGCGGGAAGATCAGCTTCACGTAGGCGTCGGTGAAGACGTTCGGGGTGAATCCGTCGGCGGTGCCGACGATCCGCACCAGGTGCGGGGTCAACCATTGCTTGCGGACGACGGTGACGGTAACCGGTTTCGGCACTGCTGCTCCCAACTCCTCGGACCCTCGCCGACGGTACTCCCGTCGGCGAGGGAAGTGGGGAGCCTGCGCCGCGCGGCTACTCCGACCAGCGCTCTTCCAGCATCGCCGACACCTGCTCGGCGAAATCGCCGACCGCGTCGTCGCCGGTGACACGCGCGTCCTCGGCCAGCGCCGACCAGCGATTGATCAGCGCCTCCGAGCGCGGTACGGACAGACCGTGTTCGCGCGCGGTGGCGATGCGGGTGTGATCGGCGGGCAGGAACCAGTACGTCGACAGCCACACCCAGATCAGCCGGGCCTCGAGGATCCGCTCGGCGAGCACGGTGTCGTCGGCCAGCGACGGCCACACGCCGACCACGGCCGAGCGCCAGGCCTCGACCATTTCCCTGGCACGGCTGCGCGAGAGCTCGAAATCGCACAGGCACCCCGGGAACGAGACCAGCGCGTAGGCGATATCGAGGGTGGCGTCGCGGAAGCCGCCCCACTCGTAGTCGAGGAAGCGGGCGCCCTCGTCGTTCATGATCACGTTGTCGGGGCACAGATCCGACGGGCTGAACGCGCGGTAGCGGCCACCGGTGAACAGGCGGTTGCCGTGCACGATCCGCTCGGCGATCTCCCCCGGCACCTCGATGCCCAGTTCGGTCTCGAGCAGACCCGGCACATCGGCGATCGCGGCGTGGGCCTGCTGGGCGATCCCGTCGACGCGATGCACCGAGTCGACCCGGCGCATCAGCGCGACGAAGTCGGGCTCGCGCCCCACGGTCGCGGCGTGCATCCGGCCCAGCGCCTGCGCGAACGCCATCAGCGCGTTGCGGGTGCCCGGCTCGGCGCGGGTCTGTAGCACCGAGGTGAGCAGCGCGTTGTCGCCCAGATCGGAGAGCACCAGCAGCCGGTCGGGCACGCTGTGCGCGATCAAGTAGGCGCCGGGGCGCTGTTCGCGGCTGAGCGCGGTGGTGAACTGGTAGGACACCGCCTCGCGCAGGAATGCCGCGTCGATGCTGGCGACTCCGGGCGCCAAGCCACCGGTGCGGCGGTCCTGTGCGGAACCGCGCACCTGCTTCACGATCAGCGTGCGCGGCAACGAAAATGCGTTCTCCGCAACACGCACGCGTAGGACTGTCGTCCTACCACTGCCGCTGAGCTCCATCGGATCGCTCAGCTTCACCGGAGCACCCATTCGCTTTGTGAGCAACTGTTGTGCTGCGGACACGACGTCGGCGGCGCGTTCGGCCAATAGTGCGGTCATCGCCTCTCAAGCTACTCGTACCTGGTCACTTCTAGCGAGCGGTTACACAACCTTTCCGCGTCGCTCGGCGTGTTGGCACCGTGGTTGCGCGAGTGTCACTGTTCGCTTGACACACCCGACTGTCGTCGGGTTTTCTCATCGTCAACTGCAGTGCGCCACACCGCAAACCGGTTGAGTCGAAAGGTCTACCACAGTGACCGACACGCCGTACGCCGCATCGAGCGATTCACCCGGTGGGCCACCGGTTCCCGGAGGTGGCGGACAGTTCGCCGAAGGCACGGGCAGGCACGAGGCGCCGGGCCGGGCCGGTGCGGCGGGCCCCGGGCCGAGCAGGCACGGAATGGCCGGTGGCGCAGGCTATCCGCAATTCGAGGGTCCCGGCGCCGCGCAGTACGGCGAGGAGCCGCTCGAGCCGGCACCGCCGATTGCCGGACCGCCCCCCAGCGCACCGCAGTACGGGCCGGCGGGCACCGGACCCGGTTACCCCGCCCCCCAGGCGAAACCCGACAATCCCGGGTATGCCGCCGCACCCGCACCCGGCGTGTCGGCCACCGGCGGCGGGCAGACGCCGGGTTACTACCATTCGGGAGCACAGGCCCTCGATGTCGGCCGCTCGCTGAGCTACGGCTGGGACCGTTTCCGCGCCAATCCCGGGCCGTGGCTCGGGGTCACCGCGGTGGGCGTGCTCATCTATCTCGCCTTCCTCGCGATCGTCCAGATCTTCGAGCCGACATCGCTGTTCACCGTGCTGTTCCTGTTCCTGGTGGTCCTGGTCGCGCTGTGGCTGCTGCAGGCGGTGATGATCCGTGGCGCGCTGTACGAAACGGACGGCTATCCACCGGCTTTCGGGTCGTTCTTCCGATTCGTGAACGCGGGCAATGTCTTGTTGACGGCGCTGCTGGCCTTCGCCGCCACCCTGCTCGCCGCGTCGCTGTGCCTGCTGCCCGGCCTGATCGTCGGATTCCTGTGCATGTTCTCCCTGCACTTCGTGATCGATCAGGACTACGGTCCGCTGGAAGCGATCAAGGCGAGCGCGCAGCTGGTCCTGGCCAACCTGTGGGCCGCGCTGCTGCTGGCCCTCACGGTCACCCTGGTGACCGTCGTCGGCGCGGCGGCGTGCGGGCTCGGCCTGTTCATCGCCGGCCCGGTCTGCGCGATCGCGGTGACCTACGCGTACCGCATGCTCACCGCGGGACCCGTCGCCCGGATCTGAGCCGGGAGCTCAGTGCCGCAGCGGTGTGCTCATCCCGATGGCCCGCTTGAATCGCTCGAACGGGCCGGGATCGTCCCCCGCGCGCGGCCGCAACTCGAGCACCAGCACACCGGCGACGACGATGCCCAGCAGATTCACCGCGAGCTGACCGGCCGACTCGAACGCGCGATGCCACTGCCCGATCGTGGCGGCCACCACCGCGTACCCGGCGGCGGGCACCGTGGTGACCGAGATGAACACCCCGATCAGCGCCGCCGACTTGGCCGTCACCAGCGACAGCATGCCCGCCGCACCGGCGAGCACGGCCACGACCAGGGAGAACGGCCCGACCTCGTAGATGAAGTCCACGTCGTGCGCGTCGATGACCCCCTCGGTGGTCACCCAGCCCAGCCGCTCCCACAGCAGGGTCGCGAACAGCGTGATCACCATGGCCACCGGGAAGGCCACGGCCAGCGCGATGACCGAGCGCCGGGCCAGCCGCCAGTTGCGGCGCACCAGGGCCACCGACAGCGCGGCCAGCGGCCCGAACTCCGGACCCACCACCATCGCGCCGACGATGGTGACCGGCGAGTTGGTCGCCACGCCGATGGAGGCCAGCAGGCAGGCGATGGTCAGGAACGCGACGAAGGTCGCGTTGAGCGAGGACTCCTCGTGGGTCTCTTTGAGCAGTTGCTCCCAGACCACGGCATCGCTCGGATCACCGGGCGCGGCGCGCACCGCCCGGTCGGCCGCGTCGGACAGCACGGCTTCGACGGGGCCGAGCGTGATGCCGCCGGTCTGCTCGATCCCGAGCGACTTGACGTCGGCGAGGACCTTGTTGGCGGCCTCGCGCGCCACGTCGGCCTGGACGAGATCACCCTGCGGGTCGACAGCGATCCCGCGCGCGACCGTCAGATGGGTGACGCCCGCGTCGGCTTCGAGCGCGCGCACGAGCGCGTCGGTCTGCTCGGGCGGACTGATCACTCGCAGATGCAGCACCGGTGGCCCTTCTGATCAATGCCGCCACGGCGGCGGGGAACTGACCAGAAGGTACCGGGCTACCGTCGGTGACCGCTATTTCTCGGAGGCAACGGCTTTCGGCGCGTCGGCGGCGGCCTTGGCCTCGCCCTTGACCTCCGGCTTGGCGTCGATGCCCGCCTCCTTGCGCTGCTGCGCGGTGATCGGCGCGGGCGCGTCGGTGAGCGGGTCGACGCCGCCACCGGTCTTCGGGAAGGCGATCACCTCGCGGATCGAGTCCTCGCCGGCCAGCAGCGCGGTGATGCGGTCCCAGCCGAAGGCGATGCCGCCGTGCGGCGGGGCGCCGTAGGCGAAGGCGTCGAGCAGGAAGCCGAACTTCTCCTGCGCCTCGTCGTGGCCGATGCCCATCACCTTGAACACGCGTTCCTGGACGTCGCGGCGGTGGATACGGATGGAACCGCCACCGATCTCGTTGCCGTTGCAGACGATGTCGTAGGCGTAGGCCAGCGCCGCGCCCGGGTCGGTGTCGAAGGTGTCGATCGACTCCGGCTTGGGCGAGGTGAAGGCGTGGTGCACGGCGGTCCAGGCCGAGTAGCCCAGGGCCACGTCACCGCTGGCGGTGGCGTCGGCGGTCGGCTCGAACATCGGCGCGTCGACGATCCAGACGAAGGCCCAGGCGTTCGGGTCGATGAGGTCGCACTTGCGGGCGATCTCGCCGCGCGCGGCGCCCAGCAGGGCCCGGCTCGACTTGGTGGTGCCCGCGGCGAAGAACACGCAGTCGCCCGGCTCGGCGCCGACCTGCTTGGCCAGCCCGTCGCGCTCGGCGTCGGTCAGGTTCTTGGCGACCGGGCCGCCCAGGGTGCCGTCCTCGTTGATCAGGATGTAGGCCAGGCCCTTGGCGCCGCGCTGCTTGGCCCACTCCTGCCAGGCGTCGAGCTGACGCCGCGGCTGGCTCGCGCCGCCCGGCATCACGACCGCGCCGACGTACTCGGACTGGAACACCCGGAACGGGGTGTCCTTGAAGTAGTCGGTGAGCTCGGTGATCTCGACACCGAAGCGCAGGTCCGGCTTGTCCGAGCCGAAGCGGCGCATCGCCTCGGCGTAGGTCATGTGCGGGATCGGGGTGGTGATGTCGTGGCCGACCAGCTTCCACAGCGCGACCAGGATGTCCTCGGCCAGCAGGATCACGTCCTCCTGGCGCACGAAGCTCATCTCGATGTCGAGCTGGGTGAACTCGGGCTGACGGTCGGCGCGGAAGTCCTCGTCGCGGTAGCAGCGCGCGATCTGGAAGTAGCGCTCGATGCCACCGACCATGAGCAGCTGCTTGAACAGCTGCGGGCTCTGCGGCAGGGCGTAGAAGCTGCCCGGCTGCAGGCGCGCGGGCACCAGGAAGTCGCGGGCGCCCTCGGGCGTCGAGCGGGTCAGCGTGGGGGTCTCCACCTCGATGAACTCGTGGCGGGCCAGCACCTCGCGGGCGGCGGCGTTGACCTTGGAGCGCAGCCGGATGGCGTGCCCGGGGCCCTCGCGGCGCAGGTCGAGGTAGCGGTACTTGAGGCGGGCCTCGTCGCCGGGCGTCTCGTCGAGCTGGAACGGCAGCGGCGCGCTCTCGTTGAGCACGACCAGTTCCTTGGCGTCGACCTCGATCTGCCCGGTCGGCAGCTCGGGGTTCTCGTTGCCGTCGGGGCGCTGCTCCACCACACCGGTGACCTGCACGCAGTATTCCGCGCGGAGCTTGTGGGCCTGCTCGGCCGCCTCGCCCTCGCGGAAGACCACCTGCGAGACACCCGAGGCGTCGCGCAGATCGATGAAGGTCACACCACCGTGGTCACGACGCCGGGCCACCCAGCCGGTGAGGGTGACGGTCTGACCGGCGTGCTCGCTTCGCAGCGAACCAGCCAAGTGGGTGCGCAGCACGGTATTCCTTTCGACAGACTTCGTACGGACTCCCCGCCATCGTAGTGAGACACGATCCCCGAGAGGAAACCGATATCTCGGTCGCCGTGTCAAGCTTGTGACGCGTGCCCGCCGGCCGTGGGTCTTCCGGCGGTGAATCGTGCTGCAGGACAGCTGGAACACCGAGCGAAGGCGAGTACCGCGATGACCTTCAACGAAGGTATGGAGATCGATCCCGGCCGGGCCTCGTCCGGCGGCGGCCCCGGCATGGGCGGCAAGCTCGCCATCGGCGGCGGCGCGGGCGGTCTCATCCTGCTGGTGATCACGCTGCTCCTGGGTGGTGACCCCGGCTCGGTGCTCGGCAACTTCACCGGCGCGCAGGACACCCAGCAGAGCCAGCCGGGCACCGCGGGCACCCCGTCGCACTGCAAGACCGGCGCCGACGCGAACAAGTACGTCGACTGCCGGGTGGTCGCGACCGCGCAGAGCCTGGACGGGGTCTGGTCGCAGGAACTGCCCAGGCAGACCGGCAAGCGCTACATCGAGCCCAAGCTGGTGCTGTTCTCCGGCGCGGTGTCGACCGGCTGCGGCAACGCCACCAGCGACGTCGGCCCGTTCTACTGCCCGGCCGACCAGACCGCCTACTTCGATACCGCGTTCTTCCAGGAGCTCACCGACCGCTTCGGGGCCAGCGCGGGACCGCTGGCCCAGGAGTACGTGGTGGCCCACGAGGTCGGTCACCACATCCAGAACCAGCTCGGCGACATCGGCCGTGCCCAGCGCGACCCGCAGGGCGCCCAGTCCGGCGCGGTCCGCACCGAGCTGCAGGCCGACTGCTACGCCGGGATCTGGGCCCACTACGCGGACAAGCAGCCCGCGCCGGGCAGCAGCCAGCCGTTCCTGAAGCCGCTGTCGGACAACGACATCCGCGACGCGCTCTCGGCGGCCAACGCCGTCGGCGACGACCGGATCCAGCGCGCGGCCGGGCGCGGCGTCAACCCGGAGTCGTGGACGCACGGATCGTCCGAGCAGCGCCAGAAGTGGTTCCTCACCGGGTACAAGACCGGGTCGGTCAAGTCGTGCGACACCTATTCCGCCGGTGACCTCAACAACCCGACCGGGCTACGCTGACCCTCAACGAGATACCGCCACATCGTCTTTCGAGGGGAAATATGCGCCTGACCATGACCGGACTGCTCGTCTGCGCGCTCGCACTGCCCGGTGCGAGCGCCGTCGCCCAGGCCGAGCCGGCGCCGCTACCGCTGGTCAGCGTGACCTCGATTCCGGACGGCTGGTCCCAGCGCACCGATCTGCGGCCGGTGCTGCAGGTCTTCGCCGACGGCAAGGCCGTGCACTCGCCCGACGCGGTGAGCAAGGACCGCAAGCCCGAGACCGCCGCCAAGCGGGTCGACGGCACCGTGCCCGAGGACGTGCTCGCGGCGGCGCGCGAGGAGATCACCGCGCTGCGCGAGGTCGATTTCGGGATCCCGGCCGGTGAGGGCAAGGGCACGACGATCATCGATCTGATGCCTGCCGACGTCGAGGGCGAGACCCACCTCGTCGTCTACTCCCCCGATTCGTCCGACGGCCTCAACGACGAGCAGAAGGCCGCACGCAAGCGCTTCACCGACCTGTCCAAGAAGCTGATCGACGCCTTCAAGGAAAAGCGCTGAGCCCAGACCAGACGACAGTGCCCCCGGCCGAAACCGGGGGCACTGTCGTTCGTCGTCGGGGATCCGGTGGCTAGAACCGGTCCTCGTCGGCGTCGCGTTCGTCCTCGTGCACCGCGCCGATGACCTCGGGCGTGGATTCGCCGAGCGGCCCGGTGAGGTCGTCGTTGCCGGTGCGGCTCTGGTAGGGCTGCACGGTCCGGCCGTGTTCCTCGTCGTTGTTGCCCTTGCCGCCCGCGCCCGCGGCACCGCCGCCACCCATGAAGCCGGAACCGCTGGTGCCCGCGGTGGAGGTGGTGCCGAGGCCGGTGGAGCCGAGGGCGGTGGACATGACCCGACCGGCGGGCATGGCCGACCCCGGCACGGCGGTGGTCGCCTTGGGCGTGCCCGCGCTCGGGGTGCCGCCGGTGCTACCGCTCGAACCGCCTCGCGCGGTGCCGAGGGCGCCGAGCGCGCCACCGGTGCTGCCACCGGAACCGCCGGTGCTCAGGCCGGCGGTGGTGGTCGAGCCCGGCGTGGTGGTGGTGCTGCCCGGCGTGGTGCTCGCGGCGGTGGTCGAGTCGTCGGAGGTGCCCGACAGCGCGTCCTCGGCCTGGGTCAGCAGCGGCTCGGCGATGTTCTCCGAGGCCGCCGACAGCACTTCCTCCGGCGAGGGCAGGCCGCTCTGGGCGACCAGGTTCTGCACCACGCCGTTGAGCTGTCCGGTGTAGCCGGCCAGTTCACCACGGGTGGTGTTGACGACCGTGACCGCCGAGCCGAGATGCTCGGTGGCCAGACCGATGAGGGTGGCCTGGGTCGGCGGCAGCATGATCGTCGGCGCGAGCGCGGTGGCCTGGGCGGCGAAGGTGGTGGCGATCGCCGACAGCTGCGCGTTGCCCGACTGGACGACCGCGGCGGCCTGTTCGGTCAGCGCGGAGATGTCGAAGCCGCGCTGGCTGGTCTCCTGACCCTCGGTCTGCGCCTGCTGGCTGGCGGTGGTCGCCGCGTCGGAGGCCTCGCCCTCCCACAGCTGCTGCACGGTCTTCAGACCGCCCTGGGCGACGCTCATCGCCGATTCGATCAGCGACGAGGAGTTGCTCAGCAGGGTGGTCGGGTCGAGCGAGCCGAAGACACCGGTGCCGAAACTGCTCAGCAGCTGCAGGATCGGCTCGAACAGCGAGTCGATGCCCGGCAGCGCGGGAATGGAGACGCCGTTGAGCAGCGCGGAGACCGGATCCTCGGTGAGCGTGGTCGACGCCGCCGATGCGGTGGAGTTCGTCGTGCTCGCGGTGCCGCCGGTGGCGGCGCTGGTGAGCGCGCTCTTGGCCTGGTCGAACGCGGTCTGCGCGGTGGCCAGCGCGGGCCCGGCGACCTGGTTGACGGCACTCTGCGCGCCGCTCAGCGCGGCGGAGGCGTCGGTCGAGATGCCGGACAGGATGTCCTGCGCGTCGACGGTGCCGCCGGTGCCGAGGCCGGACAGGCCGGAGAGCCCGGCCGGGGAGACCGCGGCGTTCTGCGCGTCGTCGGTGATCTTCTGCGCGAGGGTGAAGACGGGTTCCTCGACGGCCTCGAAGTCCTCGGGCAGTTGCACCAGCGGCACATCGAGGATCGCCTGGGCGGCGGCGCTGTAGTCGACCGGGACGGCGCCCAGCGCGGACTGCGTCGCGGCGTCGGCGGTGGCCAGCGCGGTGTCCGGAGTGATGACACCCGCGTCGTCGGTGCTCAGCGGCCTCATGCCAGGCCCCCCATCCCCGCGGACTGGCGGGCCAGATCGACGGCCAGCGAGACGTCTTCGGTGTTGTAGGTCACCGAGGACTTGAAGGCCGCGTCGGACAGCTTGGAGAACTTGGCCGACAGATCGTTGATGTCCTTGGCCTGCAGGGCCTGTGCGGCGGCGAACATCGCCAGATAATCGGCGCCGATGAGCCCGAACACCGGCGTCATCGCCGCCACGTTGCCCGCCGCGTCGGTGATGCCCGCCGCCGCGATGTCCCCCGCCACGGTCGCGTTCGTCGTCGCGAAAGCGGCGACGGCATCGGTATCGACCGAGAGATCGGTCATGCGAATCCCCCCAACTCGTCGTGAAAATCCTGCTCTGCGAGCGCGATCGGCGGCCGCGGAACTCCCTACGCGCCCGCGCGAAGGCGCAGTGTGCGCCAAATATAACCGAACACCCCGACCTCGTTCGAGCCGTGTCGGCTCCGATCCACCCGATCCGCTTTCAAAACTAGAACATGTTCTATATCCTCGGCGGAATGAAGGTCGCAGTGACCGGCGCAGCCGGCTACCTCGGTACCAACCTGATCCCACAGCTCCTCGAGCGTGGCCACGAAGTGGTGGCCATCGATCGTGCTGCGCCGACCACGTCCGATCCGGCCGTCACCTGGGTGTCCGGTGACGTGCTCGATCCGGCGTCGATGCGCGGCGCCCTCGACGGCGCCGAGGTGGTCTACCACCTGGTCGCGCTGATCACGCTGGCCGAGAAGAACGACCTGGCCTGGCGGGTCAACACCGAGGGCGTGCGGGTCACCGCGGAGGCGGCGCTCGAGGCCGGCGTCCGGCGGTTCGTGCACACCAGCTCGATCCACGCCTTCGACCAGTACCGCGCGGGTGGGCACATCGACGAGACCACCCTGCGCTCCACCGATCCGGGCCTGCCCGTCTACGACCGGTCCAAGTGGGCGGGCGAGCAGGCGCTGCGTCCGGTCATCGAACGCGGCCTCGACGCGGTGATCGTGAACCCGACCGGCGTCTACGGCCCCGCCGACAACCCGAAGAACCTGTCCCGGCTCAACCGCACCGCCGCGGAGGCGATGCGCGGCCGGATGCCGGTGATGATCGGCGGCGGTTTCGATCTGGTCGACGTGCGCGATGTGGCGCAGGGCCTGATCCTGGCGGGCGAGAAGGGCCGCACCGGCGAGAACTACCTGCTCGGCGGGTACATGACCCAGCTGATCGACCTGTGCCGGATGGCCGCGGCGCGCTCCGGCGCCAAGGGCCCGCGGTTCGCGATTCCGGCCAAGGCGCTCGGCGCCGTGCTGCCGGTGGTCGAGCCGATCAGCAAGCGCCTCGGCTCCGACATCCTGTCCAAGGCGGCGCTCGGCGCGATCCTGTCGGCCCCGATCGTCGATCACGGCAAGGCCGAACGCGAGCTGGGCTACCACCCCCGCCCGACCGAGGAGACCGTCGCCGACCTGGTCGACTTCCTGCGCGCACCGCGCACCGCGTAGTCCGCGTGCCGGTCACCCCGGCGCCGTCACGGCCGCGCGGAGGATCTCCGCGGTGGCCTGCTGTCCGGCGGCGTTGGGGTGTACCGGGGTGGCGTTCGCCTGCGCGGGCAGCACGGGTTCGACCCAGCGGGTCGCGGGGTCCCGGCAGGCGTCGTGCCCGATGGCCGGGGTGTAGATGTCGACGTAGATCGCGCCGTTGGCCTCGGCCTGGCGCCGCAGCGCGGCATTGAGTTCTTGTTCGATGCCCCGCGCGTAGTCGACGTCGCCCGTGCTCAGCGGCATCTGTGGGTAGCAGTGCTCCGCTTCCGGCAGCACCGCCGGATAACCGACGACATAGACCCGCGCGTGCGGTGCCAGCTCCCGGATCCGCCCGATCGCCGCGCCCATCGCGGGTTCGCCCGCCGCGATGTCGTCGCTGAATCGCGAACCCTGGCTGTCGCGACACGGCGCCCCGACGGCACCGACGTTCCCCGCGTTGAGCGCCGAGCAGGTGAGCACCATGGCCTGGAACAGATTGCGGTCGTTGCCGCCCGCCTGATAGCTGACCACCCGCGTCCGCGCCGACAGCGCGTCGAATTGCGGTGGCTGATCGGCGTATTGGGCCGTGGTCATGTGCGCCGTCGCCGCCGAGGCGCAGCTGACATCGGTGAGTTCCCATCCGGTCGCCGCCGCCAGCCGGTGCGGATAGTTCTGCGCGGATCGCGTGCACAGCGGCGGACTCCCCGGCACGGGATCGAGCAGACCCGGCGCGGCGGTATAGGAGTCGCCGAGGGCGACATAGCTCACCGCGGGTGCCGAGCCGGCACCCGGAAACAGCAGGCCGAGCACGAGCTGAGCGACGACCGCACCGACCAACGGTCCTTCCATCGACCACTTCTCACCGAGTCACCCACACCGCGGATCGCGGGGCCGCACGGTCCGCCACCTGCGATTTTACGCCGGTACGGACCAACTGGACGGCCGCTGCCGACCGATCCGGACCGACCAGGCTTGACACCACCTCGAACACATGTTCGACTCAGGGCATGCGGTGGCAAGCGCAGGCACTCGATGCCGAGGACGGCGCCCTGCCCGGACTGACCCGGGCAGGGCTGGTGCGCACCGTCCGGACGCCCGAGTTCGACGGCATCACCTTCCACGAGGTGCTGTGCAAGAGCGCGCTGAACAAGATGCCGGAGAGTTCGACGCTGCCGTTCCGCTGGACGATCAACCCGATGCGTGGGTGTTCGCACGCCTGCCGCTACTGCTTCGCCCGGGGCAGTCACGAATACCTCGGACTGGACGCGGGCGAGGACTTCGATTCGCAGATCGTGGTGAAGACGAATGTGGCGGCGGTGCTGCGCAAGGAGCTGACCCGGCGGTCCTGGCAGCGCGAGCCGGTGGCGCTGGGCACCAATACCGACCCGTACCAGCGGGCCGAGGGCCGCTACCGGCTGATGCCGGGCATCATCGGCGCCCTCGCCGATTCCGGGACGCCGTTCTCCATCCTCACCAAGGGGCCGCTGCTGCGCCGGGACCTGCCCCTGCTCACCGCGGCGTCGCGGCGGGTGGCGGTCAGCGTGGCGGTCTCGATCGCGATCCTCGACCAGGACCTGCACCGCAGTCTGGAGCCGGGCACCCCGGCACCCCGCGCACGCCTGGATCTGGTCCGTGCCCTGGCCGACGCGGGCTTCGCCGTGCATGTCATGGTGGCGCCGGTCATCCCGTGCCTGACCGACAGCCGCGCCCACCTCGACGCCCTGTTCGCCGCGATCGCCGACGCGGGCGCCGACAGCGCCACGGCCTTCGCCATGCACCTGCGCGGCAGCACGCGCGGCTGGTTCCTCGGCTGGCTGGCCGCCGAACATCCGGCGCTGGTGCGCCGCTACCGTCAGCTCTACGGTCGCGGTGGCTCGGTCACGCCCGCCTACAGCTCCTGGCTGCGCGAGCGGGTCGACCCGCTGCTGGCCGCCTACGATCTGCGCCGACCACAGGGCCGGACCGTGCCGGCAGGACCGGCGCCGGTGCCGCCGAGCGAACAGCTCGCGCTGTTCGGGTGAGATCCGCCGTCAGTCCGCCTTGGCGAAGCCGAGATCGATGACCGCGTCCCGTTCGGCGATCAACTCGGCGACACCCGCGTCGATCTTGGCCCGCGCGTAGTCGTCGAGATCGAGATCGTCGACGATGCGGTACCGCCCACCGGCGCAGGTGACCGGGAACGAGCACACTAGCCCCTTCGGGACGCCGTAGGAGCCGTCGGAGGGCACCGCCATGGAGGTCCAGTCGTCGGCGGGGGTGCCGAGAACCCAGTCGTGGATGTGGTCGATGGCGGCACTGGCCGCGCTGGCGGCCGAGGACGCGCCGCGCGCCTTGATGATCGCGGTGCCGCGCTGCTGCACGGTCGGCACGAACACCTCGCGCACCCACTCCGGCTCGACCAGTTCCGGTGCGGGTTTGCCCGCGACGGTGGCGTGCGTCAGGTCGGGGAACTGGGTCGCGGAGTGATTGCCCCACACCGCCATCCGGGTGATGTCGGCCGCCGGGGCGCCGGTGCGCGCGGCCAGCTGGGCGATCGCGCGATTGTGGTCGAGGCGGGTCAGCGCGGTGAAGCGGTCTGCGGGCACGTCGGGGGCGTTGCGCATGGCGATGTAGGCGTTGGTGTTCGCGGGATTCCCGACGACCAGCACCCGCACGTCCGAGGCCGCGACCGCGTTGATCGCGGCGCCCTGACCGGTGAAGATCGGGCCGTTCGCGGCGAGCAGGTCGCCGCGTTCCATCCCGGGGCCGCGCGGCCGCGCGCCGACCAGCAGCGCCACGCTCGCGCCGTCGAATCCGGCCGAGGGATCGTCGGTGATCTCGATCGAGGACAGCAGCGGGAAGGCGCCGTCCTCGAGTTCCATCGCGACGCCCTCCAGCGCGCGCACCGCGGCGGGCACCTCGAGCAGCCGCAACCGCACCGGGGTGTCGTGCCCGAGCATCGCCCCCGCGGCGATCCGGAACAGCAGTCCGTAGGCGATCTGGCCCGCGCCACCGGTGACGCTGACGGTGACCGGAGTTCTGCTGGCTGGGTTGCTCACGACCGACTCCTCGCGCTGGACGACTCTGGCGCCTCCCACGCTAATCAGTCAGGAGTCCCCGCACGGGGATCCGTGAGGCAGAACACCACGCGGCTCAGACGAGCTCGGCGACCTCGGCGTCGGTCAGCACCACGGGCGACACCGCGTCCTTGGCCCGGACCAGCCGCACGCCGCGATACAGCGGCCGCTCCCCCAGCCCGGCATCGCGCGCCTCGGCCCGCAACTGCTGCACCAGGACCTCCGACACGGCCACGGCGGCGGCGAGCTCGCTGGCGGCCAGCGCGTCGGCGAGCTTGCGCAGGCCGAGCAGATGCAGTTCGCGGCCGCTGCCGGAATCGGTGTACATCGCCAGCGGCACCACCTGGATCTCGGCGCCCACGGTCACCTTCAGCACGATCCGGCTGAGCCTGCCCGGGTAGACCAGCAGCTGCACACCGGTCGCGCCCGCGAGGTCGATCCGCCGCGTA
The DNA here is from genome assembly GCF_040654235.1 of Nocardia sp. NPDC050718. Taxonomy (NCBI): domain Bacteria; kingdom Bacillati; phylum Actinomycetota; class Actinomycetes; order Mycobacteriales; family Nocardiaceae; genus Nocardia; species Nocardia sp. NPDC050718. The sequence goes on along the minus strand of NZ_JBFAHQ010000002.1, from coordinate 559,142 downwards.
CCGAAGAGCCGGTGCGCGTGGATCTCGGTGCCGCTCAACCACATCCGTCTGCGCCGGAACGCGAACACATAGCCGATGGTCGGCACCGCGACGACCAGTCCGAGGACGATCGCGAACGGCCAGCTCAACCAGATCGCGGACAGCAGCGTCACACCGACGCCGACACCGATCGCGGCCAGCGCGAGCCTGCGCAGCATGGGCGCGAACATCTCGGGCGCGACCAGGTCGATGCCGACCGGTTCCGTCGCCGCCCGCCCGGACTCCCCGTCCACGATGTCCCTCTCCACCCGGTCCGGCCGGTCCGGTCCGAGGCGCGGTCAGACTACCGCGCCCCGGACCGCCGGGCTCAGTGGCCGAGCGCGGTGCGCAGCACGCCGACGACCTCGCCCAGCGGCACCTGCCGCTGCTCGCCGGTCGCCATCTCCTTGACCCCGATCGAGTTCTCCTCGAGATCGCGATCGCCCAGCACCAGGGTGAATGTCGCGCCGGAGCGGTCGGCGCCCTTCATCGCGCCCTTCATCCCGCGCCCGCCGTAGGCCAGGTCGACGCTGATCCCCGCGCCGCGCAGCGCGCCGGCCAGCGCGACCAGCCGTGCCTTGGCGGCGTCACCGAGCGCGATGCCGTAGACCTGGCAGCGCGCCGGGTCGGCCGCGGTCTTGCCCTCGGCCGCCAGGGCAAGCACGGTCCGGTCGACGCCGATCCCGAAGCCGATGCCCGAGAGCGGCTGCCCGCCCAGCTCGGCCATCAGCCCGTCGTAGCGACCGCCGCCGCCGATGCCGGACTGCGCGCCCAGCTGGTCGTGCACGAATTCGAAGGTCGTCTTGGTGTAGTAGTCCAGGCCGCGGACCATGCGCGGGTTCACCACGTACGGCACGCCCAGCGCGTCGAGGTGGGCGAGCACCTGCTCGAAGTGGGTCTTCGCCGACTCGGACAGGTGATCGATCATCAACGGCGCGTTCGCGGTCAGCTCGCGCACCTCGGGCCGCTTGTCGTCGAGGACGCGCAGCGGGTTGATCTGGGCGCGGCGGCGGGTCTCCTCGTCGAGCGGCAGCCCGAGCAGGAACTCCTGCAGCAGTTCCCGGTACTGCGGGCGGCAGGTCTCGTCGCCCAGCGAGGTGATCTCGAGGCGGAACCCGTCCAGGCCGAGGCCGCGGAAGCCGGCGTCGGCGATCGCGATGACCTCCGCGTCCAGCGCGGGATCGTCGACACCGATCGCCTCGATGCCCACCTGCTGCAGCTGCCGGTACCGGCCGGCCTGCGGGCGCTCGTAGCGGAAGAACGGACCGGCGTAGCAGAGTTTGAGCGGCAGCTGACCGCTCTTGTCCAGACCGTGCTGGATCACCGCGCGCATCACACCGGCGGTGCCTTCGGGGCGCAGGGTGAAGCTCTCGCCGTTGCGGTCGGCGAAGGTCCACATCTCCTTGCTGACCACGTCGGTCGACTCACCGACACCACGCGCGAACAGGGCGGTCTGTTCGAATACCGGCAGCTCGATGTGCCCGTACCCGGCGAGTCGGGCGGCGTGGATCAAGCCGTCGCGCACGGCGACGAACTCGGCCGAGCCGGGCGGCACGTAATCCGGAACCCCCTTCGGGGCGGTGAAGCTGCTGGTCTTGGTCACGATCATCCAGTTTTCCCCACGGGCGCCCCTCGAGTCCAACCGGTTACCCTCTAGACGAATCCGACAACACGGGAGGAACGCGGTAGTGCCGAGCAACGAACAGCGACGGGCGGCGGCCAAGCGCAAGCTGGAGCGCCAGCTGGAACGACGGGCCGAGCAGGAGAAGAAGCGCAAGCGCCTGGTGATCGCGGGCTCGGTACTCGGTGTGATCGTGGTCGCCGCCGCGGTGACCGGCGTGTACTTCCTCACCAAGGACGGTGACGAGGCGGATTCCTCGGCCACCGCGAGCACCTCCGCCACCAGCAAGCGGGAGCTGCCCCCCGCCGCCGACGCGCCCGCGGTCGCCGCCAAGCCGGCCACCGTCACCTGCGCCTACCCGGTCGGCGCCGAGCCCGCGAGCAAGCCGGTGGCGCCGCCGAGCACCACCACGGTCGCCTCCGGCCCCGACGCGCCGAAGACCAAGGTGTCCATCGACTCCACCCAGGGCCCGATCGGCCTCGAGCTCGACAGTGCCGAATCGCCGTGCACCGTCAACAGTTTCGTGAGCCTGGCGCAGCAGGGCTACTTCGACAAGACCAGCTGCCACCGCATCTCGGCCGAGGAGGGCTTCGAGATGCTGCAGTGCGGCGACCCGACCGCCAGCGGCATGGGCGGGCCCGGCTACAGCTTCGCCAACGAGTACCCGACCGATCAGTTCCCGACGACCGATCCGGACAACGATCCCGCGCTCAACAGCCCGATCAAGTACAAGCGTGGCGTGATCGCGATGGCCAACTCGGGCCTGACCCCCGAGGGCACCAACGGCAGCCAGTTCTTCCTGGTCTACGGCGACACCATCCTGCCGCCGAAGTACACGATCTTCGGCACCATCGACGAGGCAGGCTTGAAGACGCTGGAGAAGGTCGGCGCCGCGGGCGACGACGGCTCCATGTCGGCCGGTGGCGGCAAGCCGAAGATGCCGATCAGCTTCACCACCGTCAAGGTGGGCTGACACCCCCTCGCCCCACCCGAAACGGGCCGGACGCCACCGCGGCGTCCGGCCCGTTTCCGGTTTTCCGGCCCCGACACCGCCAGAAGATCATCAGAGGCAAGGCAATCCTATTGTTCATCCGGCCGGCCGCCTCGACCGCCGTATTTTCTCCCTCGCCACTCCATGTCCACCGAAACTTCTCGACACCTCCCTTGCGTGGCTCCGCCAGACATACAGTCGTGTCCTTCGCGCGGTAGGCTCAGTTGTCCACTTCCACAGCGGCATCGGGGAGCAGTCATGGCGGAACTCGACGACATCGGCAGCGAAACGGCGTCCATGATGCGCACCATGCTGCAGATGGCCACCCTGGTCGCCCTCAAGTCGCGGGAGCACGGCCAGAAAGAAGCCGAGGCCCGCGCCAAGGCGGTCGAGGCGAAGATGAAGGAAGCCCGCGAGCTGCAGGTCCGCGAGGCCCGTGATCTGAAGGCCAAGGACCCGCGCAATATCGAACTCGTGCAGATGATGTCGGTCGGCTCGAAGTCGGCCCAGCCGCGGGGGCTCACCCTGGAGAAGGACCCGTCCTCCCCGTTCTCGGCGAGTGCCACCGCGGCAGGCGGGAACGCACCCCAGGTGGGCTACGACACCGTCGAACGGCGCGCGGCCATCGCCGCCCATCTCGAACGGGCGGGCGTCGCACCGGAATTGACCGAAGTTCGCATGCTGGTCGAGATGGGGCAGGGTATCTCGCCGGAGGAAGCGATCCGGCGTACCAACGCGGGCGCTCGGCGTTCCGGAATCGAACGCGGGATCGACCCGCGCGGTCTCGAACGCGGCCGCTGACCCACGACCGCGAGCACCGCGTCGTCGGGGGCGACCGCAGCGCCCCCGACGATCAGCGTGGCTAGAACGGCTTGGTCTTGTCCATCGTCCGGTTCACGTCGGGATCGGTGAACTGCGCCCGGTCCGCGCCGACCTGATCCTCCAGCGGAAGCCGGTCGAGCATTCCCTTGTGGCCGTTGCGAACACTGCAGTACTTGAACGGCCCACGTGGATCGAACAACTTCGCCATATGTGGGTCGGCGTGGTCGAGGAACCAGACGCTGATGCCGGGACCCCCCTCCAGCCGGAAGTGCTCCCAGGCCTGCCACAGCGCGTGCAGCCGGACCGCGGCCTCGGGGTGGCGCCACCATTCCGTGCACCACACCGTGTCGCTGATATCGGTGACCTGCCTGCTGTACACCCTGCTGAGGTAGTCGTTCACGAAGTCGAACACGTTGGGATACCCGTTCACGATGTCCCGAGCACCCGAATTCTGGTCGCTCACAGGGGCTTGACCTCCTCGACGTCGCCGTACTGCTCCGGCGGAGTGGAATTCGACAGCACCGGCGTTCCGATCAGATCGTCGATGCGGGTCTTGCGGGTCGGATCGTTGTACTCGATCGACTGCTTGACCGCCTCGGCGTACTCCCCCTCCCACCAGGGCACGGTCCGGACCAGCACAGCGGGCTGACCCGAGGTGAACACCACCGCGCGACCGCGCGGCAACGTCGCCAGGCCCTGCGCGGTGAAGGTCACCGAGGAACTGAGCGAGCGCGAGTAGCTCTTGCTGCTGCCCGACTGCGACATCGACTGCGAGATGGAGTCGTACTCGCCGATCGCCTCGGATCGGTCACGCAGGAACGCCATGTCATCGACACCGCTGCCGAGCACCTTGATGTTGGCCGCCGACCACAGCGCGCTCATCCCGGCGTCACCCCAGCAGCGCGCGCCCTGCGCCCAGGACTGCAGCACGGTCATCACGACGATGCCGCGCGAGCCGAAGTGGCTGTACTGCTTGGGCAGATCCTTCCAGCGCACCACATTGGCCGCCTCGTCGAGCACCGCCAGCAGCGGGATCGGCAGCCGACCGCCGGACGACAGCGAGGCCTTGCGCATGGCCACATCGATGACGGCCTCGGTCAGCGCGCTGACCAGTGGCGCGGCCGACCCGCGGCCCTCCAGCGACAGGCAGTACAGCGTGCCGTTGCGCTCGATGAACTCGAGCTCATCGAACTGCAGCCGGTCGCCGTTGCCACGGGTGATCCACGGGTGCACATTCGACATCTGCAGGCAGCGCACCATCTTCTTGGCCGTGCCGAAGATGCCGCTCTTGGTGCGCTGTTCGGCGTTGTACTGCATCGCCAGGCCGGAGGCGGTGAAGTCGTGTCCGGCGCCGCGCAGATGCTCGATCGGCTCACTGTTCTGCGGGTTGGTCACCCATTCCCACACCTGCGTGATCGGCTTGCCCGCGATCGCGGCGGCCAGGAACAATCCGGCGAGCAGGTCCTCGGCCTCGGGGTCGAAGAAGCTGTCGGTGTTGTCGGCGCCGCCGCTCTCGGCGTCGGCGAAGTGGCCCGCCAGCCGGGCCGCCCGCATCTCGCAGCCCTCCTTGCGGTGATCGACCCAGGCCAGCGGATCCCAGAACCACACCGGCCGTTCGCCTGCCACGCCCTGCGGGTCGAACACGAAGGTCGCGCTGCCCTTGGCCTCGCGCACATTCCGGGTCGCGTCGACCACGTCGCGCTTGTTCGAGGTGGTCAGCACCGGGCCGATGGCCGACAGGATCGCCGGGATCACCCGCGAGGTGGACTTGCCCTGGCGTGGGCCCCAGATGTCGAGATGCAGGTCCTCGTAGGAGCCGTAGAGCGGGGACCCGTCGGCGACGGCCACACCGATCGGCACACCAGGCGCGTCGTTGCTGCCCAGCCGCACACCGAGATCGACCGCCTTCTGCCGCACCCCCGCCTCGGTGATCGAGGCGATGGCACTGCCACTGCCCATGTGGTCGGCCTTGTCGTCGATCGACAGCCTGCCCTTGACCGCGCGCTTCTTCATCTGCTTGCGGACCACCACGTAGGCGATGGCCGCGGCGATCACCAGCAGCACGATCACCGTGGACGCGCGCGGCCAGTGCAGTTTGCCGCGCGCCAGATCGGCGACCACCGCGATCGGGTTGGCCGGAATGTTCTGCGGCACCACCGACAGCGCGTTGCCCAGGTGCAGCGCGACGGCGAGGGTGATCAGCGTCGCAAAGCCGAACACGATCAGGATCAGCGTCGTGTCGGGTCCGACCGCGGCCGGATCCGTCACCTTCTTCTTCGCCACGTGTGCCTCCTTGTGGACCTTGTCGGATGGTGGTGGGTGCTCAGCGGAACGCGTCGAGGCGCCAGCCTTGCGGCGTCTGCACCACGGTCGCGATGACCGTGCCCGGTGGGAGGGCCTCGGACCGCCCGTTCGGGTAGACGACCGTCTGCTCGATGCCGATCTTGTACTGCGCCACCGAGGGATCCGCGCTCGCCGGCGCCTGCTCCCCGGAGGCGAAGGCGAATGCCTCGACGTGCGCCTTCGCCTTCGCCCAGTCCGCCCACTGCAGCGACGGTTTCGGCGTGTCGGTGGTTCCCGTCGAACTGTCCAGCATACGTATCATGCTGGGACCCAGCCATTTTCGCGCGCGTTGCAGGGAATCGCCCGGTTGCTCGGTGGCCGGGTTCCAGGTGTAGATCTCCCGCAGGGCCACGACCGCGACCCCGTCGGCCGTGGTCGGGTCGACCGTGGCCGCGGCGTCGAGCAGCCGGGTGGTCGAGGTCGCCGAGTCCGGGCGCGCGGCATCGGGATCGCCGCCGCAAGCGGCGACCGGGAGCAGGACCGCCACGAGCATCACCGCCGGAATTGTGCGGATTCGTGTTCTCTCCCACCAGGTTATCCCCGGTGTCGAGGGACGTGTGGTCACAACACCCTCCTCGCCCGCGCGTCGCCCGGTACCGCCACCTCGGTGACGCCACCGCCGCCACCGCTGCTCGACGGCGGCACCGCCTGGATCACCTGACCGTCGCCCGCGTAGATCCCCACCTTCGACGGCCCCTTCGGCCCGAAACCGCTGAACACCAGGTCACCGGCGGACACCTTCGAGATCGGCACCTCACGGCCCGACTCCCACTGCTGTTCGGCGGTGCCCGGCAGGGTGATCGCGCCCGAGGACGCCGCGAACACCGCGGCGGCGGTCAGGCCCGGCGCGTCGAAACCGCCGCTGCTCGGGCCCTGGACGCCACCGCCACCCCAGACGTACGGCATGCCCAGCCAGTCGTGCGCGGCCTCGACGATCTGTGCCCCGCCACCGCCCGGTTCGGGCGTGAACCGGCCCTGCGCGCCGGGCGCGCGGTACTGCGGCTCCATCGACAGGATGTTGGTGACGTACGGCCGGGTCTCGGAGTAGTGCGCCGCATACTGATTGGGCATCCCGCCCGAGGCGAGCACCGCGCCCTCACCGGCGTTGTACCCGGCCAGGGTGAGCGCGGGCAGGTCACCGGAGACCTTGCCCGCGGCCATCCAGCCCGCGATCTTGTGCGCGATCGCGCACATGTAGCGGGCCTGGCCGATGATCGCGTCACCGTCGTCCCAGACGCTCGCGGTGCCGTTGCCGTCGGCATCGATGACGTACGGCTTGCCGTCGTCGGGATTGATGCTGACCGCGGTGCCGGGCAGGAACTGTGCCAGGCCCTGCGCACCGGCGGGCGAGGTGAGCCCGCGCCGGAACCCCGACTCCTGCTTGGCCTGCGCGGCCAGCAGCGAGGACGAGATCTCCGGGCACACCGTGCCCGCCCTGCGGTACCAGATCTCCAGCTCCGCGGGCACCTTCCCGTCGGCGAGCGCGCCACCGGCGCTGCCGAAGCCGCGCACGCAGTTCGCGTCGGTCGAGAAGGCGCGCGCGCCACCGACATCCGGGGTCGGCGCGCCGTCGAGCCACGGCATCGGGTCGATCTGGCGGCCGCCGGTGAAGCGGCCACCGGGGACGATCTCGAAATGCAGGTGCGGGCCGCTGGATTCGCCCGCCGAGCCGACCATCCCGATCGGCTGTCCCGCGGTCACGGTCTCCCCGGTGCGCACCTTCACGCCGCGGTCCCACATGTGGCCGTAGACGGCGGAGAAGGCGCGGCCGTTGGTGTCGACCGAGTCGACGACGATCCAGTTGCCGAAACCCGACGCGGGACCGGCGGCCACCACCCGGCCGTCGGACACCGAGTAGATCGTGGTCCCGTCGGCGGCGGCCATGTCGATGCCCTTGTGATCGCCGCCGCGCGAACCGAACACGTCGGAGATGGTGAAGGTGCCGACCTCGAGCGGCAGCGTCCGGCGCAGCGGACCGACGCCGGCGGCCAGCGACGGCGTGCCGGTGACGGCCGGATTCGACGTGGCGGTCGGCGTGGTGGACCCGGCGGCCCGGGAATCGCCGGTCGCCGCACCGCCCAGCGGCGGCAGGGTCGGCGCCGCCGAACCGCTCAGCACACCGGTGGTCTCGCAGGTCTCGTCCGAGGAGGGCAGCACGATGACCAGCACGAGCGCGATCAGCCCGATGACCGAGCCCAGCGCCGACATCAGCATCGTGCGGGCATTCACCGGCCGCCTCCTGGCGTTCCGCGCCGGGCGCCGGGATCCGGGTCCGCCGCGGCGGTGATCACGTGCGGCGCCGGGTTTCGTTGAGCGTGTCGGCGAGCGTGCGGTTCATCTCGGCCGCGGCGGCGAGCTGCTGTTGCAGCAGCGCCACCTTGCGGCGCAGCGCGGTGGCGTCCATCCGCTCCAGGCTCGGGCCCTCGGCCGCGCGCACCCAGTTGCGCACCGAATTGGCGTGCACACCGATCTGTTCGGCGACGACCCGGCACGCCTCGGATTCGCTGCGCAGCTTGTCGGTCAGCGCGACGACCTGGGCGACCGCGGCGTCACGCACCTCGGGCGAGACCCGGCGGTAGGACCGGTGCGGCATCATTGCGCGCCCCCGTCCGCCGAGGGGTCGGGCGCTCCGCGCGGATTGTCGCCGAACTCGCTGAACCGCTGGTTCGTGTCGTGGATTCCGCTTTCCTTCTCCGACACCGTGAACTCCATGTGGAAGGGGATGCCGGGGCGGCGATCCTCACCGATTTTGAGCAGGAACTTGCCGGTACCGGGCGGCGACGGCCGTTGCTGACCGGGTTTGAGCGCCTCCCCCGTGAGGGCCTGGGGCGCCGACCAGCCGGTGACCATCTCCTGCTCGGCGGCGGTGAACGGCACCGTCGAGTCGAGCCTGCTGATCTCCTCGGCGGGCAGGGCGCCGAAGATCTTGGCGCGCGCGCGTTCCAGGAAGCCGATCGCCTTGGCGATGGCGGCGTCGGAACCGAGCGCCTGCAGGTCCTTGATGGTGTGGCTGATCATGATCAGCGCGGTGGCCAGGCCGCGCTGCAGGCGGGTCAGTTCGTCGACCCGGTCGACCATGAAGTCGCCGAGGCCGAGCACCTGCCACAGCTCGTCCATCACCACCTGGAAATAGCGCTGCGGACCGAGTTTCGCGTCGGCCAGCACGTGCGCGGCCTCGACCGAGGCGAAGCCGTCGGCCCAGCAGGCCAGCATCACCGCGGCTTTGAGCTTCTTGTCGCCGGTGGGGATGTGCGAGACGTCGATGCACACCGCGACGGCGCCGGTGTCGATCGGCACGGTGGTCTGGCCGTTGAAGATCGCGCCGAACGGGCCCTGGGTGAGCGCGCGCAGCGAACGCCGCAGGTTCTTGATCGCGTTCTGGTACTCGTCCTCGTTGTCGGCACCGGCGTCGAGCATGAGTTCCGCGCCGCCGCCGACGATCACCTCGAGCAGGTTCTCCATGATCGGCGGCTTGTCGGGGGCGTAGCCACTGCCCGGCTGGTAGAGGATGCGCAGCGCGGTCGCGATCAGCGTCTCCTCGAAGTCGGCCACCCGCGCGCCGCGGACCAGTTCCACCAGGCCCGCGATGAGCGTCACCTGGCGGGCCCGCAGGTCCTGCAGCACCTGGCGTTGCAGCGCGGGGAACTCGCCGAGCCGGGGCACCACCGAGCCGAGCACACCCGCCGCGAGCGGGTTCAGCTTGCCGTGGCCGTAGCCGAGGTCGATCACCTGACCGCCGACGAGCTCGACCATCTTGCGGTAGTCGGGCTTCACGTCGGCCAGGATCAGCGGGGTGATGCCCTGGGCGATGCCGCCCAGCACGATCCGGCGCACCAGCGAGGACTTGCCGAAACCGTTGAGGCCGAGCACGAACAGGCTCGGCGCGGTGATGAAGCTGCCGCGCATGAACCAGTTCATCGGGTCGAAGCAGACCGGCGCGCCGGTGTGCAGGTGCGAGCCGAGCGGGGTGCCGATCAGCGGCGCGCCGGCGCCCACCGACCACGGCCACAGACCGGCGACCTGGGCGGTGGTGGCCCGGTACTCGACCGGCCGGCCGACGACGTTCATCTTGCCGCCGCCGGGACCCGAGTAGCCGCGATCGGTCAATTCCGCGGTGGTGCGGTCGAATCCGTCGTTGACGACCGCCTCGGTGCGCGCCTGCGCGTTGTTGCGGCGCAGGTCGTCGGTGTGGATGCGGAAGGTCGCCCAGGCCGCGCGCAGTCCCGACTGCTCGCGGGCGATCATCTCGTAGCGGGCGCGGGTGGCGTCGTCGAGCAGCGAGGGCCCGGACTGGCCGCGCCGGTCGGACCGGTTGCGCGACTTGGCCGCGCGGCCGGTGCCCATCGCCCGGTCGGCGGCGTCGTCGGGCCGGTCGGCCCGCACCGGGCGCGGCGCCTTGATGAAGGCGCTCGGCTCGGCCGGACGTGGCTTGCGGCGCGGATCCATCGCGCGTTCGTGGTCCAGCCGCGGCCCGTGGTCCTCGGCGCGCAGGCCACGGTCGATCCTGGCCTTGGCGGCGCGGTCGATATCGGGACGCGGACCGCGCGGTCGGCGCTCCCCCGTCGCTGGGCGCTCGCCACGGCCCGCGCGCGGCTCGTCCCGGCGGGCGCGCTGGTCGTCCTCGCGCGGCCTGCGGTTCTCGCCGGTGCGCGGCCTGCGGTGGTCGTCGTCCGCGCGCGACCTGCGGTGGTCCTCGTCGTGCGGCGCGCGCTCGGCGGCGGGCCGACGCGGCTCGTCCGCGCGGGAGCGGCCGCCCGGTTCCCCGGTGCGGGGCCTGCCCTCGCGCGGACGGCGCTCGCGCTCGGCGTGCTCGTCGGCCACGGAGCTACCGCGCGCCGACTCCCGTTCGGCGCGTTCGGTGCGCTCCTCCAGGCCGAGCACCTCGTCGCTCACGCGCGACGCGCTCCCGGCCGGTCGTGGTTCGCGCTCCCCGCGGATCCGGGGCGGCCGATGAACGGGCCGTAGCGCGATGTCGTCGAAGTCGCGTCCCATGATCGCCTCACCCCGCCAATGCCTTCGGAATGGTCGCGTGCTCGGGCAGGATGACGCCGCAACCGAGGGAGGCCGCGAACGCCGCGGCCTGGTAGCGGTAGCAACGCCGGATCTTGAGCCGGGCCTGCGTCGAGAGGTCGCGGGTGATGGCCTCGATGCGCGGCAGGTCGCCGCGCAGCGGCTCGGTGATCGTCACCAGCGCGCCGAAGCGGGTCACACCGTGCCCGCGGGCCTGTTCCTCGCGAGCCTGCTGGGTCGCGCCGACCCGCAGTGTCGCGGCGGCCGAGACGACACCGCGTTCGCTCTGCTGCGCCACGAGCGCGTTCTTGAAGTCGTCGTCGACGATCTCGGCGGCGTCGGCGGCCGAGTGCGGCCGGTAGACGATCGCGATGCGCTTGCGCGGCACTTCGGGATTCGGGGCGAGCAGCCGCTGCAGCACCCGCTCGTCGACCGCGCCCTCCGGCGCCGCGTCCATCTCCCAGGTGACCGAGCGGCCACCGTCGTGGATCAGGTGATCCCACTTCTCGTCGTGCGAGACCGGACCCGCGTCGTCCCAGCCCAGGCCATGCCCGCCGGGATCGGCGGCGGCGACCTCGAGATCGGCCTGCGCGGCCGGGTCGTAGCTGCGGCGGATGAAGGAGATGACCTCCTCCGCCGACATCGGCTGCGCCCGCACGCCCGCCTCGGCCAGCGCCGCGCAGATGCCGGGCAGCCTGCGCCCGATCTCCACGGCCTCCTCGGCCGGGTTCTTGCGCCGCTCGGCGGTGGTGGCCTTGAAGGTGATCGCCACGCGCGGCAGCAATTGCACCCGCTCCTGCGGCAATTCGGTGGCCAGCTCGTACATCACCTGCTGGGCCAGGTCCGGCGCCTCCGGGCGGGTGATCGTGGAGACCTCGTTGAGCAGCCGGTTGCCGGTCTCGGGCACGGTGTCGATCACCGGCACCACCGCGACGATGTCGCTGGTCTGGCCGACCGAGGCGAGGAAGGTGCCCCACGCGGCGACCCAGCGGTCGATCACCGGCTGGTCGACCGCCTCGTGGCCCTGCGGCCAGGCCCGCAGCACCACGGTGTACTGCGCGAAGGCGGGCAGGTGGATCATCCCGAAGTGGTAGCCGCCCGCGTCGATGCCCTCGTAGAGCTTCGACGGCGCGAGCAGCCCCGGCAGCTTGGTGACGCCGCCGGGGATCCGGGAGAACCGGCCGCCGCGGTACACGTGCTCGCCGTTGCGGCGCGAGCGCATCCAGTTGAACATCATCAATCCCGTCTCGTAGCCCGAACGGCCCCCCGTCCGCCACACCAGGGGCACCATCACCAGCGCGCCGAGGCCGCCGACGACGAAACCCCATTTGAACCCACCGACCATGGCGCTGATCAGGGCGGTGATCACCACGACGAAACCGATCACGGTCTCTTCCCAGCGCAGGCCGAAAAGGCCCGCGCTGCGCGGCTTCTGCCACAGCCCGTACGAGCGCCGCTCGTAGGTGTCGGTCGAGGTGGTGGTCATCGCGGGATCGTGCTCCTGCCGAGGTCGGGTGAACGATTCGCCCAGCGGTCACCGGCGAGGTCGCCCGCCGCCTGATCGGCGCGGGCCGCGCTGCCCGCCGCGGCGCGCGCGGCGACGACATTGCGGGCCGCGCCCGAGGGTACCGAGCCCGAACTGGGTGCCGCCTGCGCCGGACCACCGCCGCGCGGTGGCGGCGTCGGGGCCGGGCCGCGCGGAGCGCCGCCGCCCGCGCCACCGGCACCGCCGGGCCGCGGGCCCGAGCCGCCGCTGCCGAAGTACCCGGCCGAACCGGGTGCCGCCGCGGGCCGCGAGGCGACCGCCTTGGTGCCGATCGCACCGAGCGCCATCGCGCCGACCGCGGTACCACCGGCCACCATCAGACCCGAACCACCGGTGCCGACCGTCGCGACCGCGGGCGCCACCAGGCGCATCAGCGCGGGCAGCACGAACGCGACGCTGCACAGCAGCACCAGCGCGACCAGCATCCGCTGTGCCTGTTCACCTTCCGGCAGCCCGCCCGAGGTGGTGGTCTCGTCGACGTGTCCCGCGGTGGTGAACGCGATCATGTACACGATCGCCGCCACCGGCTTGAACAGCATGAACGCGATGATCCAGCCGACCAGCTTCTGATACGACTGCTTGCCCGTCCCGGTCGCCGACGCGGCCGCGGCCAGCGGCAGCACGCCGGCGGCGACCACCAGCAGACCCTGCCGCACGATGGCCAGCACGATCTGGGCGAGCGCGCCGAGCAGGCCGACGATCGCGATGATCAGCACCAGACCGGGCGAGAACGCCTGCAACTTGGACGTCTTCACCATCAGCTCGGCCATGTTCTTGGCATTGCCGCCGGTGGCGTCCTGGATGATCCACTCCGAGAACTTGTCCGAGGCCCGGGTGCCCGCGACGATCACCGCGCCGAGCATCCACGAGCTGAACACGACCCGGGCGAACAACCGGAACGATTCGGCGGCCTCGCTCACCGCCGCCCCGCGTCTGGCCTCGGCCAATCGCCCGCCGGTGATGATCACCGACGCGATCAGCAACAGCATCTGTATCTGATAGGTGTAGTCGTTGATCTTGGTGAACAGGGCGCCGGAGTCGCTCACCGCCTCGTTGGGCACCTTCATCCAGAAGGTCAGCGCCAGGATCAGGGCCTCGCCGAGACCCTTCATCAGGGAGTCGACCACCTTGCCGAAGGTGGAGTCCCACGCCTTGTCCTTGACCGCGGTGGCCGCGTCGCCCGGATGCGAGGCGGCGTTGCCCGCCTTGCACACCGCCGAGGCCGCGTCGCCCAGGGAGATCCCGGGAATGGCGACACCGTCGAGCGTGTCGTGCAGTTCGTTGCAGGCCTGGTCGAAGCCGTAGGTCTGGCCGTAGGCCACGGTCGGCGTCGCGATCATCACGGTGAAGATCACCGCGACGATTGTGAGTATTCGCCTCAGCATTGTTGGCACCCCTCGATGGTCCGCAGGGAATCGATCCGGGCTGTGCTGCTGTACACCGATGCTCACCATTTCGTCCACCCCGCCAGCGATTCCACGTATTCCGTCTGGGTGTTGGTCGTCGACGACGGCTTGAGCCGCCAGTCGCCCGCGTCCCACACCACGATCATCCGCATGGCGGCATACAACTGCTTTCCGTCGATCACCGGCCCGCGCGAGGCGAGCCGCACGATCGCCATGTCGTCGGCGTAATCATCGATCTTGAACGCGTCCGACGCCACGAAATAGCGGGTCACCTTCTCCGGCTGCTGCTTCGGCAGCCGGTCGCTCGACAGCGCCGAGTCGTAGGCGGCCAGCTGGGCGGTGCTGACCCGCACCTGTGTCACGTACAGCGAACGGTCGGCGGGCCTGGCGTTGAGCCGGTAGGTGATCTGCGCGGCGGCCAGCGCGGCACCCTGCGGGGTGCGCGCGTAGCCGACGGCCAGACCGTCTTCGATCCGGGCCGGGCCGTCGGAGGTGGAGAACGGCACCGACGCGCCGTAGACCCGTTGCCAGCCGTGCGGTTTGGTCGTGCCCTCGGGCGCGGCGGTCAGCCAGTCCGAATCCACCGGCGAGCGCTGGCTCGACTCGTCCTGTGCCAGCGGCTGTCCCGCCGGGTTGTTCGGCACGTCCACCCGCCTGCCGAACAGGTCGACCTCGGGATCGGCGAACCCCGTTCCGCCCGCGGCCTGCGCGGGCGGGGGCGCGGCGTCCTCCTCGGCGCCACCACTGCTGGTGAAGTACACGACCGCGCCGACGACCAGGATCAGGGCGAGCAGCGCACCCGAGGCGATCATGCCGAAAGAAGCGCGGTCGCGCGCGCCCGGCTCCTTCACGCTCACTGTGGTGCCTCCAATGCCACGATGTCGGTGGGTAGTTCGTCGATCGCGTCGACGGGTCGGTCGGTGGATTGCGGATCGGGTAACTGCAGTCGCCAGTCTCCGCCGTACCAGCCGACCGTGGTGTGGTTCACGGCGCGTGATCTGTCCGAATATTCGGTGTAGACATCGACTCGGGACTGTTCGTCACGGTATTCGGTAATTTTGTAGCCCAACAATCTCGGCGCGTACTCGGGCGCGGCGGGCCCGGTGATCGACAACTGCACCCGGTTGATCGCCCACTCGTCGCGGGCCGGTCCCGGCACCAATTCCTGATTCACCACGGTGGCCCACTGGTTGTCGGGCGCCACCGACAACCGGATGGTGTGCGTCAGTGCCGCCAGCCCGGCGCCGCGCGGGGAGTGCTCGAAACCCGTTGCGGCGCCTTGGGTCACCGAGGTGGGGCCCTGGTCGGACTGGGGCAGGGCGATGCCCTGGTAGTCCTGCCAGCGCACCCCGGTCGGAGCGGCGGACAGATCGGGGCCGGTATCGCCGCCGCGGCCGCAGCCCACCGCCGCGGCCAGCAACGCGATACCGACCGCGACCGGCCGTGTCATGGTGCTCCCCCTCACGCCGGCAGGAACGCCAGCGCGATCGCGGACGCGGTACTGGCCACCGCGGCACCGAGCAGGCTCATCAGGACACCGTGCGAGGCGTCGTTGACGGCCAGGTCGGAGCGGAAGGCGATCCACAGCCGGCCTGCCGACAGGATCATCCAGGCCAGGCACGACAGCAGGACGAACCAGAGCAGCCAGTTGAGCAGCTGCATCATGGGCGCCAGCACGTCGGCCGGGATCTGCTTGTAGGCGAACACGGTGATCACGTACCGATGACCGCGTTCATGATGGTGCCCGCGCTGGTCGCGACGACGCCGCCGATCATGGCGCCCGCCACCATCTTCGGCGACTCGAGGCCGCCACCGGTCCAGCGCTCCCAGGCGAACTTGCCGCCGGCGTAGGTGATACCGCAGATGCCCGACAGCAGCACGAACCAGGTGAGATACCGCACCAGCTGCAGGATCTTCTCCGAACCGGGGGGAGCTTCCGGGGTCGGATTACCCACCTGGGCCAGGACGGTGCCGTACGTGTCCTGCACGGCGAGGAGGATCATGCTCATCGGGTGCCTTTCTCCCACTGTAAAGGTGTTGTGCCACAAACACTTCGACGCCGACACACGTTTGTACACCACCGGCGGCCGGCTTGCCCGGCGATCATGATCGACCCTCCCCCGGTGCGGGATCGTCGATGCTCGCGCGGATCGCGGCGACCAGATCGGTACCGAGCTCACCGATCTCGGCCGGTACCTCGTCGAGCGGATCGACCCGGCGCTTCCTGGGCGCGATCTCGTCTCCGGGCGACCACACCGGCAGCGCCTCGGACTCGACGAGCGTCCATTCCTCGATCCACGGCACCTGCCAGACGTGCCCGGCCAGCGAGCCGACCACGTCCCGATAGCGCCGGATCTCCGGCGGCACCCGGCCGGGGCGGGCCGCGACCGTGATCAGGCCGAGGACCAGCGCCGGACCGGCCAGCAACGCGTGGTGCTGGCGCAGCAGGTCGTGCGCGCGGGTGAGACCGGAGATGGTCTCGCGCGCGACGAGGACGACGTAGGGGGATTCGCGCTCGTACACCCCAGGCCACTTGCCGCGCGCATCGGCGGCGGGCGCGAGGACGTGCGCGAGGGTGGTGGCACCGGAGCCACCGTGGACGCCGAGCAACCACACCAGGGGCGCGCGACCGACTCCGGGCACCGGCCGCTCCCAGATCTGCGCGCGCAGCGATTCGGGGGGTGCGACGACACCGACACCGGTGGGCGCCGGTTCACGACGACGACGAAGATTCATAGCGGCCGTCATGATGCCACCCCGGCGAGCAACCGCCCATAGGCCGCACGCGTCGGCTCGGCCAGCTCGCTGTGCCGAACCAGCTCACCGCGGGCCAGATGCGGGTCGTACGGTATCTCGACGACCTCGCGGACCCAGCCGGACAGATGCTCGCGCAAATGCTCGGCTACGCGGGAGTCGTCGTGCGAATACTGGTGGGAGACAACGATCGTCGTATCGGCTACCACCCCGGCGC
This sequence comes from Nocardia sp. NPDC050718, assembly GCF_040654235.1. Lineage (NCBI taxonomy): Bacteria > Bacillati > Actinomycetota > Actinomycetes > Mycobacteriales > Nocardiaceae > Nocardia > Nocardia sp. NPDC050718. The sequence continues at coordinate 542,414 of NZ_JBFAHQ010000002.1, read as the reverse complement.
CGTCGTCGCCGTAGTGGTCGTCGAGCCATTCCAGCGTCACCCGCAGGCGGTTGGCCGCGTCGACGCGGGCCGGAATGGTCAGGACCAGTGCGATGTCGGCGTCGTCGAGCAGCGGGCGCAGTTGCCGACCGGCAATCGGGCTGCCGCCGTCGTAGACCGCGGTGTAGCCGCCGGTGTCCAAAGCCCTGGCGACAGTGAGATATGTCGCGCGCCTGCGCAGCGGCGTCGCGTCGCGCCAGAGCAGTCCGAAGCCGGAGGTGGAGCGGGACAGGCAGTCCTCGATCGGCGCCGGTTCGTCGTCGCCGCGGCCGTAGACCCACGACTGCAGGTTCACCGGGTGCAGGTGTTTGTCGGCGCCGCGCAGCGCGAGATCGCTGCCGGCGGCGGTCGCGTCGACCGCCACCGGCGCCGCCGCCTCGGTGACCAATTCCGCGGCCAGCCCCAGCGTCGTCGTCGTGGTGCCCGCGCCGCCGCAGCCGCCGACGACGAGGATCGGCCTGCGGGTGCCCTCGGAACGCTCGCCCGACCTGCGCCGCAACCGCACCACCGGAGCCGGATCACGCGCCGCGTCACCCGACGGCTCCCCCGCGGGGGCGTCGTCGAGCCATCGGCTCCAGTCGTCTGTCATCGCCTCTGCTCCTTACCCTGCCGCGATGCCCGTGATGAGCGTGCGATCGCCGACCAGCGCTGTGCGCACCGACTGCTTGGTGTAGGTGGCCGGCGCGCCCGCGGGCCGGAACTCGGTGACCTCCACCGTGAACCGGTCGGCGGCGACAGTGGTGATCCGCACGCAGTGGGTGGTCCCCACCGGGATGGAATCGATACCGCGCTGGATCACGGCGGCCGGCGAGACATCGGCGTCGGGGGTCACGACCGCACGGGCCTGCTCCCCCGATCGGTTCACGTAGTAGGCGTACTGGAAGGCGAGCACGGCGTCGGGACCGGAGCCGGTGCCACCGGCCTCGGCGCTGCGCACGACGGCGCCGGTGTTCTCGGTCGGGCACTGGCCGACCGTCTCGGCGGTCAGGTTGCCCGCCGTGAAGTGCAGCGGCGGCGCGGCGTGCTTGGCGGTGTCACCGCCGCGGCCGAACAGCAGGAAGAACACGCCGGTGGCGGCGAGGACGAGCACCAGGACCGACACGGCGAGCACGATCCAGGTCCGGTTGCGGTTGCGGCCGCGCAGCGAGCCGGAGGGCTCGAGCACCCGGGCCTCGTCGTACTCGTCGTCGGCGGCGTCCGTCCACGGGAACTGGACCAGTTCGGCGTCGTACTCGTCGTCGGGGCCCGGCGCGGGCCCGGCGACCCAGTCCGACCAGCCGCCGGTGAATTCGCTGCGCCGCGCGGCCAGTTCGGCCGGCGGTGCGGGCGCGGGCTCCGGGGCGACATCGACCGGATACGGGCGCGCTTGGTGGACCGGGCGGTCGTGGTCGCCCGCGACACCGTAGTAGTCGTCGCGGTCCTCGTCCCCTGGTGTCCGGCTCGGCTCCACCGCCGCCGTGGGGGGCGGCACGGGCCCGGTGGGCTCGGCTGCCGGTGCGGCGGACGGGGCGCGCTCGGGGCGCTGCGAATATCGGGCGGGACCGTCGTCCTCGCCCGCCGCCGGGTCGGCGGTGTCCTGGCGCGCGGGGTCGGCTGCCTCGGTCTCCGGTTCGAGCGCCGAGTACCAGCGCGACAGTTCGTTGTACGACTTCAACATTCACCCCTTTCCGCGGCGCCGGGCACAAGGATTCGCATTGCAAGACCTCTAGGTGATCAGTTCATAGAGAACGAACGGGTGGTGGGAGCGGTGGTTCCGGGTAACGCGGCAGGCGGAGTCGTCGCGCCGCCGGATGAGGCGCCATCGGCTCCTGTCCCGAACGGAAATTGTCCCCCACCGGAAGGTTTGGGTGTCGTAGACGCGCCGGTCGGGCTGGTGAAGATTCCGGCACCGCGTTTGTCCGATCCGCCGACCGGCACCGCACCCTGTCCGGAGGCGCCCGCCGCGTCCCGCGCGACCGCGGCGAACCAGTCCGCGACGTACTGGGTCGGGGTCGCGCCCTGCGCGCCGACGCCCATGCGCGAGTACGCGTCGTGGCGCTGGGTGGTGTTCCAGTAGCGCACCCAGGTGGTCACGTCGAGCAGCTCGGCGTTGTCGGTGATGTTCTGCTGCACGGCCGTGTACGCCTCGCTGACCAGGCGGACCCCGGTGGTCGGGGGTACCAGCTGCGGCACGGCGCCGACGAGCTTGGTGCCGAGCAGGGTCAGCCCGACCAGCGGGTTGGACAGTGTCGCGGTGGCCAATTCGGCGATGCTCGCCGGGTTGAGCACGGTCTTCACCACGGTGGTGACGGCGTTGAGCCCGATCATGCCGACCTTCAGCAGCGCCTGGTAGGCCGCGTTCACGTCGAGCTGACCGCGCGGGTCGGAGGCGTCGGCGATGCGCTGGGAGATCGACTTCTTCGGCGAGAGCGAGACATCGGCGAGCGTGCTGCCGGAGATGTCCTCGTTCACCACGGTCGTCGCGGTCTTGATGGAGGTGTAGGCCAGCGCCTGGGCGATGGAGACCAGAGAGCCGATCGGGTCGCCGCCGGACAGCTTCACCTGGCTGACGAGATTGGTCACCGCCCGCAGCAGCGGGGCGCCCTGCGGCGCGTCGCAGGCGAGATCACCTGTCGCGCAGAAGCTCGCGACCCGGCCGGTGAGCTTGCCGAAGTCGGCGGGCTGGGTGTCGCTGGAACCGAGCCCGCCGCCGGGCGCGGGAGCCTGGCGGACCGCGGCGACGGCGTCGAGCGCGGCGCCGGAGGTACCGGGCGCGGTGGTCGGCGTCGTCCGGTCGGGAGCGCCGGGGAACACCGGGGCGTTGGCGCCGCGGGTCGGATCGGCGAACAGCGCGACCGCGGCGACCTTGTCGGCCGCCACCGTGCCGGTGCCCGCGCCCACTTCCTGGGCGAACAGCGAGGCCACGTGGGCGCCTTGCGAATACCCGACCACCGCGATCCGCGCGTCCGGGCAGCGCTGCACGACCTGCGTGGCCATCGACCGCAGCCGCTCGAGGCCACCGTCGACCGACTGGGTGTAGGGCACCACCCCACCGGGTACCGCGCCGCCGAATCCGGCCTCGTACGGCACATACGCGCGATCGACCAGCCCCGGCTCAGCAGCCTTGGCGAACATCGGCCGGAAGACCGTCGACAGCATGCCGGTATCGGTACTCGGCGCCGCGTCCGGCGACGATTCTCCTGTGCCCTGGATCCCCAAGGCGTACAGTGCCGGACACGCCGAGATCGACACCTGGGTGGACGGGGCACCGGGCGCGGCCTCGTCCGCAGTGGCCACGCCTGCCGATACCGTCACCGAAGCGACGGTGAACGCGATGATCGTCCCCGTGAGTCGTGTCGTGCACCGAGCCATATCGATCCGCATCACAGTCCGTTTCGGCTGACCAGTGGAGCGTTGAAACGCAGTAAACCGTAACAGATTCCGGGACCCCGAACCCCTGCCCAAAATGGCCCTTTCGCTGCCCCCGGCAAACCCCGTTGTCCCAGCAATCTTCTGGCGATCCACCAGCTATGTCCGGGCAGACAGCGGCCCGGGCACCCTCGCGAACGAGAGTGCCCGGGCCGGGGTTCGGGTCAGGCCGCGGAGGTCACCCGGTAGACGTCGTAGACGCCTTCCACATTGCGCACGACATTGAGCAGGTGGCCCAGATGCTTCGGGTCACCCATCTCGAAGGTGAACTTGCTGATCGCGACCCGGTCGCCGTGGGTGGCCACCGAGGCGGACAGGATGTTGACCTTCTCGTCGGCCAGCACCTTGGTGACGTCCGACAGCAGCCGGGTGCGGTCGAGCGCCTCGATCTGGATGGCGACGAGGAACACCGACGACGGCGACGGCGCCCACTCGACCTCGATGATGCGTTCCGACTGTTCCTGCAACGATCCGGCATTGGTGCAATCGGTCCGGTGCACGCTCACCGCGCCACCACGGGTCACGAAGCCCATGATCTCGTCGCCCGGCACCGGCGTGCAGCACTTGGCCAGCTTCGCCACCGTGCCCGGCGCGCCGGGGATGAGCACACCCGCGTCGCCGGTGACCCGCTGACGGGCGGGCGTCGTCGACGGTGTCGACCGCTCGGCCAGCTCGTTCTCGACGTCACCGATGCCGCCGAGCTGGGCCATCAGCCGCTGCACCACGTGGTGCGCGGAGACCTGGTGCTCGCCGACGGCGGTGTAGAGCGCGGAGATGTCGGAGTAGTGCAGCTCGTGCGCGACCGCGGTCATCGCGTCCACGCTCATCAACCGCTGCAGCGGCAGCCCGACCCGGCGGACCTCCTTGGAGATCTGTTCCTTGCCGCTGTCGAGGGCCTCCTCGCGACGTTCCTTGGCAAACCATTGGCGAATCTTGGCCTTCGCGCGTGGCGAGACGACGAAGTTCTGCCAGTCCCGGCTCGGGCCCGCGTTCTGCGCCTTGGAGGTGAACACCTCCACGACCTCGCCGTTCTCCAGCTGCCGTTCCAGCGCGACCAGGCGCCCGTTGACCCTGGCGCCGATGCACTTGTGCCCGACCTCGGTGTGCACGGCGTAGGCGAAGTCGACCGGGGTCGACTTCTGCGGCAGCGTGATCACATCGCCCTTGGGGGTGAACACGAAGATCTCCGGCGACTTCAGGTCGAAGCGCAGCGATTCGAGGAACTCGGCGGGGTCGGCGGCCTCCCGCTGCCAGTCGAGCAGCTGGCGCATCCACGCCATGTCGTCGACCTCGGCCGCGTCCCCGGAGTGCTTGCCCTTGGTCTCCTTGTACCGCCAGTGCGCCGCGATGCCGAATTCGGCGGTGCGGTGCATGTCCTGGGTCCGGATCTGCACCTCCAGCGGCTTGCCGTCGGGACCGACGACGGTGGTGTGCAGCGACTGGTACACGCCGTAGCGCGGCTGGGCGATGTAGTCCTTGAACCGGCCGGCCATCGGCTGCCACAGCGAGTGCACGACGCCGACCGCGGCGTAGCAGTCGCGGACCTCGTCGCACAGGATGCGCATGCCGACCAGGTCGTGGATGTCGTCGAAGTCCTTACCCTTGACGATCATCTTCTGATAGATGGACCAGTAGTGCTTGGGCCTGCCCTCGACGACGGCGTTGATCCGCGAGGCGGCGAGCGTGTTGACGATCTCGGCGCGCACCTTCGCCAGGTAGGTGTCGCGCGAGGGCGCGCGATCGGCGACCAGGCGCACGATCTCGTCGTACTTCTTGGGGTGCAGGATCGCGAACGCGAGGTCCTCCAGCTCCCATTTGACGGTGGCCATCCCGAGGCGGTGCGCCAGCGGCGCGATCACCTCGAGGGTCTCCTTGGCCTTCTTGGCCTGCTTCTCCGGCGGCAGGAAGCGCATGGTGCGCATGTTGTGCAGCCGGTCGGCGACCTTGATCACCAGCACGCGCGGGTCGCGGGCCATGGCGATGATCATCTTGCGGATGGTCTCGGCCTCGGCGGCCGCGCCCAAGTTGACCTTGTCGAGCTTGGTGACGCCGTCGACGAGGTGGGCGACTTCCTGCCCGAACTCCTCCTTGAGCTGTTCGAGCGAGTAGCCGGTGTCCTCGACGGTGTCGTGCAGCAGCGCCGCGACCAGCGTCGTGGTGTCCATGCCGAGTTCGGCGAGGATGTTGGCGACCGCCAGCGGGTGGGTGATGTAGGGGTCACCGGACTTGCGGAACTGCTTGGCGTGCCGCTCGTCGGCGACGTCGAAGGCGCGCTGCAGCAGCGCGAGATTGGCCTTCGGGTACAGCTCACGGTGCACGGTGGCCAGCGGCTCCAGCACCGGCTTGACCGCCGCGATGCCGCGCTGGCCGGTCATCCGGCGTGCGAGCCTGGCCCGCACGCGCCGGGAGGCCGAGCTGGGCACGGAGGCGGTCGGTGACTGTTTGGCCGGTTCGGGGGTCGCCGGGGCACCATCGTTCCGCGGGGCGCCGGTGGATTCCTGCCCAACCTTCGCCTCGCCGAGTTGTCGAGTCATGCCACCGCCTCTCACGCTGCATTCGGACCTTGTCGGCCGAGTGCTGCAACCGCCCGGACCACCAACTTTAGTCCCCACACCGACCTGGTGTTCGGTTCCCTGCGGTCACAGGCGTGCGACGGTCGCGACTCGGCCCGAAAACCGTCCTCGACCTGCGGATTGTTCAGCGTTCGTCGACCGGTGGCCGCGAGCTGCGCAGGCTGTGGCCGTCAAGCCGCCCCGGTGGTGCGCCGAGCAGGTCCAGCACGGTCGGGGTGAGGTCGATCAGCGTGTACGCGCTGGTCGCGGTGCCGGGGGCGAAGTCGGCGCCGCGGGCGATGACGAAGTTGGCGGTCTCGTCCGGCGTCTGGCCGCCGTGCCCGCCGGCCGGGCGATGGCCGTGGTCGGTGGTGACCAGGACGGTCCACTGTTCGCGCGGATGGTCCGCGGCCCGGCGGTCGACGGCGGCGACGATCTGCCCGACCAGCGCGTCGACCCGGCGGATCGCCGCGAGATAGGCGCGCGAGGCGCCACCGTGCCGGTGACCCGCCAGGTCTATCTGGTCGAGGTGGGTGACGACCAGATCGGGCCCGGTGCGCTCGATCGTGCGCGCGACCTCGGTGGCGGTGGCGGCATCGGTGGCCGACTCGTCGAGGTCGCCGGCCTCGGGCGCGGTGGTCAGGGCGAGGTCGGCGCGCCGGTCGCCGCTGCGCGCGATGGTCGCGAACTGCTCCCAGGTGCCGATCGAGACGGTGTGCCGGGCGGGGTCGGCGCGTTCGATCCGGGTGAACACGCTGGGGTGGGCCAGGAAGGCACTCGCGTCGAACTCGTTGCCGGTGATGCCGTGCTCGGTATCCCACACACCGGTCAGCGCGCTCGCCCAGGACGGTCCGGAGACGGTGATGTGCCCGGCGATGCTGCCGCGCGAGAGCAGTCCCTGCGCGGCGAGGTGCCGCAGCCGGGGTGCCTGGACGCGATCGGCCTTGTCGAACAGCAGCCCGTCGATCCCGATCACGACGACCTTCGCGACCGGCCCGCCCGGACGGGGGACACCGAACGCGGCCGCCGCGTCGACGGCGGGGACGGGCCGGTCGAAGGCGGTGCCGGAGCCCGCGGCCGAGCACAGCAGCGGGACGGTCAGCAGGGCGGTGGCCAGCGCGACGAGCACGCGCGCCGGCGCCGACATCTCGCGCATGTCCTCACGATGCGGCAGCGCGGGCGGCCCGGCGAGGGTGGCGCGGCGGTGTTCATCGACGTTTCACCGGTCGCGCGCGTCCCGGTCGCCCCGCTGAACGAGAAGCCAACAGCGCCTTGCCACCTCGTCTAGGCCGACGCGGCCAGTTCCTCGGCGAGGATCGCGACGGTCTCGCGGATCTGGTCGTCGGTGTGACAGGCGGTGACGAAGAACCGCAGGCGCGCGAGATCTTCCGGGACCGCCGGATAGATGATCGGATTGACGTTGATCCCCCGGCGCAGCAGCGTGTTCGACAGCCGCATGGTCCGCAGGGAATCGCCGACGATGCACGGGATGATGGGGGTGTCGGCGCTGTCGCCGGTGTCGATCCCGGCCGCGCGGGCCAACTCCAGGAACAGCCGCGAGTTGTGCCGCAACCGGACCAGCGGGGCGGGGTCGGTGCGCAGCTGCCGGATCGCCTCGGCCGAGGCGGCGGCGTTCATCGGTGTCATGCCGACGCTGTAGACGAAGCCGGGCGTCGTGTACTTGAGGAAGCGGATCAGCTCGGCGCTGCCCGCCACGTATCCCCCGCATCCGGCGAGCGCCTTGGACATGGTGCCCGACCACAGTTCGACGTCGTCGCGGTCCACCCCGAAGTGCTCGCCGATGCCGCCGCCGTGCGCGCCGAGCACGCCGACGCTGTGCGCCTCGTCGATCATCAGCAGTGCCCGGTGCCGCTTCTTGATCTCTATGATCGCGGGCAGGTCGGGGATGTCGCCGTCCTGGCTGTAGACGCCCTCGATGAGGATCAGCACCCGGCGGTAGCGGGGCCGGAGCTCGCCGAGCAGCCGGTCCAGCGCCACGTGGTCGTTGTGCGGGAAGGGCCGTCGCGTCGCGCCCGACAGCACACACCCCTGCAGGATGCTGTCGTGGGCGAGGCTGTCGTGGATCACCAGGTCGTCGGGTCCGACCAGGTGCCCGATGATGGTGACATTGGTGGAATGGCCGCCGACCAGCGCGATCGCGTCCTCGGTGCCGAGCAACCGCGCGAGTTCGGCCTCCAGTTCGCGATGCACCGGCTTCTCGCCGGAGAGCACCCGGCTCGCCGAGCAGGAGCTGCCGTACCGGGCGACGGCGTCCTGCACGGCCGCGACGACCGCCGGGTGCCCGGACAGCCCCAGGTAGTTGTAGCTGGAGAAGTTCAGCACCGGGACACCGTCGATCAGCGAGGTGTCGCGGGTGACGCCGTCGTTGATCAGGAAGTAGGGGTTGTCCAGGCCCAGCGCCGCCGCCCCGGTCATCCGGTCCTCGATCGCGCGCACCTCCGGGAAGTCGGCGATCCGGTACTCGGGCGCGACCGGCCCCGGCGCCGGTTCGGGCGCGGCCGGGGCCGGCGCGGGCGCCGGGGCCGCTCCGGCCACCTGAGCGGTGACGTACCCGACCACGTCACCGACGGTGGTGGCGGCGCTCGGCCACGCCGGGTCCACCTGCAGCCCCGGCAGCTTGCGCATCAGGCCACCGAACAGATCCGACAGCATCATGGAGTCGAATCCGAGTTCGCCGGTGAGGGTTTCGCTGTCGCGCAGCCGCTCGACCGCGAATCCGCTGACCCGCCCGCATTCGGCCAGCACGATGCCGGCGACGGCGTTCGGGTCGACGTCGGGGGTGCCGGGAGCGGCCGACGGCGGCGCGACGGCCGCCGTCACGCCCGGCGCCATCCGCGCGAGCAGCGCGTTCTGTTCGCGGAAGAGCGCGATCATCTGGTCCATGGTGGTGTCCTCGGCCTGCGGGGCGGGTGGGGTGAGGGTGGTCGGTTCGATCCAGAAGCGGTGCTCGGTGGCGAAGTCGTAGACCGGCAGCCGCCGCCGGACCCGCTGGGCGGGCTCGTAGAGGTGATCCCAGTCGGGGTCGAGGCCGTCGCGGTACAGCGCGGCGACGGTCTCGGCGAGTTCGCGCCCGGTCGCGCCGGGGCCGGGACTCGGCGCCAGGCACCGCGGCAGCAGTTCGGGGCGGGCCCGGCCGATGAGCGGGATCAGCTGACGGCGCGGACCGATCTCGACGACATGGGTGGGGTCGGTGTCGAGCGCGGCCGCCAGCGCGTCGCCGAAAAGGACGGTGGCGCCGATGTGTTCGGTCCAGTAACCGGCGTCCATGGTCTCGGTCGGCTCGAGCAGCCTGCCCCGCACGGTCGAGTAGATCGGCAGGGCCGCGACCCGATAGGCGCGGTCCCGGGCGACGGCAGCGAACTCGTCCAGCATCGGTGCCATGAGCGGACTGTGGAAGGCGTGCGACACGGTCAGCGGCTTGGCGACGATCCGCCGTTCCGCGAGGGCGGACCGGATCCGGTCGAGCGCGGCGGCGGCGCCGGAGAGCACCAGATCGGCGGGCCCGTTGACCGCGGCCACGGCGACCTCGGGCTCCCCCGCGAGCAGATCGGCGACCTGCGCGCGCGTCGCCCGGACCGCGAGCATCGCACCGCCGCCGGGCAATTCCTGCATCAGCCTGCCACGCGCGACGACCAGTCGGCAGGCGTCCTCGAGGTCGAGCACGCCCGCCACCGCGGCGGCGGTGAACTCCCCGATGCTGTGCCCCAGCACCCACGCCGGGCGGACGCCGGCGTCGGCGAGTGCCTGGGCCAGTGCGTATTCCATGGCGAAGATCGCCGGTTGCGCGAGTCCGGTGCGATCGATGTCGATGGTGTCGTCGAGCAGCAGCTCCCGCACCGAGGCGCCCAGGTGCGCGGCCATCGCGGCGTCGACGGTCCCCAGCGCGCGCCGGAACGACGGGCTCGCCGCGGCGGCGGCCCCGGCCATCCCGGCGAATTGCGACCCCTGCCCGGTGAACACCCAGCCGACCCGCATCGGACCCGCCACGCCGCTGTCCGCACCGGCGCGCAGCCGGGCGATCGCGTCCGCCGGATCGTCGGCGACGATCGCGAGCCGGTGCCGCCCCGAGGATTTCACCCGATTGCTCGTCCAGCACACCTGCGCGAACCGGTCCGCGGGGACCGCGTCCAGCGTCTCCGCCAGCCGACGTGCGTTGCGCTCCAGACCTTTCGCGTTGTCCGCCGACACGGTGAGCACCCCGCCACCGGCCGCGGGCGGGTCGTCTCCCACCGGCGCGCCCGCCAGCACGAGGTGGGCGTTGGTGCCGCCGATCCCGAAGCCGCTGACCCCGGCCAGCGCCGGTCCGGTCAGCGGCATCGGTTCGGCGAGCAGGCGCAGCCCGTGCCGTTCCAGCTGCAATCGCGGGTTCTCCTGCTCGGCGAACCGGGTCGGCGCGACGACACCGTGGTGCAGGCTCAGCGCGACCTTGATGAGCCCCGCGACGCCCGCCGCGCCCTCGGTGTGGCCGAGATTGCCTTTGATGGAACCGATTCCGCAGGGCCGCGCGCGATCGCGCCCGTGCAGCCCGCCCAGCGCCTTGACCTCGATCATGTCGCCGAGGACGGTCCCGGTGCCGTGCGCCTCGATGAAGTCGACCGCCCCGGCCGCCACCCCGGCTCGCCGATACGCCTCGGCGATCACGTGCTGCTGGGCCCACCGGTTCGGCGCGCTGATGCCGTTGCTGCGCCCGTCGGAGTTCACCGCGCTGCCCTTGATCACGGCGTAGATCGGCAGTCCCGCGGCCTGCGCGTCGGCCAGGCGGCGCAGCACGAGCACCGCGACGCCCTCGCCGCGGACGATCCCGTCGGCATTGCCGCTGAACGGTTTACAGCGCGCGTCGGGCGCCGACAGCCCCGCCTGGGTGTAGAACACCCCGACCGCCGGGGTGAGCACCAGGTTCACGCCACCGGCGACGGCCTGATCACACTCGCCGGAAGTCAGTGCGGCGCAGGCGAGATGGACCGCGACCAGCGACGACGAGCACGCGGTGTCGACCGCCAGGCTCGGGCCACGCAGATCGAGCTGGTAGGACAGCCGGTTGGCGGTCATGAAGTAGCCGTTGCCCGAACCGTGCTGCGGGGTGATCGCCGCGTAGTCCGACATCTGCAGATTGGCCCATTCATTGGCCATCACCCCGATGTACACGCCGGTGCGCGAACCGGATTGGGCCCGGGGATCGAGGGTCGCGTCCTCGAAGGCGCGCCAGGTCGCCTGCAACAGCAGCCGCTGCTGGGGGTCCATCGTCTCGGCCTCGTGCGGGGTGATCCCGAAGAACTCGTGATCGAACGCGTCGGCGTCGTCGATGAATCCGCCGCTGTGGGTGTTGATGGTGCCCGGTCCGCCCGCCGGATCGTGGAAGTCCTCGGCGTGCCAGCGATTCGCGGGCACCGCCGAGATCGCGTCCCGGCCGTCGAGCAACAGCTGCCACAGCGCCGCCGGATCGGCCGCCTGCGGAAAGCGGCAATCCAGCCCGACGATCGCGATATCGCTCATGCCGCCGCCTCCGGGCGCTGACCGTTCATGCCGCGTAGGCGAACTCGTCGGCGAGATAGCCGGCGATCGCGGCGATGGTCGGATAGTCGAAGACCAGCGTGGGGTCGATCTCGAGGGACCAGCGGTCCTCGATCTCCCCGCACAGCGAGACCGCCGAGACGGAGTCCATGCCGAGCTCGGCCAGCGGGATCGACGGATCCACCTGGTGCGGGGCGCGGTCGGTGTAGTCGGCGACCCGCTCGACGAGCCAGTCCTGGATCGAGGTCGACGGGTGGGCGGTGGTGGTGCGGAACATGGTCGGCTCCTGGCTGGTCGGTGTCGATCAGATGGTCAGCGCGTGGTCGAGCGCCGGTTCGAGGTCCTCGTGCAGTACCCGTTCGAGACTGTGGGTCAGGAACGCCTCGCGCATCGAGCCGCGCTGGATCTTGCCGCTGGTGGTGCGATGCACCGAGCGCGCGGAGCGGGCGGCGACGAGCACGACGTTCGGGGCGGGCACATCGAAGCCGCGGGCCACCGCGATCTTGATCGCGGAGGTCAGCTCGGCGAGCGTGGTGTCACCGAGCAGGTCCGGCCGCACGCCCTGCATCACGACCAGCCGTTCCTTGTCGAGCACGTCCACCGAGACCACCGCGCCCGCGTTGCCCGCCAGCGCGGGGTGCAGTTCCTGCACGCGTTCCTCCACATCGGCCGGGTGGACATTGCGGCCGTTGACGATCAGCAGGTCCTTGAGGCGGCCCGCGACGAACAGGTCGCCGTCGTGGAGCAGGCCGAGATCGCCGGTCCGCAGGAACGGCCCCTCGGTGCCGAGGTGGGCGTCGAAGGTCGCGCGGGTCTCGGCGGGCCGGTTCCAGTACCCGGCGGCGACGCTGTCCCCGCGGACCCAGATCTCCCCGGTGGCGCCGTCCGGCAGTTCTTCGAGGGTCGTCGGGTCGACGATCCGGATCTCGAGGCCGTCGGCCGCGCGGCCACAGCCGACCAGCGGGGCATCGCCCGGCCGGTCGTAGTACACCGGAGCGGCGCCCATCGCCGCGGAGCTGGCCAGCAGCGTCACCTCGGCCATCCCGTAGGCGGGCAGGAACGCGGTGGGACGCAGCCCGGCGGGCGCGAAACGCTCCAGCACCGCCTCGATCGTGCGAGCCCGCACCGGCTCGGCGCCGCTGAGGGCGGCCTCGAGGCTGCTCAGGTCGAGTTCGGCGAGTTGCTCGTCGCTGACCCGGCGCAGGATCAGGTCGTAGGCGAAGTTCGGGGCGGCGGTGTAGGTCGCCCGGTACCGGTCGATGACCTGCAGCCAGCGCACCGGGCGCTTGATGAACGTCGTCGGCGCCATGAACACCAGGTTCGCGCCCACGTAGGCGGCGCCGAGCAGCATGCCGATCAGGCCCATGTCGTGGAACTGCGGAATCCAGCTGACGCCGGTCGACCCCTCGGTCATCCCGCCCGCGACGATCGCGGCCTCGTTGTGCAGCAGATTGCGGTGCGTGACGACGACGCCCTTGGGCGTGCCGGTCGATCCCGAGGTGTACTGCAGGAAGGCGATGGTGCCGAGGTCGATCTCGGGCAACTGCCAGGCGTCGGCGTCGCCGAGCGGCTGGTCCGTGGCGACGACGGTCGCGCCGGTGGTGGACTCGACGAGCGGTGCGAAGTCGGTGGTGGTGAGCACCAGCTGCGCGCCGGAGTCGGCGATGACGCCGCGCACCCGCTGCGCGGCCCGGTCCTCGTGCGGCAGCGGCGCCGGGACGGCGACGACACCGGCGTACAGGCAGCCGAGGAAGGCCCGCAGGAACGCCATCCCGTCGAGGTAGAGCAGCACCACAGGCTGGGCGGCCTCCGGCTGCTGCGACAACCACTGGGCAAACGCGCGGGCGTCACGGTCGAGCTCGCGGTAGGTGACGACCTCCTCGACCAGGTCACGCCCGGATTCCCGCAGGTAGATGTAGGAACGGGTGTCCGCGTACCGGGAGAACTGCTGCCTGACGTGGTGCACGTAGCTCGACTGCATGTCGTGGTTCCTTCGGAGGGTTCGGGGGCGTAGCTACTACTCTGCGCTCCTCGGCCGCGCACCGGAAGAGACCTCAGGGGCCACCCGCCGAACCCTCAGGGTGGGCACTCCCGCCCCCTGGGGTGGCGCGGGGAATCGCATTGACAGCCGCGCACCGCTGTGGCCTGCTTGGCGGGTGGGGAACATCGCGCCGATCCGTCTCGCCGCCACCGCCGACCTGCACCTGCGACCGGCCGTCGCCGGGAAGTTCCGGCCCGGCTTCCTCGACCTGGACCGCCACGCCGACCTGCTGCTCCTCGGCGGTGACCTCACCGAGGGCGGGACCAGGGCCAACACCGAGTTGCTCTGCGCCGAACTGGCCGATCTCCCGATTCCGGTGCTCGCCGTCCTGGGCAACCACGACCACGACGAGAACCGCGGCGAGTTCATCACCCGCCGGCTCACGGAGACCGGTGTCGTTGTGCTGGACGGTGATTCGACGACGCTGACGATCCGCGGGCAGCGGGTCGGGGTCGCCGGGGTGATGGGCGGATCGGGCGGCTTCCCCGGCCATCCCGGTGATCCCGAGACGGGATCGGCCGAGCATCGGGCCAGGATGCGCCGCGGCCCGGTCGACGCCGCACGCCTGCGCGCGGCGCTCGAGCGCCTGGACTGCCCCACCCGGATCGCCCTCACCCACTTCGCCCCCGTCGTCGACACCCTCGTCGGCGAGCCCACGTCCATCTATCCCGGCCTGGGATGTCACGCCACGGGCGAGGCGATCGACGCGGGACGCGCCACGCTCGCGCTACACGGGCACGCCCACGCGGGCAGCGAGTGCGGGCAGACCGCGGGCGGGGTGCCCGTGCGCAATGTGTCCTACCCGGTGTTGCGCCGGACCTACGCCGTCTACGACCTGCCCGGCTAGTTCTCGGTGACGTCGAAGGCCCACACGACCGCGGGCCTGCCGGTGGCCTTCACCCGCCGCCGCTCACCGGTGCGGTCCAGCCCCGGGATCGCGGCCAGCGTGCGATTGAGATTGGCGGGGTCGGGGCGCGTGCCGTGCAGCGAGGTGCTCAGCTCGACCGCGCGGGTGGCGGGGAACTCCGCGCCCGCCAGCGCCCTGGTCAGCGTCCGGTCCTTCCACAGCAGACCGGCGAGCAGGCTCCGGCTGGTCTCGACGATCCGGTTGTGGTCGAAGGCCAGCGGGGGCACCGCGTCGAACTCCACCCACTCGGCCGGTCCCTCGTGCTCGGCGACGACCGCCCACATGGCGATCGACAGCGTCGGCCCGCGCGGATCGCGATGCGGTTCGTCGAAGGTGACCAACTGACCGACCGCGCCGATCGCCTCGACCGGCACGCCCAGCTTGGTGTGCACCGCCCGCCGCGCGGCCTCGGCCAGCCGCTCGCCCCGCCCGAGCAGCACACCGGGCAGCGCGAGTTCGCCGGTGAACGGTTCGAACTCGCGGGCGGCGATCCCGACGCGCACCGCGCTGTCGGTCTCCCAGCACCGCAACGTGACGACATCGATCGATACGACGGATTGCTCCACGTCGTCCCATCCTGCCGGAATCCCGCGCCGAATGGGAACCCACGCCGACGTCGGCGGGCGGCGCGTGTCCGCCGTGCGGAGACCGCCGCCGAGTTCATGCCACGACCGGCCCGGCGCCCTGGATTCGCTCACGCGGACCGGGCGGCCGTCGCGACGCGGTCCCCGGCGGTCGCGCCGAGCACAGGTCGGCGCACCCTGCGGTCCCGCCGGTCCGGCCCGTGCCCGGTCAGCACGACCGGCACACCGAGGCGGCGGGCGAGCCAGTCCGCCGGATCGCCGACGACGGGTTCGAGCACCGGGGTCGCCGCGGACAGCCGGTCGGTGAGTCGTTGCTGGTGCTCGAGATCACGCCAAGGGCCGGGCGTCAGCTCGGTGACCCGACCCGCCGCGGTGTCGTATGCCGCTGCGGCACCGAGGGTTCCGGGCGTGTCGAGATGGTTGACCACCAGCCCGTCGATCCCACCGCAGACCTCGACGGCGTAGCGCAGCAGGATCGGATCGAGGTGCCCCTGCCGGAACGCACCCTGATAGGGACCGGTGCCGTTGTGCGGCTCCGGGTGTCCCAGCGGCGCTTCGGTCGGCAGCGGGCCCGCGCCGTGCCTGGTCATATAGGTGCGGGTGACGCCGAGCACCCTGGCCGTGCCCCCGACCCCGGCGATCAGGGCGCGGGCGTGGCGCGGCTCCACCGTCGACCACGTGGTGTGCGGATGCAGTCCGCGCCACTCGTCGAGCAGTACCCCCTGCGCCCCTTCGAAGACAAGCCTGCCCCGCGCCGCGGCGCGGGTGAGCTCGCCGTCGTCGCTGACGCGGACCGCGCCGGCGAAATCGCGGTACATCGCCACCAGCGCGTCGACCGATTCGTAGCCGTGCGCGCTGGGCCCGATCAGCGCGTCGTAGTGCGCGGCCAGCCGGTCCAGCTTGGCGCGCAGGATCGCGGGCGTCCGGCAGTCGGCGACCGTCGGCGCGTCGTGTTCCAGTGCGTACCAAGCGGTTTCGCCGACGCCCCGACCGCAGGAACCGTGCCGCGAGGAACCCCTCGCGTCCTCGCGGGCACGGTTCGCCGCGATGTGGATCGGCGTGGTGAGCAGGGCCCGGCCGTCGACGGCGAGCAGCCCCAGCGGATCGCGCACCCCCAGTGCCGCGAGCCGCTCGGATTCGGCGGCGAGCGCGATCGGCTCCACGAGCATGTGCCGCGAGAGCACGGTCGGCACATCGTGGAAGGTGCCCGCGCCGAACTGGGCGAAGGTGTGGTGGCGGCCGTCGGCCACGACATTGTGCGCGGCCTGCGCACCGCCGTTGAACCGCACGACCGCCGCCACCCCGAGGTCCGCCTCGGGTGCGCACAGCCAGTCCACCGTCGCGCCCTTGCCCGCGTCGCCGAAGCCCAGATCGACGATGACGAGGTGTTCGATGTCGAACACGGCTGTACCCCTTCCTTTTCGTGTGTCACTTGCCGGGCGGCAGGGCGCGGACGCCCCGGGGCGGCTGCGCGCCGAGGGCCCGGCTCACCGCGTCGGCCTCGTCGACCGACCCGACATCGCGCAGGTCGGCCAGGCCGGTGTCGACATCGACCCGGTCCTCACCCAGCCCGATGGTCAACGCGATCAGTTCGCAGACCGCGCCGGGGTCGTCGAGCTTCAGGAAGTTCTGGCCGAGCAGGCCGCGCCAGTGCTCGGCGATCTCCGGATCCCGGTAGTACGACGACTGATTCGGCAGGATGTAGTACACGTGCCAGCGTTCGGCCAGCTCGCGATAGATCGACTCCACCGACACATCGCGCCGCACGTGATCGCCGATGACCGCCCTGATGTGGCGGGCCGCCAGCCGCGGCTTGTTCAGCTCGTCGCCGATGATGAACAGGTAGCCCCGCTTCCCGCGCTTGTCCCACGCGTCGGTCGCGACGTGCTCTGCCATGAAATAGGCGGCCAGCTCGTAACTTTCGGACTTCTGCCCGCCACCGCCACCCTCGAGCAGGACGGCCCGCAACTGCTCGTCCATCCGGTTGTCGGATTCGAACTGCCCGATCTGCAACGGCACCCGATCGGTATCGGCGTCGCCGATCGCCCCGAACAGGATCTGCGGATCCTCCGCGTAGCCCTTGTTCTTCAGCAGTCCGTGCAGTTTGCCGAGCTTGTCCTGCATGATCCGCGGCACCCGCCCCATCGACCCGGTGACATCGAACAGCACGGCCACCGGCAGCGAGTTCCCGTGCTCGGCCGAATCCCGGCACTCCCGCTTCCCCACCCCGAACGGATCCAGCAACGGATGCGCGCACCACGTGTCATACGGCCGCTCCCGCATCTGCGCGGTATACCCGAAATCGTCCTCCCCCGCCCGCGCCCGAAACGTCTTCCCCGCCCGGTACGCACTGTCATCCCAATGCCCATACCCCATCAGAACCACTCCCTCTCGTCAGCGTGCTTTTAGTCTATTCAACCAAAACAACGATCGTCAAGAGCCCCAGCCGATTCGCCCTGCACCGGCACCACCGCGCCCGGCGACGCGACAGTCCCGGCACCGACCGAATATCACGCCGACGCGGTGGTCGCGTTCCATCGTGGCGGCGAGCGGATCCTGGCCGTGGTCGTCGAGGTCCAATTGCGGCCGGACCCCGACAAAACGGTGGCCCTGGCCGGTCTACGTCACCTCAGGCCGACGAGTCGGGCAGCGGGGTGAGGTGGTGGCCGATGAGGGTGGCGCCGGGGCCGGGGCGGCCGCCGGGGCCGGGGTGCCAGGTGACGTTGGTGGCGGTGAGGGGGGTGGCGCAGTGGTGGCAGACGACGACGCCCTCGGTGATGTGGCCGCAGTCGCGGTGGACGACGTGCAGGGGTGGGCCGTCGGGGGCGGACAGCCAGCGGTCGCCCCAGGCAAGGAGCATCGTCAGGACGGGGTAGAGATCGCGGCCGCGTTCGGTGAGGACGTATTCGGTGCGGACCGGATTGTCTTGATAGACACGGGCTTCCACGATCTCGTTGTCGCGCAGCGTGCGCAGGCGATCGGCGAGGACGTTGGAGGCGATGCCGAGGTCGCGGCGCAGATCCTCGAAGCGGGTGATGCCGAGGAACAGGTCGCGCAGGATCAGCGGGGTCCACCGCTCCCCCACGATGCCCACCGTGCGGGCGATCGAGCACACGATGTCGGCGAACTCCGTCTTGGCCATACCGCCATCGTAGTCCATTGCTTTTTGCAAGCTAGCTGGTTACGGTCGGGTTGTCCGGGAATTCCGTCCGCGAGGAAGGAGTGCGATCGTGACCGACGCACTCGCAGACAGCCAGGTGGGCGATCCGGTCGCCCGGTTCCGCCACGCCACCACCGCCAACGACATCCCCGCCCTGCTCGACACCCTGACCGAGGACGCCGAACTCGTCTCGCCGGTCTCGGGCCGGCTGGTGTTCCGCGGCCGCGCCGACCTCGCCCCGCTGCTGACGCTGATCTACCGCGCGATCGCCGAGCTGCGCTGGACCGACACCATCGGCTCGGGCGACACCCGGATCCTGTTGGGCGAGGCCAGGTTCGGCCCGCTGCGGATGACCGAGGCGATGGTGCTCGACCTCGCCCCGGACGGGCGCATCCACCGGATGCGTCCGCACCTGCGGCCCTGGCTCGCGATCACCGCGGTCGCGCTGTGGCTGGGGCCGACCATGCTCCGGTACCCGGCGGTCATCCGCCGGGCCGCCACGCGGTAGCCCCCGCTACTCGACCAGTCCCTCGGGCGTGAGCTCGAGGGTGCGGGTCACCCCGATGTCGTCGAGGAACCGCGCGTCGTGGCTGACCACGATGAGCGCGCCCTCGAAACTCGCCAGCGCCTGGGTCAGGTGCCCCAGGCTGGGCAGGTCGAGGTTGTTGGTCGGCTCGTCGAGCATCAGCAGTTTCGGCGCCGGTTCGGCGAGCAGCAGGGTCGCCAGCGCGGCCCGCAACCGCTCCCCGCCCGACAGCGCCGCGGCCGCGATATCGGCGTCGGCACCGCGAAACAGGAAGCGCGCCAGCTGACCTCGGATCTGCTCGGCACTCGCGTGCGGCGCGGCATCGGCGACATTGTCGAACACGCTGCGCGTCTCGTCGAATACGTCGAGCCGCTGGGGCAGCAACCGCCACGGCACCTTCGGCTGTTCCTCGACGATCCGGCGCAGCAGCGTCGACTTGCCCGCGCCGTTGCGCCCGGTGAGCGCGATCCGCTCCGGTCCGCTCACCCGCAGGTCCACCACCGGACCGTTGGCCAGCCGCGCCTGCTCGAGCGTGACGACGTCCTGCCCCGGATACAGCCGGGTCCCCGGCAGGTCGATCCGGATCTCCCGGTCCGCGCGCACCAATTCCTCGGCGTGGTCGAGGGTTTCGCGCGCGGAATCGAGCTTCTCGATGTGCGAAGTGCGCAGCTTGCCCGCCGACACCTCGGCGGCGTTCTTGCGCAACCCCGCCACGATCTTCGGCACCCGCTTGTTGTCCTGCATCTTCTGCGCGAACCGCTGCCTGCGGTCCAGCTTGGTCCGCGCCTCGACCAGCTCGCGGGCCTGCTTGCGGACATCGCTGCGCGCGTCGCGCACCGCCGCGCGGGCCGCCTCCTGTTCCTGCTCGACGATCCGTTCGTACTCGGTGAAATTGCCGCCGAAGGAACGGATCTCGCCCGCTCGCAACTCGGCGATGCCGTCCATCCGGTCCAGCAGTTCCCGATCGTGGCTCACCACCACGACCGTGCCGGGGAACTGCCGGATGACCTCGTAGAGGCGCGTGCGCGCGACCGCGTCGAGGTTGTTGGTCGGCTCGTCGAGCAGCAGCACGTCGGGCTCGCGCAGGAGTTCGGCGACCAGTCCGAGCAGCACGGTCTCGCCGCCGGAGAGCGTGTCGAGGGTGCGGTCCAGGTCGGCGACGGAACCGGCGACATAGTCCAGGCCCAGCTTGCCGAGCAGCGCGATCGCCTCGTCCTCGATCTGCCAGTGCACGCCGACGGTGTCGAAGTCCTCGGGTGTGCCCTCGCCGCGCTCGATGCGGTGCAGCGCGGCACGCACTTCGGCGATGCCGAGCACGGTCTCCACCCGCTGTCGAGCCTGCATGCCGAGGTCCTGGCGCAGGTAGCCGATCCGGCCGGGCGCCGTGATCGAGCCACGGTTCGGGCGCAACGCGCCGGTGATCAGCCGCATCAGGGTGGATTTGCCCGCGCCGTTGCTGCCGACCAGGCCGATCTGGCCCGGTCCGACGACGGCGTCGAGCCCGTCGAACACGACGGTGCCGTCCGGCCAGTGGAAGGACAGATCGGAAAAAGAAAGAGAGGTCATACGGATCCCCTTGAGGTGCGACGGATACACGGTGCGCAGAGTGCGGACCGTCCGGGAGCGCTACCTCAAGAAATCAACGCATGACTCCGATCGCCGGGAACAAGACCACTCATTGATAGCACCGCACCGCACCTTCGCGCCACCCCTTTTCCGGCATGGTGAGCCCGCTCACCCGACGGCGTTCGATCGGGCGCAGGACCGTTCGGCCCCGTCCGCTACCGCTCGTCGTCACGGCTAGCCTGGACGCCAGGGCGATTCTCAGCCGACGAAGGCTGGACCTGTGATCGGAGGACCGTGATGACGGAGCCGAAACGACTACGCGCCGCCACACCGGGAGACGTGCGGGCCGCCGCCGACGCCCTCGGTGCCGCGTTCCAGCACGACCCGGTGATGAGCTGGATCCTGCCCGACGAGCACCGGCGCGCCGTCGGCCTGCCCCGGTTCTTCGGCACCATGGCCCGCCACATCTTCTTCCCCGCCGGCGCCTCCGACCTCGCCGTCCGCCCCGACGGTTCCGTCGCGGGCGCCGCGCTGTGGACGCCGCCGGAGCGCCAGCCCGCCGCGAGCGCCGAACTGCGCGTCGTGCCCGGCCTGATCCGCGCCTTCGGGCGTCGCGTCGGGGCGGGCAGAACGGTCGGCGACCTGCTCAAACAGCATCACCCGTCGACCCCGCACTGGTACCTGGCGATGATCGGCACCCGCCCCGAGGATCGCGGCGCGGGCTACGGCCACACCCTGCTGCGCTCCCGGCTCGACCGGATCGACGCCGAGGGCGCGGCCGCCTATCTCGAATCCAGCAACCCCGACAACGTGCCGTACTACGAGCGCTTCGGCTTCACCGTCACCGACGAGATCCGGATCCCCGGCGGCCCGCCGCTGTGGCTGATGTGGCGCGCGGCTAGAGCTTGACGATCGAGGTCACCGGGTAGTCGCCCTGGTGCTCGCGGCCCTTCAGGAACTCGAGCTCCAGGACGACGGCGGCGGCGACCACCTCGGCGCCGACCTCGGTGAACAGCGCGGCCGCGGCGGCGAGCGTGCCGCCGGTGGCGAGCACGTCGTCGAGCAGCAGGATGCGCTTGCCCGCGAGCTCGACCCCGTCGGCCGGGATTTCCAGTGCGGCGGAACCGTATTCGAGCTGGTACTCGCGCGACACCACCGGCGGCGGCAGCTTGCCGCCCTTGCGGATGGCGAGCACACCGGTGCCGAGGGTGGCCGCGACACCCGCGCCGAGCAGGAAGCCACGCGCGTCCACCCCGGCGACGATGTCGGCGTCGGGGGCGACGGCGGCGAAGCAGTCGATGACCGCGCGGAAGCCCTCGGCGTCGGCGAACACCGGGGTCAGATCGGCGAAACGCACACCCGGCGTGGGGAAGTCGTCGTGCCAGCGGGTCAACCGCGACACCGCGTCGGCGGCCTTGCCGGTCCGCGCGCTGACCTGGTCGTCGGACTCGACCACCGCGTGCTTGCTCATCGACACCTCTCCCTCACGGTCACGCCCCGCGTGACTGTCACCACTGCTCATCGCTGCAACACCCAGCGATCCATGTTCCACCCGGTTCCGGCCTGGGTCGGCCCGGCGATCCCGTTCTGCATGCCGTTGCCGAAGGCGATCAGGCGCGGCGTCGCGAACAACGGGATGCTCGGCAGCTGCGCCCACAGCAGGTTCTCGGCCTCGGTCAGCAGATTCAGCGTCACGGTCGAGTTCGTCTCGCCCGCAAGCTGATCGGTGATCGCATCGTAGCGACCGTTGGCGAACCCACCGACATCGAGGCCGTTACCGGCCCGCAACGCCGCGAACGCGGCCACCCCGGTGGTCGATCCGGCCGGGCCGGGGACCGCCGCGGTGCCACCCAGCACGGCATCCACCGCGCCCTCGGCCAGCCTGGCCGGGGTGAAATCCGGTGCGCCCGCGTCGACCACGGTGATCCCCGCCCCGCGGCAGGACTCGGCGATCATGGCGACGGTCTTCGCCCGACGCGCGTCCGGGGCCTGGTAGCCGATCCGGACGGTCGGCTGGGGGGCGCGGGCCGAGGCCAGCGTCGCCGTCGCGGCCGGGATGTCGGCGCCCTTGTAGCGGTCGGCCCCGCCGATCACGGCCGGGTAGTACAGCGAGTCCTGCTGCACGACATGAGCGTTGAGCGGACCGGCGCCCAGGCCGCTCTTCGGCGGGTCCCCGGCCTTGCCGAGGGTGTCGAACAGTGCCTGGCGCGGCACACACTGGGCGAACGCGCGACGGACCTCGACGGGACCGAACACCCCGCCGGTGGCGAGCACGAGCTGCTCGGCGCTCCGGCTGGCGACGGTCTGTTCGTCGAAACCGTCGAGCGCCAGGTCGGCGACCGAACCGGCACCCAGATCGACGACGCCGAACGCGTTCTCCTTCGCCTTCGCCGCGTAGTCGGTGCCCTTGGGCCACACCACGATCCGGCTGGTCGCCGGCGGGCTGCCCCACCACTTCTCGTTCGCGACCAGGACCAGACCGTCCTTCGCGGTGAAGGATTCGATCCGGTACGGCCCCGAGGACGGGAACTTGGTCAGGTCGAGTGAGCCCGCCTTCATGGTCCAGCCCGCGTTCCAGAAGTCGGCGATGCGGCCCAGCACGGCACCGTCTCCGGTCTGCAGGGCGCTCACCACGCTGGGCACGCCGACGGCCTGT
This sequence comes from Nocardia sp. NPDC050718, assembly GCF_040654235.1. Taxonomy (NCBI): domain Bacteria; kingdom Bacillati; phylum Actinomycetota; class Actinomycetes; order Mycobacteriales; family Nocardiaceae; genus Nocardia; species Nocardia sp. NPDC050718. The sequence continues at coordinate 519,443 of NZ_JBFAHQ010000002.1, read as the reverse complement.
GCCACCACGTGCGCCGGCATCAGCTCGGCGGCGGTGAACAGCGTCCGCCACGGCAGGTAGTGCCTGCCGGGGCGGAACACCACGGTGGCGTCCTTGGAACCCGGCTGGCAGTCGACCCGCTCGATGTCGGCGTAACCGGCGGTGCTCGCCGCGTCGAACAGCGGGACCGGGCCGCGCTCGCCCGGCCGGGTGAACCGGCCCGAGCGCGCCGACCAGGCGAGCACCAGATCGTCGCAGGAGGTCTTCACGCCGTCGGAGTACACCCCGTCCGGGTTGAGCCGGTACTGCACGGTCTGTGTCTCGCCCGGCACTTCCTTCGCGGTGCCCGCGTCGGTGTCGGCGACCTGCTGACCGTCCGGTCCGGTGTAGAAGAACCCGGTGAGCACCCGGCCGAACACCGCGCTCGCGCCGCTGGTCGCGCCGAGCGTGCTGCCGCCGTTGTAGCTGGCGACCGCCGCGTCGACGGCGTACCCGATGGAGGGCACCTGGTTCTTGCTCGAGCATCCGGCCACCAGGCCGGTGCCCAGGGCCGCCGTGGCCAGGACGGTGATCAGTCGTATCGTGCCGCGTCGCATGATGAGACCCCCTGCTGTCGCCGTCAGTTCCTTCTCTTGTGCCGCTTCCCGCTGGGCCGGGCACCCGGCCGCGGCGCCCCGGCATCGCTCGGACGAGGACCACGCGGCGCACCGGCGGCGGCACCCACCGGTACCCGGGCGGCCGGACCTGCGGCACGCTTGGCCAGCACCTTCTTGGTGTGCGCGGCCACCGGACCCCAACGCTCCTTGATCGACACCAGCACCGGAACGGCGAGGAAGATCGACGAGTAGGCGCCGACGATCATGCCGACCAGCTGCACCAGCGCGAGGTCCTTGAGCGTGCCGACGCCGAGCAGCCAGACCGCGATCACCAGCATGCCGATGATCGGCAGGATGCCGATGACGGTGGTGCTGATCGACCGCATGAGCGTCTGGTTGGCGGCGAGGTTGGCTTGCTCGGCATAGGTGCGCTTGTTCAGGTGCAGCACGCCACGGGTGTTCTCCTCGACCTTGTCGAAGACGACCACGTTGTCGTAGAGCACGTAACCCAGAATCGTGAGCAGACCGATCACCGCGGCGGGGGTCACCTCGAAGCCGACCAGCGAATAGATGCCCGCGGTGACGATGAGGTTGAAGAACAGCGACACGATGGCCGCGACCGACATGTCCCGCTCGAAGCGGATCGCGATGTAGATCATCGTGAGCGCGACGAACACCCCGAGCGCGATCAGCGCCTTGTTGGTGATCTGCCCGCCCCAGGTCTCACTGATCTCGGCGATGCTGATCGCGTTGCGGCTGACCTGGCCGTCGGAGTCCTTCGGCTGGAACGCCTCGAACAGCGCGGTCTGGACCTGCTCGGTCTGCGCCGCGTCCAGGGTCTCCGAGCGCACCTGGATGGTGGCCGAGGCACCGGAGCCGACCTTCTGCACCGACACCGGGCCGTGGCCGAGGGTCTGCGCGTAGACGTCCTCCACCTGCTGGGTGGAGATGTCGGCGGCGGGGATCTGGATGCGCGAACCGCCGGCGAAGTCGATGCCGAGGGTGAAGCCGCGCACCGCGATGCTCAGCACCGAGATCAGCAGCAGGGCCGCCGCGATGCCGTAGAACAGCTTGCGGCGGCTGACGATGGGGAAACCGCCGGTGCCGGTGTAGAGCCGCTCGAAGAACCCGTGCTTCGGGGCCTGCGACGCCTCGGCCTGGTCCAGGTACACCGACTCGTCGGTGGGATGGGCGTTGGTCATCGTGACATCTCCTTCGGCCTTGGCTGGCCCGCGGCGCGCTCCCTGGCGATCTGCTGCACCGAGCCGAGACCGTTCACCGACGGCTTCGCCCAGAACGGCGAGCGCGAGACGATCATCATCAGCGGCGCGGTGACCAGGTAGAGCACGATCACGTCGAGGACGGTGGTGATACCGAGGGTGAAGGCGAAGCCCTTCACCTGGCCGGCGGCGAGCAGGTACAGCACGACCGAGGCGATCAGGCTGACCGTCTTACCGGACAGGTTGGTGCGCTGCGCCCTGGCCCAGCCGCGCGGCACCGCCGAGCGGAAACTGCGGCCCTCGCGCATCTCGTCCTTGATGCGCTCGAAGAACACGACGAACGAGTCGGCGGTGAGGCCGATACCGATGATCAGACCGGCGATGCCCGCCAGGTCGAGGGTGAACCCGATCCAGCGCCCGAGCAGCACGATGATGCCGTAGACGGCGGCACCGGCCGCGATCAGCGAGAACCCGGCGATCAGGCCGAGCATCCGGTAGACGAGCAGGCAGTACAGCAGCACCGCGATCAGGCCGATGGCGCCCGCGAGCAGACCCGCCTTCAGCGAGGACAGGCCCAGCGTCGCCGAGACGGTCTCCGCCTCCGAGGTCTGGAACGACAGCGGCAGCGAGCCGTACTTGAGCGTGTTGGCCAGCTCGGACGCGCTGTCGGCGGTGAAGCTGCCCGAGATCGAGGTGCGACCACCCATCTGCGGACCCTGCTGCACCTGCGGCGCGCTGACGACCTTCGAGTCGAGCACGAACGCGACCCGCTTGTAGACGTACTCACCGGTCAGCGCCTGCCAGGCATCCGCGCCCGCGGACTTGAACTCGAGGTTCACCTCGTGCCGGGCCTGCTGGGAGTTCAGGCCGGAGGTCGCGTCGGCGATCTCCTGGCCGTCGATGCGGCTCGGGCCGAGCAGGAACACCTCGGTGCCGTCCTGCGAGCAGGTGACCAGCGGCAGTGCCGGGTCGTCGTTGCCCGCCAGCGGGTCGGGCTTGGTGCAGTCCATGCTCGCCATGGCGACCTGCTGCACGGCCTGGTCGGTGCTCTGCCGCAGCGCCTTGGCGTCGGCGATCTCCTTGGCCTGCTGCTGCTGGACGGAGGTGCCGCCGGGTGCCGGGGTCGGCGTCGGCGGTGCCTGCGCCGGGAACACCCGCGACTGCGGGGCCGGCGTGGTCGGCTCGCCCGCCGCGGGAGCGGTGGTCTCACCGGTCGCGGGGGCCGGCGTCTCGCCGGGCGCGGGCGCGCTCGTGGTCGGCGTCCCGCCCTGGGCGGGCGGCACCTGCGGCGCGGCGCCACCGGCCTGCGGCTGCGTCGCGGCCAGCACCGGCCGAATGTAGAGCTTGGCGGTGGTGGCCAGCGCGCGGGCCTGCTGACTGTCCTCACCGGGCACCGTGATGACGAGGTTGTCGCCGTCGATGACCACTTCGGAGCCGGAGACACCGAGGCCGTTGACACGGTTCTCGATGATCTCCTGGGCCTTCTTCAGGCTGTCCTGGCTGGGCCTGCTGCCGTCGGGGGTGCGCGCGGTCAGGGTGACGCGGGTACCGCCCTGCAGGTCGATGCCGAGCTTGGGCGTGGGGGAATGGTCACCGGTGAAGAACACCAGCGCGTAGATCACGGCCAGCAGCGCGGCGTAGACGCCGAGCAACCGGTACGGATGCGCCGATCCTTGGGAAGGTGGCACAGCAGGTCATCTCCTAGGCGGAAGTCGAGGTCGGAACGGGTGGGCACGACGATGCCCGCGCCGGTGCCTGCCGCAACGCGGGGCACCGGCGACGAGGGAGTGCGATCAGTCCTTGGTCAGCCGGGTCTCGGTCTGCTCCGCGGACTCCTCGACGGCGGCGTCGATCGCGGGGGTGGTCTCCTCGACCGCCTGCTCGTCGGCCCGCACCTCGCGGATCGCCTGACGCAGCCAGGTGGTGACGACGTCCTCGGCGATCTCCAGGTCGACGGTGGTGTCGTCGAGGTCGACGACGGTGCCGTACAGGCCCGACGTGGTGACGACCTGGTCACCGACCTTCAGACCCTCCTGCATCGACGAGACCTTCTCGGCCTCCCGCTTCTGTTTGCGGATACCGAAGAACATCGGCACGAGCAGGGCGAGGATCAGCAGCGGAAACAGGAAGTCCATCGTCGAAGTCAGTCCCTAGTCAGTGGTGGACGTGCATGTACGCCTGACAGTCTGCCAGTTCCCCGCCGCGACGACACACCGGACACCGTCTCTCCCTCCGCGCGCCGCTCAGGCGGTGCGGCCGTAGGTGTAGTCGTCGAGTGGGAAGGTGACCGCCTCACGGTGCGCGTTCGCGGTGCTGGTCGGGCGCAGCAGGGCCGCCTCACCGTGCTGGTTGAAGTAGTAGCTGCGGGCGGTGGCGCAGTCGCCGCCGTAGAACACCGAGGAGCCCAGTTTGTCGGTGACCCGGTCCAGGAACTCGGCGTTGGCCCGCTCGGTGACCTCGAAGGTCTGCTCGCCGCGCCGGAACAACTCGGTGAACAGCCTGCCCATGTGCTTCATCTGCGCCTCGATGGTGGTGAAGTACGACAGCCCGCTGTAGGAGTAGGGGCTGTTGAGGCTGAGGAAGTTGGGGAACTTGGGCACGGTGATGCCCTCGTAGGCCTGGAAGCGGTTGTCGCGCCAGAACTTTCCGAGGTTCACCCCGTCCCGGCCGACGATCTCGATGGCGGGGAAGTTCACGTCCCAGAGGTTGAAGCCGGTCGCCAGCAGCAGCGTGTCGATCTCGGTCTTGTGCCCGTCGGCGGTGACGATGCCGTCGGGTTCGACGTGGTCGATCGAGTTCGTCTCCAGCCGCACGTGCGGTTTGTTGAACGTCGTGAAGTACCGGTTGGAGAAGGTCGGGCGCTTGCAGCCGAAGTCGTAGTGCGGGGTGAGCTTGGCCCTGGTCTCCTTGTCCCGGACCTGGGCGAACAGGTGCGCCTTGGCCAGCATGGCGGCCGCCTTGTTCAGCGGCTTGGCCTGCGCGTAGTGCAGCACGCCGACGACCATCAGGGCCTCGAGCATGCTCGTGTTGACCAGCCGGGCCGCCTTCTGGGTGAGCGGCACCTTGGCGAACAGCTCCTGGACGGCGCCGGGGATCGGGGCGTCCACCTTGGGCACCACCCAGATGGGTGTGCGCTGGAAGACGGTCAGCGCGGCGACCCGCTCGGCCACCTCGGGCACCAACTGGACCGCGGTGGCGCCGGTGCCGATGATCGCGGCCTTGCGCCCGGTCAGGTCGTAGTCGGCGTCCCAGTCGGTGGTGTGGATGATCTTGCCCGCGAAGGACTCGATCCCCGGGAACGGCGGGGTGTAGGGCTGGGACAGGAAACCGGTCGCAGCGAGCAGGTAGCGCGCCGTCACGGTCTCCCCGCCGGCGATCGAGACCACCCACTGCTGGTTGTCCTCGTCCCAGCGGGCGCCGTCGACGACGGTGCCGAACCGCATCCGCCTGCGCAGGTCGTACTTGTCTGCCACGTGCTCGGCGTACTTCTTGAGCTCGGCGCCGGGGGCGAACAGCCGGGACCAGTGCGGGTTCGGCTCGAAGGAATAGGAGTAGGTCACCGAGGCGATGTCGACGGCCAGGCCCGGATACCGGTTCACATGCCAGGTACCGCCCAGGTCGTCCTCGCGCTCGAGGATCACGAAATCGTGCAGTCCGAGCCGGTCGAGCTCGATCGCGGCGCCGATGCCGCCGAATCCCGCCCCGACCACGACCGCGTCCAACTGAGGTGCCACGCCGAACCTCCACATACATCAGGTGTCTGTAACAGAATGACACATCATTCCGTCGGCGGCGACAGTAACATCAGCCCGGTGACGAAGCCATCCGCCCGCGTCGAACAGCGCAAAGCCGAATTGCGCAGGGAGATCATCGACACCGCGTTCGACTGCTTCTCCGAGAAGGGCTATCACGCCACCGGCATCGCCGACATCGCCGTGCGCCTCGGCATCGGGCACGGCACCTTCTACCGCTACTTCGCCAACAAGCGCGACATCATCGACCACGTCATCGACGACGTGACCAGCCGCGTGTTCACCGCGCTGGCGACCGAGCTCAGCCCCGAGACCGCCACCACCCTCGACGAGTACACCGCGCTGCTCGACCGGATCGGCGAATCGCTCAACCGGGTGCTGCTCGACGATCCCCGGGTGCCGCAACTGCTGCTGCTCCACGCGACCGGCATCGACGACGAGCTCACCGCCCGGGTGTTCGGGCTGCTCGACTCCACCGAGATCGTCATCACCGGCTATCTGGAGCACGGCGTCCGCTGGGGTTATCTGCGCCCCGATCTGGATACTCCCACCACGGCGAAAGCGGCGCTGGGGATGGTGGTCGCCGGCATCGTGCACGGCATGCGAACCCCTGATCCGGCGCTGCTCGCGGTGTACAGTCACGCGGTACGGCGGCTGTTCATCGAAGGCGTCCGAGTTGCTGCGCGATGACGAAAACCCGTGGGATAGAAGGGCAATCCTGACACAATGACCGCTGTGACGCCCGACGATGTGAGCCGCACCCACTTCGCCATGCCGACCCTGGGTCATCGCGGCTACCACGCAGACGAGGTCGACGCGTTCCTCGAACTGGTCTCGGCCACCCTGGACGGGCAGGGCGTCCTCACCGCCGACGACATCCGTCACGTGCATTTCGGCGCCCCGCGGTTCGGTGGCCGCGGCTATCAGGCCGACCAGGTCGACGACTTCCTGGACCGGGTCAGGACCGAGCTCGAGTACCGGCAGAAGGGCGGCGCCCCGGTCCCCGCGGCCCGGCCCGGCGACGACGTGGCCGAGATGCTCACCCCCGACGACGTGCACCGCATGCGATTCAGCCAGTCGACGGTCGGCAGGCGGGGGTATCACGAGGAAGAGGTCGACGCCTTCCTCGACCTGGTCGCCGCGACGCTGGCGCACAACGGTCCGGGCAGCCTGACCGCCGCCGACGTGCGCGGCGTGCGCTTCACCGACACCCGCCTCGGCACCCGCGGCTACTCTCGCGAGGAGGTCGACGCCTTCATCGACCTGGTGACCACCGCGCTCGAACACGCCGAACGCAGGCAGTGACCGCGGTCTGATCAGCCCTGGATGCTGTGCAGTTCGGCCTCGCGCAGGTCGTCGGGGAAGACGTAGCGGCGGAACGCCCAGAACCGGAACGCCATCGCCAGCAGCACGCCCAGGATCTGCCCGGAGACGAAGTTGGCCACCGCCTGCACCACCGGATCCACGTGCGGCACCCGCAGATTCAGCACGTACAGCGAGATCGCCTGCGGGATCATCGTGACGCCGATACCCAGGGCGCTGACGGTGAAGAACAGCGCCGCCTCGTGGCTGCGCTGCCTGCCGCCCCTGGTGCGGAAGGACCACTCGCGGTTGAGGATGTAGGAGGCGATGGTCGCGATCAGCGCACCGAGCAGGCGCGCGGTCAGCGGCTTGTCACCGAGCACCGTCAGCTTCACCGCGTACACGACGCCGGTGTCGATGAACCAGGTGATCGCGCCGACGACCGCGAACTTCAGGAGCTCCCGATGCTTCAGGAGCAGGGAACGCAACGGCTCGGGGAATCGCTGCACCACCGCATGGACTGCCACCCGGCCGACAGTAGACGACGATCGGGCGCCTCGCCCACCTGGCTCAGTCGAGCAGGTCCATGCTCGGTTGCGGTTCGCGCCCACGCACTTCGATGGCGCCGATGACCAGATCGGGCGGGGGCACCAGCCCGAGATGCTCCCAGGCCGCCGCCGTCGCGACCCGGCCGCGCGGGGTCCGGGCGACGAGCCCGGCGCGCACCAGGAACGGCTCGCACACCTCTTCGACGGTGGCCGCTTCCTCGCCGACGGCGACCGCGAGCGTGGACACGCCCACCGGTCCCCCGCCGAAACCGCGCACCAGCGCGCCGAGCACGGCGCGGTCGAGCCGGTCCAGGCCGAGCGCGTCGACGTCGTAGACCTCGAGCGCGGCCATCGCGATCGGGTGGGTGATCACGCCGTCGGCCCTGACCTCGGCGAAGTCGCGGACGCGGCGCAGCAGGCGGTTGGCGATGCGCGGGGTGCCGCGGGAGCGGCCCGCGACCTCCGCGGCGGCGTCGTGGTCGATCTGCACGCCGAGGATGCGCGCCGAGCGCTGCAGGATCCGCAGCAGCTCGGCGGGCTCGTAGAAGTCCATGTGGCCGGTGAAGCCGAACCGGTCGCGCAGCGGGCCGGTCAGCGCGCCGGAGCGGGTGGTGGCGCCGACCAGGGTGAACGGGGCGATGTCGAGCGGGATCGAGGTCGCGCCGGGGCCCTTGCCGACCACGACGTCGACCCGGAAGTCCTCCATCGCCAGGTACAGCATCTCCTCGGCGGGGCGGGCCATCCGGTGGATCTCGTCGATGAACAGCACATCGCCCTCGACCAGGTTGGACAGCATGGCGGCGAGGTCGCCCGCGCGTTCCAGGGCGGGCCCGGAGGTGATGCGCAGCGCGGTGCCCAGTTCGGCGGCGATGATCATCGCCATGCTGGTCTTGCCGAGGCCGGGCGGGCCCGAGAGCAACACGTGATCGGGGGTGGCGCCGCGCTGCCTGGCGCCGCGCAGCACCAGGGCGAGCTGTTCGCGGACGCGGGGCTGGCCGATGAAGTCGTCGAGCGAGGTGGGGCGCAGGCCGGTCTCGGCTTCGCCGTCGGAGTGCAGATACCGCGCGGTGACGGCGGATTCGTCGGGTTCGCCGGGCGCGAGCTCGAAATCGTCGTCCATGGCCTACCTGTTCTTGCCGAGCAGGCCGAGTGCGGCGCGCAGGGCGACGGAGGTGGTGGCGGTGGGCTGGTCGGCCAGGACGGCGTCGACGGCCGGTTCGGCCTGCTTCACCGGGAAGCCGAGCCCCACGAGCGCCTCGGTGACCTGCTCGCGGACGGGGGTGACCGGGACCTGCGCACCGGGCGGACCGGCGGGCACCGGCACCAGGTTCACCTTGTCGCGCAGTTCGACGACCATGCGTTCGGCGCCCCGCTTGCCGATGCCGGGCACCCGGGTGAGCGCGGCGACATTGCTCTCCGCCAGCGCCTTGCGCAGCGCCTCTGGTTCGAGAACGGCCAGCACCGCCATCGCCAACCGGGGGCCGACGCCGGATACCGTCTGCAGCAGCCCGAACAGGTCGCGCGCCTCGGTGTCGGCGAAGCCGAACAGGGTCATCGAGTCCTCGCGCACGATCATCGCCGTGTACAGGCGGGTCTCCTCGCCGCGGCTGAGCCCGGCCAGCGTCGCCGGGGTGGCGTTGAGCCGGTAGCCGACGCCCGCGGCTTCGATCACCACATGGTCGAGCGCGATCTCGAGTACCTCGCCGCGAACCGACGCGATCACCCGCGCACCACCTTCCGTTGTTCGGCCAGCCGTTCTTCGTAGCGGCGGCGGACCTCGTCCGCCTGCGCCTGCGCGGCCGCCATCCGGTCCATCAGCGGCGCCCGCCAACAATGACAGATCGCCAGGGCGAGCGCGTCGGCGGCGTCGGCGGGTTTCGGGGCGACCTGCAGACCGAGAATCCGGGTCACCATGGCGGTGACCTGCGCCTTGCCCGCGGTGCCGTTGCCGGTGACCGCGGCCTTCACCTCACTGGGCGTATGGAAGGCGACCTTGATCCCGCGCCGGGCGGCGGCCAGCGCGATCACCCCGCCCGCCTGCGCGGTGCCCATCGCGGTGCGCACGTTGTGCTGGGCGAAGACTCGCTCGATCGCGACGGCTTCGGGCCGATGCGTGTCCATCCAGTGCTCGGCCGCGTCGGCCACCGCCATCAACCGATGCGCCAGCTCCGCCTCGGGTGGTGTCCGCACCACCCCGACATCGAGCGCGACGACCTTACGCCCCGGCCCGCTGTCCACCATGCTGAGCCCGCACCGGGTGAGCCCGGGATCGACGCCCATCACCCGCACCGGCAGCCCCTTCGAAGACACGAACAATTGTTCGAAAGTCTAGAGCATTCCCCCGCTGCCACGGACCAACGACACGGACGCCGGCCACCGGTCAGGCCAGCCCGAGCAGGGCGTGATCCTTCGCGAATTCGGCCCAGACCCTGGCGGGATCGGCGACGAGCTTGCGCTCGCCCAGGTCGAGCAGACCGGCCACGTACGACAGGGTCGCGGCGACCTCGCCGTCGTCCCTGGTCAGCGTGTGCTCGACCCGATAGGTCTTGCCACCGCTCCAGGTCCACCGGCAGTCGATCTCCACGGTGTCGTCGGCGCGCAGTTCCCGGTGGTAGCGGACGTTCAGCTCGAGATTCACCGGCCCGAGGCCCGCCGCCAGCAGGTCGGGCACCGAGACGCCCGCCGCCGCCACACACGCGAACCGCGCGTGATCGGCGAACTGCTGGTAGGCCGAGCCGGTGACATGCAGTTGGGCGTCGAGGTCCGTGACGCGCACGGGGATCCGGACCCGAAACGGCACAGCAGATTCCGTCATGCCCGCCAGTGTGGCAGCGGGGTCCGACAGGTTCCGCGCTCAGTCGATGGTGGCGCTGCAGGTGACGAAGCCGAAGGTGCCGGTGGAGGTGTCCTCGTCGAGCACCTTGCCGTCACGCAGGATCCGGCAGCTGACGGTGCCTTCCTCCAGGCCGGTCGTCGTCACGGTGATGCTGCCCATCTTGGCGAAGCCGGAGACGGTGACGTCCTTGCGCCAGGGCACGCTCGACCCGTTCGCGGTGTTCTGGTCGAAATCGCCGCTGTAGTAGGTGATGTCGACCTGCGAGGCGGTGCCGCCCACCTCGTAGACCAGGTCGGCGCTGCTGTTGACCTCTTTGTCGACCTGCCAGGCCGCCACGCCGATGATCGCCGCGCAGCCGCCGCCGAGCAGGACCAGCACCAGCACGACACCGCCGACGATCCACGGCCAGACCGGCTTCTTCTTCGGCGGCTGCGGATACCCGTAGTTCGGTGGGTACCCGCCCTGCGGATACCCACCCTGACCTTGCGGATACCCGCCCTGATACGGCGGCGGTGGCGGCTGATAGGTCATCGGTCCCCCTCGGGCACAAGCGGATAGAGCCAGGACACTACCCGACGGAACCGACCGGCTACGGCGTGCTCGGCAAGCCGATCGCCGGGTCGACGAACCGGTTGGTGACGATCGCGCCCGCGGTGATGCCGTCGGGGACCGCCAGCCCCCGGGCGCGCAGGATGGGCGTGACCACGCCGATCACCCGGTCGACCCGCCCGGTGTCGAAGTCGCCGAGGGTGGCATCGGGTCCGTTCCCGACGATCTTCTGCGCGAGTTGCACCCGCACCGAATCGGTATTGCCGCCCGCGGTCATCGGCGGCCCGTCCGGAATCGCCTGGGCGATCCGCAGCAGCGCCTGGTTGACCGGCTCGGGATCACGGACGTAGTCGACCTGAGCCTGCTGCAACATCGGCACGAGCTTGCTCAGGCACGGCGCCAGCGCGTCCAGCTCGCCGCTGCGCACCGACCAGGCGTGCGGGTAGATCTCGTAGCCGGATTCGTGCACCAGCAGCGATTTCACCGGCTTGAGCCAGCCCTTCACGTCGTGCTCCCAGCGATAGGGCTCGTTGGAGACGTACCCCTGCTGCATCGCCTTGCCCCGCTCGGCCACGAAGCGGCTCGGCGTGCCGTCGAAGGAGGCGTCGGCCTGGGCGGCGGAGACGTCGCCGTGCGCGATCAGGTAGTCCATGAACAGCTTGCCCTCGCTGTAGACCACCGGCGCGCCGGTGCCTGGCACGTCCTTCCACGAGGTCACCTGCGGATAGGTCGCCGGGTCGAACAGCACGATCTGCGGGTTCACGTCGAGGGAGGCGAACACCCCGGTCACCGGGAACTTGGCGGCGGCGCGCACCGCGTCGTCGGTCGGGACGAAGCCGAGGGTGATGCTCTGGTCCTGATACATCTGGGCGGGGACCGGCTGCCCGCCCAGGAACGGACCGCCCAGGCGCACTTCGACATTCACGCCGGTGTCACCGAGCGGACCGGAGTAGGCGCCCTTCTGCACGTCGACGGTGCCGTTCGGCCCGACCAGCTGGTAGGCGGCCGCCCGCTCAGGGGTGGCGTACCAGTCGGTCTGGATGACGACGGTCGCCGGGCAGACCCCGGCGAGCGCGCCCTGACCGGTCGGCGCGGGCACCGAGGTCGTGCCGGTACAGGCGGTCAGCGCGATGGTGCCGGCCAGCACGGCCGTGGCGAGGAGATGTTTCTGCACCGGAGGTTCCTTCGGGGTCGAGCGAATACGAGGGTGGGACAGTCGGGGTCAGGCGTCGCGGCGCAGACCCTGCGCGCGGTCGACGCGCCGGGCCAGGAAGTCGAAGAGCCAGAACAGGATCAGGCCGACGAGCGAGGACAGCAGCAGCGCGGTGAGCAGTTCCTCGGTGGCCAGCTGCTGGCGGTAGACGTCGATCATCCGGCCGATGCCGGGTTCGCCCTGCCGGAAGAAGAAGTCGGCGACGATGGACCCGATGATCGCCATGCCACCGGAGATCTTGAAGCCGGAGATCATCGCGGGCAGCGCGGTGGGCAACTGCAGCTTCCGCAGCCGCTGCCACCGGCTCGCCCCGTGCAGGGTGAACAGGTCGTGTTCGGCGGGCGCCACCGATTTCAGGCCGAACAGCGTATTGGTGACGACCGGGAACAGCGAGACCATGACGCACACGATCACCCGGCTGGAGAACTCGTAGCCGAACCAGAACCCGAACAGCGGGACCACCGCGAGGATCGGAATCGTCTGCAGCACCACCGCGTACGGATACAGCGAGTACTCGGCCCAGCGCGCCTGACTCATCACCACCGCGAAGCTCACCCCGAGCGCGATCGCGACGACCAGCCCGACCAGCGCCACCTGCACGGTCGACCACAGCGCGGCCAGGATGGCGGTCCGCGCGACCGGGTCGAGCAGGCCCTTGGCGACGACCTGTTCCGGCGCGGGCAGCAGGAACCGCGACTGCGGGTCGAGCAGGACGTGACTCACCAGCGACCAGCAGGCCAGCACCGCGACGAACACCACGATCGGGGCGAGGATCCGGATCGGGGAGATCCGGAACGGCCAGCGGCGCCGGGCCCGCGGCGCCGCCACATCGAGCCCGGCACCGGGCACCACCACGGCGGTCACGCGGCCGTCTCCTGCTCGGCACCGCGCAGCGCCGCCGAGACCTCGGCCGAGATCGCCGCGAACTCCGGGGTGTAGCGCAGCTGCGGCAGCCGCGGGAAGTCGAAGGGCACCGCGATCTCGGCAGCCACCCGGCCCGGCCTGCCGGTCAGGACGACCACCCGGGTCGACATGAACACCGCCTCGCCGACCGAGTGCGTGACGAAGACACCGGCGAAGCCGTCGCGCCGGAACAGCGCGCCGACCTCCTCGTTGAGGCGCTGCCGGGTGATCTCGTCGAGGGCGCCGAACGGTTCGTCGAACAGGAACAGCTCCGGTCGCAGGGTCAGCGCCCTGGCGATGGAGGCCCGCATCCGCATGCCGCCGGACAGCTGCGCCGGCTTGTGCTTCTCGAAGCCAGCCAGGCCGACCCGCTCGATCGCGTCCCGCGCGTCCGCGCGCCGGGTCGCCCGGTCGACACCGGCCAGCTCGGCGGGCAATTCGACATTGGCGGCGACGCTGCGCCAGGCCAGCAGGGTCGATTCCTGGAAGACGTAGCCCAGCCTGCGGGTGCCGACCGCGACACGGCCCGCGGTCGGCTGTTCGAAGCCGGCGGCCAGCCGCAGCAGGGTCGATTTCCCGCAGCCGGACGGGCCGACCAGCGAGACGAACTCGCCGGGCCGGACCCGCAGGTCAATATCGGACAGGGCCCGCGTGCCGTCACCGAAGACGAGGGAAACGCCGTCGAAGGCCAGGGCCGGTTCGGGGTCGAGGCCGCTGTCGATTCTCGTATACGAGTCGGCGGCGGGCGACGCGGTGGAAGCCGTTGCGCTCATGGACTATTTCTAGTGACCGGTCGTTGCCGATCGCGGTCCGGCGGATTACACCCTTGTTTCGTATACGATCAATCCTCGCCGCTCAACGTGCCGTTCGCGGCGACCACCCGGCCCCGCTTGAGCACCAGGCGGCGCGGGGGCAGCGCGACGACCGCGGCGGCGGGCGTCGCCGCGTCCACGACGCACAGATCGGCGGGCGCGCCCGGCGTGAGCCCGTACTCGGCGAGGCCGAGAACCTGGGCGCCGCCGTGGGTTCCGGCCCGCAGCGCCAGCTCGATCTCCGCGTCGGCGACCAGGCGGTCCCGGTAGGCGACGGTGCCGATCCGGCGCAGCATGTCGCCGTCGCCGTAGGGCGTCCACAGATCGCGGATGCCGTCGTTGCCCAGCGCCAGCGTCGCCCCGGCCGCGGCCAGCACCCGCACCGGCACCACCGGCGCCTCGCCGACCGCGCAGGTCACCATCGCGACGCCGGCGGCGGCGAGTTCGTCGGCGATGCGCCGCTGCTCGTCGGGTTCCTGCTGGCCCATCGCGTAGGCATGGCTGATGGTGACCCGCCCCGCGAGACCGAGCGCGCGGGTGCGTTCGATGATCAGGCCGAACTGCCAGGCGCCGAGGGAACCACCGTCGTGCAGGTGGATGTCGATCTTCGCGCCGTAGCGCTCGGCCAGGCCGAAGATCAGGTCGAGGTGGCCCGCGGCGTCGTTGTCGTAGCCCGCAGGGTCGAGCCCGCCGATGACCTCGACGCCGTCGGCCAGCGCCGCCTCGAGGAGTTTCGCGGTGCCGGGGCGGCGGAGCAGGCCGCCCTGCGGGAAGGCGACCAGTTCCACGTCGACGCGGTCGCGGTGCCGTTCGGCGGCGGCCCGGACCACGTCGACACCGGTGAGCCCGATCTCGGGGTCGACGTCGACGTGACTGCGGACGTGGGTCGTACCCGCGGCGACCATGGCGGCGAGCAGGTTTCCCGCGTAGTCGACGTTCGGGATACCGAGTTCGGCGCGGCGGCCCTCCCCGTTGGCGATGCGCCCGGCCAGGGTGCGGCCACCCGTGTTCGGGACCCACGGCCCGCTCCACAGGGTCTTGTCCAGGTGGCAGTGGGTGTCGACCAGACCGGGCAGCACGAGCGCGCCGTCGAGGTCGATCACCTCGGCGGCGGGCGCGTCGAGTCCGGCGCCGATGGCGGCGATCCGGCCGTCGCGCAGATGCACGTCGGCCGGGATCGGCGGGGCGCCCGGGGTCCACGGCCTGCCGCCGCGCAGGAGCAGTTCGGTCATCTCGGGTCCTCCTCGGGGACGATCGCCCTGGTCAGGCGGTGAGCAACATGGCGGTGCCCGCACCGGCACCGAAGACGATGACGACACCACGGAACACCGTGGGCCGCAGGCGGTCGGCGAACCGCGCACCGAGCACGCCACCAGCGAGACACGCGGGCGCCAGGAGGGCGACGGCGAGCCAGTGCACGGGACCGAACAGCGCGACCGCGATCATCGCGGTGGTGGACACCGCGACGGTGAGCACGCTCTTGAGCCCGTTGAGCAGTTGCGCCGAGGCGTCGAGGCCGAGCGCGAGCGCGGTCAGCAGGACGATCCCCATCCCGCCGTTGAAGTAGGCGCCGTACGCGCCGCCCAGGAACACCCCGGCGAACAGCAGCAGCCGCGAATCCGATTGCCGCACGGCCAGTCTGCGCGAGAGCCACGGCTGCGCCGCGAACAGCGCGGTGGCCCCGAGCACCAGGTACGGCACCAGCGCCGCGAACACCGCGGGCGGTGCGGCGAGCAGCACGAGGACACCGCCGAGCGCGCCCGCGGTCCCGGTGATCACCAGGCGCGGCAGCAGTTCCCGGTACTCCCCCGTCCGTTTGCGCAGGGCCGCGGCGCCGCCCAGGTAGCCGGGCCACACCGCGACGGCATTGGTGACGGTCGCGGTGACCGGCGGCAGCCCGAACGCCAGCAGGGCGGGAAACGACAGCAGACTGCCGCCGCCGGCGATGGCGTTGCAGAAACCTGCCCCGACACCAGCGGCCAGCAGCAGGGCCATGTGCACGGGATCCATGACTACCTTTCCGAAGAGCGTGGCACGATCGTATACGAACGAATATCACGAGGCTCGGTGAGCGCCGGTGAGCCTCGCCACCGGCCGGTCGAGCGGCACCATGCCGTAGATTCGAGGGATATCGGCCGCGGATCGTAGACGAACAGCGCGGCACTCCCCCGCGATCGACCCTGGAGGCGATGTGAGCAGCACCGTGCGCCGGATGACGCCGCAGCAGGTCTGCCGGGCCATCCGCGACGACATCATCCGCGGCGACTTCGTCTCCGGCCAGCGCCTGACCGAGGACACCCTGGCCGAGCGCTACGGCGTCTCCCGGGTGCCGGTGCGCGAAGCGCTGCGCACCCTCGAAGCCGAGGGTTTCGCCACGTCACGGCCGTACGCGGGCACCTTCGTCGCCGAGCTGACCGAGGCCGAGGCGGCCGATCTGCTCGAGATCCGCGCCCTGCTGGAGCCGCTGTGCGCGAGCCGCGCGGCCACCCGGCGCAGCCCCGAACAGCTGGGCAGGCTCAAAGAACTCACCTCGCTGGGCCAGGAGGCGGTGCGCGACGGCAGGCTCGACGAGCTGGCCCGGCTCAACAGCCGCTTCCACGAGGTACTGGCCGAGGCGTCCGGCAGCGCGCTGCTGACCCAGCTGATCACCCAGCTCAGCTGGAAGATCGCCTGGGTGTACGCGGTCGAACTGCCGCGCCGGGCCGAGGACTCCTGGCACGAGCACGAACAGATCTGCGCCGCGCTGGAGGCCGGTGACGCCGAGCGGGCCCGCGCGGTGGTCGCCGAGCACATCGCGCACGCCGACTCCGCCTATCGACTGCGCAACCGCCCGGCGGACGCGTAACACACCCGCAGCATCGCTCACCTCCGCCGGAAACACGAGAGTCGTATACAAAGACGTCCCCTCGTGTTCCAGGAGGTTTTCGTGGCCGATCTAGTGCTGCGCCGTGCCCGCGTCGCCGACGACGCCGAACTCGTCGACATCGCCGTCTCCGACGGGATCATCACCGCCGTCGAAACCGATCTGCGATGCCTGGCGGCGACCGAGATCGATTGCGCCGCACGGGTGGTCATCCCCGGCTTGATCGAACCGCACGTCCACCTGGACAAGGCGCTGCTGGACACGCAGGCCACCGCGCCCGACAGCACCCTGGCCGGCGCCATCGCGATCACCGGGGAGCTCAAGCGTGGTTTCACCGCCGCCGACGTGGCGGCGCGGGCCCGCAGGGTGCTCGACCAGGCGATCGTGCACGGCACCACCGCGATCCGCGCGCATCCCGATGTCGACCCGATCGTGGGACTGCTCGGGGTCGACGTACTGCTCGACCTGCGCGAGGAGTACCGCGGCCTGATCGATCTGCAGATCGTGGCGTTCCCGCAGGAGGGCATCCTGCGCGCGCCAGGCACGCTCGAGCTGCTGCGCGCGGCGCTGCGGCGCGGCGCGGACGTGATCGGCGGGTGTTCCTACAACGAAGCCGACGTCGCCGGCTGCGAACGCCATGTCGACCTGGTCTTCGAGCTGGCCGCCGAATTCGGTGTCCCCGTCGACATCCACGCCGATTTCGCCGACGACGCGACCGATCCGCGCTTCGCCATGGCCGACTACATCGCCACCGCCACCGAGCGAGCCGGGCTCGGCGGCCGGGTCGCGATCGGGCACGTCACCTCGCTCGCCGGCCGCCCACCCGGTGAGCGGCGGGCCACGATGGCGCGCTTGGCCGCGGCCGGGGTCGCGGTGGTCCCGCTGCCCGCGACCGACATGCATCTGGGTGGCCGCGCGGACGAGACGGCCGTGCGACGCGGGGTCGCCCCGGTGCGCGAGCTCTGGGCGGCCGGGGTCTCGACCGCTTACTCCTCCAACAACATTCGCAACGCCTTCACGCCCTACGGCAACGCCGACCTGCTCGATATCGGCCTGTTCCTCGCCCAGACCGGCCACCTGGCCGGCGCCGACGACCTGCGCCGGGTCCTGGCGATGGCCACCGCCGACGCGGCGGCGGTGCTCGGCATCGGCGACCGGCACGGCATCCGGGTCGGCGCTCAGGCCGACCTCGTCGTCCTCGGGACCCACCGGCTCGCCGATGCCCTGCTCGACCGTCCCGACCGCTGCTATGTCGTGAAAGCGGGTCGCATCGTCGCCCGCACCACGCGCACCACCGAGATCCTGCGCCCCGTACCGGTGCGGTGACCGGTACCGGATCTCGCGCCGCCGTCTCCGCACGCGCGGTCCGCGGCGCGCGGCCCCGGTCGTCCGGGACCGAGCGCGGGCCGACGATCAGACCTGTGCGTGGTTGCCCTGGTGCACCAGCGCGTCGATGCGCCGCTTGTAGGCGTTGAATTCCGGTGTGGTGGAGTCGCGTTCGGCGGGCAGGTCGATCTCGACGATCTCGCGCACGTGCCCGGCGTTGCCGTGCGCCGAGCCACCCGCCATCACCACCACGCGATCGGCCAGATACACCGCCTCGTCGATGCCGTGGGTGACGAAGACGACGGTCACCGCGGTCTCGCGGTGGATGCGCTTGAGCTCGGCCTGCATCTCGGTGCGGGTGAGCGCGTCCAGCGCGCCGAACGGTTCGTCCATCAGCAGCACGGCGGGACTGTTGGCCAGCACCCGGGCGATGGCGACCCGCTGCTGCATGCCGCCGGAGAGCTGGTGCGGGAACGAGGTCCGCACCCGGGTGAGGCCGACGGTGTCGAGCCAGCGATCGGTGATCTCGCGGATGTCGGGGCGGGTCATCCTGGCCTGCCTCGGTCCGTAAGCGATGTTCTCGGCGACGGTCAGCCACGGGAACAGCCCGTAGTCCTGGAAGACCACCCCGCGTTCCGGGCCGGGTCCGCTGATCGGTTCGTCCCCGACGGTGACGGCGCCGGTGGTGGTCTCCTCGAACCCGGCGAGAATGCGCAGCAGCGTCGATTTGCCGCAGCCGCTCGCGCCGACCACACAGACGAATTCCCCTGCGGCGATCTCGAGTTCGACGCCGTCGACCGCGAAGCCGGGTGCGCCCGGATAGCGCTTGCCGAGGCCGTCGACGACGATCCGCGCCGGGCGATGCGGGCGACGGCGGGTGGAGTAGATCTTCATACCGGTCCTGTCTGCGTGGTCACGGGAGCAGGGGCCTGCGCCCCGCGAGGAGCCGGACCAGCAGCATCAGCAGCCGGTCGGCGAGGAATCCGGCCAGCCCGATCACGATCATCACCGCGATGATCAGATCGGTCCGCGATTGCTCCCTGGCCTGGGTGATCAAGGCGCCCAGCCCGATCCGGATGCCGACCGTCTCACCGACGACCAGGATCACCCAGGACAGCCCGAGCGCGATCCGCAGTCCGGCGACGATGCTCGGCACCGCGGCGGGCAGCACCACCTTGTACAGCGTGTGCGCGGGCGGGGTGCCCAGCATCGCGGCGGCCTCGAGCAACCGTTCCGGGACCGCCCTGACCCCCGCGATGGTGTTGAGCAGGATCGAGAACACCGCCGCCAGGAACACCAGGAAGATGGTCGAGCGGTCGCCGAACCCGATGATCAGCAGCGACAGCGGCGCCCAGGCGGTGACCGGGATCGGGCGCACCAGGTTGATGGTCGGTTCGAGCATCCGGTACACCAGCCGGGAGCGGCCCATGACGATCCCGAGCGGGATGGCGACGGCGGCGGCCAGCGCGAAGCCCTGCACGACCCGCAGGGTGCTGGCGTAGAGGTGCAGCCAGAGGGTGCCGCTGTAGGTGTCGTCGATGACGCCGCCGACCGCGAGATCGGCCAGCCGCCGCGCCACGTCGTAGGGCGTGGGCAGGAACCGCATCTGGATGCCGAACGGCAGGGTCCAGCCACCCGCGACACCGCGATCCCACAGCAGTCCGAGCAGCAGCGGGACCGGCAGCGCCCACAGCACGGCGACCACCCTGCCCGGCACCCGCGCCGCGCGCCGCGTGACGGGCGCGGCGGCGGGCGGCGCGGTCGGCCGATCGGTGGGAGCCGCGTCGAGCGCGGTCATCGTCCGACGCCCGCCGCGGTCAGGAACCCGGTGTCGAAGACCTTCGTCAGGTCCGGCGTGCGGGCCAGCTGGTCGAAGGCCCGCATCTGCTCGGCGAGCGCGCCGACCCGGCCGCGGTAGGCGTCGTCGAGTTCCCAGCGCAGCCAGACGTTCCCGGTCGCGGTCTCGACGATCGCGCGGTCCAGGCCGAAGGTGCTGACGAGCCCGTCGACCCATGCCTGGTGATCGCCCTTCATGAACTCGATGGCCTGGACGAAGCTGCGCACGGTCTGCTGGACCCGGTCGCGGTCCTGCTCGATCAGCGCGCCCCGGGTGCCGAAGACGATGTTCACCCCGCCGATCGGGGTGTCGTAGGGCGAGACGATCGCGTGCGCGCCGATCTGCTTGACGATCGACGGCGCGGTCTCGGCGCTGAGGAAGGCGTCGATCTGCCCGGACTTGTAGGCGTTGGCCATGTCCGAGTAGGCCAGGTTCACCAGCTGGACGTCGGTCGCCGGATCGAGGCCGTGCGCGCGCAGCGTCAGCTTCAGCACGATCTCCTGGGAGGAGCCGGGCGGGAAGCCGATCTTCTTGCCGCGCAGGTCATTCGGTGTGGCGATCTCGGGTTTACCGACGAACGCCGACCCACCGTCGGCGGCCGAGGCCACGATCCGCACGTCCTGGCCCGCCGCGCTCCCCGCCAGCATCGACGGCGCGCCGAGGACACCGAAGTCGATGGCGCCCGAGGCGAGCGCGTTCTTGATGTCGGGTGAGTTCTCGAACAGCACGATGTCGTAGGTGGTGCCCGCGGGCGCGAACCGCTGCATGAAGTAGGGCGCGTAGAGGTGGGGCTGTCCGCGCAGGGTGCCGATCTTGATCGTGGCCGGGTCGCCGCCGCCGTCGGGCGTGGCGATGCACGCGGTCAGGCCGAGGACCAGCATCAGTGCGGTGAACAACGCCGAGAGGACGTGTCGCGATGGATGTTTCATGATGATTCCTATCGGGTGTCCGGCACCGCCGCCCGCGATGCCGGGACCACGCCGTCGAGGTGGCGGGTCGTACGAAGGGTGGTCAGGCGGAACCGGTGAGGGCCGAGGCGCACCGGGCAGCCAGCCCGATCAGCGCGTGGTCGGTGTGGGCCGCGCCGAGCAGGCACAACCCGATGGGCAGCCCGTCGTGACGCGGTAGCGGCAGGGTGACCGCGGGCAAGCCCGCGATCGCGGCGAGACAGGTCAGGCGCAGGGTGGCCGTGCGCGCGGCATCGCGAGTGCGAGCGTCGGCCTCGCGATACGGGGGCGGGCCGGCCGTGGTCGGCAGCAGCAGCACCCCGTCGCCCACGACATCGGTGATCCGCGCCGACGCCTGGGCCACGAGATTCCGTGCGGCAGCGGCGCCCTCATCGGTGACCGTTGCCGCCCAGGCGAACCGGTCGGCCACTTCGGGCTCGAGGGCGCCCGGATGGGCGACGATCCAGTCGCCGTGCGCGGCCCACGCCTCGTGCGCCTGCACGGTCCGGAAGGCACCGAACCAGCGGTCCAGCTCGGCGCCGAGAGCGACCCGTGCGGCACCGAGTTCGCCTGCGGCCCACAGGCACTGCTCGGCCGACGACGGCGCGGCGGCGCACAACGCCGGATCGACGACGAGTCGCCCGGGCTCGGTTCGCTGCACAGCACTCGGCACCCGCGGCGCTGCCGCCGTCCGAGTCCGGGCACGCGCGGTCGTGGGCGCGACGGGGCCGAGTTCGGGTGCGTCGCTGCTTCCGCCTGTCGCGCCCGCCGACCCGGGCCCCGCCGCCCGTGTGCCGAAATCCGTTGCGGCGACCCATGCTCCACTGACTGGCGGATCATCCGGAGCCGCGCGGCCTGGATCGGCCGGAGCCTGCCGCGCGGCATACACCGCCGCGGCGACGGCGGCGAGGGTGGCGGCGTCGCGGGCGAGCCAGCCGATCGTGTCGAACGACGGGGCCAGCGGCAGCAGGCCGGTGGTGTCGAGACTGCCGTGAGTGGTCCGGATTCCCCAGAGTCCCTGGTACGCGCCGGGCACCCGAATGGAGCCCGCGGTGTCGGTGCCGAGCCCGATACTCGCCTCGCCCCGGGCGACCGCGACCGCGGGTCCGCTGGACGAGCCGCCCGGAACACGCTGTGGCGCGGCCGGATTCACCGGCATTCCGGTGCGGCCGTTGCCGCCGGTGATGCTGTAGGCGAATTCGTCGGTGGTGGCGATGCCGGTGAGATCAGCGCCCGCCGCGAGGAGTGCGGCCACGATGGTGGCGTGCCGGGATTCGGGGGCGCGCTCGGCGAGGTAGGCGGCGACCCCGGCGCCGAGGGGATACCCGGCCACCGCGAACAGATCCTTCACCGCCACGGAGTGCCCGGTCAGTGGGCCGGTGGCCGTCGCGGGGACCAGCGGCGCGCCGACCTCACGCCACACCTTGGTGTCCACCGCGTCGCGCACTCGTGCGGTCACCGGGCCCGCTCCAGGACGTAGCGGGCCAGCTCGGTCTTCGCGGTGTGCGCGAAGTCGGCGATCCGGATCTTGCCGTGCACGCCCCTGGTCAGGTCGACCGCCTGCGAGACGGTGAAATCGGCGGCGGCGCTGAGGTAGAGGTAGGCGCGGCGCGGATCGGTCTCGAACAGCGCCCCCAGCAGGTCGACCGCGTTGCCGACGCACCGCGACAGCGCGGTGTCGAGATCGGGATCGAGCCCGGTCGGGATCACCAGGCCGTGCCCCGCCGCGAACGGGCCGACGCCGAGATCGGCCACCTGGTCGGCCGGGATCAGGTCCAGCCGCACCGTCGCCCGCAGCGGCGCTTCCAGCGCGGTGAGCGCCACTTCCCCGTCGCCCTGCGCGAAATGCGGGTCACCGACGTAGAACAGCGCGTCGGGCACCTGGACCGGCAGGAACAGGGTGGCGCCGGGCGTGAGCAGCTTGACGTCGATATTGCCGCCGTGCGGACCGGGCGGCACCGAATGCGCCCAATCCGCGGTGTCGGTGGCGACACCCATGATCCCGAGAAATGGCGCCAGCGGGAATCGCGCCTGGTGCGCGCTGCCCGGCGCGATCGGCATGGCGCCGAACCACGCGTCGGGCTCCCCGGTCACCGTGCAGAACTGGCCGTAGGACCCGTCGTACGCGGTGCCCGCCAGCATGCCGCGACCGTGCCGGGTGGAGATGACGCCGTAGGGCGCGCGCAGCGCTAGGTGCTCGACCCGGACCGCGAGCAGGTCGCCGGGGCGAGCCCCGTCGACCGCGATCGGCCCGGTGACGATGTGCGGCCCCGCCCCGGCCGCGCGGGTCCGCCGCGCGACCACCTCGACCGCGTCGTCGAGGACCTGGTCCCTGGCCACGCCGTGACCGCCGAAGTAGGCGGCCGGGTCGGAGCCCTGGTCGTCGAGCAAGCCCTCGTGGCTGATCGTGTCGATCACGACGGTCGCGCCCGGCGCCACGGTCGTCACCGGGGTGTCTCCCCGCTTCGGGAGCCTGCCCCACAGCACCCGCGCCGGATCCGCGGGCACGTAGGTGGCCCCGGGGGCGAGTCCGGCGCCCTGTTGCAGGACCGGGAATGCTGCCGCGATCTGGTCGCCTGCCACTGCGGTCACGTGGTTCCTCCGCTGTCAACGAGCCGATGCCGAACATTGGTCCGACCATCTGATTCGATAACGGTATGCCACTATGAAACCGCCTGCTACCGGGCGAAACTTGCGTAACAGAGGCTTTACGCCGCCGCAATATGCGCCGAAATCCAGGGGCTCGAGTAGGATTGGCCGGACCAAATCAGCCTCGTGAGGGAGTCCGTTCGTGAGCGTCGCGCCCATTCCCCCGCTCCGCCGCCGCACCGGCAGTGTCGGCGCCGAGGTGGCCGCGCACCTGGAACGGCTGATCATCGACGGCGCGCTGCGCGCGGGCGATCGGCTGCCGCCGGAACGGGAACTGGCGGCCACGCTCCAGGTCTCCCGATCCTCGTTGCGCGAGGCGATGTTCGAACTGGAGTCCAAGAAGCTCGTCGACCGCAGGCAGGGGCGCGGCAGCACCGTCACCGACCCGTCCCGCGGCGCGGCCGAACTCCACGACAATCTCGCCGACCTCGACACCGAACTCGGCTACGCGACCGAGCTCCGCGATCTGGTCGAACCCCGCATCGCCCAGCTCGCCGCCCAGCGGGCGCTGGAATCGAATCTGCTGTCCCTGCACGCGGTCCTCGACCGCTCCGACGAGTCGCTGAGCCCGGAGGAATCGATGGCCCTCGACATCGAATTCCACACGCTGCTGGCCCATTCGGCGCAGAACCCGCTGCTGGTGACGCTGTGCACGATGACCACCGAGTGGACCAGGCACACCCGGGTGCTCTCGCACCGCACTCCCCTGGGCCGCCGGATCTCGGTGCACGGGCACACCGAGATCCTGCGCGCGGTCGACGCCCACGACGGCCCGGCGGCGGCCGCCGCGATGGAACAGCATCTGCGCGAGGTCAGGGAGATCAGTTCGCGCCGGTAGCGCTCAGCTCAGCGCCGCGGTGAACACGGCGAGCGCTCGATCGTCGAACAGGACGAACCGCACCTCGTCGACGGCCGGGTCGGCCGCGCGCACGGTCGCCACGGCGATCCGGGCGCCGTCGTCCATCGGCCAGCCGAAGATGCCCGTGGAGATGGCCGGGAACGCGACCGTGCGGGCACCCAGTTCGGCGGCGACGCGCAGGGATTCGCGATAGCAGGAGGCCAGCAGGTCCGAGCGGTCCTCGGTGGCCGACCACACCGGGCCGACGGTGTGGATCACCCAGCGCGCGGGCAGCCGTCCCGCGGTCGTCGCGACCGCCTGACCGGTCGCCAGGCCTTTCCCGTAGTGCGAGGCGCGCAGGTCACGGCACGCGGACAGGATCTCGGGCCCACCCTTGCGGTGGATCGCGCCGTCGACGCCGCCACCGCCGAGCAGCGAGGAGTTGGCGGCATTGACCACCGCGTCGACCGCCTGTTCGGTGATGTCGCCGCGTACGGCCTCGATCCGGGTCATCGGACCATTGTGCTCGCCGCGCCGAGCGCGACACCAGCGGATATCGCGGCGTACCGTCGACACCGTCGCAGATCGTCGCTCCACCCGAGCCGAGGAGAACCGCGCATGCCCACACCCACCGGTGAACTCCAGCCGACACCCGACGGCCGTGATCTGGTGATCACCCGGTCGCTGGGCCTGCCGATCGAGGAGGTGTGGGCGCGACTGACCGATCCGCACCTGACCGCCGGCTGGTACGGCACCTGGGAGGGCGAAGCGGGCACCGGCAACACCATCCGGGTACAGCTGCGGTTCGAGGAGGGCGAGCCGTGGACGGGCATGAACATCGACGACTGCACCCCGCCGATCCACCTCGGCCTGTCCTCGACCGATCAGATCGGGGTGTGGCGGCTCGAGGTGACGCTGCTCGACACCGGCGCGGCCACCGACGTGCGCCTGGTCCACCACCTCACCTCGGAGTACCAGCTGGCCGAGATCCCGCAGATCGGTCCCGGCTGGGAGTACTACGCGGACATGTTCGTCGCCGCGTGCACGCAGACCGAGCGCCCGAAGTTCGCGGACTACTACCCGTCGATGGCGGCGTACTACTCCGAGCGCGCGTCCTAGCCCGAAACACGCACCGCCCCGGCCGAAGTCCCGGCCGGGGCGGTGCGTGTGTGCGCGTGTCGCTACTCGTCGTCGAGCTCGGCGGCGACCTCGTCGGAGATGTCGACGTTGGTGTAGACGTTCTGCACGTCGTCGCTGTCCTCGAGCGCGTCGACCAGCTTGAGCACCTTGCGGGCACCCTCGGCGTCGACCGCGACCGACACCGACGCCTGGAAGCCGGACTCGGCCGAGTCGTAGTCGATGCCCGCGGCCTGCAAGGCGCTGCGCACGGCGATCAGATCGCCGGGCTCGCTGATGATCTCGAAGGACTCACCCAGGTCGTTGACCTCTTCGGCGCCCGCGTCGAGGACGTGCTCGAGGATGTCGTCCTCGGACAGGCCGTTCTTGTCGAGGGTCACCACGCCCTTGCGGCCGAACAGGTACGCCACCGAACCCGGGTCGGCCATGTTGCCGCCGTTGCGGGTCATCGCGACGCGGACCTCGCCCGCGGCGCGGTTGCGGTTGTCGGTGAGGCACTCGATCAGCACGGCGACGCCGTTGGGGCCGTAACCCTCGTACATGATCGTCTGCCAGTCGGCGCCGCCGGCTTCCTCGCCGCCGCCGCGCTTGCGGGCGCGCTCGATGTTGTCGTTGGGGACCGACGACTTCTTCGCCTTCTGGATGGCGTCGTACAGCGTCGGGTTACCCGCAGGGTCACTACCACCAGTGCGGGCCGCCACCTCGATGTTCTTGATCAGCTTGGCGAAGAGTTTGCCGCGCTTGGCGTCGATTCCCGCCTTCTTGTGCTTGGTGGTGGCCCATTTGGAGTGGCCGCTCATGCCCTACTTCCTTCAGGTCGGTTGCGCGTCTGCCCGGGCGGACAAGCTCGATCCAGCCTACTCGGACCGTGCGCGCGCAGTGGCCGCGGGCGTTACCGTGCCGAACGAACCAGGTCGACGAACAGTTCGTGCACCCGCAGATCGCCGGTCACCTCGGGGTGGAACGAGGTCGCCACGACATTGCCCTGCCGGGCGGCGACGATGCGACCCTGCGCCGGACCGTGCGGTACCCGGGCCAGTACCTCGACGCCCGCGCCGACCCGCTCGACCCACGGGGCGCGGATGAACACGGCCCGCACCGGCGTGTCGAGCCCGGCGAAATCGAGGTCGGTCTCGAAGGAGTCGACCTGACGGCCGAAGGCGTTGCGGCGCACCGTCATATCGATGCCGGACAGGTGCTGGGCGTCGGCCCTGGTGTCGAGCACCTCCGAGGCCAGCAGGATCATGCCCGCGCAGGAGCCGAAGGCGGGCAGCCCGTCGCGCAGCCGGGCGCGCAGCGGCTCGAGCAGGTCGAAGGCCTGCAGCAGCTTGGAGATGGCGGTCGACTCGCCGCCGGGCAGCACCAGTCCGTCGACGGCGGCCAGCTCGGCTTCGCGCCGCACCAGCACCGCGTCGGCGCCACAGTGGTCCAGCGCGGCAACGTGTTCGCGCACGTCACCCTGGAGCGCGAGGACGCCGATGGTCGGCCGGGCGGCAGGCGAGGATGCGTTCACAGGCGCTGAGCTTACGAGGCGGGCCGGTGTGCGCCCGCTCACGGTCTTTGTCAACATTCCGTCAACGCCGGGGTGCATTCGCCCGGATCGGGTCGACACTCGGTTCGTGATTGCACTTCTGCCACGCAGGAGCTCCGGACCAGCGCCGATCGTCGCGCACCGTCGCGGGCTCACGGTCTCGACCGGATTGGCCGGTTTGTCCCTGGACGCGATGGCGTCGGTCTCCTACGGTCCCGAGGCGATCGTCCTGGTGCTGGCCACCGCGGGCGGTCTCGGCCTCGGGATGACCCTGCCGGTGACGCTGGCCATCGCCGCCCTGCTGGCGGTCCTCATCGCCTCCTATCGCCAGGTCATCGCCGCGTTCCCGAACGGCGGTGGCGCCTACGCGGTCGCCGAGCGTCATCTCGGGCACCGCTCCAGCCTGCTGGCGGCGGCCTCGCTGATCGTGGACTACGTGCTGAACGTGGCGGTGTCGATCGCCGCCGGTGTCGCGGCCCTGACCTCGGCGTTCCCCACGTTGCACGACTACACGATCTGGATCTGCCTGGCGGTGCTGGTCGGCATCACCGCGCTGAACCTCCTCGGCATCACCGAGAGCGCCCGCGCGTTCATGGTGCCGACGGCGGTGTTCGTGGCGGGCATCTTCGTGGTGATCATCGGCGGGTTGCTGCGCTCGGAACCCGCCGCCGTCACCAGCGGGACGGCGGCGGTGAGCGATATCCACACCGTCGGAGTGCTGCTGCTGCTCAAGGCGTTCTCGAGCGGGTGCGCGGCGCTGACCGGCGTGGAGGCCATCGCGAACGCGGTGCCGAGCTTCCGGGAACCCCGGGTGCGGCGCGCGCAGCGGGCCGAGGTCGCGCTGGGCCTGCTGCTCGGCACGATGCTGATCGGACTGGCGGTCCTGATCGAGAAGTTCTCGCTGCAGCCGATCGAGGGCACCACCGTGCTCTCGCAGCTGACCGAGGCGGCGCTGGGGCACGGGGTCGGCTACTACGTCGTGCAGTTCGCGACGGTGGTGCTGCTGGCGCTGGCGGCCAACACCTCCTACGGCGGCCTGCCGACGCTGACCCGGCTGCTCGCCGACGACAACTGTCTGCCGCACCGCTTCGCCGTCGCGACCCCGCGCCAGGTGTATCGCTACGGCGTGCTGACCCTCGGTGTGAGCGCCGCGGTGCTGCTGGTGGCGGCCGCGGGCAAGATGAACGTCCTGGTCCCGTTGTTCGCTATCGGCGTGTTCGTCGGTTTCACCATCGCGCAGACCGGCATGGTCCGGCACTGGTGGCAGGCCAGGAGCGAAGGCTGGCGGTGGCGGATCGCGCTCAACGGCTTCGGCGCCGTGCTGACCTTCGTCGCCGCGATCGTCACCACCGCGATGAAGTTCGCCGAAGGTGCCTGGCTGATCGTGCTGGTCCTGCCCGCGCTCATGGTCGGGATGGAGCGAATCCGCAACGCCTACACCAGGATCGGACATTCCCGCGGCATCGTCGGCGTCCCGCCCGCGCCACCGCGCCGCACCGGCACCGCCATCATCGTGCCGATCGCGGAGGTCTGCGAGCTGAGCCGGGAGGCGCTGTCGGCGGCCATGTCGATCGGGGACGACGTCACCGCGGTGCACGTCTGCCTGCCCGGCGAGTCGGCGACAGCGTTCGCCGAGGCGTGGGAAGCGTGGCATCCCGAAGTCCACCTGGTCATGCTCGAGGACAGCGACGCGACCGTCGGCGGACCCGTCGCCGCCTACGTCCGTGCGCATTTCGCGGGCCGACGCAAGGTGGTCGTCATCGCGGAGATCGACCCGCCCTCGGGCTGGGCGCGTGTCCTGCCGAGCCATCGCAGCGACGAGCTCGAACGCGTCCTGCGCAAGATGCCCGACACCGTGGTGTGCCACCTGCGCGTCCAGGTGAGCTGAGGCCCGGCCTACTTGTGGCGCGGCGTCCGGATCAGGCCCTCCTGGACGACCGCGGCGACGAGGTTGCCCTCGCGGTCCCAGATCCGGCCGCCGGTCAGCGCGCGACCGAACCCCGCCGAGGGCGAGGACTGGTCGTAGAGCAGCCATTCGTCGGCGCGGAACGGGCGCAGGAACCACATCGCGTGGTCGAGCGAGGCGTCCTGGGTCGGCTCACCGGGGTGGGCCACCTTGGACGAACCGAGCAGCGTCATATCGCTCATGTAGGCGAGGGTGCAGACGTGGAACAGCGGGTCGTCGGGCAGCTTGTGGCGGTACCGGAACCACACCTGCTGCTGGGAGACGAAGCCCTCCCGCTGGGTGACCTGATCCGACGGGACGGTACGGATGTCCCAGTGCTCCCACTCGCGCATCGCCCAGAGCCGCTCGGGGCTCATGGTGACGCTGGCGTCGGGCAGCAGGTCCGGCCCTTCGACCGCGGGCATCACGTCCTGATGCTCGGGCCCCTCGTCGCCGCGGTGGAACGAGGCCGACATCGTGAAGATCGCCTGGCCGTCCTGCACGCCGGTGACCCGGCGAGTGCAGAAGGACCGGCCGTCGCGGATGCGCTCCACCAGGTAGACGGTGGGTTCCTCCGGATTGCCCGGTCGCAGGAAGTAGCCGTGCAGCGAGTGCACCTGGAAGGCGGGGTCGACGGTGCGCACCGCCGAGACCAGTGCCCGGCCCGCGACCTGGCCGCCGAAGGTGCGCGTCAGCTGGGATTCGGTGGCCGCACCACGGAAGATGTCCCGTTCCAGCTGCTCGATCTCGAGCGCCTCTTCGATAGTCGCCATGCGCTCGAGATTATCCCGTCGCCGACTGTCTGGTCTGTCCGGCTCGGCAGTGTGCCCCGGAATTTGCTGTGATAGTGCGGTGCCGACGTTCACGCCCATCTCCCCCGCTGCGGTGGCGGGGCTCGTCGCCGACCGGCTGGCAGCCTTGCCGGGACGACGGGTGCTCGCCGTCGACGGTGCCGACGCGGCCGCGCCGGTCGAGCTGGCCCGCCGGATCGCCGACACGCTCACCGGGCGGGGACGGTCGGCCGAGGTGGTCGCGCTGCACGATTTCGTCCGCCCGGCCTCGCTGCGGATGGAGTACGGCCGCGACGACGAATGGTCTTATCGCACAGCCTGGTTCGACTACGACGCGGTGCGCCGCGAGATCCTCGACGCGGTCCGGACCGCCGGGCGCTGGTTGCCCGCGCTCTGGGACGAGGCGCGGGACCGGTCGGCCAGGGCGTCGATCCGCCCGGCGCCCGCCGATCTGGTCCTGGTGCTCGCCGGGCCGATGCTGCTGGGTCGCGGCCTGGATTTCGACCTCACCGTGCGCCTCGAGCTGAGCGACCAGGCCGCGCTGCGCCGCACCCCGCCCACGGAGCGGTGGACGCTGCCCGCCCTGCGCGAGCACGCCGCCGAACACCCCGAGACCGCCACCTGGACACTGCGCTGGGACCATCCGGACCGGGCGGCCCTGCGCATCGGCCCATGACCCACTCTCGACCGGACAGCCGAGAGCCCCGGCCGATACACCGGCCGGGGCTCTCGGGTCACGGGATCAGGCGCAGGCGACCGACTGCTGCCCCAGGTTGGTCAGCATGGTGCACGCCCAGGCCTTCTGGACCTTCCACTTGCCGTCCTCGGCGACGAACGGCACATCGACCACATTGGTCTGACCGTTCACCGTGAAGTTCGCCTTCGCGTTCACACTGTCACCGAACGAGGTCACCTCGGTGACCTGCACAGCCACATTGGCGTCCTTGGCCGCCTGGGCCAAACGGTTCGGCAGCTCCGGATCGGCGGAGACACCCTGCACGAAGTCGATCTTCTGCTCGTTCGGGACGGCGGGATCCAGCGCAGTGGTGAGCTGCTCGCTCAGCTGCGGAACCGTCGGCACGGGCGGCAGGTTCGCGGCGTTCGTGGCCGGGGCCTTGGCGCTGGTGGTGGTCTTCGCGGCGGGCTTGTCACCCTTGTCGTCGCTGCACGCGCTCAGCCCGAGAGCCGCGACCACGGCCAGACCTGCGATAGCGATACGTCCGGTCTTACCAAACTTCATCCACTCGTCCTTACGTTCGGGTCAGGCGTCTTCGCCCTCCGGGCGACGGCACGGACCCGCGCCACACGACGCAGGCCTCGATGCCACGGCCCGGACGCTACCCAGCGATGGTGTGGAAACTCTGAGAACCCGGCAACGGTGGTCTGTGAGAGGTGGCCGGGCGCACGACATCACACCAGACGGTGGCCACCGTCGACGTGCAGGACCGTGCCGGTGACAAACGGGTTGCGCTGGACCGCGAGGAAGGCCTCGGCGAGGTCGGCGGGCGTGCCGAGTCGGCCGGCGGGGAGGCGGGCTGCCATGGCGCGGTGGCGTTCGGCTTTGTCGGCGGGGGCGAAGGCATTCCAGATCGGCGTGTCCACCCAGCCGGGCGACACGGCGTTGACGCGCAAGGGAGCGAGTTCCACCGCGAGCGCGGCGACCAAGCCCGCGAGCGCGGCGTTGACCATGGCGACCAGGGATCCGCCGGGGGCGGGCCGGTAGGCGGCGATACCGGAGGTGACCGTGATCGAGCCGCCGTCGGCGACCCTGGCGTGTTTGGCGACGAGAGCGGGGCCGATCATCTTGGCCGCCACCACTTTCGCCGCGACGTCGGTGTCGAAGTCGGTGATCGGCTGGTAGGCGCCGGTCATGTCGGCGGCGGTGACGACGACGTGGTCGACGGTGCCGGTCGCACCGAACAGGCGGGCGATGTCGGCCTCCCCGGTGATGTCGGCGACGACCGTGCGCAGGGTGCCGGGGTGCTGGTCGAGTTCCCGCGCCGCCCTCGCGAGCCGATCCGCCGACCGGCCCGCGATGGTCACCTCGGCGCCGTCGGCGAGCAGCCGATGCGCCAGGGCCAGACCCATGCCCGAGCCGCCGCCGATGATCACTGTGCTGTTCTCACTCATGGACCAAGCTCAGCACCGAGGCAGGGCGAAACTCCATGTCCGGCAGCCGAACCGGCGTTCGCCGATCCCTAACAGCCCAGCTCACGGGCCACGAGCGCACCGCCTATCGCACGATGCGCTCGTGCCCGCGACGGTCAGCGCAGCGCGGCGACCGCGGCGACCAGCCGGGCACCGGTCGACGCGTCGGCGGCCGCGATCAGCCCGTGCGGCGCGGTGTGCAGCGGCCCACCCGCCAGATTGGTGACGGTGCAGCCCGCGGCCTCACACACCGCGATGGCGGCGGCGAAATGCACGCTGTCGCGCAGATCTCCGCCGGTGACGTACGCGGCCCGGCGACCGGCCGCCACCCAGGCCAGGGCCAGTGAGGTCGACAGCACGCGCGCGTGGAACTCCCCGGCGAAACCGGGGGCGTCGAACAGGCGCGCGGGACTCGACCAGGGGAAGTCGTGATCCAGATCGACATCGACGAGCCGGCTGTCGGCCCGGGGTAGGAGCGGTTGATCCGCGCCGTCGCTGCGTAGGTAGGCGCCGTGGCCCGCCGTCCAGAACACCTCGTCGGCGAACGGATCGGCGACGGCGGCGACCCCGATGGCGGCGCCGGTCCGCAGCGCGACGTTCACCGCGACGAACTCCGTGCCGACCGCGAAATTCCGTGTCCCGCACAGGGGGTCGACGAGCCAGGTGCGGTCGCTGCGGGCCGCGCCGGTCACCCCCGATTCCTCGGCGAGAAAGCGATCACCCGGACAGGCGGTCGCGAGAACATCGAGAATGGCCTGTTCGGCGGCGAGGTCTGCCTGGGTGGCGAAATCGTCACCCTCCTTGGCGTACCGGGTGAGCGGCGCGTGGAACGCGGACCGGATCACTCCCGAAGCGACTTGTGTTGCGTGAACTGCGATTTCAACATCCGAGTGGTGCACCGTCTCCAGGCTACGCACCCCGAAGATCACCTGCGGGCGAACGAGAACCGGCCGTCACATCGGCGCACGCCACCGGCCCGCCGCGGTCGTCTCGGCCACCGCGGCGTGGATCGGATGCCCGCTCGCGGCCCGCCATACCGCCACATAGTCGACGGGGATCGGGCCGTCGCGCAGCGGGCGCCACGCGAGACCGGGATGGTCGCGGACCCGATCAGAGCTCAGGCCGACCAGATCGGTGCGATGCGGGAGGACCGCGAGCAGCTGCGCGTGTCCCATCGCGCTGTCGCTCAACCGGATTCGGGCACCGCGTGCGGCCAGTTCGGCGAGCAGCGCGCGATGCAGGCCGGGCGCGGAGTCGCGGGCGAAGAGCACCAGTTCGTGGTCGTCGAGCAACTCGGGGGTGATCTCGGCGTGCCCGGCGAGGGGATGCCGCGCGGACATCACGACGCCGAGTCCCTCACTGGCGATCGGCCGGGCGGTGAACTGTTCGGGAATCTCGAGCGGCCCGCGGACCAGCGCGAGGTCCACCTCGTCGGCCGCGAGCATGCGCAGCTGATCGGCGGTGGTGCCACCGGTGAGGACCAGGCGCGCGCCGATCGCACCGGCGAGCGCTTCGAACCGCGCGGGCAGCCAGGCAGGCGCACCGTTGAGCAGGCCGAACCGCACCACCTGGGCACCGCCGGTACTCGCGCGCCGGGTCTCGCGCACCGCCGTC
Source organism: Nocardia sp. NPDC050718 (assembly GCF_040654235.1). NCBI lineage: Bacteria > Bacillati > Actinomycetota > Actinomycetes > Mycobacteriales > Nocardiaceae > Nocardia > Nocardia sp. NPDC050718. The sequence continues at coordinate 486,107 of NZ_JBFAHQ010000002.1, read as the reverse complement.
TCCGCGGCCGACAGGACGGCGCGGCCGGTGCGCACCAGGGTCTCTCCCGCCGCGGTGAGCTCCACCCGTGGCTCACGCACCAGCAGCGGACCGCCGAGTTCGCGTTCGAGCACCCGGATCTGCTGACTCAGCGTGGGCGTCGTGATGAACAGACGCTCGGCCGCGCGCCGGAAGTGCAGCTCTTCGGCGAGCACCACGAAATACCGCAACTGCCGAAGCTCCATTCCCCCGACCCTACCGACGTCAGCGGGCCAGGTAGACGGCCAGACCGAGGCCGAGGACGCCGACGGTCACCCGCAGCAGCGTCGGCGGGATCACCTTCACCACCGGCGGACCGCACCAGCCGCCCGCGAGGGCACCCAGCGCCAGCGCGAGCGCCGCGCCCCAGTGCACCGGACCGAAGGCGGCGAAGCCGACCGCGGCGACCAGGTTGGCGATGCCGAGCAGGAAACTCTTCAGAACCGAAGCGCTCCAGAGCGATTCGGAGGTGCACAGCAGCATCATCGACAGATAGATGACCCCGGCGCCCGCGCCGAAATAGCCGCCGTAGGTGGAGATCAACAGGATCCCGAGCGGCACGATCCAGGGCGCGCTCAGCTCACCGACGTGACGGCGCACCAGCGGCTGCACCAGCAGGGCGATCGAGGCGATCGCGACCAGGAACGGCACCACCACCTCGAACGCGCCGTCGGGTGCCACCAACAAGGCCAGCGCGCCCAGCAGCCCGCCGATCGCCGAGAGCACCGCCCAGCGCACCAGGGTCGGTCCACGATCGACGAGTTCGCGCCCGGAATTGGCCGTCGCCCCGACCCCGACGGCCACCATCGCGACCGTATTGGTGACATTGGCGGCGACGGGCGGCAACCCGGCGGCCAGCAGGGCCGGGTAGGAGACGATCGAGGCCATCCCGGTGACGAACCCCACCAGACCGGTGAAGAATCCCGCGACGACCAGCAAGAAGAAGTCGAGCGCGGTCACGGACCGACTGTACGGTATGTCCACACGGCAGCACTTCGGGCCTCAGGCCGACGACGGCGGGCGCCGTGCTCGCGCACGACGCCCGTCGGTACCGAAGATTTCGAGGCCGGATCGGCCTCAGTTCACCAGCCGCGCTCGGCGAGGCGGTGCGGCTGCGGGATCTCCTCGACGTTGATGCCGACCATGGCCTCGCCCAGGCCGCGGGAGACCTTGGCCAGCACGTCCGGGTCGTCGTAGAAGGTGGTGGCCTTCACGATGGCGGCGGCGCGCTGCTCGGGGTTGCCCGACTTGAAGATGCCGGAGCCGACGAACACGCCCTCGGCGCCGAGCTGCATCATCATCGCGGCGTCGGCCGGGGTGGCGATGCCACCGGCGGTGAACATGACGACCGGCAGCTTGCCGGTCTGGGCGACCTCGCGGACCAGCTCGTATGGGGCCTGCAGTTCCTTGGCGGCGACGAACAGCTCGTCCTCCGACAGCGAGGTCAGGCGGCGGATCTCGGCGCGGATGGTGCGCATGTGGGTGGTCGCGTTGGACACGTCGCCGGTGCCCGCCTCGCCCTTGGAGCGGATCATGGCCGCGCCCTCGGTGATGCGGCGCAGGGCCTCACCCAGGTTGGTGGCGCCACAGACGAAGGGGACGGTGAAGTTCCACTTGTCGATGTGGTTGGCGTAGTCGGCGGGGGTGAGCACCTCGGACTCGTCGATGTAGTCGACGCCGAGGCTCTGCAGGATCTGTGCCTCCACGAAGTGGCCGATGCGGGCCTTGGCCATCACCGGGATGGACACGGCGGAGATGATGCCGTCGATCATGTCCGGGTCGCTCATCCGGGAGACGCCACCCTGGGCGCGGATGTCGGCCGGGACCCGCTCGAGCGCCATGACGGCCACCGCGCCGGCGTCTTCGGCGATCTTGGCCTGGTCCGGGGTGACCACGTCCATGATCACGCCGCCCTTGAGCATCTCGGCCATGCCGCGCTTCACGCGGGCGGTGCCGACGGTGGTGGTGGTCTCAGGCGTAGTCACGGCTGTCTCCTGTGTCATGTGCGCCAATCAGGTCGCTCGGTATGGACACCGTCGATTCTAGAACCGTCCCAATTCGGCCTTCATAGCCAGTTGAGGTCCACTGGCCTTGCCGCGACCAGCGGCGATGCCGTCGCCACCCGTCGCTGGCCTGCTCCGGTGGCCCGCCGCTCAGCACGCGTCGGCCGTTTCCACGGTCGGCGCCGGGCGGCGCCCGAACCGGTCGGCGAGCACGATCAGCGCCGCGCCCGCGGCCGCCGCGGCCCCGCACCACAGGGCCGCGACCGGGTCGCCCACCCGATCGACCACCACCCCGGCGGCCACCGGACCCAGGATCGCGCCGATGTTCAGCGCGGTGGTCGCCAGCGCGCCCGCGAGGCGTGGCGCGGAGCTCGCCGCGGTCCGCACGATGGTCGCGATCAACGCCGACCCGACGCCGAACGCGGCCGCGCCGGTGACGAACGTCATGACCGCCACGCCCGCCGTCGTCCGCGCGGTCAGGGCCGCGAGTGCCCAGACCGCGACGAGTCCGGCCGTGCCGACGGTGATGATCGACGGGCCGAACCGGTCGCTGAACCGGCCGGTGAGGGTCACCCCGGCGAACGAGCCGAGACCGAACACCGCCAGGGCCGCGGGCACCCAGCCGCTGTCCGCCCCGGCGACCGCGGCGGTGATGGTGCCGAGGTAGGTGAACCCCGCGAAGGTCGCGGCGTTGACCAGGATCCCGGCGACCGCCGCGACCCGCACCGGACGCACGCCGAGGACCGCCCACTCGGCTCGGACCGAGGTGCCGGCGGTGGCGTCGGCGGCCCGCGGCAGCAGCAGCGCCACCGGGACGAGCACCACCGCGCTCACCAGCGCGACCGCCCAGAAGGCCGAACGCCACCCCCACAGCTGACCGAGCACGGTGCCCGCCGGAACCCCGGCGACGCAGGCCACCGTCACGCCCGACACGACCACGGAGGTCGCCCGCCCGATCAGCGCGGGCCCGACCAGCGTCGGCAGCGCGGCCAGCACGATCGCCAGGAATCCGGCGTTGGCGACCGCGGCGACGACCCGTGTCGCGACCAGCACCGGGATGTCGCCGGCCAGCGCGCCGACGACGTGCGCGAGGCAGAACACCGCCAGAAACGTTGTCGCCGAACGTCGCAGCGGCCACCGGCCCGCGGTGAGGGCCATCGTCGGCGCGCCGAGCACCATGCCGACCGCGTACACCGCGGTCAGCAACCCGACGGTCCCGAGCGAGACGCCGAGGTCGGCGGCGGTCCGCGCCAGCAGCCCCGACATCATGAATTCCGATGTGCCCTGCGCGAATACCGCGACAGCGAGCACGAAAACCCCGATGGGCATGGTTGATCAGCTCTCCGGAGATCGGGACACCGCACGCGCGGTGTCCGAGAGGACGCGGCACGGGCGGAGCACGGCCCGCCGCGAGGAATCGAGGATCATCCGGCATCGCGAAACGACACCTCACCCCGGTCATCGGACCGAGGGAGCTCGTTCACGCGACGCCATCCGGCCCGAGGGCCGGACGGCTACCTTCTGGATGCCTCCGGAGAATTCACCCGCCCACCGTATGCGCGGGAACATCGTCCGCGCCAGTTGTTTTGCGGACCGCGCTGGTCTGCACGAGCACACGCTCCGGCCATCGCGAGCGGATCCGCACCGGTCGCCTCGCTCCGGGACGCCCGATCGGGTCAGCGGATCGAGCGTACGACGTGTTCGGTGTCGTCCGAAGCCACCGCGGCGGCTTCGGTGAGAAGTTCGTCGAGGTGGTAGGGGTAGACCGCCTCACCCTGATCGTCGAGCGCGCGGATGTCGGCGGGGGTGCACCAGCGGTGGTCGGTGATGGTGCGGCGCTCGAGCGCGTTCAGGGCAGCAGGCCGCCACTCGAAGCTCGGGGCGCGCAGCGTGAAGAACAGTTCCTCGGAGCGGATCAGCTCACCGTTGAACGGGAACACCGCGACCCGGCGCCACAGCGGACCGCGCAGCGCGGCCGGATCGACCCGCTGGCCGGTCTCCTCGTACAGCTCGCGCACCGCGGCGTCGCGCAGGCTCTCCCCCGGTTCGACACCGCCGCCGACGGTGAACCAGAACGCCACCTCGGGCAGCATCGGATCGTGGCCGCGCAGCAGCAGCACCCGGTCCTGCTCGTCGAGCAAGACCACCCGGGCGGAGGTGCGGGTGGTGTTCACGTCCAGGCCGGTCGCCGCGGCGGGCGTGGCCCGCTCGGTGATCTCGAAGTAGTGCGGCAGCGGCGCGGTACCGCCCAGGTGCAGCACGCGCACCGGCCGCCGGGTGCGCAGCGCGAGGGTGTCGCGGACGGCGTCGTTGTGGAAACGCCGCGCGATCAGCACGCGCGCCTCGGCGTCGGCGAGCTCGGCGACCAGCTGCGGCCGCAGCTGGTCGATGTCGACCAGGCTCAGCGCGGCGGAGAGCTGGTTCTCGACGGTCTCGCGGTCACCGCGATCGGCCCGCTCCGCGCGATCGGCCAGGGCGGCGAGCTGGGCGGCCCGCTCACCGCGCCGCGAGTCGGTGCTCACCGGCCCGGCGATCGCCATCGCCACCGCGCGCGCCACCACCGCGCGCCGGGCCAGCGCCGCGTCGAGCGCCTGCCAGGACTGGTCCGAGCGCACGTGCAGCCGGTCGAGCCGGTTGGCCGTGGAGTACGCCCAGACACCGAGCGCGAGGACGAGGACGGCGATCAGCCCGAGAACGAGGACCGAGGTCGCGGAGAAGGTGATCATCCGGCGGCCCGCACGCGGAGATCGCCGACCGTGACGGTCTCGTAGACCCGCAGGATCTGCTCGGCCACCACCGGCCAGTCGTAGGCGGCGACCACCTGGGTCGCCGTGCGCACCAGTCGCTGCCTGGTCTCGTCGTCGGTGAGGACGGTGTCGATCGCGGTGGCCAGGGCGGCCGAGTCACCGACGGGGGTGAGCAGGCCCGCGGTCCCGTCGCGCAGCACCCGGCGGAAGGCGTCGAGCTCACTGGCCACCACCGGGGTGCCCGCGGCCATCGCCTCGATCAGGATGATGCCGAAGCTCTCCCCACCCAGATTCGGCGCGACGTAGACATCGGCACTGCGCATCGCCGCGGCCTTCTCCGCGTCGGAGACCTGGCCGAGGAAGCGCAGGTGCCCGGCGTGCTCGCCCGCCTCGCGGCGCAGCCGGTCCTCGTCGCCGCGCCCGACGATGAGGATCTGCACGTCGGGATGCCGGTCGATCAGGGTGGGCAGCGCGCCGAGCAGCACGTCCATGCCCTTGCGCGGCTCGTCGAAGCGGCCGAGGAACAGCACCGTCGCACCCGCGCGCGGATAGCCGTCGAGCAGCGGGCCGCGGGCGAACGCCGAGACGTCGACACCGTTGGGGATCTCCACCGCGTCCGAGCCGAGCGCCTCGACCTGCCAGCGCCTGGCCAGCTCGGAGACAGCGATGCGGCCGTTGATCTTCTCGTGGTACGGCCGCAGCACGCCCTGAAAAGTGCTCAGTACCAGCGATTTCGTGGTCGAGGTGTGGAAGGTCGCGACGATCGGGCCCTCGGCGATCTTGAGCGCGAGCATCGACAGGCTCGGCGCGTTGGGCTCGTGGATGTGCAGCACGTCGAAGTCGTTGCTGTCGATCCAGCGCCGGATCCGGGTGTAGGCCATCGGCCCGAACGACAGCCGCGCCACCGACCCGTTGTACGGAATCGCCACCGCGCGGCCCGCCGACACCACGAAATCGGGCAGCGGGGTGTCGTCGGAGGCGGGCGCGAGCACGCTCACCTTGTGTCCGCGTTCGAGGAAGACCCGGGCCAGCTCGACCACATGGGCCTGCACCCCGCCGGGAACGTCGAACGAGTACGGGCACACCATGCCGATCTTCACCGCGCTCCCCCTGTCTGCGCGGCGGCGATGCGGGCCCGTCGCTCGGGCGACAGATCGGCTTCCCACAGCGGTTGCAGCATGTGCCAGTCGGCGGGATGCTCGGCGATATTGGCCGCGAACCGGTCGGCCAGCGCCTGGGTGGCGGCCGCGACGCCCACGGAGACATCCAGTGGCGCTTCGGTTTTCAGTCCCCAGTTCTCGGTGCCGTCGGCCTCGACGGTGAACCACCCGTGCACCGGCATCAGCGCGGCGCCGGTCTCGATGGCCAGCTTGGCGGCGCCGGCGGGCATCCAGGTGCGTTCGCCGAAGAAGTCGACCGGCACACCCTTGCCGGTGAGGTCGCGCTCGCCCATCAGGCAGACGATCCGGTTCTGCCGCAGCCGGTCCGCGAGCTGCCCGAACGGCGGCTGCTCACCACCGGTCAGCGGGAACACCTCGAAGCCCAGGCTCTCCCGATAGGCGACGAAGCGCTCGAACAGCGACTCCGGCTTCAACCGTTCGGCCACCGTGGTGAAGGTGTCGTAGTGCTGCACCAGCCACACCCCGGCCATATCCCAGTTGCCCGAGTGCGGCAGCACGAAGATGACGCCGCGGCCCCGTTCCAGGGCCGCGTCGAGGTGTTCCAGGCCGTCGACGTAATAGTCGATGGTGCTGTGGTCCATGCTGGGCAGCCGGAACGCCTCGCGCCAATACCTGGCGTAGGAGCGCATGCTGGCGCGCATCAGGTCAGCGGGCACCTCGTCGGGACGTACGCCGAGCACGCGGGCGAGGTTGCGCCGCAACTGCTCCGGTCCGCCGTTCTTCACCGCCCGATCGGCGCCGAGGTCGAACACCTTGCGCACCAGGGGTTCCGGCGCCGACCGCACCACGCGCCACCCGGCGGCATAGCCCAGGTCACTCACCCGCTCGGCGAGGGTCACGACGCCGCACCTCCGGTCGCGCCGGGCTGCGGGGTGGGCGGGATGACGGTCCGCGCGCCTGGCGAGTTACGCACCGCGAGCACCCGCTGGAACACGGTGATGACGCTGGCCACCACCAGGATCCACATGGCCACGTAGACGGCCCAGGTGAGCCATTCGATGCCCCAGTGCCCGCCGATGCCGGTGAGCCCGGCGCCGACCAGCACGATGACCAGCCGGTCCGGCCGCTCGATCAGCCCGCCGTCGGCGGACAGGCCACTGGCCTCGGCGCGCGCCTTCGCGTACGAGATCACCTGCGAGGTGACCAGCACGATCAGCGTCGCCGCGAACAGCTCCTTGCTCTGCTCGTGGTACACCGCCCACCAGGCCAGACCGCCGAAGATCGCGCCGTCGGCGACCCGGTCGCAGGTGGCGTCGAGCACCGCGCCGTACTTCGTGCCGCCGCCGCGGGCCCGGGCCATCGCCCCGTCCAGCATGTCGAACATGACGAACAGCCAGATGACCATCGTGCCCCAGAACAGGTGCCCGGTGGGGAACAGGGTCACCGCGGCCGCGATCGTCACGGTGGTACCGATCAGTGTCATCGCGTCCGGGGTGAGCCCGGTACCGACGAGCGCTTTGCCCAGCGGCGCAGTCGCTTTCGCAAACGTCTGGCGGCCGAAGAAGCTGAGCACGGTTGTTATTCCTCCCACGCCTCCGCCAGCAGCTGCCGCGTCTCGCGCAACAGCTGAGGCATCACCTTCACCCCGCCGACCACGGTGATGAAGTTCGCATCCCCACCCCAGCGCGGCACGATGTGCTGGTGCAGGTGGTCGGCCAGCGAACCACCGGCCACGCCGCCGAGATTGAGCCCGACATTGAATCCGGCGGGCCGCGAGACCCGCTTCATCACCCGGATGGCCCGCTGCGTGAAGGCCATCAGCTCCGCGCTCTCGGCGGGCGTCAGATCCTCCAGGTCGGCGACCCGGCGGTACGGCACCACCATCATGTGCCCTGGGTTGTACGGGTACAAGTTGAGCACCGCGTAGACCTGTTCGCCACGCGCGATGATCAACCCGTCCTCGTCCGACATCTTCGGGATGTCGGTGAACGGGTGACCGGTGGCGTCCTTGGGCTTGATCTCGCCGGTGATGTAGGACATCCGGTACGGCGTCCACAGCCGCTGCAACCGGTCGGGCTGACCGGCGCCCGCGTCGACGATCGACCCGGCCTCCGAGGCGATGCTCTCACTCATGAGGACGCCTTCGCCGCGCCGACGACCTCGAACCCGTCCGCGGTGGGCGAGGTGTTCTCCCGGCGGGCGATCCAGCTCAGGATGGTGGCCACCGCGTCGTCGACCGGCACGCCGTTGACCTGGCTGCCGTCGCGGAACCGGAAGCTGACCGCGCCCGCCTCCACGTCGCGCGCGCCCGCCAGCAGCATGAACGGCACCTTCTGCGCGGTCTGGTTGAAGATCTTCTTCTGCATCCGGTCGTCGCTGCGGTCGACCTGGGCGCGCACGCCCCCGTCCCGCAGCCGCTCGATCACCGCGTCCAGGTGCGGGGCGAAGTTCTCCGCGACCGGGATGCCGACGACCTGCACCGGCGCGAGCCAGGCCGGGAAGGCACCGGCGTAGTGCTCGGTGAGCACGCCGAAGAAGCGCTCGATCGAACCGAACAGCGCGCGGTGGATCATCACCGGACGCTGCTTGGTGCCGTCGGAGGAGGTGTATTCCAGGTCGAACCGCTCGGGCAGGTTGAAGTCGAGCTGGATGGTCGACATCTGCCAGGTGCGGCCCAGCGCGTCCTTGGCCTGCACGGAGATCTTCGGGCCGTAGAACGCGGCGCCGCCCGGATCGGGCACGAGATCCAGGCCCGAGGCCTCGGCGACCTTGGCCAGGGTCTCGGTGGCCTCTTCCCACAGCTCGTCGGAGCCGACGAACTTCTTCGGGTCCTTGGTGGACAGCTCGAGGTAGAAGTCGTCGAGGCCGTAGTCCTTGAGCAGCGACAGCACGAACTGCAGCGTGGTGGTCAGCTCCGCGTGCATCTGCTCCTTGGTGCAGTAGATGTGCGCGTCGTCCTGGGTCATGCCACGCACGCGGGTCAGGCCGTGCACCACGCCGGACTTCTCGTAGCGGTACACCGAGCCGAACTCGAACATCCGCAGCGGCAGCTCACGGTAGGAGCGGCCGCGCGAACGGAAGATCAGGTTGTGCATCGGGCAGTTCATCGGCTTGACGTAGTAGTCCTGGCCGGGCTTGCGGACGGAGCCGTCCTCGTTGAGTTCGGCGTCGAGGTGCATGGCCGGGAACATGCCGTCCTTGTACCAGTCGAGGTGACCGGAGACCTCGAACAGATGTCCCTTGGTGATGTGCGGGGTGTTGACGAACTCGTAGCCCGCGTCGATGTGACGCTGCCGCGAGTACTCCTCCATCTCCTTGCGGATGATGCCGCCCTTGGGGTGGAACACCGGCAGACCCGAACCGAGCTCGTCGGGGAAGCTGAACAGGTCCAGCTCGAGGCCCAGCTTGCGGTGGTCGCGGCGCTCGGCCTCGGCCAGCAGGTGCAGGTACTCGTCCATCGCCTCGGACGATTCCCAGGCGGTGCCGTAGATACGCTGCAGGTCCTCGCGGTCCTGGTCACCGCGCCAGTAGGCGGCGGAGCTGCGGGTCAGCTTGAAGGCCGGGATGAACTTGGTGGTGGGGATGTGCGGGCCGCGGCACAGGTCACCCCAGATCTTCTCGCCGGTGCGCGGGTCCAGGTTGTCGTAGATGGTCAGCTCGTTGCCGCCGACCTCCATGATCTCCGGATCGTCGATGCCGGACTTGTCGCTGATCAGCTCGAGCTTGAACGGCTCCTTGGCCAGTTCCACCTTGGCCTCGTCGATCTCGACGACGCGACGCGAAAAGCGCTGCGCGCCTTTGATGATCTTCTTCATCCGGGACTCCAGCTTGGCCAGATCCTCGGGGGTGAAGGGCCGGTCGACCCGGAAGTCGTAGTAGAAGCCGTCCTTGATCGGCGGGCCGATGCCCAGCTTGGCGTCGGGGAACTCCTGCTGCACCGCCTGGGCCAGCACGTGTGCGGCCGAGTGCCGGATCACGCTGCGGCCGTCCTCGGTGTCGGCGGCGACCGCCTCGACCTCGACGTCGGTGTCCGGGGTCCAGGACAGGTCCTTGAGCGCGCCCTCGGCGTCGCGGACCACCACGATCGTGTCCGGTCCCTTGGTCGGCAACCCCGCTTCCCGCACCGCCGCGCCCGCGGTAGTCCCGGCCGGCACCCGGACGAGGGCGACAGGGCTGATCGGTGCAGAGGTGGTCACGGGAATGCTCTCCTTGACGTCACGTCCGGCGGGGCTGTCCCGCACGGCGCAGGCTCGATCCTGCGAACGCGACCATGCTAGCTGTTCCGTCTCCCCGCGATTCTGGCCAGAGTCGTGTTCGTGTCGCGGATCGCGGGCGGCCGACGGTTCGCATCGAGTCGCCGCCGCGCGCGGCACTCGGTCGGGAGAGCGAAATCCCGTCCCGCCGCCGTTCAGGTTCTGCGCGAGATGACCATGAGGTATTCGCAGGGAGCGTCCGTCCGGTTGGCGAAACCGTGGTCCGCGTCGGCCTGGAAGAAGATGGAGTCGCCCGCGTTCAGCGTCTCGATGATGCCGCCGATCGCGACGGTGAGGGTGCCGTCGAGCACCACGAGTTGCTTCTCGCTCCCCGGCGGGTACGCGGGCAGCAGGCCGGTGGAGACCTGTGCGGGCAGGTAGTGGGCGACCATTTCGCCGCCGCCCACGCCCGGGGCCGCCGACACCATGTGCCGCTCGAAGCCGGTGTCGGGGTCGCGGAAAACGGGGCGATCGCGCTTGCGCAGCACAACGGCCACACCGGATGTCGTCGCTGCTCCTCCGCCGATCAGGTCCGACAGCGACGCGTCGAGCGCGTGGGCGATCCGGGACGCGACGCCGATCGTCGGACTCTTCTCGCCGCGTTCGACCTTGGACAGCATCGCCCGGCTGACCGAGGACTGCGTGGACAGCTGCTCCAGCGTCAGACCCGCGTCCTCACGGCGTCGCCGGACATTGGCGCCGAACGCACCAGCCAGGTCGTCACCGTGGGGTGGTTCGGCCACGTCTCCGCCTTGCTCGACCACCGCGCTCCTCGGTTGCTGGGTATCCGCCGCCCACAGTGTAGACATTCTCCTATAGGAGAACTAGTCTCCCAAAGTAGAGGCGCATCGGCGCCCACGACGGAGGCTTCCATGCGTTTGATCTCGACCGGCCGGCACCACGCCACGTTCGAATTCGGTGACCTACACGTGATCTCGTTGCGCGACGGATACATCGACATGCCACCGACCCGGCTCCGCGACGAGGACGGGCGCCCGCTCCCTGTGCTGCCGACCGCCGTGCCGCTGGCCGGCGACAACCTGCGGCTGTCGGTCAACGCCTTCTTCGTCACCGACGGCACCCGGTCGGTGCTCATCGACACCGGCGCCTCCGACGTCTGGCACGACCCCACCATGGGCTTGATCTACGACGCACTCGACGAGGCGGGAATCGATCGCGCGCGGGTCACCGACGCCGCCATCACCCACAACCACGAAGACCACGTGAGCGGCCTGATCACGCCGGACGGCGCGGAGGCGTTCCCCGAACTGGAACGGGTGTGGATCGGGGCGGGCGACACCGCGGTGTTCACAGGGCGGCTCGCGCCGCTCCGCGACCGGGTCGTCCCCGTGACCGAGCAGGTCGCGATCAACGACTGGGTCACCGCGATCCCGACACCGGGCCACACACCCGGCCACACCGTCTACGACGTCAGGAGCGGCGCAGGCCGCCTTCTCGTCTGGGGCGACACCGTGCACGTTCCCACGCTCCAGTTCGATCAGCCGAACGTGTCCTGGGAGTTCGACGGCGACCAAGCCCAGGCCCGCGCCGCACGAGCAGCCCTGCTCGAACAGCTGATTCGACCGGACCACTTCGTCGCGGGCGCCCACCTCGACTCCCCCGGCATTGCCCGCGTAACCCCCTCCGGCGCCGGCTACGCGCTGGAGTATCTCGCGCCATCGATCGGCTGATCGAGCCTGTCGGCACCGTGCGCCCGCTGGATCACGCTTCGGCCAGCAGGGCCTCGCGTTCGGCCGCGGGGCGTTTCGGGCAGCTGGTGCACATCTGGCAGCCCGGTACCTCGTAGACGAGGCAGCAGGACAGGCGTTTGACGAAGGTGCGGTCGCCGACGGTGACGAAGCGCGGGGCGAGCAGGCGCGTGCCCACCTCGCCGGCGAGCCGGGTGGCGGCTTCCGGCGCGCCCGCGTCGAGCGCGCGGTTGCCGATCGCGTCGGTGACCACGGCCCACAGCGCGGGCACGCCCGCGCCGGAGACGGCGGCGACCTGCAGGATCACCGCGGTCAGGGTCTCCCGCAGGGCGGCGCCGACCGCCCCGGCGGCGGCGTCGCGGTCGGCGGGCGAGGCGAGCGCGACCCGCGACCGGAAGCGCACGTGCTCGACGCCCCCGTCGGGCCGGATCTCGCAGTCGAGCTCGTCCAGCGCCGCGATCGGGGCCGGGACGCCCGTGGCGTAGGCGGTGGTGATCTGGTCGACGAGCGCGGAGGCGACCATGCACCACCACAGCGTGCCGCCGACGCGCGAGGTCTCGGTGCCCCACGCACGGCTCATCTCGCCGATCCGGTCCGCGACCCACGCGGGATCGGTGAGCAGGCGTCCGGGGACGGTGCTCACGACATCAGGGGACTGCGCAACCATGGCCAATCGACTCCGATCCACCCTGAGACCATCGAAAATGTGCCGAGCACCCACAGCGTCGCGACGACGAGGGCGAAGGTGGCCACCGCGCCGAGGATCTTGATCGTCCACCCGCGTGAGGTGTACCAATCCATGACGATCCGGTACTTGCCGCGCACCCAGGTCAGGGTGTGGTGGGCCCAGACGAACTCGGTGGCCAGGATGCCGAAGCCCGCGAACACCAGCGCCCAGCCGGGTCCCGGGTACGGGATCGTGACGATCCCGATCAACAGCACCAGCCCACCGACCACGCCGACGGCGATGCGGTAGCCGACGTTCAGGGTAGGGCGGTGCTCGATGCTCGCCCGGAAGGCGCGCCAGCGGTGTTCGGACGCCGGCTCGGCCGCCGACGCCCCGGCGGTGGAATCCGCCGGGGCGTCGGTGGTCGGGGCGGTCGGCTTGCTCGTCATCGCTCCAGCCTACGAGCCGCCGACGCCGGAATCACCCCGTGACCGGGGCGTCGTCCCGATCGTCGATGGTGCGCACGCCCTCGGCGGTGACCTCGATCACCCGGGCGCCCGCGATGTCGAAGAACAATCCCGACACCGCCAGCCCGCGTTCGGCGACCGCGCGGCGCACGGCCGGATGCCGGTGCAGCGTCTCGAGCTGCACCGCGACATTGACCATCCCGAGCTGGTCGACCTCGTCGAAGCCCGCCGCCCGCGCCGCCACCGCGACCGGATGGTCGGCGCGGAACCGGTCCAGGCTCGCCTCCGCGTGCCGCAACCACGAGCTCAGCCCGCCGTCGGCCTCGGCGCCCCGGTAGACCGCCTTCATGGCGCCGCAGGCGGAGTGCCCGCACACCACGACCGAGCGCACGGCGAGTTCCTCTAGCGCGAACACCAGCGCCGCCTCGACCGAGTCGTCCCCGGTGGTCGGCACGAGATTGCCGACATTGCGGACGGTGAACAGGTCACCGGGTCCGCTCGAGGTGATCACATTGGGCACGATCCGCGAGTCCGAGCAGGTGAGGAAGAAGGAGTCCGGGTCCTGCCGGTCGCGCAGCTCGTCCAGGTGCGGGCGCACGACGTGGGCGTGACTGCGGTGGAATGCCGAGACGCCCGCGGTCAGCGCGTCGCTGCCGGACTTCTGGTGCCGCCACGGCCCGAGCAGCTCGTCCCAGGTCGCGCGGCCGAAGCCGCGGGCGGGCGGGGCGCCGACGGTGTCGGCCATCCTGGCGCTGCCGATCTCCACGAAATCGACACTGCCGCCGCCGCTTTCCTGCTGGTGCTGCCAGCTCTCGATGGCCTCGGAGGCGGCGTGGTCGAGGAAGTCGACCGTCATCTCCACGGTGACGTCGGCGCCCGGGGGCACCTTGCCGAGCTCGGCGGACAGTTTCGGCAGGGCCAGAAAGGTGCACGACCCATCGATGCGGACCAGCCACCGCTCGCCCACGGGCAGCGGCGTCGCCGCGACCTGCACGCGCACCACGCGCCACAGCAGCAGCCCGAAAGCCAGTGCGAGACCGATGATCACGCCCTCGAGCAGGTTCAGGAACACCACGCCGAGCACGGTGACCAGATACACCAGCAGGTCGCCGGTGCGCCGGGCCAGCCGGATGTGGGCCAGCTTCACCAGCTGGATGCCGATGACGATGAGCAGCCCGGCCAGCGCGGCCTTCGGGATCTGCTCGACCAGGCCGACCAGGGCGACCGAGAACAGCAGGATCCAGCAGCCGTGCAGGATCGTCGAGGCGCGGCTGCGCGCGCCCGCCTGCACATTGGTAGCGCTGCGCACGATCACGCCGGTGATCGGCAGACCGCCGACCAGGCCCGACAGCACGTTCGCCGAACCCTGGCCGACGAGCTCGCGGTCGAAATTCGTCCGCGGACCGGTGTGCATCTTGTCCACCGCCACGGCGGAGAGCAGGCTCTCGACGCTCGCGATGAGGGCGATGGTGAGCACCATCATGGCGATCGCCGACCAGTTCCCCGAGGGCAGCTCGGGCAGCTGCAACGCGTCGAAGAGCGAGCCGCTCAACACGATCCGCTCCACTTCGGCGGGCAGCACCATCGAGAGCAGGGTGCCCGCGACGACCGCGACCAGCGGACCGGGCACCGCGCGAATCTTCGGCGGCAGGTACTTCCAGCCCAGCATCACCACGATCACGACGGCGCCGACGAACGCGTCACCGCCGTGCAGGGACAGCAGCTGGCCGGGCAGCTCGATCAGATTGCGCCAAGCGGTGCTGTGCGAGGAACCACCGAGCAGCACGTGGACCTGCTGCAACGCGATGGTGATGCCGATCCCGGCGAGCATCGCGTGCACCACCACCGGCGCGACGGCGAGCGCGGCGCGGGCGATCCGGCTGAGCCCGAACAGGATCTGTAACACGCCCGCGGCGACAACGATGAAACAGGTGGTTCGCCAGCCGAATTGGGCGATGGATTCGGCGACGACGACGGTGAGGCCCGCGGCGGGGCCACTGACCTGCAGCACCGAACCGCCGAGCACACCGGCGACGATGCCACCGATGACCGCGGCGACGAGACCGGCGGCGACCGGGGCACCGGAGGCGACGGCGATGCCCAGCGACAGCGGCAGGGCGACGAGGAAGACCACGATCGAGGCAGGCAGATCATGGCGCAGCAGGGTCTGCCGCCAGGACGGCGGCGCGGGTTCGGGCGTGGGCGCCGCCGATGCGGCGGGTGGAGCTAGGTCGTTCGCGACAGACATGGTTCTCCTTCGGCGACGCGGCGCGCGGCCGTGGTCGATGGACGATCTACGTGTCGTGGGCGGTCGGTCGACCGCGGAACAGCTTCCCGTGATGAAGCGACGAGAACCCCGGTACGTCGGCGAACCGGGGTGAGGTGCCAACCACCGTATTGGTAAAGACTTGGCAAAACCAGTGTGCCGCACGAAGAGTGGGTGTCGCCATAACCGCAGGCCCGGTGTGGTGTGACCCACACCGGACCCGGGCGCTCACACCGGTTCGGCCGCGACACGGCGGTGACTGTCGTCGAATTCGGCGATCCCGTCGGCGGTCACCTCGATGACCCGCGCGGTCGCCAGATCGAAGAACAGACCCGACACCACGACCCCGCGCTCCGCGATCCCGTCGCGCACCGCCGGATAGTCCATCAAGGTCTGGACCTGCCGGGCGACGTTCACCATGCCCAGCTGGTCGACCGGGCCGAAGCCCGCCCGCCGGGCCGCCTCGCCCACCGGGTGCCCCGCGTGGAACGCCGCCAGCGTCGGCGCGGCGTGCGCGAGCCAATCGTCGAGGCCGGGACCGGCCTGGACCTGCGCGTACAGCGCTTCCATGGCCCCGCACCCGCTGTGCCCGCACACCACGACCGCGCGCACGTCCAGCTTGTCGAGCGCGTAGATCAGCGCCGCTTCCACCGAGACGTCGCTGCCGCCGACCGGCACCAGATTGCCCACGTTGCGGACGGTGAACAGGTCACCGGGCCCGCTGCTGGTGATGACATTGGGCACGATGCGGGCATCGGCGCAGGTGAGGAAGAAGGTGTCGGCGTCGGGACGGTGCCGCAACCCCGCCAGGTGCGGGCGCAGCAGGTGCGCGTGCCCGCGGTGGTAGGCCGCGATGCCGGCCGCGATCGGGTCGACGCCGCCGCTGCGGCGCCACGGCCGGATCGCCTCGTCGACCGCCTTGCGGGCGTGGCCGTGCTCGGGCGGCCCGTCGTGCGCGCGCGCCATCCGCGCGGTGCCGAGTTCGACGAAATCGACCGTGCCGCCGCCGGATTCGCGCACGTCGGCCCACTCGGAGAGCAGCTCGCAGGCGGCGTGGTCGAGGAAGTCGACGCTCAGCTCCACCGTCACGTCCACGCCGGCGGGCACTTTCGCCAGTTCACTGGTGAGCCGGGGCACGGCCAGGAAGGTGCAGGTGCCGTCGATGCGCACCAGCCAGGTGCCGTCGGTCCGCGGCGCCGCGGCGATGGTGAACTTCACGACCCGCCACAGCAGCAACGCGAACGAGGCGATCAGGCCGATCACCATGCCCTGCAACAGATTCAGCGACACAACCGCCACCACCGTGACCAGGTAGACGTAGATGTCACCGGTGCGGCGGGCCCGCTTGATGTGCGCCAGTTTCACCAGCTGCACACCGATCAGCACCAGCAGCCCGGCCAGCGCGGCGGTCGGGATCTGCCGGACCAGGCCGACCAGCGCGATCGCGAAGACCAGGATCCAGCAGCCGTGCAGCACGGTGGCGGCCCGGCTGCGGGCGCCCGCGTTGGCATTGGTGATGCTGCGGACGATGACGGCCGCGATCGGCAGGCCGCCGAGCGCGCCGGAGGCCATGTTGGCGGCGCCCTGACCGAGTAGTTCGCGATCGAAGTCGGTGCGCTGCTGGGGCCGCATCTTGTCGACGGCGACGGCCGAGAGCAGGGTTTCCACGCTGGCGATGAGCGCGACGGTGAGCATGGTCAGCGCGATCGGCACCCAGCCACCGTGCGGCAGCGCGGGCAACCCGATGCCGTCGATCAGCGAGCCGTCCAGGCGCACCCGGTCCACCGTCAGCGGCAGGATCAGCGAGACAACGGTCGCCACGACCACCGCGACCAGCGGACCGGGGACCACCCGGACGCGGCGCGGCAGGTACTGCCAGCCGATCAGGATGGCGATCACGAGCAGCCCGACGAACAGGTCGCCCTTGTGCACCGACATCACCTGGTTGGGCAGTGCCACGATGCTCGCCCACGGCGAGCTGACGGTGGTCCCGCCGAGCAGCACGTGTACCTGCTGCAGGGCGATGATCACGCCGATCCCGGCGAGCATGGCGTGCACCACGACCGGGGCGATGCCGAGCGCGGCACGCGCGATGCGGCTGAGCCCGAACAGGATCTGCAGCAGACCCGCTCCCACGGTGATGAAACACATGGCGGCCCAGCCGAATTGCTGAACGGCACCGGCGACGACGACGGCGAGACTGGCGGTCGGCCCGCTCACCTGGACCGACGAGCCGCCGAGCAGCCCGGCGACCACGCCGCCGATCGCGGCGGCGATGAGTCCGGCGACGACGGGGGCGCCGGAGGCGAGCGCCACCCCGAGGGAGAGCGGCAAGGCGACGAGAAACACCACGAGTGATGCTGGAAGATCTTGCTGAAGAACAGATTTCAGCGAATGGCCCGGATCATTGTCGGTCATCATTCTCCTTCGCCGGGGCCGCTCGGCTCCCGGTTCATCGGTCGAACATGCACTGGCAATTGATGCTGAGCTGCGAGCGAACGGCGGCGGAACGGCACTGCTCGAAGAGAGACTCGACCCGAGACACAGGGTCGGGCCAATAGTAAAGAACTACCCAAGCGTATGGAAAGTTCTCGAGGCGAATGGGACGAATCGCGACTCAACTGTGACGTGCACCACATGCAATACGTCGGGGTCCGCTCCCCTGTCGGCCGGAACGATCAGGAATCGAGAAGCGCGGTGCCCGGGGTTGGTGGAAACATCGTTTCCGCAGACCAGACAACGAAAGGGTTCCCGATGACCAGCACCTGGGTACGCCGATCCCACCGGTGGCTCGCCATCGCTTTCACCACGATCGTGGTCCTCACGGTGGTCGTGCTGGCGCTGAGCGGCCCGGAGTGGGTCTCCTATCTCCCGCTGCTCCCCCTCGCCGGACTCTTCCTCTCCGGCAGCGTCCTGTTCGTCCGGTACTACCGCAGCAACGCACGGCAGGTCGCGGCGACCGGCGGGCGCGCGAATGCCCGCCGCCTGCATCGCTGGTCGGCCGCGGTCTTCGTGGTCACCGTCGTCGCGACCGTCATCGCCCTCGCCCTGCCGGAGCCGATCGTCTGGGTGTCCTACCTCCCCCTGATCCCCCTCGCCGGACTGCTGTTCTCCGGCCTGTACATGCTGGTGGCACAGCGCCTTTCGGCCCGGCGCCGCGTCGCCGCCTAGGCCTCCCACCCCCATCGACGTCATGTCTCCTCGGCCCAGGAACTACCCTTTGCCGCACACACATGGGTCGAAGCAGACGGCAAGCTGGTCGGTGAGCCGGGCCCTACAGGCGGCTGATCGTCGTCGGCCGACGGGGGGGACGTGAGTGACGATGTCGGCTGACAACGATTATCCGCCACCGAGTAGCTCGTGGGTCCGCAGAGTCGGTGCTCTTGACGGTGCGCAGTCGGCTGGCCGGGCATCTGCTGAGATTGCGAATTCCCACCCTCGAGTCGCTGCGGGTCGGGGACCTGATTTCCCGCGTGACGCTCGATTCGACGGTGGTGCGCAACGCCATCGGTTCCAGCGTCGTGCAGCTACTGACCGGCGCGATCACCCTGGTCGGCACGATCGCGGTGATGATCTACATCGACTGGCTGCTCTTCTCGATCGTCATCGCCACCGTTTCGGTCGCCGCGGGCGCGATGTTGCTGGTCATGACAAGAATCGAGAAAGCTTCGACGCAGTTGCAGGCGAGCGTCGGCGCGCTGTCCGCGGACATCGAACGAGCACTCACCGGGGTTCGCACCGTCAAGGTGAACAATGCCGAAGACCGTGAGCACGAACATCTGACCGAACTGGCCGAGGTCGCGTTCGCCGCCGGCATGCGTGCCGCCAGGCTGAAGGCGCTGGGAAATCCGGCCATGCATCTGGCGGTGACCGGGTCGTTCGTCGTCTCACTCCTCGTCGGTGGTGTCCGGGTGGCACATCACCAGATGGAGTTGAGTGGCCTGGTATCGATGATGCTTCTCGCCATGAATCTGCTGATCCCGGTCAGCGACCTCTTCAACGGATCGGTCGGGCTGCAACAGGCGCTGGGCGCGCTCAGCCGGATTCACTCCACCCTCGACCTGCCTTCCGAGGACGTCGACGACATCCGGCGGAACGGCGCCGAGCCGGCGAGCACAACGTGTGCGGAGCGCGCCGACGACGGCGATCACGCGCTCGAGTTCCGGGATGTGCGCTTCTCCTACGATGAGCGGACCATCCTCGACGGAGTGTCCTTCGCGGTGCCACCAGGCGGCCATGTCGCGCTGGTCGGGCATTCGGGCGCGGGAAAGTCCACGGTCTTCTCGTTGGTGAGCAGGTTCTACGATCCGAACGGCGGTGACATCCTGCTGGCGGGTCGGTCGTATGTCGATCAGCCGCGTCGAGCTTGGCGCTCGGAAATCAGTCTGCTGGAACAGAATGCGCCGCTGTTGTTCGGTAGCCTCCGCGACAATGTGACCTATCGACAGCCAGGTCTCACCGACGATGACCTGCGGCGCGCGATCGAGCTGGCCGGCCTGGCCGATCTCGTCGCGGGGCTGCCCCGTGGCCTCGACACCCCGGTGGGTGAGCACGGTGTTCTCCTTTCCGGCGGCGAACGGCAGCGAGTGGCATTGGCACGGGCCTTGATTCGGCGGCCGGTGCTGATGATGCTGGACGAGCCGACGGCGATGCTGGATGCCGAGACCGAGCAGGCGTTGAACGTGACGATCCAGTCCGTGCGGAAGGAGTGCGCGCTGCTGGTCATCGCGCATCGCTTGTCCACGATTCGTGAAGCGGACACCGTCGTGTTCCTCAAAGAGGGACGGATCGTCGACACCGGCCCGCACGACGACTTGGTTGCCCGCAACGGTGACTACCGGCAACTCGTCGGCGCGAAGGTCTGACCTGCCCAGGCCCATCGGTCTCAGCCGATGTCGACCACCCGCGCCCAGGCGGGAGGCCGGTCCGGAACGTAGTCCGGATCGGCCTCGCTCCACGCGCCCGGACGGCGGAACAGCCCGACGATCGTCCGGCACGGCGGACGAGTGGCCGGCCACGGCGTCTGGCCGTCGGTCAGGGCCACCACCACGTCCGGGCGGGTGCGCAGCGCCGCGGTGAATCCGGTGCGCAGGTCGGTGCCGCCACCGCCCATCAATGTCATGCCCTCGGCCCGGCACAGCGGGTCCGCGATCCACACCGCGGCGTCACACGACAGGACGGTGACCAGGTCGCGGCGGCCGCCGACCGCGCGGGTGATGGCGGCGACTTCCAGTAGCGCGCTGCCCAATTCGACATCGCTGACCGACCCCGAGGTATCGATGACGACCGCGACCCGAGGGGGAATGCGGCGCAGGCTGGGCAGCACCACCCCGGGCAGCGCGGCCGAGCGCCGCGCGGGGCGGCCGTAGGTGTAGTCCGCGCCGACGCCCGGCGCCGACGCCGCCGAGCGGAGCGCGGCGCCGAGCAGGTCCCGCCACGGCTGCGGCGGATGCAGAGCCGCCTCGGCCCACCGCTGCCATCCCTGGGGCGCGTCGCCCGGCCTGCCGACGATGCCCTGCGCCACCCGGAAGCGGACCGCGTCGCGTTCCTGCTCGCTGAGGCCGTCGGCGCCGTCGGCACCGAGTTCCCAGGCCCGGTCGAGTCCGTCGGCGCCGCTGCCGCAGTCGAGCCAGGCGAGGTGCTCGGTCAGCCGTCCCAGCCGGAACTGACCGAGGTAGTCCTCCATGAGCTCGCCCGCCGGCAGACCGAGGTCAGCGGGCAGGACCGCCCCCGCCGGCGTGACGAGGCCGTCGCCGAACGCGTCGTCGTTGATCTCGGCGTCGGCGGCGATGTTCATCCGCAGGCGCTCCGCCGCACCGGTCAGCTCGTGCGCGCGAGCGTAGCGATCGCTGCGCGCGTGATGATCGCGCAGCAGGTGCGACACCTCGTGCACCAGGATCGAGGCGAGTTCTTCCACCGAGGTACCGGCCACGAACGCCGGTGAGACATAGCAGCGCCAATACTTGTCCACCCCCATCGTCGGCACCTGCCGCGACTCGACGATGTGCAGCGCGTACAGGGCGGTGGCCAGGTAGGGCCGCGCCGACACCGCGTACAGCCGTGCGGCATACAGCTTCTCGTGATCCAGCACGGTCGTCATCGGCGTGCCCCGGTGACGCGGGCCGTGGCCTGCTCGGCCTGACGTGACACCGAGACGGAGCCGGCGAGGTGCTCGATCGCGGCCGGGATCTCCCAGTCGTCGCGGCGCAGGGTGGCCAGCGTGGTCGCGGGGACCACCACCAGATCCGGTGCCCCGGTCGCCACGGCCCCGGCCAGCAGCGCCCACGCCGCCTCCCAGCGCGCCTTCTCCGGGCGCCTGCGCACGGCGGCCACGACGGCGTCGAGCACGGCTTGGCGCAGATCGCCCCGTGCGGGCAGCACGGCGGCCGCCGGATCGGCCAGCAGCACTTCGGGATCAGGCAGGTCCATCCGGTCGATGCTGGTCAGCAGCTCGAAGCCGGGGCCGTCACCGACGGTGCCGCGCACCAGTGTCGACAGCACATCGCGGTCGGTGCCCGCCGCGGTGGCGAAGGCGATCAGCCGGACGGTCATCTCCCAGCTGCGCGGCGACGGCCACGCACCGCCGCGCCGGGTCTCGGTGGTCGGCAGCTGGTGCACCAGTTTCGGGCGGCCCGCGAGCAGCTCGCACACCGCGCGTCGCGCGAAAGCCACGGCCTCCGGCAGCTTTTCGGGCTTCAGCCGGGGCAGCGTCGCCCGCGGCCAGGTCCCGCCGAGGCCACGCACGACAACCTCGTGATCGTGCGTCCACTGCAGGTGCACGAAGCGGTTGGCCAACGGCGGGCTCAGTTCCCAGCCGTCGGCGGCCGAGGAGCGCGGGTTGGCCGCGGCGACGATGCGGACACCGGGCGGCAACTGCAACGAGCCGATCCGCCGCTCGAGCACCAGCCGCAGCAGGGCGGCTTGCACCGCGGGCGGTGCGGTCGACAGTTCGTCGAGGAACAGCAGACCGCGCCCGGCCCTGACCAACTGCACCGCCCAGTCCGGCGGCGCCATCGGCACGCCCTGGACCGCCGGATCGTCGCCGAGGATGGGCAGGCCCGAGAAGTCCGACGGCTCGTGCACACTCGCGATCACGGTGGTCAACGGCAGGTCGAGCGAGTCGGCGAGCTGGGTCAGCGCGGCGGTCTTGCCGATCCCCGGCTCGCCCCACAGCAGCACCGGCAGATCGGCCGCGACCGCGAGGGTCAGGGCCTCCAGCCGGGCATCGGGGCGTGGTTCGGTCGTCGTCTCACCGAGCAGGGCGAGCAGTTCGTCCGCGACGCGGAGCTGGGTGCCGGTGGTCGGACGCGGCGGGAAAAGGGTGCGCACAGTCATGAGGAATCACCTTGGGGTCGAAGAGGAATGGGGAGTCACACGCAGGTCGGCCGATGCGCGCCCGCAGCCTTGCCGGACGAAGGTCGTCCAGGCGATGGGTGAGCGCGGCGCGGGCCGTGCGGGTCAGGAGGTTCGGGTGTGGCGCGGATGCGCCGCCCGCTCGCTGCGGGGACGCGGGGCGGACCGGTCGAGACCGTGACCGGGCGCGGACAGCCCGGCCCGGAAGAGGCCGTAGGTGATCCGCCGCCGCACGGCGGATTCCAGTTCGTCGCGCAGCGGTCCATCGCGCAACTGCGCACCCGTACCGAGCAGGCCCTCGATCACGGCCAGCGCGCCGTCGGTGTCGCCGTGGTCCAGCCGCTCCCGGATACCGGCGAGGCGGTCGGGCCGCCGATGCGCCTCGTCGATGGCCCGCAGGCACGGCAGCGCGGTGCCGGTCAGCGCGACCAGCAGTTCCTCCCGCCGGATTTCGGCCGGGTCGTGATCCAGCGCGGCGAGCGCACCGTTCACGAAGCCGATCCGATGCCGCGCGCCCCGGCATTCGACGATCCGCGGGCCACCGGCGTCCGGATCACGGTCCGGGCCGACCGATCCGCCGTCCGGGTCGAGGGCCGCGGTGACCAGGGGATGGAGCCGATCCGCGGTGATCGCGCCGGCACGCAGCAACAGCAGATCGGGGAGGATCCAGGTCGCGGCATCGGGCAGCACCGGAAGCGCGGATTCCGCTCCGCGCGTGTGGTTCCGCGCGATCCGCGGCACCGGATCGGCGTCGAGCACGCGCGGTGACGCGGGCTCCTCACTCAGATCGAGGACCATCCGGCGGCGGGCGCCGTAGCGCACGAGAACCATACCGGCCGGTGAGCGCTCGGCGCGCAGCAGGATCGCGGCCTCGGCGGCCCATCGGCCGACCGCGCACCCCTGCGACTCCAGAGCTGTCCATGGCCCGTCGTCAGCAGTGGATTCCGTTGTCCCGGTAGGCATCCGGCGTGCTGCCGGGCCGGAGCGGCCCGGCAATTCGCCGGTCCTGCGCGCGTCCCACAGATGCCGGTGCAGATCGAGCCGGAAGCGCCGGTGCGGCCGGGCGTGCGGGTGCGGACTCGTTCCGGAACCGTCCCAGAGCGCGAGCGTGATCCGCTGCCCGGCCTCGGCCCACGCCGGTGCGGTCCGCACCACCAGGTGCACGAATCCGTCACTGCCACCATAGGTTTCGGTGATCGGATAGCGCGCCAGGGTGATCGTCAGGCCTGGCCGGAGCAGTCCGTCGGGCGCGACCCTGGGCAGGTGCCAGCGCAGCAGATCCGGTGCCAGGTGACGCAGATCTGCGCGCACCCGCGCGGCGAGCTCCCCGCCGTGGATCCGGGCGAGCGCGCGGAGATCGATGTCGACGTCGACGTGGGCCGCGGCGCAGGCACCGGCCCAGTCGCCGACGCGCCGCCGTGCGGTGGCGCGATCGATCATGCTGGGTGGCACCGCGAATTCGCGGACCCGCAGCCAGAGAGCGAGGCGGGCATCGTCGCCAGGTGGTCCGGACGCGCGAGGACGCTGCGGGAAGTGCGGGATTTCCGCTCGATCGAGCGGGAGGGAAGCCGGTGCGATGACCGGCAGGGGGCTCAACGGCCCGGGCGCCGAACGCCCTTTCGACTCGATGTCATGTGCCCAGTATGCACATCGCCGCCCGGCTCGACAACGCGAGGGCCGGGCAGGCGGGCGCCGACCGGAGGTCGCGCGCCCGCCTGATCCGCAGGTCGCGGTGCGAATTACCGCCCGTCGGCGGCCGCCAGCGCGGGCTCGGCGGTCGGCGCGCCGATCTGCGGGTAGGTCGGGTACTCGATACCCGAGATGTACTGCACGGTGCGCACGACCTGGCACGAGTAACCGAACTCGTTGTCGTACCAGACGTAGAGGATCGCGGTGTCGCCCTCGACGATCGTGGCGTTGGCGTCGATGATCGACGCCGCGCGCGAGCCGATGAAGTCGCTCGAGACCACGTCGTTGGCGGCGGTGTAGTCGAGGTTGCGGCTCAGCGGACCCGCCAGCGAGACCTGACGCAGGTACGCGAGCACGTCCTCCTTGGTCGTCTCCTGCGCGAGCTGCAGGTTCAGGATCGCCACCGAGACGTCCGGCGTGGGCACCCGGATCGAGTTACCGGTGATCTTGGCCTTGAAGTCCGGCATCGCCTTCGCGACGGCGGACGCGGCGCCGGTCTCGGTGAGCACCAGGTTGAACGGCGCGGACCGGCCGCGACGGTCGGCCTTGTGGTAGTTGTCGAGCAGGTTCTGGTCGTTGGTGAACGAGTGCACCGTCTCGACATGTCCACGCAGGATGCCGAATTCGTCGTCCATCGCCTTGAGCGGCGGCACGATCGCGTTGGTCGTGCAGGAGGCGCAGGAGAAGATCTGCTGGGACAGGTCCAGGCTGCGGTGGTTCACGCCGTGCACGATGTTGGGCACATCGCCCTTGCCCGGCGCGGTCAGCACGACCTTGGCGATGCCGGGGCGCAGGTGCTGGGACAGACCGTCGCGGTCGCGCCACCGGCCGGTGTTGTCGATCAGGATGGCGTTGTCGATGCCGTACGCGGTGTAGTCGATCGTGGTCGGATCATCGCTGTAGATGAACTTGATGACATTGCCGTTCGCGGTGATCGTGTCGTTGTCGGTGTCGACCTTGATGGTGCCGTTGAAGTGGCCGTGCACCGAGTCCCGGCGCAGCAGCGAGGCGCGCTTGGCCAGATCGTCGTCGCCGCCCTTGCGGACCACGACGGCGCGCAGGGTCAGCCCGTTGCCGGAGCCGGCCTTCTCGATGAGCAGCCGGGTCACCAGCCGACCGATGCGGCCGAAACCGTAGAGCACGACATCGCGCGGGCCCTGCGGCTCGGCCTTGTTGCCGTCGATCACCTCGGCCAGCACGGTCGCGGTGAACTCCGCGATGGACAGTCCGCGGTCGTCGGCGCGGTAGGCCATCACCAGCTGACCGAGGTCGATCTTGCACGGACCAAGGTCCAGCTCGCTCAGCGCCTGCAGGAACGGCAGGGTCTCGTCGACGGACAGTTCCTCGCCGGCGATCTGCCGCGCGAACCGGTGCGTCCGCAGGATGCTGATCACCGACTTGTTCACCAGCGACCGGCTGTGCAGCAGGATCGTCACGCCCGTGCCGCGGTACAGCGTGCCGATGATCGGGATCATCGCCTCGGCGGCGGCTTCCTGAGCGTTCCAGCGGTCAAGTTGTTCGGTGGTCACCACACGTCCTCAGGTTCTCGTTGATAGTCACCCTCGATGCTAAGGAGCACCGCATTTTCACTGCGACCGGCTCCCCACCAGTGAGGTTTCCGCCACTCCGCAGGTCACGACAACATCACGATCGGCCGCACCACGGACCGAGGTTCACTCGCGCAGCCACCAGGGATCCGGACGGGCCCGGTCCCAGCGCAGCTCCGATTCCAGCTGGGCCGCCGTGGCGATCAGCAGCGGCTCGGAGTTCCGCGTGCCGAGCAGTTGCGCGCCGACCGGCAAGCCGGCAGCGGTGAATCCCGAGGGAACGTTCACGCCCGGCCAGCCGAGAACATTCCACGTCCAGGTGTAGGGACAGCTACCGATGATCAGGCGGTCGGTCGCGACACTGCCGAGTCCGTCGGGCGCGTGGACCGGAAACGGCGGTGTGGCGGTCGTCGGTGCGAGAACCAGGTCGAAGTCGTGGAACATCGCGCCGATCCGCCGCTGGAGCAGTGGCTCCAGCCTGCGCGCGGCGGTCAGTGGCAGACCCGCGAGCAGGCGACCGGTGCGGGCATTGGCCCGAGTGCGCGGGTCCACCCGCGCTGTATCACCCATCCGGTCGTACCATGCGGCCACCCCAGCCAGCGAACGCGGCAGGAACGACGCACTGAACAAGGCGTTGTAGGGAAGGTCCGCGACGACCACGACGTGACCGAGTGCGCGCAGGCAGGCCGCGACGCGCTGCACACCCGCGCGGACTTCGGGATCGAGCCGAGCCGGGAAGCCGGTGAAGGGCGCCCGCAGTGCGACCGCGACCCGCACTCGCCCGGGGTCGCGTCCGACCGCGTCCGCAGCACGGATCGGTGGTGGGGAGTGCAGTTCCCGCGGATGGTTGCCGGAGCAGGCGTCGAGCAGCAGCGCGGCATCGGCGACCGTGCGGGCGATCGGGCCGTTGACCGTCAGACCGTGGAACGCTTCCGGCTCGGGCCAGGTCGACACGCGCCCGCGCTGGGGTTTGATCCCCACCAGATTCGTCCAGGACGCGGGGATCCGGATCGAACCGGCACCGTCGGAACCCAGCGCGGCGGGCACCAGCCCGGCCGCCACCGCGGCGGCGCTGCCGCCGGAGGATCCGCCCGGTGTGTGCCCCGCGCTCCACGGATTGCGCGTGTGCCCGAAGGCCGCGCCGTTGGTGAACGGGTACTGGCCGATCTCGCAGGTGTTCGTCTTGCCGACGATGATCGCCCCGGCCGCGCGTAGTCGCCGCACCACCTCGGCATCCTCGGTGGCGGGCGGGACGTCGCCGCCGCAGCCGAACGCGGTCGGCGCCCCCGCCACATCGGTGTCGTCCTTGACCGCGATCGGCACACCCAGCAGCGGCAGCCGCACGCCCGCGGCGATCCGCCGGTCCGCGGCGCGGGCCTCGGCGAGCGCCTGGTCGCGGCGAACCAGCCGGAAGGCGTTGATGTCGCGCTGGGCGGCGTCGATGCGGTCCAGCGCCGCGGTGACCGCAGCGACCGCCGTGAGTCGCCCGGCCTCGATCGCGCGCGCGATGTCGGCCAGTCCGTCCGTGGACGTCTCCATCGGTGATTCTCCTGGTGCGCCGCTCATCGCGGCCCGTCGGTGTGCAGATAGACGATCGGCCCGTCACCGAACCGCCGATCCCGGTCGAGGTCGAGCACCGCGGCCATGGCCTTGGCGGTGTAGACAGGATCGAGCTCGAGCCCGGTCTCGGAATGCGCCAGTTTCATTGCGGCACTGCCGGATTCGGTGCCATGGCCATATCCGTCGCCGAGCTGATCGCGGATCAGCAGGAGGCGATCCGAGGTGAGGTCGAGGTCCGGCAACCGCGCGCCACGCGTGCGGAGCAGGCGCTCGGTGCGCCGGGCCGCCCGGAGCAGGCGGCGGTCGTCCAGGCGCAGCTGGTCATTGACCACGACTCCGACCACGCGCGTGCGCAGACCCGCCAGGGCCAGGCCCAGGCTGAGCCCGGCGGCGGTGCCACCGGAGCCGATCGCGGTGACGATGTGCGTCGGCTCGGGCAGGCTCCCGCTCGCGACCTGGTCGGCGATTTCCAGGGCCACCTCGACGTAGCCGAGTGTGCCGATCGGTGACGATCCGCCCGCCGGGAGAAAGTACGGCAGTGTGGCGCCGTTACTGTGGCGCGCCATCAGCCACGGCACAGCCACGGCTGTGCGAGCCACGGAACGTGTGAGATACACAGTGGCACCCGAGTGTCGGATGCGTTCGAGCTGGGCGATCACATGATCGTCGAGTGGCTGATCGATCAGGGCGAGCACGGTGTGCAGTCCGCGCTCGCGCGCGTAGCGGGCGGTGGCGAGCCCCCAGTTGGTGCCGAGGCCGCCGACGGTGAGGATGGTGCGTCGGCCCCTGCGCATCGCGTCGGGCAGCAGCCATTCCAGTTTGCGAACCTTGTTGCCGCCCCAGCCGCCATCGCCGAAGGTGCCTTCGTCCTTGCACCACATCTCGGCACCGGTGTGGGGGAAGGACAGGCGGCGGACCGGGGTGGGCGCCGCGCCGAGGGACAGGTGCGGGAGCGAATCGCGCAGGTTCGGGTAGCGCTCGTGCAGAAGTGGCACTGTCAGTTCCCCAACACTCGTTCGACGTAGGCGTTGGTGAAACGCCGCTGCGGGTCCAGCCGATCGCGCACCGCCGCGAACCGATCCCAATGCGGGAATTCCGGGGCCAGGTCAGCGGCGGTGCGGAAGTGCCGCTTGCCCCAGTGCGGTCGCCCCCCATAGCCGATCATGATCTGTTCGACGGCCCGAAAATAGTTGTCCCAGGCCATATTCTCGAACTGGTGCACCGCGATATAGCAGGTGGGCCGGTCACCGGCCGGGCTGAGAAACGCATCATCGGGTGCCACGAAGCGCACCTCGATCGGCACCGGGACATCGAAGCGCGATTCTTCGGCCAGGGCCAGAATCCGGCGCACCGCCTCCGCGGCGTGCTCGCGGGGAATGGCGTACTCCATCTCGGTGATCGGCACTCGACGCGGTGTGGCGAACACCCGATAGGAACGATCGACGCGGCGGGTCGTGCCCGACAGCCTGGTGCACAGCCGATTCACCGCCGGAATCCATTGCGGCCGTGCGCGGCCCAACCGGCACATCGCCCAGAACGTGTAGTTGGTGAGCAGTTCGTCCTGGATCCACTCAGCGGCCGCGGGCAGCGGCCTGGGCGCTTCGGAGGTCCGATTCCAGGTCTTCGTCATCACCAGCGGACTGTGCGCGAAGGCGAAGAAGCCGAAATGATCGTTGCTGTCCACCAGGTCGTCGAGTTGCTCGAGTACCTGGGCGCGGGGTGCCACGGTATCCACCCCCGACAGCGTGAAGGCAGGCACTGCCTGCAGGGTCACCGCGCTCACCACCCCGAGCGCGCCCACACCCACCCGGGCCGCACGGTAAGCCTCCGGGTCGCTGTCGGCATCGATCTCCACCCGCCTGCCGTCGGCTGTGGTCAATTCGATCGATCGCAGGCTCGCCGACAGATTCGGCAGGCCGATGCCCGTCCCGTGCGTGCCGGTCGCGGTGGCGCCTGCGATGGACTGCACGTCGATGTCGCCGAGGTTCGCGAAGGCCAGGCCCTGCTGCCACATGGCCCCGCTCAAGGCGCCGAGGGAGATGCCCGCCTCGCAGCGCACCAGCCCGGACGTGGAATCGATATCGAGAACCCGGTTCATCCTCGCCAAGCTGATCATCGTGCCCTCGGTGAGCACGGCATCGTTGAACGAATGCCCCGAGCCGGCGACCCGGACGGTCTCCCCACGGGCGTCGGCACGTTCGAGCACCGCGGTCAACTCCGCCGCGGTCCCTGGGTGCTCGATCGTCCGGGGACGGCACACCTGATCACCGGCGAAGTTCCGCCAAGACCCTTGATTCATGAAGTGAAACGCTAGGACCCGTGACCGATGTCGCGGAAACACTCAGATACGGGTGATCGACAAAATCTGGTTGTGAATCCTCAGCTCGGCCCGGCCGGACTCAGCGCCGGCGGTGGCGTGGGGTCGGTGAAGTCGGGTTCCGCCAGGGCCAGCACCAGATCCGCTCGCTCATCGCGCACCGTCCGTGCCAGCGCCACGAACGAGCGCACGAGTGCCGACGACTGTCCGCGCCGCCAGCCCACGGCCACCTGACTGGGCGCCGCATCGCGAATAGGCACCAAGGTGACACCGGGGAAAGGCAGCCAGCGACAGGAGGCGACGGTGACCCCGATCCCCACCCCGGTCATGACCTTGTGCATTTCCTCGAGCAAGGTGGTGGACCGGGACACCACCGGCGCGGGTCGTCCACCCCGGTGGGAATCGAGTTCCCAGAACGCGTTCCACGTCCGGTCGGTGCAGGCCGAACTCAGGAGGGGTTCGTCGAGCAGTTCTCGGGCCGATACCTCGTGCCGCCGGGCGAGCCGATGCCGGACCGGTAACGCGGCGACGACCGGTTCACCGAACAACGGCTCGAACTCGAGCTCTGGCGTCGAGACCGGCAGCCGGACGAAGGCGACATCGACCGCTCCCCCGTCGAGCCCCGCCGAGGGATCGTCGTACCCGAACTGCCGCAGTTCCACCTGCACCTGTGGATGCTGCTGCCGAAACGCCGACAGGATGGGATCGGTGAGGGTGAGCGCCGCCCCTTCGAGGAAACCCAAGGTCAGCTGTTCGTATTCACCGCGCTGGATTGTTCGCGCCCGGTCCACCGCCGTGTCCGCGGCGTCGAGCAGGGCCCGCGCGTCGGCAAGAAACGCGGTTCCAGCGGCGGTCAACGCCACATTGCGGGTATTGCGCACCAACAGCGTCACCCCGACCGCCTGCTCGAGCTGCTTGATCTGCGCGCTCAGGGCCTGCTGCGCGATATGCAGTCGCTGCGCGGCGCGGGTGAAGTTCAGCTCCTCGGCCACCGCCACGTAGTAGCGCAGGTGTCGCATGTGCAGGTCCATCCGCACCAGCGTACGGAGTACACCACGGTGTGGGTCCGGCCCGGGCACCGGCGATGGCGGCGGCGTTGACCAGGACATCGAGCGCGGTGAGTTCGGCGCGTAGCCGGGCGGCGAGTGCGTCGACCTCGGCGCTGCCGATCTCGGTTCGTCCGGGCCGATTACAGGGCTGTGCCGCAGTCCACGCATTAACAATACGGGTAGACCCGTATTGTTAATCGCATGAGTTCACCCGCTCCTGCCGGACGCCCCCGCGACCACCGCACCCACGCGGCCATCCTGCACGCCGCCGAACAGCTGGTCGTCGAGATCGGCTACTCGGCCACCTCGATCACCGGGATCGCCGCACGCGCCGGAGTCGGTAAGGACGCGATCTACCGACGCTGGACAGGGAAACCCGAGGTCGTCTACGAAGCGGTGTTCACCCGTGTCGACCTGGGACCGGTACCCGACGAGGGCACAACGCGGGCCGACGTCACCGCGCTGATCGACGCGTTGATCGACGAGCTCAGCGCGCCCGCCGCGGCCGCCGCGCTCCCCGGTCTGCTCGCCGACTTCGCCGCGGACCCGAAACTGCGCACCGTGCTGCGTGATTCGTTCCTGGCCCCCGCGAAGCTGCGGATGGTCGAGATCTTCGAACGCGCGCGTGCGCGCGGCGAGGTGGGCGAGGACGTCGCGATCGAGCTCGTCCTCGACGCGATCGCGGGCACGATCTTCTTCCACCTCGGCGTCCTCGGCGAACCACCGACACCCGACCTCGCCGCCCGGCTCGGCAGAATCGTCACGGCCGGAATCGGGCCGCGATGAACGGGTACCTGCTGACCGCCGGCCTGCTCGCGACGGTCGTGTCGGCGATCCATCTCGTCGGCGGGCATGTCGATCCGGTGCGACCGCTGCTGACCTCCTCGCTGGCCGATGTCACGAAGCGGACGCTGCATTCGGTGTGGCACATGGTCAGTGTCGACCTGCTCGCGACCGCGGCGACCCTGCTCGCCTTGGCGTGGTGGCAACCGGCCGGGACCGAACTGGTCGCGGCCCTGACCGCGGCACGGTTCGCGGGATACGCGCTGGTTTTCTTCGTGATCGCGCTACGGATGCCCGGCCGGGCCGCGCTCCTGCGATTGCCGCAGTGGATAGTGTTGGCGCCCATCGCGATACTGGCCGGATTCGGCGCGAGGTAGACGCGGGCAAGGGCCATTCGATCGGACAGAGCCAGACACCGACACCGATTCGACCGACCACGCGGGCGGCGCCGCCCGCGGTCGGCAGCTACGGAATTGTCCAGTTCCGTTCGCATGGCAGTCGCGGCAACAACAGCGCAGCGGTATCGGCCAGCGTTGTGGCGATGGCGTCGGTATGAGTCGCGTTGAACGAGGCCACGAATCGGCGTGCGGCGCTCGTGCACGCCTCATAGAAGAGGTCCAAGCAGTCGCCCCCGATTTCTGACCAGTGGATCCGGACGATCACATCCGGCTCCGGAAACCGTGGGGCGAACTGCTCGAACATGGTGGGGACCAATCAGTGAGGAGATGACGACAACTACGCGGTGTGTCCGCTCCGGCGGAGTCGACTGGTGAACAGGGATGCGCGGCGGGGACCTCGGCTCAGCCGAGGCTGAAGGGCTGACCCCACAGCGTCACCCAGCTGGTGACGCGGTCTGTCACGATTTCGACGCTGACGAAGGCGCGCGCTTGCGCGTAGCCACCACAACCGGTCAGGCCGATCGTCTGATCGGACCAGGTCACCGAACCGCCGGTACCGGAGAAGACGTTGTAGACCTTGTGGTCCTCGGCGCCGAAGTCGTCGGCCTTCTCGCGATCCAGAATGTAGAACGACCTGGCCTGGCCCGGCCCGAGCGACAGCTCACCGCTGGTGCCGACGCCCGCACTCGCGTTTCCTTCCCAGTCCGAGGCCCCTTCCACGCCGCCGCCGACACCGCCGCCTGCGATGTTCACCTGACAACCGACGACATAGCCCGGGATGATGAGCCCGCCCGCCCCGGAACCGGTGCCGGCGACGTCGACCTGAGCCGAGCCCGAGACCCACGCATTGCGGTGCACGGGTGTCGAGCCGAGCGAGGGGTTGATATTCGCCGACTCCCCGGTCAGCCGGACGGTGACCACAGTGCCGTCGGACAGGGTTTCGACAAGTTCGCCCCCGGGCAACGGGACGAAGGTGTCGGCGGCCGACGCAGGCACAGCGGCCAGGGCGAGCGCGAGGGAAGCGACCGCGCCGAAGCCGAGTCGAGTGGAATACTTACGGTTGGACATCGAATTCACCTTGGTGGGTTCACGTTTCGCGATACGACGCGATGGACGATGGTTTCGGAAATTGCCGGCCGCTCAGCCGATGCTGAAGGGAGCACCGTAGAGCGAGGTCTTGGAATAGTGGTCACCGATGATCTCGACCACCGTGTACGCGCGGGCCTGCGCGTAGCCCGCACAGCCCTGGATCTCGATCTCGGCGTCGCGGTATTCCACCGAGTACACGCCGGGCTCCAGAATGTCCTTGTAGTCGATCTGCACGAATTTGACCTCGCCGGGACCGAGATTGACGCCGATCGAGCCGCCCGCACTGACCCCGGCCGTCGAGATCCCGCCGGATACACCCGCACCGATCGCGTCGTCGGCGATGCTCACCTGACAGCCGACGATGTAGCCGGTGTTCAGTTGCGAAGCGCCGTGGGTGGACGAGTTGTTGCTCCCCGGCAGACCGGCCGGACCGTTGGTCGGGCCGACTTCTCCCGCCGGCGTGACGGTGACATCCGCGCTCGCCCGTCCGGACACCCACACCACCCGACCCACGCCGTTGCCCGCCATCGATGGCGAGACCACGGCACGCTCACCGGTTCGTGTCACGGTGACACCCGGCCCCGACTTGGCCCCGTCCGGGAGCGGGACGAACACATCGGCGGCCGCCGGGATCGACGTCGCCATAGCGAAGGACACCGCGGCGATACCGGAGACACCCAGTACGACGGACAGTCGTGTCCTTGCCCAACGAGAACTCATGATGATCAGAATCTCCTCTTGATTCCGGGAATTCTCGATCTCCGGGTGGCAGACCGAGTGGCGCACATCACTCTCGCGATGTGATGCGAAACACTGCCCTTCGGCCGGGTGACCCGGCTACGTAGTTGTGCACCTTCCCGGCCTCGACCGCGCAGCAAACTGTCCTATTCCTCGATCGGTGCGGGAAAGCACAATGCCGGGATACCCCCCCCCCCCCCGCATTCTTCGAGGTATGAAATGTCAGTTGCCCCCGCCCAGGCAGACGGTGGAACGTCGGCTCCGCTGAGCAAGGCCCGACTCCTGGCTCTGTGCGCTTCCGGCGCGATTCCGGCCGTCGGCATCGCCTCGTTCCCGCTGTTGCTGGTGGGACCGGCCGGCTACGGCAGCTGGGTGGCCGCGCTGCTCACCGCGGCCATCGGCTTCGCACTGGCCCGGATCGTCATCGTGTTCGCCCGCCGGTATGTCTCCTCGGGCTCACTGGCGTCGTTCGTCGGCGAGGTCTTCGGCCGGTGGGCACGAACTGTTGTCGCGGCCGCACTGATGCTGGGCTACCTGGGACAGCTGATCGGCATCCAAGTGCTGTTCGCGATCTATCTGTCGAGTTTTCTGGCCGGCATGGGGGTCGATGCCGCGACATCGCCGACGTCGATGGTCGTGATGTTCCTGGTGTCGGGCGTGGTACCCGCGGTGATCGCCCGGCGTGGGCTCGACGCCTCCGCCCGGGTCGCGATACTGCTCACCGCGGTCTCGGTCCCGGTCCTGCTGTTCATCAGCGGTGCCAGTGCGTGGCACACCGGGCTCGAACTCGACCGGCAGCTCTCCCTCGAGGGCGCTTCGATCTCCGGCATCGTCATCGGCCTCGGTGCCGCGGCCGCATGGCTGGTCAGTTTCGAGAGTGGTGCGACGCTGGCCGAGGAGACCACCGACCCGAAGAAAACGGTCCCGCTCGCCGTTCTCGTCGTTCCGATCCTCGTCTTCGGCTATTTCCTGATGACGGTCCTGCAGATTCCCGGCCTGATGCGGGTCGGTGACCAGCTGGCCGCGGGGATCTCCGCACCGGCGGCACTGGCTGTCGAGGCCGGGCTCGGCGACGGCGTGGCCCGAGCCACCGATCTGCTGCTGGCGGCAGCGGTTTTCGCGGCCCTTCTCGGATACACCAACTACCTCTCACGGATCCTGGCCGCCTCCGCCGAGGACGGTCTGTTGCCACGGCTCTTCGCTCGGCGAAACCACGATTTCGGCACGCCGAGCCGCGCGATCGGGTTCGCGGCGGGCGCCTCGACATCGATCTTGATCGGCACCGTGGTCATCAGTGCGGACAGCTTGCTCACGATGTACTCGGCACTGGCGACGATGACCGTCTACCTCTGGGTGCTGCCCTACGTGCTGATCTGTGCCGCGGCGGTCGTTCTCCTGGTCCGCGAGAACGCGCTGGGAATCGGTGTGGTCTGCTGCGCGGCGATCGGTGCGCTGGGGATGGTCTGGCCGTGGGTCAACAGCTTCATCAACCCTCCGGCTCCGCCCATCGATGCGATGACCTACGCCGCCGTGGCCGCGGTCGCCGCGCTGGGTCTGACGCTGCGGATCATCAGACGTCGAAGCGACGCAGCGGGGTCCACCCGCCACGCCCGCGGCCTCGACAGGGAGCCGGCCGGCGACTGACAGTTCGTCACTCGGCGATTCAGCAGTTTGCACACAGAACCGCCGGAATCCGCACGCTTCCTCAATGGTTTGCCGGATGCCGGTGCAGCGAGTATCGATGCACCGCCGATCCGACGATCAGGAAGTAGGAGTCAGCATCATGGTTGCTGCGAAGACTCGACGAGGCCGGCCTCTGCCGACCGGGCATGGTCCGCGGTCGACTGTGCGCGTCACCGCTGCCGAGGTGGCGTGATGGCCGCGCGCACGCCGTCCTTATCGCAGCGGCTCATCCGTTGTGCGACCATCCTCTGCGGCAGAACTCCGGCGGCGATACTGAATCTGTTCGCGGACGCGCCGACCAACAAGGCCGGCAGTCGAATGGCCCCGGAGATCGCCCTGCTGATGAAGGCGATGGCCGACGGGCCCGATTACAGCGATCACGAGCCGGTCCGGGCACGCGAGATGCCCGACGCAGACAGCGCCACCTTCGCCGAAGTGCTGCCGCCGCTGTACCTGGTGGAGGATCTCGAGTTGCCAGGTGGTCTGGCGGCGACACGCTACCGCGCCTCGGCGGAATCGGCCGGACTGCTGGTGTATTTCCACGGTGGTGGCTTCGTTCTCGGCAACCGTACCGGCTACGACGCACCAGCTCGTCGGCTCGCGATCCACAGTGGGCTCGACGTACTGGCCGTGGAGTATCGGGAGCACCCCTTTCCCGCTCCACTCGAAGACGCCCTCACCGCATGGGATTTCGCCGTTGCGCTCGCACCCGCGTGGGGGATACCGGCGACGCGGGTCGCGGTCGGTGGCGACAGCGCGGGGGCCAATATCGCCACCGTGCTCGCCAGCCGACTCCGTGGACGCGCGGTGGTCCCGGCGGCCCAGGCGCTGCTGTACCCGGTGACCGATCTGTCCGTGTTCTACGACTCGCATCGCGAGTTCTCCGATTCACCGGCGTTGTCGGTCAAGCAGATCGGGTGGTTTGTCGACCATTACCTCCCCCCGGGGATCGAACGCCACGATCCCCGGGTTTCGCCGATGCAGGCGCAGGATCTGTCCGGATTGCCGCCCGCGGTGGTCGCCGTGGCCGGTTTCGATCCGCTGCGCGACGAGGGCATCGACTACGCCGAGCGGCTCGCCGCGGAAGGCGTGCCGACGCGGCTGTTGCGCGAGGAGAAGCTGGTACACGGATTCATCTCCTTCACCGCGTTCAGCCGGACGAGCCGCGCGGCGACCGTGCGATTCGCCGAAGCCATCGCCGAAGTGATGACCCCGAATCCACTGGAGAAAGCGAAGAGATGAACGATCCCCATTCCACGCAGTTGACGCCGCTGTCGTATCTGCGGCGTTCGGCCGACGTCTACCCCGACCGCCCCGCCGTGGTCTACGGCGACATCACGATGACCTATCGGGAACTCGCCGACGCCTCGGAGACGATCGCCCGGGGGTTCCTGGAAGCCGGTGTCCGTCCCGGCGACCGGATCGCCTATCTGACCCCGAACATCCCGCAGGCGCTGGTCGCGCAGTTCGCCGTCCCGCTCGCAGGCGCGATTCTCGTCGCGATCAACACCCGGCTCTCCCCTGCCGAGATCGCCTATATCTGCGATCACAGCGGCGCCTCCGTGCTCGTCTACGACTCCGAATACTCCCCTCGCGTCGCGGAATTCGCGCCGGATCTGCAGACGGTCCAGACGCTGGTCGCGATCACCGATCCGGCCGCCGCGCCCGCCGGCGACCCGGTCGCGTCGTCCACTCCGCTGACCGAACTGCTCGAGCTCGGACTCACCTCGACACGCGAATTGTCGTGGTCGGTCCCCGACGAGAACGACGTCATCTCGATCAACTACACCTCCGGCACGACCGGCCGCCCCAAAGGCGTCATGTACACCCACCGCGGCGCGTATCTCAACGCGCTGGGCGGCATCGTCCACTCCACCCACACCGATCGCAGCGTCTACCTGTGGACCCTGCCCATGTTCCACTGCAACGGCTGGGCGACCGGCTGGGCGGTAGCCGGCGCGGGCGGTACCCAGGTGTGCCTGCGCGAGGTACGGGGCGAGGTGATCTGGGATCTGATCGACCGGCACGGCGTCACCCATCTCAACGGCGCGTCCACCGTCGTCAACACGATCCTCAACGCCGCGAACGCCCATCAGCTGACGCGGCGGCTGACGGTGACGACCGGTGGCGCACCGCCGAGCCCCACACTCATCTCCCGGATGAGCGACATGGGCCTCGAGATCGTCCACGTCTACGGTCTCACCGAGACCTACGGCCCGATGTCGATCTGCGTGGAGCAGCAGGCCTGGGCAACCCTGGATACCGCCGAGCTCGCACGCCTGCGCGCCCGGCAGGGTGTCGCGATGATCCAGGCCGATCGGCTACGGGTGGTACGGACCGACACCGCCTCCGACGAGCTGGCGGACGTACCCGCCGACGGCAGCACCATGGGTGAGATCGTGATGCGTGGCAACAACGTGATGAAGGGGTACTACCAGGACCCGGAGGGCACCGCGAAGGCGTTCACCGGCGGCTGGTTCCATTCCGGCGATCTCGGTGTCATGCACCCGGATGGCTACATCGAGCTACGCGATCGGGCCAAGGACATCATCGTCTCCGGCGGCGAGAACATCTCCACCGTGGAAGTCGAGCAGGCGCTGCTGTCGCATCCCGCCGTCGACGAGGTCGCGGTCGTCGGCGTTCCCGACGACAGGTGGGGCGAACGGCCGAAGGCATTCGTCATCCTGCGGCCCGGGCAGACCGCGACCGCAGCCGAGATGCGCGAGCACGTGACCGCGCGGCTCGCGCGGTACAAGGCGCCACGGGATATCGAGATCGTCGGCGAGCTGCCCAAGACATCGACGGGCAAGATCCAGAAGTTCGTACTCAAGGACCGTGAGTGGGACGGGTACCGCGACCGGGTCCGCGGCTGAGCACGAAAAACGGCTGACCCGAACGGGATCGCGAGACGCGCGAGGGGTGGCACCGTAAGTCCGGTGCCACCCCTCGGTCGACGCGGGCCTGCCCTGGTCGACTACCCGCCGATCATTCCGAGACCATCCGTTGGATCCACGGTGACAGCGCACGCAAGGTCGCGGCGATCAGCAGCCCGCCGACGCCGACGCCGATCAGATACGTCAGTGTCGGGATCACGGTGAACAGGATTCCGAGGATCCCCGACAGCGCCGCACCACCGCCGATGACGATCACGCCGAGCGCGGTCAGCTGGCTCCGGAAGTTATCGGGGGCGATCCGTGTCACCAGCGACAACGTCACCGGATTGACGAACACCTCGGATACTCCGGCGATCGCCATCGTCGCCATGACCAGGATCGGGGAGACGGTCTTGCCCGGGCTGAACTCGCTCAGCAGCAGGATCAAGTAGGACGAGGACACCAGGACGAGTCCGACCGTCACCTTTGTCGCCGCGCCGAACCGGGCAAACCAACCGCGTGCCCACAACCGCGCGATAACGGGCGTCAGGGAGACTCCGAATACCGAGAACGAGGCAATCAACCACGCCCCGGGCATCTCCCAGTCCAGCACGCGAAGATCGACCCGGTCCGCGATGAAGAGGGCCATCGTGGTGAAGATCTGCAGCAGAATCCCGTAGTACAGCACCGCGGCGACCCACAGCGGCAAGAACCCGAGAACCCGACGCCGCTCCACAGCGGTCGTGGTCGGCGCTCGCAACACGACGCCGAACAAGGCCGCAGCGCAGACGACGATGAGCCCACCGGCCAGGTAGGTCAGACCCTCCGGTGGAACGACGCCGGAGGCGACAACCGCGACGAGCAGCACCGCCGCCACAGCCCCGACCGTCGCGGGAACGAGCAGTGCGCGGCCGCGGACCGGGTCGGCGACGATCGCCGACTCCGCGGGCAGTCGCGAGTAGCCGACGATGTACTGGACCAGGCCGAGAGCCATCCCGATCGCGGCGATCACGAAGGCCGCGTGGAAGCCTGCGACCGACTGCATCCACCCGGTGGCGAGCGGACCGATCAGGGCACCGGTGTTGATCGCCATCAGGAAATAGGAGAAGCCGGCGTCACGGTAGGCCGCGTCGGCGGGCAGCAGGCGCCCGACGATCACCGAGATGTTCGTCTTGAGTGCGCCGGTACCGACAGCAATGCACACCAGCCCCACCGCCAGGCCCGGTAGTCCGGGGACCACGGCGAGCGCGATGTGGCCCGCCATGATGACGACACCACCGGCCAGGACGAGAACCCTCGGTGGGATCAACCGGTCGCCGAGCCAGCCGCCGACGAACTGCATGATGTAGACGAACGCGCCGTAGGCACCCACGATCCCGACGGCCGAGTCCGTCGGCAATCCGAGACCGCCGTCGGTGACGGAGTAGAAGAGATAGAAGCTGAGAACGGCCTGCAATCCGTAGAAGCTGAACCGTTCCCATACCTCGGTGGCTGCCAGTCCCCAGAACTGGCGGGGTAATCGGCCGGTCGGCTTCCGGCCGGCGGTGAGCTGCCCCGTTTCGATGGTGCCAGGAGACTTCATACCGCCACGTCCTGTCGTCCGGACAGCGCCAGTGCCGACATGCCACGCTCACCCAGGCCCGAGTCGATGGCCGCGCGCATTCTCGCCATGGCCGCCGAATACATGAGCGCACGGTGTCCGTGCGCCTCCATGGCGTGCACCACGGCCACGCTCGGGTCGTGGAAGGTGGTGATCGTGGCCTGATCGGTGCTGTGCTCGCCACTGCTCACCGCTGCCGAGATCGTGGGGACCGCCTGCGCCAGCAGCGCGATCATCATCGCCGTGAGCGCATCGATCTCGTCGCGGGTGACGCCCTGATCGGCGGCGAAGGCCACCGCCTCGATGTAGCTGACCAGCGACGGGACGAAGAACGCCCCGCACCACTCCGCCATCGCCTTCGCGGCCCCGATACCGCCCGGCAGATAGCGTGTGCCACCACCGAGCGCTGTCAGTTGCTCCGCATGGTCGGCCCACACCGACGACGGGCCCGCGTAGCAGAGGAAGCCGTCCGGGGTCCCGATCGCGTCGGGATAGCAGACGATCATGCCGTCCAGGTACCGCGCGCCGGTAGCAACCACCCTGGCTTCCAGCTGCTCGGCGTCTGCCGGTGTGCCGGCGGTCAGGTTGACCACAGTCGTACCGTCCCAGCCGGACTCGACATCGGCGATCGCCGACCACAGGGTGTCGTAGCCGGTAGTACAACCGATGACGAGCGGCGCCGCGGCGATCGCGTCGCCGATGTCGCGCACAGCGGTGATTCCGTCGACGGCCAGCGCCTCGGCCTTGCTGTGCGTGCGGTTCCACGCGGCCACGGATATCCCCGTGGCGGCGAACGCTCGCGCGATGGCGGACCCCATCAGTCCGCACCCGATCACGACGACCTCATGGGGACGAATCGTTTCTGCCATGTCAGTTCCCCGATCGTGTCCGGCTGTAGCGAAAGACCCCGAGCAGGACCGCGACCGTCGCGATCATCACGTAGATCATCTTGCTGGCGGCTCCCGGCGCGGCGTCGGCGATGCCGCTGATCAATACCCACGTCATCGACACGGCGCCGATCACCGACGCGCCCCACAGCCAGGGGCGGATCTGCCCTTCGCGCACCGTCTGCACGACGGCCGCCACCGCGATCAGGATGTAGGGCAGCACCCAGAGGTCGATCACGAGCGCGGCGGTCATCGTGTAGACCTCGACGATGTTCCGCAGCAGGCTCGCGGAAACCACGAGCCATCCCAGGCTCGCCACCGCGACGCCGACAATCGCGGTGACCGG
The DNA here is from genome assembly GCF_040654235.1 of Nocardia sp. NPDC050718. Lineage (NCBI taxonomy): Bacteria > Bacillati > Actinomycetota > Actinomycetes > Mycobacteriales > Nocardiaceae > Nocardia > Nocardia sp. NPDC050718. The sequence continues at coordinate 444,944 of NZ_JBFAHQ010000002.1, read as the reverse complement.
AGTGCCGCGGCGGATATCCACCCGGGCGAACGCCGGGGGAAGCAGGCCGTCTTCGGCCAGCCGCACCACAAGTCGCGCACCGTAGTTCAGGAAGGCCAGCGCGGAACCGACCGACGCGATCGCGAGGACCAGGTCGCTGAACTGCCCGATCCAGGTGGGCAGTCCGGCCTGTGCCGCGAGCGCGGCGGGCGCCGATACACCGGCCGCGAGGTCATCACCGGCGGCCAGCAGGCCGGGAACCGTCAGCATGATGAAGATCGGCATCCCGCCACCGATGACCACGGGCGGCGCGATGATCGCCCACGGAACATTTCGCCGTGGATCGGCGGTTTCGGTCGCCAGCGCGGCGCAGCTTTCGAAGCCGACCAGCACCACCATGCCCAGTGCGGCGCCACGCAGCGCGCCGCTGATCTCGAAGCTCGCGAAGTCCAGCTGGGCCGCGACGTCGATCCCGGTGTGGACGGCACTGGCACCCACGATGAACAGCACCAGCGGCAAGGAGACGACGGTCAACACGATCGCCGCCCAGATCGAGGTATCGAGTCCGCGCACCGCGACGACGGCGATGACACCGATCGTCACCGCGCCGATGATCAGCAGGGAACCGAGCTTCGCCGCGGACTCCACGCCCAGCGAATGCAGAAAACTCCCCAGATACATTCCGACGACGACGATCAGACCGGCGACTCCCGTGATGTACGCACCCAGCAGCGAGGCCCCGACAATCTTCTTCGACCACGGCGCGAAAACGTAGCCGACATAGGAATACAGCGAACCCGACGCCACATAGCGACGCGCGAAGTGAATGACAGAAGCCCCGATACAGATCGTGGCGATCATCGACACCGATGCGGACACCCACGCCATCGCTCCCACTGCGGAGAACATGATCAGGGGGCCGGTGGCGAAAGCGACAGCGGGCACGAATGACGCCAGGCTCAGTGAGACCAGCGTCGCCCGGCCGATTCCCCGCTGCCCCGGTCTCTCGGTATCGCGCGCGTCCGCGCTGTCTGCCTGCGCGGCCGCTGGTTCAGGCACATATCCACTCATCAGTGGCGTCCACCTTCCATGTACTTGCTGTCCCGAATGGTTGGCGCACCACTGAAAACTCAGCATCGATAGCTGCGAACAGCCGCATGGTGGGAGTCAATGCGGCAGGAAGACAAGAATCGAAATCGGCAGGTTCCGCGTATCGAACGGGTCGATGCGCTCGCCTTGCCACCACCTCGGATCGCACTGTGTGCGATGTCTCATTCTGAGTTCGGAGTGATCTGCATCTCTACAGCATTGTGCTGCACGCCGGAACGGGTGCCGGGGCACAATGCCTACCGCGACACCTCGCTCCGGACGTGGTCAGCCGATCGCGGACGCGTCGCTGATCTTCTGCTCCAGCGCGGCCTCGTCCATGAAGTACACGTCGCGGACGATCTTCAGGGTCTCGGGATCGAACGTCGAGTAGCCGGTCCCGATCCAGGTGACTCCGGCACCTTCCCCACCCGGTGTGCCCGTCACTTCGAAGAGCACACCGATGGTGTCGCCTTCGACGAACGACGCGGCCACCCGTGGGGTCCAATCGGGAAACGTCGCGAACATCTCTTGGAATCCGGGAACGAGTGCCGACTTGTCGCCCACGGTCCCGCCGGCGCCGTTGACGACCACGCACTCGTCGTCGAAGTATTCGAGAACTGTGTCGAGATCGCGAGCAGCGACCGCAGCGCAGATCTCGTTCATTTTCCCGGTGTAGACGGCGTGTTTGGAAATGGACACGGGTCCTCCTTCACAGTCGCAGCGGGCGGGCCGCCCGAGCCAATCGAGTGAGTGGCGTGTGTGACACCTTGCTCGCTGGATTGTGCGACGACCTACACCAAGAGGCACCGCGCTGGGCGTCCTCTCGGTGCAAGGTGCACTGTGACTCACGCCATATCTGGAAATATGCTGTCTATTCGGAGAAGGTTCGGGAGGCAAACGGTGAACGCCAAGAATGATGACCAACGGCAGCCTTCGCAGCGCGTGCGCGAGCTCTTCCGCACAGCGGCTATCAAGATGCAGGAGCATTCGATCGAGATCGCCCAGGAGATGTGGGAGGCCGGCCAGCGAAGTCTGGGTGCGGGTGCACTGACCGAGGACCCGATCCTCTCCGAGGTGGATCGCCTCTTCACCCGCTCGATACTGAACCATTGGCTGATGGCCAATATCGACGATCCAGGCTGCCCGGTGAAACTGGAAATGATCGCCGACGCCAGGAACTACGCGCGCGATCTCGCGTTTCGCGGCCTCGATGTCAGCGACATCGGACCGTGGCGCGCGGCGCAGCGGGTCGGCTGGTCGGCGTGGTTGAGGTTCTGTTTCGACACCACCGACGACAAGGACCTGCTGCGTGAGTTGGTCGAGGTCTCGGGGAATTCGCTGGGAGACTCCCTCGACGAATCCAGGTCGACCATCGTCGCCTATATCGAGGAAGCGCGGGCCGAGCTCAACGAGGGGCCCGAAGTGGAACGTCTGGCCACACTGCAACTGCTGCTCCGAGGTGCGCCGATCACGCGTCCCCGGGCCGAGGCCCAGCTCGGTTACGCGCTCACCGGGCACCACTTGGCGGCCATCATCTGGGCCGATTCCTTCGATCAGCCCGCAGGCCTCGAGCAGGCCGCCGAGCTGGTGATGCGAGCATCGGGTGCCCAACGCCGTCTGACACTCGTCGCGGGCACCGCGACGCTGTGGACATGGATGCCGGTCAACCGTGTGCCGTCGCGCACCGAACTCGACGAGATCGTGGCACAGATTCCCACTGTCCGGATCGCGGTGGGGCGCCCGGCGCACGACGTGAACGGATTCCGGCGCAGCCATCTCGATGCCGCCACCGCGCAGGGGCTGCTCACCCGTCTCCGGTCCCGATGTCGCGCGGTTCGATTCGAGGACGTGCAGCTCATCTGCCTGCTCACCAACGATCTGGCCGAAGCGCGCCAGTTCATCGCCGACACGCTGGGCGGATTGGCGACGGCCGAGCCGGTGTTGCGGGAGACCGCACGGGTCTACATCGCCGAACAGTTCAATATCTCGAAGACGGCCGACCGCATGTTCGCGCACCGCAATACGATCGATCGCCGCCTCGCCCGGGTAGACGAACTGCTGCCTCGTCCCCTCGCACAGAATTCAGCCGCCGTCGACACCGCGCTGGCACTGGTCCAGCTGCAGACCGGCGAATAGTCCAGCGCGGAAGCGCCTTTCGCGTCGACCGCGATCGTCGCGGTCGACGCCTGGCTGGGCGGCGGTGTCACCGCCCAGCCAGGATGTCACTGCCCTGCCGTTTTCATCCCAAGGCCCGCAGGATCGCCGATCCGATTCGCTCGACGCCGGCCCGGCTCGTCGCGCTCAGCGCCGTGTACCCCAGATAGCCGTGCACGAGGCCCGGCTCCCTGATCAGCTCCGTCGATACCCCGCTGTCGGCAAGCCTGGCAGCGTAGGCCAACCCGTCGTCGCGCAGCGGATCGAAACCGGCGACGGTGACGAGAGCCGGTGCGACGCCGGTCAGGTCATCGGCGAACAATGGCGAAACCCGGGGATCGCGACGGTCGATGCCCGGCGGCACGAAGTGATTCAGAAACCAGTCGATCTGCTTGGCGGTGAGCGCCGGTGAGTCGGCGAACTCCCGATTCGACGGCCGGGATCCGCTCAGGTCGGTGACCGGGTAGATCAGCACCTGCAGCGCGGGGCGACGCTCGGGATCACGCACCCGCTGAGCGAGGACCGCGGCGATGTTCGCTCCGGCGCTGTCGCCCGCGACGACCACCCGGTCTCGCGGAATGCCCCACCCGGCGGCGTTGGCGAGGGCGAATTCCCACGCGACCATCGCGTCGTCGTGCGGTGCGGGATAGGGGAATTCCGGTGCCAAGCGGTACTCCACGGACAGGATGTCCATGCCCGTCCAGCGGGCGAGCAAACGTAGCGGGCCGTCGTAGGCGGCGCGGCTGCCGAGCACGAAACCGCCGCCGTGGAAGAACACGACAAGCCCTCCGGAGGAACTGCCCGCCCGATATCGAGTCGCCGCGAGGCCCCCCGGCAGCTCGAGCTCCTCGACCTCACGCATGGGCACGGGGCGCTCACCGAAGACGTCGACGCCCTTCGCCTCGGCGGCACGGGCTTCCGCCGGCGCCAGATCACTGAAATCGGGACCCTTGGCGATGGAGGCCATGAGCATCGCGATCTCGGGCGCCATCACCTCGCCGTCGGAGTTGGCGTGCGTTCCGACCATGCGCTCGAGCAGCGGTTTCGGCAGCCGCGCCAGCCCGATCGCGAGCTGTCGCTGCAGGCGCTCGCCGACCGAGAGGCGGGTCGTGGTGGCCGGGGCGCTCACGGCACACGCACCTTGCTCGCCGCGTCGGGCGTCGCCGTCGGCGGTACCCGCCGATCGTTCGCGGAGCTGAACCGCAGGTGATCGTCGCCGACCGGGCCCTTCAGCAGCTTCTTGTCAGCCTGGTAGGAGGTCAGCATCCGCCACGGCAGTCGCACGCCCTGCTTGGGCAGGGCGTCCGCCGTGCGGGTGACGTACCCCGAGTTGAGGTCGAGCAGCGGCTCGGTAGCCATCCCGGGCTCGGCGACCGGCACGACCTTGTCGTAGCCGTGCGCGTCCATATGCCTGATCAGCTGAATGACGTACTGCGCGGTCAGGCCGACCTTCATGGTCCACGACGAGTACTTCGTGTAGCCGAACGCGAACGACCAGTTCGGCAGGCCGGACAGCAGCATTCCGCGGTAGGTGACGCTGTCACCGATGTCGAACTGCTGCCCGTCGACCGTCTGCGGGATGCCGCCGAACATTCGCAGGTTGAGTCCGGTGGCGGTGACGATCACATCGGCCGGGATCTCCTCCCCCGAGGCCAGCCGGATCCCGGTCGCGGTGAAGCGATCGATCGTGTCGGTGGCCACCGAGGCCTTGCCCTCGCTGATCGCCTGGAAGAAGTCACCGTCGGGTGTCATGCACAGCCGCTGTTCCCACGGCTTGTACGGCGGGTTGAAATGGGTATCGACGGCGTAGCCGTCGGGCAGGGCCTTGCTGGTTTGCTGGCGCATCAGTTTGCGTCCCGAGTCCGGGAACTTGAGCATGTAGCCGACGAAGAGGAAGTCGCGCCACACGTTCTTGATCCGGGTCGCGGCGTATCCGCGCTCCAGCCCGAGAGTCCGGTAGAGGAACTTGGCGACCTTGTCGACACGCGGCAGCGTCATGACGTAGGTGGGAGTGCGCTGCAGCATCGTGACGTGTGCGGCGGCGCCGGGGCCTGTCGTCATCGCCGGAACCATGGTGATGGCGGTCGCGCCACTGCCGATCACCACGACGCGCTTGCCCGCGTAGTCGTAGTCCTCGGGCCAGAACTGCGGGTGCAGGATGTCGCCTGCGAAGTCCTCGCGGCCCTCGAACTGCGGCGTGTGGCCCTCGTCGTAGCGGTAGTACCCGGAGGCGCCGTACACCCAGTTGGTCTTGATCGCGACGGTCCGCGTCTTCTCCCCCGGGACCGCGACCTCGACCCGCAGCGTCCAGACGCCCTCGGCACTGGACCAGTCCGCCGACACGACCTGATGGTGGTACCGGATCAGGGCGTCGATGTCGTTCTCGGCCGCGGTCTCCTCGAGGTACTCGCGGATGAGGTGGCCGTCGGCGATCGCGTGCTCGTGACTCCACGGCTTGAATTCGTAGCCGTAGGTGTGGAGTTCGGAATCGGAGCGGACTCCCGGGTACCGGAAGAGGTCCCAGGTGCCGCCGATCCGCCCGCGGCCCTCGAGGACGACGATCTTCTTGCCGGGAAAGGCCTGCCGGAGGTAGCACGCCGACCCCACACCGGAGACTCCGGCTCCGATGATGACGATGTCGGCGGACTCGGGAGGGGCACTGCTGCGGGCCATGGTGAACTCCTGTTTTCGGATTGCCGGGCCGTTCTTCGACCCGTTGCCATCGTCTGCCAGCGGGTATGACCCATGCCACACAGATCCGTGGTGTTCTGGACCCGATTCCGGTGCAGAGTGCACCACCCCGAACCGCCGGACACAGCGCGATCAGGCGCCGCGCAGTGCTCCGATCGGCAGCATCACGTGCTTGGTCCTGGTGTAGTCCTCCAGGGCGTAGGTCGAGTTGTCCCGCCCGTAGCCCGACTTCCCGAAACCGGACCACGGCATCTCGTTGGTGAAGTTGAGGTGCGTGTTGACCCAGACCGAGCCGAAGTTCAGTTCCTCGGTGAAACGCAGCGCCCGAGCGGTATCGGCAGTCCACACCGAGGCCGCGAGGCCGTAATCGACACTGTTGGCTTTGGTGATCGCTTCGGTGTCGCTGGTGAAGGTCTCCACCGAGATCACCGGGCCGAAGACCTCTTCGCGGGACATCTCCGAGCCGAAGGCGACATCGACGAGGATCGTCGCCGGGTAGAAGAAGCCGGGGCCTTCGGGTACCTCGCCCCCGAGCACGACGCGGGCGCCGTCTCGACAGGCCCGGTCCACCATGTGCGCGACGCTGTCGCGCTGCTGCGCACTGATCAACGGACCCAGTTCGAACTCCGCACCCGATGCGGCGTTCCCGCTGCGGAGCTCGCCCGCCGCCGCGGTGAGCGCCGCCACCAGTCGATCGCGGACGTCCTCGTGACAGATCACCCGGGTGGCCGCGCCGCAGTCCTGGCCCGCGTTGCCGTATCCGGTGGCCACCAGGGTCGGGACGAGGTCGTCCAGATCGGCGTCCGGGAACACGATGACGGGTGCTTTGCCGCCGAGCTCGAGGTGGACACGTTTGATCGTCGTCGCGGCGCCCTCCGCGACCAGCTGTCCGGACCGGACGCTGCCGGTCAGCGCCATCATGTCGATGTCGTCGTGACGGCTCATCGCGTCACCGACGGTCGAGCCCTTGCCGACGACGATGTTGAGCACCCCCGGCGGCAGGATGCCGGTGGCGAGCTCGGCGAGAATCAGGGTGCTGAACGGGGTCAGCTCGGCAGGCTTGAGCACCATGGTGTTTCCCGCCGCGAGTGCTGGGGCGATCTTCCAGGCCGCCATCAGCAGGGGAAAGTTCCATGGTGTGATGGCACCGACCACGCCGACCGGCTCGCGGCGGATGTAGGAGAGCCGGTCCTGGGCGTACTGGCCGGGAGCCGGCGCCTGGGCCGTCCGCGCCGCACCGGCCATGAACCGGAAGCAGTCGGAGATCAACGGAATCTCGTACGCGGCATAGGCATACGATTTCCCGACGTTGAGTGCTTCGAGCGCCGCCAGCAGCTCGGCCTGCTCATCGATGGCGTCGGCGAACCGGAACAACGCCTCGGCGCGCGCGCCCGGCGTCAGCCGGGCCCAACCGGGCAGCGCCGCGCGCGCTGCCGCGACCGCGGCATCGACATCGGCCACGGTGCCCCGCGCCGCGACGCCCAGCCGGGTGCCCGTGCCGGGACCGATCACCTCGACGGTCGAGGTGGCCGTACTCGCGACGAACGCGCCCCCGATGTAGTGGACCGGCGCCAGGTCGTCGATGCGCTGCTGGGCGTCGGCCAGGATCTTTTCGGGACTCATGGCATGTTCCTTCAGTCGGTGGTGGGAGTCGGGATGTAGGTGGGGCCGAGCGCGAGCACCGGAGCGAGCAGATCGTCGTCGACCATCTGGTCCGGGGTGGCCTCCGCGGAAGGCGTCCGCGTCTGGCCGGGATAGCCGACCGCCCGCCGCGCCTCGGGCGCCATGTAATAGGTGCAGCTGAGGAAATAGAAAGCCGCTTCCACGATCTCGGCGGGCCAGCCCGCGACGATCTCCGGCGACAGCTCGTCGACCCCGGCGGCGAGCTGGGCGACATGGAGGAACGCCCCGGAGAGTTCGGGGTCGACTCGCAGGGCGCGGTCGAGCAGAACGTCGTAGCCGGGCAGCGCGGTCATCCGGGGCGAACGCTCGCTTCCGGGGAACCACAGGTCCGCGATCCGCGCGGCACCGGTACGCGTTTCGTCGTCGGGGAAATCGATCACAGCGGAGTCCTTTGGTCAGCGGCGGTCTCGATCAGATGCTCGGCCGCACGCAGTGCGAACGCGGTGATCGTCGGCGTCGGATTCACCGCGGATGACGTCACGAAGACGCTGCCGTCGAAGATGTAGAGGTTGGGCACGTCGTGGGATCGCCCGTAGCCGTCGACCACGGAGGTCGCGGGGTCGTCGCCGCAGCGGGCGGTGCCGAGCAGATGCCACCCGGTCTCGCCCCCGAAGTCCACCCGCTTGGTGGATACGGCGCCCGCGGCCTCGTGGACCTCGGTGAGCCGGTCCAGGTGCCAGTCGAGGGCACGCTTGCTCTCGTCCGACATCCGGTAGTGGATCTTCGGCGCCGGGATACCGTCGCTGTCGACGAGATCGGGATCGAGGGTCACTCGGTTGTCGAAGACGGGCAGATCCTCGATCGATGCCGCGAGCTCGTACGAGCGGCCGTGCAGGCGCTCGATCAACGCGTGCCCAGCGGGACCGCTGCGCTCGGCCAGCGGCAGCTCCGTGAACCGCTGGAGCAGGCTCACCGGCCCCTGATGCACCACTGCCGTCCATTTGGCGCCGCGATGGAAGCCGCGGCTGGTGTCGGTCTCGGCGAAATGCATCGACCAGACCGGATGACTCTCCGGCCCGATCCACGGTTCGAGGTCCTGCTCGTACTCCCCCAGCACGGTCGCCACCGGATGCATCATCAGATTGCGTCCGACGTAGCCCGACGAGTTCGCGAGCCCGTCCGGGAACAGCGAGGAGGTGGACAACTGCAACAGACGCGGTGTGCCGATTCCGTTGGCGCACACGATCACCACCGGCGCGGAGGTATGCCGCTCGACACCTTCGCGGTCGATCCAGGTGGCACCGGTCGCCAAGCCCTGGTCGGAGACGGTGATCTCCCTGACCCGCGCCCCGACCACCAGTTCGACGCCCGCTGCGAGCGCACCCGGCCACATCGCGACGTCGAAGGACGCCTTCGCGCCCTCCGGACAGCCACTGCCGCAGGTCCCCCAGCGAGCACAGGCCCCGCGCGAACCGAGGCCCTGCGACAGGATCGCCGAGGTGCCGGGCCACCATCCGATGCCCAGTTTGTTCATGCCCTCGGCCGCCTTCCGGCCGATCCGGCCGATGGGCAGCGGTGGTTGCGGAAGCACGTAGCCCGGCGGGTAGGCGGTGTTGCCATCGAGACCCGAGGCGCCGATCATCTCGTCGATCGCCTCGTAGTAGGGCTGCAGGTCCTCGTAGGTGATGGGCCAGTCGTCGGCGATGCCGTCCAGGGTGCGAACCCGGAAGTCGGACGGAATCATCCGCGGCCACTCCGCCCAGAACAGGACGCTGCTCCCGCCGACACCGTTGAACATCAACGGGTGCACGTCGGAATCGGAGTCGTCGACGGGGTAGTCGCTCGGGCGGCGGCGATGGTTCGGATTCGGGTTCCACCGGGAGGCGACGAGCAGGTCGCGTTCGAGCTTCTCGCTGGGGTAGTCGGCGACGTCGGGCCAGTCACCCTGCTCCAGAACGGTGACCCGGAATCCGCTCTCGGCCAGCAGCCGGGCGGTGGTGACGCCGGACGGACCCGCGCCGATGATCAGCGCGTCGACGTCGTCCCTCCTGCCAGAGGTGCCGGTCGTGGTCATGACATGCTCCTAGAGGTAGTTATTTATATCGATCGTTTGTGTTTGAATAGAGAGATGCCGAAGATCGTCGACCATCACCAACGCCGTGCCGAGATCGCTGACGCCGTGCTCGCGATCGTCGCCGAGGAAGGTGTCTCAGCGGTCACCCTGCGCGACGTCGCGGTGCGCAGTGGGTGGTCCACCGGAGTGCTCAACCACTACGTCGGCGGCCGGGACGACCTGCTGCGCCTCGCCTTTCGTCAGGCGTTCCGGCTGTCCGGCAAGCGCTTGGCCGCGATCGCCGAGGAGACCGGGCTGGATCCGATCGAGCGACTGGTTCGGGTGCTGACCGCGCAGATACCTCTCGACGGACCCTCGATCGCGTTCGGCCGGATCACCCTGTTCTTCTATGCCGAGGCGGCGAGCTCCCCGGACAAGCTGGGGCAGGAGATGATCGACTACCTCACGTCGTGGCGCTCGACGGTTCAGGTGCACGTCCACGCGGCGCTGGTTTTCCGTGACCTGCCGACCGCGCGGTCGCGGGAAATCGGCGACTATCTGGTCGCACTCATCGACGGCTACGGCAGCTACGCGGTGCTGGGCTCCAAGCTCTGGGACGGCGACGATCCCACGGCCGCGCCGCCGGTACGGCTCTGGGTCGACGCCGCCCTCGCGATGAGCACCCTCGACGCCACCCATCAGTGAGCCTCACACACCGGGGCCGGCGTACCCGTCGAGGCGGAGCCCGCCGGCCACCGCGTCGCGATGGCAACGAGTATGCCGGTCATGGTGTCGCTCCTGCGCTAGATCCGTGGGACCGATCACCGGCCCGGTAGCAATAATTCGCCAGCGCCTATGGCGCGCGCCACACAGATCTGGTGTGTCCGTGGTCGCCGGCCGGTGCAGAGTGCACCGTCACTCGCGCCCGTCGCCCCAGGAGTCCGTGGACCTCAACCACGCCCGGTCCTCGATCAGCTCACGGCAGGTGCCGGCGTTCTCCCACTCCGGGCTCGCGAGCAGGGCACGGTGGAACGGGATCAGCGTCGGGATACCCGATACCGCGGTCTCGTCGAGCGCCTTGCGCATCGCGTCGGTGGCGGCGCGGCGATCCTCGCCCCAGGTGATCACCTTGGCGATCATCGGGTCGTAGTAGGGATGCACGGTGTCGCCGTCGACGACACCGCTGTCGACTCGGACGCCGTCGCCGGCCGGGACGACGAAGCGGTCGATCCGGCCGGGGCCGGGCCGGAAGCCCTTGGCGGCCGACTCCGCGTTGATCCGGCACTCGATCGCGTGGCCGGTGATCCGCACGTCGGACTGCGCGAAGGACAGTGGCTCGCCCGCGGCGATGCGGATCTGTTCCGCGACCAGGTCCAGGCCCGTGACGAGTTCGGTGACCGGGTGCTCGACCTGGATGCGGGTGTTCATCTCCAGGAAGTAGAAGTCGTCGCCGACGAGCAGGCCCTCGACGGTGCCGACGGAGTGGTAGTTCGCGGCCTTCGCCGCGAGCACGGCGATCTCACCGAGGCGCTGGCGCTGCGCGTCGGTGAGCACGGGGCAGGGCGCCTCCTCGATCAGTTTCTGGTGTCGCCGCTGGATCGAGCAGTCGCGTTCGAACAGGTGCAGCGTGGTGCCGTGGGTGTCGGCGATGATCTGCACCTCGACGTGGCGCGGGTCCTCGAGGTAGCGCTCGAGATACACGGTGGCGTCCCCGAAGAAACGCTCACCTTCCCCCGACGCGCCCTCCATCGCGGCAACGAGCTCGTCGGGGCCATAGGCCACCCGGAATCCCTTGCCGCCACCGCCACTCGCGGCTTTGACGGCAACGGGATAGCCGATGGCTTCCGCCATCGCGAACGCCTCGGGACCGGGAACCACCGGCTCGGTGTAGCCGGGGACGACCGGGACACCGGCGGCCGCCACGGTTTCTCGTGCCCGGATCTTCGACGACATCATCTCCATCGACTCCGGACTCGGGCCGATGAACACCAAACCCGCCGACGTGCACGCGCGAGCGAAGTCGGGGTTCTCCGACAGCAGCCCGTAGCCGGGATGGACGGCCTGGGCGCCGGTGGCGAGCGCCGCCTCGATGATGCGATCGATGCGGAGATAGCTCTCCGACACCGGTGCCGCACCGATCGGCACCGCTTCGTCGGCCAGGCGCACGTGCAGGCTGTCCGCGTCGACGTCGGAGTGAACGGCGACGCTGGCGATGCCGAGCCGCCGCAACGTCGTGATGACGCGCACGGCGATCTCGCCGCGATTGGCGATGAGGACCTTGTCGAACACGACCTCAGCCCTCCAGCGTCACGAGAACATCGCCGTCGGAGACGACGGAGCCGACCTGGACGTGAACCTCCGCGACGACACCGTCGTCCTCGGCCTCGACCGGGATCTCCATCTTCATCGACTCGAGGATGAGCAGCACATCACCCTCCCCGACCCGGTCGCCTTGCGCTACGACGACCTTCCACACTGTCGCCGCACAGTCGGCTGCGATCTCGATCATGGTTGTTCTTCCTTTCCGATGGTGCGGATTTCGCGCCGGGTGATGGTCATCAGTGACGGCGCAGTGGCCCGCGTGCCTGGCTCACGGCCGCGGCCAGTGCTCCCTGACTGCCTTCGAGGAACGCGGCCACGACTTCGCGGGTCTCGCGGGGGTCGATCATGTGCTCCACGCCGAACGCCTCGACGGTGCGCCACGGATCGACGAGCGAACCCATGCGCGCCTCGATCTCCGCCCGCATCCGGGCAGGATCCTCGGCCGCCTCGATCTCGCGCCGGTAGGCGGCCTCGACACCGCCCTCGATCGGAAGGTCGCCCCACTCGCCGCTGGGCCAGGCCAGCCGCAGTCCCAGCCGGTCGGGATTGGCCGTCGCCGACACTGCCAGGCCATACGCCTTTCGGACCTGCACCGTGATGATGGGGACGGTCGCCTCGACCACCGACCGGATCGCGCGCACGCCCCATCGCATGACGTTGGCCCGCTCGGCCTGCGGGCCGACCATGAAGCCGGGGACATCGACGAAATAGAGGACCGGCAGGTGGAAGGTGTTGCAGAGATTGATCAGCCGCACCTGCTTCTCGGCGGCGGCGGAGTCCATGGCCCCGCCGAGGTGCTGCGGGTTGCTGGCCAGGACACCGATCGGCATCCCGTTCATCCGGGCGAGACCGGTGACCAGGCTCTTTCCCCACCGGGCGCCGATCTCGAAGAACGACCCCTCGTCGACCACGGCCTTGACCACCCGTGCCGCGCGATACGCCTGCCTGCGGTTCTCCGGGATGATCTCGAGGAGCTCCGGCGCACGGCGATCGACGGGATCGTCGCACGACGTGCGCTGCGGAAGCTCCCAGATGTTCTGGGGCAGGTAGCTCAGTACCGCGCGCATCTGCGCGATCGCGTCGTCCTCGTCGCGCGCGAGATTGTCGACGGTGCCCGAGCCGGTCGCGGCGGGTCCACCGCCCAGTTCGTTCTTGTCGATGTCGAGGCCGAGTGCGCGCCGGACCAACGGCGGGCCACCGGCGAAGATCACGGAGTCCTTGGTCATCACCGAGAAGTGGCTGGCCACGGCGCGCGCCGCACTGGCACCGACGGCGGCACCGCTCAGCATCGTCAGCACCGGCACTTCGTCGAGGAGCTCGAACGATCGTGCCCAGCTCATGGAACTGGTGAGGTAGGCGTGCCCCTTCTCCTCCTGCGCCGCGACATCCCCACCGATGCCCTCCACGAACAACAGCAGCGGGATCTTGTACTCGTGGGCGAGGTCCTCGACGAACCCACCCATCCCGCCTTTCATCCGGTCGAGATAGCTCTGCGGGGCGCCGGCACGCACGGTGAAATCCTCCCCGCCCAGAGCCACGTGCCTGCCGTCCACCTTCGCCAGGCCGCAGACGTAGCTCGCGGGGAGGGTTCCGAGCCGGTTGCCCAGCGCGTCGCGTTCCTCGAAGACGGCGAATTCACCGATCTCGCTGAAGCTCTCGGAGATGGCCGCGATCCGTTCCCGAATCGTGTTCCGGCCCTGCGCCTTCTGCCGGGTGACCCGGCGCTCGCCGCCGAGTTCGCGGGACAGGGCGCGCCGACGGTCGAGTTGGGCCAGGGCGTCCGGCCAGTTGAATCCACCAGGTGTGGTCATCGGGGCACTTCCATGACGTCGGGCGACGTGATGTCGCGGGAGAGCAGGTGTTTCTGAACGACGCCGGTCCCCGCGCTGCGGACGAACTCGGAGCCGTCGGTGACGGTGAGGTATCTCGGCATGGCGAATCGGGGTAGCACGGTGCGGCAGTGCTCGATGAAGTCCGCGAGCACCACCGACTCCCCGTCCGGGACGACGAAGACCTTGATCTCGTCCTCGCCACCGTGCTCGTCGCGAACCGCGATGGCGACACATTCGCGGACACCGGCGGCGGTGTTGAGGCTGTGTTCGAGCTCCCACACCGAGATGTTCTCGCCGCGGCGGCGGAAGCTGTCGGTCCGGCGCCCGTCGAAGTACAGGAACCCCTCGGCATCGACGTGCCCGGAATCGCCGGTGTGGAACCACAGGTTGCGCCACGCCTCGGCGGTCGCTTCGGGCCGTCCCCAATAGCCGAGGGCGGCCATATGCGGGTTCTGCGGGCGGAAGACGATCTCCCCCGTCTCGCCCGCGGGCAGCGGCCGGTCGTTGTCGTCGACCACCGCGACATCGATCGCGTCGTGCGGGTGTCCGGCAGCGCCACGGCGTCGCTGGTGCACGCTGTCCATGGCGATCCCGTCGCATTCGGTCTGACCGAACAGGGTGAGGACGGGAATTCCGAGACGATCCTCGAACATCTCGTAGGCGATCTCCGGCACCGGTGCTCCGATCAATCGCGTCAGGCGGTGCGTACCCGGCTCGGGCAGCGTGCCCTGGGCGAGGATCGACAGCATCGCGCCGACTCCCGTGGCCCAGCTCGCGTCGAACCGCCGGACGTCGGCGAAGTACTCCGAGGCCGAGAACCGCTCCCGGAAGGCCATCGAGCCGCCGGACTGCAGGCACGCCGTGAGCTGGACGTGGAAGTCCACGTGGAAGAACGGGAGCGGGAAGTAGCCGATGTCATCGGCCCGGAGACCGAGCCGGTCGATCCACACGTGCGCGGCGAGGGTGGAGAAGTACGCGCGGGGGAGCATCACCCCCTTGGCCGGGCCCGTCGTTCCCGAGGTGTAGAGGATCGTCGCGAGCTCACCGGGGCCGAAGCGCCGCTGAGCGGCGTCGAGGTCTTCGCGCGCGGCTTCGCCGACCGGCTCCACCGGCAGTTCGGTCATGGGCAGGACATCCCTGATCGTGGCCTCGCGGACCCGTTCCAGCAGATCGTCCTGACAGGCGATGAGGCTGGGGTCGGAGTCGGTCAGGACGTGGGCCAGCATCGGACCCCGGAGCTCGACATTCACCGACACCTCGACCGCGCCGACCCACCAGATGCCGAACATCCACACGACCCGGTCGATCGAGTTTCCGCTGACCAGCGCGACCCGATCCCCCGCGGACACGCCACGACGGGTGAGTGCCGCTGCCACGCGGCGGGCACGGTCGGCCAGCTCGCCCACCGTGAGGATCTCGTGATGCGACCGCAGTAGCGGACGGGCGGGGTCGCTCGCGACTGCGCGCAGCAGGTCGTCAACCGGACTGACGTGATCGACCGCGGGTGGTCGAAGCCTGCTGACCTCATTCACGACGAGATCCCTCCTCGAATGGATTGGGGGTTTCTTATTTGGGACACTTGATATAAAACGATAGGGAAACAACATCTGTCAAGGACAACCTGGAGATGCCATGATCGTGATTGCGCCATGAGCTGGACGACGACGGTGCATCCGTGGTCGTACGACTTCGACTACCTGGGCCATCTGACCGCCGCCGCCTACACCAAGGCCTTCGAGCAAGCGCGCGTCGAGTACCTGCGCGACCGCTGGCACACTCGCCACCCCGCCTATGTCGTGGCCGCGCATCGCATGCAGTACCGCAAGGAGATCCTCGAGGAGACCGGCCCACTGCAGGTCGTGATCCAGCCGGTGCGCGTCGGCCGATCGAGCGTCGACCTCGCCGAGCTGCTCCTCGATGCCGAAGGCACCGTCTGCAATCGCTCCGAGGCGACCCTCGTGGCGTGGGATGCCCTGGCCCGCACCGCACGCCCGTTCACGGCGGACGAGCGCGTTGCGCTCACCGCCGACCTCGACACCGATCCCCCACCACCCGCCGCGGGGCCGACCCCCGCCGACACACAGGAGACCGAGAGTCACGATGACCGCTGAACACACCACCGGAAAGCGAATCCTGGTCACCGGCGGCGCCGGCGAGATGGGCGCACACGCCTGTCGAGCGCTCGTCGGCGCCGACGAGGTCGCCGAAGTACTCATCGCCGACCGAAACGAGCAGGCCGCCAAGGCGTTGGCCGACGAGCTCGGCGCCGGTGCGACTCCCCTCGCGCTGGACATCTCCGACGCCGCGGCCCTCACCGACGCACTCACCGGTGTCGACTTCGTGCTCAACACGACGGGGCCGTTCTACCGCTTCGGCCCGCTGGTCCTGCGCGCCGCGATCGCGACACACACGCACTACCTCGACATCTGTGACGACTTCGAGCCGACCCTGGACATGCTCGACCTCGACGCGGAGGCACGCGCGGCGGGCATCACGGCCGTGATCGGCGTCGGCGCGAGCCCCGGTATCAGCAATCTCCTCGGCGTCCTCGCGATGAACGAGTGCGACGAGGTGGAGACGGTCTACACCTCGTGGCGGGCCTCCGGGTTCCAGCGTGCCGAGGTCGACACCGGTGTGCAGTCCTCCGCCGCGATCGAACACTGGATGCACAACTGCACCGCGACGATCAAGGTCTGGCGCGACGGCGGGCTCGCCGACGGACAGCCGCTCGAGGAGCGCACGATCAGCTACCCGGGGCGGGGTGCGGCATCGGTCTGGGTGTGTGGTCACCCCGAGCCGCTGACCCTCCCCCGGTCCCGCGACGGCGTGCGGGAGTCGCTCAACCTCATGACCTCACGTCCGCTGCTGATGGAGGCGCTGATCCGCACCGCGGGCCGGGTGCACTCCGGTGAACTCGATGTCGCCGGGGCGGGCCGAGCGCTGGTGCTGGAGCCGAACACCATGGGGTCGGCGGCGGGGCCCGCGCCGTCGCTGCCGGTGCTCTTCGCTCTCGCCGAAGGCACCAAGGGCGGCAAACGAATCCGCGTCGGCGCCCGGCCGCTCGTGGTCCCCGACGACAGCATGGGCACGATGACCGGTATCCCGCTGGCCGTGGCGACCCTCATGGCCGCGCGCGGTGAGGTCGACCGGCCGGGTGTGCACGGGCCCGAGGTCATCGACGCCGCCACCTTCTTCGACGACCTGGCGCAGTACGCCCGGCATGGCTCCGCCGAGGAACATCCGGACGGGGTCGTGGAGGTCGTGGTCGAGGAGATCACCGCCTGACCGACCGCTGCAAAGGGGTGGCACCGCGATCCGGTGCCACCCCTTTTGTCGTCCATGCGGAAACCCTGAAGTCGCTGCAACTGTCGGACCCGCCCAGCGCTCATGCCGAACTGGGCGGGTCGAAAGTCTTCGTCACACGACCGGCGTCGCAACCCCCGAAACTCGGCGGTCGGCGAGCTCGGCGGCGGACGCCGCCGCCACCTCGGCGGCCGCTCGTTCACCGGCGATCACCGCGCCCTCCATCGAACCGGTCCAGACGGGCGAGGTCTCCGAGCCCGCGAAGTGCACCCGACCGGCCACCGCGACCGAGCCCGGCCCGCACGTGGTGACGAGCCCGGGCGACCAGATCGGCACGCACCCCGTCGTCCAGCGCTCTTCGGTCCAGTTCATCTCGTGGTACTCGACCGGGTTCAGCGCCTCCTCGCCGAACGCCCTGGCCAAACCAGCCAGGACCGCCGCTCGACGACGGGCCGGGTCGGCAGGCATGGGGTCGGGCAGATCGGCACTGCGTCCGCCGTCCCCGCGCGCGAAACCGACCAGGACACCCTCTTTTTCGCCGGGCGCGGTGTCGTCGAAGGTCAGCATGAGCGGCGCGGAGTCGCTCATGCTCGCGCCACTGAGACCCTTGCGGCGCCAGAAGGGCTCCGAATAGACCACGTGGACCTTGAAGGCGTGCGCCATCGCCAGCCGCTCGCCCAGGTTCCGCTGCGGCAACGGGAGCTGGGGATCGATACTGATCGCGGTGCGATCGGCCGGGCTCATCGCGATCACCACGCGGCGGGCACGGTGGGTGACGCCCGCGGTGTCGACCTCGACATGGTCGTCGAACTGCCGGATCGCGAGCGTCGGCACGCCGAGGACGAGCCGGTCGCCGAGTTCGGCGGCCATTCTGATGCTCAGCTCGGCCGAACCGCCGGTGAACGAACGCTCGGAGCCGCCCGACAGGGAGGCGAGCAAGGCTTCCACGCCGCCGATCGCGCGGATGTGGCGCAGAACGTAGAACAACGACAGGTCACCCGGCTGGGCTCCCAGTGTCAGGGCACCGATGATGGCCCACAGCGTGCGTGCCGTCGCGGTCTTGGTGGTGCGGTTCACCCACGACGCGAACGTGCGGGCATCCAGTGCCGCGGCTTCGGGCGTCGCGAGCGCGTCGTCGCCGTCCGGACAGCGCTTGCACCAGCGGTCGAGCCGAATCAACGACTGCATGAAGTCCGCCGACCCCACGGGGTCCGCCGACCACGGCATCGAGCCGTCGAACCGGATGACGCGACCGCGCCGCTCGAAGACCGACTTGCCGTGCTCATGGTGCGGCCAGGTCGCCACCCCGAGCTCGTCTCCCAGTGCGATGAGCCGCTTGTACTCCGGTCCGACGAGCTGGCCGCCTTCTTCGGCGAATCGACCGTTGACGAGTTGATGGGTCTTGGTGCGCCCGCCGACTCTGTCCCGTGCTTCGAGGACTCGCAGAGACGTGATACCCGCCTGATCGAGACGTCGCGCGGCGACCAGCCCCGAAAGGCCTGCACCGACAACGATCACATCGACCATCGCGTTCTCGTATTCCATGGGGTCCTCCTACAGCACTGTCCGGATGTCGTAGTCCAGCTTCGTGACCGAGGTCACTGACGCTCTACTACAACCCCCACAAGGTGCGAACCGCCGGTGGTGCACAATTCACCTGCCGATAACCGAGCCGCCCAGGGTGCTCGGCCCAAGACCCGGAATTCACACTCGGTGTACCGGTTCGGAAGCACTTCGGCCGGCTCCCCTCAGCGCCGCAGCGCGCTCGGCCGACAGTTCACGGCCACCGGTGCCGCTCGAGTGCCGTCGCATCCGGGGCCGGTATCAGCGTCGGCGACCCGCGGTGTGCATGCCGCACAGCTCGGCCCGAGGAGCTGGTGCGCATGTGCGTGGATCGTCACGCACGAGGCGGTGAGTCTAGAGATCAGCGTCACATCGTCCGCAGTGACGCCTTCGTGGGCGGGGACAACCCGTCGGGACACTTCGAACAGATCGGATGGACACCGTGGCTGAAGAAACGACGACCGGCGCAACCCTTCGGAGGGCCGACCGCAACGCTCCGATCAGCGAGATCCTCGGGATCCTCGCAGCGGACGGCGCGGTGATCATCGAGCGCTTCCTGACGGCCGACCAGGTAGCTCGACTCAATACCGACATCGAGCCCTCGCTGCAGGCCATCCGTCCCGGGTCGCGGGTCGACGACGACGGGATGCAGGTCTTCTTCGGCGCCAACACCAAGCGGTTGACCAACATGATCACCCACAGCGAGACCTTCCGGAAGGAGATCATCGACGACGACGTGCTCCACGCGCTGAGCGACGGCATCTTCCTCGAGGAGGCCGGCAGTTACTGGATGGTGACCGGCCAGGTGATCGAGATCGGTCCGGGCAACGCCGCGCAGCCGCTGCACCGCGACCTCGAGAACTGGTACCCATTCCTGAGCCTGGGACCGGCCGGCCCGGAGACCGGCGTGAACTTCTTCTTCGCGCTGACCGAGTTCACCGAGGAGAACGGCGCCACCCGCGTGATCCCGGGCAGCCACACCTGGCCGGACTACGAGGACCGAGGCACACCCGAGCAGACCATCCCCGCCACCATGAACGCCGGCGACGTCCTGCTCTTCAGCTCCAAACTGGCGCACGGCGGCGGCGCGAACGTGACCACCGACTTCTACCGCCGGGCGCTCAGCATCGGCCTCTCCCCCAGCATCCTCACCGGCGAGGAGGCCTACCCATTCCTCGTCTCCATGGAGACGGCGCGCACGCTGTCGCCGCGGGTGCAGAGCCTGATCGGTTTCCGCTCGCAGTACCCGAAGGGCACCGCGGGTTTGTGGATGAGCGACTACCACGAGCTCTCGGACTACCTGGGGCTCTGAGCGGTCCCCGAGCGGCACGCATTCTGCACGAAAAATGGCTGGTCAAACATGGAACGCCATGTCTGACCAGCCATCGTCGAAAGCGACATCTGGACTCCCCCAGCCACCCGCGCCTCGACCGAGCCCTCACCGGCTCCGGTCCTATTCGGGCAGTCCCGCGTGACCGAACCACGCCTCGACGACACCGCAACACTCCCGTGGCGTTTGTCGAAGTAGGGCACGGTTTCCAGCACAATCAAGCGATGCTCGAATGGGTGAGCGCCGCTGGCGCACGAGCGCGGATGAAGTCGACCGCGCTGCGTGCGCGAATGGACCGGGCGGCACTGAGTCGCCGCACAGGTCGGATCCGATTGTTCGCCGCGGTTGGGCTCATGCTGGTCGCCGGACTGGTCGTGGCGTTCGCTGCCTACGGGCTCCTTCGCTGGATTACACCTGTCGATGAGGCCAAGGCCGCGGCCGAGATCGACGTGACCAGGATGGCGTTGACGGTTGTGGCGGGTGTGGGTGGTGTGGTCGCGCTGGTGATCGCCTACAGACGCCAGCGTGATCTCGAGCAGGGCCGGTTCGTGGAGCGCTTCGGCGCCGCGGCGGCCCAGCTCGGGGCGACCGACGTCGCCGTCCGAATCGCCGGGGTGTACGCGATGGCCGGCGCCGCCGACGAATCCGAGGGCCTACGCCGCCAACAGTGCATCGATGTCCTCTGTGGCTACCTGCGCCTGCCCTATGACGCCGAGCACGGCGCCAGTGGCCGGACCAAGTTCGTGGTCAAGGCGCCCCGCGTCGAGCACGGGCGAGTTCGTGGGGAAACCGAGGAACACATCGAGTATCGGCAGAATGACAGCGAGGTCCGGAAGACC
This sequence comes from Nocardia sp. NPDC050718, assembly GCF_040654235.1. Classification (NCBI taxonomy): domain Bacteria; kingdom Bacillati; phylum Actinomycetota; class Actinomycetes; order Mycobacteriales; family Nocardiaceae; genus Nocardia; species Nocardia sp. NPDC050718. The sequence goes on along the minus strand of NZ_JBFAHQ010000002.1, from coordinate 424,166 downwards.
ATCGTGCGAGTGATTGCCGATCGTCTGCGACCGGAGGCCGAATACAGTTGGTCGGCAAGCGACTTCGACTTCCGCACCGCTCACCTCGAAGACGTCGACTTGAGCCGTGCGGCATTCTCCGGCGCCGCGAGGTTCGCCGAGACAACGTTCACCGGTGCCGCGACGTTCGAAGGCGCGACATTCACCCGTAGCGCCATTTTCGAAGACGCGACGTTCACCGGCTTCACCACCTTCGACGAGGCGACCTTCACCAGCGCCGCAAACTTCAGTAAGGCGACGTTCACCCGCGTCGCCTCCTTCGACGGGGCGATGTTCAACGGTGACGCGATCTTCGACAAGGTGGCGTTCACCAGCAGCTCCACGTTCAACAAGGCGACGTTCACCGCCGACGCCACCTTCGAAGAAGCGACGTATACCGGGCTGTCCGTGTTTCAGGAGGCGACGTTCAGTGACGCCACATTCGACCGGGCGACGTTCAGCGATGGCTGGTTCACCAAGGTGATCTTCACCAGCGACGCCAGGTTCGAAGAGGCGACGTTCATCGGCTTCGCCAAGTTCGACGGGACGACGTTCACCGGCGACGCGACGTTCGACGGAGCGACGTTCACCAGCTTCGCCAAGTTCGACGGGGCGACCTTCACCGGCAACGCCACGTTCCACGAAACGACGTTCACCACCAACGCCACGTTCGAAGAGGCGACATTCGCGGGCATATCCAGTTTCGTAGCTGCCGACTTCGGCTCGGGGCGAATAGCCTTCACCCGGCCGCGGCAGTGGGGTCCGCCGCCGCCGGTGTTCGATTGGGGCAATGATGGCGTCGGGAAGCCGAACAATGTCGAACCACGAAAATGGCCGCCCGTCGCGAGCACCATGAACTCCCCACGCGTACGCGACCGCACAGCGGTCGAGAATTGATCCCTCTCGACCGCACCGAGCTGGGTCGAGGGTATGCGGGCTGGCCGTTGGCGACTCGTCCGGAGTTGGGGGGTGTTGGCGTGGCTCATGCGTCAAGCGCGCCGCACCTAGGGACCGACCTGCCATATCGACCGCCAACATCTCGAAACTGACCGAGGAAGGCTGACATAGCCAGCCTCACAACTGAATCGCCCTGCATCAGCCGCAGCGTTGACCGAACGATCCGGGAGCCGCACCGCGGCGGCTGATCGCACATGCACAGGGTTCCCATGATCAGTCGCCGCTTCGGTGTGGCCGGTCGCACCTCGCACTCCGGATCGATTCTGGCCCAATGTATCCGAGGACACTGGCGGGATCGAACAAGGGTTCGCGCCGATGGTCAGCCCCGAGTACCCGGCAACCGCGACAAAGTCGCGTCGAACATCTCGTCAACGATCTGCGGAGTGACCCTTGTACCACCGAAAGTGATGGTGGGTGGAGCAGGGTGCCCCACGCCAGGGACAGTCCACCGCGGCATTTCCTCGTATTCCTTGAACCGCACAGCCTTGGCGAACACTTCGTACACACCGCGCTCGGTGAATGCCGCGCACTCACTGCCGTCCAGCGCCGGCGAGCGGTCGACCAGACACAAGATCGCCTCCTGAGCGGGGATTCCCAGATACGTGCGTGCCATGGACTCCCGGCTGGCCGAGATCTCGGGAAAGGTGTCGATCCCCGGGTAGATCCCGAACTGCCACAATGCCTCCGCGACAGCCAGGCCCTGCGACGGCAGCGGCCGTCCGGCAGTGGGCCGGCGACGCCGATCCGTGATGTGGAAGTCGTTGTAGACCTCGCGTCCATCGGCGATCAGTAACAGCTGCCGGAACATGCCCGACGGGTTCTTCATCTCGCCGCGGTCGGCGACCAACCGAAACATAGTGCCGTCGACTCGAACGTCGTAGTGGAGCCGAGTGCGGTAGTGCGGCGCCAGCCTCAGCTCACGCCTGAGGTCAGGCCGTTTGGTGCCGTCCACCTTCGCATGGAGTTTCCCATCCAATCCGGTTCTGACGGTGAAGGTGTAGGTGATCGATCGATCCGCCCGCAACGTCACTGTCAATCTGGCCGAGCGGCCCTCGTCGCGCCGGAGCGGCGCCCATTCCGGGTGCTGGCGATCCGGCGCGTTGGGGTGGATCTGCGAACTCGATCGTCGGGCAGAGGTGGCCGGTTCCGTGCCGGTCGAGCGCGTGGTGCGGTTCTCGTTCGATCGGGCTGGAGTCGCGGCAGGTGGCCGGCCGGTGGAGGTCGGGCCGTGGGATGGTGGCTGGAACGCCTTCTCCAGGGTGTCCAGCAGCCTAGTCGTGTCTGCGCGGAAGGTTTCGTGGCGCAGGTGAACGGCGTTGCGAAAGGCCAGGGTCTGCAGCGCGGGCGGCAGGTGTGCCTGGCTCGGCATCGCGGCGCCGTCGACGAGCACCGATATCACCCGAATGTTGCGGGACAGCGCTGCAGCGATCTCTGCAGCGACGAGATCGCCGGGGGTATCGAGTCGACGCTGCCCTTGCGTGTTGGTGACTGTCGCCCAGCGTTGTCCGATCAGCGCCAGCAGTACAGTGCAACGGCCGATCGCGTCGGCTACGACCTCGGTGAAATCGACACCGGGTTCGATCGAGTCGATGTCCATGAAGACTCGATCATCGCCGAACCTATCTGTGAGCCGGTCGAAGAGTCTGCCTGCGACGTGTTGGGTGTCCTCGCGCCGGTAGCTCAAAAACACCATCCCGGGACGTCGCGCTGCCGATTCGATCGTGACCACTTCACCTCCCAGGTCTGCCCGGAACGGGCACTACGAGAGTATGGCTGGGCCGGACTTGTTCGGATAGGAGATTTGCGGGCGATGCCGTGGTTCCCGGAGTGGTTTCCCCCGTTGCGGGTGAGGTTGTCGGATTGTCGCCTTGGCAGAGTCGGCGGTATCGGCCGGTTGGCGATCCTGGGTGGAGGGCCAGTATGACGACGCACGCGCGCGGTGCTACGGAGCAGACACGCTCGATAGGGCAGGCAGCACGCTCGTATTTCGACTTCGACAACGACCGCGACTTCACCGACGTGAGTCGCGGCCTTGTCGCGGAATTGCCGAACGACGGTGTGATCACCGACGAGTCCGGTGCGGTGGTGTGCTGGCCTTCGCCTCTGCGAGGAACGTCAGTGCCGGAAAGGTTGCCGTGGCGGTCTGTCGTGCGGCCGGCTCGTCGATCGCGATCAGAGCGCGCAGCCGTTCGAACGTCAGCGTTGACGGAACAGGCATGGAAACGCTTTCGGGTCAGGTCCGCGTCTTGCGGACACGCTGCCAGCCCTCGGCCGCCCACGGGGCGTACCGGAGCCGGGTCGGCAATCGGCTGAGGAGCGGGTCGAGGGCGCGAACCGTGGCCGCGGCACGCTGGAATCGGCGCTCGCGGCGCTCGTCCCAGTCCAGCGCGCAGGCCGCGCGCAGTTGCGGTGGCATCGTTCCGACGATCATCGTGCGGATGTAACCGTTCAGCGGCGCGGCCAGCACGGTCCAGATCGGCGACGGCACCGACGAGGGGCCGGGCACACCCTTGCGGATGTATCCGGTCGCGTAGGTCAGCGTCTTGTTGGGTGCGAAGCGGTCGAGCATGCCGTCCCAGTACGCGACGAACTCGTCGTAGGTCTGCGGCTGGCTGCGGGCGCTGACCCCGTAGTGCCGGTACCAGATCTTGCTTTCCTCGAAGATCTGGGCCTTCTCCTCGTAGGACAGCTTGCGCACGAAAGTGTCTGTGCAGTAGAGGATCTGGTCGACGAACGTCGCATGCGCCCAATAGAACAGCTCGGGGTTGAGGGCGTGATAGCGCGAACCGTCGGGCATCTCCCCCTTGATGTTCTTGTGGAAGTCGCGGACCGTGTTCCCCCACGTGTAGGGCTCGTCGCTGTAGACGGCCTTCAGCACCGGGGGCGCGGTGCGCATGGCGCGGCCGAGGAAGTCACCGAAGATGATCGAATGGTCGGTGACCCCCTGCGCAAGCTCGGCGACCGCGTTCTCGGTGCCGGCCAGCCGCTGGAAGCCGAACAGCTGAACTCGGTAGTCGCCGTAGAACTTCCAGATCAGCGAGTCGGGGCCGAGCCGTGGCGCGGAGTCGATGTGCTGCTCGTCCACCACCATCGGTTCCGCGTCGCGGACCCGCTCGCGATAGGAGGTGTGGGTAGGTTGCTCGGTCATCACGCACTCCGCCGGGAGTGGTTGTGCGCGTCGCTCGTGCGGCGCGCCAGCTGGATCGGCAAGTTGTCGACCGGGTAGGGGCCGGTGCCGAAACCGATCCGGGGCAGGTAGCCGCGGGGCACACTCCACGCGTACCGCAGCAGCATCTTGTGCAGGATCGTCTTGGCTTCCATCCCACCGAAATACATGCCGATGCACTTGTGGGCACCGCCACCGAACGGCGCGAAAGTGGTGCGATGACGTTTGTCCTCGCGCCGGTCCGGGGCGAATCGTTCCGGATCGAAGCGGTCGGGGTCGGACCACCACGGTTCCATCCGGTGCCCGGACGACAGTGCCAACCCGATCAGAGTGCCCTTCGGCACGTAGTGGCCGAGAATCGAGGTGTCGGCCACGGCTTCGCGGGCGAGCATGCCCACCGGCGAGCACATGCGCAGGGTCTCCTTGAACACCAGATCCAGGGACGGCAGCTGTTCCAGGTCGTCGTAGTCGAGGGAGTCCTTGCCAAGGGCCAGGCTCTCGGCCCGCACGCGCTCCTGCCAATCCGGGCGCTGGGCAAGGAAATACGTCATCATGGCGATGGTCGTGGTCGTCGTGTCGTGGGCCGCCATGAGCAGGAAGATCATGTGGTTGACGACGTCGTCGTCGCTGAACTCGGCCCCGGTCTCGTCTTTGGCCCCGCACAACACCGAGAACAGGTCGGTGCCCGGGTCGGCGCGCTTGGCGGCCAGCTGGGAACGGAAGTACTCCTCGAGGACCTTTCGCCCACGCAGGCCCGCGTGCCAGCGACCACCGGGAATGTCGGCGCGCACGATCGCCAAGGTGGCCTCGACGGACGTGGTGAACGCGCGATGCAGCCGCCGTGCTTCGGATCCGAGCCGGGCACCCATGAACACCGAGGACGCGATGTCGAGGGTGAGCTGTTTGGCGGTGGGGTACATCATGAATTCGGCGCTGGGTTCCCACCGGGCCAGCGACTCGTCGATGGTCTCGTTCATGGTGGCGAGGTAGCCGACCAGGCGGGGCCGGGTGAAGGCCTGCTGCAAAATGCGGCGATGGAACATGTGCTCCTCGGCGTCCATCAGGATGATGCCGCGCCGGAAGAACGGTCCCAGGAACCGAGTCCAGCCCGAGCTGGCGAAGGTCCGGTCGCGGTTGGCGAGCACCTCCCCGGCGGCCTCCTCACCCACCGCGAGCACCAGCCGGGTACCGAACGCACTGGTCCAGTGCACGGGACCGTAGCGGTCGTGGAGCAGACGCTGCATGCCGAGCAGGTCGTCGAAGACGTTGAGCGAGTAACCGACCAGCGGCAGCCCACCGTCACCGCGGACGGGCAGTAGCCCGCTGCCCGCCGGGGGCTGCGCCAGATCGGAGGGCCGGGCGGGCAGGCGCAGGGCAGCGCCGAGGATCACCGATTCCGCCTGCCGGGCAAGTGCTGTGATCATGACCGCTGCGCCTGTCCGGCCAGCCGGCGCCGGTATTCGGCGCGCTCGGCGCTGTCGTTTGCCGCGAGCCCGCGGTCACGAAGTCCGCCCACCCGCAGCGTCGTGTCGACGACCGCGCCGGGCAGTACCCGGGTCACGTCGACGGCGGCGCCGAGCCAGCGCGGCAGGACCATCTCGGCCCGCCGGTGGCGGACGCTGTCGACGATCGCGCGGGCGACATCCTCGGGTTCCAGCGACAGCGCGCTGGGCAGGCTCGCGCCCGAACCCAGATCGGTGTGCACCAGGCTCGGCATGACCGTGCTGACACTCACGCCGTGTTCGGCAACCTCGGCGCGCACCGACGTGCTCAAACCCACCACCGCGTGCTTGGTACCGCAGTAGACCGCCCCACCGGGGGTCGGCATCTTGCCGGCCAGGGAGGCGACATTGACGATATGGCCGCGCCCGCGCTCGATCATGCCCGGCAGCGCGGCCTGCATCCCGTGGATCGGGCCCCAGAAGTTCACGTTGATCTGCGCGGCGCTGATGTTGGTGGGCTCGTCGAGGAACGTGCCCAGCGGCATGATGCCGGCGTTGTTCACCAGGATGTCGACCGGCCCGGCCGCGGCCAGGAAGCCGTCGATCGAGGCGCGCGAGGTCACGTCGAGAACGACACCGCGACTGCCGATTTCCTTCGCGGTCGTCTCGACCGTCGCGGCGTCGAGATCGCCGATCGTGACCGCGGCGCCCCTGGCGGCGAACAGCGCGGCAGTCGCCCGGCCGATGCCGCGGGCACCGCCGGTGACGGCCACGACGGCGCCGCGGAGATCTATTGGTGGGTAATGCGTCAGCAGGGACATCGTTGTTCCTTCTCTTCTACCGAGGTTCAGAGACCGAATCGGCCCGAGCCGCGGCCCTGGATCAGTCGGGCCGCCGCGCCGAATACGGCACGGCGAGCGGGGGTGTAGGGGAACCAGAACACGTCGTTGTCGAGTGTCGGAATCCAATTGGCGGCAACGACTTTCGTGTGGGTGAACTTCAGCAGTCCGGTCTCCGACAGCCGGGAGCCGACACCCGACTTCTTCCATCCGCCCTGCGGCACATCGGCGCACACCATGTTGGCGACGAAGTCGTCGATCGACACCGCGCCGGTGTCGAGCCGGTCGGCGACGCGTTTGCCCTCGGCGACCGTGGCCGCGAAAACCGATGCGGACAAACCGAATTCGGAGTCATTGGCGAGACGGATAGCTTCGTCGGCGTCGGCGACGCGCACGATCGGCAGCACCGGGCCGAAGGTCTCCTCCCGCATGACGGCCATGGAGTGGTCCACGTCGACCAGCACGGTCGGCTCGAACCAGTTGCCCGGCCGGTCGATCCGGTTGCCGCCGGTCAGGATCCGCGCCCCCTTGTCCACCGCGTCGCGGACCTGGCGGTCGACGATCTGAAGTTGCGGCGGGTGGATCAGGGCACCGACATCGCTGTGGTCGTCGACACCGGACCGCAGCTGTCGCACCTTGGTGACTACCCGATCCACGAACTCGTCGTAGACGGACTCGTGCACGTAGACCCGTTCGAAGCCCATGCACACCTGACCGTTGTTGGCGAAGCCGCCGTACACCGCGCAGTTGGCCGCGCGCGCGATATCGGCGCCCGCGAGCACGATGAGCGGATCCTTACCGCCCAGTTCGAGGCTGACCGGGATGAGGTTCTCGGCCGCCCGCACCGCGACCCGCCGGCCCGTGGCCACCGATCCGGTGAACTGGATGTAGTCGGCCGCGTCCACCAGCGCGCTACCGACCTCACCGCCGCCGAGCAGCACATCGAGAACCGGTGGGGCGCCGATGTCTTCGCGCCAGCCCCGCACCGCCTCGATGACCACGCGCGGATTGACCTCGGAGGGCTTCAGCGCGACCGCCGACCCGGCCAGCAGGGCGGGGATGGCGTCGCCGAGGGTCAGCAGCAGCGGGAAGTTCCAGGCCCCGATGACACCCACGAGCGGGAACGCGGACCGGTGCACGGTGTAGCGCTTGCCGAAGGTCAGCGGCGACGAGCCGCGGACCGGCCGCGGCTCGAGCAGCGCGGGCGTCACCCGCAGGTAGTAGTCGATGATCTCCGGGATCAGGGTGGTCTCGAGGGTCGGCTCGTTGCGGACCCGACCGCCTTCCTCCATCGCGATCTCGATCAGGCGCGTGGCGTTGTCGAACAACCACTTTCGGTACCGTTTGATCCAGGCGGCTCGGCCTTTGGCACCGATGCGCACCCATTCGACCTGGGCGGTGCGCAGCCGCTGAGCGACCGCGTCGACGTGCGCGGCGTCGTGCGCCACGATCTCCTCGATGAGCGTGCCGTCGGCCGGGCGGTGGATCTTCAATGTCGTCATCGGCGGGTTCACTTCCGCAGCTGCTGGGCGACGCGCAGCACCCGGCCGAGCGGGACGCGGATCGCGGCGGGCAGCTCCCGGGCGGCCAGCATCGGGCCCGCCAGCGACACGGTGAAGACGCTGCCGAAGGCGGGACTGGTGACGTCGTGCTCGACGCCGTCGATCGTGACGGTGCCCGCCAAGCTGACGTAGCCGGTGATGAACGCGACCTTGCTGCCGCCGGGCGCGGTCTTGATCGCACGCTGTGCGGCGGGGAGCCGGGTGATGGTGATGTCCACCGAGCCGGCCGGGTTGCTGTCGGTCAGGCGGAACTTGTGGGTGTAGGAGACACCGTCGTAAGTGCGGCGTTCGAGGACGTCGATCGTTCCGGTGACGAACAGGTGGTGTTCGCGGCCGTCGGCGCAGATCGACGCGAACGGCACCGCCTCGCCGTCCCGAATGAACCCCCCAGCCTGTACGACGACGCCCGAGGGCCCCGCCGCCGGTGACCAGTACCAGTTCCAGCCCTCCACGAACGTGGGCGGCTTTACCTCACCCAGGTAGGGCTCGAGCCAGCCGAGGGTGCCGTAGAGGTGCTCCATGTAGCCCAGTCCGGTGACGTCGTACGTCTCGTCTCCGACGCGGATCGTGCCCTTGGCGTCGGCGCGGTAGATCACCCAGTGCTTGAGCTGGTTTCCGATGTAGCCCTCGCGAGCCTCGGTGACGTCGGCGGTGTAGAGCAGGTGGGCTTCGATCCGCGCACCACTGCTCGCTTCGCCGTCCACATCCAGTGTGTAGGAAGGGTATGCGCCCCGCATGCGGTTGCGGCCCAGAGTCACGTCCATCGATGTCGCGCTCGCCCGGATGGAGTCGCGGGTCAGCGGCCCGCTGCCGAAGTCGGCGAAGATGCCGCCCTCGGGGGAGATGATGACCCGCCGATGTTCCTCGATCACCCCGTCGAACTTGGAGAAAATCGAGATCAGGGTCATGCCGTGGATGGGGGCACCCGGCGCCTCGATCTGGACGTTCGCGTACCACCACTCGATCGGATGCCGCTGCGGGCTTGCCGCTTCGCCGACGACCGATGGGTCCAGGTGCTCAGCTACCGACGTCACTGTCATCGCTCCTAAATCTGTAACGATTGCGTTCTAGATGAACTGTTACGGTAGCGTGGCAGATCTTGGCGACGTGGTCAAGGAGCGAGTCAGGAGACCCCGTGACACCCGCACAGCAGCGCGTCTACGGCGGCGAAACCGCCGTACAGCGGACCGAACGTCGACGCAAGGCGTTCATCGACTCCGCCGTTGCCGTGGTCGCGGCAGGCGGCTGGCGTCAGCTGAAGGTGGAGCGCATCGCCGAGCACGCCGGCATCGGCAAGCGCTACTTCTACGAGTGCTTCACCGACCTGGACGCGCTGGCCGCCGCCGTCATCGATGAACTGGGTACCGAGGTCCTGCTACTCGCGGTCGCCCCGGACAACACCGTCCCGCTGGAGCAGATGGTCCGCAGCATGGCCGCCAATCTCACCGAATACGCACTCGCGCAACCTGATCGGCTTCGCGTGTTGTTCAGCGAGATGGCCGCGACCGAGGCGGCCGTCCGGCGCCGCACCGAGGCCGTGTACCGGATCGTCGAAGTGCTCGCCGCGGAGGCTCGAGCGGTCCACGGCGACGACCACTCACTCATCGATGTCGCGGCCACCATGTTGGTAAACGGCAGCATCCAGGCCATCCTCGACTGGCTCGACGGCACGCTGGCGCTGACCCGGCAGCAATTCATCGACCACATCACGACGATGTGGCTGATGATCTCCGATGGTGTCCGGGCCGCCCACGGCCCACGGACCTGACACCGACCGGCCGAGTCGCCCGACGAGGCACTCGCCGCCGGCATCTCGCCCTCTCCGACATCCGAACCGCGACGATCCGTGACACGAATCACGATCTAGCGAGGCGTGCGGGAGTCGATGGCGGGGCATGAGAGGGATTTCAGACCCCCAACAAAAGCCTCTTATTGCACGTATAGTGCACGAAAAAAAGCAGGCCATCGCCAAAAAGGCTCTGACCTGCGGTTTTTAAGTGGTCCCAGCTGGTTTCGAACCAGCGACCTTCCGCGTGTGAGGCGGACGCTCTCCCGCTGAGCTATGGGACCGAACACTGTATCGAGAGGATTTGGAGGGCCTCTCGAACGAGATGGAACATTAGCACGGTGCACCCGGGTGACACCAAATCGCCTCGTGAACGGGGGCTTCGGGGTCCACAGCTTGTTCTGTGGACCGCCGCCCGCACGCTCGGGTCCAGCCGGGGTTCCACCAGTGGAATGGTTCAATGCGCATATCTACGTTATTTCATGCCGGAGGGCAGCACATCTGAGGTCGGCACCACCAGAGGCCTGCCGCCCGGGCGGCAGGGCACAAGTCGAGGAGCGTCCGGCCACCACGTCGAGGGCGACAGCTCGATCGAGAGCTCGCCCGATCGGGAAGTCCGAGCCTCGACCGCAACCGTCACGGACGATTCGGCGCGCATCCACCGCCGCCACACCCCCGCCGACGACCGAACAACACCCCTGTAATTCACATTTGGGCCCATCTACCAGCCGATTTGTAGTCTGCGCCGACCGTCGGCTAATGTTTTCCTCGCACCACGGAGAGCAGCGAAGCCGCAAGGCAGACAGCCTCCGGAAGTGCGAATGCGGATGTAGCGCAGTGGTAGCGCATCACCTTGCCAAGGTGAGGGTCGCGGGTTCAAATCCCGTCATCCGCTCGAGAGGTAGGTTAGACATTCATGTCCATCCTCCTTTGCGCGGTGGAGTGGCCGAGTGGTGAGGCAACGGCCTGCAAAGCCGTGCACACGGGTTCGATTCCCGTCTCCACCTCGCGCGATTAGCTCAGCGGGAGAGCGCTTCCCTGACACGGAAGAGGTCACTGGTTCAATCCCAGTATCGCGCACCACAAGAAGGCCCCGGTTTCGACCGGGGCCTTCTTGCGTTTCCGGGCCCGACGGGTCACGGCATGTAACCCAGGTCACTCCCGGCCCGGATTCCGTCGACGCTCCCCTAGGATCGGCACTCGGCGTCGCCGGGCCGGTGACGGCGACGCGGACCAGCAGTACGGAGGGGCGAGCAGTTGAGGCAGATCCTGTTGTCGGCGGGGATCGCCCTGTTCGTCACCATCACCCTCACCCCGGTCCTGATCCGGGTGTTCGCGCGCCGCGGCTTCGGGCAGGAGATCCGGATCGACGGGCCCGCCAGCCACCAGACCAAACGCGGCACCCCGACGATGGGCGGACTCGCGATCGGCGCGGGCGTGTGGGCGGGGTTCCTCGGCTCGCACCTGATCGGCCTGCTGTGGGACGCGCCGGGACCCAGCGCATCCGGCATTCTGGTGCTGCTGCTGGCCTCGGCGCTGGGCATGGTCGGATTCCTCGACGACTCGATCAAGCTGCGCAAACACCGCAATCTCGGCCTGACCGCGGCGGGCAAGTATCTCGGGCAGATCGGCGCCGCGGTGGTGTTCGCGGTGCTCGCGCTGCGTTTCCCCGGCGCGACCGGGCTCACCCCCGCCGGCCACAATCTCTCCTACGTCCGCGACATTAACACCATCGCCTTCGGGTCGCTGATCTTCGTCGCGTTCATCTGCCTGCTGGTGGTGGCGTGGTCGAACGCCGTCAACATCACCGACGGACTCGACGGGCTCGCGGCGGGCTCGATGAGCCTGACGCTGGGCGCCTACGTGGTGATCACGCTGTGGCAGTTCGAGAACTCGTGTGAACTCAGCCCCGGGCGCGGGTGCTACAACGTGCGCGATCCGCTCGATCTCGCGGTGGTCAGCGCCGCCGCCGCGGGCGCCTGCATCGGGTTCCTCTGGTGGAACGCGGCGCCTGCCAAGATCTTCATGGGCGACACCGGCTCGCTCGGGCTCGGTGGTCTGGTGGCCGGGCTGTCGATCACCAGCCGCACCGAACTGCTCGCGGTGGTGCTCGGCGCGCTGTTCGTCGCGGAGATCATGTCGGTGGTGCTGCAGATCGTCGTCTTCCGCACCACGCACACGCGGTTGTTCCGGATGGCGCCGTTCCATCACCACTTCGAATTGAACAACTGGCCCGAAACCGCGGTGATCATCCGGTTCTGGGTGCTGGCCGGTATCGCCTCGGCGATCGGGCTGTGCCTGTTCTACGGCGAGTACATCACCGCGCTGTAGCCGGGAACTGTCGGCCCGCCCCGCTACGCTGACCCGACACGAGCGAGCGGGAGGTGGCCCAGTGAGTACCGGGAGTGGGCGGGAACTCGATCACGACATCGCCACCGATGTCTCCTTCGAGCTCGAGGAACTCGACGAGCTGGTCGCCGAGTTGCTCACCGAGCACGCCGAACGCGCGGCCAGGGACGCGCGCATCGTCGCCCTGCGCTTGGGCATCGGCGGGCAGCGCCCGGAAACCCTCACCCGCATCGGCGCCCGCTACGACCTGGCACGCGACCGGGTCCGCCAGCTCTACGCCAAGGCGATCGGGCAGCTCGTGCGCGAAGCCGCCCGCTCCGGGCACCGCTGCGCCGAGGTGTTCGGGCACCGCTACCCGCGCGGCGCGGGCGATCTGCGGCTGGTGCGGGAACTGCTCGCCGAGACCTACGCCACCGACACCGATCTGGTGGCGATGGAATGGTCGTATCTGAAGCTGCGCCTGGCCGGGCACGACCAGGCCGACGCCAAGCGCGTCGCCGGGTACGTGATGCAGCGAATCCTGGGCTGGCAGAAGAAGACCGCCAGCATCCTGGCCAAACTACAGCCTCTCGACGAGACCGACGAGCTGGGGCCGCTGCTCGACGACGTCGAGTGGGCCACCAGCACCCCCGCTCCCCTGCCGACCGCCTCGGCCCGCGTCGCCGACGGCGACGACGACGGCCGCGGCCGCTTCTATCTCGCCACCGTCGGCCGCGACGTCGCCTACGACTCCGCGCTGGCGGCCCGATTGCTGCGCACCCTCGACGCCAGTCCCGCGGTGACGGCGTTCCAGGAGGAACCGACGGCGCTCACCTACAGCTTCGATGGCGCGGACCACGTGCACTATCCGACGGTCGCCGCCCAGCTCGCCGACGGCCGGACGGTGCTCGTCGACGTCGTCCCGCTGGGCCGGATCGCCTTCCACCACACCCGGATCCAGAGCGAGCTCGCCCGCGCCTACGCCCACGACCACGGCTGGGGCTGGCTGGCATGGACCGGCAGCGCGCTGGACCCGGCCCGGCTGCGGGCCCGCGCCACCGACCCGGCGATCGAGGAACGCATCGCCGCCGATCTCGACCGGGGCCCCTACGATCGGGGCGCGCTGGCGAGCCTGCGCGCCGAGACCGGCCTCGAACTGCTCGACCTGGCCGGTCTCGTCCTGCGCAACGACTGGCGGTGGGACCGGACGCCCATGCGCCTCAGCGCGTCACCATCGCACCGGCCAGCACGGTGATCACCAGCAGCATCGCGCAGCAGGTCAGCCACTGCCACTGATTGATCGTGCGGTCCATCCGCCCGATCGTCGCGCGCAGGCCCGCCGCGATCCGCTGCTGGGCCACCAACTCGCTGCGCACCCCGGCCAGGGTGATCGCCTCGGCGTCGGCGTTCACGCCCGCGCGGTCGATCCGGTGGTGCAGGCGGGTGACCAGCTTCTGCTTGTCGCGCACGGTCTGGCGCGACACCGCCAGCTGGACCCGCTGGTCACGCAGCTCCCCGCGCTGATGCTCGATCATCGCGGCCTGCGCCGCGGTATGCCGTTCCCAGGTGCCCACCTCGGCCCACCCTCCTGTCGTCGAATCCGCATGACCCCAATGGATCTCGCCGGTCACCCAGCCCTGGAGGAAGTCACGCAGTTCCCAGCCCGGTCGCACCGGACCGGCGAAACCCGTCTCGCCGGCGGCGAGCATGCCCTGATCGATGCGGTAGTCGGCGGCCGCGGGCGAGAAATCGGCGATGCCGACCGCGGGCACCAGCGGCACCCAGTAGCCCTGCGGGCAGACCCACAGCACGTCGTCGATACCCGCCGCCTGCAGGCGTCTGCGGTGCGCGCGGGCCGCGGTGATGTCGAGGGGGCCGCTGCGCACCTCGACCACGCAGCGCCGGTCGCCGCGCCGCCAGAAGATGTCGACCGGGATGTCGCCGACCCGGGCGTCGACCTCGGCTTCCTCGGCGCCTGCCGCGGTCAGCCTGCCGCAGATCCAGTGTTCGAGTCGCTGGGTATTCCATTGGGTCGCCACGCATTCGGGGCAACCACAGCCGTATCCGGTACGTTCCGGCGCCGCCCGCCGGGTTCCTTCGGAGATGCCGAGTTCGTCGAGCAGCGCCCGCCGTCCGCACACCACCTGGGTGTCGCTTCGCCGCTTCGTCCTCACACCACACTCCCTCACCAGGGACCCTGACGTGCGCCCGCGCCCACGCCCTGTTCTTCAGGTTCCCGCAGCCACCGACCGGCCGCCAGCCCCCTTGACCCGCGCTCGGGAGCGTCACCGACCGGTGATCGAGATCACAAACGCGACTCCACTTGAATATCAAGCTATTTCATTGTGCCGACGTCGCAGAACGTCGCCGAGATCTTGATCATTTCGATACACAGACCGGGCCTGTTGCCCGTCCATTTCGTCCGGATTACGAAACGCTTCGGCGCGTCGCCGATCCGGTCACCGGGACATCGCGACGACGCGGCCGCAGCGCCCGGTGGATATGATCGCTGCGGCCGGGGCGGGCACGCTCGCCGAGCACGGGAAGTAGGGTGTGCATGAACCACGCTGAGCACGACGAGTCCATCGGGTCGATGCTGGCGAGTATCGCCGCGGCGCTGCGTGAGGTCAGTGACAAGCTCGATATCGTCGCCGCCCGGGTCCAGCAGGAAGTCCCCGCCTTCCCCGCCGACGAGGATCTGCCCGACCAGACCAGGATCCGCAGGCTCGAGACCTGGGCATTCCATGCGTCACAGGACATTTCCCGGCTCAGCGCCCGGCTCGACGCCCTCGACGGTGGCGATCCCGAACCGGCGCCCCGCGCCCGGGGTACCCGCAGCCGCCGGGAAGTGCGGGAGGCCGCCGAAGCCGCCGAGCGCGCGGCCACCGATCCGGGCGCCGGAGAAGAGTTCTCGGCCCCGCCCGGCGACCGGCCGCCGCTGGAGCGCCGGCATTCCCGGACCGATCACCTCGGCGACCCGACCTGGCCGCTCACCGTCGCCCCGGTCCCCCGCTCCTCGACGAGCTTCGAACCGGTCGGTGAGTCGGCTTCCGAGGCAGCGCCGTTCGCCGATACGGCGCGGGCCGTGCGCTCGGGTCGCGCGGGACGGTCGGCCGAGAGGTCCGCGACAGGGGGCTTCGCGTCGCCGACCGGGTCAGCCGTGGGCACGCTGTCGGAGGAGGCCGCCGGGTCGGCCGGTTCGGTGCCGCCGGTGAACGGCAGCGATCGTGCGGTGCGGGTGAACGGTGCGAGCCGGGTGCCCGGTGATGGCGCCGATCGTGTGCCACCCGTGAACGGCCGGGCGCCGGTGAACGGTGCGTCCAGGGTCAACGGTGTGAAGCCGCGCAACGGTGTTCGGGTGCTCGACGAGGCGGGGGCGGTGCACGAGCTGCCTGCGCGGGGAGAGTCGGGCGTCGGTGACCGTGTGCAGGGTGTGCGGGTCGCGGCGCCGGTGGCGGATGGGCATGCCGTCCCCTTGTCGGCGGGGGCGGGTGCTGCGGCAGGCTCGGATATCGCAGCTGCCGGGCGGGTCGATGGATCGCGAGGTGTCGACGGATCGGCGGGTGCGGGTGCCGCGGCTGACGTGGGTGCCGTGGCTGACGTGGCTGACGTGCGGGTCGATGGATCGCGAGGTGTCGACGGATCGGCGGGATCGGCGGACGACGCCGCGGCGACGGTGTCGGCGAAGGGAATCGAGCGCGACGACGCGAAGCTCGCGGCGCGCGAGCCGGGCACCGGCGTGTCCGTACCGCAGCAGCAGGCCGAGGAGACGAGGGTCGCGACAGCGCAGCCGGTCGATGATGTCGCCGCGGCCGAGTCCGCGCGGCGGTGGGCCGATCGGCTCGCGGCGGCGGCAGCCGACCAGCCGACAGGCGACGTCGTTCCGACCGCGGCCGCGCGGGAGTGGGCCGACCGGCTCGCGGCCGCCGCGCAACAGCAGGTCGACGATGTCGTTCCCACGGCTACCGCCCGCGAATGGGCCGACCGCCTCGCCGCCGCGGCCGAACTGGATATGCGCGCGGCCGCCGCCGAACGGAGCCGGGAGGCTGCGGAGCGGGCCGGGACGACAGGCGGTGTCGCCGCGCGGTTGGGGTCGGCGAACGGCCGGGCGGTCGAGTTGTCGGACGACAGTGTGATCGAGGCCGTGGACTGGCAAGTCACGCAGCGGTTGCCGCAGAACGGTGCGAGCCTGGGTGGTGCGGCCGGTGCTTCGGGTGGTGACGCCGAGATCGCCGGGCGGACGGTGTCGATCTCCGCGCTCGGGCGCAATGGGGTGTCGCCGGACGCGGGACTGTCGGGGGTGACGACCGGGGCTGTGGCTGGCGACGGAACCGCAGCTGAGGCCGGAACCAGGATCGGGGCCGGAACCAGGATCGGGGCCGGAGCCGAGACTAGTGCTGCGGCCGAGATCGGGGCCGGGACCGACATCGGGTCCAGGCCCGGGGCCGAGATCGGGGCCAGGACCGAGATCGGAGCCGGAGCCGGGGCCGGGGCCGGGGCCGGGGCCGGGGCCGGGGCCGGGGCCGGGGATGAGCTCACCGTGCCGGGTCGTACCGCACCAGGGGTTGCCGTGAGTGGCGGTGACGGCGTGATCAACGGGGTCGTCACGCCGCAGACGAATGCCGCGCTCGTCGACGCGCTGTCGGATCCGCCGACCGAGACCGGGGTGCGGCCGCCCGTCGAGACGGGTGTGGAGCGGGCCAGGCCGGTCGGCAGGCCTGTAGGCGGGACAGCAGCCCCCGTCGTGGGTACCGGATCGTCGGAGGCATTGTCCGGCAATCGGATCGATGTCTCGAGCGGCGAACCCGAGCGGGTCGTGAGCGATCCCCGATCGGCCGGTCTCACCGCCGGTGTTCGCGGCGAGACCGCGGCGAACACCCACCAGGTGAACGGGTTCGATCCGCGATCCACCGCGGCACCGGTATCCGCCGGCTCGGGTACCACCGCCAGCGGCATCCACTGGACCTTCACCGACGAGGACCTGACCACACCCTCGACCCCGAGCTCGAACGGCTACGCCCGCAACGGCTTCACCGGTGACACACAGCGCCCCGGATCGATCTTCGACGACGCGGCCCCACGAGAGCGACTCACCGCCCCCGGTGACACGTCGCCGTCGGTACCGCCCGCCCGCCTGTCCGCGCCGAAGGACACCACGCAGACCACCGGCGGTGCAACATCTGCCGGATTCGGCGCCTCGTCGACCGCCACGCCGAGCACGGGGCCGGAACCCACGACCCGATTCGACGCACCGACGACCGGCCAGCCGAGCATGGGCCTATCGCCCGCAACCGGATTCGGCACACCGACGACCGACCCGGCAGGCGCAGGCACAACGCCCGCCAGCGGATTCGGCTCCTCGACGAGCACCCGAGACAACGCGAGTATCGAACCGGCGACCCGATTTGACGGCTCGACGACCGACCACAGCGGCACGGCCTTCGAACCCACGACGCGATTCGGCGCACCGACCGGTGATGACGGAAGCGCGCGCCTGGACTCTACGACGCGATTCGGCGAGACCCTGAGCGACCGAGGCGACGCGGGCATCGAGCCGACAACGCGATTCGGCTCCTCGACGAGCACCCGAGACAACGCGGGTATCGAACCCACGACCCGATTCGACGGCTCGACGACCGACCACAGCGGCACGGCCTTCGAACCCCCGACCCGATTCGGCGCACCGACCGGTGATGACGGAAGCGCGCGCCTGGACTCTACGGCTCGATTCGGGGAGACCCTGAGCGGCCGCGGCGACGCGGGCGGCGAGTCCACCACGCGATTCGGCTCTTCGGCGGCCGACCACGGGTACCCGGGCATCGATTCCGCGGGTGGCTATGGCGGCGAGCGGACGCAGACCGGCGGGTTCGCCGCGGCGAATCCGGGCGGGCCGGATGCGCCGGCGACCAGCCCACTCGATCGGGTGAGTTCCGATCCGGTTCCGCCGACCGCGACCGATGCGGCGGGGATCACCGTGACGGGGACGTTCCGTGCCTTCGATATCGAACGGGCGAACGTCGACAAACTGCAGGCGATGCTCGACGAGCTGAAGCGGTCCGCCGGGCTGCCGCCGGGACGGCGCGACGTCTTCGGACCACCGACAACCGACGCCGGCTGAGCAGCGGCGCCGTCCTCCGGTCCGGGCGCACACCGGACACCTCGCCGGACCACTGACACGGAAGCCGCGTCTGGCCGCCGCCAGCGGCACCAGCCGGGCACCGCCACCGACAGCGGAGTCCGCACCAGGCCTCGCACGCACGTCAGGCCTTGACACGCGCCCCGGCCGCTACCGACGGCCCACGCCGAGCTCCGACGCCGGTGCCCAGTCTGCGCCGCGACCCGAAAACCGCGCCAGGTCTCCGCCAGCGGCACCAGCCGGGCACCGCCACCAACAGCGGAGTCCGCACCAGGCCTCGCACGCGCCCCGGCCGCTACCGACAGCGCAGGCTGAACTCCGACGCTAGTGCCCAGTCCGCGCCGCGACCCGAAAACCGCGCCAGGTCTCCGCCAGCGGCACCAGCCGGGCACCGCCACCAACAGCGGAGTCCGCACCAGGCCTCGACACGCGGCCCCGGCCTCTGCCGACGGCGCGGGCCGAGCTCCGACGCCGGTGCCCAGTGTGCGCCCCGGCCGCTGCCGACGGCCCATGCCGAGCTCCGACGCTAGTGCCCAGTCCGCGCCGCGACCCGAAAACCGCGCCAGGTCTCCGCCACCGAGGACGGTCGAACGTCGGCACCGTCAGCCGGTTCAGCTAGCGGTTGTGGACCGGTCTGGCACCGGTGCAGCGGCCACCGGGCCGTGGGCATCGCCAGCCGGTCAGGCAGGCGCCACGACCAGGTCGGGGCGTGGGGCCTCGCGCAGGACGGTGCCGATGAGGTCGCGCAGGGCGCGGTGACCCGCGTCGGCGGTGTTGCGCGGGTGCCAGGCCATGGCGACGACCGGGGCCGGGAGCGGGAGGGGGATCTCGAAGGTCGTCAGGCCGAGGGAGAGCGCGGCGGGGCGGGCGAGCAGTTCCGGGGCGGGACAGACCAATTCGGTGGTGGCGACGGTGAACAGCGCGGTGGACAGGTCGGGGACGGTGGCGACCACGCGCCGGGTGCGGCCGTGCAGGGCCAGCCGGTCGTCGATGGGGCTGTGTGTGCGGCCGGTGGCCGAGACCTCCAGGTGCTGGGCGGAGGCGTAGGCGGCCACGGTGGGGCGGTCGGCGCCGAACGGGTGCCCCGCGGCGGCGAGGCCGATCCAGCGGTCGGCGAACAGCCGGGTGACCACCGTCTCCGGGTCGGTCTGGCCGATCATGCCGACCTCCACGTCGACCCGGCCGTCGCGCAGGGCGACCACCGTGTCCGCGGCGTCGGCGGCCAGCACACGCACCGTGACGCCGGGCAGCTGGGCGCGGACCGCGGCCAGCAGCGGACCGGTCAGCCGGGGGGCGACCGAATCGGCCACCCGGACAACGAAATCGCGATGGCGGCCCGCCCCGGTGTCGTCGCGGGCGGTGAGCAGCAACCGCGCCTGGTCGACCAGTCCGGCGACGTCGTGGCGCAGCTCCAGCGCCCGCGGGGTCGGCACCAGCCGGCGACCGGAGCGCACCAGCAGCGGGTCGCCGAGGACGGCGCGCAACCGGGTGAGGGTACGGCTCATCGCCGAGGTCGACGTATGCAGACGCCGGGCCGCCTCGGTCACACTGTTGGTCTCCAGCAGTGCGTCGAGGGCGAGCAACAGGTTCAGATCCAGCGCGTCCACGCGAGGATTATCACCAACGCGAGGATCACCGCCAAGTGTTGTCGCGGCGGCGATCCTGCGTGTCGGGCTACCGCTCGGCAACCGGCGCGGGCGCGGGTGCCATGGGGACGGTCGCCGGATGTTCGCGCAGCACCCGCCGGTAGGTGGCGGGCCGCACCGGGCGCACCCACTGGGCCAGCCTGCTGGTCAGCGGCAGCGGGGTGCGCAGGTCGTCGAGCATCTCGTCGATATTGGCCAGCGAGAACGGCACCACCGACGCGCCCTGGGCGTGATAGCCCGCCGAGCGTTCCCGCGACCAGTGCAGCCGCTCGTCGATCTCGGAGTTCATCTGCTCGGGCATCGGCGGCACGAACTTCCCGGTGAGCAGCCCGGCGATCCAGTGCGCGCCGACTTCCGCGCTCAGCGCGCTCACATTGGAGCTGTTGTAGCCGGCGAAGGTCAGGTTGGGCACCTCGACCGGCAGGATGTTGCGGAAGAGCCGGAAATCGCCCACCTCGTCGGTCAGGCTGCGCCGCACGAACGGGGTCAGGAACGGCACCTCCTGCTGGTATCCGGTGGCGCAGACGACGATCTCGGCCAGTTTCAGCGTGCCGTCGGACAGGCGCACGGCGGGCCCGTGCTGCCCGCCGATCAGCTCGGTGACCTCGGTCTCGCGGTGGACGGTGATCCGGCCCGCCTCGACCTGCTCGGCGAAGCCCTCGGTCGCCAGGCTCGCGCCGCTGTTGGTCATCTCCTCGATGCCGCCCGTCGGCAGCAGATCGAGCTCGCGTAGCCGGAGCTTGCGGGTCACCCGCTCCTGGACCAGATCCAGGTTCGCCTGCCGCAGGCTGAGCGCGTCGAGCCAGCGCTCGATGCGGCGCGGCTCCCGCGACCGGAAGTGCGCCTCGCCCAGGCGGGTCAGCAGCAGCCGCTCGTAGTCGAGGCCGAGATCGAGCGTGCGTGGCATCTTCCAGGTGAGCCTGCGCGCGACGACGCTGGTCTCGTCGGCCAGATGGCTGACGGCCTCGGCGACATCACAGGCCGACTTGCCGTAGCCGATCACGACCAGCGAGCGGTCGCGGGCCTGCTCGACGTCGTGGAAGTCCGACACGTGGACCAGCCGCCCGCCCGCGGCCGCGAACGCCGCCGCGCCGGGGAGCGCGGGCAGCACCGGGTCGCTGAACACACCGTTGGCGACGATCAGGTGATCGCAGGTGGTGCGGTGCACGCCGTCGCGATCACGGACCTCGAGCAGCCAGCCGCTGTCGACCGGGTCGGCGGCGACGACCTCGGTGCCCAGCCGCAGGTGTTCGGCCAGGCCGAACTCCTGGACGTACCCGGCCAGGTAGGCCTGGATCTGCTGGCCGTCGGGCCAGCGCGGGAAGTCCTCGGGCATCGGGTAATCGCTGAAGTGGTACCGGACCTTGCTGTTCTGCGCGCGCAGCCCCGGATAGCGTCGGGTGGCGCTCCACACACCTCCGACATCAGGGGCCCGGTCGAACACCTCGACCGGGAAACCCGCCCGACTCAACACTTTCGCGCAGGCCAAACCCGCCACTCCCGCACCGACGATCCCGATGCGGCTACCGCTCGTCATGGCGAGGAGAGTACTCGGCACCGGCGCGCGGGTGCCACCGCCGCCGGGCCGACCCGTGCTGTACTGGAACTATGACCAACAGTTCCGTCGTCGTCGATCGGGCCGGGCTCTGGGATGCCGAGGAGCTCAGTGACGTCGCCGCGGCGACCTTCCCGCTGGCGTGCCCGCCGGAGGCCACCCAGGGCGATATCGAGATCTTCCTCGAGCAGATGCTCTCGGGCGAGCGGTTCGGCGAGTACCTGTCCGATCCGGAGCGCACGGTCCTCAAGGCCGTCGAGGGTGACGAGATCGTCGGCTACGCCATGCTGGTGGCGGGCAGGCCGACCGATCCGGAGGTGGATGCCCAGGTCAGCCCGGGTGCGGTGGTCGAGCTGAGCAAGATGTACGTGCTGCCGGGGCATCACGGCAGCGGTGTCGCCGCCGCTCTGATGACCGCGGCGGTGGCGACCGCCCGCGACGCCGGCGCGGCGGTGCTGTGGCTGGGCGTGAACCAGGCCAACGAACGCGCCCAGAAGTTCTACGCCAAGCACGGTTTCACCCAGGTGGGCACGAAGACGTTCACGGTCGGCAACCAGGTGCACTCCGACTTCGTCTACGAACGGACGCTGGGCGACTCAGTCGAGTAGCGCGGCCCGCAGCGCGGTGACCTCGGCGTCGGACAGGCCGAGGCCGTCACGCACGTAGCCGTCGAAGCTGCCGTAGCTCTGGTCCGCCTGGTCGAACGCGGCGTCGAGCCAGCTCTGCTGGACGCCGTTGAGCGGGTCGGTGGGCGCGGCGCCCCGGTAGACGTTGGAGGCCAGGTAGTCCGCGGTGACGGTGGCCCGGTCGACGCCGAGCAGGGTCAGCAGGATCGCCGAGGTCCAGCCGGTCCGGTCCTTGCCCGCGCTGCAGTGGTAGAGCACGCCGGTACCGTCGGCGGCGATGATGTCGCGCAGCACGGCGGCGAACGCCTCGTTCGCGCCGGGCGCGGTGATGAACGCGCGGTACATGCCCTCGCCGCCGAACAACGCGCCCGCCAGGATCAGCGGCGGCGCCTGGCCGATGACGTCGTAGGAGTTGCCGACCGCGCCCGCGGGCAGCCGGTCGGCGCCGAGGCCGCGCTCGTAGCCGGTGCGCAGGTCGTCGACGACGCGCACGCCGAGGGCGCTGAGCCGGGCCAGATCCTCGGGGGTCGCCTTGTCCAGCGCGCCGGTGCGGAACACCAGCCCGGTGCGCACCCGGTGCCCGTCGGTGGTGCGGTAACCGCCCGCGTCCCTGGCGTTCTGGACGCCGGTGAGGCCGAGCAGCCGATCGGCGGTGGTCTCACTGGCGGGCGCGGGCGCGGCCACGGCCTGGCCGAGCGCCGGACCGAGCAGCACCGCCACTCCGGTCGCGGCGGCCAGACTCGCGCGCAGAGCACGGCTACGGGTCACGACAGGGCTCCTTCGACGACGCCGGGTCACGGTCAGCACGAACGTACCCGGCGCCGGTCGGTTACGCGGCGGCGGCCTCGAAGCGCGACAGCGCCAGCAGTCGCGAGATCGCGCGCAGGTACTTCTTGCGGTAGCCGCCGTCGAGCATCTCCTGGGAGAAGATCTCGTCGAGCTTGGCGCCGGAGACGGTCACCGGGATGCTGGCGTCGTAGAGGCGGTCGGCCAGCACCACGATGCGCAGCGCGACGGCCTGGTCGGTCACCGGGTGGACGCCGGAGATGAACACCGAGGTCACGCCGTTGATCAGGGCACCGTACTTCGACGGGTGCAGCGTGCTCAGGTGCTTCAGCAGCGCGTCGTAGTCGTCGAGGGTGGAGCCCGGGGTGGTGGCGGCCCGTTCGGCCAGGATGTCCGGCGAGGTCGGCTCGGGGGCGGGCGGCAGGTCGCGGTGGCGGTAGTCGGGACCGTCGACGCGCACCGGTTCGAAGATGGAGCCGAGCTTCTTGATCTCGCGCAGGAAATCCTGTGCGGCGAAACGACCCTCGCCGAGCTGGCTGGGCAGCGTGTTGGAGGTGGCCGCGATGGAGACGCCCGCGGCGGACAGCTCGGTGAGCAGGCGCGAGACCATCGTGGTGTCGCCCGGATCGTCGAGCTCGAACTCGTCGATGCACAGCAGGCTGTTGCCGGAGAGCCGCTCGACGGCGTTGACGAAGCCGAGCGCGCCGACCAGGTTGGTCAGCTCGCCGAAGGTGCCGAACGACTTGGGCGCGGGCGCGCTGTGGAAGATCGAGGCGAGCAGGTGGGTCTTGCCGACGCCGAACCCGCCGTCGAGGTACAGACCGGCGCCGCTGACGGCCTTCTTCTTGCCGAACAGGCTCTTCTTGGACGCGGCCTTGTGGATCTTGGCGACCTGACCGGCGAATTCCTCGGCCTTGGCGACCGCGGCGGCCTGGCTCGGTTCCTTGGGGTCGGGAATGTAGGAGGCGAAGCTGACCTCGTCGAACATGGGCGGGGGCACCATCTGCGCGACGAGCTGGTCGGCCGGGACCTCCGGATGGCGATCGACGAGGCGTTCTTGCATGAACGAATCGTACGGACGTGGTTGCATCGGATCCTATGCAGCGTATCCACAATGTGACCCAGCTCGCAGACCTCGACGACGACGCACTGGCCAGGTGCTATGCCTATCCCCGCCAGCTGGAACGCCCCTGGGTGCGCGCCAACTTCGTCAACAGTATCGACGGGGCGTTCACCGTCGACGGGGTCTCGGCGGGATTGGGCACCGACGCCGACCACCGCGTGTTCGGGCTGCTGCGGGAACTGGCGGAGGTGATCGTCGTCGGCGCGGGCACGGTGCGCGCGGAGGACTACGGCGGCGCGCACCCCGATCCGGACCGGCGGCGCGCGCATTTCCGGCACGGGATCGGCGGGTCCGCGGACGGCACGCCGCCACCGATCGCCGTCGTCACCGCGAGCGCGCGCCTGGATCCGGCGTCGAGGTTCTTCACCGACGCCGAGACCGCCCCGCTGATCATCACCACCGCCCACGCGGCAGCGGAGCAGGTCGAGGCGCTGGAAGCGGCGGGCGCGGAGGTGGTGGTCGCCGGGGAGGCCGCGATCATGCCCGCCGCGCTGCTGCGGGTACTCGCCGAGCGCGGCCTGCAGCGGGTGCTGTGCGAGGGCGGCCCGCATCTGTTCGGCCAGCTGGCCGAGGCCGATCTGGTCGACGAGCTGTGCCTGACCACCGCCCCGGTGCTGGTGGGCGGGGCGGGCGGGCGAATCTCGCTGTCGGCGAGCGGTTTCGACCTCCCGATGCACCGCAGGCAGCTCGTGCTCGCCGAGGACGGCACCGTACTGGCCCGCTGGGCCCGTCGATGAAACCTGGCGCCGAACCTGGCAGTGTGTAGCCCATGCGCTGGACTCGGGCCGCGGCGACGGCCGCGACACTGTCGATCATGCTCGCGGGCTGCGGGGCCGGACCGTCGGATCGGCCCGTCGTCGCTGTCGAGCGGCCGGGGGTCGGTGGCGCGCAGACCGAGACACCCACGGTGCCCGAACCGGCGACGGCGGAAGTCCCCAAGACCGACCTGGCCTGGAAGGACTGCACCGCCGCCACGCTTGGTTCGCTCGACTTCGGTCCGGCCCCGGCCGGGCTGGTGCTCGAATGCGCCGACTTCTCCACCCCGATCGACACCGCAGGCACCGTGCTCGGCACGTTCCGGGCGGGCGCGCTGCGCGCCCGGCTGCCGCAGACCCCGGCCGACGCCGCGCCGCTGGTACTCACCTCCGGCGCCGATCGTTCCTCGGCCTCGACGCTGGCCGGGCTGGCGATCGGGCCGAACAGCGCGCTGCTGGCCGCGCAGCCGATCGTCGCCGTCGACCGGCGCGGGATCGGCGCCTCCCAGCCCATCGACTGCATCCCGGCGCAGCTGCGCGCGGTGATGACCGACCTCGGCCAGTTCGGCATCGGCAGCGACGACCAGGTCGGCGCCGTGGCCGGCTACAGCCAGGACGCCACCATCGCCTGCCGCGACTTCCTGCAGCCCTACGAGGGCACCTTCGACGCGCCGCACGCGGCCGACGACATCGAACAGCTGCGCAAGCAGTGGCAGGTCGACAAGATCAACCTGCTCGGCACGGGCAACGGCGGCAAGGTCGCGCTCAGCTACGCCCGCCGCTACGGCGACCACCTGGCCCGGCTGATCCTGGACGCCCCCGAACCGGTCGGCGCCGACCTGACGACGATGACCGAGGCCGCCGTCACCGGCGCCGAGGCCGCCGTGACGGCGTTCGCCCAGCGCTGCAAGGCCGCCAACTGCGCCCTGGGCGCCGACCCGCGCGCCACCGTCATCGGGCTGGTGGCCAAGGCGAACAGCGGCGGCCTCGGCGATATCTCGGGCGCCGACCTCTCGACCGCGCTCACCGGCTTCCTGTCCAGCCCGCGCGGTGACCAGGCGAGCCGGGTCACCGCGCTGGCCGACATCCTCGCCGCCGCCGACCGCGGCGACCGCGCCCCGCTGGCGGCGCTGGTGGCCCGCGAATCCGCGGCGATCAACTCCGACGGCGAATTCGTCAACCGCTGCACCGACAGCCAGCAGCCGCCGACCCCGGACCGGGCCCGCGAGCTCGCCGGAACCTGGGCCGGCAAATATCCGGTTTTCGGTCGCACCGCCGCGATCGGGCTGATGGTCTGCTCGGCCTGGCCGGTCTCGACCGCGCCGCCGCTGCCGACGAAGCTGGACCTGCCGGTGCTGGTGTTCGCCGGTGCCGCCGACCCGATCGTCGGCGGGGCCGCGGCCTCGGTCACCGGCGCGCTCGGGGCGGCGGGCGCCCGGCACGCCACCATGACCTGGCAGGGCTGGGGGCACCCGGTGACCGCACACTCCGGCTGTGCGCAGAAGGCGGTCGCCGACTACCTCGCGGAAGCGAAATTGCCCGCCGACGGCGGTGCCTGCCCCGCCTGATCCAGGTCGTACGACCATGTGATTCCGGCGCGTCGGACGGGTCCGGCGACACCATCGCTACCCGATCCGGTGTACCGTGCCCCAGTGTTGTTCCGACAGCTCGAGCCCCGCACCGCTCGCACCTCCGCCGAGGTGATCAAGTTCGCACTCTGGCCCTTCGCGGTCATGACCGTGCTGAACCGTGTCTTCATCAAGGCGGTCAACGGATTCGTCACCGACGACTACCGGCCTGTGTACAACGCCTCGTTCGAGTTCCTGAACGGCAGGCCGCTGTACACCGCCGACTTCTCCTCGGTCGACCCGCACTATCTGTACTACCCGAGTGGAACGCTGCTGATCGCGCCGGTGGCGGTCATCGAGTACGAGCTGTCCCGCTGGCTGTTCATCGGCCTCAACGCCGTCGCGATCCTGATCGCCTGGTACCTGCTGCTGCGGCTGTTCAAGTTCGGTCTCGGGTCTGTCGCCGCGCCCGCGCTGCTGCTCGCGATGTTCGCCTCCGAGACGGTGACCAACACGCTGGTCTTCACCAATGTCAACGGCTGTCTGCTGCTGGCCGAGATGGCGTTCCTGCACCTGTTGCTGGCGCGACGCGACCTCTGGGCCGGTGTCGCGCTGGGGTTGAGCATCTCGGTCAAACCGACGCTGGCGCCGTTGCTGCTCGTCGCGGCCGTGCGCGGCCAGTGGAAGGTCTTCATCACCGCGCTCGGCGTGCCGCTGACGCTCACCGCGATCGCCTGGCCGCTGTCGGCGGATCCCGAGAAGTTCTTCACCCGGGTGGTGCCGTATCTGGCGCAGACGCGCGACTACTTCAACAGCTCGATCGGCGGGAACGGGCTCTACTACGGCCTGCCGCACTGGCTGATCCTGCTGGTGCAGGGTGTGATGGCCGCGGTGGTCGCGGTGACGCTGTGGCTGCTGTGGCGCTACTACCGCGACGACGAGCTGTTCTTCGTCACCACGTTCTCCGGGGTCCTGCTCACCGCGTCGTTCCTGCTGCTCTCGCTGGGCCAGATGTACTACTCGATGATGCTGTTCCCGTTCCTGCTGTCGGTGGTGCTGCGCAATTCCGTGCTGCGCAACTGGCCTGCCTGGCTGGCGATCTTCGGGTTCATGACCTACGACAAGTGGCTCTCGGATCGCTGGCAGAGCACCGGGCGCACGCTCGAGTACCTGCGGGTGACCTTCGGCTGGGGTCTGCTGCTCGTCGTCGTGTTCTGTGTGCTGGGTGACCGCTACCTGGCCGCGCGCCGCGAGGGCAGGCTGCGGTTCGGCATCGACCCGGCGTGGATGGCGAGCGCGCCGGATTCGCGCGACGGTTCCGACGACGACAAGCCCGCGCCCGCCGCGGTCTCCCCCGCGCCCGATCGCGACGATCCGGTCGCCCCGGAAGAGCCGGTCGACGACCGCGAACCCGCACTGAAATAGGGCACGGCCGGTGCTGTGACGCGACGATCGCGGCGCGCACCGGCCGAACCCATTAGCGTGGAGTGATGAGTTCCGATACTTCGTTACCCACGCCGCGCATCCAGCTGACGCCGCAGCAGTGGCGGGCGAAACTGGACCCGCAGGAATACGCCGTTCTCCGCGAGGCCGCCACCGAACGCCCGTTCGTCGGCGAGTACACCGACACCAAGACCGAGGGCGTCTACACCTGCCGCGCCTGCGACGCCGAATTGTTCCGCAGCACCGAGAAATTCGACTCGCACTGCG
Organism: Nocardia sp. NPDC050718; assembly: GCF_040654235.1. Taxonomy (NCBI): domain Bacteria; kingdom Bacillati; phylum Actinomycetota; class Actinomycetes; order Mycobacteriales; family Nocardiaceae; genus Nocardia; species Nocardia sp. NPDC050718. Next base: position 396,163 of record NZ_JBFAHQ010000002.1, on the reverse strand, counting down.
GCTGGCCGTCGTTCTTCGACCCGGCCGATTCCGACGCGGTGATCCTGCGCGCCGACGACTCGCTCGGCATGCGCCGGGTGGAGGTGCTGTGCGCCAACTGCCACAGCCACCTCGGCCACGTCTTCGAGGGCGAGGGCTACGCGACGCCCACCGACCAGCGGTACTGCATCAACTCGATCGCGCTGCGCCTGCAGCCCGCCGAGGACTGACACACGACGAAGGGCCCGGTCGAGGTGACCGGGCCCTTCGCGGTGTCCCGACTACGGCAGCGCGGTGACCAGCTGGTCGACCTCGACGCGCGGGCCGGTGAAGAACGGGATCTCCTCGCGCACGTGCAGGCGGGCCTCGGTGGCGCGCAGGTCACGCATCAGGTCGACGATGCGGTGCAGCTCGGGGGCCTCGAAGGCGAGGATCCACTCGTAGTCGCCCAGCGCCATCGAGCTGACGGTGTTGGCGCGCACGTCCGGGTAGCCGCGGGCGGCCTTGCCGTGATCGGCGAGCATCTTGCGCCGCTCCTCGTCGGGCAGCAGGTACCACTCGTAGGACCGCACGAACGGGTACACGCAGATGTAGTTGCCCGGGTCCTCCCCCGCCAGGAACGCGGGGATGTGGCTCTTGTTGAACTCCGCCGGGCGGTGCACCGCCACATTGCTCCACACCGGGGCGCTGGCCCGGCCCAGTTCGGTGGTGCGACGGAAGTCGGCGTAGGCGGCCTGCAGGTCCTCGACGCGCTCGGCGTGGGTCCACAGCATGAAGTCGGCGTCGGCGCGCAGGCCGGCCACGTCGTAGATGCCGCGCAGCACGACACCCTTGTCGGCCAGGCCGTCGAAGAACGCCTGCGCCTCCTTGATCGCCGCGGCCCGGTCCTCGCCGAGCACGCCCGGCTGCACCTGGAACACCGAGAACATCAGGTAGCGAATGGTGGAGTTGAGGGCCTGGTAGTCGAGTCGCGCCATGGATCCATGGTGCCACTGCGGTGATTTCGCCTGCCGGGTGGGCGGGGATACGGGTTCCGCCGGTGGTCGTCAGTCGGTCACCGGCCTGCCCGCCCGCCACGGCGAGGTCTCGTCGCGGCCGAAAACGGAGGTCACGGTGGTCGCCGCACCCGCGTGCAGTTCGACCGGGCCGAGCTCGGGGTCGAGGATCAGGGTGCGGGTGGGCTGGTCGCCGGTGGTCGTCACAGCGCGCGATCATGCAGCATCGCTATCGAACCCGGTCGGGGACACGCCGGGTGAGTGCGTCGAGACATGTCCAGCCCCGTGGATCGGCGCAGCGGTCGTCGACCCGGCCGCTGTCCGCGGTGACCCTACTCGACGGTGGAGGTGAGGGCGCTCGCGATGCGTTCGGCTGCGGCGGTGCCCGAGGCGACGCAGGCGGGGACGCCGACGCCGTGGAGGTAGGCGCCCGCCACGGCGAGCCCGTCGAGGTCTGCGACGGCCGCCTCCAGGGTGGCGATGCGGTCGGTGTGGCCGGGGGCGTACTGGGGCAGACCGCCGGGCCAGCGCTGGACGACGGACTGGAGGGGAGCGATCTCGGTGCCGGTCACCGTGGTCAGGTCGGCGACCGCGGCGGCGACGAGTTCCTCGTCGGACCAGGACAGCGGGGCTTCGTCGCCGAAGCGGCCGAAGGACGCGCGGACCAGGGCGACCTCGCGGGCGCCCAGGTGCGGCCACTTCCGGCTGGACAGGGTGAAGGCCTTGGCGCGCAGGGGTTCTCCGGTGGCGACGAGGATGCCCGAGTTGTCCGGCAGGCCGGTGGCTAGCGGCAGCGCCATGGCGACCAGCGCCGAGGAGGACAGGTCGATCTCCCCGGCGGCCGCGGCGGCGACCGGCGACACGTGGTGCAGCAGCCGGGCGGTGGCCGGGGCCGGGGTCGCCAGGACGACGGCGTCGACGAGGCCGATCGGGTCGACCACCCACCCCCGGGGCGCGGTGGCCACCCGGGTGGCCGCGAGGGTGGTGACCAGTCGCGCGGCCGACGCCGTGGTCAGGGCGGCGAGCAGGGCGCCGTAGCCGTCGCGCAGGCCGCCGAAGACCGGCGCGGTGCTCGGCGGCGGCAGGGCCTCGCGGACCGCGTCGGTGAGGCTGCGGGCGCCGCGATCGAGGGCGGCGGCGAGGGTGGGCAGCGCGGCGCGGACGCCGATCGAGGCGCTGGTGCCCGCGTAGACGCCGCCCAGCAGCGGGTCGACACTGCGCTCGACGACCTGCGGCCCGAAGCGATCGGCGACGAGACTGTGCACGTCGACATCGGCACCCGGCGTCCAGTCGAAGGCGCGCTGCGGCTCGGCCGCGACCCGCGCCAGCGTCGCGTCGTCGACGAGCCCGCGCAGGGACTCGGCCTCGGACGGGATACCCATCAGCGTGCGCCCTGGCAGCGGATGCGCCGCCCCCTGCGCCCACACCAGCGGCCGCTTGCCCGCCGGGCGCACGAGCTGGTCGGCGATGCCGAGCTCGGTCATCAGCTCGATCACCTCGGGCCTGCGCCCGACGAACGCCTCGGCGCCGAGATCCAGTGGCTCCCCGGCCAATTCGCCGGTGTGCAGCACCCCACCGACCCGCGCGCGCTGCTCTAGCACCACGATGTCGGCCTCGGTGCCCAGCCGCTGCCGCAGTCGATACGCCGCGACGAGCCCACTGATGCCGCCACCGATGATCGCGATCCGCATGCTTCGACCGTAGTCGCGCGAGGACGACCGCCGGAACTCACACCCTCGACGCTGTCACCGGGATCACCACCCACGCCCCGGATCTCCGCGAGCGGCATCCACGCCGGAACCAGCAGGAAGTACCAAGACGCGGCCATCGAGCTGTGGACCGGCGGCCGGAGACTGCCCGACCCGTCCCACCGGACGGGGCGGGCGCGACGGGAACTACAGCGAGTGCACCAGGTCGACGAGCGCGGTCAGCACGCCCGGATCGGTCTCGGGCTGCACGCCGTGGCCGAGGTTGAAGATGTGCCCGGTCGCGCCGAGGGTGATGGCGTCGTCGGCCTCGCGCAGGATGCGGCGGGTCTCGGCCTCGACCGCGTCGAACCCGGCGAACAGGATCGCCGGATCCAGGTTGCCCTGCAAGCCTTTTCCGGCGCCGACGCGGCGCACGGCCTCGGTGAGCGGCACCCGCCAGTCGACGCCGACCACGTCCGCGCCCGCCTCGCCCATCGCCCCGAGCAGCTCGCCGGTCCCGACCCCGAAGTGGATGCGCGGCACGCCCGCGGCGGCGACCTCGGCGAACACCCGCTCCGAATGCGGCAGCACGAACTCGCGGTAGTCGGCCAGCGACAGCGCGCCCGCCCAGGAGTCGAACAGCTGCACCGCGTCGACCCCGGCGGCCAGCTGGGCCTGCAGGAACGCGATGGTGATGTCGGTGAGCGTGCCGAGCAGGGCGTGCCAGGTCTTCGGGTCGGCGTGCATCATCGCCTTGGTGCGCTCGTGCTGCTTGCTCGGCCCGCCCTCGACCAGGTAGGACGCCAGGGTGAACGGCGCGCCGGCGAACCCGATGAGCGGGGTGTCGCCGAGCGCGTCGGTGAGCAGGCGCACGCCCTCGGCGACCGCGCCGACCTCTTCGGGCCGCAGCCGCGGCAGAGCCCGCACATCGGCCTCGGTCCGCACCGGCGATGCGACGACGGGGCCGACGCCCGGCACGATGTCGAGGTCGATGCCCGCTGCCTTGAGCGGAACGACGATGTCGGAGAACAGGATTGCCGCGTCGACGCCGTGGCGGCGGATCGGCTGCATGGTGATCTCGCACACCAGCTCGGGGTCGAAGCAGGACTCGAGCATGCCGATGCCCTTGCGCAGCTCCCGGTACTCGGGCAGCGAGCGGCCCGCCTGGCGCATGAACCACACGGGGCGCCTGCTGGGCGTCGCGCCGGTGGCGGCGGCCAGGAAGGGGGCATCGGTCAACCGGCGGCGGGTGTAAGTGCTCATCACCGCCCATCCTAAGCGGCCATCGCTGCCGGCTCCGGAGCGCCACCTCACCCCCGATCGGGTGGGCGATCCCGCCACGACCGCGGATCGCCGACGGAAATCCCCCGCGTCGCGCATCGCGCATCCCATCGACGCCGAGAATGCGCCCTGCGCAACACAGCCCGCGCACGACGCGCACAGGCGGCGCGCCTCCGACGACGCCGGGCACGCACGGTCTACCGTTTCTCCTCGTGACACCGCTCGACATCCGCGACGGCGCCGCACCGACCGGGGGAACGCCCCGCGAGCCTGCTTCTTTCCGGGCGGCGGTCGATGCGATGGGCACCGCAACCGTGCACCCTCGAATCGAGCTGGCGCCTATCCGTCCCCCGCAACGGTTGGCGCCGTTCTCCTATGCGCTCGGCGCCGAGGTCACCCACCCCGACAGCGCCATCGTGCCGATCGATTCCGAGGGCGACGCCTTCGGCAGGCTGATCCTGCTGCACGACCCGGACGGCGACGAGGCCTGGCACGGTGTGTTCCGGCTGGTCGCCTACATCCAGGCCGACATCGATGCCGCGCTCGCCGCCGACCCGCTGCTGCCCGAGGTGGCGTGGAGCTGGCTGGTCGACTCCCTGGAGTCGCGCGGCGAGCCGTTCACCGCCCTCGGCGGCACCGTCACGGCCACCAGTTCGGTCCGCTACGGCGACATCGCGGGCCCGCCGCGGGCCCACCAGCTGGAGCTGCGCGCCTCCTGGACGGCGATGAACACCGAGATGCGGCGGCACGTGGAGGCGTTCTGCGAGGTCCTGGCCTTCGCCGCCGGGCTGCCGCCCGCCGGGATCACCCATTTGCGACCGGAGTCCTATACCCGCACCGATCGCCCTTGATCGCCACGTAGAGTTCACGTTTATGCCGGTCGCCGAGGATCCAACCGCAGCAGAGCCCCTGCTCGCCCCCGCCGAGGGGGTGCCACCCGTGCTGGCGACCGCCGACGAGGTCGCCGCGGCGGCCCGCACGCTGGCCGCTGGCACCGGTCCGCTGGCCGTCGACGCCGAGCGTGCGTCCGGTTTCCGCTACTCGGCGCGGGCGTATCTGATCCAGCTGCGCCGCGCGGACGCGGGCTCCTTCCTGATCGATCCGATCCCGGTGACCGACGCGCTGACCCCGCTGGCCGAGGCGATCAACCCGCTCGAATGGGTATTGCACTCGGCCGACCAGGATCTGCCCGGCCTGGCCGAACTCGGGCTGCGCCCGGCCCGGCTGTTCGACACCGAGCTCGGCGGCCGGATCGCCGGCTACGAGCGCGTCGGCCTGGCCGCGATGGTGGAGAACCTGCTGGGCCGCTCGCTGCGCAAGGGACACGGCGCCGCCGACTGGTCGACCCGGCCGCTGCCCGACGAATGGCTCAACTACGCCGCCCTGGACGTGGAGCTGCTGCTGGAACTGCGCGACACCGTCGCCGCCGATCTCACCGATCAGGGCAAGATCGAGTGGGCCGCCGAGGAATTCGAGCACGTCCGCACCATGGAGCCGCCCGCGCCGAAGGCCGATCGCTGGCGGCGCACCTCCGGCATCCACACCCTGCGGCGCCCGCGTCAGCTGGCGATCGTGCGGGAACTGTGGACCACCCGCGACGAGCTGGCCCGCGCCCGCGATGTCGCGCCCGCCCGCATCCTGCCCGATGCGGCGATCGTGGCCGCGGCCACCGGCGAACCGCGCAGCATCGCCCAGCTGCGCACCCTGCCGGTCTTCGGCGGCCCGCGCCAGCGCCGCTACTCCCGGGACTGGCTGGCCGCGGTCGAACGCGGCCGCACCCTGCCGGACAAGGAACTCCCCCCGCTGACGCTGCCCTTCGACGGTCCGCCCCCGGTCAACCGCTGGGAACGCCGCGACCCCGCCGCCGCGGCCCGCTTGACCACCGCGCGCGGCGCGATGGGCGAGCTGTCCACCGAGTACGCCATCCCGGTCGAGAACCTGCTCTCCCCCGATCTGGTCCGCAGGCTGTGCTGGGACGGGCTGCCCGACTACAAGAACGTCGGCGAGCCCGACGAGCTGTCGGCCACGATCGAGGAGTTCCTGCGCGCGGGCGGCGCCCGGCCGTGGCAGCGCGCGCTGGCCGTGCCCGCCCTGACCAAGGCACTGACCCCCGACGCCTAGCGCCTCGGCCCCACCGCGGGACGCGGCAGGGCCGAGGGCGCCGGACACCGATCAGGGAGCCGGCTGCGCCTGCTCGACGAACCGGTTGGTGTAGGTGGCCGCGAGGTCGATCCGGTCGCGGACCGGGGCCACATTGCGCGAGTACTGACCGAGGATGCGCAGAACATTCTGGGCGCCTTCGGTTTTCATGAGGCCGTCACCGTTGAACATGCCGATCGAGTCCCGGATCGACTGCACGTAGAGAGCCGGATCGCTGCCCGCGTACTGCGAGGGCATCGTCGCGGCGATCTCCTCCGGGGTGTGGGTGTCGATCCAGCGCAGGGTCTGCACGAACGCGTTCGCCAGCTTCTGCACGATCTCCGGATGCGCGGCGACGGTGTCGCACTTCATGTACAGCGAGGAGGCCGGGTACAGGCCGCCGAGCGCGGCGCGGGTCCCTTCCTCGTTGCGCATGTCGGTGAGGATCTTCGCGTCGCCGGACTGCACCATCTTGGCCACGGTCGGGTCGGTGGTCATGCCCGCGTCGATGCCGTCGTGGTTCATGCCGGCGATGAAGGTCTGGCCCGCACCGACTTTCACCCGGGTGTAGTCGGAGGTGCTCAGGCCCGCCTGGCCCGCCAGCGCCTGGGTGAGGAAGTCGGTGGACGAGCCCAGCGAGGTGACGCCGAGTTTGCGGCCACGGAAGTCGGCCGGGGTACGGATGTCCTCGGCGTCGGCGGTGGACACCAGCTCCACCTCCCCCGGCACATCGGCGAACTGGACCACGGTCTGCAGGCACTGGTCCTTGGCCTGCAGGTCGATGGTGTGGTCGTAGAAGCCGACCACGGCCTGCACGTCGCCGGTGAGCAGCGCGGTCTCGGCGCTGGCGCCGGACTGTTCACCGAGCAGTTTCACGTCGAGGTCGTTGGCGTCGAAGGCGCCGAGCTGCTGGGCCAGCATGGCGGGCAGATAGATCACCTTCTCCAAACCGCCCACCATGATGGTGATCTGGGGCCTGCCGTCGGCCATCGGGATGGTGCGCGAGTCACGGCAGCCGGTGGCCAGCAGCAGCGAGCTGATCGCGAGCAGCGCGACGGCGAGCGTCTTGCGGTACCTCATCGTCTACACCCCGTGCCCGGACTGCGCCTGCGAGGGACGCCATTTCAGCAGCCGGTTCTCCGCGACGCCGATCAGCCATTCCGCCATCAGCGCGACCACGGTGATGATGATCATGCCCGCGTAGATGCCCGCCGCGTCGAAGGTGCCCTGCGCGTTGGAGATCAGCAGGCCCAAACCCTTGCTGGCACCGGCGTATTCGCCGACGACCGCGCCGATCAGCGCGAAGCCGAAGGCGGTGTGCAGACTGGACAGGATCCAGGTGGTGGCACTGGGCAGCACGATCGACCCGAGGATCTGGCGCTTGCTCGCGCCGAGGATGCGCGCGTTGTTGATGACATTGCCGTCGACCTCCCTGGCGCCGGTGAAGGCGTTGAAGAACACCGCGAAGAACACCAGCACCACCACGGTCGCCACCTTGGACTCCAGGCCGAGACCGAACCAGATGATGAACAGCGAGGCCAGCACGATGCGCGGAACGGCGTTGAGCGCCTTGATGAACGGCGCGAGCACATCGGCCCAGTAGCGGCTGCGGCCCAGCAGCGTGCCCAGGACGACGCCGGCCACGGTGCCGATCACGAAACCGAGCACGGCTTCCTGCACGGTGGTGAAGATCTGCAGCCAGATCGAGCCGAACTGCGTTCCCTCGGTGAACCATTCGACCAGCCGGTCCCAGATGAGCGAGGGCTTGGAGTAGAAGAACGGGTCGATCCACACGCTGGCGACCAGTTCCCACGAACCCAGCCACAGCGCGATGAGCGCGGCCCGCAGGCCCCACACCCGCAGCTTGGACCTGCGGTGTTTCGCCTTGACCCGGGCCAGGATCTGGTCCTCGGTCTCCGCCTCGACCTCCGGCACGGTGACCGCGATCTTGTCCATCGCCTCAAGCGACACGGGTCGCTCCCTTCGTGCGCGCCGCCTCGACCTGATCGCGCAGCGTTTCCCAGATTTCCTTGTAGAGGTCGCGGAACTCCTCGGTGAGGCGCACCTCTTCGACATTGCGCGGCCGCTCGAGGGTGACGCGGAAGTCGCCGCACACCGTCGCCGGGCTCGCGGTCATCACCACGACCCGATCGGCCAGGGCGATGGCCTCCTCCAGGTCGTGGGTCACGAAGATCACCGCGGCGTCGGTGCCGGCCCACACGCGCAGCAGTTCGTCCTGCATGAGCTGGCGGGTCTGCACGTCGAGCGCGCTGAACGGCTCGTCCATGAGGATGATCTCGGGCTCGTTGACCAGCGTCTGGGCCAGCGCGACGCGCTTGCGCATGCCGCCGGAGAGCTGGTGCGGGTAGTAGTCCTCGAACCCGGCCAGCCCGACGATGCGCACCCATTCGGCGGCCTTCGCCTTGGCCTGCGCCTTCGACACGCCACGGAAGCGCGGGCCGAGCGCGACATTGTCGATGACGCTGCGCCAGGGCAGCACCGCGTCCTGCTGGAACATGTAGCCGATGCCGTCGGGGATGCCGTCGACGTCCTTGCCACGCACCAGCGTCCGGCCCGCCGAGGTCGGCTCGAGGCCGGACACCAGCGAGAGGGTGGTGGACTTGCCACACCCGGTCGGGCCGACCACGGCGACGAATTCGCCCGCCGCGACCGTGAAGTCGATGTTCTTCACCGCCGTGTGGATGCCACCGTCGGTTCCGGGGAAGCGCTTCGTCGCGCCCCGGAGTTCGATGAGTGGATTGCTCATTGCTGCTCCTGTGTCCGGCGCCGCTGCTGTGATGTGCGGCCGCTATCGAAAGATAAGTGGGCTGGGTCACAGGGCGCGCGCTTGTGCGCACAACCAGCGCAACCAGCGATTCCGCAGGTTCTGCGCATTGTGCTCACGCGTGCGGGACGTGCCTAGACTGAGCCGGTGAGGCTGTTCCCCCGGGGCGTCCGGCTGCGGACGCAGATCGTGTTGCTGCAGGTCGCGCTGGTCGCGCTGACCCTGGGGCTCGCGTTCGGGGTGTTCGCCTACCTCAGCGATCAGCGGCTCACCGCCGAGTACGGGCAGCGGGCGCTGGCGATCGCGCGGACCGTCGCCAGTGATCCGGTGGTGCGCGCGGAGGTCGCCCGGTACGCGGCCCTGCCGCTGACGCCGGGACCGTCACTGCGCGCCGAGCTCGTGGCCGGGGACCTCGAGCGGACCGCGGAGGCGGCGCGGCAGCGCACGGGCGCGCTGTTCGTAGTGATCACCGACGAGGCCGGGTTGCGCCTGGCACATCCGGACCCGACCCGGCTGGGCGAGATGGTGAGCACCGATCCGTCGCAGGCGCTGGGCGGGGCCGAGGTGGTGATCAGCGAGCACGGCACGCTCGGCGATTCGGTGCGCGCGAAAGTGCCGGTGCGCGCGCCGGATTCGGAGCGGGTGGTCGGCGAGGTGAGTGTCGGCATCTCCACCGAGGCGGTGGGCGAGCAGCTGAGCAGCGACCTGAGCAAGGCCGGGGTGCTGGTGCTCGGCGCGCTCTTCGCCGGCATCGCGGGGTCGATCCTGCTGGCCCGGCGCTGGCACGGGCTGACGTTGGGTCTGCAACCCGCGGAGCTGGCCGAACTGGTGCGCGAGCAGGACGTGGTGCTGCACGGGATCGGCGTGGGCGTGGTCGCGGTCGACGACCGGTGGCGCACCACGGTGATCAACGACGAGGCGCGCGCCCTGCTCGGGATCGAGGGCGAGAGCGGCCGTCCGGTGGAGACGATCGGGCTCACCGCCCGCGTGCTCGCGGCGTTCCGGGCCGCCGACGGGCTCCCGGTCCAGGCCGCGGTCGGTGACCGAATCGTGGTGGTCACCGCGCGAATGGTCACCCGCGACGGGCGCTCGCTGGGCGCGGTGCTCGATGTGCGCGACCGCACCGATGTCGAATCGCTGACCCGCCAACTCGACGCGGTGCAGTCGATGAGCACCGTCCTGCGTGCCCAGCGCCACGAATTCGCCAACCGGCTGCACCTGCTCAGCGGGCTGCTGCACGGCGACCGGCCCGGCGAGGCCGCCCGCTACATCGACGAACTGCTCGGCTCCGGCCCGCTCGGCGCCGCCATGCCGGGCATCGACGCGGTCCGCGACCCGTATCTGCAAGCGTTCCTCGCCGCCAAAGCCGCGCACGCCAGGGAGAACGGCGTCCAGCTCCGGCTGGGGCCGAACACCTGGATCGACGCGAATCTCGCTGCGCCGGTGGATGTCACGACCGTCCTGGGCAATCTGCTCGACAACGCGATCGACGCGGTACGCGGGGGTGCCCCGCCGGTTGCACAGGACGACGCGACCCAGAACTCGCCGAAGGTCGCCGGTGTCGACCCCGATCCGACAGCGGCGCCCGCTCGCGAGGTGACCGCACTGCCCCCGGTCGACGCGGCCCGCCGATCGGCCGAAACCCGGACGGGTTCACCGGCACTGCCCGCCGGGGAATCCCCCGACCCGACAGCAGCCCACACCGACATCGCACCCGCGGCAGAGTCCGGCGAAGAACCGACCGGGTCGGGGGCCGAACCGCGAGGTCGGCGCGCCGAGTCCGGTTCGCGCTTCGCCGCTCCCGCGGCGGTGGTGGAAGTCGAACTGGTGCAGGAGGGTTCGACGCTGCACATCACGGTGGCCGACAGTGGGGGCGGGGTGGCGCCGGATCTGGTGGACGCTCTGTTCGCGGACGGAGTGTCGACCAAGCCGGGGGTGGGGGTGCCGGGCGGGCGCGGGGTAGGACTCACGCTGTCCAGGCAGGTGGCCAGGGCGCTCGGCGGGGATGTGTGGCTGGCGTCGGCGGGGACTCCCGGCGCGGCGCTGACCGGGGCGGAGTTCATCGCGCGTCTGCCGGGCGTGCTGACCGAGGGAGAGCCGACGTGAGCCGGACCGAATTCAGCGTGCTCGTCGTGGACGACGACTTCCGGGTGGCGAACATGCACGCCGGAATCGTCGGGGCGCTACCGGGATTCACCGTCGGCGCGGTCGTCAACACGGTAGCCGCGGCGCGGCAGGCGCTCGCCGAGAACGCCGCCGACCTGGCCCTGGTGGACGTGTACCTGCCCGACGGATCCGGGATCGACCTGGTCCGGGACCTGCGCTGCGATGCCATGATGCTCACCGCCGCCACCGAATCCGCCACGGTGCGGGCGGCGGCATCGGCAGGCGCCCTCGCCTACCTCGTGAAGCCGTTCGACCACACCGTGCTCGCCGCGCGCCTGGCCGGATACGCGCGCTACCGGCGGATCCTCGCGGCGCCGGACGTCACCGCCCGCGACGTCGACGCCGCCTGGGACGCGCTGCGCCCGGCCCCACCCGCACCCGACCGCGCCACCAGCGCGTCCTCCCCCACTCGGGAGCTGGTGCTACGGGCGGCCCAGGCCGCGGACGCGCCGATGTCGGCGGGCGAGATCGCCACCGCGATCGGCATCTCCCGCGCCACCGCCCAGCGCTACCTCGCCGCCCTCGTCACCACCGGCGACCTGCGCATGCAGCTGCGCTACGGCGCGACCGGCCGCCCCGAACAGGAGTACTCCCCTGCCCGCCGCCCCTCGTAGGCGCGCGACAACCGCACCGCGCGACCACTGCACGGCAGCCCCGCGCCCACCGCACCACAGCGCCCGCCCACCGCACCCGTCCACCACTGCACCGCAGCCGCGCGCCCACCACACCACAGCAGCCCACGCCCACCGGCCCGCAGCCCGGACCTGGCCGACCGCGGCCCAGAGCCCACCACACGTGACCGCACCGTGATCCGCTGTCGGCGTGGCGCCGGCGACGCGGCACCGCGTCCGTTCGATGTGTACGCACGGTCACCGGTGGGTATTGAACGGGGTTACGCCCCACACGGTTTGGAGTACGGCCTTGACCGACCCGCGCTTTCCGCAGCCCTATCAGCCGCCCCGATTCCAGGGGGGCCCACCTGAACCCAACGCCGTCACCGCCATCTTCGCCGGCATCCTCGCCATCCTCGGCGGCCTGCGCGGCGTGTTCGGCGCGGTGGCCATCCCGTTCCTGACCACCGACGCCGACTTCGACCCGACCGGGTTCTGGAGCAAGATCCAAGTGCTGCTGGGGATTTCGGCGCTGTGCTCGCTCGTCCTGCTCATCGGCGGGATCCTGATGCTGGCGCGCAAGCAGGTCTCGCGCGTCCTGATCGGGCTGGGCGGTACCGGCACGCTGGTGCTGTCGGTCGTCACCTCGATTGCGCTGTACAACCATCTGGACGCACGGACCGACGATTCCACCTCGCTCACCGTGTCCTTCGATTCCGACCTGAGCGTGCTCAACGCGATCGGGTTCCTGTTCAATATCGCGCTGCTGGTCCTGACCTTCTTGCCGAGCACCGGTCGCTGGCTGGCCCACCGCCGGCCCGCGTACTGACCGAAATTCCCTCGACCCGGCGACCACTCGGCGTTAGCGTGGCTCCTCGTCCGCCGTCACCGTCGAGAGGATCCGCCGTGTCCGAAGCCGAGGCCATCGCCGCCAACCGCGCGAACTGGAACGACCGGGCCGATGTGCACGCGCGCTCGCGGATGTACGACGTCGACGCCTTCCTGGCCGATCCGGCCGCGATCTCGTCGGTGGTGCGCAACGACCTCGCCGTCCTGGCGCCCCATCTGCCCGGCACCGGGATCGTCGGGCGCTCGCTGCTGCACCTGCAATGCCACATCGGCACCGACACGGTGTCCTGGGCCCGGCTGGGCGCGGTCGAGGTGCACGGGCTCGACCTGTCGCCGAACTCGCTGCGGCACGCGGCGCGCATCGCCGCGGCCGACGGTCGCGACATCACCTGGGTCGAGGGCGACGCGCGCTACGCCTCCTCGGTGCTCGACCGGACCTTCGACACCATCGTGACCAGCGCGGGCACCATCGTCTGGCTGCCGGAGCTGACCGCGTGGGCCCGCTCCATCCACGACCTGCTCGTTCCCGGAGGCGTGTTCGTCCTTCGCGACGACCACCCGATCCTGGGCGCGATGGAGTTCGGGCCGTGGGAGATCAACGACGACTACCTCGCCGGCGGCGGCACCCGCACCTACTCCGACGCGGGCACCTATACCGAGGACTCCGCGGGCTCGATCACCCACACCACCAATCACGAATGGCGGCACGACCTGGGCGAGGTCGTCGGCGCGCTGCTGGGCGCCGGTCTGCGGATCGAGGCGCTGCACGAACTGCCCTACATGGATTGGCGCCCGTTCGACGAACTCGTCGCCGACGAGCGGGGCTGGACGCTCCCGCCGGGGGCACCGCGCATCCCGCTGAACTTCGCCGTCGTCGCCCGGCGCCCCTGAACGCGCCGCGCGCCCGGTGAGATCACCGGGCGCGCGGGATGCGGGAGTTGTGCGTCAGCGCGACTGCAGCCAGCCGCCGATGCGCTGGGCGATGGCCTCGGCGGTCAGTCCCAGTTCCTCGAGGATCTCCCCGCGCGAGGCGTGGTCCAGGAACTGCTGGGGCACACCGAGATCGCGGGTCGGCACGTCGAGACCGGCGTCGCGCAGGCGGGCCGAGAGCGTGGACCCGATGCCACCGTGCAGGCCGCCGTCCTCGACGGTGACGACGAGACGGTAGTTCTCGGCCATCTTGACCAGCGTGTCCGACACCGGGATGACCCAGCGCGGGTCGACGACGGTGACCGAGATGCCCTGCGGCTCCAGGAGTTCGGCGACCCGCATGGCCGTCTCGGCGAACGGGCCGACCGCCACGAGCAGGACATCGCCGTGCTGGGCCTGCGCCGAGCCCGCGGCCGGGACCGCCAGCCGCAGCACATCGACACCGTCGAGACGCTCCACCGCGGTGATGTCCTCGGCGACACTGCCTTTCGGGAACCGCAGCACCGTCGGGCCGTCGGAGATCGCCAGCGCCTCGGCGAGTTCCTCGCGCAGGGTGGCGCCGTCACGCGGGGCGGCGACCCGGATGCCGGGGATGATGCCGAGCAGGGAGAAGTCCCACATGCCGTTGTGGCTGGCGCCGTCGGGGCCGGTGATGCCCGCGCGGTCCAGCACCACCGTGACCGGCTGCTCGAGCAGCGCGACATCCATCAGCAGCTGATCGAACGCGCGGTTGAGGAAGGTGGAGTAGATCGCGACGACGGGGTGCATACCGCCCAGCGCCAGCCCCGCCGCCGAGGCCATCGCGTGCTGCTCGGCGATGCCCACGTCGAACATGCGGTGCGGGAAGCGCTCGCCGAAGGGCGCCAGGCCGGTGGGGCCGGGCATGGCCGCGGTGATGGCGACGATGTCCTCGCGCCGCGACGCATGGTCGATGAGCTCCTCGGAGAACACCGCGGTCCAGCCCTTGGCCTTCTTGCCCGCGAGCGGGCGGCCGGTGAGCGGGTCGATCGGATCGCAGGCGTGCATCTGGTCGGCGACGTGGTTCTCGGCGTGCTCGTAGCCGTTGCCCTTGCGGGTGACCACGTGCACGACGACCGGTCCGCCGAAGTCCTTGGCGCGCCGCATGGCCGCCTCGAGCGCGACCAGGTCGTGGCCGTCGACCGGGCCGACGTACTTCATGCCCAGATCGGAGAACAGCTCCTGCGGGCTCACCGCGTCCTTGATCCCCGCCTTGAGCGCGTGGACCATCGAGTACGCCGAATCCCCCACCGCGGGAATGCTCTTGAGCAGACGCTTCCCGGCGTCGAGGGCGTGCTCGTAGGCGGGCTGGGTGCGCAGCGCGGTCAGCCGGTCGGCGAGGCCGCCGATGGTCGGCGCGTAGGAGCGGCCGTTGTCGTTGACCACGACCACCACCGGGCGGTCGGGCGCGCCCGCGATGTTGTTGAGCGCCTCCCAGCACATGCCGCCGGTGAGCGCGCCGTCACCGACGACGGCGACGACGGTGCGGTTCTGCTCGCTCAGCGCGAAGGCCTTGGCCAGACCGTCGGCGTAGGACAGCGCCGCCGAGGCGTGCGAGGACTCCACCCAGTCGTGTTCGCTCTCGGCGCGGCTCGGGTAGCCCGAGAGGCCGTCGCGCATGCGCAGCGAGTCGAACCGGTCCTTGCGGCCGGTGAGGATCTTGTGCACGTAGGCCTGATGGCCGGTGTCGAAGATCAGCGGATCGGCCGGGGAGTCGAAGATCCGGTGTAGCGCGATGGTCAGTTCGACCACGCCTAGGTTGGGGCCGAGGTGGCCTCCGGTGGCGGCGACCTTCTGCACCAGGAACTCGCGGATCTCGTCCGCCAGATCCCGCAGTTGCGGCACGCTCAGCCGGCGCAGATCTTCGGGTGAATCCACCCGCGACAGCACTCCCACCTGAACTCGCTCCCTCCGGACTACTGTGTGATCCGCCCAGTGTATTTGGCCGCGCGAGCGGCCCCGGCTCGCGGCCCCTTCCGGGCGCCTCACGCCGAGGATCACAGTCGGGGCGCCGGTCGGCGCGGCACGCCGCTGAACAGGGCGCGCCGCCGCCTGACGCCGTCACCACGGGCCGCGATCGCCTGTGAGGACTATCTCCCCCGCGCGCCCCCACGGGACCTGCCACGCGGCGTCCTAGAGTGGCGCTGTGGCCGAACCGGACGGTGTTGCGCGCACGATCGACCCCGGCGTGGTGGCGGCCATGCTCGACGAGGTGTACGCGGTCTGCCGGGACGACACCTCCGGCGCGCCCGCCGACTACATTCCCGAACTGGCCGCGGTCGCGCCCGACTCGTTCGGGCTGTGCCTGGCCACCGCGGACGGGCTGATCTACCAGGTCGGCGACACCGACATCGGGTTCACCATCCAGTCGATCTCCAAGCCGTTCACCTACGCGCTCGCGCTGGCCGATCGCGGCCTGGACGGGGTGGCCGCGCACATCGACGTCGAGCCGTCGGGCGAGCCGTTCAACGAGATCGCCCTCGAGCCCGACACCCAGCGCCCGAGCAATCCGATGATCAACTCCGGCGCGATCACCGCGGCCTCGCTGATCAGCGGCCGGGACGCCGCCGACAAGTTCGAGCGGGTCCGCCGCTGCTACTCCCGCTTCGCCGGGCGGGAGCTGACGATGGATCAGGCCGTCTACGAGTCCGAGGCGCGCACCGGCTACCGCAACCGCGCGATCGGCTACATGCTGCGCTCGGTCGGCATCATCGACGTCGACCCCGACGACGCGGTCGACCGCTACTTCCGGCAGTGCTCGATCGAGATCACCTGCGCCGATCTGGCCCTGATGGCCGCGACGCTGGCCGACAACGGGGTGAATCCGAAGACCAGGGAGCGGGCGCTGTCGACCGCGCTGACCGAGCGGGTGCTCAGCGTGATGACGACCTGCGGCATGTACAACGCGGCCGGTGACTGGGTGACCACGGTCGGCCTGCCCGCCAAGAGCGGCGTCGGCGGCGGGATCATCGCCGTGCTGCCCGGCCAGCTCGGGATCTCGGTGTACTCCCCGCGCCTGGACGCCCAGGGCAACAGCGTGCGCGGGGTCGCGGCCTGCCGGGAGCTGTCCCGGCGGCTCGAACTGCACTTCTGTCACGTGACCCGCGCCGCGCGCACCGCCATCCGGGCCGACTACTCGGTCGCGCAGGTGCCCTCGCGGCTGCGCCGCTCCCCCGCCGACGCCGCGGTGCTGGCCGACCACGGCGACCGCGCCCGGGTCTACGAACTGCACGGCGACCTGCTCTTCGCGGGCGCCGAGCGCACGGTGCGCTCCATCGAGAGCAAGGTCGGCGACCTCGACGCCCTGGTCGTCGACCTGCGCCGGGTCGGCGAGGTGAGCGCGGTCGCGCGCGAGATGCTCGCGGCGCTGCAGAACGAACTGGTCCGCCGGGGCTGCCGGGTCGCGCTGGTCGATCCCGAGGCCCGGCTCGGGCACGAGGCGTCGAGCCTGGACCCCGAGGATCCGCGGGGGCGGGTGTTCATCGACCGTGACACCGCGACCGAGTGGTGCGAGGACATCATCCTGACCAGGCACCGCCCGCCGGGCGCCGATCCGCGCCGCTCGATCCCGCTCGACGAACACCCGCTGCTGGTCGGCCTCGACCCCGACAATCGCACCCGGCTGGGAAAGGACTTCGAATCGCGGACCATCGCGCGCGGCGAGGTGATCGCCGATCGGGGCGACCCGCGCTGCGGACTCTTCCTGATCCTGGAGGGCCGGGTGCGGATGACCTTCCCCGGCACCGACGGGCGCGTGCACCGGCTGGTGACGCTGTCGGCGGGGATGTCGTTCGGCGAGATCCCGATGCTGCTCGGGCAGCCGTTCGTCAACGAGATCATCGCCGAGACGCCGGTGCGGGTGGCGGTGATGCGACCGGAGGTCTTCGATCACCTCACCCACGACCACCCGCAGCTGAAACTGGCCCTGCTGCAACGCCTCGCCGCGGGCGCGTACGCGCAGATGGAAGCCGCGGTGCGGACCCTGTCCGGCAACGCGGGCAACTACTGACGGGGAACTCGGGCCCGCGGCGAGACGTTGGGCAGCACAGCATCCTTCGACCGACAGGAGTACCGCGGTGGGCAAGAAATCCTGGCAGGCGAGCACCACGATGGTCGGGCGCGGCACGGTCCGCGCGGTCCCGGATCTGCTCCGGGTCACGCTGTCGGTGGAGTCGCGCGCCGACACCGTCGCCGCCGCCTACGGCCGCGCCGGCGACCGGGTGAGCGCCGTCGTCGCCGCCCTGCGCGCAGCCGGGGTGAGCGACGCCGACATGGCCACCAGCGGGCTGAGCGTGCGCACCGAGACGGTCTACACCGATCAGGGGCGCAGCGAGATCTCCGGCTACCTGGCCACCACCGGGCTCAGTATCGCCCTGCGGGAGGGCACCGGCACCGAGCCCGCCGAGACGGTGGCGGCCGCGGTCACCGCGGGCGGCGACGATGTCCGCCTGGGTGGCCTGACCCGGGGGATCGCCGATCCCGAGCCGCTGCTCGCCCAGGCCCGCGACGCCGCCTTCGACGACGCGAAGACCAAGGCCGAGCAGTACGCCGCCCGCGCGGGCGTCAGCCTGGGCGCGGTCGTGCAGATCACCGAGGACACGGCCGTGCCGCTCCCCCGCGCTTACGACATCAGCGCCGAGATGGACAGCGCGCCGATGCTCATGGCCCGCGCGAGCTCCCCGGTGCCGGTGGTTCCCGGCGAGACCGAGATCGGCGCGACCGTCCGGGTCACCTGGGCTCTGGACTGATCCGGGTTCGGTGGCCGCGGGACCGGCGGCGTCCGCTGAGCGTCCAGCGGGGAGCCACTGTCCGCGGTGGCCCGCCGACTCCTCAGCGGTCGAGCAACGCCACGCATTCGACGTGGTGGGTGGCCGGGAACGCATCGAAGGCACGCAGATCGGCGAGGTGGTACCCGGCGTCGAGATACAGGCCGAGGTCGCGCGCGAACGACGCCGGGTCGCAGCCGATGTGGACGATCCGGCGGGGATCGGCGTCGGTGACCGCGGCCACGATCTCCTTGCCCGCGCCCGCGCGCGGCGGATCGAGGACCACCACATCGGGCCCGCCCCCGTCGCCCCGGGTGCGCACCCAGCGTTCGACGCGGTCGGCGCTCAGGTCCAGCCACGGCAGGTCGTGCAGGGCGGCGACACCGTCGGCGACGGCGGAGCGCGCCGATTCGACGGCGGCGACCGCACCGGTCTGCCCGGTCTGCTCGGCCAGGCGCGCCGCGAACACCCCGACTCCGCTGTAGAGATCCCAGCCGGAGCCGCCGGGCGCCAGCCCCGACCACTCCGCGACGAGGTCCGAATAGCATTGCGCGGCACCGCGATGCGCCTGCCAGAAGCCCGTGGCCGACAGTTCCCAGCGCCGGCCCGCCACGTATTCCACGGCCCGGCCGGTGCCCGCCATCACCCACTCCTCGCGGGGCGCGTTGGTGGCCGACTTGCGGGCGGCGGCCCGGTCCCGGACCGCGCCGCGCTCGTCACCGCCGGGGCCGCCGGACTCCCGGCGACGAGTCGGTCGCTGACCACGGCCGCGGCCCGCACCGCGTGGCGTCGCCGGGCGGCCGCCGGGCTGCGCGGTGTCGGGCACCGCGGCCAGTTCCACGATGTGGCGCACACCGTCGCCGTCGACGGCGACGACCAGGTCCGAGCCCGGCGTCCAGAGCCGGTCGGCGATGCCGTCGAGCGCGCCCGGCACCGGCTGCGGGCACCGCAGGTCCGCGATCACGTCGGTGCTGCGGAACCGGTGCACCCCGGCCCGGCCCGCCCCGTCGACGACCAGCCGCACGCGCGTGCGCCAGCCACCGGTGTCCGTGCCGGCATCCCCGGCGATCGGCTCGACCGTCACCTCCCGGTCCACCCCGGCCAGCCTGCGCAGCTGCTCGGCCACCACGGTGGCCTTGAGCGCGCGCTGCGCGGCGGGGGTCGCGAAGGAGAAATCGCAGCAGCCCGCGCCGCCCGGCCCGGACACCGGGCAGGTGGCGGGCACCCGATCCGGCGACGCCTCGATGACCTCGACCGCGTCGGCCCGGCAGAACGACCCGCCCCGATCCTCGGTGACCCGCGCGCGCACCAGCTCGCCCGGCAGGCCGTGGCGCACGAACACCACGCGGCCCTCGTGCCTGCCGACACAGAATCCGCCGTGCCCCGGCGGCCCGAGCCGGATCTCGAATTCCTGTCCGCGCCACTCGCTCATCGGCGACGACCCGGCTCTTCGAACCCGCGCCGCACCGACCCCGGCGCGTTCCCCTCGGCGGCCTGCTTGGCGCGGGCGGAGGAACTGAGCTGCCACGGCACACTGGTGACCATCACGCCCGGCTCGAACAGCAGCCTGCCCTTGAGCCGCAGCGCGGACTGGTTGTGCAGCACCTGCTCCCACCAGTGCCCGACGACGTACTCGGGGATGAACACGGTGACCACGTCGCGCGGCGCGTCCTTGCGGACCCGCTTCACATAGTCCAGCACGGGCTTGGTGATCTCGCGGTACGGCGATTCGATCACCTTCAGCGGGACGTTGATCTCGCTGTTCTCCCACTCACGCACCAGCCGGCGGGTGTCGGCGTCGTCGACGTTGACCGTGATCGCCTCGAGCGTGTCCGGGCGGGTCGCGCGGGCGTAGGCCAGCGCGCGCCGGGTCGGCAGGTGCAGTTTGGAGACCAGCACGATGGAGTGGGTGCGGCTGGGCAGCACGCCGTCCCAATCGGATTCGTCGAGTTCGCGCGAGACCGAGTCGTAGTGCTTGCGGATGAGCTTCATCACGATGAAGATCGCCACCATCGTGATGATCGCGATGTAGGCGCCCGCGAAGAACTTGGTGATCAGCACGATCACCAGCACGGTGCCGGTCGCGGTGAGGCCGACCGCGTTGATCACCCTGGACCGCTTCATCTTCGAGCGCTGCGCCGGATCGGTCTCGGTGCGCAGCAGCCGGGTCCAGTGCCGCAGCATGCCGGTCTGGCTCAGCACGAACGAGACGAACACACCGACGATGTAGAGCTGGATGAGCTTGGTCACCTCGGCGCCGAACAGCACGACGAACGCGATCGCGGCGCCGGACAGGAACAGGATGCCGTTGGAGAAGGCCAGCCGGTCGCCGCGGGTGTGCAGCTGACGCGGCAGGTAGCGGTCCTGGGCGAGGATCGAGCCGAGCACCGGGAAACCGTTGAACGCGGTGTTGGCGGCCAGCACCAGGATCAGCGCGGTGACGATGGTGATGAAGAAGAAGCCGATCGGGAAGCCGTGGAAGACGCTCTCGGCGATCTGCGCGATCAGGGTCTTCTGGTGGTAGTCGGCGGGCGCCCCGACCAGGTTCGCGGTGTCGTGGGCATAGACGATGCCGATCTTCTGCGCCAGGATGATGATGCCCATCAGCAGCACGATCGCGATGGTGCCCAGCATCAGCAGCGTGGTCGCGGCATTGCGCGACTTGGGCTTGCGGAAGGCGGGCACGCCGTTGCTGATCGCCTCGACACCGGTCAGCGCGGCACAGCCGGAGGAGAAGGCGCGGGCGATGAGGAAGGCGAAGGCCAGCCCGTAGAGGTGCTCGTCCTCGGCGTTGAGCCCGAACCCGGCCGATTCGGCCTGGATGTCGTCGCCCAGCACGAAGATCCGGAACATGCCCCAGCCCAGCATGACGAACATGCCGACGATGAAGGCGTAGGTCGGGATCGCGAACGCGGTGCCCGATTCGCGGATACCGCGCAGATTGATCGCGGTGAGGATCGCGATCGCCACCACCGCGAACAGCACCTTGTGCGTCGCGACGAACGGGATCGCCGAGCCGATGTTGGAGGCCGCCGAGGAGATCGACACCGCCACCGTGAGCACGTAGTCGACCAGCAGCGCGCTACCGACGGTCAGTCCGGCGTTGGGGCCCAGGTTCTTCGTCGCGACCTCGTAGTCGCCACCGCCGGAGGGGTAGGCGTGCACGTTCTGCCGGTAGCTGGCGACCACCACGGCCATCACGAACGCGACGGCGACACCGACCCAGGGGGCGTACATGTAGGCCGAGATTCCCGCGGCGGAGAGCACCAGGAAGATCTCCTCCGGCGCGTAGGCCACCGACGACATGGCGTCGGAGGCGAACACCGGCAGAGCGATACGTTTGGGCAACAGCGTGTGGCCGAGCGAATCGCTGCGGAACGGCCTGCCGAGCAGCAATCGCTTGGCTGCCGTCGTCAACTTGGACACCGGGCTGAGCATAGAGGAGAACGCGGCCGCCTTCGCGCGCACGTCGGCGGCGCACGAGCGCGGTGTCGTGATTGTTTGTACCGCGTCGCCCGGGGGAAAATGGGCGATGGGAGCCTCCGGCGGGTACGGTCCAAGCCGGATGCCACGGGTTGGCCAGGAACGAGGGTGCACGGTGTACGTAGTGATCATGGGGTGCGGACGGGTCGGCTCGTCGCTGGCGCGCGCTCTGGTCCGGGTGGGACACGAGGTCACGGTGATCGACCGCGATCCCAGCGCGTTCCGCCGGCTGGGCGAGGGCTTCACCGGGCAGGAAGTGATCGGTGTCGGTTTCGACCGGGACGTCCTGACCCGCGCGGGAATCGAACGCGCCGACGCCTTCGCCGCGGTGTCCTCGGGTGACAACTCCAACATCATCTCGGCCCGGGTGGCCAGGGAGATGTTCGGCGTCGAGCGGGTCGTCGCCCGGATCTACGACGCCAAGCGCGCCGAGGTCTACGAGCGGCTCGGTATCCCGACGATCGCGACGGTCCCGTGGACCACCGACCGGTTCCTGCGCACGCTCATCGGTGACAACTCGACCACCACCTGGCGCGACCCCACGGGCGCGGTGGCGGTCACCCAGCTCACCCTGCACGAGGACTGGTCCGGCCGCACGGTGCGCGATCTGGAGCGCGAGCTCGGGGTGCGGGTGGCGTTCGTCCTGCGCTTCGGCCAGGGTCTGCTGCCCGAGTCCAAGACCATCGTCCAGGCCGACGACGTGGTCTACGTCGCGGCGACCTCCGGCAGTGTCGGTGAGGCGGTCGCCATGGCCGCCAAGGCTCCCACGAGCGAGGACTGAAAAACATGAAGGTGGCCATCGCCGGGGCGGGTGCCGTCGGGCGCTCGATCGCCAGGGAACTGCTACGCGGCGGGCATCGGGTGATGCTGCTGGAGCGACAGCTCGACCACATCGACCCGCCCGCCATCCCCGACGCCGTGTGGGTGCACGCCGACGCCTGTGAGCTGTCGCTGCTGGAGAACGCGGGACTCGAGACCTACGAGGTGGTCATCGCCGCCACCGGCGACGACAAGGCGAATCTGGTGCACAGCCTGCTCGCCAAGACCGAGTTCGGCGTGCGCCGGGTGGTCGCGCGGGTGAACGATCCGCGCAACGAATGGCTGTTCAACGAGTCGTGGGGCGTCGACGTGGCGGTGTCGACGCCGCGCCTGCTCGCCTCACTCGTCGAGGAAGCCGTGTCGGTCGGTGATCTGGTGCGGCTGATGACGCTGCGGCAGGGCCAGGCCAACCTGGTCGAGATCACCCTGCCCACCGACACCCAGCTCGCGGGCAAGCCGGTGCGCAGCCTGGTCATGCCGCGCGACACCGCGCTGGTGACCATCCTGCGCGGCGGCCGCGTGATCGTGCCCCAGCCCGACGACCCGTTCGAAGGCGACGACGAGCTGTTGTTCGTCACCTCGGTGGAGGCCGAAGAGGACCTGCGCCTCGCCCTGGCCACCCACGGCATCAAACCGTAACTCCCCGATACGGTTCACGACGCGCGGGCGGCGTGGCCGGTTCAGGCGACCTTCAGCTCCGCGCGCAGCTTGTTGAGCGCGCGGTGCTGCATCACCCGCACGACGCCGGGGCTGGTGCCGATGGCCTCGGCGGTCTGGGCCGCGCTCCAGCCGAGCACGATCCGCATCACCAGCACCTCGCGGTGGTTGGGCGCGAGCACCTGCATGAGGTCACGGGTGGCCGCGCGACGCTCCAGCGCCAGCGCCCACTCCTCCGGGCCGGCGGCGCCGCACGCGGCGTCGGGCAGTTCGGCCATCGGGTAGGCGGTGTGCTTGGCGCGGCGGAACGCGTCGGAGACCTTGTTGGCGGCGATCCCGTAGACGAAGGCCAGGAACGACTTGCCCTGATCGCGGTAGCGCGGGATGGCCGTCACGGTGGCCATCAGCACTTCCTGGGTGACGTCGTCGGCGGTGACGGTGAGATGCCCGGTCGCGCCCATCCGGGCCGAGCAGTAGCGCCGGACCAGCGGGTGCACCAGGCGCACGATCTCGGCGACGGCATCGCGATCACCGGCCGCGGCGGGGCCGATCAGCGCGTCCAGCTCGGCTCCGATGCGCTTGCTCTCCGACAGCACGGAGGCGTTCGACTTCTTCGAGACGTCGGGGCGATGCTCGGTAGCCATCATTGTCGCCGGTCCTTTCACGATCACTGCGTTTTTCGGTACGCATTGATCGTGCGACGAACTCGACGGTGCTACCAGGCACCCCAGGGTGGGTACTTCCCCACCTCCGAAAGTGGGGCCGGTCACGCCTCAGGCGCGGGCGGAATCCGTTCCGGCGCCGGATTTCTCGATCGGCAGGTGGCCGGCCCGGCGCACCGCCCAGACGGTGACCACCAGGGCCACCGCGGTCAGCGGCCAGCCCATGCCGATCCTGGCCACGGCCAGCCAGGTGGTGTGGTCGGTGTCGTAGAGCTGGGACTGCACCAGGTAGCGGGCGCCGAAGACGACCACCCACACGACGGTGGCCAGGTCGTAGAGCCTGCGGATGCGCCGATCGGCCCGCCAGCCGGTGCCGTGCCCGTTGAGCGCGCCCCAGATCACCCCGACCAGCGGCCGGCGGAACAGGATCGACAGCGCGAACACCCCGCCGTACACGAGGCTGGTGTAGATGCCGAACAGGAAGAATCCCTTGGCCTCGCCCATCCGGTAGGCGATGAACGCGCACACGCCGACGCCGAGGAAGCCCGAGATCGCGGGCTGCACGGGGCTGCGCTTGTACAGCCGCCACCCCAGCACGCCCGCGGCGACGCCGAGGGCGGCCCAGATGGCCGCGGTGAGTCCGGCGAAGGTGTTCACCGGGACGAACACCAGCACGGGCAGGGTGGAGTAGATCAGGCCGCTGATGCCGCCGAGCTGCTCGAGCAGCGTCTGTTCGGCCTGCTCGACCTCGGCGTCCACCGCGGGGTCGACCGGCTCATCGGTCGCCACCGGCAGCGCCACGGTGGGCTCGGGGTCCGCCTCGATGCGGTACTCGTCGCTGGAGGGCATACGTCAGCTGTTCCCGCGCAATTCGTAGTAGGGGTTGAAGATCACCTTGCGGCCGTCGCGGTCGCCGACGCGACCACGGACCAGGATCCGCCTGCCCGGCTCGATACCGGGGATCCGCCTGCGGCCGATCCAGACCAGGGTGATCGCGTCGGTGCCGTCGAAGAACTCGGCCTGCACGGTCGCGCCCGCGGCCTTGGGACACGCCTCGACGCTGCGGAGTCGGCCCAGGATGGTGGCTTCCTCACCGCGACAACAATCCACCGCGCGCCGGGCACCGGAGGCATCGGCCGTCTCCGCCAGTTCCTCGGCGTCGAGCTGGTCGATATCCGCGGTCAAACGGCGACCGAGTCGACGAAAATATCCCGAGTCCGGACCCGATCCCGACTTGTGTCCGCCCGTGGATGACGACATGGCACGCTTCTCCCGCTAGTTGGCCGTACACCGCCACTGTAGATGGGCAAACGATCGGCCGCTACGCTCGGTCCGTGTTGCGCTCCCCATCCCAGGTCACCGTGGTCGCCCTGCCCGGAACCGGTTCCGACGCCGATTTCGCCGCCCGTGCGTTCGGACCGGCAGCGGCCGCGCACGGACTGGCGTTCCAGGCCGTCGAACCGGACCCCCAGGCCGTGATCGCGAGCTGTACCGCGGCTTTGGATGCCGCCGCGGCCCGCGGCCCCGTCCTGGCCGCAGGGATCTCCCTCGGCGCCGCGATCGCGCTCGACTGGGCAGCCGGGCAGCCGACCGCGGTGGTCGGTGTCATCACGGCATTACCCGCCTGGACGGGTGCCGAAACCGCCGCCTGCCCGGCCGCGCTCAGCGCGTCGGTTACCGCCGAGCAACTGCGCGCCGACGGACTGGACGCGGTGATCGAGCGGATGCGCGCCTCCAGCCCGGCCTGGCTGGCCGACGCGCTCACCCAGTCCTGGCGCGGCCAGTGGCCGCACCTGCCGCGCGCGCTCGACGAGGCGGCCGCCTACGCCTGGCCGACACTCGAACGGCTTGCGGACACCCGCGTGCCGGTCGCCGTGGTCGGCGCGAGCGACGACCCGATCCACCCGATCGCCGTGGCCGAACAGTGGGCCGCGACGCTGCCACAGGCGCGGCTGCGTCGAGTGACCCTGGACGAGCTCGGTGCCGATCCATCGGTACTCGGACACGCGGGCTTCGCCGAACTGGACGCGATCGGCCGATTCGGCGCCCACTCTGCGGGACAACTGATTTCGCGAGCACACGGGTAACTCGCCGGGCACGCCCAGCACGCCACCCACCCCGGACCGCCGGCCCGGTCGGCAGCCGACTACCTCCCCTCGACCGGCAGAAGTCACGGAGAGGCGGGCCGGCCGCTAGTTCAGGCCGAGCTGCTGCATGGCCGACCCGTCGGCACCGCGGCGCGGCTCGTCGGGCATCTTCGGCGGCAGCGCCGAGGCCGGCGCGGCCTGGGCAGCGGCGGCCTGGGCGGCCAGCGCCTGCTGCTGGGCGAGCACCTGCTGCTGATGGGCGGCGGCCAGCTGTTCGGCCAGTTCCTGCGGCAGCACCACCGGGAGCGGATCGCGCACCGGCAGCGGCTCGTCACCGCGCCGCACCACGGCATCGGCCAGGACGGCACGGGCGGCGGTGATCAGCGGGCTGCGCTCGTCGACCGCGCCGGACGGACCGGCGGCGACCAGGCGGATCATCCAGCGCGGTCCGTCGACACCGATGAACCGCAGGTCGGCGCCCTCGGTGATGGCCTTGACCTCGCGGCCCCACGGCCCCTTCTCCACGGCGACGCTCGCGCCGTCACCGCGCAGCGACTCGGCCAGATCGGCGGCGACCGTGCGCCACTGCCCGGCCGACTTCGGCGCCGCGTAGGCGGCGACGGTGAGCCTGCCGTGCTCGGTGGCCAGGTGCACCGCCTGCGGGGTGCCGTCGGGGCTCATCTCCACCTGCAGCTGCCCGCCCGCCGGGACGGGAATGACCACCGACCCCAGATCGAGGCGGCGCGCGACCATCTCGTCGGACACCTCGCTGATGTCGTACGGGCCTGCGGCGGCATCCGGCTCGTGGTCGAAGTTGCCGTAGATGCGCTCGTCGGTCGGGGCGTCGTCGAAGTCCAGGTGCGCGAAGTCGGGGCGCTGGAACTCGTCGGTGTCGTACTCGTCCTCGAACTCGTCGAAGCCGTCGGCATCGGTGTAGTCGTCGGCGTCCGCGTACTCCGCGTCGTCGTAGGCCGCGTCCTCGCGGGGCGCGCGCTTCTTCTTCCCGAACAGACCCATTACGCCTCCTCGCCGGCCAGGCTGGCATGCCCGCCGCTCGACCCGTATCCGCCGGTGCCGCGCGCGGTCTCGTCGAGATCGTCGACCTCGGCGAAGTCGACCAGCTCGACCCGCTGCACCAGCAACTGCGCGATGCGATCGCCGCGCCGTAGCTCGATCGCCGTGCGGGGATCGTGGTTGATCAGGCACACCTTGATCTCGCCGCGATAGCCCGCGTCCACCGTGCCGGGGGTGTTGACCACGGACAATCCCGCCTTCGCGGCCAGCCCGGACCGGGGATGGATCAACCCGACCGTGCCGACCGGCAGCGCGATCGCGATCCCGGTGCCGACCAGCACCCGCTCGCCCGGTTCGATGATCACGTCCTCGGTGGTACAGAGATCGACGCCCGCGTCACCCGGATGGGCACGCGTCGGCACGGGGATGCCGGGATCGAGCCGCCGCAGCGGAATCGGTGCAAGTGCGTTCACATCGGTCGAGCCTACGCGGTCGGCCCCGGACCTTCTCGTCGCCGCCCTGGTGCGGTGACCTAGTGTTGAGGGGTGCCCGACCAGCCCCATTCGCCGACCACCGATACCGCCGACACCGAGCGCTCCGCGTCCTCGGGACACGGTGCCTCGCCCTATCGCGAACGCCTCTGGGTGCCGCTGTGGTGGTGGCCGATCGGGTTCGCCATCGCGGGCCTGCTGGCCGCCGAGATCCACATGGGCGCGCCGGGCCTGCGGGCCTGGCTGCCCTACGTCGCGCTGGCGCCGATCCCGGTCTGGATCCTGCTGTGGATGTCGCGGCATCGCCTCGAGGTCACCGTCGCGCCCGACGGTACGGCGGAACTGCGCGTCGACCGCGCCCACCTGCCGGTGAGCTTCGTCGCGCGCGCCGCGGCCGTCGCACCGACGGCCAAGAGTGCGGCGCTGGGCCGACAGCTCGACCCCGCCGCGTATGTGCAGCATCGGGCCTGGATCGGCCCGATGGCGCTGCTCGTTCTGGACGACCCGGACGACCCGACGCCGTACTGGTTGATCAGTACGCGCAGGCCGGACCGGGTCTTGGCCGCGCTCGGGCTCCCGAGCGCGGGCTGACCCGTCTCGCGTCGCGTCAGGCGGCGCAGTCCATGCAGATCAGCTGGCCGCCCTTCTCGCTGGCCAGTCGGCTGCGGTGGTGCACGAGGAAGCAGCTCGAACAGGTGAACTCGTCGGCCTGCTTCGGGACCACCCGAACGCTGAGTACCTCGTCGGACAGGTCCGCGCCGGGAAGCTCGAACGATTCCGCCGTATCGGACTCGTCGATGTCCACGACGGCGGACTGCGCCTCGTTGCGGCGGGCCTTCAGCTCCTCGAGCGAATCCTCCGACACTTCGTCGGATTCGGTGCGCCGCGGTGCGTCATAGTCGGTTGCCATGTCGTCTTCCCCTCAGTCCTTACTCCGTATATCCCGGATCGGTTCGATGGCCGTACCCCACTGGGGTCCGGCGTTCGTACCGCCCCGCCGGTGGTGCACCTCACACGTACACCGGCCGCCTATCAGCGTCGATCGAGGATCGATGACTCCGACAGCGTTCGGTTAACGCAGGACATGCCCTTGTTGTTCCCGCGACCGACCACCGTTTCACCGGTGATTATTCGATCTGGGCGGCCAGACAATAGCGGACCTACGGACAAATGTCGCAATCAAAACCCGGCCGAGTCGAAACCGACGACGAATCTTCACCTGGTGGGAAACTCGCCGAGACCTCCCGCACTCGCGCATCGCCACCGGACTCGTAGAGTGAGCGCGTGGTTTCACTGATCACCGAAGGCAGCGCGACCGATCGCGACGGCAAACCCTTCCCGCGACGGCGGCCCGAGCTCTGGCTCGCGCTCGTCCTCGTGCTGGCTCTGGTGAGCCTGTTCGTCTGGATCACGGCGTTTCGGACCCATGACGACAGCAACGAGCCGATGGCCTGCAACGCACCGAGCACGCCGACCGCCACCAACGCGGCCCAGCCCGCCGCGCTGGGCACCCGGATGAATCCGTCCCGGCTCGACGACGTCGATCCCGCGGCCCTCTCGGAGTCGAAGGTGCGGGTCTTCAACGCCAACGGCAAGAGCGGCCAGGCGGGTCACATCGCGGCCGCGCTGGGCGACCTCGGGTTCGCGGGCGCGCCGGGGACACAGGTCGGTAACGATCCGGTCTACGTCAGCGGCGACCTCAATTGCACCGGTCAGATCCGCTACGGCGTCAACGGGCGGCCCGCCGCCGCGTCCGTGCAGCTGGTCGCGCCCTGCGCCGAGCTGATCGAGGATCCGCGCACCGACGACACCGTCGACCTGGTGCTCGGCCTGGCCTTCGGCGAATCGCTGCGCCCCGGCGCCGACGCCGAGGAGGTGCTGCGGTCGCTGAAGAACCTCGCGCCCGGCGCCAGCTCGTCCTCCATCGATCCCGAACTCCTGGACGCCGCCCGCACCGTCAAGTGCTGAGCCGAGCCACGCGCCGCGGGTCCGCAGGCCCGCGGCGCGTGCGCGTCAGTCGGGCAGGGCGGTCGTCGCGCCGACCCGGGTGAGCAGGGCGGTCAGCTCGGTCGCCACGCCCGGCGCGGACACGATCGTCAGCTCCCCCGCGGCGCCACCGACGGTGACGTCGGGGACGTGCACCACGGCACCGGCCTCGGCGGCGATCAGCGCGCCCGCGGCCCAGTCCCAGGCGTTGAGCCCGTGCTCGTAGTAGGCGTCGAGTTCGCCGGACGCGACGTGGCACAGGTCCATGGCGGCGGCACCGAGCCTGCGGATGTCGCGGATCTCCGGAAGCACCTCGGTGAGGAAACGCGCCTGCGCCGCGCGCCGCTGCCTGCCGTAGGCGAAGCCGGTGCCGACGAGCGCCACCGTCAGCGAATCCTCCTGCGCGCACGCCAGTTTCACGCGGGTGCCGTCGGCGCGCACGGCGTAGGAGCCGGCCCCGCGCGCGGCGCTGTAGGTGGTCGCCGCGGCCACGTCGACGACCGCGCCCGCGACCGGTTCACCGTCGCGCACCGCGGCCACCGAGACCGCGTAGCCGGGCAGGCCGTAGAGGAAGTTCACGGTGCCGTCGATCGGGTCGACGACCCAGGTGATCGCCCCCGGCGCCGTGGCGCCGACATCGCCGCCGCCCTCCTCGCCCAGGATCGCGTCGGCGGGCCTGCGCTCGGCCAGCAGCGCGCGGATCAGCTGCTCGGATTCGGTGTCGACGACGGTGACCGGATCGGTGATGTGACCCTTGGTCGCCACGGCGCCCGCCACGGGGCCACCGGCGGCGAACACTTCGGGTCTGCGGGCACGCACGTGCGCGGCCGCCGCCTCGGCGAGTTCGACGGCCAGCAGCCGCAACTCCTCGTGGTCGGCGGCGGTCGGGGCGAGGACGGTCTCGGACACGATGGGTTCGGGCACGGCTCCATCGGATCACATGTGGCGACGCCTCGCGCGCAGGGTGACTACCGCTACTCTTTGTCAGGCACATCGGCGCGTCAGCAAGGGGTTGATCCATGTCCGCTCGGGGGCACGCATTCGGCATCGATATCGGCGGTAGCGGGGTGAAGGGCGCCGTGGTCGACCTGGCGACCGGCACGCTGACCCACGAGCGCCTCAAGATCGCCACGCCACAGCCGGCCACGCCGGACGCCGTCGCGGCCGCGGTGGCCGAACTGGTCGCGCTGGCGGACTGGGACGGCCCGGTCGGGATCACCCTGCCCTGCGTGGTGCTCGACGGCCACGCCAGGACCGCCGCCAACATCGACCACGCGTGGATCGGCACCGACGCGCGCGAGCTGTTCTCGAAGGCGCTGGGCGGGCGCGCGGTGACCGTGCTCAACGACGCCGACGCGGCCGGGCTGGCCGAGGACAGCTACGGCGCCGCCGGCGAGCTCGACGGGCTGACGCTGCTGCTCACCTTCGGCACCGGGATCGGCTCGGCGCTGCTCTACGACGGCACCCTGGTGCCCAACTCCGAGCTGGGCCACCTGGTGGTCGCCGGCGACGAGGCCGAGCACCTGGCCGCGGCGTCGGTCAAGGACCGCGAGGAGCTCAGCTACCCGCAGTGGGCCGAGCGGGTGAGCACCGTGTTGCGGCACCTCGAGGACCTGTTCTGGCCGAAGGTCATCGTGGCCGGTGGCGGCATCAGCCGCGACCACGAGCAGTGGATACCGTTGCTCACCAACCGAACTCCGGTGATCCCGGCCGTGTTGAAGAACACCGCGGGTATCGTCGGCGCGGCCATGGCCATCGACAAGGGCATCGCGCCGTAGCCCGGCGCGGAGGTCGGCGCAACGCCTGGGTGGCATCGTGCCATGAGTACCCTGGTTGGATCGTTACAATGGAACACGTCCGGCGGTGAGCCGGTGAAACCTTCCGGCCGCGGCCGGTCGCGCGGACCGGTGCACAGACCGGCTCCACCCGACCGACGCACCGCCGGTGCAACCCGACCGACCGCTCCGCCGGAAAACCACTCTGGCGTGACGCCGCACGAGACCGTCACGAAAGGGCGTACGTGGTAGCCACGAATACCCGTCAGACCGCCGACTCGGCCGACGCCGACGCCGACGCCACCACCCCGGCCAAGAAGGCTCCGGCCAAGAAGGCCGCTGCCAAGAAGGCCCCGGCGAAGAAGGCCGTCGCCAAGAAGGCTCCGGCCAAGAAGGCTGCCGCCAAGAAGGCGCCCGCCAAGAAGGCCGCCGCCAAGAAGGCGACGGCGGCCGAGGGTGGCGAGGAACAGCTCGACGACGAGTCGATCGAGCTCGACGATCTCGGCGACCTGGAGGTCTCCGAGGACGAGCTCACCGACGGTGACGCCCTGGTCGAAGAGGTGGCCGAGGACACCACCGAGGAAGCCGAGACCGAGGAGCCGTCCGAGAAGGACAAGGCCTCCGGCGATTTCGTGTGGGACGAGGAGGAGTCCGAGGCGCTGCGTCAGGCGCGCAAGGACGCCGAGCTCACCGCGTCCGCCGACTCGGTGCGCGCCTACCTCAAGCAGATCGGCAAGGTCGCGCTGCTGAACGCGGAGGAGGAGGTCGAACTCGCCAAGCGGATCGAGGCCGGCCTGTTCGCCGCGGAGAAGATGCGCGAGTTCGCCGAGGCGGGCGAGAAGCTGTCGGTGACCACCCGCCGCGATTTCAACTGGATCGTGCGCGACGGCAACCGGGCCAAGAACCACCTGCTCGAGGCCAACCTCCGCCTGGTGGTCTCGCTGGCCAAGCGCTACACCGGTCGCGGCATGGCGTTCCTGGACCTGATCCAGGAGGGCAACCTCGGCCTGATCCGCGCGGTCGAAAAGTTCGACTACACCAAGGGTTACAAGTTCTCGACCTACGCGACGTGGTGGATCCGCCAGGCCATCACCCGTGCCATGGCCGACCAGGCCCGCACCATCCGTATCCCGGTGCACATGGTCGAGGTCATCAACAAGCTCGGCCGCATCCAGCGCGAGCTGCTCCAGGACCTGGGCCGTGAGCCCACCCCGGAGGAGCTGGCCAAGGAAATGGACATCACGCCGGAGAAGGTGCTGGAGATCCAGCAGTACGCGCGTGAGCCGATCTCGCTGGACCAGACCATCGGCGACGAGGGCGACAGCCAGCTCGGCGACTTCATCGAGGACTCCGAGGCCGTCGTCGCGGTAGACGCGGTGAGCTTCACCCTGCTGCAGGATCAGCTGCAGTCGGTGCTGGAGACGCTGTCCGAGCGTGAGGCGGGCGTGGTGCGGTTGCGCTTCGGCCTCACCGACGGCCAGCCGCGCACCCTCGACGAGATCGGCCAGGTCTACGGCGTGACGCGCGAGCGCATCCGTCAGATCGAGTCGAAGACGATGAGCAAGCTGCGCCATCCGAGCCGGTCGCAGGTGCTGCGCGACTACCTCGACTAGCGCGTTTCGACACGGAGGCCCGTGTCCATCTTCGGATGGGCACGGGCTTTTTTGTTTCCGAATGCACATTCCGATCGGTCGGTATTCCCAATAAACCGGACTCGGTAACCTTTTCGTGACCAAACCCACAGTGCCGGATTGCGCTGTGAACGACACGGATTCGCGATCTTCGCCGTATCGTCACATCCAGTTTTTCGTTCTACCGCCGCCGGTTCGCGGTACTTGGCATTGAGGGTTTTCGCGGCGTGCTCGACATTTATCACTTCAGCTACGGGTGGATCACTCCCGTTCTCGCGTATTTCATGTCCGTCACCGGATGTCTGCTCGGCCTGCAGTGCGCGGCCCGCGGCCGCAACGCGGTGGAGGGGCGGGTCAGCTGGCTGGTCGGCGCCGCGATCGCGATCGGCGGAACCGGCATCTGGGTCATGCATTTCATCGCGATGCTCGGCTTCTCGATCCGCGGCGCGGAGATCCGCTTCGACATTCCGCTGACGCTGTTCAGCGCGCTCACCGCGATGGTCGTCGTCGGGATCGGGCTGTTCATGGTCAACAAGCCCCAGCCCACGCTGCGCTCGCTGCTGGCGGGCGGGACGATCACCGGGCTCGGCGTCGGCACCATGCACTACACCGGCATGTACGCGATGAAGTCGACGGCGACGGTCAGCTACGACGCGAAGATCGTCGCGCTGTCGATGGTGATCGCGGTGGTCGCCTCGATCGTGGCGCTCTGGTTCACCTTGCGCGTCAAGGGTTTTCTGGCGACGGTCGGCGCGGCCATCATCATGGGCGTCGCGGTCTGCGGTATGCACTACACCGGCATGGCCGCCATGCACGCCCACTCCGATCACCACGCTGCACCGCCCGCGGGCTCGGGCGCGATGGACCTGCTGGCCCCACTGATCGGGGTGAGCAGCATCGTCACCATGCTGGTGCTGATCAGCGTGAGCCTCACCGAGATCGAGAACGAGGAGGCGCTGCCGCGGATGTGGCTGACCTCCCGGCGCGGGCCCCGGTCGCGCCCGCAGCGGGACGTCGCGCCGGTGGCACCGATGCCGCCGCATCCCTACGTGGAACACCACACCGAGGAGCTGGTCTACGACGGCGTCGGCGCCTGGCCGCGCCGGGTGGTGGACTGATCAGCTCGGCGCCAGACCCGCACGGCGCCGGGTGAATTCGACGACCGGCTCGACGACCCTGGCCGCGACCGGCCCGAGGATCGCCATCAGCAGTACGTAGCCGGAGGCGAGCGCGGCCAGCCGGGGATCGACCTTGCCGGAGGTGACCGCCAGCCCGGCGATGACGATGGAGAACTCACCGCGCGCCACCAGCGCGGCGCCCGCCCTGGCCCGGCCCATCCGGCGGATCCCCTGCCTGCTCGCCGCCCACCAGCCGACCGCCATCTTGGTGCCCGCGGTGACCACCGCCAGCACCACCGCCCAGCCGAACACCGGCGGGATCGCGGCCGGATCGATGGACAGCCCGAAGGCGACGAAGAAGATCGCGGCGAACAGATCGCGCAGCGGCTCGAGCAGCTTCGCCGCCTCGTGCGCGGTGGACCCGGAGATCGCGATGCCGAGCAGGAACGCGCCGACCGCGGCCGAGACGTTCAGCGCCGAGGCCGCGCCCGCCACCAGCAGCGCGGCACCGAGCAGTTGCAGCAGGAACACCTCGCGGTCGGCGCTGTCGAGCACGGCCGAGACCACCCGGCCGAACCGCAGCGCCACCACCAGCACCACCGAGATGGTGGCCAGCGCGACGGCCAGCGACACCAGCCCGCTCAGCAGGCTCAGCCCGGCCAGCATCATGGTCAGGATCGGCAGGTATACCGCCATCGCCAGGTCCTCGAGCACCAGGATCGACAACACCACCGGGGTCTCGCGGTTACCGAGCCGGCCGAGGTCGTCGAGTACCTTGGCCACGATCCCCGACGACGAGATGTAGGTGACGCCGCCGAGCACGACGGCTCCGGTCGCACCCCAGCCGAGGATCAGCGCCACCGCGGCGCCGGGCAGCGCGTTGGCCACCAGATCCACCACGCCCGCGGCCCAGGAGCGCCGCAGGCCGGTCATCAGTTCAGGGGCGGTGTACTCGAGCCCGAGCAGCAACAGCAGCAGCACGACGCCGATCTCGCTCGCCAGATGCCCGAACTCGGTGGCCGCCTCCAGCTGTAGATAGCCGCCGCGCCCGAAGGCCAGACCGCCCAGCAGATACAGCGGGATCGGCGACATGCCGAACCGGGCCGCCACCCGCCCGCAGATGCCCAGCGCGAACAAGATCACACCGAGCTCGAGCAGAGCCAGGGCCTGCGAGGTCACGGCGGTCAGCCGTGCGCGAGGATCTTCGCGGCCGCGTCGAGGCCGTCCGGAGTGCCGACGACCACGAGCAGGTCACCCTCGGTGAAGGTGAAGTCGGGCCCCGGCGACGGGTGCAGCTGACCGGCGCGCATCACCGCGACGATCGAGGTCTTGGTGCGGGTGCGCATGGCGGTCTCACCGAGTGTGCGTCCCGCGTACGGTGATTCGTCGAGGATCGCGAGCTGGCGGGTGGTGATGCCCGGCAGATCGCGATGGTCGTCGTTGAGTTTGGCGACCAGCTGCGGCGCGCCGAGCAGGTTCGCCAGCACCGACGCCTCGTCGGTGGACAGCGGCACCTGGGCCGCGATCGCGTCCGGGTCGTCGTGTTTGGACACGATCAGGTCGATGTCGCCGTCGCGGTGGGCGACCACGCCGACCCGACGACCCGACTTGACCTCGAAATCCTTGCGCACTCCGATTCCCGGTAGCGCTGTGACGTCGACGTTCACACCTTCCACAGTAGTCGCGCCGCCACCGCGGATGTGGCCTACGCCACTGTGCCGCGCCGGGGCGTATCGAAGTGTCCGTCCGGGCCGGGCAGGTACGCGACGGCCTCGAGCACGGCGGCGACGGGCAGCGGCGCGTACAGGTGCGGGAACAGCATCGAGGCCGGATCGGTCGGCACCCCCGGCTCCCAGCGCACCTCGCCGGTGAACCGGGACGGGTCGAGCCAGAGCACCACCAGGTCGGTGCGTCCGGCGAAGAGCCGGTTGGCGGGCAGGTGGACCTGCGCCGGCGTGGACAGATGCACGAATCCGCTCTCCGACAGCGAGGGCGGCCTGCGTTCACCTACCCGTCGGGCGTCGGCCCATTCTTGGGAAGAACACAGGTGAACAAGCGTGTGGGTGTCGGACGTCACGGGTAATCTCCGGGTAGACAACAGGATCGGACGTCCAAGACCCTGCCACAGGATCATCGGAACTCCCTCGATACGCGGTCACGCCCGGTAGTAACGAGCAACACCGCAGCGAGCGACATATCGATGAGTGGCAGGGAGCGAGTGGGAGGTGGCAGCGACGGCACCGCGAGTGGTCGGCGTGGGCTCGGAAGCATGACCAGCATGTGTTCGCTTTCAGCGAAACCGCAGGTCGTGTTATCGAAAACACAAAGATTCACTTCCGGGAACAAAGCCTGAACCCCGAACGTCTGAGAGAGTAGTCGTACCACTGCTGGGAAGTAGCGGACGCGAGCCACGTGGAGTGACCACGGGGCCCACACCTAGGCGAACGGCCACGCAGCGCCGGGAGCCGGGACGGAGGAGTCATGCCAGGAACCCTGACCAGCACCCCACTGACCGCGGTCGATCGTTGCGATCGTTGCGGGGCGGCTGCCCGAGTGCGTGCCGTTCTTCCCGCGGGTGGCGAGTTGCTCTTCTGCCAGCACCACGCGAATGAACACATGGACCGTTTGCGCGAGCTCGAAGCCGTGATCGACACGGAATCCGCTCCCGCCCTCTGACCACTCCTCGCGTCCGAAACAACAACATCTGACAACAGAACACCCGACAGCGGGCGATCCGGAATCCGGACGCCCGCTGTTGTTGTCTCCGGGATCAGCCCGCGGCGTCGGCGAGGATGCCGTCGACCAGGGTCGCGACGCCGTAGGAGAAGGCGCCGTCGGGATCGGCCGGTGCCTGGTAGTGCTCGCCCACGGTCGCGCCGACCCGGCCCGCCAGCGGGAACTCCGCGGCGGGCATCACCCTCGCCAGCAGGGGGCCGTGCACGTTCCACCAGTCGGCGTCGCTGAGCTGGGCCGTCGCACCCGCCGCCGCGATGGCGAGGCGGGCGTTGCCGGTGGCGAAGTCGGTGAGCACCGCGATCGCGCGATCCATCGCGAGGTCGTCGAGCCCGATGCCCTCGATCGCGGCGAGCTGACCTTCGTAGCGGCGCATTCGAGCGGGCCCGAGCACCTGCCGCCACGGCGAGACCTCGAGCAGCCAGGGGTGCGCGATCAGCTCGGCCCGGATCCGGGCGGCCACCGCGATCATCCGGTCGCGGATCGGCAGGTCGGCCGGGATCGGCGGGTCGTCGGCGGCGACGGCGTCGACCATGAGCACCAGCAGCGCCTCCTTGCTGGGCACATAGGTGTAGAGACTCATGGCGCGCAGCCCGAGGTCGGCGGCGACCGCGCGGATCGTCAGCTTGTCGATCCCGTCGCGATCGGCCAGGGCGATGCCCGCGGCGACCACGGCGTCGACGGTGAGCCCGGGTTTCGGGCCGCGGGCGCCCGGTCTGGCGGGCAGCGCGTGCCGCCACAGCAGCTCGAGGATGCGGGTGGCCTGCGCGGTGGACTCGTCGCCGTCGGTGGGCACGCGCGGTCCTTTCTGGCGGTCGGGAACAAACTCAGTACAGTGTACGTTGTTAGGTCGTTCGCGCTGCCCGATCAGAGGAGACCGCTCTGCCCGCCACTCAGGCCACCTATCTCCCCGACCGTCACCTGTTCGCCCTGTGGACGTGGACCGGTCACGGTGCGGGCCCCGCGCCCACCGACCTCGGCGATCGGGAACACCTCACGCTCGCGCTCCCGGTCGGCGAACGCGGCGCGATCGAGCCGACCGAGGTCCCGGCCGCCGTCGTGACGCCCGCCGAGCTGGCCGGACTGGCTCCCGACGACCTCGCGCCGTCGACGCTGGCGTGGCGCGCGGTGCTCGCCCAGGACACCGACGTCCGGCCCGACACCCTGCCGATCGCCGCCCACGCCGTCCCCGACGCCGTCGGCACCGCGATCTTCTCGGCGGAGCGAGCCGCGCGGGTGCTACGGGAGACCGAGCTCGCCGCCATCGAACTCGCCGGCCTGCTCGACGCCACGCTGCGTCCGTATCAGGTGCGGGGCGTGAGCTGGTTGCACGAGACCGTCGCGGCGTACGGCGGCGCGGTGCTGGCCGACGAGATGGGGCTCGGCAAGACCGTGCAGACCATCGGATTCCTGCGCGGCCGGTCCGCCGGCCCGCAACTGGTGGTGTGCCCGACCTCGCTGGTCGGCAACTGGGTCCACGAGATCACGCGGTTCGCGCCCGATCTGACGGCCGTGTCCTGGCGCGGTGGCGCGGTGCCCGCCGCGCCCGGCACGATCGTGGTCGCCGGGTATCCGACGCTGCGGCTGCACGGGGCCGCCCTGACCGAGACCCGGTGGGCGACCGTGGTGTTCGACGAGGCCCAGGCGCTGAAGAATCCGCGCACGCAGGTGTCGCGGGCCGCCAAGGCCGTGCCCGCCGACGCCAAGGTCGCCCTGACCGGCACGCCGGTGGAGAACCATCTCGACGAGCTGTTCGCGCTGCTGCACCTCACCGTGCCGCGACTGTTCGCCCACCGCACCCAGTTCCGGCGCCGGTTCGTCAAACCGATCGAGGAGGGGTCGGCCACGGCCGCGGCCCGGTTGCGGGACGCGGTGGAACCGGTCCTCCTCGGCCGCAAGAAGATCCAGGTCGCGGCCTCGCTGCCGGCGAAGATCCACAGCGATCTGCTGTGCGACCTGACGCAGGAACAGGAACGGGTCTACGACGCGGTGCTCGCCGAGGCGCTCGACGAGGGCTTCGGCTCCGGGCTGCAACGCCAGGGGCGCGTGCTCGCGGCGCTGACCGGGCTCAAACAGGTCTGCAACCATCCCGGCCTGGTCTCCGGCGACCTGGACGAACTGGCCGGGCGCTCCGGCAAACTCGACCTCTGCACCGACATCGTGGCGACCAATCTCGACACCGGCGACCCCACGCTGATCTTCACCCAGTACCGCGCGACCGGTGAGCTGCTGGTGCGGCATCTCGCCGAACAGTTCGGGGTCACCGCGCCGTTCTTCCACGGCGGGCTCGACGCCGACCAGCGCGCCGGGATCGTCTCCGCGTTCCAGTCACCGGACGGCCCACCGGTGCTCGTGCTGAGCCTGCGCGCGGCGGGCACCGGTCTGACCCTCACCCGCGCCGCCGATGTGATCCACTTCGATCGCTGGTGGAATCCGGCCGTCGAAGCGCAGGCCTCCGACCGCGCGCACCGGATCGGGCAGACCCGCACCGTCACGGTCACCACGCTGACCAGCTCGACCACGGTCGAGGAGCACATCGCCGCGATGCACACCCGGAAATCGGCGCTGACCGATCTGTCC
Source organism: Nocardia sp. NPDC050718 (assembly GCF_040654235.1). Classification (NCBI taxonomy): domain Bacteria; kingdom Bacillati; phylum Actinomycetota; class Actinomycetes; order Mycobacteriales; family Nocardiaceae; genus Nocardia; species Nocardia sp. NPDC050718. Next base: position 356,920 of record NZ_JBFAHQ010000002.1, on the reverse strand, counting down.
GACGCGGCGGGCATCGCCGAACTGGCCCGCCTCGACGACGACGCCCTCGTCGACATCCTGCGCCGGAAGCGAGAGAACTGATGGCCGACAACGAATTCGGTTACACGCCCTGGGGCAAGGACTGGGTCCGGCTGGCCGAGCCGCTGCGCCAGACCAAGCCGGAACCGATGCTGCCCCGCGCCCGCAGCATCGCCCGCAATCACGGCGTGCGCACCGAGATCGAGGGGCGCACGGTCCGCGCGCATCTGCATCGGGGCGGTCAGGCTTCGATCGCCCATGTCGAGGTGGTGCCGCTGACCCGGGCCGAGGTGACCACGATCGCGCGGGCGATTCCCGATTCCTCGGTGGTCACCGACGAGATGCACCGCGCGCTGCTCGACGCGGGTCACTCGCCCGCCCCGACCCTGGCCAGTACCGACTGCTCGTGCTCGGCGCGCACCGACCGGTGCGTGCACGTGCTCGCGGTGCTGTACACGATCGCCCGGCAGGTCGACGAGAATCCGCGGCTCGCCCTGGAGCTCCAGGGCTATTTCGACGCGACCACCGACACCGCGGCACCCGTCCAGGAACAGCGCTGGACCAGCATCAACGCACTCGATCCCGCGCGCTTCTTCGCGGTCTGACGCGCCGGGGCACCGCCGTTCGCGCGGTGCCCCGGCGCGCTCAGGCGTTGGTGCCACCATCGATGGTGATGACCGCGCCGGTGATGGTCCGCCCGGCGGGACCGGCGAGGAAAGCGACGAGATCGGCGACGTCCTCGGGCGCGCCGAAGCGCCCCAGCGCGTTGAACTCCCGCTGGACCGGCGCGTGGTCGCTGCCCGCCGGGTTCATGTCGGTGTCGGTGGGTCCCGGCTGGACCAGGTTGACGGTGATGCCGCGCGGGCCCAGTTCGCGGGCCAGCGCCTTGGTGTAGCCGTTGAGCGCGGACTTGCTCAGGTTGTAGAGCGCCAGGCCGCCGAAGAGCGCGCGGTCGGTCAGGTTCGAGCCGATGGAGATGATCCGCCCGCCCTCGCCCAGATGGGCCAGCGCGGCCTGGCCCGCGACGAACGGGGCGCGCGCGTGGATGTTCAGCGCCCGGTCGATCTCGTCCAGGCCGAATTCCTCGTAGGGCTTGGCCGGGAAGATGCCCGCGTTGTTCACCAGCACGTCCAGCCCGCCCAGGTCCCGCGCGGTCCGGTCGACCGCGGCGGCGATCTGCCCCGCGTCGGCGCTGTCGGCGCGCAGCGGCAGCGCCCGCCTGCCCAGCGCCTCGATGTCGGCGGCGACGGCCTTCGCCGCGCTCTCGTCGCGCTGGTAGGTGAACGCCACGTCGGCGCCCGCGCCCGCCAGCTTGCGGGCGATGGCGGCGCCGATCCCCCGGCTGCCACCGGTCACCAGGGCCACGGTGCTGCTCGTCATCGGTTCGCTCCTTTATGTAGTGATCAGTACACAAATAGCCAAGCGCACGACGCCGAGCCGCGTCAAGAGTTTCTTATCGATCGATACAGAATTTACGAGCGGGGGCTCGACGAGGTATGTTTGTCGATCGACACAGAAAGGTTCGCCATGGCAGAACGCGGCCGCCCACGCGGTTTCGATCGCGACGTCGCCCTGCGGCGCGCCATGGAGGTGTTCTGGGAACGCGGCTACGACGGCGCCTCGATGGCCGACCTCACCACCGCCATGGGCATCAACTCCCCCAGCCTCTACGCCGCCTTCGGCGACAAGGAAGCCCTGTTCCGCGCCGCGGTCGAGCTCTACGGCCGTACCGAGGGGTCACGCACGGCGCGGGCGCTGCGCGAGGAACCCACCGCCTACGCCGCCATCGCGGCGATGCTGCGCGACAACATCACCACCTATACCGACCCCGGGCTGCCGCACGGCTGCATGGTGGTCCTGGCGGGCGCGACCTACACCACGCGCAACGCCTCGGTCCGTGAGTTCCTCGCCGAGGCCCGCCGGCACACCACCGCCGACATCCACGCTCGGCTCGACCGCGGCGTCGCCGACGGCGATCTGCGGCCCGGCACCGACACCGCCGCGCTGGCGACGCTGTACAGCACCGTCCTGTACGGACTCTCGATCCAGGCCAGGGACGACGTCGGCCATGCCGAGCTCAGCGCCGCCGTCGACAGCGCGCTGCACGTGCTCGCGGCGTCGACGACGTAGCGTCCACGCGCTACTGGCGTCGCAGGGCCGCGATGCGCTCGGTCAGCTGGTCGGCGGTCGCCAGAGCCGTGGGCGGACCGCCGCATTCGCGCCGGAGCTCGCCGTGGATCACGCCGTGCGGTTTGCCGGTGCGGTGGTGGTGCATCGCGACCAGGCTGTTGAGTTCGCGGCGCAGTTCCCCCAGCTTGTCCGACGTCGCGACCCGTTCGACGACCGCGGCGGGCGCGGGGACGGCGGCGTCCTGGGCACTGCGGTCGGCGAGCTGACGGGTCTGCCGTTCGCGCAGCAGCGCGCGCATCTGGTCGGCGTCGAGCAGGCCGGGGATACCCAGGTAGTCGGCTTCCTCGTCGCTGCCCGCGATGGTGGCGGTGCCGAAGGAGGAGCCGTCGTAGATCACCTGGTCGAGCTCGGCGTCGGCGGCCAGGGCGACGAAGGACTTCTCCTCCTCGCCCGGCTCGTCCTTGGTCTTGTTCGCGTCGATCAGCAGTTCGTCGTCGAGCGCGTTCTTCTCGCGATGCGGCTTGCCGATCACGTGGTCGCGCTGGAGCTCGAGCTGGGCCGCCAGGTCGAGCAGCACCGGCACCGACGGCAGGAAGACGCTGGCAGTCTCCCCCGGCTTGCGGGCACGCACGAACCGGCCGATGGCCTGCGCGAAGTACAGCGGCGTCGACGCGCTGGTCGCGTACACGCCGACGGCCAGGCGCGGCACGTCGACGCCCTCGGACACCATGCGCACCGCGACCATCCACGGCTGGGTGCCCTTGGCGAACTCGTCGATGCGGCTCGAGGACTGCGGGTCGTCGGAGAGGACCACCGCGGGCCGCTCCCCCGAGATGTGTTCCAGCAGTTCGGCGTAGTCGCGGGCGCGTTCCTGATCGGTGGCGATCACCAGGCCGCCCGCGTCGGGGATGCCCGAGGCGCGCAGCTGGCGCAGCCGGGTGTCGGCCGCGCGCAGCACCGCCGAGATCCAGTCGCCCGCCGGGTCCAGCGCGGTGCGCCAGGCACGCGCGGTCTGTTCGGCGCTGAGCGGTTCGCCGAGGCGGGCGGTGTGCTCCTCGCCCGCGCTGTCGCGCCAGTGCGCGTCACCGGAGTAGGCCAGGAAGACCACCGGGCGCACGACGCCGTCGGCCAGGGCGTCGGCGTAGCCGTAGGAGTGGTCGGCGCGCGAGCGCGGGAAACCGGCCTCGTCGGGTTCGTAGGTGACGAACGGGATCTTGGAATCGTCGCTGCGGAACGGGGTTCCGGTCAGCGCGAGCCTGCGCGTCGCGTCGCCGAAGGCCTCCTCGGTGGCCTCGCCCCAGCTCTTGGCGTCGCCCGCGTGGTGGATCTCGTCGAGGATCACCAGGGTGCGGCGATTCTCGGTGCGCACCCGGTGCCGCGCGGGGTGGGCCGCGATCTGGGCGTAGGTCACCACGACGCCGTGGTAGTCGCCGGAGGTGCCGCCGGTGCTGTTGGAGAAGCGCGAGTCCAGCTGGATGCCGGAGCGGGCGGCCGAGGCGGCCCACTGGTGCTTGAGGTGCTCGGTCGGCGCGACGACGGTCACCTGGTCGACCGTGCGATCGGCCAGCAACTCCGCGGCTACCCGCAGCGCGAAGGTGGTCTTACCCGCGCCGGGGGTCGCGACCGCGAGGAAGTCGCGCGGCTTGGTGGCCAGGTATTTCGTGAGCGCGCGCCGCTGCCAGGCGCGCAGGGAACCCCCCGACGCACCCCCCGCGGCCGCATCGCCCGGTGTACCCGCTTCTCTCGCCGCAGCGACGCCACCCGACCCAGTCACGCAGACGACCCTAGCCGCCCGATGCGGCGTGTCGCCAAACCGACGCGGGGTGGGCGACAGGCATCACAAACGAGCCCGAGGTCACCGGCCATTTACCTGTTACCCGCCGACACGATGCCCGGCCCGCACCACACGGACCACCATCGTGCGGGATGCTGGAGACACCATGAGCAACGACCAGATCCGGGCAGCCGACGCGGCACACCCGCCGCAGGCATCCCTGCCCGGCGGTCCGCCCGCGCCGCCCGCGGCCGCCGGGCAACGTCCCCGCGAACACGCCCGGGTGACGCGGTGGCTGCTCATGGCGTGGCGGCTGGTGGTCCGGGTGGCCCAGAAGTGCTGGAACAACTCGATCTTCGCCAAATCGGCGGCCGCCGCCTTCTGGCAGACGCTCTCGCTCGCGCCGCTGCTGCTCGGCCTGCTCGGCAGCCTCGGCTACGTGGGCGGGCTCTTCGGCCCCGACACGGTGCAGATCGTGGAATCCAAGATCATCGCGTTCAGCCGGGAGTTCTTCAGCCCGTCGGTCGTCTCCGACCTGATCGAACCCACCGTCGACGACGTGCTCGGCCGCGGGCGCGGCGCGGTGGTGTCGGTGGGCTTCGTGCTGTCGCTGTGGGCCGGGTCCTCGGCGATGGCGACCTTCGTCGACGCGATCGTGGAGGCCCACGATCAGCAGGACGCCCGGCACCCGGTCTGGCAGCGGATCTTCGCGCTGCTGCTGTACGTGCAGTTCCTGGTGGCGGCGGTGCTGATCCTGCCGGTGATCGCGCTCGGGCCCACCCGGATCGGCCGGGTGCTGCCCGAGACCTGGCGCGAACCCGGCCTGCGCCTGATCGACACGTTCTACTACCCGATCGTCGGGTTGCTGCTGATCGTCGGGCTGACCACGCTCTACAAGCTGGCGCTGCACCGATCGCTGCCCTGGCACCGGCTCTTCGGCGGCGCGCTGGTGGCGGGGGTGTTCTTCCTGGCCGCCAGCGACCTGCTGCGCCGGTATCTGGCCTGGATCACCGCCACCGGGGTGAGCTACGGCGCGCTGGCCACGCCGATCGCGTTCCTGCTGTTCACCTATTTCCTCGGCTTCGCGGTGATCCTCGGCGCCGAGTTCAACGCCGCGGTGCAGGAGTTCTGGCCGGCCAGGGCCACCCGGATGGAGCAGGTCAAGGAGTGGCTCAGCAACCAGGTGCGCGGTGACGACGAACGCGACGAGGCGGCCGACGCCTCGGCGGAGGCATCGACCGCACCGAACGCGGAGCCGGTTCAGTCGCCCTTGCGCAAGCCGTCGTAGACCTTCTTGCAGTCCGGGCAGACCGGCGAACCGGGCTTGGGCGAACGCGTCACCGGGAAGACCTCGCCGCACAGCGCGACGACCATGGTGCCCATCACGGCACTCTCGGCGATCCGGTCCTTCTTCACGTAGTGGAAGAACTTGGGGACGTCGTCGCCGGTCGTCTCGTCGGTCGTGGTTTCCGGGCGTACCAGAGTGTCTGTACTCACGCCTTCCATGATGCCGCATCCCGGGCGCGTACCGCTGACCAGCCGCGTGTGCGTTCGCCGGCGTCGAGTGGAAGACTCGGGGTATGCAGTCCCACGGCGACACCCCCGGCGCCGACGAGCCGACACCGGCCCCGGAGGTGACGATGCCCGCCGCGCCGAGTTCCTCGCGCGGCTATTTCCCCGGCGCCGACGCCAAGCACCCGGTGCTCATCACCGAGGCCGCGCCGTCGCTCGACGACCAGCATCGCGCCCGCGTCCGCCGCTACACGATCATCATGGCCTTCCGCATCCCCTGCCTGATCCTGGCCGCGATCGCCTACAGCGCGTTCGAGAACCCGCTGATCTCGATCCTGATCATCGTGGCCTCGGTGCCGCTGCCGTGGATCGCCGTGCTCATCGCCAACGACCGGCCGCCGCGCAGCAAGGACGAGCCGAGCCGCTGGGACGGCCGGGCCAACCAGATCGCGCTGGACTCACGCCCGCACAAGGCCATCGACGGCTGACGCCTGCGGGCGCCGCACCAGCATCGACATCAGCGCCGCCAGGCCGCACAGCGCGCCGGCGAGATACCAGGCCAGATCGTAGGAACCCTGCAGGTCGCGGATGAGTCCCGCGCCGGTGGCCGCGATCGCCGCGCCGACCTGATGGGCGGCGAACACCCAGCCGAACGCGATCGGCCCGTCGGCGCCGAACAGCTCCCGGCACAGCAGCACGGTCGGCGGGACCGTGGCGATCCAGTCCAGGCCGTAGAAGACCACGAAGACCCACATGCTGGGCTGGGTGTGCGGACCCAGCAGCGAAGGCAGGATCAGCAGCGAGAGCCCGCGCAGCGAGTAGTAGCCGAGCAGCAGGTAGCGCGGATCGACCCGGTCCGAGAGCCAGCCGGAGGCGATCGTGCCCGCCACATCGAAGATCCCGACCAGCGCCAGCAGCCCCGCCGCGGTGGTCGGCGGCATGCCGTGATCGTGGGCCGCGGTCACGAAATGCGTGCCGACCAAGCCGTTGGTCGACGCGCCGCACACCGCGAAACCGCCTGCCAGCAGCCAGAACCCGGGCCTGCGCGCGGCCGAGGCCAGGACCTTCAGCGCCCGGCTCGCGCCCCCGGCGACCGCGACGCGCAGCCCCGCGTCCGAACCGTCCGGCGCACCGTAGGCCCGCACGCCGACATCGCTCGGGTAATCCCGGACGAACAGCCACACCAGCGGCACCACGGCCAGCGCGACGCCCGCCACGAGCACCGACGGCAGCCGCCAGCCGTGCTCGTGCGCCAGCATCGACACCAGCGGCAGGAACACCAGTTGACCGGTCGCGCCCGCGGCGGTCAGCACGCCGGTGACCAGGCCGCGGCTGCGCACGAACCAGCGGCCGGTGATGGTGGCGACGAACGGCATCGACATCGATCCCACGCCCACCCCGACCAGCAGGCCCCAGGTCGCCACCAGCTGCCAGGCCTGGGTCATGAACACCGTCAGCCCGCTGCCCGCCGCGATCAGCACCAGCGCCGAACACACCACCCGGCGGATGCCGAAGCGGTCCATCAGCGCGGCCGCGAACGGCGAGATCACGCCGTAGAGCAGCATGTTCAGTGACACGGCGGCCGAGATCGTCGCGTGTGACCAGCCGAATTCGGCGTGCAGCGGGTCGATCAGGACGCTGGGCACCGAGCGGAAGGCGGCGGCGCCCAGCAAGGCGACGAAGCCGACGCCCGCCACGATCCACGCGGGATGCGGGGCGCGACGACGCCGGGTGATCACCGGCGCGGCGTCGGTCGGCCGATCGATGGCCCCCGCGTCGCCGGGGACGGGAGTGGCGCGGTCGGCCGGGTCGTCGCCGGTGGGCGGCAGGGGCGCGCGGAGATCGGTCACCGGAACAGGGTGCCGGAACTTCGCGGCACGAACGAGTGGCCGCGATGACATCTTTCGTCGACATCCTGCCAACTCGCCGCCCGGCGATATCGCGGTCGACAGCGCGCCCGTTGCCGCCTACCGTGCGGACAGGACCTCCGCCCCCGCGCCGACGATCGGTCGGCCGCGCCGGGACCCGATCCACACCGAAACGGAGACAGCATGATTCGCTGGACGTGGGCCTTTCTCGACCGTCCCGCCACCGGTTTCGACGACTGCGTGCGGTTCTGGGCGACGGTCACCGGCTCCACCGTGTCCGAACCCCGGGGCGCGGACGGCGAATTCGTCACCCTGCTGCCCGCCACCGGTCCCGCCTGGCTGAAGATGCAGCGCGTCGGGGACGACGGCGGTATCCACCTCGACCTCGACGTCGACGACATCCCCGCCGCGGTGGCGAGCGCGACCGATCTCGGCGCCCGGGTCGTCACTGTCGAACGCGACTACACCGTGCTGGAATCGCCCGCCGGACAGACGTTCTGCTTCACCCCGGTTCGCGAGGCCGCCGCGTCCGAGGACGCGACCCCACCCCCGGTCGTCGTGTCGACCGCGCCCGACGGCACCGTGACCCGCCTCGATCAGATCTGCCTGGACCTGTCCCCCGCCGACATCGCGACCGACACCGCCTTCTGGCAGGCGCTGACCGGCTGGACCCATCGACCGGGCCGCCGTCCCGAGTTCTCCCGCTTGCGCGGTCCCGATCAGCCGCTGCACTTCCTGCTCCAGCGCCTCGACGAGCCGCGCCCCGCCGCCGCCCACCCGGACCTGGCCTCCTCCGATATCACCGCCACCGCCGCCTGGCACGAATCGCTCGGCGCCACCCGGGTCGCGGACGGCGAACGCTGGATCGTGTTGCGCGACCCCGGTTCCGCGCTCTACTGCGTCACCGGCCGCGACCCGTACACCGGCTGACGCCACCGGCCGGGACCGCCGTCGTCACCACCCCGAGCTCCTGCCGGACGACCGATCGACGACCGGACCCGATGCGCCAGCGCCAGAACGAGCCTGGGCGCCGGTGATCTCTAGCCCATCGACGGCCAGACATGGTCCGGGACCGGCCCGGTCGCGGCGACGACACCCAGCCCATCGACCACTAGACATGGTCCGGGAACGGCCCGGCGGCGGCGGTTGCCAGCTCCATCAACGGCCGGACAGGGTCCGGGACCGGCCTGGTGGCGGCCACGACAGCCAGCCCCATCGACCGCCGGACATGGTCCGGGAGTGGCCGGTGGCGGCGACGGTTGCCAGCCCAGCACCGTCGGCACGGGAACGGCCCTTCCAGCGGTGGGCGCGTGCAGTGCCGCACGACACGCGCCTGTAGCTGGTCGATCCGGGCGCGCGTTGCCCTGGCAGAGTAGGCGGGTGCCTACGAACCCCACGACCACCGGTTCCCTGCTCACCGCACTGTCCCCGGACCTGCGCACGGCGCTGATCCGGGTCGGCTACGACGCCGACACGCTGGTGGACGCGCTCGGCCCCGACGTGCATGCCGCGCTGGGCCGGTCCGAGCCGGTGCCGGTGCGCCGGGCCGCGCGGGCGGCCGGGGAGCTGGGCACGCTGATCCGGCTGCTGCTGCTCGGTGACGCGCTGCCGGAACGCGAGGTCGCCGCCGCGCTGTCGCCGGTGCGGATCGACGACGCCGTCGCGGCGGGGCTGCTGGCCCGGGACGGCGACGACCTCAGGGCCGCACTGGATCTGCGCCCGCTCGACACCGGCGCGGGCACCCGCTGGATCCTGTCCGACCTCGACGATTCGATGCGCAGGCGCACCCTCACCGAGGACCATGTCCTCGGTGTCGGGCACGCGTCGCTGTCGCTGCTGCGCGCCACACCGACCGAACCGGTGGGCACCCTGCTCGACCTGGGCACCGGCTGCGGTGTGCAGGCCGTGCACGCGGCGAGCTACGCGGGCCGGGTCACCGCCACCGACGTCAACGCGCGGGCGCTGTGGCTGGCCCAGGCCACCGCCACCCTGAACGAACTCGACATCGAACTGCGGGAAGGCTCCTGGTTCGAACCGGTGGCGGGCCGGAAGTTCGATCAGATCGTGGCCAATCCCCCCTTCGTGGTCGGCCCGGCACGCATCGAACACACCTATCGCGACTCCGGGCTGGCCCTGGACGGTGCCAGCGAACTGGTGATCGGGCAGGCGCCCGGCCTGCTGGCCCCCGGCGGCACCGCGGCCATGCTCGCCGCCTGGGTGCACGTCGAGGGCCAGGACTGGCGGCAACGGGTGTCGTCGTGGCTGCCCGCCCACGGCGTCGACGCCTGGGTCGTGCAGCGCGACGTCGCCGATCCGGCGCTCTACGTGGGCACCTGGCTGCGCGACGCGGGCCTCGACCCGCGTGACCCGGCCGCCCAGGCCCGCGCGGAAGCGTGGCTGGCGGCGTTCGAGGCCGCCGACGTGGAGGGCATCGGGTTCGGGTTCGTCTACCTGCACGCCATCGACGGACCGACCGAGCTGATGGCCGAGGACCTCACCCACGGCTTCGATGATCCGCTCGGTGACGAGGCGCCCGCCTACTTCGCGCGCTCGGCGTGGCTGCGCGCGGTGGCCGCCGACGACACCCTCGCCTGGACCTCCCGCTTCGCGCCGAGCCCGGCCACCGCCCTGGAGCGGGTGTATCTGCCCGGTGAGCACGGCTGGGCCGAGCAGGTCGCGCGGCTGCATCGCGGCGACGGTCCGCGCTGGCAGCACGAGGTCGACGAGTCGACGGTGGCCCTGGTCGCGGGAATGCGACCGGATGGTCTGCCGTTGTACGAACTGCTCGAACTGCTGGCCCTCGCCGAGGGCGCCGACGAGGTGACCCCGGAGTTCGCCGCCCAGGCACTCGGCGTCGTGGCCGGTCTGGTGCGCCACGGATTGGTCCGACCCGTGTAAGCCGCCCGGTGGTGGGCCGAGTTCCGGGCACGGTGCTCTTCTCAGGAACTTCTCAGCCGTACCGGTGGGAACCCGCAGCTCAGAGCGGTTTATCACCGGCACGATCGGGAACTTTCTCTAAGTCGGGTCCGTTGATCGGAGTGAGACACCACCGACAGGAGGCAAGTCATGACAAGCCCCGCCACTACTCGTGTGCGCCCCAGCGAGTCCGATATCGACGCCCAGAGCCCGGCCGCCGACCTGGTACGCGTGTACCTGAACGGAATCGGCCGCACGGCACTGCTCACGGCGGCCGACGAGGTCGAGTTGGCCAAGCGTATCGAGGCGGGCCTGTATGCCCAGCACCTGCTCGAGACCGGTAAGCGGTTATCGGCGACCCGCAAGCGTGATCTGGCGATTCTGGTCCGCGAAGGGCAGGCCGCCCGCTCGCATCTGCTCGAGGCCAACCTGCGTCTGGTCGTCTCGCTGGCCAAGCGCTACACCGGCCGCGGCATGCCGCTGCTCGACCTGATCCAGGAGGGCAACCTCGGACTGATCCGCGCGATGGAGAAGTTCGACTACGCCAAGGGCTTCAAGTTCTCCACCTACGCCACCTGGTGGATCCGCCAGGCCATCACCCGCGGTATGGCCGACCAGAGCCGCACCATCCGGCTCCCCGTGCACCTGGTCGAGCAGGTCAACAAGCTCGCCAGGATCAAGCGTGAGCTGCACCAGCAGCTCGGTCGCGAGGCCACCGACGCCGAACTCGCCAACGAGTCGGGCATCCCGGTGGAGAAGATCGCCGACCTGCTCGACCACAGCCGCGACCCGGTCAGCCTGGACATGCCGGTCGGCAACGACGAGGAAGCCCCGCTGGGCGACTTCATCGAGGACTCCGAGGCCACCTCCGCCGAGAGCGCGGTCATCGCCGGCCTGCTGCACCACGACGTGCGCAGCGTCCTGGCCACCCTCGACGAGCGCGAGCAGCAGGTCATCCGCCTGCGCTTCGGCCTCGACGACGGTCAGCCCCGCACCCTGGACCAGATCGGCAAGCTGTTCGGTCTGTCCCGCGAGCGGGTCCGCCAGATCGAGCGCGAGGTCATGTCCAAGCTGCGCAAGGGTGAGCGCGCCGACCGGCTGCGCGCCTACGCCAGCTGATCCCCCAGAACCCGACGGCCCCGCGGGGTCGTCTGCCGAAACGCCGACCGGTGTCCGCGACCTCACCCCTCCGGGGTCGCGAGCCGGTCGGCGTTGTTCGTCGGGGACCCGCTCAGGCCAGCCTGCGCGGGCCGGTGTCGAAGCGGCTCGGTTCCGGGCCGATCCGGGCCCTGGCGTAGATGATCTCGGCCGAGGACGGTGCCGCGAGCACCGGATCGCAGGACAGCTCGCGCATCTGCGGGATGTCGTCGAACAGGGCAGAGATGCGCTGCGCCAGCTCGGCCAGGGCCGCCTTGTCGACGGCGGGCCCTGCCTGACCCCCGGACAGCAGCGGCGCGGCCCGTGGCGCCTCGATCAGGGCCACGGATTCCTCCGCGGTGAGCGGCAGCGCGCGGAACGCGCGGTCGCCGAGCAGCTCGATGATCAGGCCCGAGAGCCCGAACTCGATGACCGACCCGAACGACGGGTCGTCGGTGACCCGCAGCACGCACCCCATGCCCTTGGTCGCCATCTTCTGCACGTGCAGCAGCGGATCGCCGCAGATCTCCACCAGGTCGGTATAGGCCTGGCGGACCGCGTCGGGGGTCCACAGGTCCAGGCGCACCCCGAGCAGGTCCGGCCTGCGCCGCCACAGCTCCCCGGTGGCCTTCGCCGCGACCGGATAGCCCAGTTCCTCGGCGGCGGCGACCGCCTGTTCGGCGTCGTGCACCGCCCGGAACTCCACGACGTCGATGCCGTAGCAGCTCAGCAGCCGCACCGTCTCCTCGTCGGTGAGCCAGCGCCCGCCCGATTCCGCGAGCCACTCCGCCACCAGGGCCGACGCGGCCGCGGTGTCGATGCCGGGCGGCCGCACGACCGGGGAGACCGGCCGGTCCCGCCAGCGGGCGTAACGCTCGGCCCTGGCCAGTGCCCTGGCCGCGCGTTCCGGGTCCGGATACGAGGGGATGGAGCCTCTGGCCGGCGCGCCACCGGTCGTGCGGACCGCGAGCAGCTTCGGAATGCCCGATTCGGCGACGAAGGTGGTCAGCACCGGCTTGTCCTTGCCGGGCGCCGAGGCGGCCGCCGCCCGGAGCGCGTCGGCGAAGCCGGTCATCGGCACCGGCACCGGCGGGGCGACGACGACGATCACCGCGTCGACCTCGTCGCTGCGCAGCGCGGCCTGCACCGCTTCCCGGTAGTCGGCGGGGGTGGCCTCCGGCCCCAGATCCACCGGTCCGTCGACCGGCGCGCTGGCGGCCCGCTCGGTCGGCCGCGCGCTGGGACCGCGATCCAGCGCCGTGGCGGGCCGGTGCACGCGCAGGCCCTCGCTGTGCGCGGCGTCGATGGCCAGCCAGTTCAGCGCGGCGCTGTTGCCGACCACCGCCACCCGTGGTCCGCGCGGCAACGGCTGACTGGCCAGCAGCGCGGCACAGTCGAACAGTTCCGAGATGGAGTCGACCTGGATGATCCCGGCCTGGGCGAACAGGTCGCGCACCACCGTGCGATCCATATCGGCGCCCGCCGCGAGGCGGCCGCTGCTCACCGCCACGATCGGCTTGCCGCGCGCCACCCGCCGGGCCAGCCGGGAGAACTTGCGCGGATTACCGAAGCTCTCCAGATACAGCAGGATCACCTCGGTATCGGCGGCGGTGTCCCAGAACTGCAGCAGATCGTTGCCGGAGACATCGGCGCGGTTGCCCGCCGACACGAACGTCGACAGGCCGAGATTGCGGGCCGCCGCCTCGCCGAGGATCGCCGCGCCCAGCGGGCCGGACTGGCAGAAGAACCCGATCCGCCCGCGCTCGGGCAGCACCGGGGCCAGGGTGGCGTTGAGCCCCACCGCCGGGTCGGTGTTGGCGATGCCGAGCGCGCTGGGACCGACCACGCGCATGCCGTGGCCGCGGGCCGCGGCGACCAGCTCGTGTTCGGCGGCCAGGCCCTCCGGTCCGGTCTCGCCGAAACCCGCCGTCAGCACCACCAGGCCCTTGACCCCCTTGGCCATGCAGTCGTCGAGCACCGACCCGATGGCGGCCGGTGGTACCGCGACGACCGCCAGGTCCACTTCGTCGGGGATCTCGCGCACCGTGGCGTAGGCGCGCACCCCACGCACCGACCGCCGGTGCGGGTTCACCGGGAACACCGGGCCGCTGAAGCCGCCGGCGAGCAGGTTCGCCAGTACCGCGCCGCCGACCCGGGTGGCCTCCGGCGACGCGCCGATCACGGCCACCGAGCCCGGTGCGAGCAGGTTGCCGACGCTGCGCGCCTCCGAGGCGGCCTCGCGCGAATCCCGCACGGTGCGCAGCGCTTCGGTGGGGTCGATCGCGAATTCCAGATGCACCTCGGCGCCGTCGCGACTGCGCTGCAGCTGATAGCCGGCATCGCGGAAGACGGTGATCATCGCCTCGTTCTCGGCGAGCACCTCCGCGACGAAGGCCACCACCTCGTTCTCGGCCGCCGCCCCCGCCAGGTGCTCGAGCAGCACCGAGCCCAGCCCGCGGCCCTGGTGCTCGTCGGCGACCACGAACGCGACCTCGGCGGCGCGCGGGCCCTGCCGGTCGAGCAGCTCGTAGCGGGCGACGCCGATGATCGCGTCCCCGAGCAGGGCGACCAGTCCCACCCGGTCGCGGTAGTCCACGTGGGTGGTGCGGTACATGTCCTTGGGCGAGATCCGCGGGTACGGACCGAAATAGCGCAGATACCGGGTGCGATCCGACAGCGCGGCGTGGAACACGGCCAGCGCGGGCGCGTCGGCGGGCACGATCGGGCGCACCCGGACCACGCCGCCGTCGGAGGCGAGCACGTCGCCGTACCAGTGCTGGGGTGGCGCAGGCGGATTCGCGGGCGTATCGGGGGTGTCGGGGAGCAGCGGCTCAGTCACGAGGGTCCTCCGGATCGAGCCCGAGCAGGGCGAAACTCGCCCGCCGGGTGGCCGTGATGGCGGTGTCGATGGCCCGTTGGGCGCGGATCTGGCCCGCGTCACCGAGCTCGGGGGTGCCACCGGGACCGTCCCAGGGCCGGTAGGCGGTGTCGCCACCGTCACCCATGCTGGTCGGCGGCTGGACCCGGGGCGCGGCGGCGCGCACCTGCTCGATCCAGTCGGCCGGGACCGGGGTCTCCGGTGCCAGCGGCCGGTCCAGGGCCGCGGCGAGCAGATGCGTCCAGGCCCGGGGCACCACCCGGACCACGCCGTATCCGCCGCCGCCGATGGCCAGCCAGCGCCCCTCGGCATACGTGTCGGCCAGATCACGCATCGCCAGGAAGGCCGCGCGCTGACCGTCCACGGTGAGTTCGAGATCGGCCAGCGGGTCCTCCCGATGGGTGTCGACGCCGCACTGGCTGACGATGATCTGCGGCCGGAACGCGGCCACCGCGCCGGGCACCACCGCGTGGAATCCGCGCAGCCACTGGGCATCCCGGGTGCCGGGCAGCAGCGGCAGGTTGATCGAGGTGCCCTCGGCCGCCCCGATGCCGGTCTCGGTGGGCCAGCCGGTGTTGGGCCACAACGTCGCCGGGTGCTGGTGAAGCGAGATCGTCAGCACCCGCGGATCGGCGTAGAAGGCGCGTTGCACGCCGTCGCCGTGATGGACGTCGACGTCGAGGTAGGCGATGCGGTCGAAGCCGTGATCGAGCAGCCACGAGATCGCGATCGCGGCATCGTTGTAGATGCAGAAGCCCGCCGCCGCGTCGGGCATGGCGTGATGCATGCCACCACCGATGCTCACCGCCCGCCGGGTCCGCCCGGCCGCGATCTCCCCGGCGGCGGCGAGCGTTCCGCCCACGATGACCGACGCCGCCTCGTGCATGCGTGGGAAGATGGGATTGTCGGCGGTTCCCAAGCCGTACACCGTGTCCTCGGGCGTCGGTGGGCCGTCCCCGGCCCGCCGCACCGCTTCGATGTAGGCGCTGCTGTGCACCCGCAACAGGTCGGCCCGGGTGGCCGCGGCCGGCGCCAACGGCTCGACACCGTCGAGCACGCCCAGACTTTCGGCCAGCGACATGGTGAACTGCAGACGCGCCGGTTTCATCGGGTGCTCCGGACTCCAGGTGTAGCCGAGGAATCGCTCGGTCCACACGACGGTCCCGGGCTCTTCGCTGCGCGGCGGCGTGACCATGCTCGCCACGCTAGTCGGAAGCAGCGACCCCCGTGACGCGTTGACATGCAGTAGAAATAGGGCCGCCGGTCCGGCGGGCGGACGGGCGTTCGCGCGTGGGTAGAATTCGTGCCGACGAAGGGGTAACAGGTGAAGGATCTGGTCGACACCACGGAGATGTATCTCCGTACCATCTACGACCTCGAGGAAGAGGGCGTGGTGCCGCTGCGGGCGCGTATCGCCGAGCGGCTCGAGCAGAGTGGTCCGACGGTGAGCCAGACGGTCGCGCGGATGGAACGCGACGGCCTCCTGCTGGTCGCGGGTGACCGCCACCTCGAGCTGACCGACAAGGGCCGCGCCATGGCGGTCGCGGTGATGCGCAAGCACCGGCTCGCCGAGCGGTTGCTGGTCGACATCATCGGCCTCGACTGGCAGAACGTGCACGCCGAGGCGTGCCGCTGGGAGCACGTGATGAGCGAGGAGGTGGAACGGCGTCTGATCGAGGTGCTCAACCACCCGACCACCTCGCCCTACGGCAATCCCATCCCCGGGCTGGACGAGCTCGGCCTCGGCGATACCCCCGCTGCCGAGGAGACGCTCGTGCGGCTGTCCGACCTGCCCAACGGCGCGCTGCACGCCGTCGTGGTGCGCAGGCTGGCCGAGCACATCCAGACCGACCCGGAGGTCATCGGCAGGCTGCGCGAGGCGGGTGTGGTGCCCGACGCGCGCGTCACCGTCGAGACCAAGCCGGGTGCGGTGCTGATCACGGTGCCGGGGCACAGTGGTTTCGAACTGTCCGAAGAGATGGCGCACGCCGTCCAGGTGAGGCTGGTCTGATACGTGAAACTTCTGGTCACCGGCGGCGCCGGCTACGTGGGTGGCGTCTGCGCCGCCGTCCTGCTCGAGGCCGGCAACGAGGTGGTCGTCGTCGACGACCTCTCGACCGGTAACGCCGACGGTGTCCCCGCCGGCGCCCGCTTCGTCCAGGGTGACATCGCCGTCGCGGCACCGGAGTTGCTGCGCGCCGAATCCTTCGACGGCGTCCTGCATTTCGCGGCGCAGTCGCTCGTCGGCGAGTCGGTGGAGCAGCCGGAGAAGTACTGGCAGGGCAATGTCGTCAAGACGCTGACCCTGCTCGAGGCGATCCGCGAGACCGGCACCCCGCGCCTGGTGTTCTCCTCCACCGCCGCGACCTACGGCGAACCGGAGCAGGTGCCGATCACCGAGGCCGCGCCCACCCGCCCCACCAACCCCTACGGCGCGAGCAAGCTGGCCATCGACCACGCCATCACCTCCTACGCGGTGGCGCACGGTCTGGCCGCGACGAGCCTGCGCTACTTCAACGTGGCAGGCGCCTACGCCGGTCTCGGTGAGAACCGGGTCGTGGAAACGCATCTGATCCCCCTCGTGTTGCAGGTGGCGCTGGGCCACCGGAAGGCCATCTCCGTCTACGGCACCGACTGGCCGACGCCGGACGGCACGTGTGTGCGGGACTACATCCACATCCGAGACCTGGCGCAGGCGCATCTGCTCGCCCTGTCCTCGTCGCAGCCGGGCAGCCACCGGATCCTCAATCTCGGCTCGGGCACCGGTTTCTCGGTGCGCGAGGTGATCTCGGCGTGCGAGCGGGTGACCGGCCTGCCGATCGAGGCGATCGACACGCCGCGCCGCGCGGGCGATCCGGCGGTCCTCATCGCCTCCAGCGACCGGGCGATCGCCGAGCTGGGCTGGCAGCCCGCGCACAACGATCTCGACGAGATCGTCTCCGACGCCTGGGAATTCCTGCGTTCGCTCGGTGACAAGGCGCACAGCGCGCGCTGAGTTCCGCCGATCGCCGGTGTCATGACCGGAGTGGGCCGATGTCGACCCCCAGATCGGCCGCGATCTGGTGACCGCAGTGCGCGAGTTTGCGGAGCCGTTCCGGCCGCAAACCGCTCTGCAACGAGGTCTCCAGCAGCACGGCCATCGGGTGGGTCGCGTCGGCGTCCACCGCCGCGGCGAGGGCGACGCCGGCGAACGGGCCGTCCCCGCGCAGATAGGCGCTGAACCCCAGCAGCGCGGCGGCTTCGGCGCGGTCGGCGCCGGGGGTGGCCCGGGCCAGCTGGGCCCACAGCTGTTCGGCGGCCTCGGCGTGATCGCCCAGTGCCAGCCCGTACATCGCGTCGCGGATCGGCCGGTCGCGCAGCGTGGCGGCCAGCTGCGCGAGTTCGCGATCGGCGCGCGGCGCCCCCGAGGCGGCGTCGGCGATCTGCCACAGCACCCATTCCAGCGCCCGGCGCTGATAGGCCACCGCGTGCCCGGCGCGCGCCGCCGCGGACAGGCCTTCGCGATAGCGCGCGACCGCGGGTCCGAGCCTGGTCTGCACCCGGGCGCGCAGGTGCCGGTCGGGCCGGACCAGGGCGGTCAGTTCGTTGCGGGAGCCGCGGATCTGCCTGCCGTCGAGGACGTGCGAGAGCGCCACCATCGACGCCGCCGGATCCCCGACGACCCCGCCCGCACCGCGCTGGAACAGATCGCGGAACCGTGCTCCCGCCACGATCGCGGGCACCGACCAGGCCCCACACACGGCGACGCCCTCGTCACCGAGCGCTTCGAGCAGCGACGCCGCCCGCAGCGCGGGCAGCACCCCGGTCCCGGCCTCGTCGACGAAGACCGCCAGCACCCCGCCGGCGTGCTCACGCAGGCAGATCGACCCCACACAGGCGGTGAACTGACCGATCCGGTGCGGATCGCCCAGTGCGTCCAGATCGAAGCGCACGACCGCCTCGATCGCCGTGGCATCGCCCCCACCCGCGCCGCGCAGCACCGCGACGACCAGCGAGCGTTCGGGGACGAAACCGAGCATGGCGGGCAGGGCGGCGATCAGCTCGCCGGGATCGTCCACCCGCAGCGGCGGCTGCGGCAGTCGCGCGGGATAGCCGGGCGTGGATTCGGCGCAGGTGAGCGCCCGGGGAAAGGGTCCGGAGCGGGTGGCCCGGCGGGTGGAGTTCGTCGAAGGTGTCATGGCTCCACCGTGCCCGGGGCCGTCGTCGGCGCCGGACAGCCGACCTGGGCATTCCGCCGCCCTGTTGACGGCGTCGCGGCTGTGGAGCGATCCCGGTCCCGGCGTCGCGCCCGGACCGGACTTGTCACCCCCGCGTGCTAGGCCCCGCGCACCCGGCGCACGGCGGTCGCGAACATCTCCGCGACGGCCTGGTCGTCCGGCTGCCCCGCGCCGAAGGTCATCGACGTCACGGTGATCCGCACATCGCCGACCTGCCCGATCGAGGTCTGCATCGTCTGGGTCAGCCCGGCCCCGCCGACATCGGGAACGACGGTGCGCCGCAACGACACCGCGTCGTCGGCGCCCGCCGGGACGGCGGTGCCGAGCACGGTCGAGACGGTCGATTCCGCGCCCGCCCGGCTGACCCGGATCTGCTCGCACCCGGCGAGCCGGTCGCGCAGGCGCGCGGCGGCCTCGGTGGTGCGTGACAGTTCGACGGTGAGCGTGGCCCGGCTCGCGTCGTCGTTGCCGACCGCGACCGCGGCCGGTTCGCCGCCCGGCTCGGGGTCCGGTGGCGTGCATCGCGACGGGCTGACGGTGGCCCCGGCCCCGACCCCGTCCAGATCGCCCGCCGCCGCGGCCGCGGCCTGCGGCGGCAGCACCACGGCCGGATACCGGGCCGGGAACTGCTGCGCGGTGGGCAGCAGATCGGCGAGCGCGCCGTCGACGTGCCGGACCGCCATCGCGCTCTGGGCGACCGGCGTGCCGCTGATGCTCTCGCCACACCCGGTCAGCGCGAGCCCGGCGACCGCCACCGCGCAGACGAGGGTCCGGCGCCGCTGCCCGGGGCGCCGGACCGGATCGCCGTGGTGGGCCGGTGTCGTTTCCGCCACGTTCACCCCTCCCACTGTGCCGCACCGGGCCGGTCGGGGCGTGATCGCCACGCCGCGCGGGAATGTCGAGGCAGCGGTGGCTGTTGTGTAGCAGGACGAGCCGTCCTCCGGCCGTGTGCGACGCGTCTGCTCGCGTGGGGGACAATGGAGAACGCCTCCCCCGCCGCGAGCGTTGGTGGACCGCGCAGGAAGGAGTACGCGATGGATGACCAGTCGCACATGTACGAGCTGGAGTTCCCCGCACCGCAGCTGTCGTCGGACGACGGCGCGGGCCCCGTGCTGGTGCACGGGCTGGAAGGTTTCACCGACGCCGGTCACGCCGTGCGCCTGGCGACCACCCATCTGCGCGAGAGCCTGGAATCCGAGCTCGTCGCCTCCTTCGACGTCGACGAGCTGCTCGATTACCGCTCGCGCCGTCCGCTGATGACGTTCAAGACCGATCACTTCGCCGAGTACGCCGAGCCCGAGCTGAACCTGTGGGCGCTGCGCGACACCGCGGGCACCCCGTTCCTGCTGCTGGCGGGCCTGGAGCCGGATCTGCGCTGGGAGAAGTTCACCACCGCGGTGCGGCTGCTGGCCGAGCAGCTCGGCGTGCGCCGCACGATCGGGCTGTCCGCGATCCCGATGGCGATTCCGCACACCCGGCCGCTGGGTGTCACCGCGCATTCCTCGGACCGTTCGCTGATCGGTGACCACCAGCGCTGGCCCGGCGAGCTGCAGGTGCCCGGCAGCGCGTCCTCGCTGCTCGAGTTCCGGATGGCCCAGCACGGCCACGAGTCGCTCGGGTTCTCCGTGCACGTGCCGCACTACCTGGCCCAGACCGACTACCCGGAAGCCGCGCAGACGCTGCTGGAGAACGTCGCCGACAGCGCCGGCCTCGAACTGCCGCTCACCGCGCTGGGCGAGGCGGCCGCGCGCGTGCGCGAGCAGGTCGCCGAGCACATCGCGGGCAACGAGGAGGTCGAGACGGTCGTGACGGCGCTGGAACGCCAGTACGACAGCTTCGTGACCGCCCAGGAGAGCCAGTCCAGCCTGCTGGCCGGCGACGGTGAACTGCCCAGCGGCGAGGAGCTCGGCGCCGAGTTCGAGCGCTTCCTCGCCGAGCAGGGCGGTTACGGCGACAACGCCCGCGACAGCGAGGACTGACCCGCCCGGGCCGTGCTGACGGGGGCCACGCCCATCCTGCCCACTAGGGTGGTCGGAGTGGATCTGACCGACCTGCTCGAAATCCCCGGGACCGACGCCGACGCGCTCTACGAGTCGTTCGCGGCGTGGGCCGCCGAGCAGGGCACCCCCCTGTATCCGGCGCAGGACGAGGCGCTGATGGAGCTGGCGTCGGGGTCCAACGTGATCCTGGCGACGCCGACCGGCTCGGGCAAGTCCCTGGTCGCGGTCGGCGCGCACCTGTTCGCGATGGCCAACGGGCAGCGCAGCTACTACACCGCGCCGATCAAGGCGCTGGTCAGCGAGAAGTTCTTCGCACTGTGCGAGGTGTTCGGCGCGGCGAACGTCGGCATGGTCACCGGCGACGCGGCGGTCAACGCCGACGCCCCGATCATCTGCGCGACGGCGGAGATCCTGGCGAACCTGGCGTTGCGCGAGGGCCCCGACGCCGAGGTCGGCCAGATCGTGATGGACGAGTTCCACTTCTACGCCGATCCCGATCGCGGCTGGGCCTGGCAGGTCCCGATCATCGAGCTGCCGCGCGCGCAGTTCCTGCTGATGTCGGCGACCCTGGGCGAGGTCGATTTCTTCGCCGAGGATCTCGAACGCCGTACGGGCCGCTCCACGGCGGTGGTCGCGGGCACCGAACGCCCTGTCCCCCTGACGTTCTCCTACGTGCGCACCCCCATCACCGAGACGCTCGAAGAACTGGTCACCACCCATCAGGCGCCGGTGTACGTCGTGCACTTCACCCAGGCCGCCGCGCTGGAACGCGCGCAGGCGCTGACCAGCGTGAACTTCGCCACTCGCGCCGAGAAGGACGCGATCGCCGCCGCCATCGGCGAGTTCCGGTTCGCCGCCGGTTTCGGCAAGACCCTCTCGCGGCTGATCCGGCACGGCATCGGCGTGCATCACGCCGGCATGCTGCCCAAGTACCGCAGGCTGGTGGAGAAGCTCGCCCAGGACGGCCTGCTGAAGGTGGTGTGCGGCACCGACACCCTCGGCGTCGGCATCAACGTGCCGATCCGCACGGTGTTGCTGACCGGGCTCACCAAGTTCGACGGTGTCCGCACCCGCAGGCTCAAAGCCCGTGAGTTCCATCAGATCGCGGGCCGCGCCGGTCGCGCCGGCTTCGACACCATGGGCACCGTCGTCGTCCAGGCGCCCGAGCACGAGGTGGAGAACGCGCGCCTGATCGCCAAGGCGGGCGACGACCCGAAGAAGCAGCGGAAGGTGCAGCGCCGCAAGCCACCCGAGGGTTTCGTCTCGTGGAGCGAGGAGACCTTCGACCGGCTCGTCGCCGCGCAGCCCGAGCCGATGGTGTCGCGCTTCGCGGTGACCAACGCCCTGCTGCTCAACGTGATCGCCCGGCCCGGCAACTGCTTCGACGCCATGCGCCACCTGCTCGAGGACAACCACGAGCCGCGGCCCGCCCAGCGCAAGCACATCCTGCGCGCGATCCGGCTCTACCGCGCGCTGCGCGATGCCGGTGTGGTGCAACAGCTCACCGAACCCGACGCCAAGGGCCGGATGGCCCGGCTCACCGTCGACCTGCAGCGTGACTTCGCTCTCGATCAGCCGCTCTCGCCGTTCGCGCTGGCCGCCTTCGAACTGCTCGATCGCGAAAGCCCCACCTACACACTCGATGTCGTCTCACTGATCGAGGCGACCCTGGAGGACCCGCGTCAGCTGCTGATGGCCCAGCAGCACAAGGCCCGCGGCGCCGCGGTGGCCGAGATGAAGGCCGACGGTATCGAATACGAGGAGCGCATGGAGCTCCTGGAAGAGGTCACCTGGCCCAAACCGCTGGCCGAGCTGATCGAGCCCGCGTTCGAGACCTACCGGGCCGGGCATCCCTGGGTCTCGGAGTTCGCGCCGTCGCCGAAGTCGGTGGTGCGCGACATGATCGAGCGCGCGATGACCTTCGCCGAGCTGATCTCGTTCTACGAGCTGGCCCGTTCCGAGGGCGTGGTGCTGCGCTATCTCGCCGACGCCTACCGCGCGCTGCGCCGCACGGTGCCCGACGCGGCGCGCACCGAGGAACTCGACGACCTCGTCGAATGGCTGGGCGAGCTGATCCGCCAGGTGGATTCGAGCCTGCTCGACGAATGGGAGCAGCTCACCAACCCCGGCGCGGAGAACGACGCCGAGCAGGTCGCGTTCGGCGCGGAGTCGGTGCGCCCGATCTCGGCCAACGAGCGCGCCTTCCGGGTGATGGTGCGCAATGCCATGTTCCGCCGGGTCGAACTGGCCTCGCGACAGCGCTGGTACGACCTGGACGAACTGAGCCCCGGCCCCGACTGGGCCGAGGACTTCGCCCCCTATTTCGACGAGTACGCCACGATCGGCACCGGTCCCGACGCCCGCGGGCCGCAGCTGTTCCAGGTGGAGCAGCGGCCGGGTTTCTGGCACGTGCGCCAGGTGCTCGACGACCCCGCCGGGGACCACGGCTGGGCGCTGACGGCCATCGTCGATCTGGAGGAGTCCGACGCCGCGGGCGAGGTCGTGTTCGACGAGGTCACGGTGTCGGCGGGCTGAGTGATACCCGTTCACTATCGTCGAAAATGACGAATGTTTGACGGATTCGTTGTTGGGTAGGCGCCGCTGATAGTCTCTCCCGGCCGCCGACCGAAAGTTCAACTATGCCCGAATCCCCGTACCTTGTCATCTACCCCGAACGGGTACGTGCCAATTACCGAGCTCTCGCAGCCGCCGTGTCGGCGCGGCGCAGCCGGGGCACCCGGATCAGGTACGCGGTGAAAGCGGCACCGGTCGACGAGTTGCTGACCCTGCTCGACGCCGAGGGCGCCGAGTTCGACGTGGCCAGCATCGGCGAGATCGACCAGGCGCTGCGCCTGGGGATCGACGCGGGCAAGCTCTGCTACGGCAACCCCATCAAGAAGAGCGCCCACATCGCGCGCGCCTTCGCCCTGGGGGTGCGCCGCTACGCCTTCGACACCGAGGACGATCTGCTGCGCATCGCCGAGCATGCCCCCGGCGCGGAGGTCGAGTGCCGGTTCCTGTCCTCGGCGCCAGAGTCGCGCACCCCCTTCGGCACCAAGTTCGGCTGCGCGCCGAGCGAGGCGCTGCGGCTGCTGGTGCGCGCCCGCGATCTGGGCTTGGTGGTGGGCGGCCCGTACTTCCACGTCGGCTCCCAGCAGCTCGATCCGGCCGCCTGGCGGATCGGCATCCGGCAGGCCGGTGAGATCGTGACCGCGTTGGCGGACAAGGACATTCACGTCGCCGCGGTCAATGTGGGCGGCGGCCTGCCGATCTCCTACGTCGACGCGGCCCCCGAACTCGACGCGATCGCGGCCGCCATGACCGCGGCCGCCGCCGAGTTCCTGCCCGAGTCCACCGGCCTGGTCGTCGAACCCGGCCGCGCGCTGGTGGGCAACGCGGGCACCATTCACGCCGAGGTCGTCGGCGTGCGATTCGCGCCGGATGGCCGGCGCTGGGTGTATCTCGACATCGGCCGGTACAACGGTATGGCCGAGACGGAGAACGAGTACATCGCCTACCGGTTCGTCACCGATCGCGACGGCGATCCGGTGGGTGAGGCGGTGGTCGCGGGTCCGACCTGCGACGGCGACGATGTACTGTATCAACGCACGAAGGTCCTTCTGCCGACCACGTTGCGAGCCGGTGATCAGATCCAGATCCTCGACACCGGCGCCTATACCGCGAGTTATTCGTCGGTGTCCTTCAATGGTTTTCCGCCCTTGACCGTTCATGTCTCGGGCGCTGAGCGAGAGTGAGTTTGCCCATGACGGCGGAATTCACCGGCTGGCACGTGCTGGCCGAGTTCGGTGGTGTCGACACAGACCTGTGTGACGATCTCGAACGACTCGAATCGGCGTTGCGTGAGTCTCTGATCGCGGCGGGCGTCACCATCTGCGATGTCGTTCACAAAAAGTTCGATCCGCAGGGGGTGACCGTCCTCGCCCTGTTGTCGGAGTCCCACGCCTCGATTCACACCTATCCGGAGTCCGGCGACATCTTCGTCGACGTCTTCACCTGCGGCAGCATCGGCGCCGGTGCGACGAAGGCGGTAGAACTCCTGCGAGACAAGTTGTCTCCCAAGGATGTTCGGATGAAGGTCGTCCAGCGCGGCCACGGTGCCGAGAAGATCTACGAACCGGTGGGCGACGGCCTGACCCGGATCTGGGATCTGCACGAGGTGATCGTGGACACGAACACCCCGTTCCAGCACATGGTGATCGCGCGGACCGATCAGGGCATCTCCCTGTTCTCCGACGACGACCGCCAGTCCACCGAGTTCTCCCAGGTCACCTACCACGAGGCCATGATGGTCCCGGCGTTCGTGCTGGCCGAGAAGCTGGACCGGGTGCTGATCATCGGTTCCGGCGAGGGTGTGGCCTCGCAGATGTCGGTGGCGGCGGGCGCGACCCTGGTCGACCACGTCGACATCGACCAGCGCGAGGTCGAGCTGTGCGCCCGGCACCTGCCCTACGGCTACACCACCGAGGAACTGGCGGCCGCGGTCGCCGGCGAGGGTCCGGTGCACGTGCACTACGCCGACGGCTGGGACTTCCTGGCCAACGCGCAGGAGGCGGGCACCCGCTACGACGTGATCGTCATCGATCTGCCGGACGAGCGCGTCGAGGACGCCCAGCACAACCGCCTCTACGAGGCGGAGTTCCTGTCCCGATGTAAGGCACTGCTGGCGCCCGGCGGCGTGCTGTCGGCCCAGGCCGGCTGCGCGACCATGTGGCGCAACGAGACCCTCAAGCGCTCGTGGGGCCGGTTCCACGAGCAGTTCGCCACCGTGGTCCCCTACGGCAGCGACGAGCACGAGTGGACCTTCCTGTTCGGCCTGAACGAGAAGATCGACGACCCGGTGCGCGGCATGACCGACCGCCTGGCCCTGCTCCCCTACCGCGCCGAGACCATCGACGCCCGCGCCCTCGAGCGCGGCGCGATCGAGCCCTACGCCCTGCGCGCCTGAGCTCGCTTCGCGACAGCCACCGAAGGCGGTGACCCGGACCCCGGGTCACCGCCTTCGTCGTTTTCCCCGTCAGCCGCCGAGCATCGCGGCGAACGCGCGCAGCGTCGCCAGCAACTCCGTCAGCCACTCCGCGGACTTGTCGGGTTCGATGACGCCGTCGATCGCGACGCCCTTGGCCACCGCGATCAGCAACCGGGCCAGGGTCGGCGGCGCGATCGGAAAGGCCTCGAGTCCGGCTTCAGCGAAGAGCGCGGTCAGCAAGGCGGTCACGGTGCGGTGCACCGTCTCGTCGCGCTCGGCGAGCTCGCGGCGCAGCGCGGGACTGTGCCGGGAGGCAACGGCCAGTTCGGATTTGAGCATCGCCCACCGCCGTTCCCGCGCCGCCTCGAGCATCCAGCGCTCGAAGGCCGCGAACCGCTCGTCGACCGTGCCGTCGCCGACCGCCGCGCTGATCGTGGCGATCTCGGCGTCGAGGAACTGATCGAGGACCGCCAGCGCGAGGTCCTCCTTACTGGCGAAATTCGAATAGACCGCCCCACGACTGAATCCGGCCGCCTCGGCGACCTGATTGTTCGAGGTCGCGCCGTAGCCATCGCGCAGGTAGAGCACAGTGGCCGACTCGATCAGCTTCGCGCGGGTCAGCGCGTGCGATTCCGTCCGGCTCAAGCGTTTCTGCACGGCCTGACCCTACCGGCGCGCCGCGAATGTCCCCCGATGCCATTGACGGGGATGGGTGTGACCGGGCACACTCTCCCCATTCAGATGTCGACAGCATCTGAATGCTGATGACATTTCAATGCCCGAACCAACCTTCTCGAGAATCGAGTACCCCGTGACCCGAGCATTGCCTTCCGGCATCGGCCTGATGCCGGTCCGCCGGCCCGATGACCACCGCCCCCGGCTGGACCGCCTCTCGGCGGTGCCGATCACCGACCTGGCGCGGCGATTCAGCGCCGCCACCCCGACCTCGGCGCGGGATCTGGACCGGTTGGACGGCGATCTGATGTTGCGCGGCTTCGCGCCGGTCGGCACCGGGGTGCTACGGCGGATCCTGTCGCGGCCCTCGTTCTTCTGGATGGGCAAGTCGTTCCGCCGCGTCGACGACGAGCTCATCGCGGGCCACAACTTCTTCACCGCCCTCGGCGGCTCCAGGGGGCTGCCGTTCGCCGCGACGATCGGCCCGTCCGTGGTCGACGGCAGGCCCGCGGTCCGCATCGACTACGGCGATCCGCGCCTGGCCGGACCACGGCTGACCCGGCGTCTCTACGACGAACTGCGGGAGATCGAACCAGGCCTCTGGCTCGGCCCCGGATTTCTGCGGATCGGACAACGCCGGGTGACGGTGTGCTGGTTCGCGGTCGACAGCTCGGTCGGCTATGGGGAGGTGCGATGAGGACAGCACGCCGCGCGGTAGTCGCCGTGGCCATCGGGCTCCTCACCGCGCACAGCGGATCAGCTGTAGCGCAACCACTTCCGGTTCCGTGGAGCATTCTCGACGGCGTGCGGGCACAGCTACAGACGCCCGGCGCGGCCCCGCCGGGGTCGAACGACTGGTCCTGCACCCCCTCGGCGGCGCACCCGAATCCCGTGGTGCTCGTCCACGGCGGATTCGTCAACCGGACGATCAACTGGCAGACCATGTCCCCGCTGCTGGCCAACGCCGGGTACTGCGTGTTCGCGCTGACCTACGGCTCCCCCGGCTGGGCGACACCCACCGAATGGACACCGGGCGCGATGCGTCCCGTGACCGAGAATGCCCGCCAGATCGGCGATTTCGTCGCCGAGGTCCGGCGGGCGACAGGTGCGGGCAAGGTCGACATCCTCGCCGAGTCGTTCGGCACGCTCTCCTCCAACCACTACGCGAAGTACCTGGGCGGCGCGGCTTCGGTGGAACGGATCGTCGCGCTGTCGGGGCTGTGGGAGGGAACCGATGTGATGGCTCTGGATCGGCTGCGCGAGTCGCTGCGCGGCACCGGGATCGACACGCCGCTGTGGAATCTGGTGGCTGCCACCGGCTGCGAGATCTGTCCGCAAGTCCTGCGCGGCTCGGACTATCTCACCGCACTGTCCCGCGACGGGGTCTACGCGCCCGGCGTGCGCTATACCAACATCACCTCTCGGTACGACGTCCTGCTGACGCCCTATCCGACCAGCCTCGTGCCGGGACCGGAGACCACGAACATCGTCCTCCAGGACGGGTGCGAGCAGGACTTCACCGAGCATTTCAGCATCGCCGCCAGTCCACGCACGGTCTCCTTCGTCCTGGGTGCGCTGGATCCGGCGCACGCGCCACCGGTGCCGTGCGAGCTCACGACACCGTTCGGGCGCTGAGTGCGGTCGGTGGGGCAGACTGCCGATTCCGGTGCCGTCGGCGCCGAACGTTGGCAGTATGCAAGATGCACAGCATCGACAGAATCGAGTCCGCTCATGACGCCGACACCGTTGTCCGCCGACGGTCTGATGCCGGTCCGCGCGCCGTCGGGCCATCGCCCGCGCCTGGACGCCCTGTCGCGGGCCGGGCTCACCGAGTTCCGCGCGCTGTTCGACGCGGCGCCCGCGGTGACCGAACGCGACTTCGCGCGGCTCGACGGTGATGTGACGATGCGGTCGTTCCCCGGGTCCGCCGAGCGGGTGCTCGGGCCGGTGATGGCGCGGCCGTCGTATTTCTGGGTGGCGAAATCGTTTCGTCACGTGGACGGCGGGGTGGCGGTCGGCCACAACGTCTTCCGTCTGCTCGGCGGCATGCGGGCGCTGAATTTCGTGGCCACGGTGGGTGATTCCGTGCTCGACGGGCGCGCGGCGGTGCTGTTCGACTATGACGATCCGCGGGTCGGTTCGCGGCGGCCCGCCCGGCGGATCTACGACGAACTGCGGGAGATCGAGCCGGATCTGTGGCTGGGCCCGAGCTACTTCCTGACCCGGGGGAAGCGGATCCCGATGGGCTGGTTCGCCCTCGACGCCGCGGTGCCGTTCGACGGCCCGGCCTGACGAACGGCGGTGCGCCGGGCGCGGGAGAGCCCGCACCCGGCGCACCGTGGCACCCTCAGCCGCGCGCCGCGCGTTGGGCGCGATACTCGGCGACGTTGACCCCGCCGACGCCCCAATCCGTCAGCGCCACTTCGTCGATCACCACGTAGGTGCTGTCGGGCGACTTGCCGAGCACCTCGAACAGCAGGTCGGTGACACCCTTGATCAGCTGACCCTTCTGCTCCGGGGTGACCCCTTCGTCGGTGACCTTGATGTTGACATACGGCATGGTTTGGTTTCCTTTCTACGCCGCTCTACCCGAGATGAACCCGCCGTCGACGGGGAGGATGTGGCCGGTGACGAACTCGGCGTCGGTCAGGTACAGCACGGCCGCCGTGGTGTCGGCGACCTCGCCGATCCGGCCGAGCAGGGCAGCGCCCGCGGCGGCGCGCTCGTCGCCGTCACCGAACAGCGGGGTGCGGATGATGCCGGGCGCGACCGCGTTCACCCGGATCCGGGCGGGCGCGAGTTCGGCGGCCAGGCTGGTGGTCAGGGCGTGCACGCCGCCCTTGCTGATCAGCGCGGCCGACGCGGGGAGCCCGGTCATCGCGTGGTCGATGAGCACGGTACCGATGTTGACGACGCTGCCGCCGTCGCCCTGGGCGAGCAGCTGGCGCACCACGGCCTGGGTGGTGAAGTAGGTGCCCTTGAGGTTGCCACCGAGATAGCGGTCGAGCTCGGACTCGGTGACGTCGACGAAGGGGGTCGCGCCGAACACGCCCGCGCTGTTGATCAGCGCGTCGACCCGGCCGAATCGCTCCAGAGCGGCGCGGACGTATGCCGATCCCGTTGCGGGCGAGCCGATATCACCGGCCACGGTGGCCACGCGATCCGGCGCGTCGAGTTCCGCGGCGACGGCGGCGAGCTTGTCCGCGTCGCGCCCGCCCAGGACCACCGCGTCGCCTCTGGCGACGAAGGCGCGGGCGACATCACGCCCGATTCCGCTGGATGCCCCGGTCACGACGACCGTCTTCGGAGTCGACATCGACTGTTCCTTTCGAGTTCGGAAACGACCGGTCGTCTCAGGATGGACGACCGGCAGGGTTGGGACGCGAGATAGGGCTCGGTTACGGCCGGAAGTAGTCGTCGAGCAGGCGGCGCAGACACTTGTCCAGCGGCTCGACGGTGCGGTCGATCTTCATCCGGATGACCGCACCCTCCCACGACTCCAG
Source organism: Nocardia sp. NPDC050718 (assembly GCF_040654235.1). NCBI lineage: Bacteria > Bacillati > Actinomycetota > Actinomycetes > Mycobacteriales > Nocardiaceae > Nocardia > Nocardia sp. NPDC050718. The sequence continues at coordinate 327,305 of NZ_JBFAHQ010000002.1, read as the reverse complement.
CAGCAGATCGGCGAGGTCGACGGCGTCGATGTCGGCGCGCACCGTCCCCTCGGCCTGCGCGGTCCGCAGGGCGCCCGCGACGCCGTCGCGCCAGGCCGCCCAGGCCGCCGAGAGCGCGGTGCGCAAGGTCTCGCTGCCCTCGAGTTCACCGCCGAGATTGGCGATCAGGCAGCCGCCGGTGTAGTCGGCGGTGACGAAGTCCGCGGTCAGCGTGCCGAAGAAGCGGCGCAGACCGGTGAGCGCGTCGGGGGCGCCGCCGAAGGCTTCGGCCAGGTTGCGCTGCACGCAGAGCGAGTGATGTTCGATCACCGCGTGCGCGAAGCTCTCCTTGCTGTCGAAGTAGTTGTAGAACGACCCCTTCGGCACGCCGACCTTGTCGAGCACCTGCTTGATGCCGGTGCCGTGATAGCCGTTGGACAGCAGACCGACCGCGCCCTCCTCGATCAGGAGTGCTCGGGTGTCGTCGCTACGCCGGGGCCGTGCCATGCGAACGACTATACGACCGGTCGTCTACTAATCGCAAGAGGTCGTCGTCAGTCGTCGTCGACGCCGCGCGCCGCCAGCGCCTCCCCCATCGCGTCGGCGGTCCGCAACGCGCGCACCAGCACGGGCGTGACCAGGGCCGTCGCCGACCAGGACACCCCGCGAGCGCGGCGCGCCTCGGCGACGTCGTGCACGATCTGCGCCAGCAACGGAACGCAGCGAATGGCCAGGGCCAGCAGCAGCCCCACCCGCTCGGGATCCACCCCGACCCGGCGCAGCGGCCCGAGCGCGCGGGTGAGGGCGTCCAGCAGGTCGGTGACCCTGGTCGTCACGGTGACCAGCGCCGCGAGCGCGACCGAGGCGAGCAGCACAGCGCAGACGACGACCGCCCGGGTCGGCGAGGTGGTGAACAGCTGGAACACACCGATGATCAGCGTCATCCACAGCACCGGCCGGATCTGCGCCAGCGCCACCCGCCAGGAGATCCGCGCGAGCGCGAACAGGCAGGCGATCAGGAGCACGAGCACACCCACACCCGGCAGACCGCGCACGAAGACGGTCATCGCGACGATCGCGACGACGAGCAGCACCAGCTTCGCCCCCGCGGGCATCCGGTGCAGCGGGGAATCGCCGGGACGGTAGAGGCCGATCACTCGACGAGCCGCCGGTACGCGCCGACCGCGTCCGCGGGCGGGCCGTCGTAGGCGACGGACCCGTTGTCCAGCACCACGACTCGGTCGAAGCCGTCGAGCAGGGCGAGCTGGTGGGTCACCACGATCACCTGCTGGTCGAGGGCGTTCAGCGCCTCCGACACCCGGCGGGCGTTGCGCAGGTCGAGCAGGGTGGTCGGCTCGTCGGCGACGATCACCTCGGGCTCGCGGATCAGCGCGGAACCGATCGCGAGCAGCTGCTTCTGCCCGCCTGAGAGCAGGTGCGCCGGATGGTCGGCGTGCGCGCCCAGCCCGAATCGGTCCAGCATCCCGGTCACCCTGGCCGCGATCTCGGCGCGGCCGAGGCCGCTGCGCCGCAGCGAGAACGCCAGGTCCTCGGTGACGGTCGGCATCACGATCTGGGTGTCGGGATCGGTGAACACGAAGCCGACCTTGCGCCGCACCTGGGCACCCTTGCGGGCAGCGTCGATCCCGTCGACCGTGACGCTGCCCGAGGTCGGCTTCAGCAGGCCGTTGAGCATCCGCGCCAGCGTCGACTTCCCCGAGCCGTTGGCGCCGATGAGCCCGACCCGTTGTTCGGTGATCCGCAGGTCGATCTCGCGCAGGACGGTCCGGTCGCCGAACCGGTGGCCCACCCCGTCGAGGACGATCTCGCTCACGCGCGCCGCCGACCCGCGCGCTCAGCCACGGATCAGTCCGGGATAGGCCCGGTGCACACCCTTGGCCACCACGGTGGCGATGACGACCTTGGCCAGGTCGCCCGGCACGAACGCGAAATTGGTCGATATGGCGGCCCAGAGCCCGAGGTCGGTGCGGACCAGCAGGCCGGCGGTACCGAACAGGTAGATGACCAGGATGCCGCCGAGCGCGTTGATCAGCAGGCCCGGCACGATCGGGTACTTCGGCAGGATCAGCGCGGTCAGCGACCCGATCACCAGCGTGGCGGGAATCCAGCCGATCAGATAGCCCGCGGTCGGCGAGGCCAGCGCGGTCAGGCCGGTGCGACCGCCCGAGAGCAGCGGCAGGCCGATCAGGGTCAGCGCGATGAAGACCGCGACGGCGGCGGTGCCCTTGCGCGCGCCGAGGATCGCGCCGGTCAGGATCACACCGAGGGTCTGCAGGGTGATCGGCACGCCACTGAATCCGACGGTGATCGCGCCCGGCAGCCCCAGGGCGGCGATCAGCGCGGCGAACACCGCGATCTGCGCCAGGTCCCGCGCGGCGAAACCGACCGCGGGCTTAGGGGATTTCTCGATATCGGACACAGCGGACATCCTTCACCATGGAATTGAACGACGTTCAAGATAGCAGGTGAGGCGCCTGAGTCCGCGGTCGGAAGACATCGGCGAGCATTTCGCCGCGCCCGAAGATCGATTACGATTCGAAGGTTGGGACTTCCCGGGCGGCGCTCGCCGCACAACGGCAGCGCGCCGACAACCCGTGGCCGAGGAAGGGCCATCATGTCGATAGCGCTACAACGTTTTTCGAACTTGATCGCCGCGATCTACGGCGCGGGCAACGACCCGGACCGGTGGGACTCGGTGATCGGGGAGATCACCGACACCTTCGGCGCGGTCCACGGCTTCCTGGTCATCGCCGATCCGGTCGGTGACCGGTTCGCGATCAAATCCGCGGGGGCCAGTAGCCCGCCGGATCTGCCCGCGCAGCTCGAGCGCGTCGCCGAGCGGGTCCAACAGCTGCCGGTCGGCAGCACCGCCACCAGCGACGACCTGTTCGCCGTGCCGGAGCACGGCAGCGCGCTCGCCGACCAGGTCAGCGCGAACGGCCTGTCCAACAGCTTCCTGGCCCGGCTCAGCGACGATCGCCCGTCGTCGTGGATCTGCCTGACGATGCCCGATCACCAGTCGATCACCGGCCATCCCGCGGGCCTGGCGCTGCTGCGGGTGCTCGTGCCGCACCTGCGCGGCGCGCTGCGCACCCAGTCCAAGCTGGTCGAACTGTCCCGGGACCGGGCCTTCGCGCTCGCGACCCTGGAGCAGGCGCACTACGGGATCATGATCGTCACCACCGACGCGGCGCTGGTGTTCGCCAACTCGATGGCCGAGCGGATCACCGAGGCGTCCGACGGGTTGTCGGTGGACGCCTTCGGCTGTCTGCGGGCCGGATCCCCGACCACCCAGAAACAGCTCAGGGACCTGATCAACTGCGCCGCCGACCCCGGATTCTCCAGCGGCAACGTGGCCGTCACCCGCTGTTCCGGCCGCAAGCCGCTGATTCTGCGGGTGTCCCCGCTCGACGGCATCGCCGGCGACGGACTGTGGCACCGCGCGGTGCTGCTCCTGCTCGTCGATCCGGATCACGACCCCGAGCCGGAGCCGGAGGCCCTGCACGATCTGTACGGCCTGACCGACGCGGAGACCATGGTCGCCATGGGGGTGCTGCGCGGCGACGGCTTGCCCGCCGTCGCCGATCAGCTCTCCGTCTCGGTATTCACCGCCCGCACGCACCTGCAGCATATTTTCGCGAAGACGAAAACACACCGGCAGGCGGAATTGGTTCGGCTCCTGCTGACCACTGCCATTTCCGCGCAGTAACTATTCGCAATCAAATCGGATGGAATCCTGCACCGATTCCGCCGCGTGCGTCGACATCCGCGAGAATCAGCGAGAAATTCGCGCCGACCTGCGGGCCGATGCACGGCAGCCCGATATAGCCGTTGACGATCGCGACGAGCGTCGAACCGACGACGACGGGCGCGCCGGAATCACCGAGGATCACGCAGATCTGGGTCAGCGTCCACGAGGCGCCACCGAAGACGTCTCCGTAGACCAGCCCACAGGTCTGCCCTGTTGTCCGTCCTTCCTTACAGGCGACAGCCGGGAACTGGGCGGGCACGCCGACGTCGGTGATCGTGGTCGAGCCGACCCGGTTCACCGGGATCACCGCACTCTCGTCGAAGGCGATGACCGCGTAGTCGAGATCGCTGCCGAGCACCGCGATCGTGCCGACGTTGCCTGCCTCGGGATCGGCCTCGGCGGCCACTCCCATGCCCTCACCGGCGGCGGCGCAGTGCGCGGCCGTGAAGCCGACCAGATGACCGGCACCATCCCAGCCGATCGTCGTGAGTGTGCAGGTCGAGCCGTCGTCGAGGACGATGCCGGAGCCACCACCGAGCGTCACCGGGGCGGCTCCCTGCGCCGTCCCGACAGTGCCGACGGTGCCCCAGACCAGCAGCAGCGTGGCGGCGGCGATCCACCACCGACCCCATGTCGTAGGGGCACTCCCGCGCTGAAGTGCGGGAGTGCCTTGATTGCTTCTCGTTTTCGGCATCTGCGTGTCAGACCACGCAGACCGGGTACAAGAAGGGAACGGTGATCAGGACGATGCCGCATGCGAGGAAGGCACCGGGGATCGTGATGAACGGTGACAACACAACGGGCTCGACCTGAACCGGAACCGGTGCGACGGGGACGGGGTCCGCCGCGGGTGCTGCGCCGGCGACGCCGGCACCTAGAGCGATCATCGGCGCACAAGCGAGCACCGCGATGGTTGAACGTACTTTGTACATGGCCATTCCTTCGACTGTCTCCCACATTTGTCGTGCCGATCCCACGACGGAATCGTCACCCTATAAAGGACAGCACCGACGGCCCGGAATATCGTCGTACGAACAGATGAGATCTAAAAGGGCCGCTTCGATCGGATCACAGCTGCGAGGTATTCGTAATCCTCGGCCCGCGCGGATGACCCCCGATATGCCAGCCCGATCGTGCGGCCCGGCGCGGGATCGGCGAAGCGCGCGGTGTCGAGGGTGGCCCGCGCGGTCTCGGTGGCCACGGCCATCTGCGGAATGAGGGTCACCCCGAGGCCGCCCGCGACGCACTGCACCACCGTCGTCAGCGAGGCGGCGCGGGTGTCGCCGACCGCGCCGGGGTGCACCTCGGCGGTGCGGCACAGCTCGAGCGTCTGGTCGCGCAGGCAGTGGCCTTCGTCCAGCAGCAGCAGCGGCATGTCGGCCAGCACCGGTGCGGCCAGGTCGGTGCGCCCGGCCAGCTCGTGCCCGCGCGGGGTGACGAGCACGAATTCCTCGGAGTACAGCGGGATCTCGACCAGGCCGGGGGCGTCGGTGGGCAACGCGAGCAGGGCGACGTCGAGCACGCCGGTGCGCAGCCCGTCGAGCAGCCGGGCGGTCTGGTCCTCCACCACCTGGGGCACCAGCGCGGGCAGTTTGCGGCGCAGCTCGGGCAGCAGGTCCGGCAGCACGTAGGGCGCGACGGTCGGGATGATGCCCAGCCGCAGCACCCCGCCGAGTCCGTCACCGGTCGCCGAGGCCACGAAACGGTCGGCCGCCTCGAGGGTCGCCATCGCCTGCGGCAGCAGCCGCATCCCGGCCGCGGTGACCAGCACGCGACGGGTGCTGCGCTCGATGAGCTGCAGTCCGAGGCCGTTTTCCAGTGATGCCAGTGCCTGCGATAACGTGGGTTGGCTCACAGTCAAACGCGCTGCGGCGGTGCCGAAATGCCGATATTCGGCCACGGCGACGAACGCACGCAGCTGCGACAGGGTTGGCTGATAAGTCTGATCAGTCACGCCTATCAGTGTACGACGAGCGATCGGCTTTACCTTTCAGTACGCTTTCGGCAAGATCACCGCGGGCTCACACGACGAGCGCGACCACACCACGAATGAGGAGATGAGCATGGCTCTGCTGACCATCGGCGACCAGTTCCCGGCATACAACCTCAAGGCAGTCATCGGAGGTGACCTGTCGAAGGTCGACGCGCAGCAGCCGGACGATTACTTCACCCAGATCACCAGCGACGACCACGCGGGCAAGTGGCGCATCGTGTTCTTCTGGCCCAAGGACTTCACCTTCGTGTGCCCCACCGAGATCGCCGCCTTCGGCAAGCTGAACGAGGAGTTCGCCGACCGTGACGCCCAGGTGCTCGGCGCCTCGGTCGACAACGAGTTCGTGCACTTCCAGTGGCGCGCCCAGCACGAGGATCTCAAGACCCTCCCCTTCCCGATCCTGTCGGACCTCAAGCGTGAGCTGGCCGCCGCCACCGGCGTTCTCAACGCCGACGGCGTCGCCGATCGCGCCACCTTCATCGTCGACCCGAACAACGAGGTGCAGTTCGTCTCGGTGACCGCCGGTTCGGTCGGCCGCAACGTCGACGAGGTGCTGCGCGTGCTCGACGCCCTGCAGTCCGACGAGCTGTGCGCCTGCAACTGGAAGAAGGGCGATCCGACCATCAACGCGGGCGAACTGCTCTCGGCCAGCGTCTGATCCACCTTTCCCACCGAACACCCAGAGGAGCCCCACTGTCATGAGCATCGAGAACCTGAAGAACTCCCTCCCCGAGTACGCCAAGGACCTCAAGCTCAATCTGTCGTCGATCGCGCGCACCACGGTGCTCAGCGAGCAGCAGCTGTGGGGCACCCTGCTCGCCTCGGCCGCCGCGACCCGCTCGGCCACCACGCTGCGCGAGATCGCCGAGGAAGCCGCCGACGTGCTGTCCGCCGAGGCCTACGAGGCCGCGCTGGGCGCCGCGTCGATCATGGGCATGAACAACGTGTTCTACCGCGGCAAGGCGTTCCTGGACGGCCGCTACGACGATCTGCGCGCCGGGCTGCGGATGAACATCATCGGCAACCCCGGTGTCGACAAGGCCGACTTCGAGCTGTGGTCGTTCGCGGTCTCCTCGATCAACGGCTGCGCGCACTGCCTGGAGGCGCACGAGAAGACGCTGCGTGAGGCCGGTGCCTCGCGCGAGGTGATCTTCGAGTCGCTGCGCGCGGCGGCCATCGTCGCCGGTGTCGGCCAGGCGGTGCAGTCCACCGAGGCCCTGGCCTCGGCCGCCGTCTGAGGTAGCGCCCCGCGGCCCCCGACCGGAATCCGGTCGGGGGCCGCGGTCGTTTCCCGAGGACACGACCGGGCGCGCGATCCTGCCGGGCTCGCGTACCGGCCGGTAGGCTCGCGATCATGAACGCACATGATGTGCCCGATGCCCCGGACATCCAGGTCGAGGTCGTCCGAGTGTTCACCGACCCCGCCGGGCAGCTCGGCAACGCGCTCGGCATCGCCCGCGCGGGTGACGTCGTCGCGCTCGACAAGCAGGAGCTGGCCGCGCGGCTCGGCTTCAGCGAGACCACCGTCGTGCAGGACCCCGTGGACGGGATCGCCGACGTCCGGATCTACACGCCCACCGTGGAATTGCCGTTCGCCGGGCATCCGAGCGTCGGCACCGCGTGGTGGCTGGCCGTGCAGCGCACGCCGGTACACACCCTCCAGGTCCCCGCGGGACCCGTCGCCGTCGCCCAGACCGACGGCCTGACCTGGATCACCGCCCGCGCCGAATGGGCGCCCGACTTCACCTTCCACGAGCTGGCCACGGCCGAGGAACTGGCGCTGCTGCGGCCCGACGACTTCAGCACGGGCCAGCACTACTTCTGGACCTGGACCGACGAACCGCGCGGCGCCCTGCGCTCCCGCATGTTCGCCCCCGCCATGGGCATCGCCGAGGACGAGGCCACCGGCGCGGCGGCGGTCGCGCTCACCGCCCAGTTGCGCCGCGGTCTGGTGGTGACCCAGGGCCAGGGGTCCCAGCTCTACACCGAATGGGATTCCGACGGCTGGGTGCGGCTCGGTGGCCGGGTCGCCGAGGACCACGTGGTGGTGCTCTGAGCTCAGCTCCCCAGCGGGCCGCCGAAGCGGCGTAGCCAGGGTGGGCGGGCGGTCCAGTGCCCGCGCCGTGGGCTGCCGGGTCCGGCCAGGTCGGCGAGGATGCGGGTCTCCAGGTGCCGGGGCGGGGTGCGCTGGTCGTCGGCGGCCAGGCGCGCGAGCACGTCGTGCACGCCGCGGACCCGGTCGGCGAACTGCGCGAGGCCGGGCGTGGTCATGGTGGCCAGCTTGTTCTCGATGTGGTGGTGTTCGAGTTCGGCGACCGCGTCGAGGGCGTAGGCGTCGGCGAGGGCGAGCACCGAGCCCGGTGGACACCAGTGCCGCGTGCTGCCGACGCGGATGGTGCGCTGCTCGGCCAGCCGCTCCACGCTCTCGGCGAGCAGCCGGGTGACGACGGGGACCCGCAGGCCCAGTTCACGCCCGATCGCCCGGTAGGTGCGCCCACCGTAGTAGGCGAGCACGAACACCTCGCAGTGGCTGTCGAGCGGATCGGCGAAGCCGAGCCGGGCCGACGCGGCGAGCCAGGGCATGTCGTCGCGGTCGTGCCGGTCCAGCCGCAGTCGCTGGATCGCGAGCCGGTGGACCTGGGCGAGCAGCCAGGTCTGCTCGGCGTCGAACTGCGGTTCGCCGCGCCCCCGATAGGGCGCTGGCAGTTCCGGCTCGCCCACCGGCGGGAGGTCGCCGCCGACCCGGGAACCGTCGCGGCCGTAGACCGCGCCCCGGCCGAAGCCGGTGTCGGAGCCGGGGTCCCGCCGCTGCCCACCGACGAATGCCGAACGGCCCCATGGCGTCCCGAGATCGGGACCGTGGTCGTCCGCGAGGTCGGCCGGTGGGTCCGGTGGCTCGGCGTCGGCCGTCCACGGGGTCGTGCGGAGTCGCCGATATCCCTCGCGGACAACGTCTTCGGCCGCACCCCGCCGGTGCAGCACCCGCAGCGCCAGCCCGAAGGCCGCCGCACCGGTGGCCCGGAAGAGGGTGCGCAGCGCCTCGCGGTCGTCCGGCTCGGACGGGAGGTCGGGGACGGACCGCTCGACGCCACCGACCGCCGGGTCGGGACCACGCTGCCGGTTCATCGTCGAATTCCTGTCCACACAACGGCAATTCGCAGCGCGAGCGGTTGTGGATCGGTATTCACCGCCCGATCGCGGCGATCAGCATGAAGGCGGTACCGATATCCATCACCACATGGGGGATCAGCGCCGAGCTCAGTGGATGGGCACCGGCCGGGTGGACGAACCGGTGCGGGCGCGGTCCGTGACCGACGGTACCGAGCGCGAGCAGGGCGTCCAGCGCGAACAACGCGGCCAGCGCCAGCGCGGGCCAGGCCGGTCCACTCACCGTGTGCCCGCCGCCGTGCCCGGCCATCGCGTACAGCATCGCCGCGGCGGCGACGGTGTGATAGCCGAGCGCCAGGACGCCGTCCGGACCCGCGGCGGCCTGCGCCCGCAGCACGACGACGCGCTCGGCCAGCAGGATCGCGAAGGCGACCGTGAGCGCGGTGAGGACACCGCGCACGGCCAGCGGATGGGTCGCGGCGGGGAAGATCAGCATGGCCAGCATCACCAGGCACATGAGCAGGTGGGCGCTGTCGGCGGCCGCGTCGACCCGGTGCCCGGGCGCCACCCGGCCGGTCAACCGCCGCGCGACGATGATCGTCGCGAGCACGAACGCGGCGACCACCGGCCACCGGACGAGTGCATAGTGCTCAACGAATTCGGCCACACCCCACCACCTTCGAGTCGAGACCCGCGCACCCCATGCTCGCATCGACCGGCGTCCCCGCGGGCGGGTTTGCCCCCAGGCGAGAGCACCCGCGGGAGATGACGGATCATGGACCGATGTCCGACGCACCCTCCGTGGCCTCGGCGCAGGCACTGCGCGTCACGGTCGACGACCTCTCCGACGCCCCGATCCGCGACCTGCTGACCGGCCATCACACCGAGATGGCGGCCAACTCCCCCGCCGACAGCATGCACGCCCTCGACCTGGCCGCCCTGCGCGATCCCGCGGTCACGGTGTGGAGTGCCTGGGCGGGCGCCGAGCTGGCCGGCTGCGGCGCGCTCAAGGAACTCGACGCGGGCCACGGCGAGATCAAGTCCATGCGCACCGCCGACGGGTTCACCGGCCGCGGCGTCGCCGCGCGGGTGCTGGCCGACATCGTCGCGGAGGCGCGACGACGCGGCTACGCGCGGCTGAGCCTGGAAACCGGCTCGAACGCGTACTTCGCGCCCGCCCGCCGCCTCTACCTACGGCACGGGTTCACCGAGTGCGCGCCCTTCGCCGACTACGTCCTCGATCCACACAGCCAGTTCTTCACGCTGGCCCTCTAGCCACCGGCCCCGCGCTCAGCCCAGGGCGCGGGTGAAGCCCTCGACGAGCTCGGCGACCTGCGTGTCGGTCATCACGAACGACGGCGAGATCTGCATGGCGCCCTGACCGGCGGCGCGACCCGAGATGCCGTGCTCGCGCAGGGTTTTCACCAGGCCGGGACCCTCGGACGGGTCGGCCAGTTGCACGGCGGCCACCGCGCCGAGCCCACTGCGCACCTCGGCGACACGCGGATGCTCGGCCAGCGGCGCGAGCAGCGTGTGCAGGGTGCTCTCCAGGCGGGCCGCCTCCTCGAGCAGCCCTTCGCGTTCGACGATGGCCAGGTTGGCCAGCGCCGCGGCCGCCGCGCCCGCGTGCCCGCCGTAGGTGTAGCCGTGCCGCCACCAGACGCCACCCGCGAAGAACGGCTCGGCCAGGTGCGGTGCGATGAAGACCGCGCCCATCGGCACGTAGCCCGAGGTCAGGCCCTTGGCGGTGGTGACGAGATCGGGTTCGAGTGCGAACTTGGTGGAGGCGAACCAGGTGCCGCCGATCCGGCCGAAACCGGTGACCACCTCGTCGGCGACGAACAGGATGTCGTTGTCGCGGCAGATCTGGCGCACCTCGGCCAGGTACCCTGCCGGCGGCAGGTACACCCCGCCCGCGCCGATGATCGGCTCGCAGAAGAAGGCCGCGATCTGCTCGGCGCCGATGTCCTCGATCAGGGCGAGCAGCGATTTCGCGTCGTCCCACTCGACAGTGCGGGTGTCGGCGACGAGCTCGCCGTACCCCTCCCGGTTGCCGGCCAGACCACCGATCGAGGTGCCCGCGTAGTGCATGCCGTGGTAGGCCAGGCGGCGGCCGACCAGGATCTTCTTGTCGGTGCGGCCGAGTTCGTGCCAGTAGCGGCGGGCCAGTTTGGCGGCGGTCTCCACCGAGTCCGAGCCACCGGAGGTGAAGAAGATCTTGCTGCCCGGCACCGGCGCGATCGCCGACAGTTTCTCGGCCAGTTCCTGGGTCGGCGGTTCGGTGAGGTCACCGAAGTTGGAGTAGTGCGCGATGGTGCGCAACTGCTCGGCGACCGCGTCGGCGATCTCGGCGCGACCGTGCCCGACATTGGCGAACCAGAGCCCGGCGGTGGCGTCGAGGTACCGCGTGCCCGCGGTGTCGTAGACGTAGGCGCCGTCACCGCGAGCGACGACGAACGCACCGTCCCGAGTGACGGCACCCATATCGGCGAATCCATGCCAGAGCGCATTCATGGTTCCACACTTACCCGAACCGGCCCGGCCGCGCTCGCCGGACTCGCGGATGTCTCAATCCGCGGACGCGCGCTCCCGCCACCACGCCCGCAGATCGCCCAGCGACGCCATGGCTACCGCGAGCACGGCGAACACCAGCGACAACACGACCAGCCCGATCGCCATCGACAGGTAGCCCTGCTGGCGCGGATCGATGAACGGATACGGGTACCAGTCCACGATCGGGCCGCGGATCAAGCTGTAGGCGCCGTAGAGCAGCGGGTAGACCAGCCACTGCCCGACCAGCGCGGGACTCGGCCGCAGCCGCTCCGGCATCGACACCAGCACCCAGTCCAGCAGCAGCACCAGCGGCAGGTACCGATGCATGACGTCGTTAATCCACTTGTCGTTGAGCATCACGTCGATCCGGGACAGCAGGACCGCGTAGACGACCATGGTGATCAGCATGTACAGCGTCGCCGCGCCACGGAACAGCTGCCAGCCACGGCCCTGCGGGGCGAGGAATCCGCCGACCAGCAGCACGATCACGCCGAGGATGTTCGACTCGACCGTGAAGTAGCTCAGGTAGTTGGTGAGCGAGAACGTCGCGGAGTCGATGTTGCGCAGCGGAATCCACAGCAGCGCGACCGCGCCGAGGATGCCGAACCCGATCCGCAGAACCCTGATCCACCACGCCGTGCCCGCCGCTGCGCTCATCTCGGGATCATCGCACGCCCCGACGGCGAAACCGCCGGTCTGCGGCGTCGCGTCGCGGCATCTACGGCGACGGTTCCAGACACGCGCGGGCCGACGGTCCGGTCCGACGGTGTGTCGTTGGTCTCCGCGACACCGGCCGTGGGCGGCGTGCCGGGAAAACCGGTGGCGGCCTTCGCTAGGCTGGTAGGCGCAATGACCAGGACAGCTAGCACCGGTACCCGCGCGCTGCGCACCCGCCTGGCGGAGGTCTCGCTGCGCGACGAACACCGGCTCCGGCGCAAGCTCGACCGGTCGCGCGCCGAGGATCTGCCCGCGCTCGAGGCGGAGATCGCCGCCGCCGAGACCCGCGTGGCGAATCGCCGCGCGGCGGTTCCGCGGATCACCTACCCCGAACAACTCCCGGTCTCCGCGCGCCGCGACGACATCGCCGCCGCGATCGCCGCGCACCAGGTCGTGATCGTGGCGGGCGAGACCGGCTCGGGTAAGACCACCCAGATCCCCAAGATCTGCCTCGAGCTCGGCCGCGGCATCCGCGGCACCATCGGCCACACCCAGCCGCGCCGCCTCGCCGCCCGCACCGTCGCCGAGCGCATCGCCGAGGAACTGGGCACCGAGCTGGGTGACGTGGTCGGCTACACGGTCCGCTTCACCGACCAGGCCTCGGACCGCACGCTGGTCAAGCTGATGACCGACGGCATCCTGCTCGCCGAGATCCAGCGCGATCGGCTGCTGCGCCGCTACGACACGATCATCATCGACGAGGCGCACGAGCGCAGCCTCAATATCGACTTCCTGCTCGGCTACCTGAAACAGCTGCTGCCCCGGCGCCCCGACCTCAAGGTGATCATCACCTCGGCGACCATCGATCCCGAGCTGTTCGCCCGCCACTTCGCCGACGCGCAGGGCACGCCGGCACCGATCGTCGAGGTGTCGGGCCGGTCGTATCCGGTCGAGCTGCGCTATCGCCCGCTGTCGCTGGAGCTGCCCGGCGCCGAGGACGACGAGGACGACACCCGCGTCGTCGACCGCGACCCCACCGACGCCATCGCCGACGCGGTCACCGAGCTGTTCGCCGAGGGCGACGGCGACGTACTGGTGTTCCTGTCCGGCGAACGCGAGATCCGCGACACCGCCGACACCCTGCGCGACCTGAGACTCCCCCGCACCGAGATCGTGCCGCTCTACGCGCGCCTGTCGGCGGCCGAGCAGCACAAGGTGTTCGCCCCGCACACCGGCCGCCGGGTGGTGCTGGCCACCAACGTCGCCGAGACCTCGCTGACCGTGCCGGGCATCCGCTATGTGGTCGACCCCGGCACCGCCCGCATCTCCCGCTACTCGATGCGCACCAAGGTGCAGCGGCTGCCGATCGAGCCGGTCTCGCAGGCCTCGGCCCGGCAGCGTTCCGGCCGCTGCGGCCGCGTCGCCGACGGCATCTGCATCCGGCTGTACTCCGAGGACGATTTCGAGTCGCGGCCCGCGTTCACCGAGCCGGAGATCCTGCGCACCAATCTCGCCGCGGTCATCCTGCAGATGACAGCGCTCGGCCTGGGTGACATCGAGAGCTTCCCCTTCGTCGAGGCACCCGATCGCCGCGCCATCCGCGACGGCATCGCGCTGCTCGAGGAACTGGGCGCGCTGGCCCACGGCAGCGCCAAAGCGGTGGACGGCGAAGCGGATTCGGGTGGCCATCTCACGCTCACCCCGATCGGCCGGGAGATGTCGCAGCTGCCGGTCGACCCCCGGATGGCGCGCATGCTCGTCGAAGCGCACCGCAACGGCTGCCTGGACGAGGTGCTGGTGATCGTGGCGGCGCTGTCCATCCAGGACGTGCGCGAACGGCCGGTGGAGCACCAGCAGGCCGCCGACACCCGGCACGCGCGGTTCACCGTCGACGGGTCGGATTTCCTGGCCTACCTGCGGCTGTGGGACTACCTGACCGAACAGCGCAAGTCGCTGTCGTCCAACCAGTTCCGCCGGATGTGCCGCGAGGAGTTCCTGCACTACCTGCGGATCAGGGAGTGGCAGGACCTGCACGGTCAGCTGCGCACGATCACCCGTGGGCTCGGCTGGAACGCCGGGGCCACACGCGGGGAGAACGTCGACGCGGCGGTCGAGGACGGTGCGAGCCCGCGGCGCGGCAGGCGCGACGGCGGACGCACGGCCGACCGCGCGCAGCCACTGTCGGCCGCCGACGCGGGTGACCGGTCGTCGGCGCGACAGCGCGGCTCGTCCCGACGCGGGCGCGGGGCGCGGCCGGAACGGGGATCGGCGACGGACACCACAGCGGCGAAAGACGCTCGCGGATCAGCGGATTCGGCCGCGACGGCCGAGGAGGCCATGCCGTGGCCGAGCGCGCAGATCCACCAGTCCCTGCTGGCGGGCATGCTGTCGCACATCGGGGTGCGCGAGGCGGAGTCGCGGGAGTTCCTCGGCGCGCGCAACGCCAAGTTCATGATCTTCCCCGGGTCCTCGCTGGCCAAGAAGCCGCCGCGCTGGGTGATGGCGGCCGAGCTGGTGGAGACCTCGCGGCTGTGGGGTCGGATCGCGGCGAAGGTGGAACCCGAATGGGCCGAGCGGCTCGCGGGCGATCTGGTGAAACGCACCTACTCCGAACCACATTGGTCGTCGAAGCGGGGCGCGGCGCGGGCCTACGAGCGGGCTACGCTCTACGGCGTTCCGCTGGTCACCGGCCGTCCCGTGGACTACGGGCGGATCGATCCGGAACTGTCGCGCGAGCTGTTCCTGCGGCACGCCCTGGTGCAGGGCGAATGGCAGACCAGACACGGCTTCTTCGCCCGCAACCGCGCGCTGATCGACGATGTGGCCGACCTCGAGCATCGGGCCCGGCGCCGCGACATCCTCGTCGACGACGAGGTGCTCTTCGAGTTCTACGACCAGCGCGTCCCCGCCGACGTCGTCTCGGTGCGACATTTCGACAGCTGGTGGCGCAAGGCCGAACGCACCGATCCCGCCCTGCTGGACTTCTCGACCGATACCGTCGTCAACGCCGGTGCCGCCGCGCTCGATCCGACCGATTTCCCCGACGCCTGGCGCCAGGGCGAGCTCAGCTTCCCGCTGACCTACCAGTTCGAGCCCGGCCAGGACGACGACGGGGTGACGGTGCGCATCCCGGTCGAGCAGCTCGCGCACGTGCGGGCCGTCGGCTTCGACTGGCTGGTCCCCGGCATGCGGGAGGAACTGGCCGCCGCGTTCATCAAGACCCTGCCGAAGACCCTGCGCCGCCAGGTCGTTCCCGCTCCCGATTTCGCGGCGGCCGCGCTGCGCGAGCTGGTCCCCCGCGCCGAGCCGCTGCGCACCGGGCTGGCCAGGGAGCTGTCCCGGCTGGGTTCGGTCACCATCACCGCCGACGATCTCGCACCCACCACGCTCCCCGATCATCTGCGGATGACCTTCGCCGCGGTCGACGGCCGGGGCACCGTGCTCGCCAAGTCCAAGAATCTCGCCCAGCTGAAAACCCAGCTGGCCGCCCAGGTGTCGGCCTCGGTGGCGCGGGCGACGGCGGGCGCGGAGCGGGCGCCCGCCACCGTGTGGACCTCCGAGTCACTGGGTTCGGTCGCGTCGACCGTGCGCCGCGAGGTGGCCGGGCAGACCGTCACCGGGTATCCGGCGCTGGTGCCCGAGGGCGAGGGGGTGGCCGTGCGGGTGCTCAGTTCGCCCGCCGAGCAGGCCGCCGCCATGCGCGCCGGTGTGCGCACCCTGCTGCTCGCCGCGATCCCGACCTCCACCCGCGCGGTCACCGCCGGGCTGCCCGCCGCCGACCGGCTTGCCTTGAGCCAGAACCCCGACGGCTCGCTGGACAAGCTGGTCGAGGACTGCCGGGTGGCCGCCGCCGACGAGCTCATCGCCGCCGCGGGCGGACCGGTCCGGACCCCGGCGGAGTTCGACGCGCTGGTCGCCACCGTCCGGCCCCAGCTGGCCGGCGCCGTCACCGGGCTGATCCGGGCCGTGGCGCCGGTACTCTCGGCCGCGCACCGGGCCCGCGCGGCCCTGGCCGACACCACCGAGACCGATATCGCCGACGATGTCCGCCAGCAGCTCGAGGATCTGCTGTTCCCCGGTTTCGTCGCCGAATGGGGGCGGGCCAGGCTGCGCGAACTCCCCCGCTACCTGCTCGCCGCGGCGCAGCGGCTGGAATCGCTGCCCGGCTCGGCCGTGCGCGATCGCCAGGGCATGGTCGAGGTCGACCGGATGCTGGCGGCCTACGACAAGCTGGTCCGCAGCCTGCCCGAGGGCCGCCGCAACGCCCGCGACGTCACCGAGATCTGGTGGATGATCGAGGAACTACGGGTGAGCCTGTTCGCGCAGAAGCTCGGCACGCCGTATCCGGTGTCGGCCAAGCGGATCGAGAAGGCGATCGGCGCGATCCGGCGCTGACCGGCCGGCGGGTCAGTCGGTCGGCGCCGCGACGGCCGCCGCGCGCGCCTTGCGCATCTCGGTGATCTCGCGCTCGAAATCGGCTGCGCTGGTGAAGGATCGGTACACCGAGGCGAAGCGCAGGTAGGCCACCTCGTCGAGATCGCGCAGCGGACCGAGGATGGCCAGGCCCACCTCGTGGCTGGGCACCTCCGGAGAGCCCTTGGCGCGCACCGCGTCCTCGACCTGCTGGGCCAGCAGGTTGAGCGCGTCGTCGTCGACCTCGCGGCCCTGGCAGGCGCGTCGGACACCGACGATCACCTTCTCGCGGCTGAACGGTTCGGTGACACCACTGCGCTTGACCACCGACAGGATCGCGGTCTCGACGGTGGTGAACCGGCGACCGCAGGACGGACACGACCGCCTGCGGCGGATCGCCGTACCCTCCTCGACTTCACGCGAGTCGACGACTCGCGAGTCAGGGTGTCGGCAATACGGGCAATGCATCCGAGGGTTCCTTCGTCGAGGCGCACTCCATGGCACTTGACAGAATACCTGTCACTACTGCACCACCTGCCACTGCGTGGTCAGGTCCGCGATCAGCTCGGGCAACCGGGCGAACATCCGGCCCCGGGTGAGCTTGGCGGGGAAGGGTTCGGCGAAGACCGACACCGCGTGCGCCGGGTCGGCGGTGAGGTCGAGATGGCGCGGCACCAGGTCCGCGGTGATGTAGGCCCAGCGCGCGTCGCGGTCGGCCCAGTTGAAGTCGGGCAGCGGCATCCGCAGGCCGAGTCCGCCGGCGCGCACCGTCGCAGGCGCGTAGACGCCGGGTGCGCGCACGCCGGGCACGGCGGGCTTGCCCGCCACCGTGGTGACGTAGGTGAGGACCCGGCCCATGCCGTCGCGACCGGCCGCGGTGACATCCCACTGGTCGGCGACGATGTGGTTCTGTTCGCGGTCGGTCATCCGGACCAGCGAGTCCGCCCGGCCCGCCGCGGTGCCGCCGTCGATGCCCGCCCAGGCCGCGCGCATGCTGTCGTCGATCACGCCCGCGGCGAACAGTTCCTCGATGCCCGCCATCCCCTCGGCCAGGTAGACCTCGTGCTGCGGGACCAGGTCGGTGAAGATGTGCTTCTGCATGATCATCAGCCGGGTCTGGTACCAGGCGAGGTCGGCGGCGGTCAGGCGCGGGCCGTGCAGCGCCAGCCCGGTGATGTCGGCGGGCACCTCGGCCACGAGTTCGGGCGGGGTGGCCCGCAGCAGCTCGGCGACGGCGGTCCCGAGTTCGTGGATCCCGGCGACCGAGAGCACCGCGCCGATGTCACCGACGTCGAAGAAGCCGGAGGCGAAGGAGCCGCCCGCGATCCCGGCCAGGCCCGCCCAGTAGAAGTCGGGCCGGGCCGCGGCGATGCGGAAGTAGTTGACGTACACCTGGCTGAAGGTGGCCGAATTGGCGGCGACGCCGCGCGCGGGCTCCCAGGCGGCCAGATCGATGGCCGCGTTGTCGGTGGCGACCACGAGCCAATACTGGTGCAGCAGGGTCGCGTAGCGCGCGGGCGCGACGCCGTCGGCGCGCGCCTCGGCCAGGGCTTCCCGCAGCGGTGACTCAGTCAGTGGCAGTGCCGGATGCAGACCGCCGCCGAACTCGCCGTCGGCGTTGAGCGCGGGGAGATCGAGATAGCCGGTGTACGCGGGAGCCGCGCCGGCCGGTGGCGCCGCTACCGCGCCGAGGAGCAGACAGAGCAGCACAACGATCGAAGAGCGGCGCATATGACCTCGCAACCGGTAACGCCGAGGCCCCTACCCGCCTCGGTTCGGGATGCCCGTCACGGTAGCAACGCGTTCTAGTTCTGGGACGCTTTTCGGTGATGCCGTTGATCTTCCGAGCTGCCCGGACGATCCGAAAACCCTTTCTGTCCAGGACTTTTCACCCTAGTTGACTGTCCCGGACAGTCCGCCCGTTCCGGCGTCCACCGACTGCGAAATCCCGGGATTCGCCGGCTCGAACCGATCACCGAAGCTCCCGGCACGCAGGTGCGCCAGACCGAGGAAGGCCACGACGACGATCGCCGTCACCAGGGCCGCCACCGCCAGTGCGGCGAAACCGATCTGAGCCTGTTCGACCCGGCGCACCGGATGCACTCCCCCGGCCCGCCGAGTGCCGGACACGCGGTCGTACAGCGCCGCGTCGGCGCGACGGCCCGCCTGCCGCGGCCCCCGCTCAGTCCGGACGGGCTCGCGGGTGCGGCGCGGCGCTTCCGTCTGCGGCACCGTGGCGAAGGCGAGATCGAGGTCGGCGTCGACCGGCCGCGCCGACGCCGCGACGAGCACGTCGCGCGCGGCGGCCAGACCGTCGGTCCCGTACGCGGCGAACACCTCGGTGGCGGGCCCGCGCGAGATCTCGGGACGCGCCACCAGCGGCGGCGGCACCGGCGCCGGGCGACGAACAATCGAGCCGGCACCGACGCCACGCACGAGCGAGAACGGCCGTCGCGCGCGGGCGTCGCGACGACGCCGGACGATCGGCTCGGGGTAGGCGGCGTGGTCGTGGGAACGCAGGGCGCTGGTCGCTGTGCTCATCGGAAGAACCTCCGGGGTGGTGTGCTCCGCTGCTGAAGGAAGTGCTGGTGAAGCCGCTGTGTCACACATTGTTCGAACACCTGTGCGACGAACTGATGTTCGATTTCTACCACGCCGCGGAGGCGATGTCAGCACGAAACGCCCGACATGCTCGAACAGATGTTTGATACTTCGGCGTGGCACGACTAACGTCGGAAAGGCGAAATCGACCAGCGGAAGGGCGGGACACGGTGACCCACACAGACGACACGGGTGACGAAAGCGCTACCGGCACCGTCACATCGGGATCCGGTGCGGATCTCACCGTGCGTCAGCGCACGGTCCTCGACGTCATCCGCACCTCGGTGACCGAGCGTGGCTATCCGCCCAGCATCCGCGAGATCGGCGACGCGGTCGGGCTCACCTCCACCTCCTCTGTGGCGCATCAGCTGCGCGCGCTCGAGCGCAAGGGGTATCTGCGCCGCGACCCGAATCGTCCGCGCGCGGTGAACGTTCGCGGCCTGGACGAGGCGGTTCGCTCGGTGACGACCCTCCCCGTCGACGCGCCCGACGAGGTCGACGCGAGCAGGCCGACGCCGACATTCGTTCCGGTGCTCGGCCGGATCGCCGCCGGTGGGCCGATTTTGGCCGAGCAGGCCGTGGAGGACGTCTTCCCGCTCCCCCGCGAGCTCGTCGGCGACGGCTCGCTGTTCCTGCTCAAGGTCGTCGGCCAGTCCATGGTCGACGCGGCCATCTGCGACGGCGACTGGGTCGTGGTCCGGCAGCAGAACGTCGCCGAGGGTGGCGACATCGTCGCGGCCATGATCGACGGCGAGGCGACGGTGAAGACGTTCAAGCGCACCGGCAAGGACGTGTGGCTGATGCCGCACAACCCGCATTTCGAACCGATTCCGGGCAACGACGCGCAAATTCTCGGCAAGGTCGTCACCGTCATCCGCAAGATCTGAGCCGTGGCCGTGCGCGCGCTCAGTCGCGCACGGCCGCGTCCATCTCCCAGATCAGCAGTTCGGCGGCGGTCAGCGCGGTGACGCGGTGGCCGCCGGTGGCGGTCAGGCGCACGGCGTCGCCCTGCGCCAGCGCGCCGTGGTCCTCGAAGTCGACGGAGCCGCGGGCGACGAAGACGTGCCCGTAGGGTGCGTCGGGCACGGCGATCGAGTGTCCCGGGTCCAGCCGCGCCACATGGAAGGTGGCGTGCCGGTTGCCGATGCCGATCGCGGCGTCGGCACGGTGGCGCGGCATGCCGGAGGCGACGGGCATCAGGGTGTTGCGGCGCAGCGCGTCCTCGATGTCGAGTTCCTGGTAGCTCGGCCCGACGCCGGGAGTGTCCGGCGGGATCCACATCTGCACGACGTGCAGGCGCTCGCGTTCCCGGTAGCCCGCGCCGTTGCGTTCGGAGTGCCGGATGCCGGTGCCCGCGCTCATCCGCTGGGCCAGGCCCGGATGGATCACCCCGGAATGCCCGGCCGAGTCCTGGTGCACCACGGCGCCCTCCAGGACCCAGGTGAGGATCTCGGTGTCGCGGTGCTGATGGGTGTCGAAGCCCTCACCGGGGCCGACGATGTCCTCGTTGTGCACCAGCAGCAGCCCGTGCGCGTTGTCCTCGAGGACGAAATTGCCCGTCGCCGGGAAGGACTGCCGGGAGTCGAGCCAGGCGTTCCACCAGTGCGCGCGTTCCGCGCCCGGGACCACCTGTACCTGCGCCGTCGCCATCGTCGTCACCTTCCGTCATCCGGACTATGGTCCGCATAGCGGGTAACGCGGGCGGCGCCGCGGGCATTCCACGGCGCCGGCCGGCGAAGGTCAGAAGGGCAGGGCGCCGCGCAGGCGACCGATCAGGGTGCGGCCGGAGTCGCGTTCGCGTTCGTTGAACAGGAACTGGAGTTCTTCCTCGAGCCCCTTGCGCACGACATCACGCAGATCGATGGCCGCGGCGTCGAGATCGTCGGCCTCGAGCCAGGGCGCCGGGTCGATCGGCGCGCCCGCCGAGAAGTAGAACCGCTCCGGGCGGGGCAGCGGCGTCGGGCCGATGCCCTTGACCATCGGCGGATTCAGCTCGGGGTTGATGCCGAGCAGGCTGCAGGTCCAGCGCAGCGGGCGCATCACCGGGTGCTGGCCGTCGAAGACGATGTCGAACGCGTCGTCGACACCGATCATCGCCAGCGGCACGATCGGCACCCCCGCCTGGATCGCCATCCGCGCGAAGCCGGTCCGGCCCTCCCACTTGAGCACGTACTTCTCACCCTTGCGGCGGATCGCCTCCCGGCCGCCACCGGGGAACACGACCACGGCCTCGCCCCGCTCCAGCAGCGCCAGGCAGTTGTTGCGGGTGCCGCGCACCGCGCCGAAGCGATGCAGGATCTCCCGCACGCCGGGCACCATCAGCACGTGCTCGGCCAGGCCGCGCACCAAACGTCCACGCTGCCGCAGGATCTCCGGCATCAGCAACGGCGCGTCGATCCCGCCGAGCAGATTGTGGTTGGCCACGATCAATACCGGCCCCTCGGCCGGGATGTTCTCCAGACCGTAGAACCGCGGACTGGCCCACGCGCGCACAGGCGCGAACACCGCCTCGAAGGCGCGGATCTCCCACTCGCTCGGCGTCGGATTCAACGGCGCGTTGTCGGAGAGGATCCGGTCGCCCTGCTCGACCGATCCCGCCCTGTTCTCGTTCACAATTCCTGGACCCCGCTGGTCATTCGACATAACACCCTCCTGCTGTCGACAATCGACCATAGCGCCCGAAAATGGCTGTGTCGCATCGACGTTGACCGCTAACTCGCGGCAAACCCCGCTGGTCGGATCAGTTCGGCACGGCCTCCGCCGGGCCCGAGTGCGCGTACTCCGACAGGGCGGCGGCCAGCGCGTGCGGTACCCGCGCGCGGACCCTGGTGCCGCCTTCCTCGTGCTCGGAGGTGATGATCCGGCCGTCGGCGTGGATGCGCGCCAGCAGATCGCCGCGGCTGTAGGGCAGCAGCACGCTGATGTCGACATCGAGCCCGCCGAGCACCTCCGAGAGCCGCTCGCGCAGCTCCTCCACTCCGGCACCGGTCTGCGCCGAGACGAAGGCCGCGTCGGGCAGCAGCCCGCGCAGCCGGGTGAGCTCGTTCGGGTCGGCCGCGTCGATCTTGTTGACCACCAGCAGTTCCGGCGGCGCGGCGGTGCCCTGCTCCTTGATCACGTCGGTGATCACCTCGCGGACCGCCTTGATCTGCTCGAGCGGCAGCGGATCGGAACCGTCGACGACGTGCAGCAGCAGATCGGCGCCGGTGACCTCCTCCAGCGTCGAGCGGAACGCCTCGACCAGCTGGGTGGGCAGGTGCCGGACGAAGCCGACGGTGTCGGTGAACACCATCTCGCGGCCGTCGTCGAGCGCGGCCCGCCGGGTGGTCGGATCGAGGGTGGCGAACAGCGCGTCCTGCACCAGCAGGCCCGCGCCGGTGAGCGCGTTCATCAGGCTCGACTTGCCCGCGTTGGTGTAGCCGACGATCGCGATCGCGGGGACACCGCTGCCGGCGCGGCGCGCGCGCATGGTGTCGCGCGCGGTCTTCATCTCGCGGATCTCCCGGCGCAGCTTGGCCATCCGCTCGCGGATGCGGCGACGGTCGGTTTCGATCTTGGTCTCACCAGGACCACGCAGACCGACACCGCCGTTGCTGCCCGCGCGACCACCGGCCTGCCGCGACATCGACTCACCCCAGCCGCGCAGGCGGGGCAGCATGTACTCCATCTGCGCCAGCGCGACCTGGGCCTTGCCCTCGCGCGAGGTGGCGTGCTGGGCGAAGATGTCGAGGATCAGCGCGGTGCGGTCGATGACCTTCACCTTGACGACCTTCTCCAGCGCGGTCAGCTGCGCCGGAGTGAGTTCACCGTCGCAGATCACGGTGTCGGCGCCGGTCTCGAGGACCACGGTGCGCAGTTCCTCGGCCTTGCCGGAACCGATGTAGGTGGCCGGGTCGGGCTTGTCGCGGCGCTGGATCAGGCCTTCGAGGACCTCCGAGCCCGCGGTCTCGGCCAGCGCGGCCAGCTCGACCATGCTCGCCTCGGCCTGCGCGGAGCTGCCGGTGGTCCACACCCCGACCAGCACGACCCGTTCCAGGCGCAGCTGCCGGTATTCGACCTCGGTGATGTCGGTGAGTTCGGTCGACAGTCCGGCGACGCGGCGCAGCGAGGAGCGCTCGTCGAGCTGCATCTCGCCGACGGTGGGTTCGGGGGACCAGCCGGGCTGCCGCATACGGGCCGCGTGGCGGGCCAGCGCGTCGTCGACGTCGCCGCGATCGGCGGCCACGTCGGGCTCGGCCGCGGCGGTGTGCTCGGTCGAGTGGGGGTCTGTGGGGGTTTCTGGTTTCGTCATACGCCCTCTATGCTGCCACGTCACGGTGACACCGTGCATCCGGTTATCGGCGCTCCAGCGCGTCCCACCAGTCCCGCGACAGCGTGCCGGTGGCCAGCAGCACCGACGGACCGCGCAACCACGCCCGGCCCCGATCGACGGTGACCCGGACCCGGCCGCCGGGGACCCGCACGGTCACCTCGCCGGATCCGGTGCCCACCGAGACGCCGGCGGCGGTCAGCGCGGCGGCCGCGGCGGCCACGGTTCCCGTTCCGCAGGACCGGGTCTCGCCGACGCCACGTTCGTAGACGCGCATGTCGACCGCGTTGTCGGGGCCGAGGGCGGTGAGGATCTCGACATTGACCCCGTGCGGGAACAGGTCGGGATCGAAGCCGGGTGAGACGGCCAGATCCAGCTTGGCCAGCGCGTCGGCGGTGAGTCCCTCGTCGACGCAGGCCAGGTGCGGATTGCCGACATCGATGCCGATACCCGACAGCGCCCAGCCGCCCAGGGTGGCGGTGGACGGCCCGAGTTCCCGGACGACGCCCATGTCGACGGTGACCTCACCGTCGACCGGTCCGGCCGCGTGCACCACGACCGGCCGGGCGCCCGCGCGGCTGCCGACCACGAACTCGGTGCGCGATTCCAGCCCGGACGCGGCGAGGTAGTGCGCGAACACTCGCACGCCGTTGCCGCACATCTCGGCGATCGAGCCGTCGGCGTTGCGGTAGTCCATGAACCAGTCGGCGGCGGCGACGCCCTCGGGGAGGGCGGCGAGGACACCCGCCTCGACCAGCGCGCCCGCCGTCGCGACCCGCAGCACGCCGTCGGCGCCGAGACCGCGCTGCCGATCGCACAGCGCGGCGATCCGGTCGACGGTCAGGTCGAGCCGGACCTGCGGGTCGGGCAGCACCACGAAATCGTTCTGGGTGCCGTGGCCTTTGCTGAATTCGATGTCGGACACGTCGTTATTCTCCCCTGCGCCGCCGGGGGCCGCGTTACCGGGCGAAGGTGCGCCGCTGGCGGGCGATCTCGTACAGGCTGATCGCGCCCGCCGACGGCGCGCCCAGCGAGCTGGCGGTGCCACCGATCGGGATGGTCACCAGGTCGTCGCACGCCTCGGCCCAGGCCGAGCTCATCCCGGTGGTCTCGTTGCCGACCACCAGGATCGTGGCCTCGGTGAAGTCGTAGTCGTAGATGGTGCTCGGCGCGTCCTCGTCGGTGCCCACGATGCGGGTCGGGATGCCGCGGGCCACCTGGCGGTCGCGGAACTCGAGCACCTGGGCGGGCCCGGCCGCGCGCAGCACGGGGACCGCGAACAACGAGCCGGTGGAGGCGCGCACGGCCTGCGGGTCGAACTGGTCGGCTCCGTGGCCGGTGACGATCACGCCCGACGCGCCGAAGGCGTCCGCCGAGCGGATCAGCGTGCCCAGGTTGCCCGGCGAGTTCGGGCGATCGAACACGACCACGACCGGCGCGTCCTCGCCCGGTTCGCCCGGCGTGTAGTCGGCCAGGTCCGGCTGGCGCGACACCGCGACCGCGACGATCTCCGGCACGCTCGCCGCCTTCTCCCCCAGCTCGGCCATCAGCTCGGGCACCAGCCCGACCTGTGGCACGTCGGCCGTGTCGAGCACCTCGCGCGCCCAGCTGGACAGTTCGGGGGTGCCCAGCCGGTAGAGCAGGGTCTCCAGCGGCCAGTCGTTGGCCAGCGCCTGGGTGATCGGACGCACGCCCTGCACGAGGAACCGGCCGTCACGATGACGTTTCGTCCGGTTGTTGAGGTAGGCCTGCCACACCTGCACCGAGGCGTTGCGGGTACTCACTCGTCGCGTCACTGCGCTGTCCGTCCTGTCGGGTCTGTTCGGTGCGTGGAGAGCAGGGCCAGCGCGGTCGCGGCGAGCTCGGGATCGGCGCCGTCGACCCAGGCCACCCGGGGATCGCGGCGGAACCACGACCGCTGCCTGCGCACGTACCGGCGGGTGCCGATCAGGGTGCGCTCGCGGGCGTGGGCGAGGTCGTACTCACCGTCGAGATGGGCCAGCACCTGGGCGTAGCCGATCGCGCGACGGGCGGTCTGGCCTGCGCGCAGGCCGACCTCGAGCAGCCCGCGCACCTCCTCGACCAGACCGGTGTCGAACATGAGGGCCGTGCGGGCCTCGATGCGGGCGTCCAGCGCGGCGGTCTCCCGGTCGACGCCGAGGATGACGGTGTCCCAGCGCGGCGTGCCGATGGTCGGCGCCGAGGCGGCGAACGGCTGCCCGGTCAGCTCGACGACCTCGAGCGCGCGCACCATCCGCCTGCCGTCGGTGGGCAGGATGGTGGCGGCCGCGACCGGATCGGCCGCGCGCAACGCGGCGTGCACGGCCACCACACCGCCCTCGGCCAGCAGCGTCTCCCAGCGGGCGCGGACCGCCGGGTCGGTGGCCGGGAAATCCCACTGGTCCAGCAGCGCCTGCACGTACATCATCGAGCCCCCGACGATGACCGGGGTGCGCCCGCGCGCCGTGATGTCCGCGACGACGGCGCTCGCGGCGCTCTGGTAGGCGGCGACCGTCGCGGTCTCGGTGACGTCGAGGACGTCGAGCAGATGATGCGGGATGCCCCGGCGCTGGTCCGGCGGCAGTTTCGCGGTGCCGACGTCCATGCCGCGGTAGAGCTGCATCGCGTCGATGTTGACGATCTCGCCGTCGAGGCGTTCGGCCAGGTCGAGCGCCAGATCGGACTTGCCGGTGGCGGTGGGGCCGACGACCGCGATGGGGCGCCCCGGCCTGCTCGTCACTCGCCGCTACCTTCCTGCCCACCGGGTTCCCACACGCTCACGTCGTAGCCGACACCATAGGGTGCGCCCTGATAGAGGGTACGCACCCGGGGATCGGCCGGATCGGCGGCGAACAGACCGCCGAGTACCTGGTAGGCGGCCCGGCCGTCGAGCAGCAGCTGCGCGCACAGCGCGGGGTCGAGCGTGGCCAGACCGGCGCGCGAGCCGTCGCGCAGCGCGGCGTCGAGCGCGTCCTGGACCGGTGCCGCACGCTCGTCCAGGTAGCCGGGCGCCCCGACCGTCAGCGTCGCCGCGCCATCGGCGACGACGAGCACCGCGTGCGGAGCGGGATCGGCGTCGAGCGCGGCCCGCAGCGCCGCGCCCGCGCGGACGCAGTCCGCCGGCGAGGTGTCGGCGGCGAGCAGCCGCGCCGTCGCCGAGATCCCGGGTGCGACCCGCTCGCGCAACCATCCGGCGACCAGCACCGGCAGCGGAAGCTGGGGGTCTGCTGGGACCGGATCCGGGCCCGCCGGGCCGAGCCCGACGACGACGTCGGCGCCGAAACCACGGAACGTCCCTCTGGTCGTGGCCGCGAAGTTCTGGTCGTGCGCGCCGACGCCGAGGACCGTCCAGCGGTCGGCCGAGGCGGCGAGCGCGGCCGCGGCGTCGAGGGCGGCGGCGCGCAGCACCGCGGTCGGGTCGTCGGGATCGCTTTCGGCCGCCACCGGGCGCCCGCACAGTTCGGGCACCAGCATCGGCGGCGACGGGACCAGGGCCGCTATCGAGAACACCGGGTAACCGTAGCCGGAGCGCGGGTGGGGGGCCGCACCAGCCGCACCGCGACGAGGGAGGCGTCTGCGAGTGTCCGGCGCGGTGATGCCCACCGAGATTGCTAGTGTTTTCAGGTGCGACTACCCACGTCGTCCGGGACGAAATCCCAGGAAATCCGGCATCCGATCGCTCGGATCGATGGTTTCCTCGGCTCCGACCGGGTTCAATGGGATGTGCTAGGGCGTAACCAGGCAGCCGTGACGCGCGGCAGGGACGGAGAGCAATGACCGACAGCAACGGAACCGCGAAGCCCACCCCCGGTCCGGGCCCGCGACCGTCCGGTACCCCCAAGCCCGGCGGAAAGTCTCCGCGTCCGCCGAAGCCTCACGCCGTGAAACCGGCGCCGGGCCCCGATCAACCGCATCCGCACGCGGTGGTCGTGCCGACGGTGACCGACCCCAGCAAGTGGGGCCGCGTCGACGAGGACGGCACCGCGTGGGTCAAGACCGCCGACGGCGAGCGGATCATCGGGTCCTGGCAGGCGGGCGACGCCGCCGAGGGGCTCGAGCACTTCGGCCGCCGCTTCGACGACCTGGCCACCGAGGTCGCGCTGCTCGAGGCCAGGCTGGCCGCGGGCGCCGACGCCCGCAAGACCAAGGCCGCCGCGCTGACGATCGCCGAGTCGCTGCCGACCGCGGCCGTCATCGGCGACATCGACGGTCTGGCCGCGCGCCTACAGGCGATCGCCGAGCACTCCGAGGAAGCCGCCGCGCACGCCAAGGAAGAGAAGGAGCGCGCCCGGCACGAGCACACCGAGCGCAAGGAAGCCCTCGCCGCCGAGGCCGAGCAGATCGCCGCCGAGTCCACCCAGTGGAAGCACGCGGGCGACCGGCTGCGCGAGATCCTCGACGAGTGGAAGTCCATCCGCGGGGTCGACCGCAAGGTCGACGACGCCCTGTGGAAGCGCTACTCCAAGGCCCGCGAGGCGTTCAACCGCCGCCGCGGCGCGCACTTCGCCGAGCTCGACCGCGAGCGCGCCTCGGCCAAGACGCGCAAGGAAGAGCTGTGCGTGCGCGCCGAGGAGCTGTCCGGCTCCACCGACTGGACCGGCACGGCCGCGGTGTTCCGCGACCTGCTCACCGAGTGGAAGGCGGCGGGCCGCGCTCCGCGCGAGGCCGACGAGGCGCTGTGGCGGCGGTTCAAGAGCGCCCAGGACGTGTTCTTCGCCGCCCGCAACGCGGCGGTCTCCGAGCGCGACGCCGAGTTCGAGCACAACGCCACCGCCAAGCAGGAGCTGCTGCGCGCCTACGAGCACATCGACCCGGCCGCCGGGCTCGACGCCGCCCGCAACGCGCTGCGCGAACTGCAGGACAAGTGGGACGCCGTCGGCAAGGTGCCGCGCGAGCGCATGCAGGAGCTGGAAGGCAAGCTGCGCGCGATCGAGAAGCGCGTGCGCGACGCCGCCGACCAGCAGTGGCGGCGCACCGATCCGGAGGCCGTGGCGCGCGCCGCGCAGTTCCGCGAGCGGGTCGCCCAGTTCGAGGAGCAGGCCGCCAAGGCCACCGCGGCGGGCAAGAAGCGCGACGCGGAGAAGGCGCTCGAGCAGGCCAAGCAGTGGCGGGAATGGGCCGAGGCCGCCGAAGGCGCGGTCAGCAACCGCTGAGACAGCAAGAAACCCCCGACCGGTCCGGTCGGGGGTTTCTTCGTTCGGGGACTACTCTTCGCCGGTCAGGCGCTTGCGGTCACGTTCCTCCGCCTCGCGCGCGGCGTTGCGGCGCTGTTCCTCGGCGGCGAGCTGCACGGCGGTCCGGCTCCAGACGACGCGGATCCAGTGGAAGGTGAGCACCATGATCGCGATCGTGCCCAGGATCAGGCCGATGCCGGGGCCCGCGCCCTCGTAGTTGCCCAGGCCCGGGGTCTGCCGGTGCCAGATCGACAGCACGCCGAACACGCTGGCGACCGCCGAACCGGCGCAGGCCAGCCAGGCCAGCACCCAGCGGCGGGTGGTCAGCGCGAGCAGCGAGAAGCCGACGCCGAAGACGATGACCAGCCAGACGAAGATCCGCGACGGCAGGCCGATGTGCTCGACGCCCGCGGCGTCGGTGTTCAGCAGCACGTCGAAGCCGCGCGCGGTGCCCGCCGTCGGCAGCACCAGGGAGATCAGCAGCGCGAAGACCGCGCCCGCCACGACCAGCGCCCGCGCGCCGGGATCGATCTCGCCGGCGATGCGGCGTTCCACCGCGTCGAGTTCACCGCGGAACTGTTCGAATTCCTTGTCGTCCACCCGGTTCACCGCGTCATCGCTCCTGTCCGCAGGCTGCTCGTTGCTGGTCTCGTGTGCGCCGGGCTCTACTGTGCCATCCCCGTCAGCGCCACCGGCACCCGACCCACTACGTCCGGTAGTAGATTCGGGTTCCTCCGGCGTCGCGGTCACGAGCAGCCGGTCGAGCAGCCACTGCTGACCGGCTCGACCGCGGGCGCGCCGATCCGCGGCAGCCCGAGGCCGACGCCGATCGGTTCGGTCTTCGGCGTCACGCCGCGCTCGTGCGCGTCGCCCGCCCTGGTGCGCCGGTGCGACTTCACCACGCCGTCGGCGATCAGGTGGTGCGGCGCGGCCTCGGTGATGTCGACGACGACGAGGTCGCCCGGCCGGATCCCCGCGTCGGCGCCGGGCCGGAAGTGCACCAGCCTGCCGTCGCGCGCGCGGCCGCTCATCCGGGCGGTGGCGGCGTTCTTCTTGCCCGCGCCGTCGGCGACGAGCAGCTCCACCTCGGTGCCGATCAGTGCCTGATTGGCCTCCAGCGAGACCTGCTCCTGCAGCGCGATCAGCCGGTCGTAGCGCTCCTGCACGACGGCTTTGGGCAGCTGGTCGGGCAGCTCGGCGGCGGGTGTCCCCGGCCGCTTGGAGTACTGGAAGGTGTAGGCGCTGGTGAACCGCGCCCGGCGCACGACGTCCAGGGTCTCCTGGAAGTCCTCCTCGGTCTCCCCGGGGAAGCCGACGATGATGTCGGTGGTGATCGAGGCGTGCGGCATCGCGGCGCGCACCTTGTCGATGATCCCGAGGAAGCGCTCCTTGCGGTAGGAGCGGCGCATCGCCTTGAGCACCCGGTCCGACCCGGATTGCAGCGGCATGTGCAGCTGTGGGCACACGGTCGGGGTCTGCGCCATCGCCTCGATGACGTCGTCGGTGAACTCGGCCGGGTGCGGGGAGGTGAACCGCACCCGCTCCAGGCCCTCGATCTGCCCGGTCGCGCGCAGCAGCTGGGCGAAGGCCCCGCGATCGCGCGGCTGCTCCGGGTCGACGAAGTTCACGCCGTAGGAGTTGACGTTCTGGCCGAGCAGCGTCACCTCGAGCACACCCTGGTCGACCAGGGCCTGCACCTCGGCGAGCACGTCACCGGGGCGGCGGTCGACCTCCTTGCCGCGCAGCGCGGGCACGATACAGAAGGTGCAGGTGTTGTTGCAGCCCACCGAGATCGACACCCAGCCCGCATAGGCCGATTCCCGCTTGGCGGGCAGCGTCGAGGGGAACGCCTCGAGCGATTCCAGGATCTCGACCTGGGCTTCCTCGTTGTGCCTTGCCCGCTCGAGCAGCACCGGCAGCGAGCCGATGTTGTGCGTGCCGAACACCACGTCGACCCAGGGCGCCTTGCGCACGACGGTCTCGCGGTCCTTCTGCGCCAGGCAGCCGCCGACGGCGATCTGCATGCCGGGCCTGCCCTGCTTGACCGGCGCCAGGTGCCCGAGGGTGCCGTAGAGCTTGTTGTCGGCGTTCTCGCGCACCGCGCAGGTGTTGAACACCACCAGGTCGGGGGTGTCCGAGGGCGCCGCCTTCACATAGCCCGCGTCTTCGAGCAGGCCGGACAAGCGTTCGGAGTCGTGTACGTTCATCTGGCAGCCGAAGGTGCGGACCTCGTAACTGCGCGTCTGCGTCTGCGCGCGCTCCGTCGCGTTCTGTCCGTTCGAATCCACCCGTCCAGGGTACGGGCCGCACCCGAGGTGGTCTGCGTCGCGTCCGGGAGTCGCCCGTGGTACCGGCAGGTTACCGGCCGGTGTCGTTTCGGCGTGCCGTTGCGGCGAGTCACGGAAAGCCGGGCAAATCTCCGAAGAACGCCTAAGGTTTCTGACCATGACCGACGACGCCGCACCCGCGACCGGGAAAGCCGACGCCGCAGCCACTGCTGGCGCGCCGCCGATGATCTCGATGCGCAACGTGGACAAACACTTCGGTGATCTCCACGTTCTGCGCCACATCAACCTGGAAGTTCCGCGCGGGCAGGTCGTGATCGTCCTGGGCCCCTCGGGCTCGGGCAAGTCCACCCTGTGCCGCACGATCAACCGGCTCGAACCGATCGACTCCGGCGACATCGCCGTCGACGGTGTCGCCCTGCCCGCCGAAGGCAAGGCGCTGGCCGCGCTGCGCGCCGAGGTCGGCATGGTGTTCCAGTCGTTCAATCTGTTCGCGCACAAGACGATCCTCGAGAACGTCATGCTCGCGCCGCTGAAGGTCCGCGGCATCAAGAAGGACGACGCGCGCAAGAACGCGCTCGCCCTGCTGGACCGGGTCGGCATCGCCAACCAGGCCGAGAAGTACCCGGCGCAGCTCTCGGGTGGTCAGCAGCAGCGCGTGGCCATCGCCCGCTCGCTCGCGATGGACCCGAAGGTCATGCTCTTCGACGAGCCCACCTCGGCGCTGGACCCGGAGATGGTCAACGAGGTGCTCGAGGTGATGGTCTCGCTCGCCAAGGAGGGCATGACGATGCTCGTCGTGACCCACGAGATGGGCTTCGCCCGCCGGGCGGGCGATCGCGTGCTGTTCATGGCCGACGGCGAGATCGTCGAGGACACCGCGCCCGAGACCTTCTTCACCGCGCCCGCCTCGGACCGTGCCAAGGACTTCCTCGGCAAAATTCTCAGTCACTGACCATCCACCCATCACCAGGAGAAGGACACTCGATGAGGATCAATCGTGCGATGCGGGTCGGAATCGGCGCCGCGGCACTGGCATTGGCTGCCACGCTCACCGCGGGCTGCGGCGGCGGTGACGAGGGGTCGGTGCTCGACCACGCCAAGGACGGCAAGCTGACCGTCGGCATCAAGTTCGACCAGCCGGGCCTCGGCCTGCGCAACACCGACGGCACCTACAGCGGGTTCGACGTCGAGGTGGCCAAGTACGTCGCCGACAAGCTGGGCGTGAAGCCGGAGAACATCACCTTCAAGGAGTCGCCGTCGGCGCAGCGCGAGACGCTGCTCGAGAACGGTCAGGTCGACTACGTCGTCGCGACCTACTCGATCACCGACAAGCGCAAGGAGAAGGTCGACTTCGCCGGCCCGTACTACATCGCCGGCCAGGACCTGCTGGTGCGCGCCGACAACACCGACATCACCGGCCCGGACTCGCTCGCGGGCAAGAAGGTCTGCTCGGTCAAGGGCTCCACCCCGGCGCAGAACATCAAGGACAAGTACCCGCAGGCGCAGCTGCAGACCTACGACACGTACTCGCTGTGCATCGAGGCGCTGCGTGGCGGCGCGATGGACGCGGTCACCACCGACAACGTGATCCTCGCCGGTTACGCCGCGCAGTCGCCGGGCTCCTACAAGCTCGTCAACAAGCCCTTCACCACCGAGAAGTACGGCATCGGTATCAAGAAGGGCGAGTCCGAGGCGCGCACCAAGATCAACGACGCGATCGAGGCGATGATCGCCGACGGTTCGTGGAAGGCCGCGCTGGAGAAGTCCTTCGCGGGCACCGGTTTCGCGATCCCGCAGCCGCCGACCGTCGACCGCTACTGATCACCTCCGCGATGGCGGCCCGGGACGTCCCGGGCCGCCATCGCGGGTGAAGTCCTGCTGACCCTTCCACATCGATCGGAGGACGCGCGTCCGTGTTCGACCTGATCTCGAGGTACGACTCCGAAATCCTCGACGCCTTCTGGGTGACCATCAAGCTGACGTTCTTCTCCGCGATCGGCGCGCTGGTCCTCGGCACCCTCGTCGCCGGCATGCGCGTGTCCCCCATCCCGGTCGCGCGCTGGGTCGGCTCCGTCTACGTCTCGATCTTCCGCAACACCCCGCTGACGCTGATCATCGTGTTCTGCTCGCTCGGCCTCTACACCACGCTGGGCTGGAAGCTGGCCGGTGATTCGCTGGCGGACAACAACTATCGCTGGGCGATCGTCGGCCTGAGCGTCTACACGGCGGCGTTCGTCTGCGAGTCGCTGCGCGCGGGCATCAACACGGTGCCGCTCGGCCAGTCCGAGGCGGGCCGCTCGCTCGGCTTCGGCTTCGCGCAGAACCTGCGCCTGGTGGTGCTGCCGCAGGCCTTCCGCGCGGTCATCGCCCCGCTGGGCAGCGTGCTGATCGCCCTGACGAAGAACTCGACCATCGCCTCGGTGATCGGCGTCGGCGAGGCCGCGTTCCTGATGAGCGAGATGAACGAGAACGAGGCCGCGCTGCTCGCGATCGGCGCGATCTTCGCCCTCGGGTTCGTCATTCTCACCCTGCCGACCGGCCTGTTCTTCGGCTGGCTGGCCAAGCGATTCGAGGTAGCCCGATGAGCGCAGCGTCGGTCCTGTTCGACGCGCCGGGCCCCCGCGCGCGCGTCCGGCATCACTTCTACTCGGTCCTGGTCGTCGTCGCGCTGGCCGCCTTCGGCTGGCTGCTCTACGACGCGTTCGCCGAGCAGGGCCAGTTCACCGCCGAGAAATGGAAGCCGTTCCTGGAAGCGGGTGTCTGGGAGACCTACCTGCTGCCGGGTCTGCGGGGCACGCTGACCGCGGCGGTCATCTCGATCGTGTTCGCGCTGATCTTCGGCATGATCTTCGGCATCCTGCGGTTGTCGGACCACAAGTGGGTCCGCTGGATCGCGGGCGCGATCGTCGAGCTGGCCAGGGCGATCCCCGTGCTGATCCTGATGATCTTCCTGTTCGCCGTGTTCGGCGAGTACAAGGTCTTCCGGTCCGACGATCTGGCGCTGGCCGCGGTCGTCATCGCGCTGGTCATCTACAACGCCTCGGTCATCGCCGAGATCGTGCGCGCGGGCATCCGGTCGCTGCCCAAGGGCCAGACCGAGGCCGCGGTGGCGCTGGGCATGCGCAAGACCCAGCTGATGCGCCTGATCCTGCTGCCGCAGGCGGTCACGGCGATGCTGCCCGCCCTGGTCTCGCAGATGGTGGTGGTGCTCAAGGACACCGCGCTGGGCTACCAGATCACCTATGTGGAACTGGTGCGCGCCGGTCAGCAGGAGGGTGCCGCGCAGCAGAACACCATCCCCGCGCTCATGGTCGTGGCGCTGATCATGATCTCGCTGAACCTGGCGCTGACCTTCCTGGCGACCACGCTGGAGAAGCGGCTGCGGTCGCGGCGCAAGAAGGGCGGCGGTGCCGTGGTCGCCGCCGACTCGATCGTCACCGACGCCGCGCCCGGCGTGGACATCACCAAGAACTAGCTCGACGACGACCCACCGCGGGGCCCGGTCCGGACGGATCGGGCCCCGCGGTGTGTTCGTCAGTCTTCGCCGAGGAGACCGAATTCGCGCAGCAGCGGCCCGATCTCGGTGTCGTCGAGCTTCTTCAGCAACCGGTGGCGGACGAAATCCGGCCCGGGCAGGCTCATCTCCTCGCCGTCGCGCAGGCGGCTGGTGGCGGCCAGCAGCGACCGGATGTCGTAGGTGGAGGCGAACACCTCCGGCACCCCGCGCTCGATGTCGAGCAGCCGGTAGGCCGCCTCCATGCCGGTGCGCACCGAGTACTCGGTGGTGAAGATGCAGTCGCGGGTGGTCTCGGCGAACTGGCCGATGAAGGCGAAGTTCACCGCGCCCGCGGGCACCACCTCGGGCCGGTCGCCCGCCTGGCGGGGCATGAAGAACGCCGTCACGTACGGCATCATCACCGGCACGCAGGTCGCGGCGTCGGCGGCCATCTCCGGGATCTCCGCCTCGGGCACGCCCAGGTGGTAGAGCCATTCCTGGGTGATCTCCGCACCCGTGCAGTCCTGCATCGGCTTCTTCACGAAATCGCCCGGCTTGTCGACGAACAGCGCGTACACCCACACCACGATCTGGTCGGCGGGCTGCTGTTTGAAATGCGGTTGCCGGTTCACCGTCCAGCTCATCAGCCAGGACGAATCCCGCACCGTCACGATGCCGCCGGTGACCACCTTGCCGCTGAACGGGTCACGCTTGCAGATCTTCTGAATGTAGCGCGGGATGCGTTCGTCGAGGGTGGTGACCGTGGCCGATTCCCATTTGGTCTCCGGGATGTGGCCGCCGAAGACGTCGGGATGCCCGAACGCGGGGTCCTTGGCCGCGATGCGCCGCCACAGATCCCAGGCCGGGGCCGGGCCCTCGTCGAGCTTCGCCGGGGTGTGCTGATCGCCCTCGTCGGAGTTCTCGGTGAGCGAGCCGATGGTGACGAACAGCAGGTCGTCGGCGGTGAGATCGACGCCGCCGTCGACGCCGTCGGACACCCAGTGCAGCCGGGTGGCCTGCTTGCGCGGCCCGCTGATGTCGAAATCGACGTCGGTGACCTCGGTGTCGAAGCGGAACCGCACCCCTTGGTCGAGCAGCCATCGGTACAGCGGCAGCACCAGCGACTCGTACTGGTTGTACTTGGTGAACTTCAGCGCCGAGAAGTCCGGCAGGCCGCCGATGTGGTGGATGAACCGGTGCAGGTACAGCTTCATCTCGAGCGCGCTGTGCCATTCCTCGAACGCGAACATGGTGCGCCAGTACAGCCAGAAGTTGCTGGCCAGGAAGTCCGGGCCGAACACCTCGTCGATGCGCTTGTTCTCCATCTGCTCGCGGGTGGCGAGGAACACCTTCACGATGTCCTTCTGCGCGCGGTCGGTGAGGGTGAACAGGCCGTCGGTGTGCGCGTCCTGGCCGCGTTTCACGGTGGCGCGCTGCAACGAGAAGTTGGGGTCGTCCTTGTTGAGCCAGTAGAACTCGTCGAGCACGCTGGCGCCATCGATCTCGATCGAGGGCACCGAACGGTAGAGATCCCACAGACATTCGAAGTGGTTCTCCATCTCGCGCCCACCGCGGATGACGAACCCCTTCTTCGGTTCCCTGATGCCGTCGAGCGCACCGCCGGGCAGTGCCAGCCGTTCCAGGACGGTGATCCGGTCCCCGGGCAGCTGCCCGTCCCTGATCAGGAAGGCCGCGCCCGACAGCGATGCCAGGCCGGCCCCGACGAACCAGGCCGACTTGCGGTCCACCCCTTCGGGTTTGCGCGGACGGGCGAACGCTTCGTAGTTACCACTGCTGTAGTACATCCGACTCCTCTGTCCGTTGGCGGCGATGTCGAGCGGGACTAAGCGGTGTAGCGGTAGAACCCCTCCCCGGTGGCGGCGCCGAGTTTGCCCTTGTCGATGTAGTTCTCCTTGAGCCAGGCCGCGAGCTTCTTGTGCGCGTCGTTGCCGTTGACCAGGATGTTGTACGGGGTGCTCAGGCCGACGATGTCGAGGATCTGGAACGGGCCCATCGGGGCGCCGGTGGCGATGCGCCAGGTCTCGTCGACCGCGGCGGGTTCGGCGTAGCCGCCCGCGGCGAGTTCGATGCCCGAGTTCAGGAACGGCACGAGCAGCGAGTTGAGGACGTAGCCCGCCTTCTCCTTGTGCAATTCGATCGGAACCATGCCGATGGCCCGGGCGAACGCGACCACGGCCTGGAACACCGCCGGATCGGTGCGCTCGGTGCCCATCACCTCGGCGGTGTTGAACTTCCAGACGTGGTTGGCGAAGTGCAGCGCCAGGAACCGGTCGGGGCGGCCGGTGGCGTCGACGATGTCGCTGGGCAGCAGCGTCGAGGAGTTCGTCGCGAACACGGTGCGTTCGGGCGCGAGCGTCGCGAGCTTGCCGTAGAGGTCGCGCTTGATCTCGAGGACCTCGGGCACCGCCTCGATGATCAGGTCCGCCTCGCTCGCGGCGACGGCCAGATCGGTGGTGAGCGTGATACCCGCGGCGGTCGCTGAGGTGTTGCTCGCGTCGGCGCCGTCGACGTCCTGCTGGTACACCGTGGCGAGTTCGTCGAATCGGGCACGCGCCGCGGTGATCGCCTTGTCGTCGATGTCGTAGGCGGTCACATCGAAGCCGTGGAAGGCGGTCTGGAACGCGATCTGGGATCCGAGCACCCCCGTCCCCAGGACGGTCACCCTGCGGAATTCGATCGTCATGCGTCATCCTCCCAGTCGGGAAGCGGACCCCCACGCCGCTCCGCGTTTCGGTTGCCGGTGTCTCCACCGCCGTCCATCATGGCCCGGGAAGCTGAGCGCGCGGTGTGAAGAAGCCCCGCGTTTCGGACATCCCGGGCGGAACGCCGGTAACAGTTCGGCACACCGCCGCGGTGGGTCAGCCCGCGGTGACCAGTCCCTCCGCGACCATCCAGTCGCGGGCGACGTCGGCCGGTTCGCGGCCGCCGATGTCGACCTGGCGATTGAGCTCGGTGATCACCGCGTTGGTCAGCCGCGCGGAGATCGGCGCCATGATCGACGCGACTTCGGGGTGCGCGTCGGCGAACGGGCCGTGCATGACCAGCGCGGCGTTGTACTTCGGGAAGAAGCCGCGATCGTCGGCGAGCAGCACCAGATCCAGCGCCGGGATGCGGCCGTCGGTGGCGGCGACCGAGCCGAACCGGCACTGCTTCGCGTCGGCCGTCGCCTGGTAGACGAGCGCGTCCTGGACGATCTGTTTCGGCACGGCACCGACATCGATGCCGTACTTGCGGGCCATTCCCGGGTAGCCGTCCTGGCGGACGTTGAACTCGGTGCCCACGCAGGTGCCGGCCGCGGCCGGGTCCTTCGCGATCAGGGCCGCGTAGTCCGACAGCGTGCGCACCCCGGTCTCCTCGGCGGTGCGCCTGCTGGTGACCAGGGCGTAGGTGTTGTTCATCGGCGCCATCGCGGCCCACACCATGTCGTGCTCGGCGCGGTCGGCGTCGCGGACGAGTTCGAACTGGCGTACCTCGTCGGGTTCGGGTGTCTCGTTGCCCAGGTAGTTGATCCAGCCCGTGCCGGTGTAGTCGTAGGCGATGTCGACCTGACCGTGCAGCTGGGCGTCGCGCAGGCTGTTGGAGCCCTGGATATTGGTCAGGTCACGCACGTTCGCGCCCGCCGCGGTGAGCGCGAATTCGATCAGGTAGCCGAGGATGTTGGCCTCGGTGAAGTCCTTGGAGCCCACGGTGACCGCGACCCCGTCGAGCGCGGGCACGGCCACGATGCTGCCCGGTCCCACCGGCAGCGGCACCGAACCGCCCGACTGCAGACCACAACTCGCCAGCAGCAGCACCCCGGCCACGCCGAGCCATCGGGTGATCCTCACCGCAACCCCCTCGGTCCGAGGAACTGTTCGGCCAGTGCGCCCAGCCAGTCGACGAACAGGGCAAGGGCCACGGCCAGCACCGCGCCCACCGTCAGGGTGACGGTGTCGCGCAGCTTGTAGCCGGTGTCGATGAGGATGCCGAGCCCGCCCGCGCTCACCAGGAACGACAGCGTCGCGGTGCCGACGGCCAGCACCAGCGAGGTGCGCAGCCCGGCCAGGATGTAGGGCACCGCGAGCGGGAACTCGATGCGCCGCAACACCTGCGCCGCCGACATCCCCTGCCCGCGACCGGCGTCGACCAGCGCCGGGTCGACCTCCTGGTAGCCCAGGATCGTGTTGCGCAGCACCGGCAGCAGCGAGCAGAACGCGATCGGCGCGACCCCCACCCAGAATCCGGTGGTGCGGGTGACCAGGTAGCACAGCACGATCAGGCCGATGGCGGGCGCCGAGGCCCCGATATTGGCGATGCCGACGAAGATCGGCGCGAACCCGCGGAAGCCGGGCCGGGTGAGCAGCGTGCCCAGCGGCACCGCCACCGCGACGACGATGATCACCACCGCGGCGGTGATCAGGATGTGCTGCCAGGTGACCTCGGCGATGTTGCCTGCGCTGATGCTGGCCTGCTGGGTGAGCGTGAGGTCGCGCCGGAACGCCCACACCAGCACGCCGACGGTGAGGATCAGCACGATCACCGGCTGCACGAGCAGCCGCAGGAATTCGGCGCGCCGCTGCGCGGCGGGGGCGGCGGGCGCGTTCGCGGTCATGCCTGGACCGTCTCGGCGGTCCCGGCGGCGGCCAGGTGGCTGATCAGCGTGTCGACGGTGACCACGCCCGCGAACGCGCCGGTGTTGTCGACGACCACGGCCGAGGCCGTGCGTTCGGTGAGCAGGATCGCGAGCGCGTCCTGGAGGGTGGCGTCGGTGGGCAGTGTGGTCCGGATCGGGGTTCCGAGGTCGCGCAGTGAATTCGCGTGCGCGAGTTCACCCGCCGCGATCCGGCGGGCCGGGGTGCGGTCGGCGGCGAGGACGATGCCCCAGTCCTGCCGCGCGGTGCGCAGGCGGTCGGTGAGGTCGGCCGGGGCGGTGTCCTCGGGGACGGCGATGCCCTGGTCCAGGTCCAGGTCGGCGAGGACGGCGAGACCGAGGCGGTCGATGGTGGCGGTGTTGCCGACGAACCCGGCGACGGTGTCGTCGGCGGGGGCGGCCAGGATCGCCGCCGGGGTGTCGTACTGGAGGATGCGGGACCGCTCGCCCAGGACGGCGATCCGGTCGCCGAGTTTCACGGCCTCACCGAAATCGTGGGTGACGAAGACGATGGTCTTGCCGAGTTCGCCCTGCAGGCGCAGCAATTCGTCCTGGAGCAGCGCGCGGGTGATCGGATCGACGGCGCCGAACGGCTCGTCCATCAGCAGGACCGGCGGATCGGCCGCCAGCGCCCTGGCCACCCCGACGCGCTGCTGCTGCCCGCCGGAGAGCTGGCGCGGGTAGCGGCCCCGGTACACGGCGGGGTCGAGGCCGACGAGGCCGAGCATCTCGTCCACGCGGGCCTGGGTGCGCTTGCGGTCCCAGCCGAGCAGGCCCGGCACCGTGGCGATGTTCCTGGCGACGGTCAGGTGCGGGAACAGCCCGGCCTGCTGGATGGAATAGCCGATGCCACGGCGCAATTCGTCGGCGTCGATGGCGGCGGCGTCGCGGCCGCCGATGGTGACGGTGCCCGAGGTCGGCTCGATCAGCCGGTTGATCATCCGCATGGTGGTGGTCTTGCCGCACCCGGAGGGCCCGACCAGGACGACGATCTCCCCGGCCGGGATGGTCATGCTGACCTCCTCGACCGCCGGATCGGGCTGGTCGGGATAGCGCTTGGTGACCCGGTCGAGCACGATCTCGACCCCGGAGACCGCGGCGGTGCCGGTGGTGGTGTCGGTGTCAGTCACGAATTCCCCTCGAGATGGTGAGCCGGCCGAGCAGCATCAGGACGCCGTCGAGCGCGAGTGCGAGCACGACGATGAGCACGGTCCCCGTCAGTGCCTGCGGCACCGCGTTCGGGCTGCCCAGGCGCGAGAGCCCGGAGAAGATGAGATTGCCGAGGCCGGGGCCTTTCGCGTACGCGGCCAGGGCCAGGATGCCCATGATCATCTGGGTGCTGACCCGCATCCCGGCCAGGATCGACGGCCACGCCAGCGGCAGCTCGATCGCGGTCAGCAGCCGCAGCCGGTTCATCCCCACACCGCGCGCGGCGTCGATCACCGCCGGATCCACCGACGCCAGCCCGAGCACGGTGTTGCGCAGGATCGGCAGCAGCGCGTACAGCACCAGCGCCACGATCGTCGGCCCGACCCCGAGGCCGAGGAACGGGATCAGCAGGCCGAGCAGCGCGAACGACGGGACGGTGAGGATCGCCCCCGCGCTCGCGGTCGCCGCCGCGGAGCCGAGCGGGCTCCGGTACACGAGCACCCCGACGAGCACCGCGACGATCGTCGCCAGCGCCAGCGACTGCACCACCGCCGACACGTGCAGAAACGAATCGACCAGCAACTGCTCGCGCCGGTTCACCACGAACGACCACAACGCGTCCAGGGTCCACCTCCCCGTAGTTCGGCGGCCACACCGGGCCCTGTCCCCCGGAATGCCCACCCCGACCTCGGGTGAAACACCCCGTCACCACACCCCCGCCGCAGTCTGCGACGCTCGAATCTGCCTGCGCGAAACCACGTTTCGCCGGCGCCGAATCATCCTACGCGCCGCGCCTCCCGCACGGGGGCTGTTCCCGGCACCGGCCGTGCGGCAGTAGCTCGCCGCTGCGGCCGACAGTGTTCCGGCATCGCGGTCGTCGGGCGGACCCCGCGTTGCGCGGCGTCGGGCGTCCGCGGTGCGGAGGCGACGGGACACCCGCGTGATCCAGCGTTCTCGCACGGACAACGCTTCGGCGTGTCGGCCACCGGCTCGGTGTTCTCGCGCGGGCAGCGCACCCAGCGAGGTTCGGCCACCCCGGTTCAGCGATCGGCCTCGGCCAGTTCGGCTTTGACGACCGCGTAGGCAACGGAGGGGCTGTAGCCGCGTCGGGCGAGCATGTCGACGAGGCGACGGGTGACCTTGGCGCGGTCGAGGTCGGCGGGGATCGCGCGGAGTTTGCGGCGGACCAGGTCGGCGGCGGCCTGATCGTCGCCGGGGACCGGGCGGCGCGGCGCGCGCCGGTCGGGCACCAGATCCGGGTCGGCGGTGTCGCCGGGTCCTTCGC
Organism: Nocardia sp. NPDC050718; assembly: GCF_040654235.1. Classification (NCBI taxonomy): domain Bacteria; kingdom Bacillati; phylum Actinomycetota; class Actinomycetes; order Mycobacteriales; family Nocardiaceae; genus Nocardia; species Nocardia sp. NPDC050718. The sequence goes on along the minus strand of NZ_JBFAHQ010000002.1, from coordinate 285,877 downwards.
TGTCGGCCCGGGTGCTGACCGCGCGTGACCATCGGGAGCGGTCTCGGCGCGGGATGCCCTGGTCTCGGCCGTCCGGGACCGGCTCGGTCTCACTGTCGGCGTGGTCCGACGGATCATCCTCCGGTCGTTCGGGCCGTCGGCGATCGTGGGACCGCCCGGTCGCGCTCGAATCGAGCCCGGACACCCGGCGCGGCGGCGGGGGTGTCTGTTCGAAGCCTGCCTCGGCGAGCTCGGCCGTGACGACGGCGAACGCCGTGGACTGGTCGTAACCGCGCCGGGCCAGCATGCCGACGAGACGGCGGACGGCCTTGTCGCGGTCCAGGTCTCGGGACAGGGTGGTCAGTTTGCGGCGCACCAGGTCGGTGGCGCGGGCGCGTTCGGCGTCGTCGGTGACGCTCGCCAGCGCGTTCTCGGCCTCGGCGGGGGCGACGCCCTTGTCGCGCAGTTCGCGCTGTAGAGCGCGCTTTCCGCGGCCGGAGTACGTATGGCGCTCGTGCACCCACTGTTCGGCGAAGGAACCGTCGTCGACGAGGCCGACTTCGGCGAGCCGGTCGAGCGCGGCCGCGGTCACCTCGAGCCGGAAGCCCTTCTCCCCGAGGCGCTTCTCCAGCTCGGCCCGGCTGCGGGCGCGCACCGCCAGCAGATTCAGGCAGGCGTCCTTGGCCTGGTCGACGGTCGCCTTCGGACGGTCGCCCGGGGCGAGCCGGCGTGTGCCGGCCCGCCTGTCGGGCTCTCCCGGCTGGGATCCGGCCGCCACCGGATCCACCTGCCGCCCGTCGTCACCACCGACGCCGGTCGACAGGGAGTCTTTCTCGCGCCGGCCGGACTTCCGTCCGCGCCGGGCGCCGCGGGGCCGTGCCCCGCTCCCCCACTCTTCATGATCATCCCCGATCCGCGCAGCGGAATCGTGTGGTTGATCATGATCGGCGAATCCGGTCGGGTGCGCGCGCTGCGGATCGCCCGCACCCGACCGAATTCCCCTGGCGTCCAGTTCGGCCCGGTGTACCCGAGCCGACCGGACGAGTTCGGTGTCCGCGCTGTCGCGGTGACGGTCTCGCCGCTGCGGCGGTTCCGGCGCCACCTCGATGCCGAGGCGGGCCAGCTGCCTGCGCATGTCCTCGACCGGATCCACCGCGTCGCGGGGCGCCCGGCCGCCGGAGGTCGGCGAGCCCATCGGCTAGAAGTCGGCGGGCGCGTCGGCCTCGGCGGTCAGGTCGGCGCCGATGCCCAGCTTCTCCTTGATCTTCTTCTCGATCTCGTCGCGCACGTCGGTGTTCTCCAGCAGGAACTTGCGGGCGTTCTCCTTGCCCTGGCCCAACTGGTCGCCCTCGTAGGTGTACCAGGAGCCGGACTTGCGGATGAAGCCGTGCTCGACGCCCATGTCGATGAGCGAGCCCTCCTTGGAGATGCCCTGGCCGTAGAGGATGTCGAACTCGGCCTGCTTGAACGGCGGGCTCACCTTGTTCTTGACGACCTTCACGCGGGTGCGGTTGCCGACCGCGTCGGAGCCGTCCTTGAGGGTCTCGATGCGGCGCACGTCCAGGCGCACGGAGGCGTAGAACTTCAGCGCCTTACCACCGGTGGTGGTCTCCGGCGAGCCGAACATGACGCCGATCTTCTCGCGCAGCTGGTTGATGAAGATGGCGGTGGTGCCCGAGCTGTTGAGCGCACCGGTCATCTTGCGCAGCGCCTGGCTCATGAGGCGGGCCTGCAGACCGACGTGGCTGTCACCCATCTCGCCCTCGATCTCGGCGCGCGGCACCAGGGCGGCGACGGAGTCGATGACGATGATGTCGATGGCGCCGGAACGCACCAGCATGTCGGCGATCTCGAGCGCCTGCTCACCGGTGTCGGGCTGGGAGACCAGCAACGCGTCGGTGTCGACGCCCAGCTTGCGGGCGTAGTCGGGATCCAGCGCGTGCTCGGCGTCGATGAACGCGGCGACGCCGCCGGCGGCCTGGGCGTTGGCCACCGCGTGCAGCGCGACCGTGGTCTTACCCGAGGATTCCGGGCCGTAGATCTCGACGACGCGACCGCGCGGCAACCCGCCGATACCGAGCGCGACGTCGAGCGCGATGGAGCCGGTCGGGATGACGGAGATGGGCTGGCGGGCCTCCTCGCCCAGACGCATGACCGCGCCCTTGCCGAAGCTCTTCTCCACCTGCGCCAGTGCCAGCTCCAGCGCTTTGTCGCGATCGTAGGCCTGCGGTGCCATGATGTGGTCCCCTTCTCGAGGTGAGTGTCTCTCTGGTTGGCGCCCACAGTAGAGGCCGGCACCGACAAGTTCTGGCGCTCAGATTAGTCGAACACCCATTCGAGTCAAGCGACGCGCCCGGCAACACGCGAGGACCCGCAAACCCGGCGCACATCACACACCGCGGACCCCGCCGTCACCGCTGCGGCAGCACCGAATCGTCGCCCTCGGCGCGCGGCCCGAAGATCCGCCGCTCGGATTCGTCGATCCGCACGTCGTTGATGCTGGCCTCGCGCCGCGCCATCCGCCCGTCCGGCGCGAACTCCCACTGCTCGTTGCCGTAGCTGCGCCACCACTGCCCGGCCTCGTCGTGCCACTCGTACTGGAAGCGCACGGCAATGCGGTTGTCGTGGAAGGCCCACAGGTCCTTGCGCAGGGCGTAGCCGTTCTCGGTGGACCACTTGCGGGCGAGGAACTCGACGATGGCGGCGTGGCCGGTGAAGAACTCGTCGCGGTTGCGCCACACCGAATCCTCGGTGTAAGCCGCGGCGACCCGCTCGGGATCGCGGGTGTTCCAGGCGTTTTCGGCGGCGAACACCTTGGCGCGCGCGGATTCGAGGTCGAAGGGTGGCAGTGGCGGTCGCACGGGGGACCCCTTCCGGAATGTTAACTAGCTATCCAGCGTTGACAGGTTAGACAGTAGGGTGACCCGGCAGTGCCGTCAACCCGTGAAATCGCGACAGTGGTTAGGAGATGAGTTGGTAACCTCAGGCATGCGCGATCCCCGTCCGCACACCGGCGAACCACCGGCTCTGGACCTGCTCAACACGCGGTGGGCGGGCGCCACCCCCGGTGACCTGCTCACCGATCTCGACGGGCTGCGGCTGTGGCTCGAGCTCACCGGACTCGCCGACCGCGTGCCCGTCGACGAGCACACCCTCACCGCGCTGCACACCGCCCGCGACGCCGTCCACGCGGCGGTCACCGCCGCCGATCCCACCGCGCTCAACCAGGTGCTCGACCGGGGCAGGCTGCGCCGTGAACTCACCGCCGACGGCCCGCGCGACATCCCCGAGGTGGCCGACCCGGCCTGGCTGCCGGGCTGGCTCGCGGCCGACGATCTGCTGCGCCTGATCGCCGCGGCGCCGCACCGGATCCGCCAGTGTGCGCACCCGGACTGCGTGCTGTTCTTCTACGACACGTCCAAGAACGGCACCCGGCGCTGGCACTCCATGGCGACCTGCGGCAACCGCACCAAGGCCGCGCGGCACTACGCCAAGACCAGCTGAGCGCCGCAGCGCCACGGCCTCAGAACAATTCGTCGAGCAGCCGGTAGTACTCGAGCTTCGCGCGGTCGGGCCCGGTCAGGCCGTAGGCGGTGAAGAACGCGGCCACCGCGTCGATGCCGAAATCCCCGGCCAGGTCGCGCTCGGCGAGGGCCAGATCGCGATAGCGGTCGGCCACCCCTAGCGCGCCGACATCGATCAGCACGCCACCGGCGAGCACATTGCCCGGGGTGAAGTCGCCGTGCGCGACGACCAGATCCTCCTCGGACGGGCGCTGCGCCACCAGGTGCTCGTGGATCGCCTCGGGCGCGAGTTCGCTGTGGTCGGGGTCGAAATCGGCGGTGTCGGCGAACTCTTCGACGACCTGCCTGCGGGCCTGCGCGAGGGTCACCTCGAGGCGGCCGTCGAACGGGCAGCCGGTGACCGGCAGGGCGTGCAGCGCACGCAGGGCCCGCCCCATCACGGTGCCGACCTCGGCCGGATCCCCGGCCAGATCGGTGAGCGAACGGGCCTCGGCGTCGGCCAGCACCAGGATGTCCTCGGCGAAGGCGGCCACGGCGGGCACCGCGATGCCGTTGTCGCGCAACCAGATCAGCCGATCGTGCTCGGCGACGGCGCGCGGCCCGCGCTTGATCCAGTACCCGCCCGACCGCGCGAGATTGCCGCCACGGCCCTCGTGATCGTCCGACCACGCGGGCACCGGGCCGAGCAGCTCGGCGATCGCGGGCGGCAGCGGCAGGGCCAGGTCGTCGAGATGGTCCAGGGCCGCCCGGGTGGACTCGATGAGTTCGGAATCGCCGTCGGCCACCCGCAGCCGCATCGCCTCGTTGAGCAGTTCCCGCGCCTCCCGCGGCCGGTGCTGCTCGGCCAGCGACTTGCCCAGGTGATGGGCGGCGAAGGAGACGAGCTCGGGATCGAGGGCGCGGCTGGCGTCGAGCGCGCGCCGGTACAGGATCTCCGCGGGCGCGGGTTCGCCCTGGTAGCGGTACACGTCGGCGAGGTTGATCCACACGGTGATCCGGCGCCGCTCGGTATCGGCCAATTCCAGCGCCTGATCGAGCCGGTCGAGGGCCTCGTCGTGGCGGCCGAGCAGCATCAGCGCGATGCCGAGCCTGCGCAGGCCGCCGAAATCGTGGGGGTCGGCGACCGCGACCCTGGCCGCGAGCGTCTCGGGATCGACCGGGATCATCCGCAGCCGCTCGTCGAACCGGTACGGCCGGGTGTCCGGGTTCTGCGCTGTCACAGCCATGACCTGCTCACCATCGGGTTCGGGGAACATCGAAGTCGGCGCACAGGGCGCGCCACACATCTCGCGGGTCGACGCCCGCCTCGATCGCGGCGGCACCGGTCCGCCCGAGCGCCGGGATCACGTGATCGGCCAGCATGGCGTCGGCGCGCGCCACGCCGAACTCGGTGTGCATCAGCTCCTGGAATTCGGTCAACCGCACGAAGCCCAAGATACTCGCGCTCGGCGACACCCGACAGGGCCACCGGTGCCCGAGACCTCCCCCGCGACCCCGGGGTCAGCGCTCGGCGGCCTTCTGACAGATCTCGACCGGATCCTCGACCTCGGCCCGCCCGGCGGCGGCGCGCCGAGCCGCGGCGGTGTAGGCCGGGTCGTCGAGCACCTGCCGGACCGCGGCGCCGACCGCCTCCGGGGTCAGCGGCCGCACCAGCACCGAACTCCCCTGGCGCACCGCACGATTGGCCAGTTCCCACTGGTCACCGCCGCCGGGCACGGTCACCACCGGCACCCCGGCGGCCAGGGATTTCGCGAGCAGGCCGTGGCCACCGCCGCCGACGACCACCGCCGCCTCGGTGAGCAGGGTGTCCTGGCGGCCCAGCCCGGCGGTCGCCCAGGCGGGCAGCTCGGCCGGTGGGGTGTCGAGCATCGAGACGGCGGCCCGGACACCGAGCCCGGCCAGTCCGGCCAGCACGGTGTCGGCCATGGCGTCCACCCCCGTATGCGCGGTGGACGGGGCCACCATCACCAGCGGCGCGTCGCCCGGCGGGACCGGCAGGATCGCGTCGGTCGGCTCCCACAGCAGCGGCCCGACGATATGGGTGTCGGCGGGCCAGTCGGGCCGGTCGACCTCCAGCGCGGGCAGCGTCGCGACCAGCCGGGCGGTGGGGCCGGGATCCTCGGCGGGCAGGCCGATGCTCTCGCGCGCCGCCGAACGCTGCCGATTGCCCGCCTTGACCGCGCGGGCGGTCATCGTGCGCAGCACGCCGTCGCGCACCCGCCCGCGCACGCCCTCCCCCGGCGCGAGACCACTGCCGATCGGCGGCAACGCTTTCGAGGGCAGGTACAGCGGATGCGGGGACAGTTCGACCCACGGCAGGCCGAGCCGCTCGGCCGCCATCCCGCCGCCCGCGGTGAGCACGTCCGAGACGATCAGGTCCGGCAGCATCGCGCTGAGTTCGGGCAGGTTCTCGGTCGCGATGTGGGCGGCGCGTTCGTGGATGCGCGCGCCCGCGTCGGCGTCGTTGTCGGTGGGTCGCGGTGCCAGCCCCTTGAGCCTGCGCACACTGATGCCCGCGGCTCTGGCCGCGTCGAGCCAGCGCGGGCCGGTGAACAGCACCGGCTCGTCGCCCGCGGCCAGCAATCGCAGACACAACGCGATCGCGGGAAACGCATGCCCCGGATCGGGCCCGGCCACCACAGCTACTCGCATGCCGTCAGCGTGCCATACCTCCCGGCATGGTTCGCCGCGCCCAGCCGGCTACCGGCTGGTCGGCTACCGTCACGACGACAGCCGGGCGCGCGTCCGCCGGCCCGTCGAATCGCGAGGAGTGATCTGTCGTGCGGCCCGAAAACCCCACGCCCGACCCGCCGGCGGGCGAACCCGTCCCCGGCACACCCGAGCACGCGGCGCCAGGCTCGGGCGGCGCGATCGCCACGGTCGACGCGCTGCTCGCGCTGCTCGCCCGCTGCGCGGACGCCTGGGACACCGCCGACCGCACCGGTGATCCGGTCGACATCCTCGATCACGACCGCCAGTGCGCGGAACTGCTGCGCCGCGACCATCCCGCCGACGAGGAACTCCAGGTCGCCGGGCTGGTCCACGACATCGGGCACGTGCTGGTCCCCGGCGACGACGCGGGCCACGGCCGCCACGGCGCCGACGCGGTGCGTGCGTTGCTCGGCGAGCGGGTCGCGCGCCTGGTGGCGCTGCATGTGGTCGCCAAACGCTTTCTGGTGGCGACGGATCCGGTGCATGCCGCCGGACTGTCCGCCTCGAGCCTGCGCACCTTGATCGCGCAGGGCGGACCGATGTCGCCCGAGGAGGCGCGCGCCTTCCGCGGCGACCCGGACTTCGCCGCCGCGCTGGCATTGCGCCGTGCCGACGACGCGGGCAAGGTCGTCGGCTTGTCCGTGGCGCCGCTGCGGGAGTGGCGCCCGGTGATCGAGCGCGTCGCCGCCCTCGCCCGGCGCGGTCGGCGGGTGCGGACCGGACCCGGTGCGGACGCCGTCGGCTGAGCCCGCGCACCCCGAAAGAGGTGACTCAGCCCCCGAAGGTGAACAGCTCGAATCCGACCGCGTGCGCGGCGGGGAACCCGTCCTTGGGACCCGTTGCGTAGGAGACGATCTCGTCCACCTGCTGCTCGACCGGTACCGGGCTGAGGACCTGGAGATAGCGCCGGTGCGCGGACAGCGACGCCTTCGCCTGCGCCAGCTGCTCGCCGACGTCGACGGCGTGCGTCGCGACCGGACCGACCACGGCGGCCCAGCGCGCCGACCACGGTGCCAGGTCGGCGATCTCGGGGAAGATCCACTCGTTGCCCGCGTCGGAGATGGCGTCCATCGCCGAGCGGCCCACCGCCCGATGATCGGCGCTGTTGACCATCCCGGGCGCCCAGGTGTCGCCGAAGTTGAACAGCACCACCATCTCCGGGCGATGCCTGCGGATCGCGGCCGCCAGCTCCCGCCGCAGCGCCAAGCCCTCCTCGATCCGCCCGTCGGGGTGGTCGAGGAATTCGACGGTGTGGACGCCGACTTCCCGCGCGCCCGCCAGCTCCTCGATCTCCCGCAGCGGTCCGGCCTGCGCGGGCGGCATGCCCGCGATGCCCGCTTCGCCGCGCGTGACGAGCAGGTAGCGGATGTCCTTGCCCTGTCCGGTCCACCGCGCGACCGCGGCGGCCGCTCCGTATTCGATGTCGTCGGGATGCGCGACGATCACCAGTCCGCGCTGCCAGTCCTCGGGTACCTGATCCACCCGGCCATGCTAATCGCGGACGCCGCGATTACGGCTTCGTCAGCGTGGTCTTGTCGTTCGAGCCGGTCATCGCCTTGTACAGCAGGTACACCCCGGTACCGATCGCGGCGATCACCAGGACCGGCAGCAGCGCCTTGATCAGCGCCCCGATGATCCAGAACGCGATCAACGCGACCACGACGATGCCGATGACTTTCCAGACCATGATGTGCTCCTCGCCAGTTCCGTGACCGCCCCGCGGCGATCCGACACCTTCGATGCTCCCACCCGCGATCCGATAAATCACCAGGTCAGCACGGAAATCGGGGGCGATCTCAGGGTTCACCCCGAGGCCGGGACACACCGGGACGCCCCGGGCCGTCACCTTCGGATCAGCGTGAATCCGGTGGCGGATCCCGACCGGAGCGGCCCCGTCAGCGGGCGTTTCCCGGCGGTGCAGGTGGCGTAGCACGGCGGACGCGAATTCGGACACCTCGGCGTAATACCCCGGCTCTATAACATTCCTGACGCAGGAAAGGCGGGAATGGCCGTGACCACGGAAACCCTCGAAACCCGCGCCGCACCGATATCGGCGGCGCCCACCCGGCAACGGACATATCGCACTCTTCGCGGACTGGGCACACCACTCGCTCGCGTCCTGACCGCGGGAATCGGAATCGTCGCCGTGGCCGCGCTGTGGACCGCGGTGCACGCGGCCGGGATATTTCCGGACATCCTCTTTCCCGGTCTCGGCGATATCGCCGCCGCGGGCGCGGCGATGTGGCGCGACGGCAGTCTCCGGGCCGACACGCTGGCCAGCCTGGACCGCGTCATCCGGGGATTCGCGGTGGGCGTGCTCGTCGCGATCCCGGTGGGGGCGCTGACCGCGACCACCCGCGCGGGCAGGCTGATCGTGCAGCCCGTACTGCGGTTGTTCGCCCCGGTGCCGACCGTGGCGCTGGTGCCGCTGGCCATTCTGTGGTTCGGGCTCGGCGAAGGCAGTAAACAATTCGTCATCGCGCTCGGCGTCTTCGTTCCGGTGTGGATCAATACGCATTCCGGACTTTCCGCGACACCCGCCGATTTCCTGAAAGTCGCGCGCTGTGCGGGCGCTTCCCGCTGGCGCACACTCGTGCGCGTCGTTCTGCCCGAGGCATTTCCCGATATCGTCACCGGATTGCGGGTGGGCACCGCGACCGCGTTCGTCTTGATCGTGGTCGCGGAAATGGCCGGAACAACGGTCGGGCTCGGTTATCGCATCGCCCAGGCGCAGTTGTTCTCCCAGGTCGACCGGATGATCTTCTGCCTGCTGGTGCTCGGCGTCCTCGGGGTGCTGTGCGATCAGGTGGTGGCGCGCGCGGCGGCCCCGTTCATCGGCTGGGACCAGGAGGAACGATGAGCGTCACCCTGACCGCGCGCGGTCTGACCGTCGACTTCCCCCGCCGGACCCGCCCGGTCCTCGACGATCTGTCGCTGACCATCGAATCCGGTTCCTGCACAGTCCTGGTCGGACCGTCCGGCTGCGGCAAGTCCACCCTGCTCGACTGCTTCGCCGGGCTGCGGCTGCCGACCGCCGGGGTGGTCACCGAGGACGGCGTGCCGATCACCGGGCCCGCACCGCGCCGCGGGGTGGTGTTCCAGCGCGACGTGCTCTTCCCGTGGTGCAGCGTGCGGGCCAATCTCGACTTCGTGCTCGGCGCCGCCGGTGTCCCGCGCCGCGCCCGCCCGGCCCGCATCGCACGACTGCTCGCCGATGTGCACCTGCCCGCCGAGGTCGCCACCCGTCGGCCGCACCAGCTCTCGGGCGGAATGCGGCAGCGGGTCGGCGTGGCCAGGATGCTGGCCGGCGAGCCCGAGGTGATGCTCATGGACGAGCCGTTCGCCGCGCTCGACGCCCAGACCCGGCTGCACATGCAGGATCTGGTGACCGAGCTGTGGTCGAGTTCGGGGCGCACGGTGCTGTTCGTGACGCACGACGTGGATGAGGCGATCCGGCTCGCCGACCACATCGTCGTCCTCGGCGCGGGCCGGATCCGCGCCCGCATCGACAATCCGCTCCCCCGCCCGCGCCCGGCCGACCGCCTCGCCGAGCTGCCCGGCTACAGCGCCCTGCGCCGCAGGCTGCACGCCGAATTGCGCGACGACGCGGACGATCTGCTCCCGCACTGACTCGCTTCTCTTCACTCGGAACCACTTTCGGAGGTCACCCATGTCCGGACCACTGCGCAGAGCCTGCGCGGCTCTGCTCGTCGCCGCCACCGCGGCCCTGTCCCTGTCGGCCTGCGCGGGCGAAACATCCACCGGCGCCGACACACTCACCGTCGGCTTCGTCGTCGACCCGTCGTGGGCGCAGATCCCGGTCGCCCAGCAGAGCGGAGCCTTCACCCGGCACGGAGTGACGGTGCGGGTGGTCAACTTCGCCACCGGTGTGCAGGCCTTGCAGGCGTTGCAGGGCGGCCAGGTCGACATCACCACCGCCGCCGACGTGCCCACCGCGAGCGCGCTGGCCAAGTCGAACGAGCTGCGGGTGGTGGCCGACGGGTCGCGCTGGATGGGCTCGCGGATCGTGGCACGCCGCGGGATCGAGAACCTGAACCAGCTGGCGGGTAAGAAGATCGGCACCCCCCTCGGCACCAGCGCGGCCTACTTCGCGGCCAAGGCCCTGACCAGTGCCGGGGTCGACGCCGAACTGGTCCAGGTGGCGCCCGCGGCGATCACCACGGCGATCGCCAAGGGCGACGTCGACGCCGTCTCGATCTTCCAGCCCTACCAGGCCCAGGCGGTGGAGGTGCTCGGCGCGGACGCGGTCGAGCTGGACGTGACCACCGACCCCTACCGCCAGCACAGCCTGTACCTGACCCAGGCCGCCGTCGCGCAGCAGAAGGCGGCGACGTTCCGGAAGTTCTTCGACGCCGTCGCCGAGGCGAGCGCCGCCCTCGCCGCGCACGACCCCGCCGCGACCACCGCGGTCGCCGACGCGACGAAGCTGGCGCCCGCGCTGGTGGCGAAGGTGCTGGGCGAGTTCGACTTCACGCTGCAGCTGCGACCGGAACTCGCCGGCAACCTCGACGCGCTGGCCACCTGGGCGCGATCGAGGAACTACCTGGACCCGGCGGTTCCCGCCGCCGACTACCCGCGCCTGCTCGACCCGAGCGCGCTGCCGCAGTCATGAGCGCGCCCACCCTGTTCACCCTCGGCGGCACGATCAGCATGCGGCTGGTCGACGGGCTCGCCGTGCCCACCCTCGACGCCGACGGTGTCGCCGGGCTGCTCGGCGGCACCCCGCCCGTGACCGCCGTCGAGATCGCCCGGGTCGGCGGCTCGGAGGTCGACTTCACGCACCTGCGGGCCCTGCACGCCGCGATGACGGCCGCCGTGGCCGGGGGCAGCGGCGGCCTGATCGTCACCACCGGCACCGACTCGATCGAGGAGGTCGCCGCCTGGCTCACCTACACCGGACCGTGGACCGTGCCCGTGGTGGTGACCGGTTCGATGACCCCGGGCGGCGAACCGGGCAGCGACGCGCTCGCCAATCTGCGCGCCGCCGTGGCCGCCGTGGCGACACCGGTGTCCACCGAGCCGGTCGTGGCCTTCGCCGGCGCGCTCTGGCTCGGACGCGGGGTGCAGAAGGTGTCCGGCACCGGGCTCGCGGCCTTCGCGACCCCGGGACGGGCCGCGCTGGGCGTCGTCACGGGCACCGCGATAGCGGTCGAGCAGCCCGCGCCCGCGCCGGCCACCACCCTGGGCGCACCGGGCGCCGTCATCGCCCGGGTTCCGCTGGTCGGCGCGTCGATGGCGGCCGACGACACCGCGCTGCGCGCCGTCGCGGCCGGTGGCGACGCCGTGGTCGTCGCGGGCAACGGGGCGGGCAACCTGCCACCGGCCCTCGCGGCCGCCGCGGCCGAGCTCGCCGCCGCGGGCACCCTGGTGGTGGTCGCCACCCGGGCCGCCGACAGCCGCACCGCCGCGGTCTACGGCTATCGCGGCGGCGGTGGCCTGCTCGTCGAGGCGGGTGTCCTGCTCGCCGACCGCATCACCCCGCACCAGGTGCGGGTGTTCCTCACCGTCGCGGTGTCGCGTGGCCTGACCGGGCCCGCACTGCGCACCGCTCTCACCGAACATCTGGAGTCGCTGACGTGACCACCGTGCACACCCCTCGCCTGTCCGCCCTGAGCGTCACCGAACTCGTCGAGCTGCTGGTCCCCGCCGGTCAGCCCTGGTGCGAGAACAGCCTCGACGGTCCGGCGCGGCCGCCCGAGGAGACCAGGGCGGCGCGCGAGATCGCCCCGTTGCTCGACGAACTCGGCTTCGCGACCCGTCTCGTCGGCCGCACCACGACGCGCGCCAACCTGATCGCCACCAAGGTGTTCGGGCCGGGGCCGACGCTGTTGCTGAACGACCATCTCGATACCTATCCCTCCGGGCCGCCCAGCCGATGGGCCAAGTGCGACAACCCCTTCCGCGCCGTCGTCGACGACGGCCGGGTGTACGCGCGCGGCACCTCCGACACCAGGGGCAATCTGGCGACGCTGCTGCGCGCGGTCGCACTGGTGTGCGCCACGCCGCCGGAGACCGGCACGCTGGTGGTCGCGCTCACCGTCGACGAGGAACGCAACGGCGTCGAGGGCGCGCTGTATCTGCTCGAGCAGCAGGGGCTGCGGGCGGACGCGAGCATCACCGTCGAGCCGACCGCCTGGACCGACGACACCGGTACCGGCGTGGCGGTGGCCACCCAGCACACCGGCCACGCGCTCGTCGACATCGCGGTCACCGGGCGGTCCAGCCACATCTGGCGGCCCGACACCGGCATCAATGCCGCGCACGCCCTGCTCGCCGTACTGGCCGGGCTGTCGGGGTTGCCCGCGGGCTGGGGACACAGCGTCGTCGGGCTGGACGCGGGCGAGGCGGGCATGGCCCAGTTCACCCCGCTCACCGCGTCGGCGCGGATCGCCATCGTCGGACTCGGTCCCGAGGTGAATCGCGCCGAGCTGCTGCAACGCGTCGACGACATCGCCCGCGCCCATCCGACCCCGGGCACCGACGTGCACGTCGCCTACGCCCCCGGGCCGACCTTCGTCCCCGGCACGGTGCCCCTCGACGCGGACGAACCGATCGTGGCGGCGCTGCGCGCCGGCTACCGGGACGCGGGCGGCGGTGAGGTCCGCACCTACGCCAAACCCGCCTACTGCGACACCATCCGCTTCCGGCACGCGGGCATCCCGGCGGTCACCTTCGGCCCCGGCGACGACGGCTGGGCGGTCTACGACGAGAGCATCGGCGTCGCCACCATGGAGTTCGCGGTCGACGCCTTGGCCGCCGCCATCGGCCGGTATCTGCGTCCGTCCAGGTGAGGCTGCGTATGCTCGGCGCGTGACCCACCAGCCCGACCCGATCCGCGCGCACCCCGGCCGTCGGCTGCGCTCGGATCGGGCCAGGCAGGTCGCCGATGTGCTGCGCCGCCAGATCGCCCAGGGCACCATCGCGACCAAGCTGCCCGCCGAGGCGGTGCTGCAACGCGAATTCAGCGTGTCGCGCAACAGTATCCGCGAGGCACTCGAGATCCTGCGGCGCGAGGGCCTGGTCGACCGGTTTCCCGGCATCGGCACGGTGGTGCGCCGCCCGAAGCTCGAGCACACCATCGCCGCCACCCGTGGGCTGGCCGCGTCGCTGCGCGGACACGGGACCCTCGTCAACGAGGTCCGGACCGCCGGGCAGGTCCGGCCGCCGACGGCGGTGACGAGCGCGCTCGGCCTCGGTCCCGACGAGCACGTCTGCTACATCGAGCGGCTGCGCCGCCTCGACGGCGAGCCGATCTCCCTCGACCTCACCTACCTGCCACTCGACATCGGCACCGCGCTGCTGCACGCCGATCTGGAGACCGAGGACCTGTTCGCCCTGATCGAGCGGGCCGCCGACGACCGGCTGACCACCGTCTCGATCAACCTCGATGCCGTCACCGCCGACGACAACTCCGCCGCGCTGCTCGGGCTGCCGCCCGGCGGTGCGCTGCTGGTGCTGCAGCGGATCACCCGGCTCAGCGACGGCCACCCGGCCTGCCTGGAGTTCGTCCGGATGCGCGGTGACCGGATCACCCTGCGCATGTCTGCGCCGAACGGCTGACGGCGTGCGGCGCGTCCGGCCATACTCGGGGCGTGAGCGAGGAGGAGTCCATGGAACCCATCGTCACCATCGCTAGCGGCGCGGTGCGCGGCCGGACCGACGCGGGCGTCACCCGATTTCTCGGGGTCCCCTTCGCGGCGGCGCCGGTCGGCGCGCGACGTTTCCAGCTGCCCGCGCCGGCGCCCGCCTGGGACGGGGTGCGCGAGGCGACGGCGATGGGCGGGACCTGCGCGCAGTCGCCCTATCCGGCGCCGATCCACGCGCTGATCGGCAGCGACGGCATTCCCGGCGACGAGTACCTCAACGCGAATGTGTGGACGCCGGATCCGGGCGCGAGCGGGCTGCCGGTGCTGGTGTGGATCCACGGTGGCGCGTTCGTGCGCGGGTCGAACGCGCGCGCCATCTACGACGGCACCGCGTTCGCGCGCGACGGCGTGGTGCTGGTGTCGATCAACTACCGGCTCGGGATCTCCGGCTTCGCCGTGCTCGAGGGCGCCCCGCTCAATCGCGGCCTCCACGATCAGATCTTCGCGCTGCGCTGGGTCCGCGACAATATCGCCGCCTTCGGTGGCGATCCGGACAATGTCACCGTCTTCGGCGAATCGGCGGGTGGGATGAGCGTGGCGGCGCTGATCGCCGCGCCGCAGTCGACCGGGCTGTTCCGCCGCGCGATCATGCAGAGCGGCAACGGCGCGGTCGCCGCCGACGCCGACGACGCCCGCAGGGTGTCCGCCGCGCTGGCCGCGGAACTGGGCATCGCCCCGACCGCCGCCGATTTCGGCGGGCTCGGCCCCGACGAGTTGCGCGCCGCGCAGAACGCCGTTGCCCTCGCGGTGATGACGGATCCCGACCCCCGGCGCTGGGGCGCGTCGGTGGTCGAGCAGGGCATGGGCATCATGAGCCTGTTCCCGGTGATCGACGACGACATCGTCCCCGGCGCGCCGACGGCGGTGCTGGCCGCGAACCCCGACCGCGCGGTACCGCTCATCGCGGGCACCACCGCCGACGAGTTCCGGTTCTTCACCGTCCCGACCGGCATCACCGCGGCCGTCACCGCCGACACGCTGCCGTTCGTGCTCACCCGCTACGGCATCGATCCGGCGGTGGCGCAGACGTATTCGGCGCAGCGCCCCGACGCGGGCCCGGCCGAGATCTTCAACGCGATCCTCACCGACTGGTGCTTCCGGGCGGGCACGGTCGACTTCGCCGAGGCCAATGCCGCGGGCGCGCCCACCCATGTGTACGAATTCGCCTGGCCCACCGATCTTCCCGGCCTCGGCGCCTGCCACGTGCTCGAGGTTCCGTTCGTCTTCGACGCGCTCGCCGGGGCGCACGCGCTGACCGGTCCGCACCCGCCGCAGGCACTGGCCGACGAAATCCACGCGGCCTGGGTGCGATTCGCGACCGACGGCGACCCGGGGTGGCCTGCGTTCGACAGCGCGAGCAAGCAGGTGCGGATCTTCGACAGTCCGGCGTCCTCCACGGTGGCGAACCCGCGCGGCGCCGAACTCGACGCCCTGCGCCAGACCATCGCCTGAGCCGACTCGGCCCCGACGCCGAGGGCGC
Source organism: Nocardia sp. NPDC050718 (assembly GCF_040654235.1). Lineage (NCBI taxonomy): Bacteria > Bacillati > Actinomycetota > Actinomycetes > Mycobacteriales > Nocardiaceae > Nocardia > Nocardia sp. NPDC050718. The sequence continues at coordinate 270,515 of NZ_JBFAHQ010000002.1, read as the reverse complement.
CGGGGCCGGAAGTCGTTGTGCGCCCGCGGCCTAGCGCGGGCCGGTGACGGGGCGGTCGGCCAGGTCGGTGAGCGCCTGGGCCCAGCCGTCGAGCCGGTCGGCGGCTTCGCGCAGATCCGCGACGATGCCGTTGAACTGGTAGGCGACCACGGTGTCCTCGGGGACGGCGAGAATGCGCGCCGCCGCGGCGACGAGCTCTTCGTATTCCATGACACCGTGTTCCAGCCGCGCGAGCACCCCGTTGACGGTGACCTTCAGCGCGGCAACGGTATCGGGATTGGCCCGGCCGACGGTGTCGGCGGCCTGCTCCATCGCCATGATGTCGGTGGCCAGCGCGTGCAGGGCGGCCGCGCCGGAGCGGGCCGTCTCGAGCAGGTCGCGCAGTTCGTCCTCGGGCAGTCGGCGGGTGCGGGCGATCTGGGCGCCGAGCCCGTGCAACGCGCGTTCGGCGCGGATCAGGCGCTGGATCGGACCGCGCGCCACCGAGCGCAGGCCCGGGGTCTTGCGGGCGACGAAGGCCGCCTGCGGCAACGGCTGACCGCGCAATTGCAGATACCGGCGCGCGCTCAACGCGGTCCCGGTCACGAAAGCGACCGCGCCACCACCGATCACGACGACCGCCCAGGCGGGCGCCGACACCACGGCCAGACCCACCGCCCCGACGGTGGTGATGCCCGTGGCGGTGCCGAGCTGGAAGCTGCGCCGACGGGCGCGGCGCCTGCGGCGCAATTCCTTCTCGCGCGGATCGGCCCAGCGGCGCACCGCCACCATCGCCTGTTCACCGACCTCGCGCAGGGTAGCGGGCACCCCACCGGACACGGTGGGCCCCACCGGCGCCGCCGGATCGACGATCTCGGCTCGTTCGCGCCGTGTTCTCCCGCTCATCCCTCATCCTTTCGTCGCCACGGACCAGTGTCGCAGCAGACGACGACAAGTTGCCACCACCGCACCGGGGACCAGCGCGGCGGCGGCGCCCACGCGGTCACCGGTTCGCGGCCGATCGCCGGTCGGGCTCCGTTGCGTCGCCGTCGAACGAGCAAGCAACGGTGCCCGACCCGCGTCCGCGAACCCGCGTGGGCCGGTACCACCTACTGCTGGGCGGCCTGGCCCTTGTTGATCTGCGGCGCCTGCGCGGGCTGCTGCTGCGCCGGATCGATCGCCGCGGCGTTGTTGCCGGTGGGCAGCGCGTCACCGCGCATCGAGGCGCGGATCTGCTCGAGCTTGCTGTGGCCCGCCATCTGGATGCTGGCCTGCTGGACCTCCATCATCCGGCCCTGCACCGTGTTCTGCGCCAGCTCGGCGGCACCGAGCGCATCGGCGTAGCGACGCTCGATCTTGTCGCGCACCGCGTCGAGGCTGGGCGTGGAACCGGGCGCGGACAGGGTGGAGTCCATCTGCTGCAGCGAGGCCGAGACCTGCTCCTGCATCTTGGCCTGCTCGAGCTGGCTGAGCAGCTTGGTGCGCTCGGCCACCTTCTGCTGCAACATCATCGCGTTCTGCTCGACCGCCTTCTTGGCCTGCGCGGCGGCCTGCAGGGACTGGTCGTGCAGCACCTTGAGGTCTTCCACCGACTGCTCGGCGGTGACCAGCTGGGCGGCGAACGCCTCGGCGGCGTTGGTGTACTGGATCGCCTTCTCGGTGTCACCCGCGGCGGCCGCCTGATCGGCCAGCGTGACGGCCTGCCGGGCGTTGGCGTTGAGCTTCTCGACCTCGTCGAGCTGGCGGTTCAGCTTCATCTCCAGCTGACGCTGGTTACCGATCACCGACGCCGCCTGCTGCGACAGCGCCTGGTGCTGACGCTGCGCCTCCTCGATAGCCTGCTGAATCTGGACCTTCGGATCCGCATGCTCCTCGATCTTGGAGTCGAAGAGGGCCATCATGTACTTCCAGGCCTTCACGAACGGATTAGCCATCGATTGATCCCGCCTCCATCTGTGCGTCGCTCGTGCGACTGGTGGTGCGCGACCGTCACGCACCAGATATGTGCTTATCCTTCACCATGCGGCACCCGGGCCGGTGCGACCGGCCCGATCGACGCCTGATGAGAATCTATCCGTTCTCACCAGCTGTGTGCAGCGTCTCGCGCGTCGGGCACGTGGTTCGCCGCGTCACATTCCCTTCACCAGTACCAGCATCTCGGCCCTGGGCGCCGGGATGACGATGCGGGTGTCCTCGGCGATGCCGATCCGGGCGCCCTGCTCGGCCGACGCGCTCGCCGTGGCGGCCTGCTCCGGCACGGCGGCGGGTTCGGCGGCCGCGGGCTCGGCAGCGGTGGCCTCGCGCTCGGCGGCGGGGCCGGTCAGCGCGGGCTCGCGCGGCGCGGAGCCGTCGGCGCCGGCCATGATGGTGCTCACGTCCCACAGCACCCGCGACAGCGGCACGTCCAGTGCCTCGCAGATGGCGGCGAGCAGTTCACTGGAGGCTTCCTTGCGGCCGCGCTCCACTTCCGACAGATAGCCGAGGCTCACCCGCGCCGAGGTCGACACCTCGCGCAGCGTTCGATGCTGGGCGAGACGCGCACGCCGCAGACTGTCCCCGATTGCCTCCCGCAGCAGCGTCATCTCGTTCTCCTCCACCTCGTGTCACCGCCGTAGCGGTGCTCACCTCTTTCTGGCACAACGTCGAGCATCGGCCGGTGGTTCCCGGACGCGGCTAGTTCGTCGTCACACAGCGCAGCAACTCCCGCACCGCGCTGTGCACCGCACCGATCCTGATCGTCCACCGGTCGCCGTCGAGTTTCAACCGGACCACCTCACTGTGCCGTGGACCGGCCAATCCGAGGTATACCGTCCCGACCGGGTGCCCGTCCTGGGAATCGGGTCCGGCGACCCCGGTCAGGCCGACACCCCAGTCGGCGCCACAGCGCTGTCTGGCCCCCACGGCGAGCTGCTCGGCGGTCGACGCGGCCACCGGACCGTCGACCCGAAGGACGTCGTCGTCGACGCAGGCCAGATGGTTCTTCAGGTCGGTCGCGTACACGATCAGCCCACCCCGCAGCACCGCGCTGGCACCCGGCACCCCGGCCACCGTGGCGGCCAGCAGGCCCGCGGTCAGCGATTCGGCGGTGGCGACGGTCTGACCGGCCGCGGCCAAGGCCCCGACCAGCTCGGCGACCGGCGCGCCGCCGACGAGCGGATCGCTCACGAGCGGGACTCGCCGCGCGCGCGTCTCCCTGCCAGCCACAGGCGGGCCGCCTGGCCGACGTAGTCCAGGCCGGTGACCACCGTCAGCGCGACGGCCACGTACATCAGCACCATGCCCGCGGTGGCGAAGGCGCCCGAGAGCGGCAACAGCAGCAGCGCGATGGCGATCGACTGCACCAGCGTCTTGAGCTTGCCGCCGCGGCCCGCCGGGATCACCCCGTGCCGGACCACGACCAGCCGCAGCAGGGTGATCCCGAGCTCGCGCCCCACGATGACCACGGTGATCCACCACGGCAGATCACCCAGGATCGACAGCCCGATCAGCGCCGAACCGATCAGCGCCTTGTCCGCGATGGGGTCGGCCAGCTTGCCGAAATCGGTCACCAAACCGTATTTGCGGGCCAGTTGCCCGTCGAAGCGGTCGGTGATCGCCGCCAGCCCGAACACCGCGGCCGCGATGATCCGCCAGCGGGTGTCGTGCCCGCCCTCGGCGAACAGCGCCAGCACGAACAGCGGGACCAGCACGATACGCGCGATGGTCAGCACGTTCGCGATATTCAAGACGGGAACCTGCGCCTCGGCGCGATCCGGCACCACCCGCGGCGCCGTGGCCGCCTCCCACCCGCGGTCGATCTCTTCGGGTCGCACGCTCATGCCCCGCCCTCTCGGCACTCACCGGCACTGCGCCGAAATCCACCCGTTTCGCGCGCGGTTTGCTCGCGTGGGCAATGCCGTCCGATCCGGTCGTCGAGCCCGGCGCGATGCGGTGAGCGGAACGACAGGATGTGCGGCACATGTTCAGACTATCGGTAACCCGGCCGACTACTGTGCACCCCATGACCTCACGGGGACCACTGGGTGGTTCGACCAGCGACGCGCATCCTGTCGCGCCCTCCGCGGCGCCTGTTTCCGGCGTGGTCGTGCGACGAGCCCGAACCTCGGACGTCCCCGAGATCAAGCGTCTGGTCGACGAGTACGCGGGCCGCATCCTGCTGGAGAAGAACCTGGTCACGCTGTACGAGTCCGTCCAGGAGTTCTGGGTGGCCGAGCTCGACGGACAGGTCGTCGGCTGCGGCGCCCTGCACGTGCTGTGGGCCGATCTGGGCGAGGTGCGCACCGTCGCGGTCGATCCGGTGGTGAAGGGCCGCGGGGTCGGTGGCGCCGTCGTCGAGCGGCTGGTCGCGGTCGCGCGCGAGCTGCAGTTGCAGCGGCTGTTCGTGCTGACCTTCGAGGTGGACTTCTTCGGCAGGCACGGATTCGTCGAGATCGACGGCACGCCCGTCACCGCCGAGGTGTACGCCGAGATGTGCCGGTCCTACGACACCGGTGTCGCGGAGTTCCTCGACCTGAGCTACGTCAAGCCGAACACCCTCGGCAACACCCGCATGCTGCTGACTCTCTGAATATCCGCAAGTCCACCGCGAGAAAGCGATCGAGAAGTGCCGATCTTCGCCGTCCACTACACCTACACCGAGGCCACCGCGGCCGACCGGGCGACCAATCGTCCCGAGCATCGCGGGTGGCTCAACGCGCTCGTCGACGTGGGCACGGTGCTCACCAGCGGCCCGTACCCGGACGGTACCGGCGCGCTGCTGATCTTCCGCGCCGCGGACGCGCAGGCGCTGACCACGCTGCTGACCGAGGACCCGTTCGCGAAGCTGGGCCTGATCGAGGCCGTGCGGGTCGTCGAATGGCAGCCGGTGATGGGCGCCTTCGCCGAGTGACCGGCCGCTGACACAGCGCTGCCCGGAACCACGGTGGTTCCGGGCAGCGCGCGGTCAGGAGGAGGTGGTGCGACGGGTCTTGAGCAGACTCGCCACCGTGGCGATCACCAGGATGCCGATGATCACGCTCAGCGAGAGCACGGTGGAGATCTCCGGCACGTTCACGTGCTCACCGCCGTTGATAAACGGCAGCGTGTTCTCGTGCAGCGCGTGCAGCACGAGCTTGACGCCGATGAACGCCAGGATGGCGGACAGGCCGTAGGACAGGTACACCAGGCGGTCCAGCAGGCCGCCGATGAGGAAGTACAGCTGCCGCAGGCCCATCAGCGCGAAGGCATTGGCCGTGAACACCAGGTAAGGCTGTTCGGTGAGGCCGTAGATGGCCGGAATCGAGTCCAGCGCGAAGAGCAGGTCGGCGAAGCCGATGGCCAGCAGCGCCAGCAGCAGCGGGGTCACCACACGTTTGCCGTCGATCCGGGTGACGAGCTTGTCGCCGTCGTACTGGTCGGTGGTGGGCAGCACCCGCTTGGCCAGCGCGACGATCCGGCTGTCGCGTCGTTCCTCGTGTTCGACCTCGTGCCCGCTCTCGCGCAGCAGGTTCACCGCGGTGTAGATCAGGAACGCGCCGAACAGGTAGAACACCCAGCTGAACGCGTTGATCGCGGCCGCGCCGACAGCGATGAACACACCGCGCATCACCAGCGCCAGCACGATGCCGATCAACAGCACCTTCTGCTGGTAGATCCGCGGCACGGCGAAGGTGCTCATGATGATCAGGAAGATGAACAGGTTGTCCACCGAGAGCGCTTTCTCGGTGACGAAGCCCGCGTAGTACTCCCCGGCGTAGGTGCCGCCCCATTTCCAGGCGACGACCAGGCCGAACAGCAGCGCCAGGGTGATGTAGACGGCCGACCAGAAGCCCGATTCCTTGAAGGTCGGTTCGTGCGGCGTGCGCACATGGGCGAAGAAGTCGAAGACGAACAAGCCGAGGATCACCAGACCGGTGATCACCCACTCGAGCGTGGTCACCTGCATGTGGTGGTCCGATCGATGAAGTTCATGCGGTCCATCATGCCCGAAATGTCCGTTTCAGTTGATTTTGCGGAATGCTTGCTCGTCATGATTTCACACACACGCGCCCTGACCTGCGCACGGGCCGGTCGGCGCGTCGGAAAAATCCGTTTCGCCGGGCGCCGACCGCTGCTACCGTCGACGCATCGTCACCCCATCGGTACCCGAGAGGAGCTAGCCGTGAACGGATCCACCGCGAAGTACGAACGCCGTGTCGAGATGCACCGGCTACCCCTGGGTGCCGTGCTGCCGCAGCGCTTTTCGAGCGCCCGCGGCGACTGCTGACCGGCATCGTCCGGCGCTGAGCCGCTAGGCACCCCTCCCCCACGCGCGAGCCGACCGCTCGCGGTCCTGTCACGTACCCCAGCCCGCCGCAGCGCGGCCCGGGGCGATCAGCCATTCCCTCGTAGCCCAACTGGCAGAGGCACCGGTCTCAGGTACCGGCAAGTGCGAGTTCGACTCTCGCCGAGGGAACCGTTCACCACTCCCGGCTCACGCAGGTGCCGACGGGCTCTCATAAGGCCCGGACGCGCGGTTCGACTCCGCGGTGAGCCACGGTCCCTCCTCGTTCGTCGCCGACTACTCCCGGCACGGTCAGAGCAAACCAGTATCGCGCGCAGACCGGCGTGCGTTCGACCTACTCGTCCTCGGCGCCGCCGGGGTCGCCACCCCGGATCGACCACAGCAAGCCGTCCAGCTCGTCGGGCTTGATCAGCACGTCGCGCGCCTTCGAGCCCTCGCTGGGCCCGACGACGCCGCGCGTCTCCATCAGGTCCATCAACCGGCCCGCCTTGGCGAACCCGACGCGCAGCTTGCGCTGCAGCATCGAGGTGGAGCCGAACTGCGAGGTGACCACGAGTTCCACGGCCTGCAACAGCACGTCCATGTCGTCGCCGATATCGGGATCGACGTCCTTGACCTCGCCTGCCTTGGCGGCGGTCACGCCCTCCTGGTACTCCGGTTCGGCCTGGGTCTTGCTGAACTCGACGACCGCGTGGATCTCCTCGTCGGAGATGAACGCGCCCTGCAGCCGGGTCGGCTTGCCCGCGCCCATCGGCAGGAACAGGCCGTCGCCCATGCCGATCAGTTTCTCCGCGCCGGGCTGGTCGAGGATGACGCGCGAGTCGGTGAGCGAGGAGGTCGCGAAGGCCAGCCGCGAGGGCACGTTGGTCTTGATCAGGCCGGTGACCACGTCCACCGAGGGGCGCTGGGTCGCCAGCACCAGGTGGATACCGGCGGCGCGGGCCTTCTGGGTGATCCGCACGATCGCGTCCTCGACGTCGCGTGGCGCGGTCATCATCAGGTCGGCGAGCTCGTCGACGATGGCCAGGATGTACGGGTAGGGCCGGTACACCCGCTCGCTGCCCAGCGGCGCGGTGATCTGGCCCGACTTGACCTTCTTGTTGAAGTCGTCGATGTGGCGGACCTTGTTGGCCTGCATGTCCTGATAGCGCTGTTCCATCTCCTCGACCAGCCAGGCCAGCGCGGCGGCGGCCTTCTTCGGCTGGGTGATGATGGGCGTGATCAGGTGCGGAATACCCTCGTACGGCGTGAGTTCCACCATCTTCGGGTCGATCAGGATCATCCTGACCTCGTCCGGGGTCGCCCGGTGCAGCAGCGAGACCAGCATCGAGTTGACGAAGCTCGACTTGCCGGAACCGGTGGAACCGGCCACCAGCAGGTGCGGCATCTTGGCCAGGTTCGCCGAGACGAACTCACCCTCGATGTTCTTGCCGAGGCCGATCACCAGCGGATGGTGGTCGTTGCGGGTGTGCGGCGACTTGAGCACGTCGGCCAGGCGCACCAGCTCGCGGTCGGAGTTGGGCACCTCGATGCCGACCGCGGACTTGCCGGGGATCGGCGCGAGCAGGCGCACGTTCTCGGTCGCGACCGCGTAGGCGAGGTTGCGGGCCAGCGCGGTGATCTTCTCTACCTTGACGCCGGGGCCCAGCTCCACCTCGTAGCGGGTGACCGTCGGGCCGCGCACGAAACCGGTGACCGCCGCGTCGATCTTGAACTGCACCAGCACCTCGGTGATCGCCTCGATCATCGATTCGTTGGCGGCCGAACGCTTCTTGGGCGGTTCACCGTCGAGCAGCAGTGTCAGCGGCGGCAGCGTGTAGTCGCCGTCGACGACCCGGTCGGTGACGAACTCCGGCGCCGCGGGCGGCGGCGGGGTCTGGTCGACGACCTTGGCGGGCGGACGCTTGCGGGCCGGCTTGGGCGCGGGTTCGGGCGCGGGCGGTTCCTCGTCGAGCTGCAGCTGCTTCGCCTCGCGCAACGGCGGTTCGCCGAGCGATTCGGTGCGCGCGTCGGAGCCGCCGAATTCGTCGGTCGGGTAGTTGTCGTCGGGGGTCCGACCGCGCCGACGGGTGCGGTTGCGGTGCAGCGGGAAACCGTCGTCGTCGTAGTTGGCCGGATCGTAGGGATCGTCGTCGTCACCGTGTTCGCCGAGGCCGAAGTACTCCCGCAGCGCCGCGGGCACCTCGCGCACCGTCGTCCCGGTGAGCAGCAGCACGCCGAACACCATGGCCAGCAACAGGATCGGCAGCGCCAGCCAGGGCGTGAGGCCCTGCCCGAGCGGGCCGCCGATGGCGTAGCCGAGGATGCCCGCCGCCCGCGAGCGCCCCTGCGCGTCGGTGGGTGACCCGGCGGCCAGGTGCCAGATGCCGAGCGCGGGCAGCACGACGAGCGAGCCGCCCAGCACCAGCCGGGGGCGGATCTCCGGGTGCGGCTCGGTGCGCATCAGCACCACGGCGAGCGCGATGAACAGCAGCGGCGCCAATCCGCCCGCCGTCCCCGCGATGGCGCGCACGACGTCTTCGAGGAAACGGCCGACCGGGCCGCCCGCCGAGAGCCACATGGCGGCGGCGATGATCGCGCTCACCGCGATGAGCGCCAGGCCGATGCCGTCGCGCCGGTGCCCGTGCTCGATCTCGCCCGCCCGGCTCAGCGTGCGGGTGGTGGCGCCGACGCCGCGGGCCAGCATGGTCCAGCCGCTGCCGACGCCGCGCCCGATCACGGCCAGCGGCGCGGTGTTCGACGCGCGTTTGACGGGTCTGCGGGCGGGGGCGGTGCGCCCGCGTGGCGCCGCCGACGCTCGCGGTGTCGTGGAACGAGATCGCGGCGGCGGCGTCTGCCCCCGGCTCGATCCCGCCCGCGCCCGAGAGGTCGTGGTGCTGCGGGACTTACCTGCCATGACCATCAGGCTAGCCGCTCAGGCCCCGTCCGGACCATCCGCAACACTGGTCCCACCCCGGTTGCGACGCTGATCTCACCCGGAGTCGCAGGTCGCGGGGCCCCGGTCGGGACGGGGAGAACTCGCGCGCGACCGCGTTTCGCGGCCCGTGGCTTATCGAATCCTTGTCGAACCCCTGCAATTCGGCCGTTTCGGCGCCGGATCGCTGGCGCGCGCGACGATCGGGCCGTTACGTTGACTGCGCTCGATCGGGTCGATGACCCGCAGCTCGTGAAGGGGAAGCTACACGTGAAGAGAATGCTCACCAGCGTTGCCGTTTTCGGCGCGACGACCGCGGCCTTGGTCGCGGGCCACATCGCTCCGGCCAACGCGCAAGGGAGCTACTACGGCGCCATCGCGGTGTCGGTCAAACCGGGGGTCTACGGGTACGCCACCGACTACGGCAGCTATGCCGACGCGGAGGCGGGCGCGATGGCGGCCTGCCGCCGCGGTGGAGGAGGCGGCGGGTGCGATGTGAAGGTGTCCTACCGCAACGGCTGTGGCGCGATCGCGATCTCGCGCGGCTGGTGGAGCTACGGCTCCGCGTCGACCATCGGCGGCGCCAAACGCGAAGCGCTGAACAACAATCCGGGCAACGCCGCCATCAAGCACTGGAACTGCACCAGCGGTTACCAGCTCTAGCCCGACCCGTCTCCGAACAGCATCTGGGGAGTTGCAGTGAACAACCGTCCAATGAAGACCGCCGCCGTCCTCGTCGCGATCGTCGCGGCCCTCGGGCTCAGCGCGTGCGGCAGCGACACCGCCTCGTCGAGCGCGGGCGCGAGCAGCACGACCGCCGCGGGCGCCGGCTTCGAATCGGGCAGCACCAAGCAGGGCAAGGAAGAGGGCGGCGACCTCGCCGTCACCACCCCGCCCAACCTGCCCAAGCCGACCGCCGAGGAGCTCAACAGCCGGATCAACAAGGCGCTGGCGGGCAAGCTCACCGGTGACGAGAAGAAGATCTACATCGAGGACGCCGATCAGGATCCGATGCTGGTCGACAAGTTCGTCGACGCCGCGAACAAGAACAAGGTGACCGTCGCGATCACCAAGGTCGGCGAGCCCGCCGACGGCAAGCTCAAGGCCGACGCCGACGTCACCATCGACGGCAAGCCGGTGCAGGACGCCTTCGTCGACTTCGTCGCCGAGGACGATTCCTGGAAGGTCTCGCACACCTTCGCCTGCAACATCGTGAAGTCGGCGAAGCTCGACTCCGCGGCCTGCCAAGCCTGACCCACGAACGACGAACCGCCGGGTGACGATGTCACCCGGCGGTTCTCGTGTCCTGGGTGGATCAGACGCCGATGACCGTCGGCACGATCATCGGGCGGCGGCGGTAGGTGTCGGCGACCCAGCGGCCGACCACCCGGCGCACGCCCTGGGCGATGCGGTGGGTGTCGGTGATGCCCTCGCCGGCCAGCCGCAGCAGCTCGGACTCCACCAGCTCGTTCGCGCCGTTGAGCGCGGTCGGGTCGTCGGAGAAGCCGCGGCCGTTGAGCTCGGTGCTGACCGCCTTGCCGGTGGTCGAGTCGATGACGACGGTGATCGAGATGAAGCCGCCCTCGCCGAGGACCAGGCGGTCCGACAGGGTCGACTCGCCGACGTCGCCGACCGAGAGACCGTCGACGTAGACGTGCCCGACCGGCACCCGGCCGACGATGGAGGCGATGCCGTCGACCAGGTCGACCACTACGCCGTCCTCGGCCAGCACGACCCGCTCCTCCGGCACGCCGGTGGCCACCGCGAGCGCGGCGTTGGCGCGCAGGTGCCGCCACTCGCCGTGCACCGGCATGGCATTGGTCGGGCGCACCGCGTTGTACAGGTACAGCAGCTCACCGGCGGAGGCGTGCCCGGAGACGTGCACCTTCGCGTTCTGCTGGGTGATGACGGTGGCGCCGAGCCGGGCCAGGCCGTTGACCACCGCGAACACCGAGTTCTCGTTGCCGGGGATCAGCGAGGAGGCCAGCACGATCAGGTCGTCGGCGCGGATGTTGATCTGGCGGTGGTCGCCACGTGCCATCCTGGCCAGCGCCGAGAGCGGCTCACCCTGGGAACCGGTGGAGATCAGCACCAGGCGGTTGCCGGGCAGGTTCGCGGCCTGATCCATCTCGACGACCACGTTGTCGGGCACCGTCAGGTAGCCCAGGTCCTGCGCGATCTGCATGTTGCGCACCATCGAGCGGCCGACGAAGCAGACCTTGCGGTTGTACTTCTGCGCCACGTCGACGACCTGCTGGATGCGGTGCACGTGGCTGGCGAAGGACGCGACGATGACGCGGTTGCGCGCCTTGCCGATGACGTTGTCGAGCACCCCGCCGATCTCGCGCTCGGGCGTGACGAAGCCGGGGACCTCGGCATTGGTGGAGTCGACCAGGAACAGGTCGACACCCTCGTCGCCGAGCCGGGAGAACCCGGCCAGGTCGGTCAGGCGGCCGTCGAGCGGCAGCTGGTCGAGCTTGATGTCACCGGTGTGCAGCACGACGCCGGCCTGGGTGCGGATGGCGACCGCGATGGCGTCGGGGATCGAGTGGTTGACCGCGAAGTACTCGCACTCGAACGGGCCGTGCACGGTGGTCTCGCCCTCGGCGACCTCCATGAGCTTGGGCTGCAGCCGGTGCTCACGGCACTTGGCGGCGACCAGCGCGAGGGTGAACTTCGCGCCGATCACGGGGATGTCGGGGCGGTTGCGCAGCAGGAACGGCACCGCGCCGATGTGGTCCTCGTGGCCGTGGGTGAGCACGATGGCGACGATGTCGTCCATCCGGTCCTCGATGGGCCGGAAGTCGGGCAGGATCAGGTCGACGCCGGGCTGCTGGTCCTCGGGGAACAGCACACCGCAGTCGACGATCAGCAGCTTGCCGTCGTACTCGAAGACGGTCATGTTGCGGCCGATTTCGCCGATGCCGCCGAGCGCGAACACCCGCAGGCCGTTCTTGGGCAGCTTGGGCGGGGTACCGAGGCGGTCCTGGGGCGCCTTCTCGCGCGGCTCGGCCACCGGCGCGGAACCGCGGCCACGGCCGCCGCCCTGCCTGCCACGGCCACCGCCGCGGGCCTGCTGCTGCGGCGCCTGCTCGGCGGCCGGCTTGCTCTTGGCGCGGCGCGAGGAGGTCTTCTTCGGCGCGGTGACCTGCTCCTCGGCGACGCTGATCAGATCGGTGCCCACCTCGGCCTCGCCGACCAGGTTGGCCTCGGCGACGATCTCGGCGACCGGCTCGGGCGCGGCCTGCCGCGGCGGCTCGACCGGCTCGACCGGGGTCGGCGTCGGTTCGGGCGCGCCCGCGGCGCGACTGGCGGACCGGCGGCGCGGCTTACGTGCGGTGGGTTCGGTCATTCCGACACCCCCGCGGCCTGCAGATCCAGCGCCAGCGCGTCGAGCTGCGCCTGCGTCGGCATCAGCTGGGGCAACCGGGGTTCACCCACATCGACACCGAGCAATCGAAGAGCTCCCTTGCACATCGCCACACCTCCCAGGCGGGTCATGGCCGCGAACAGCGGCAGCAGCGTCGCGTTGATCTCCCTGGCCCTGGCCACGTCACCGGCCGTGTAGGCCTGGTGGATCTCGCGCAGGCGCTCGGGCACGACGTGTCCGATCACGCTGATGAAGCCGGTGGCGCCGACCGAGAGCCAGGGCAGGTTGAGGCCGTCGTCACCGGAGTAGAAGTCCAGGCCGGTGGTCGCGATGAGGTCGGCACCGGAGACCAGGTCGCCCTTGGCGTCCTTGACCGCGACGATGTTCGGATGATCGGCGAGGCGGCGGATCGTGTCGATGGCGATCGGCACGATCGACCGCGGTGGAATGTCGTAGAGCGTCACCGGCAGCGCGGTGGCGTCGGCGACCGCGGTGAAGTGCGCGAGCAGGCCCTCCTGCGTGGGACGCGAGTAGTACGGCGTCACCACGAGCAGGCCGTGCGCGCCCGCGTCCTCGGCCGCGCGCGCCAGTTCGATGGAGTGCGCGGTGTCGTAGGTGCCCGCGCCCGCGATCACGGTGGCGCGGTCGCCGACCGCGTCGACGACGGCGCGCAGCAGCTCGGCCTTCTCGGTCTCGGTGGTGGTCGGCGACTCACCCGTGGTCCCCGAGATGGCCAGCAGGTCGACGCCGCGGTCCACCAGGCGTGCGGCCAGGGCCACACCGGCATCGACGTCGACCTTGCCCGCAGCGCTGAAGGGGGTCACCATCGCGACACCTACCGTGCCGGACGCGTGCAGCTCCGTTGGCGTCGATTCACCGTTCGTCATGGTCAGAAAGGCTACCCGGTCGCCGGATGAGCCTCGACACCCTAGCGGCCGATCCGGCTGCCGGTGGGTGTTTTTCGCCGTCTTCCCTGTTCGGCGGTGACATCACGACCTTCCTTGCGCGCCGTCAGATATGACGTCACACTGATGTCATGGATCTGAACGCTCATACCGCGCGGCTGCGCGAGGAACTGATCGCCGCCGCGGCCCTCGGCGACGAGAAAACGCAGGCCACCGCCGCCGCACTGGCCGCGGCGGTGGAGAGTTCGAGCAGGCTGGTGCTGCTGTCGGCGCTGTCGGAGCTGGCCGCGGAGATCAGCGCCGAACTCGGCGACCGCACCGTGCACGTCCGCCTCGACGGCACCGAGGCGGTGGCCGACGTGCGCAAGAACACGCCGTCGGGCTCCGACGAACAGCCGACCTTCGAGGAGATGACCGGCGACATCAGCCGCGTCACCCTGCGCCTGGTCGAGCAGCTCAAGTCCAAGGCCGAGGAGGCGGCGGCGCAGAACGGACAGTCGCTGAACTCCTGGCTCTCGGGCGCGGTCACCAACACCCTGCGCGATCAGATGCGCGGCCAGGGCCCGAAGGGCTGGTAGCCGGTCACAGCAGCGGGGCGAGGTCGCCCCGCTCGCCGACGACGACCTCGTCGAGTTCGAGCCAGTCGGCCATCTCCCGCAGCGCGCCGCGCAGCGCGTGCGCGGTCTCGGCCGTCGCGTAGCCCGGCTCGGCGAACGCGCCGGGCGCGAGCAGCCTGCCGCTGCCCCGCTCGGCGCGCAGGTCGACACGGCCGACCAGGACGCCGTCGAGCAGGAACGGGAAGACGTAATAGCCGTGCACCCGTTTGGGTTCGGGCGTGTAGATCTCGATGCGGTAGTGGAAGTCGAAGATCCGCTGGGTGCGCGGGCGGAAGAAGATCAACGGGTCGAACGGGCACAGCAGGGCGGCGCCGGTGATCCGGCGCGGGGTGCTCGCCTCCGGGTGCAGGTAGGCGGGCGCGTCCCAGCCGGTGACCTCGACCGGGAGCAGTTCGCCCGCGTCGACGAGATCGGCGATCGCGGGGGCGCTCTGGCGCCGGTTCAGGCGGTAGTAGTCGCGCAGGTCGGTCTCGGTGCCGATGCCCAGCGCCCGACTCGAGCGGCGCAGCAGTTCGCGCACGGCGTCGTCCTCGCCGATCTCGCGGTCGAGGACGTCGGCCGGGACGACGCGTTCGGTCAGGTCGTACTGGCGGGTGAATCCCGCCCGGCGCGCGATGGACAGCTCGCCCGCGGCGAAGAGCTGTTCGCACACCATCTTGGTGTCGCTGAGATTCCACCAGGTGCCCTTGGGGCGGGGCTTGTCCAGTTCCAGGTGGCGTTCGATCTCGCCCGCGCTGGACGCACCGACCTCGGTGACGACATCGAGAATGTCCTTGCCCAGGGTCGGATTCCGCTCGACAACCTTGCGCATCCCCGACCAGCGCCCGTGCCGGTACTCGGCCATCCGCCAGCGCAGCAGCGGCCAATCCGCGACCGGGATCAGCGCCGCCTCGTGCGCCCAGTACTCGACCAGGCCACGACGGGCGCGCGGGCTGTCGCTCCACGCCGCCTGCTCGAGCAGCGCGCGGTCGTAGGGACCGATCCGGCTGAACACCGGCGCGTAATGCGCCCGGACCACCGCCGACACCGAATCCAGTTGCAGCAGACGGGTTCTGGCGACGACGTCGAGGACGGCCCGCCGGTTCGGGTTGGCCGGGCGACGTTTGCCGAAACCCTGCGCGGCCAGCGCGATCCGCCGGGCCGTCGCCGCATTCATCCGCTGCATTCCCTCAGCCTGGCACAGGGGTACGACAGATCGGCGCGGCTCAGGTGGAAACCCGCACGACCCCCGCGGTATCGATCTCGGTGCGCCGGTCGCCGGTCGCGGCGGCGGCCAGCACGGTCGCCACCCAGCGGCGCCCGATCGGCAGCACCCGCACGGTGACCGTGCCCTCCTGCGCGGCGTCGAGCGCCTCGATGGCGGCGTCGATCACGTTGTGGCGCACCCAGGTCGGCACGCCGCGGAAGCCGCCGTCGTCGAGCAGGGTCACCTCGACACCGCGCGCCCTGGCACCGCGCGCGGCGGCGCTGAGCTGTTCGGTGACCAGTTCGGGAGCCCGCAGTCCGTCGCGCAGTTCGGCTTCGAGCAGCCGGCACTGTTCGCGTTCGCCGTCGGTGAGGTGGGCGCCCTCGGCGATGCGCGCGAGGATCGGCCGGGCGCGCAGCTCGAGCCGGGTCAGCTGACGGTCGCGTTCGGCACTCGCCGCGGCCAGCGCCGCCTCGGTCGCCGCTCGCCGGTTGGCCTGGCCGCGCAGCTCGCGCAGCGAGCGCTGGGTGGGCCGCACGATCGCCATGAACACCGTCACCACGCCGACGGTGGCGACCGGGGTCAGCGCCCGCACCACCGTCTCCGGATGCCAGGTGGTGAACACGCCCATGGTGACGAGCACGGTCGCCGCGGCGGCGACGCCGAGCCAGGCCGACAGGATGCGTCCACGCAGCACCAGCATGGCCAGCAGGTACGAGGTCGGGTAGGCGGTCCACAGCTGGTGCGAGAAGCCGGTGGGGTTCTCGATCCACGGCACCGTCAGCGCCATCGCGGCCGGTCCGGCACAGGCGACGTAGGCGGTGGCGGGCCACGGCAGCGGATCCACCGGGAAGACCAGCACCACCAGCGCGGCGACGGCCATCAGCACCAGTGCGACGGCGGCCGGGATCGGCGGGACGATGTCGAAGTTCACCCGCAGGTACATGACGATGGTGGCCTCGAAGATCACCACGAACAGCCAGGCCATGCCGTCGCTGAGGCCGAACAGGTCCCGCATGCCGAACGGCAGGTCGCGCTCAGCCATGACTGCCCCACACCAGGGTCACCACGGTGCCCGCGCCGGGCGCGGACTCGACGAAGGCCGCCCCGCCGGGCAGGGTGCGCATCCGGCCCAGGATGCTGCCCGCGATGCCCATCCGGTCGGCGGGCACCCGGGCCGGGTCGAAGCCGGCGCCGTCGTCGGAGAGCACCACCTTGATGCCGCCGGTCGCCACGGTGACGGCCACGTCGCGCCGCACCCGTCTGCCCGCGACCTCCGCGTGGCGCACGCTGTTGCGCACGGCCTCGCTCAGCGCCGCGCCCAGCACCTGCGCCGATTCCAGCGGCAGGCACAGGTCCGCGCCGCGCCGCGCCGCCTGGACCGGGATGTCGGCGTCGACCTCGCGGACCGCGGCCCGCAGGAACTCCACCGCGGCGGCCGCGTCGAGATGATCGAGTTCCGGTGCGCTGCGCGCCTGTTCGAGCTGTTCGAGGGTGCGGGTCGCCTGGGCGGACAGGGCCGCGGTGGAGCCTGCCGTGCGGGAGGCCTCCAGCAGGGTCGACAGCACCGCGTCGTGGATGAGCGCGGCGAACCGGGCGGCCTCGCGTTCGCGGGCCGCCGTCGCCGCGACCGTCGCCGCCCGCGAGCGCTGCCGGACCGCTTCCTTGTCGACCCGTTCGGCGGCGGTGCGCGCGTAGACCACGCACCACAGGAACAGCGCGGCCACGCCCAGCGCCCTGGTGACGTCACCGAACAGCGCCCACGCCGTACTGTCCGGCACCACCGCGGCGTTGGACGCGCTCGTCGCCACCGCGAGCACCGCCGCGAAGCACGACGCCGTGCGGACCGACCAGGCCAGCCCGCCCGCCATCACCCCGAGGACCAGCCCGCGATACGGCCACGACGCGAACGACCCGACGGTCACCACGGAGTACACCAGCGGCGTCGTCACCGTCGCCGCCAGATAGCAGATCGCGGCCGCCGCGGCGACCCGGCGGATCGCGGTGACCGGCCCGCGCGCCGACACCACGGCCAGCGGCGCGAAGAACAGATACGCGGCCACCAGATGCACCTCGGGCCACACCGAGCGGTTGATCGGCTGGATCAGCACGGCGGGCAGTTCGAGGGCCATCACGATGATGGCGCCGACGCCGATCACCACGCCGAGCCGACGCAGGATCTGGTCGGTCGCCGCCCGGGAGAGCTCGGTGTCCACCGCGACGGGCCCGGCTGCCGGGCGGACCGCGGTGGTGGTCACGGGCGCTGCTGACGTTCCGGCACGGGCAGCCAGCCGTCCTCGACGGCCCGTTTGTACAGGTCGGTCTTGGTGGGGGCGGGCCTGCCCGCGTCGGCGTACTTCTGCCGGATGCGGCCGAGGTAGTCGTTGACGGTCTGCTCGGACAGGCCGGTCAGCCGGGCCACCCGCGACGCCTTCTCCCCCGAGGCGTACAGCATGAGCACTTCTTCCTGGCGCGGGCTGAGGCCGACGTCGGACAGCTGCGGGTCACCGTCGATCGCGGCGGCCCAGTCGGTGGTGACGACCTGTTCCCCGGAGGCGGCCCGGCGCACCGCGGCGACCACGGTCGCCACGCTCTCGGACTTGCGCAGCACCCCGAGCACGCCCGCCTTGGCCGCCGATCGCACCAGGAACGCGTTGTCGGCGCCGGTGAACACCAGCACCTCGATGCCGCGTTCGCGCAGCGTGGTGACGTTGTCCTCGGGGGTCGAGCCGTCGGGCAGGCGCAGGTCGAGCACGACCAGGTCCAGGGCGGCGTCGGCGGCGAGCAGCCCGGCCACGGTGTCGGCGGTGGCGACGAGGTCCAGGTCGGGTTCGGGCCCGAGCATGGCCGCCAGCCCGATCGCGACGGACTCGTGGTCCTCGACCAGCCCGATCCGCCGTACCGCCGGAGTCTGCTGCAACTCGCTCACCGACCACTCCCCATCCTCGTACACCCTTCGCGGCCAGCCCGCGACCCGTCGGTGTCGAGTTCTACCGCATCCGGCGCCCGCGTGTCAGCCCACCAGAATTCGGGGCCGTGGCGATTCGCCCCGGTCGGCCCGCTCAGGCGGTCCGGCGACGCCGCGTCCACCGGCGTGGCGCCGGCGCCGTGACGATGCCGTGGGTGAGCAGGCTTTCCGCGGTGTCGAGCACCGATTGCGCGACGGGCAGGAAGGTGAGTCCGAGCTCGGCTCTCGCCTTCTCCGCGCTGACCCGCTCCCGCGTGCCGAGCGCGGGGACCACGCGCTTGACGGTGTCGTCGGTCAGCGCGGCGAGCTTCACCAGCCAGTGGGGCAGCGTGCGCGACGGCACGGTGAAACCGCGCGGGCCGAATTCCGCGGCGAGGATGCCCGCCATCTCCCGCATCCAGACGTGCTCTCCCCCGCAGATGTAGCGCTGTCCGCCCGCCTCGGGGGTCTCCAGGGCGAGGCGATGGGCGCGCGCGAGATCGCGGACGTCCACGGTGGACCACCCCACGTCCAGCGATCCCGGCACCGTGCGGCCGAGCAGCCGGATCACCGGCTCGTGGGAGATGTTGGTCTGCGGATGCAGCAGCGGTCCCAGGATCATCGGCGGGTGCAGGGTGACCAGGTCGAACCCCAGCGACGGCGCCCCGTCGACGAACTCGCGCGCGGCGCGCTCGGCGAGCGCCTTGCTCTTGTCGTACCCGGTGAGCCGGTCGGGGTTCGAGAAGTCCTGTTCGGTGCACACCTTGTCCACGTCGTGGCCCAGGTTGACGGTCACGATCGACGAGGTGAGCACGACCCGGCGCACGGTCGGGTTCACGGCGGCGGCACGCAGCACCCGCAGGGTGCCCTCGACGGCGGCCTCGACCATGGCCTGCTCGGATTCCTCGCCGCCGCCGGGGATCGGCGAGGCCACGTGCAGCACGTAGTCGCAGTCCTTCACCGCGACGTCCCAGCCGTCGTCGGCGGTCAGGTCCGCCTGCACGAACTCCACCGCGCCGCCGAGCCGGTCGGCGAGCTCCACCAGATGCGTGCGCCGACCGACCGCGTCGAGATCCCGCACGGTCGCCCTGACCTGATAGCCGTGCTCGAGCAACTCCCGGACGCAGTGTCCGGCGACGAAACCGGTCGCACCGGTGACCAACACAATCGCCATCGTCGATTCCCTTGCAGCTCAGAGGGATTCGCCCCCACCCCGTTGTTTCGAGGCGGAGTTTACTGTTCGCGACCGTGCCGCGCGCGGTGGCTCACTCCATCAGCTGCGCGGCGACCGTGGCGCCGAGATTCCAGCAGGCTTCGAGGTCGGGCTTGGCCGGTGCGCCCGAGACCACCACGTAGTCGGCGGCTTTCACCCAGCCGAGCCCGGTGGTGATGGCGGTGACGCCCTTCTCCGCGCCTTCGGTGCCCTCGTTGCCGTGGACGTAGAGCCCGAACGGGCGTCCCCGCGTCGAATCGAGGCACGGGTAGTAGACGGTGTCGAAGGCGTGCTTGAGCGCGCCGCTCATGTAGCCGAGGTTGGCCGGGGTGCCGAGCAGGTAGCCGTCGGCCTCGAGCACGTCGACCGCGGTGACGGCCAGCGCGGCCCGGCGCACCACCTCCACGCCCTCGATCTCGGGATCGGTGGCGCCGGACACGACCGCTTCGAACATCGCCTGCGTGTGCGGCGACGGGGTGTGGTGCACGAGCAGCAACCTGGCCACGGTCTAGTCCTCGCGTTCCAGTTTTTCCAGGGCCACCGCGCGGCGCATGGTCTCGCGGGCCCTGGTGCGGTCGCCCGCGTAGTCGTAGGCGCGGGCCAGCCGGTAGGAGGAGCGCCAGTTGTCCGGATCGGCTTCCCATTCGGCCTTGATCCGCTCGAACAACGCGTCGGCGGCGGCCCGCTCGATGCGGCCCGACGGCCGTCGCGGCAGCTCCGAGGTGTCGACCTCGAGGCCCTCCTCGTCGATCCGGCGGGCCAGGCGCTGGTGCGCGAACGCCGCCTGCAGCGTCGCCCCCACGATCCACACGCCGACGATCGGCAGCAGCAGCATGCCGATGCCGATCGCGATCCCCGCGAACCCGCCGTCGGCGATGTAGGCGATGGCGAGTCCGCCGAGGCGGAGGAAGTAGTAGCCCAGCGCCAGCACCAGGAACGCCACCAGCGCGACGATCTTCACGACCTGACGGTCGGGTCGCCACGCGGCGGGTTCGGACGCGTTCACAGATCCAGGAGCGGGTCGAGTCCGACCGTCAGACCCGGACGCCCGGCGATCTCGCGCACGCCGAGCAGCACGCCCGGCGCGAAGGAATTGCGATCGATGGAATCGTGGCGGATGGTCAGCGTCTCGCCCTGGGTGCCGAACAGCACCTCCTGGTGCGCGACCAGCCCGGCCAGCCGCACCGAATGCACCCGCACCCCGTCGACGTCGGCGCCGCGGGCGCCCTCGAGCTCGGTGGTGGTGGCATCGGGGCTGAGGCCGACGCCCGCCTCGGCGCGGGCCGCGGCGATCAGCCCGGCGGTGCGGTAGGCGGTGCCCGAGGGCGCGTCGGCCTTGTTCGGGTGGTGCAGCTCGATGACCTCGACCGACTCGAAGAACCGCGCCGCCTGCTCGGCGAACCGCATCGACAGCACCGCGCCGATCGCGAAGTTCGGCGCGATCAGCACGCCGACCTCGGGCCGCTGGGCCAGCTGACCCCGCACCTCGGCCAGGCGGACCTCGTCGAAGCCGGTGGTGCCGACGACCGCGTGGATCCCGTTCTCGATCAGGAACTTCAGGTTGCCCATCACCACATCGGGATGGGTGAAATCGACGACCACCTGGGTGCCGGTCTCGGTGAACGTCTCCAGCGCGTCACCCTTGTCGACCTGGGCGACAAGCTCCAGATCGGCCGCCGCCTCCGCGGCCGCGCAGATGGCCTGTCCGACCTTGCCACGTGCTCCGAGCACTCCGACCCGAATGGTCACCCGTATCTCCTCGTGTCTCGCTTCGCCCTTACCGGCAAGCCTATCGAGCAGCGACGGGTGACCCGGCGCCGAGGTCAGTCGAACACGATCACCTGGCGCAGCGCCGCGCCCGCCGCGAGCTCGTCCATCGCCGCGTTGACCTGGTCGAGCCCGATCCGGGCGGACACCAGCCGTTCCAGCGGGAGCGTGCCCGCGCGCCACCGGCGGACATATTCGGGGATGTCCCGCTCGGGCACGGCCGAGCCGAGGTAGCTGCCGACGATGGTGCGGCCCTGCGCGACGAGCGCCAGCGGCGAGATGGTCGCGGTGGCGTCGGGGGCGGGCAAGCCCACCGTCACCGTGACGCCACCGGCCGCGGTGGCGGCGACGGCGGTCTCGAACGCGCGCACATTGCCCGCGGCCTCGACGACCACCTCCGCCTGGACCCCCCGCTCGGCGATCTCCCCCGGCGTGAATGCCGCGGTCGCTCCGAATTCCTTTGCCAGCGCCAGCTTTTCGGGGACGGTGTCGACGGCGATCACCTCACCGAGTCCGAGCGAGACGGCGACGAGCACCGCGGCCATGCCGACGCCGCCGAGCCCGACGACCATGATCCGATCGTCCTTGCCCGGCTTCGCGGCATTGAGCAGCGCGCCGCCGCCGGTGAGCACCGCGCAGCCGAGCACCGCGGCGACCTCCGGCGGCACGTCGGCGTCGACCGGGACCACCGACCGCCGGTCGACGACGGCGTGCGTGGCGAAACCGGACACGCCCAGGTGGTGGTGCACCTCGGCGCCGTCGCGGTGCAGCCTGCGGCCACCGCCGAGCAGTTCACCGGCGTTGTTGGCGACGCTGCCCGGCGCGCACGGGGTGCGGCCGTTGCTCGCGCAGCCGGCGCACTCGCCGCAGCGCGGCAGGAACGTCATCACGACCCGCTGCCCCACCGCCACATCGGTGACACCGTCGCCGACCGCCTCGATCAGGCCCGCCGCCTCGTGCCCGAGCAGCATCGGCACCGGCCGCACCCGGTTGCCGTCGACGACCGACAGGTCGGAGTGGCACAGCCCCGCCGCCTCGATCCGCACCAGCAGCTCCCCGGGGCCCGGCGCGGCCAGCTCGAGCTCGCACACGGTGATCGGCCGCGACTCGGCGAACGGCGCGGGCGCGGCGATGCGTTCCAGGACGGCTCCACGAATCCTCATGTGCGCGACGCTACCCCGCGCGACGATTGCACGATCCGGGATCGGTGGCTAATCTCGTTCGCGGTGATGGTGCTCCTGTCGGCCGCCTCGTACCGTGCCCAGGGTCGGCGCCATCACGAACAAGGAGAAATCCACTGTCAGTGCAGTTCAATCACACCATTGTCGGATGTCACGATAATCGGGAAACCGCCGAATTCTGGGCGGATCTCCTCGGGTTGGACGTAGGGAAAGAGTGGGGGCCGTTCATTCCGGTCCCCGTCGCCAATGGCGTCACCTTCGATTTCGCGAAGGTGCCTCCGCATGTTTCCGAAATCCAGCCGCAGCATTACGCATTCCTCGTCTCGGAATCCGAATTCGATGCTGCCTACGCCAAGATCCAGCGCTACCAGATGGATCATTGGGCCGACCCGATGCAACACGGGGTCAACGAGATCAATCACAACGACGGTGGCCGCGGGGTCTATTTCCTCGACCCCAACGGCCATTTCATGGAGTTGATCACCGTGCCGTACGGCGGCTGGCCCGCCTAGTGCGCACGCGCTGCTCGGGTTCCCCGGAGCCCGAGCAGCGCGGCCAGCACGCAGGCCACCGAGACCAGCACGATGAACCACGGGAAGACCGTCGACAGGCCCCAGGTGGTGGCCGCCCAGCCCGCGGCCAGGGTCGGCAGCGCCATCGCGGAGTAGGCCAGCAGGTAGTAGGCCGACATGGTCTCGCCCCGGCGGTGCGGCGGAACGACTTCCGACAGATGCCGCAGCGAACCACCGAAGCCGAGGCCGAAGGTCGCGCCGAGCACCAGCCCGGCCACGATGACGACGGCGGGCTGCTGGGTGGCCAGCGCCGGGATGGTGGCCAGCAGCGCGGCGGCCATGCCGAGATCACCGATGACGGCGGCGCGGCGCGCCGGAATCCGCGACGCGAACAGCTGCGCCAGCGCGGCGGCGAGCGCGGTGCTCGCCACGACGACGCCACCGAAGACCAGGTTGTGCACGCCGGTCTCCGCCGCGGCCAGCGAGGGGTACAGCGACAGCAGCACGCCCAGCACCGACCAGGCCGCCATCACGCCGATCGCCGAGAACCAGAAATCGGCCCTGATCTCGTGCGGCACCGCCGGTTTCGCGATCGTGATGCGCGATTTCACCCGCGCGGTGTGCGGCTCGCGCACGGCCAGGATGCCCGCGCCCGCGACCAGGCAGACCGCCGCGATCACGACGTAGGGCGTGCGCAGCGGCGACGGCGCGTATTGGGCGAGGACCGCGGTGCCCAGCACCGCGACCGCGATCCCGACATTGAACGCCACCCCGCTGAGCTGGCCCGACCGCGCGCCGTGCGTCGGCCGCAGATCGAGCAGGGCCGCGGCGCCCGCCACGACGGTTGCGCCGACTGCGGCGCCGTGCAAGGCCCTGGCCAGCAACAGCATCGGCACGGAATCGGCCAGCAGGAACACCACCAGGCCGAGGATCATCGTCGCGAAGGCGGCCACCATGACCGGCTTACGGCCGACCACATCGGAGATCCGGCCCGAGACCAGCACCGCGCCGAGCGCGGCCACCGCGTACACGGCGAACACCATGGTCGTGGTGAGCGGCGAGAAGTGCCACTCGGTCTGATAGATGCCGTAGAGCGGCGCGGGCGCGCCGGAGACACCGAGCGCCACCGCGCTGGCGGCGAGGACGAGTCCGTACGCCCACCGCTTCCCCGACTCGACCGGAGCGATCGTCGTCGCCACCATGGCAGCCCCTATCAGCAGAGTTTGATCACCATCGAACGACGTCGACCCTACGCCTAGTATGATGAGTATCAAACCCCCGAGTGAGGTATGTCATGACACAGGCTAACGGTCTCCCCCCGGCGCCGCCCCTGCCGGTCGCCGGGCTCCCCACTGTCCTGAGCGCCTTGCACGATCCGGTCCGCCTCGAGATGGTTCGCCGCATGGCCAACGCGGGCGCCCCGGTGCGCTGCTCGGCGCTCTACGACGCGATCAACAAATCCACCGCGACCCACCACTTCAAGATCCTGCGCGAGGCGGGCCTGATCGAGCGCCTGACCATCGACGGCCAGACCTATCAGCGCCTGCGCGCCGAGGCCGTGGAGGACGCGGTCCCCGGCCTGCTGCCCGCCGTCGTGGCCGCCGCCAACCAGGCGGCTTCGGACTGAGGTCCTACCGCAGGCGCGGCCAGGACTCGAGCGCCCCGCTCGGTGGGGGACCGGCGGGCATCATCACCAGTTCGTGCCCGCGCACCTCGCCGTCGGCGATCTCGCCGCCACCCCACCACACGGCGGCACCGGCCGCGACCAGCAGGGCCAGGACCGTCGCCACGATCAGGGGGACGCGGCGATAGCCCGCCCGGTCCCGCGCCATCGCGAGGACGCCCTCGAGCACGACGGTGCCCAGCACGATGCCGAGTACCGCGAGCAGCACGCCGAATGTCACCGGCTGCCGCGCCCATCCGCGTCCCAGCCCGGCGATGACGAGCAGCGGCACGCCGAGCAGCGCCGAGCCGACCAGCATTGCCAGCGCGAAGTCGAAGCCGTCCTCGGCCTCGGGATCATCGCGTCCCGGCCGCTGCCAGGCGGTGAACAGCAGCAGATGACCGACCGCGGCCCCGAGCGCGCCGAGCACCACGCACCACCCGCCCAGCCGGACCAGTTCGACGTACTGCGACCGCAGGGCGACCGCGCCGATGTCGGCGACCACGCCGGCACCGCCGACCGAGACCAGGGCGAACAGCGGCCGGGGCCGCAGCACCCTGGCCCGCAGATACCCGGCGGGCAGCTGCCCGCGGAGTTTGCGGAACACCCCGAACCAGGCCAGCGGCAACGCGGCGAACAGCACCGGCGACAGCACGCGCAACCCGCTCGCGGGAATCCACATCGTGGCGAAGGCGAGGCCCGCCGCGAACACCCAGACCCAGGTGGCCAATCGCATCAGCGCCCGCCAGTGCACTTCGGCGAGCAGCCTGCGGGCCGTGGGATCGGTGGGCGTGCGCGCGAGGAGCCCGCGCAGGATGGCCACGGCCCCGGCCCGGCCATCGACGCCTTGGAACTCCAGTCTGGCCTGCAGGTTCAGCAGGTCGGTATGCGTCGGGTCGACGGCGAGCCCGGCCGCCACGTGTCTGCGGACCGCGTCCTGGTCGGTGAGCCGCTGGTAGATCTCGGCCGCCGCGCAGTGGACATCGGCGTCGTCGGGCGCGAGCTCGACCGCCTCGGCCAGCACGGCCCGTGCCCGCGCCGGGTCGGGTTCGGGGCCGTAGGCGAGCAGCCAGGCCAGCATCAGCAGCGTCGGCGCGCTGTGCGGACTCAGCCGCACCGCGGTCTCGAGATGGCGCAGGGCGCGGCGCGGATCGTCGAGGTGCACCGCGGCCATCCCGACCACCAGGTGGGCGTCGGGATGGTCGGGATCGGCGACGATCGCCTGCCCCGCCCACCGCGACGCCTCGGCGGGCTCGTCGCGGTCGAGCGCGATATTCCCCAGTGCCACCAGCACTTCCGGATCGTCGGGCGCGGATGCCAGCGCCGTGCCGAGGATCCGCCGCGCTTCCTCGATCCGGCCGAGTTCCCTGGCCACCCGCGCGCGTTCGATCGCCGCCTGTACCGGCACGGCCTCTCCCCTCCCCTGTGCGGTCTTCCGCGTGCAGACTACCGCCGGGGCGCGGGCTCAGTGATCGACGAGTTTGCGGACCGCGGCGGGCAGGTCGCGGGTGCGCTGGTAGGGACCCGCGATCGCCGCGCCGTAGGGGCGGGCGAGCAGGGTGCGGGCGATGGCGCTGACCTCGTCGGTGGTGACGGCATCGATGCGGGCCAGCGTGGCCGAAACACTGCGGTGGTTGCCGTAGCTGAGTTCGCTGCGGCCGATCCGGTTCATCCGGGAGGCGGAGTCCTCGAGCCCGAGGACCAGGCCGCCGCGCAACGAGCCCTTGGCGCGGGCGCATTCGGCGTCGGTGACGCCGTTGGTGGCCACGTCGACGAGCACGTCGCGCGCCAATGTCGTGACCTGGGCGAGGTTTTCGGGCTGGCAGCCGAGATAGACCGAGAACGCGCCGGTGTCGGCGAAGGTGTCGACGCTCGAGTACACCGAGTACGCCAGGCCGCGCTCCTCCCGGATGCGCTGGAACAGGCGGGAACTCAGGCCACCGCCGACGATGGTGTTGAGCACCGACAGCGGCCAGCGCTGCTGGCCTTCGTGCCTGCCGAAGGCGCGCACGCCGAAGACCAGGTGGGTCTGTTCGCTGTCGCGGTTGATCCGGACCAGGCTGGGCGCGGTCTGCGCGCGGAACCTGCCCTCGCGGCGCGGGGCCGGATCGGCGGCGGCGTCCAGGCGGGGCCCGAACGCGCGATGCACCAGTTCGACGGTGCGGTCGTGGTCGACATTGCCCGCCACCGCGACGACCATCCGGTCCGGGCGGTACCGGCGCTGGTGGAATCCACGCAGCTGGGCGGCCCGCATGCCCTCGATGGACTCGACGGTGCCGATCACCGGCCGACCGATCGGGTGGTCGCCGAACAGCGCGGTGAGGAAGGAGTCGGCGACCAGGTCCTCGGGGTCGTCGTCGCGCATGGCGATCTCCTCGAGCACCACCTGCCGTTCCACGTCGACGTCGACGGACCGGCACAGCCCGTTGAGCACCACGTCGGAGACCAGTTCCACGGCCAGCGGCAGGTCCTCGTCGATGACGTGGGCGTAGTAGCAGGTCTGTTCCTTGGCGGTGAACGCGTTGAGCTCGCCGCCGACGGCGTCCATCGTCTGGGCGATGTCGAGCGCCGAGCGGGTGGGCGTCGCCTTGAACAGCAGGTGTTCGAGGAAGTGCGCCGCGCCCGCCACGGTGGGGCCCTCGTCGCGCGAGCCGACGCCGACCCACACCCCGATGGAGGCCGAGCGCACGCCGGGCACGTGCTCGGTCACCACGCGCAGCCCGCCGGGGAGCACGGTGCGGCGCACACCACCGGTGGTGGAGACGTCGTCAGCGGTTTCGGTACTCGACTCGGTCAACTGTGGCTTCGTCACCCGATCCCACCGGACGGCTGTACTGACATGGCTTCTCGAACCTCTCGGAAAGGGGTGCTGGCGACGTGCGCGGATGCCTCGGCGAAGCAGGCAGCAGGCTCGACGGCCGGCTCCGCGATTCTATGCGCCCCGCACCCCCGCTCGCGCATCGGCCCTCACGGCGTCCACGGGTGGGACCGCGTCGAGCACGGCCGCGATCCGGGCCAGCGCGGCGTCGCCCGCCATCGCCCAGTGGGTGGCCTCGATCCCGTACCGGTGCACGTCACCGCCGATGACGCCGGCCCAGCTCGCCGCGCCGCGCGCGCCGGTGGGGTCGTCGAGGGTGGCCGCGAAGTAGACGAGGTCGCCGTGGAAGCGCTCGGGGCGGTAGGCGTCGACCATCGTCATCGAGGCGGTGGCGGCGTCGATGATGCGGGCGACGCGGGTCCGGTCGAGCGCGGCCAGTGGCCCGCCCGCCTCCGCGGCCGCGGCGGC
Organism: Nocardia sp. NPDC050718; assembly: GCF_040654235.1. Classification (NCBI taxonomy): domain Bacteria; kingdom Bacillati; phylum Actinomycetota; class Actinomycetes; order Mycobacteriales; family Nocardiaceae; genus Nocardia; species Nocardia sp. NPDC050718. Next base: position 242,713 of record NZ_JBFAHQ010000002.1, on the reverse strand, counting down.
GAGGCCCTCGGCGTCGAAGGCCACGTCGAATTCGTCGCCGGCGAGGCCGCCGAGCAGGTCGCCGACGGTGGGCAGCGGCGTCTGCTCGGGTCCGTCGCCGAGCCAGCTGTCCATCATGGCCAGCCGCGCGACCTCAGCGCCCTCGGCCTGCAGCCGGGTGGCGACGGCGTGCGCGAGCAGGCCGCCCAGCGACCAGCCGAGCAGGTGGTACGGGCCCTCGGGCTGGACCTCGCGGATGGCCGTGACGTAGCGCTCGGCCCAGGCGTCGATGGTGTCAGGCAGCGGTTCGTCGGCGGTGAGGGCGGGCGACTGCAGACCGTAGATCGGGCGCTCCGGGTCGAGGTGGCGGGTCAGACCGGCGAAGGACCAGGACACACCGCCCACGGGATGCAGGCAGAACAGCGGCGCGCCGGTGCCGTGAGCGCGCAGCGGCAGCAGCACCGCGAACGCGTCGTCGGCCGAATCGTCCTGGGCGCGCAGCCGTTCCACGACCACGGCGGGTGTCGGGTCGGTGAAGAACCACGCGACCGGCACCGCGACGCCCAGTGCCTCGCTCAGGCGCGCGGACAGCTGGACCGCGGTCAGCGAGTTTCCGCCGAGGTCGAAGAAGTTGTCGTCCATGCCGATCCGGTCCAGGTCGAGGACCCGGGCGAATTCTCCGGCGACCCGCTGTTCGGTCTCGGTGACCGGGCCGCGGTAGGCGGCCTGGCGCAGGTGCGGCCGGGGCAGGGCGGCACGGTCGAGCTTGCCGGAGGTGGTGACCGGGAACTCGTCGAGGACGAGCACCACGGCGGGCACCAGGTACCCGGGCAGTGCCTCGGCCAGTGCCGCGCGGACGGCGGCCGGGTCGAGCGGATCACGCTGCGCCACCGTCGATTCGGCGACGACGTAGCCGACGAGCCGGTCCGCACCCGCACCCGGCACCACGGCGGCCGCGGCCTGGGCGACGCCGGGGTGGTCCAGCAGCGCGGCCTCCACCTCGCCGAGTTCGACGCGCTGACCGTTGAGCTTGACCTGGAGGTCGCCGCGGCCCACGTAGTCGAGTGCGGCCGTGCCGTTCTCGCCGACGCGCAGGCGCACGAGGTCACCGGTCCGGTACATCCGGGCACCGGGCCCGGCGGACGGGTCGGGCACGAAACGCTCGGCGGTGAGCCCGGCCGCGCCGACGTAGCCGTGCGCGAGTTGCGCACCGCCGACGTACAGTTCGCCGGTCACGCCCGGCGGCACCGGCCGCAGCCGCGCGTCGAGCACGCGGAGACCGGTGTTCCACACCGGCGTACCGATCGGCACCGTCACGGTGTCGGCGTCGTCCACCACGTGGGTGCTCACCTGCACGGCGGTCTCCGTCGGCCCGTACAGGTTGACCACCTGCGCGCCGGTCAGTTCGCGCGCTCGCTGCGCCAGCGCCGCGGGCAGGATCTCGCCACCGGCGAATACCCGCCGCAGACCGGTCGCGGATGTCTCGTGGTCACCGAACGGCAGTGCGGTGCCGTCGGCCGACGGAAGTGCCGCGCCCGCACCGCCGTTGCGCACCGGCTCGGCCGCGGAAGGCCGGGCCGTCGACTCGGCGAGGTACGCCGCGAGCAGGGTCGGCGCGAACTGCACGGTGTCGACCCGCTCTGCGGCGATCAGGTCGGCCAGGTAGCGGGGGTCGCCGTGGCCGCCGGGGCGGGCGAGGACCGTGCGGGCGCCGACGCGCGACGGCAGCAGCAGTTCCCAGATCGAGGCGTCGAAGGTGATCGGCGTCTTGTGCAGGACGGTGTCACCGGGAGCGAACCCGAATTCCGTTGCCATCCAGTCGAGCTGGTTGACGATGGCGCGATGCGGCACCCCGACGCCCTTGGGCAGACCGGTGGACCCGGAGGTGAAGATCACGTACGCGGTGTGCTCGGGCAGCAGCGGCTGCACGCGCTCGGCGTCGGTGAGCGGTCCGGCCGGGTAGGCGGTGAGGTCGACCGTGTCGGCCTCCACCACATCGGCGCCGTCCACCGGGGAACCGATGACCGGCAGGTCGGCGCGATCACGAGAGGTGGTGAGCACGCACACCGGCTGCGCGATCCGCAGCACGCGGGTGATCCGCTCGGCCGGGTGATCGGGGTCGATCGGCACGTAGATGCCACCGGCGGCGAGCACCGCGTGCACCGCCACCAGCAGCTCAGGCGCGCGGCGCACCGCGACGGCGACCGCCGTGTCCGGTCCGACACCCTGGTCGACGAGGTGGCGGGCGAGCCGGTGCACCCGGTCCGCGACGTCGGCGTAGGTGAGCGAGACGTCGCCGTCGGTGAGCGCGATCGCCGTCGGCGTCGCCGCGGCCTGCCGGTCGAACGCGACCGGCAGCATCTCGGCGGGCACCGGATGCCCGGTGTCGCACCAGGTGTCGAGCAGGCGCCGATCGGCGTCGGTCAGCAGGTCGACCTCGCCGAGCGGACGGGCCGGGTCGGCGGTGACGGCGTCGAGGATCCGGACGTAGCCGTCGGCGATCCGCGCCGCGGTGGCGGCGTCGAACAGGTCGGTGGCGTAGGTGAGACTCACCGCGCAGCCGCCGTCGGCGGTGTCGGCGAGCACCAGGTCCAGGTCGAACTTGGCGACGGCGGTGTCGGTGTCGAGCCCGGTGACGGTGAGGTCGGGCAGGCTGACCTCGGTGGCCGCGGCGTCCAGGTTCTGGAAGGCGAGCATCACCTGGAACAGCGGGCTGTGCGCGGTCGAGCGGACCGGGTCGAGCACGTCGACGAGCCGCTCGAACGGCACATCGGCGTGCTCGAACGCGTCGAGGTCGACGCGGCGGGCCTGGCGCAGCAGGTCGGTGAAGGACGCGGCCGGGTCGACGGCGGTCCGCAGCACCAGGGTGTTGACGAACATGCCGACCAGCTCGTCGAGCGCCGCCTCACCACGACCCGCGACGGGCGTGCCGATGGCGATGTCGCCGGTGCCGCTCAGCCGGGCCAGCAGGGCGGCCAGCGCCGCGTGCGCGACCATGAACGGGCTCGCGTCGCCACGGCGGGCCAGCTGCCCCACCCGCCGCCAGATCTCCGGCGGCACCACGGTGTCCACGCTCGCGCCGCGCTGCGAGGCGACCGCGGGACGCGGCCGGTCGACGGGCAGCTCGAGCAGGCCGGGCAGCCCGGCCAGTTCGTCGCGCCAGAACCGGATCTGCCGGGCGGCGACCGAGTCCGGGTCGTCCTCGCTGCCCAGCACCGCACGCTGCCACAACGTGTAGTCGGCGTACTGGACCGCCAGGGGCGCCCATCCGGGGTCGGTGCCCGCGCGCCGGGCCAGGTAGGCCCCGGTGGTGTCGCGCAGCAGCGGACCGGCGGAGAAACCGTCGGCGCTGATGTGGTGGATCACCACGACCAGCACGACGTCGTCGGGCGCGCTGCGCAGGACCCGCACCCGCACAGGCGGCGCGACGGTGACATCGAAGCCGCGGCCGATCTCGGCGGCCACCATCGCGGGCACCGCGATCGGGTCGACGGTCTCCACGACCGGGGTCGGCACGAACTGCCACACCGCCTGATGACCGATGCCGTCGATCGCCGGGTACGCGGTGCGCAGCACCTCGTGCCGGTCGAGCACATCGGCGACGGCGGCGGCCAGCGCCTGGGCGTCCACGTCGCCGCGCAGCCGCACCGCGATCGGGATGTTGTAGGCCGCCGACGCCGGGTCGAGGCGGTTGAGCAGCCACATGCGCTGCTGGGCCGCCGAGAGCGGGATCCGGTGCGGGCGGCGGGCGGCGGTCAGCGCGAGGCCCGCGCCGCTGCCCATCCGGCCCGCCAGGGTGTCGGCCAGGTCGGCGACCGTGGTCGCCTCGAACAGGGCGCGCACCGGCACCCGGGCCGACAGTGCCGCCCCGAGGCGGGCGGCGACCCTGGTGGCGATGAGCGAGTTGCCGCCGAGTTCGAAGAAGTCGTCGTCGAGACCGACCTGCTCGCGGCCGAGCACCTCACCGAAGACCTCGGCGACGGCACGCTGGGCCGGGGTGACCGGCGCCCGGAACGGCCTGGCCACGAATTCCGGTGCGGGCAGGGCCTTGCGTTCGAGCTTGCCGGAGGTGTTGAGCGGGAACGCGTCGAGCAGCACGATCACCGACGGCACCATGTACGACGGCAGCACCGTCGCCAGCGCCGAACGCAGCTGCGCGGCATCGAGTTCGGTGCCGGGCACCGGCACCGCGTAGCCGACCAGCCGGTCGCCCGCCGGGCTCGCCGACACCACCGCCGCGGCCTGGCTGACCCCCGGCAGGCCACCCAGCGCGGCCTCGATGTCGCCGAGCTCGATGCGCTGACCGCGGAACTTCACCTGGAAGTCGATGCGCGCCAGGTAGCTCAGGACGCCGTCGCGGTTCCAGCGCACCAGGTCGCCGGTGCGGTACATGCGCTCGCCCGCCGCGCCGAACGGGTCGGCGACGAATCGGTCGGCCGACAGGTCGGGCCGCCCGAGGTACCCACGGGCCAGCTGCGCACCCGCCAGGTACAGCTCACCGGCCACGCCGGGGGCGACCGGCCGCAGCCGCTCGTCGAGCACGTAGACCCGGGTGTTCCAGGCGGGCACCCCGATCGGCACGGTCTGCCCAGTCGCCCCCTCGGCGGGCCAGGCGGTGACCGAGACGGCGGCCTCGGTGGGTCCGTACAGGTTGTGCACGGCCGCGGCCGAATGCGCGGCGAAGGCGGCCACCGTGTCCGGGGTGAGCGCCTCGCCGATCGCGAACACCAGTCGCAGGCTCGCCAGCTGACGCGCGTCGCCGTGCGCGGCGAACATCGCCAGCATCGACGGCACGAAGTCGGCGACCGTGATCCCCCGCGCGGCGACCAGGTCGGCCAGATACAGCGGGTCGCGATGTCCGTCCGGGGTGGCGAGCACCAGGGTGGCGCCCGCGGCCAGCGGAGCGAAGTAGCCCCACACCGACAGGTCGAACCCGGCGGCGGACTTCTGCAGGTACACGTCATCGCCGTCGATCCCGTACCGCGCGAGCAGCCAGGCGATCTGGTTGCGCACCCCCGCGTGACTCATCGCCACGCCCTTGGGCCTGCCGGTCGAGCCGGAGGTGAACAGCACATAGGCGAGGTTCGTATCCCGCAGCGGCGCACGGAGTTCGGCAGCGGCCACCGGATCCGCCGAGTAGACCGACGTATCGACGGTGTCGACGACGACGATCCGGGGCGCGGGCGCCACCATGGCCGCGATGCCGGTCCCCGTCGACGACTGCCGATCGAAGTAGTCGCGCGCGGTGGACAGGACCAGGTGGGGGCGCGCGGTGTCGAGGACCTGGGCGATGCGCTCGGCCGGGTGATCCGGGTCGACCGGCACGTACGCGCCGCCCGCGGTGAGCACCGCGTACAGGGTGACGACGAGGTCGATCGAGCGGCGGATCGCCACCGCCACCAGCGCGTCCGGGCCGACGCCCTCGGCGACGAGATGCCGGGCCAGCCGGTTCACCCGGGCGTCGAGCTCGGCGTAGGTCAGCTCGGTGTCCTCGAAGACGAGCGCGGTCGCCGACGGATTCGCCCGCACGCGGTCGCGGAACGGGGTGAGCAGCGTCGCGGTGCGGTCGATCTCGTGCGCGGTGGCGTTCCACTCGGTGAGGATGCGGGTCCGCTCGACCGGCTCGAGCACGTCGATGGCGTCCAGCGGCGTGTGCGGCGCCGCGGCGACGGCGGTGAGCAGCCGTTCCAGCCGGCCCGCGAGGGCGGCCGCGGTCTCGGTGTCGACGACATCGTGGGCATAGGTGAGCACACCGGTGACACCGCCCGCGGCACCGTCGGCGGCGTAGGTGTCGCTGACGATCAGGTGCAGGTCGAACTGGGACAGCTCGCTGTCGGTGTCCAACGCGGACACCGTGATCCCGGGCAGCGCCAGTTCGGCGCGCTCGAAGTTCTGGAACGAGAAGCCCACCTGGAACAGCGGGTGCCTGGCGGTGGAGCGGGCCGGGTCGAGCACCTCGACGAGCCGTTCGAACGGGACGTCCGCGTTGGCGTACACGGCCAGGTCGGTGGCGCGCTGGCGGGCCAGCAGCTGACCGAACGTCTCCCCCGCCACCAGCCGGGTGCGGAAGACCAGGGTGTTGACGAACATGCCGATCAGGTCCTCGAGCGCGGCCTCACCGCGCCCGGCCACGGGCGTGCCGACGGTGATGTCGGCGCTGCCGGACAGGCGTCCGAGCAGCGCCGCGAACGCGGTGTGCACGACCATGAACAGCGTCGCGCCGGATGCCCTGGCCAGCTCGGTCAGCCGGGCGTGGGTGCGCGCGTCGAGCGTGACCGGCACCGTGCCACCGGCGAGGGTGCGCACGGCCGGGCGGGGCCGGTCCAGCGGGAGGGCCAGTTCGTCCGGGAGATCGGCGAGTTCGCCGCGCCAGAAGTCGAGCTGGCGGGCGGCCACCGAGCCGGGGTCGGCTTCGTCGCCGAGGGTCGCGCGCTGCCACAGCGCGTAGTCGGCGTACTGCACCGGCAGCGGCGTCCACGCGGGCGCGGTGCCGTCGCGACGGGCCAGGTAGGCGGTCATCAGGTCGCGGACCAGCGGCGGGACGGACGAGCCGTCCGCGCTGATATGGTGCACGACCACGGCCAGGACGGCCTCGTCGGTGTCCGCGTGGTCGCGGTCCGCCTGCTGTCCGGCGGTGAGCCGGTACAGCACGACCTGCCAGGGGACTCCGGCCGTCACGTCGAACGTGGTCCCGGCCAGTTCGGTGACCGCCGCGACGACCTGGTCGGCCGGGATGTCACGAACCCGCAGGGCGACACCGGCTTCAGAGGTGGACAGGATCTGCTGCACCGGGCCGTCGGCGGTCTCGGGGTAGTAGGTGCGCAGCACTTCGTGGCGCTCGACGAGATCGCCGACGGCGGCGGCGAGCGCGTCGACATCGAGCACACCGCTGAGCCGCACCGCGATCGGCACGTTGTATCCGGCCGAATCGGGGTCGAACCGGTTGAGGAACCACATGCGCTGCTGCGCGGGCGAGAGCGGGAGCACGGCGGGCCGCTCCCCCGCCACCAGTGCCAGCCGGGCGGTGCCCTCGGCGCTGTCGAGCGCAGCGGCCAGCGCGGCCACCACGGGGGTTTCGAAGATCCGTGCCACCGGGACCTGCCGGTCCAGTGCGGCGCCGAGCCGGGCGGCGACTCGGGTCGCGATGAGCGAGTTGCCGCCGAGGTCGAAGAAGTCGTCGTCGGCGCCGACCGTATCGAGGCCGAGCACGTCCGCGACCACCCCGGCCACCAGCTGCTCCGACGGCGTCGCCGGAGCGCGGAATTCGCGCGCGGCGAGTTCCGGCGCGGGCAGCGCACGCCGATCCAGCTTGCCGGAGGCGTTGACGGGCAGCGCGTCGAGCACCACGAAGGCGCTCGGCACCATGTAGGCCGGAAGTGCTTGCCGCAGTGCGGCCTTCACCGCGTCCAGGTCGATCGCCGAATCGGCGTTCGCTGGGACGAGGTAGGCGGTGAGGTAATCGCCGGTGCCGTCGTCGCGGACGGTGACGACAGCCCGATCGATGGTGTCGAGGCCGGACAGGATCGCCTCGATCTCCCCGAGTTCGATGCGCAGGCCGCGCAGCTTCACCTGGAAGTCGGTGCGGCCCAGGTACTCCAGTTCGCCGGTGCGGGTACGCACGACGAGGTCGCCGGTGCGGTACATGCGCTCACCGGGGATCCCGTACGGGTTGGCGACGAAGCGGTCCGCCGACAGGTCGGGGCGGGCGAGGTAGCCGCGGGCCAGCTGGACACCGGCCAGGTACAGCTCGCCGGGCGTGCCGACCGGCACGGGGCGCAGGCGGGCGTCGAGCACGTGCAGGGCGGTATTGGCGACGGGCGCGCCGATCGGCACGGTGACGGTGTCGGCGTCGGTGACCTCGTGGAAGCTGACGTCGACGGCGGCCTCGGTCGGCCCGTACAGGTTGTGCACCGCCACCCCGGGCACCAGCGCGCGCAGGCGCTGGGCGTCGGCGGCGGGCAGCGCCTCACCGGAGGCGAACACCTGGCGCAGCGACCCGCACGCGGCGGCCCGTGGTTCGGCGAGGAACGCGGCCAGCATCGACGGCACGAAATGCGCGACATCGACACCGGTGCGGGTGATCACCTCGGCCAGGTAGGCGGGGTCGCGGTGCCCGTCGGGGCGGGCGACGACCAGGGTGGCGCCGATCTGCAAGGGCCAGAACAGTTCCCACACCGACACGTCGAAGGTGATCGGCGTCTTCTGCAGCACCACGCCGTCGGCGTCGAGCCGGTAGGCGTCCTGCATCCAGACCAGGCGGTTGACGATCGCGGTGTGGCTCACGGCCACACCCTTCGGCTTGCCGGTCGAGCCCGAGGTGAACAGCACGTAGGCCAGGTCCGCGGCGCGCAGCGGCCGGATCCGGTCGGCGTCGGTGACCGGGTCGGCGGCGAATCCGGACAGGTCCAGGTCCGCCGGATCGAGGACGCGGGCGCCGGGGAAGCCCGCGCCGGCGAGCACGCACACCGGCGCCGCGGTCGCGAGCACGTCGGCGATGCGGTCGGCCGGGTGGTCGGGGTCCAGCGGCAGGTAGGCCGCGCCCGCCGCCTGCGCGGCGTAGACGGCGACCAGCAGGTCGATGCCGCGGCGCAGGCCGACGCCGACGGCGGCGCCGGGGCCCACGCCCTCGGCGATCAGGAATCGCGCCAGACGCGCGACCCGAGCGGCGAACTCGCCGTAGGTGATCCGCAGGCCCTCGAAGTCGAGGGCGACGGCGTCGGGGGTGCGCAGGGCTTGCGCGGCGAACATCGAGACGAGCGTCGCCTCGGCGTCCAGCGGGGCGGCGGTGTCGTTCCATGCCGCCAGCTGGGCGGTTTCGGCGGGATCGAGCAGGTCGATCTCGCCGACCGGCGCGGTCTCGTCGGCCACCACCGCGGCCAGGACACGCACGAAGCGTTCGCCGAAGGCCACGACCGTGGTTTCGTCGAACAGATCGGTGGCGTAGCGCAGCCAGCCACGCAGACCGGGTTCGCCCGCGGTGCCGGTGATCTCGTCGATCGCCAGCGACAGGTCGAACTGGGTGGTCGCGGCGGGCAGGGCGAACTCGCCGATGCGCAGGCCGGGCAGGTCGATGCCGGTGTCGTCGCGGTGCTCGAACGCGAGCATCACCTGCACGATCGGCGAATACGCGGTCGAGCGCGCCGGATTCAGCTCCTCGACCAGGCGCTCGAACGGCAGCTCGGCGTTGGCGAAGGCGCGCAGATCGGCGGCGCGGACCTCGGCGAGCAGGTCACCGAACCCGGCGGCCGCGTCGACGGTGGTCCGCAGCACCAGGGTGTTGACGAACATGCCGACCAGATCGTCGAGCGCGGCATCGGCCCGGCCCGCGACGGGCGTGCCCACCACGATGTCGGTCCCGGCTCCCTGCCGCGACAGCAGCACCGCGAACGCCGCGTGCACCACCATGAAGGTGGACACACCGTGGCGGCGGGCCAGCTCCTCGATCCCGGTCACCACGTCGGCGGGCACGTCGAACCCGACGGACCCGCCCGCGCCGGTCCGCACGGCGGGCCGGGGCCGATCGGTGGCGAGCTCCAATGCCGGTGCGAGCCCGGCCAGTTCGTCGCGCCAGTGCGCCAGCTGCCGCGCCAGCCGCGATTCCGGATCGGCGGCGTCGCCGAGCACCGCGTGCTGCCACAGGGTGAAGTCGGGATACTGCACCGGCAGCGGCTCCCACTCCGGCGCCGTCCCCGCGCTGCGCGCGACATACGCGGTGACGAGATCCCGGGCCAGCGGCGTGGTCGAGACACCGTCGGCGGCGATGTGATGCACCGCGAGCACCAGCACGTGCTCGACCTCGTCCACCCGCGCGTCGCCGCGAACGACACCGTCGGTGACCGTGCCGTCGTGGCGAGCGACGACGGACGTCACACCGTGACGAATGGCACTGTCGGACACCACGTCACGGCGAGTGCCGGCTGCGTGGTCCTCCGTGCCGTTGCGCAGCGCGAATCCTGGTGCCGCGCCGTCGAAGGCGGCACCGTTGCGGCCAGCGGGTGCGGCTGCTCGATCGTCCGGCACCCGCCGGAGCAGGGCAGCGCGGACCGGGGGCTGGGAGGTCAGGTCGTAGCCCGCCCCGATGATCGCGCGCACCGCGTCGGCCAGGTCCGCTTCGGCGACCTCGCGGACGTCGGCGACCGGCAGCACCCGGTCGACCGGGAGAACGACCTGGGTCGGCCCCTCGGCGTCCTCGGGGAAGATCGTCCGCAGCGATTCGTGCCGCGCGAGGACATCGCCCAGGGCCGCCCACAGGGCGTCGGTGTCCAGGTCGCCGGTGAGGCGCAGGGCGATGGGCAGCGTATAGACGGCGGAGTCGGGGTCGATCCGGTTCAGCAGCCACAGGCGGGTCTGGGCCAGCGACAACGGGATTCGGGCCGGGCGCGGGTCCACCACCGTCAGCGGCGGCAGCTGCTCGGTGTGGGTGACGGCGCGGACGGCGAGACCGGCGACGGTGGGGGCGTCGAACACGTCGCGCACGTCGAGCGCGCTGCCCAGTGCCGCGTTGGCGCGGGCGACGAGCCGCATGGCGAGCAGGGAGTTGCCGCCGATGTCGAAGAAGTCGTCGTCGGCGCCGACGCGGGCCAGCCCGAGCAGCTCGCCCACCACGGCGGCGAGCGTGGTCTGTGTGCCGGGGCGCGGCGCCACGTAGGCGGTGGTGACGGACAGGTCGGCGGCCGGGAGCGCGGCCCGGTCCAGCTTGCCCGCGGAGTTGAGCGGGACGGTGTCGAGCACCACCAGGTGGGCGGGCACCATGTAGGCGGGCACCCGGCTCGCGACGTGCGCGCGCACCACGGCGGGGTCGACCGCACCGGCGACGTAGGCGACCAGGCACTGTCGTCCGGCGTCGTCGGTCGCGGGGACCACGGTCGCGTGGGTGACGCCGGGCGCGTCGCCGAGCGCGGCCTCGATCTCGCCGAGCTCGATCCGCAGACCGCGGATCTTCACCTGGAAGTCGTTGCGGCCCAGGTACACCAGCGCGCCGACGCGATCGCGGCGCACCAGATCACCGGTCCGGTACATGCGTCCGCCGTCGGGCCCGTACGGGTCGGCGACGAAGCGGTCGGCGGTCAGGTCGGGCCTGCCCAGGTAGCCGCGGGCGAGCTGGTCGCCCGCCAGGTACAGCTCACCCGCGACCCCGGCGGGCACCGGGTGCAGCCGCTCGTCGAGCACGTAGGCGCGCACGTTCCAGCTCGGCCTGCCGATCGGCAGCTCGGTCTGCTCGACCGGCGCGGTGATCTGCTGGAAGGTGCTGGTGATCGTCACCTCGGTCGGGCCGTAGGTGTTGTGCAGTTCGGCGGGCACGGTGGCGAGCACGGTGGCCGCCAGCGCGGCGGGCAGCTCTTCGCCGCCCAGGTGCAGCATCCGCAGCCCGCTCAGGTCCTCGGCCAGCCCTTCGGCGAGCATCGCGGCCAGCACCGACGGCACGAATTCGGCGACGGTGACGCGTTGTTCGCGCACCACCCGCGCCTGGTAGGCGAGGTCGAGGTGCCCGCCGGGCCGCAGCAGGACCAGGGTGGCGCCGAGCAGCGCCGGGCACAGCAGTTCCCACAGCGAGACGTCGAAGGTCAGCGGCGCGCGCTGGAGCAGCCGGTCCGCCGCGGTCAGGTCGTATTCGCCACGCAGCCAGCACAGTTCGTTGACCACGGCCCGATGCGAGACCAGCACGCCCTTGGGCAGACCGGTGGAGCCGGAGGTGAACAGCACGTAGGCCGGGTGCGCTGGGTGCAGCGGGGCGAGGCGTTCGGCGTCGGTGACCGGGCCGCCGGGCACCGGAGGCTGCGCCGGGTCCTCGAGCTGCGCGACGGTCAGCACCGGGAAGCCGGAGCGCGACGCGGCGGCGAAATGCACCGAGGCCGTGGCGGATCGGATGCCCCGGTCGACATGGTCGAGGTTGCCCGCCGACGCGGCGACGACCAGGCGCGGCGCCGCGGTCTCGAGCACGTGCCCGATCCGGTCGGCGGGCTGGGCCGGATCGATCGGCACGTACACGCCACCGGCGGCGAGCACACCGTGCAGCACCACCAGCAGGTCGATCCCGCGCGGCACGGCGACCGCGACCGGGGTCTCCGGGCCGACACCGCAGTCGATCAGCCTGCGCGCGAGCCGGTTCGCCCGCGCGGCGAGCGCGCCGTAGGTGATCTCGTCACCCTCGAACACGGCGGCGACGGCGTGCGGATCGCGGGCCGCGGCCGCGTCGAGCAGGTGCGCGGCCAGCGGGGCACCGATCCCGAGTTCGGCGAGCGCGGGCGCGAGCGGCTCGACGTCACCGTGCGGGCCGGCGAGCAGCCGCGCGCGGCCGTCCTCGTCGAGGACGGGGAGATCGCCGACGGCGGTGCCGGGCGCGGTGACGGCGGCGCGCAACACCCGCTCCAGCATGCCGACCAGGGTCGCGATGGTGTCGGCGTCGAAGAGGTCGGTGGCGTAGCGCAGTTCGAGATCGAGGCCGTCGGCCGTGCCGTCGGCGCCGTAGTGGTCGACGAAGGTGAAGTCCAGGTCCACTTCGATCGGCGCGTCCGGCAGGGTCAGCCCGGACAGGGTCAGGCCGGGCAGCTCGAACGCGGTGGTGCGCTGGTTCTGCAGCGCCAGCGACACCTGGTACAGCGGCGCATAGCCCTGGGAGCGGGCCGGGTTGACCGCGTCGACGAGGCTTTCGAACGGCACGTCGGCGTGGTCGAAGGCGTCGAGGTCACCGGCGCGGATGTCGTCGAGCAGGGCGCTGAACGGCACGGCGGCGGGCACGCTCGCGCGCAACACCAGGGTGTTGACGAACATGCCGACGATGTCGTCGAGCTCACGATGCCCACGGCCCGCGACGGGCGTGCCGACGACGATGTCGGTGCCCGCGGACAGGCGCGCCAGCAGCACCGCGAGACCGGCGTGCAGCACCATGAACGGGGTGGCGCGCCGCGCGCGGGCCAGCTGGTCGATCCGGCGGTGCAGGTCGGCGTCCAGGGTGGTGGTGAAGGTGGCGCCCCGGTGGGAAGCGACCAGCGGCCTGCGACGGTCGGCGGGCAGGGTGAGCACGTCGGGCAGCCCGGTGAGCCGGTCGGTCCAGTAGGCGAGCTGGTGGGCCAGCGGCGCGTCGGGATCCTCCGCGCTGCCGAGTCCTTCGGTCTGCCACAGCGCGTAATCGGCGTAGTGCACGGCCAGCGCGGGCAGCCGCGGCTCGGCCCCGGCGGTGCGGGCCGCGTAGGCGGCGACCAGATCGCGGGTCAGCGGGCCCATCGACCAGCCGTCGGCGGCGATGTGGTGCACGACCAGCACCAGGATGTGCTCGGTCGGTGTCACCCGCAGCAGCTCGGCGCGCACCGGCACCTCGGTGGTGATGTCGAAACCGCCGTCGAGCGTGGCGCCAACGGCGGCGGCCACCGCCCCGGCGTCGACGTCGGTCACCGCGAGGTCGGGGACGAACGGCGCGCCGACGAGCTGGGTGGCCTGCCCGTCGAACTCGGGATAGGTGGTGCGCAGCGTCTCGTGCCGGGCGATCAGGTCGCCCAGGGCGCCGCGCAGGGCGGCGGTGTCGAGGTCGCCGCTGAGCCGGATCGCGACCGGGATGTGGTAGGCGGTCGAGCCGGGATCGAAGCGGTGCAGGAACCACATGCGCTGCTGCGCGGGCGAGAGCGGAATCCGCTGCGGCCGTTGCCCGGCCACCGGTCCCCGCCTGCTGCCGGTGCCGCGCAGCGCGTCCAGGCGCACGGCGAGCCCGGCGACGGTGCTCGCCTCGAACAGCTCCCGCACCGGCACCTTGGCGTCCAGGACGGCGCCGAGCCGGGCGGCCACCTGGGTGGCGAGCAGCGAGTTGCCGCCGAGGGCGAAGAAGTCGTCGTCGGCGCCCACGCGGTCGAGCCCGACCACGTCGGCGAAGGTCGCCGCGACGATCCGCTCGGTCGCGGTCGCCGGTTCGCGATAGTCGCGCTCCGGCAGTTCCGGCGCGGGCAGTGCGCGGCGGTCGAGCTTGCCGGAGCTGTTGACCGGCAGCGCGTCGAGGAAGACATACGCGCCGGGCACCATGTACGACGGCAGCACCGCCGCGACGGCGGCGTCCAGGTCGGCGGGCGACAGATGCTCGCCCCCGCCCCTGGTCGAATCACCTTCTGGGGCAGCCGCGACGGTATCGGGGGTGGGCACGATGTAGGCGACGAGCTGGTCCGGGCGGTCGGCGTCGGCGCGGACCAGCACCGCGACCCGGTCGACGCCGGGGACCGCGACGAGGGCGGCTTCGATCTCGGCGGGTTCGATGCGCAGGCCGCGCAGTTTCACCTGGAAGTCGGTGCGGCCCAGGTAGTGCAGGGCCGGTCCGGCGGGGCCGGTACGCCAGGCGACGAGGTCGCCGGTGCGGTAGAGCCGGTCGCCGGTGCCGAACGGGTCGGCGACGAAGCGCTCGGCGGTCAGGTGGGCGCGGCCGTGATAGCCGTCGGCGAGCTGGGCGCCCGCCACGTACAGCTCGCCGGGCACCCCGGCGGGTACCGGACGCAGCCGCGAATCCAGCACGTACACGCGGGTGTTGGCGACCGGGGTGCCGATCGGGGCGGCGGCGGTCGGCTCGGCGCCGACCTCGTGGGTGGTGACCTGGACGGCGGTTTCGGTGGGGCCGTACAGGTTCACGACGGCCGCACCGGTGGCGGTGCGCACGCGCTGGGCCAGCTCGGTGGTCAGCGCCTCACCACCGGCGAACACCAGGCGCAGGCTCTCCGTACGGACCGGCTCGGCGACGACGGCGGCCAGCACCGAGGGCACGTACTGCACGACGCTCACCGCGTGCCGCGCGGTCACCTCGGCCAGATACGCCGGGTCGCGGTGTCCGTCGGCGGTGGCCAGGACCAGGCGGGCGCCGGTCTGCAACGGCCACAGCAGTTCCCACACCGACGCGTCGAAGGTGAACGGGGTCTTCTGCAGGACGACGTCACCGGCGGTGAGCGCGTACTCCCGCTGCAGCCACCGCAGCTGGTTCACCACGGCCCGGTGCGGTACCGCCACGCCCTTCGGCCTGCCGGTCGAGCCGGAGGTGAACAGCACATAGGCGAGGTGGTCCGGGCGCAGCGGGGTGACCCGCTCGGCGTCGGCGATCGGCTGATCCGCGAGCTCCGCCAGGTCGAGGGTGTCGATCTCGACGACCGAATCCCCTACGGCCACACCGTGACCGGCGGCCGTCAGCACGCACACCGGTGCCGTCCGGTCGAGCACGTACGCGGTTCGCTCGGCCGGATGATCCGGGTCGACGGGCACATACGCGGCGCCCGCCGCCAGCACAGCGTGCACGGCCACGAGCTGATCGAGACCGCGCCGCAGGGCCACGGCGACCACCGAGCCCGGTCCGGCGCCCACACCGATGAGGTGCCGCGCCAGCCGATGGACCCGGCGCGCGAATTCCGCGTACGTCAGCGACTCGACGGCGTCCGGATCGTCGCCGAGGCCCTCCGCATCGACCTGCACCCGCTCGGCATCCACGACCACCGCGACAGCGTCCGGGGTGGCGGCGACCTGGTCGGCGAACAGCGAAGCGAGCGTGGCCGCGGGGTCGAGGACCAGGTCGGTGGCGTTCCAGGTGGTCAGGACCTCGGTGGCTTCGGCCGGGTCGAGCAGGTCGAGATCGCCGACCGGGCGGGCCGGGTCGGCGAGGACACCGTCGAGCAGGCGGTGCAAGCGGGTGGCGAATCCGGCGACGGTGCTCGCGTCGAACAGATCGGTGGCGTAGAGGAACGCGCCGGACAGGCCCGCGGGCGCGCCGTGCTCGTCGCGGTGCTCGGTGAGGGTGAGTTCGAGGTCGAACTTGGCGACCGAGGTGGGCAGGTCGACGCCGGCCACCGTGAGCCCGGGCAGGGCGAGGGCGCGCTGCGTGTCCTCGTTGAGCGACAGCATCACCTGGAACAGCGGGTTGCGCGCGGTGGAGCGCACCGGATCGAGCACCTCGACCAGCCGCTCGAACGGCACATCGGCGTGGCCGAACGCGGCGAGGTCGGTCTCGCGCACCCGGGCCAGCAGCTCGGTGAACGAGGCGGCGGGGCTGACCTCGGTACGCAGCACGAGGGTGTTGACGAACATGCCGACCAGGTCGTCGAGGGCCCGGTCACCCCGCCCCGAGACCGGGGTGCCGATCGCGATGTCGGTGGTCGCCGACAGCCGCGCCAGCAGCACCGCGAACACCGCGTGCGCGGCCATGAACACGGTGACGCCCCGCGCCCGCGCGAAGTCAGCCAGCGCCCGGTGGGTTTCGGCGTCGATGTCGATCGGGTGCAGCGCACCGCCGCGCGAGGCGACGGCAGGTCGCGTCCGATCGGTCGGCAGCTCCAGCTGCTCCGGCACGCCCGCCAGGGTGTCCGCCCAGAACGCCAGCTGCCGCGATGCCACCGATTCCGGATCGGCGGCATCGCCCAGCACACTGTGCTGCCACACCGCGTAGTCGGCGTACTGCACCGTCAG
This sequence comes from Nocardia sp. NPDC050718, assembly GCF_040654235.1. Lineage (NCBI taxonomy): Bacteria > Bacillati > Actinomycetota > Actinomycetes > Mycobacteriales > Nocardiaceae > Nocardia > Nocardia sp. NPDC050718. The sequence goes on along the minus strand of NZ_JBFAHQ010000002.1, from coordinate 226,315 downwards.
CGCCGCCCACTGCGGCACGTTCCCGGTGGCCCTGGCACCGTACGCGGTGAGCACATCGCGGATCAGCGGTCCGAAGGAGAAGCCGTCGGCCGCGATGTGATGCAGCACGATCACGAGCACGTACTCGGCGTCGCCGGAGCCCGATTCCGCGCCACGGCCGACAGCCGCCATCGCTCCCGCCGAGACCGCACCGGTCCCACCGGCCGAAGCCTCAGCCGCGCCGACGATCTCGGCCCGCGCGACGACCGCACCGGTCACGTCGCTCGACGCTGTCGCGGCCTCGGACTCCGCCGCGACGTCGGTGACGCGCAGCAGCGTGGCCCGGAGGGGCGCGTCGACGGTCAGGTCGAAACCCGTGGTGGCGCAGGCACGCACCGCGCCGGTCAGGGCCGCCGTGGTGACGATCTGCGGCAGCACCTCGGGGACCAGGCCGGTGGCGGGCAGGATCTCGGCGATCGCCCGGCCGTCGCGCTCGGGGTAGCGGGTGCGCAGGACCTCGTGGCGGTCCAGCACGTCGACGAGGGCGGCGTGCAGGGCGGCGACATCGAGGGCGCCGGTGAGCCGCACCGCCATCGGGATGTTGTCGGTGGCCGAGCCCGGGTCGAACCGGTTGAGGAACCACATGCGCTGCTGGGCGGGCGAGAGCGGCAGCGGGTCGGGCCGGGTGCCCGCGACGAGGGCGGGGCCGGAACCGGTGCCGCGCAGCCGGTCCGCGGCCGCGGCGAGACCGAGCACGGTGGCGGTGTCGAAGAGCTGCCGGACCGGGATGCGGATGTCGAGGTCGGTGCCGAGACGGGCCATCAGGCGGGTCGCCAGCAGCGACGTGCCGCCCAGGTCGAAGAAGTCGTCGTCGCGGCCGACCCGCTCCAGGCCGAGGACCTCGGCGAACGCGGCGGCGACGGCCAGCTCGGCCGGGGTCTCGGGAGCGCGATAGGCGGCGGCTTCGAAGACCGGCGCGGGCAGCGCGGCACGGTCGAGCTTGCCGACCGGGGTCAGCGGCACCGCGTCGAGGGCGACGATCGCGGCCGGGACCATGTGCGCGGGCAGGTGTTCGGCGGCGTGCGCGAGCAGCGTCGCGGTGTCGACGGAGGCTCCCGGAACCGGCACCACATAGGCAACCAGCACGGTCGCGCCCGCCTCGGTGCGATGCCCGAGGGTGGCGGCGAAGTCGACGGTGGCGTGCCGGGCGAGGACGGCGTCGATCTCGCCGAGCTCGATCCGGAAGCCACGCACCTTCACCTGGAAATCGTTGCGTCCCAGGTATTCCAGGTCCCAGGCGTCGTCGGTGCGCACCCAGCGCACGGTGTCGCCGGTGCGGTACATCCGTTCGCCCGGCGCGCCGTAGGGATTGGTGACGAAGCGCCCCGCGGTGAGCGCGGGCCTGCGGTGATAACCGCGCGCCAGCTGGGCCCCGGCGATGTACAGCTCGCCGACGACACCCGCCGGGACCGGCCGCAGCCGCTCGTCGAGCACGAGCTCGGTGGTGCCCTCCACCGGCGCACCGAGGGTGATCGGCGTTGTCGCCGTGAGGGGTTCGCTGATATTGGTGACGATGGTGGTCTCGGTGGGACCGTAGCCGTTGCGGAAGACCAGGCCGGGGATCGCGGCGGTCCAGCGCGCCACCAGCTCCGCCGGGCACGCCTCGCCGCCGACGACCACGACCCGCAGCTCGTCGAGCCCGTCCGGGTTCACCGTGGCCAGCGCCGACGGGGTGATGATCACATGGGTCACCCGTTCGGCCCGCAGCAGTTCACCCAGCTCCGCCCCACCGAACACACCGGTCGGCGCGACGACCATGGTCGCGCCCGCGGTGACGGTCAGCAGCAGCTCGGCCACCGAGATGTCGAACGACGGCGACGCCACATGCAGCACCCGCGCGTCCGCCGACGCCACGTACCGCCCCGCCTGCACCGGCAGATACGCCGCGACCGCACCGTGCGGAATCACCACGCCCTTGGGGAGACCGGTGGTGCCGGAGGTGTAGATGACATACGCGGGATCCAGCGGATCGACCGCACGGCGCGTTCCGCGAGGACCGGAGACGAGCGGAGACGCACCCACCTCGAGCGCTGCCACATCGGCGTACACCGCCGCGGGCGCCGCCTCGTCACCTCCGGCGGCACCCGGTGTCCACCCGGCGTCGGCGGCACCTGACTCCGTGCCGAGCCGGTCCGACCGCTCGCCGCCGACGACTGCGTCGAGCACGACCCACCCCACGGTGGCGGGCAGCTCAGGGCGCACCAAGTCGACCGTGATACCCACGGCCGCACCGGAATCCGACAGCATGTGGGTGATGCGATCGGCGGGGTAGGTCGGGTCGACCGGCAGGAAGCCCGCGCCGGACTTCACGACACCCCAGACGGCGGTGACGGAGTCGGCGGAGCGCGGAATGCTCACGGCGACGAGGTCGCCCGCGCCGATGCCGAGGCCGGTCAGGTGCGCGGCCAGGCGCGAGGACGCGGCGTCGAGTTCGCCGTAGGTGAGGGTGCGGTCCCCGTCCCGGATCGCGATGGCGCCGGGGTCGGCGGCGGCGCCGGCCAGCACCTGCGGCAGCAGCGGGAACGGGGCGGCCTGGCCACCGGAACGGCTGGTCAGCTCGGCGAGTTCGGCGTCGATCAGCAGCGGCAGGTCGGCGACCGGGGTCTGCGGGGTGGCGGCGATCGCGGCCAGCAGGCCGGTGAAGCGGCGCACCATCCGGGCGACGGTGGACTCGTCGAACAGATCGGTGGCGTAGGAGAATTCGCCGGACAGACCGGTGGCGCCGGACTCACGCAGCGTCACCGACAGATCGAACTTCTCGATGTCGTAGGGCAGGTCGACGGCGGCGGCTCGCAGGCCCGGCAGCTCGAAGTCGGCCTGCGGCAGGTTCTGCAGTGACAGCGCGACCTGGAACAGCGGGTGGCGACCGGCCGAACGCGGCGGCGCGAGCACCTCCACCAGACGCTCGAACGGCAGGGTGGTGTGCTCGAACGCGGCCAGATCGTCGGCGCGGACCCGGCCGAGCAGATCGGCGAAGGATTCCCCGCCGCGCACCTCGGTGCGCAGGATGGCGGTGTTGACGAACATGCCGATGACATCGTCGAGCTCGGCGGCGCCACGCCCGGCGACCGGGCTACCGATCGCCACATCGGTATTGCCCGACAGGCGCGCGATCAGCACCGACAGTGCCGCGTGCAGCACCATGAACAGGGTCGCGCCCTGGTCGGCGGCAACGGAATTCAGCGCCGAGACGAGATCGGCGTCGAGCGCGAACTCGACCCGCCTGCCCCGCATCGACGCGACAGCGGGCCGCGGGCGATCGGTCGGCAGGTTCGACTCGTCCGGCAGTCCGGCCAGCGCGCCACGCCAGAACGCGATCTCCCGCCCGGCCCTGGACTCGGTGTCCTCCTCGGCCCCGAGCAGCGTCCGCTGCCACAGCGTGTAATCGGCGTACTGCACCGGCAGCGGCGCCCACTCCGGCGCCGCGCCCCCGGTCCGCGCGTAGTAGGCGGTCATGGTGTCGCGCACCAGCGGCCCGGCCGACCAGCCGTCCGAGGCGATGTGGTGCACCACCAGCACCAGCACGTGATCACCGTCGACCTCGTACAACCGCGCCCGCAGCGGCGGCGCGGCGGTGACGTCGAACCCACGCAGGATCACCGCGGCCAACACATCGGGAAGGTCCTGCGCCACAACACTGATGGGCGTGAGCACACCGGACAACGTCGACGCCGCTACCGTCTCGGCACCACCGACCTCCGGACCGTCCAACGCGCCAGCAGCGCCAGCAGCGCCAGCAGCGCCAGCAGCGCCAGCAGCGGGGAGCGTCGAGTTCGACTCGGCGGCAAGCAAGTCGAATACCGCCGACGGTGACAGGACGTGCTGGGTCCCGACCCCGTCGACCTCCGGGTACACCGTCCGCAGCACCTCGTGCCGGGCGATCAGATCGCCGACGGCGGCGCGCAGGGCGTCCCGGTCCAGCGCGCCGGACAGGCGGACCGCGATCGGGATGTTGTAGGCGCCGGTCTCCGGATCGAACCGGTTCAGGAACCACATGCGCTGCTGGGCGGGCGAGAGCGGCAGCACCTCGGGGCGCGGGCCCGCGACCAGGGCGGGCCGGTCGTCGATCGCGCCACCGTCGACCAGCTTCGCGAGCACGGCGACCGTCGGGCTGTCGAAGAAGTCCCGCACGTCCACGCGCACACCGAAGTTCGCCAGCAGGCGGGCGATGGCGCGGGTGGCGATCAGCGAGTTGCCGCCGAGCCGGAAGAAGTCGTCGTCCAGGCCGACGGTCTCGACCCCGAGCAGTTCACCGAAGAGCGCGGCCACGGCGCGCTCGGTGGCGGTCACCGGCGCGCGGAACTCGGCCGCCGCGACCCGGAAATCGGGCTCCGGCAGCGCCTTCCGATCCAGCTTGCCGCTGGCGTTGATCGGCATCGCGGGCAGCTGCACCAGCAGCGAGGGCACCATGTATTCCGGCATCGACGCCTTCGCGTGGACGACCAGCTCGGCCTCGTCGAGCGGCGCGCCGTCGACACTGACCACATAGCCGACCAGCGCCTCACCGGCGGCATGGCGATGCAGCACCACCGCCGCGTTGCCGACGCGCGGGTGCGCGGCCAGCACGGCCTCGATCTCCCCGAGCTCGATCCGCAGGCCACGCAGCTTCACCTGGAAGTCGGTGCGCCCCAGGTACTCCAGCTCGTCCCCGCCGGGCAGCTGCCGCACCAGGTCACCGGTGCGGTACATGCGCTCACCGGGCACGCCGAACGGATTGGCGACGAAGCGGTCGGCGGTCAGTCCGGGCCGGGCCACATAGCCGCGCGCCAGCTGCACCCCCGACAGATACAGCTCACCCACCACCCCGGCGGGCACCTCGTCGAGGTTCTCGTCGAGCACCAGCAGACCGGTGTCGTCGGCGGGGCCGCCGATCGGGACCGACACCTCGTCGGCGACGGTCACCTCGTGCGCGGTCACGTCGACCGCCGCCTCGGTGGGGCCGTACAGGTTGTGCAGCGCGGTCGCCGACAGCTTGCGCAGCCGGGTGGCGGTGGCGGCGGGCAGCGCCTCGCCGGAGGCGAACACCAGCCGCAGCGACGACAGGTCCACCGGCGCGGTGGTCTCGGACAGTTCACCGGCGAAGGCGGCCAGCATCGACGGCACGAAGTGGGTGACGCTCACCCGCTGCTCGGCGATCAGCGCGGCCAGGTAGGCGGGCTCACCGTGCCTGCCGGGTTCGGCGACGACCAGCCGGGCACCGATCTGCAAGGGCCAGAACAGCTCCCACACCGAGACGTCGAAGGTGTAGGGCGTCTTCTGCAGCACCACATCGGCATCCGTCAGCGCGTAGCAGCGCTGGCGCCAGTCCAGGTTCGCCACGATCGCGCCGTGCGTGACGGCCACGCCCTTGGGCCTGCCGGTGGACCCCGAGGTGAAGATGACATAGGCGGTGTTGCCCGCCCGCGCGCCGCCGTCGACCTCGGCGGGCGGCGCGGTCCAGTCGATGTCGTCGGTGCGCAGGACCGGCGCGCCGGGCAGATCGGGCTCGTCGGCGGCCCGGGTCACCACGACGATCGGCCGCGCCACCTCGAGCACATAGCGCAGCCGGTCCACCGGGTGATCCGGATCCAGCGGCACGTACGCGCCACCGGCGCGCACGATCGCGTGCACGGCGACGATCAGCTCCACGCTGCGCCGCATGGCCAGCCCGACCAGGGCCTCCGGTCCCACGCCGAGGGCGAGCAGCCGCGCGGCCAGCACCCGCACCCTGGCGTCGAATTCGGCGTAGGTCAGCGTCTGCGCGCCGAACTGCACCGCGACCAGATCGGGTGTGCGGGCCAGCTGCTCGGCGAACCGGTCGACCAGGGTCGGCGCCTGCCCCGCCACCGGCGGCTGCACACCCAGCGCGGCCATGGCGTCACCGGCCAGCGCGTCCAGCAGCAGCCCGAACGTCCCGTCGGCGGCATCGACCACGCCGGGGAACAGCTCGGCGAGCACGACCTGCACCAGGGTCTCGGGATCCAGTGCGCCACCGGTCAGCTCGGCCATCACCGTCAGCCGCGCGTCGAGGTCGGCGTAGGAGACCGAGGTGCCGTCGAACTCGACCGCGCTGCGGCCCGGCTCCATCGCCGCGACCGTCGCCACCAGCGCCGCCAGCTGTTCTGTTCCCGCGCGCGCCGGAGTGGTGTTGGTCATCTGGACTGCCTTCCATCTACCGACCGCAGGTGACGCCACGCGGCCGCAATACAACTCTCGGAACTCCCCGGACCCACCGGGGTGACGGGATCGGCGCGGGGCGGCCAACCTCGGGCACCCAGCCCGAAATCCGCCCTCTCACACCGGCACTCAGTGCGATCGGCTATGACACGATCGCGACCCACCGGCTCGCCGCCATGCAACCAGCTATGACTCGGTTATCTCCCGACCTCCATCGTCAACCCCGACACCTGACACCCGCGCCCGCAGACGAGAGAAGCGTATTCGGTCCGATAATAAACCGGACCAGATTCCGTCAAAATCTCGGTTCGGAGCCCCGGTTTCCGGCGCTGAGAACGGTCCAGCAATACGACCGCATACGCCGAGGGGACAGCTCTCGCCCGGTCGTCCGTCATGGACGGTGTGGCGGCTGTCGGCACAGGTTCACACTGTGTCGGGCAACACTATGTGAAACAACGTTGCATCAACGTTGCATCGCAGTGATTCACACCACTTTTCCGCGCGCGGCGTCCCCCGGACACAACGAAACCCCCCGCCGTGCGAGACGACGAGGGGTTTCGGTGGTCGGTACGGCTACCGGCGCGGTTACTCCGCGGCGGCGTCCTCGGCCGGGGCGGCCTCGGCGGCCGGGGCCTCTTCCTCGACGGGGACCAGCGAGATCTTGCCGCGGTTGTCGATGTCGGCGATCTCCACGCGCAGCTTGTCGCCGACGTTGACCACGTCCTCGACCTTGGCCACGCGCTTGCCCTGGCCCAGCTTGGAGATGTGCACCAGGCCGTCGCGGCCCGGCAGCAGCGAGACGAACGCGCCGAAGGCGGTGGTCTTGACGACCGTGCCCAGGAAGCGCTCGCCGACCTTCGGCAGCTGCGGGTTCGCGATCGCGTTGATCGCGTCGATCGCGGCCTGCGCCGACGGCCCGTCGGTCGCACCGACGAACACGGTGCCGTCATCCTCGATGGAGATGTTGGCGCCGGTGTCCTCGGTGATCTGGTTGATCATCTTGCCCTTGGGCCCGATGACCTCGCCGATCTTGTCGACCGGGATCTTGATGGCGGTGACGCGCGGGGCGTACGGGCTCATCTCGTCCGGGGTGGCGATGGCCTCGGCCATCACGTCCAGGATGGTGGTGCGGGCGTCGTGCGCCTGGTTCAGCGCGCCGGCCAGCACCTGCGAGGGGATGCCGTCGAGCTTGGTGTCCAGCTGCAGGGCGGTGACGAAGTCGCGGGTACCGGCGACCTTGAAGTCCATGTCGCCGAAGGCATCCTCGGCGCCGAGGATGTCGGTCAGCGCGACGTAGCGGACCTCGTCCTCACCCTTGTCGTTGGTGACGGTGTCCGACACCAGGCCCATGGCGATACCGGCGACCGGCGCCTTCAGCGGCACACCGGCGTTGAGCAGCGACAGGGTCGAGGCGCACACCGAACCCATCGAGGTGGAGCCGTTGGAGCCCAGCGCCTCCGAGACCTGACGGATGGCGTAGGGGAATTCCTCCTGCGAGGGCAGCACCGGCATCAGCGCACGCTCGGCGAGCGCGCCGTGGCCGATCTCGCGCCGCTTCGGCGAACCGACGCGACCGGTCTCACCGGTGGAGAACGGCGGGAAGTTGTAGTGGTGCATGTAGCGCTTGGTGGTCTCCGGGCCGAGCGAGTCGACCTGCTGGGCCATCTTCACCATGTCCAGGGTGGTGACGCCCATGATCTGGGTCTCGCCACGCTCGAACAGCGCCGAACCGTGGGCGCGCGGGATCACGGCGACCTCGGCGCTCAGCGCGCGGATGTCGGCCAGACCACGGCCGTCGATGCGGAAGCCGTCGGTGAGGATGCGCTGACGCACCAGCTTCTTGGTGACCGAGCGGAACGCCGCGCCCAGTTCCTTCTCGCGACCGGTGAAGTCCTCACCCAGCCGCGAGAGCACGTCCAGCTTGATCTCGTCGATCTTGGCCTCGCGGGCCTGCTTGTCGGCGATGCTCAGCGCCTCGTTCAGCTCACGCTTGGCGGTGCCCTCGACGGCCTCGAACACGTCGGCGGCGTACGGCGGGAAGAGCGGGAACTCCTCGGTGGGCTTGGCGGCCAGGGTCGCCAGGTCCGACTGCGCGCGGCACAGGCGGGCGATGAACGGCTTGGCGGCCTCAAGGCCCTCGGCCACGACAGCCTCGGTCGGCGCCTGCGCGCCGTCCTCGATCAGCGCGACGACCTTGTCGGTGGCCTCGGCCTCGACCATCATGATGGCGACGTCACCGGTCTCGGTGACGCGGCCCGCGACGACCATGTCGAACACGGCGCCCTCGAGCTGCTCCACGGTCGGGAACGCGACCCACTGGCCACCGATCAGGGCGACGCGCACGCCGCCGACCGGGCCGGAGAACGGCAGGCCGGAGATCTGGGTGGACGCCGAGGCGGCGTTGATGGCCACCACGTCGTAGAGGTCCTGCGGGTCCAGGCTCAGCACGGTGACCACGACCTGGATCTCGTTGCGCAGGCCGTCGACGAACGACGGGCGCAGCGGACGGTCGATCAGGCGGCAGGTCAGGATCGCGTCGGTGGAGGGGCGGCCCTCGCGACGGAAGAACGAGCCGGGGATGCGGCCCGCGGCGTACATGCGCTCTTCGACGTCGACCGTCAGCGGGAAGAAGTCGAACTGGTCCTTGGGGTGCTTGCCGGCGGTGGTCGCCGACAGCAGCATGGTCTCGTCGTCCAGGTAGGCGACGACGGATCCGGCGGCCTGCTTGGCCAGACGGCCCGTCTCGAAGCGGATGGTGCGGGTGCCGAAGCTGCCGTTGTCGATCAGCGCGACCGACTCGAAAACACCGGGCTCGACCTCGACCGCGGTCGAAGTACGTTCAGTTGTCTGCGTCATTTTTCTTCTCTCGACCTCTCGTCTCGCCGGAGCGCAGCACCATCTGGGCGCGAACCAGCTATTCGTCAGCCGTACCGGACACGGACACGTGGGAACCCTCCTGGCTGCCACGCGCAGCACCCGGCCGGATCCCCTTGGAAGCGGCGACGCGGAGGCGGTCATCGATCGAAGCCCGACGGCGGCGGGAATTCGCCAGCCGAAAGGCCACTACCGAAGACCGACGCCACGCGGACGGATGCATACGGCTGTCACATGTTGTAGTGCACGCGGAAACCCGATGGTCGCCGAATACACGAATAGCCAACGAGAAGAAGTGTACTTCTTCCCATTGGCTACTCGCCGACCGCCTCAGCGGGGAGGCGTGTCGAAGCAGATCAGCGGCGCAGGCCGAGACGCTCGATGAGCGAACGGTAGCGCTCGATGTCCTTGGCCTGCAGGTACTTCGACAGGCGACGACGACGACCGATCAGGGCCAGCAGGCCGTGCCGGGTGTGGTGATCGTGCTTGTGCTGCTTCAGGTGCTCGGTCAGGTCCGAGATCCGCTTCGACAGCAGCGCGATCTGCGCCTCCGGCGAGCCGGTGTCCTTCTCGTGCAGGCCGTACTCGGCCAGGATGGCCGACTTCTGCTCAGTGGTCAGCGCCATGCGGCATCGACTCCTATTTCTCAGGGCTCATCCCCGCTCGCGCGAGGAATACCGTTGGACTGCGCTCGAAGCCTGGACAAACCAGGTGGGCGCCACCGCAGACCGCAGCAAACCCGAGGATCGACTGTACCGGAGCGCTCGAGCGCGGGCCGAACCGGGTGTCAGGCGTCGGCGGCGGTGAGCACCTTGCGGGCGTTCTCGACGTCGCGGCCCATGGCCTCGACCAGGTCGTCGATGGTGTCGAACTTGCGCATCCCGCGCAGCTGCTCGACGAAGTCGACCGCGACGTGCTGGCCGTACAGATCGGCCTCGCCGTCGAGGACGAACGCCTCCACGGTGCGCGAACGCCCCGAGAAGGTGGGGTTGGTGCCGACCGAGATGGCGGCCATCGCCCGCTCGCCGGGTTCGACGGTGCCGATGGTCGGACCGGGCCCGAGCACGGTGAACCAGCCCGCGTACACGCCGTCGGCCGGGATGGCCGCGTGCATCGGCGGGGCGACGTTGGCGGTCGGGAAGCCGAGCCCGCGGCCGCGGCCGTCACCGTGCACGACGACGCCCTCGACCCGATGCGGCCTGCCCAGCGCCTCGGCGGCGGCCGCCATGTCGCCCGCGTCGACGCAGGCGCGGATGTAGGTGGAGGAGAAGGTGACGGCGTGCTCGCCGAGCAGGGTGACGCCGTCGACCTCGAAGCCGAAGCGGGCGCCCAGATCGCGCATGGTGTCGACGGTGCCCGCGGCCTTCTTGCCGAAGGTGAAGTTGTCACCGACGACGACCTCGGTGACGTGCAGCCGCTCGACCAGCAGGTCGTGGACGTAACCGGCGGGGGTGAGCTTCATGAAGTCCTGGGTGAACGGCATCACGCAGAACACATCGATCCCGAGCTCCTCGGCGAGCTCGGCCCGCCGGGTCAGGGTGGTGAGCTGCGCGGGATGGGAACCGGGCCGGACCACTTCCATGGGATGCGGATCGAAGGTCATCAGAACCGAGGGAACATCACGCTTCTTCGCCGCGGCCACCGCGCGGCTGATCAGCTGCGCGTGCCCGCGATGCACGCCGTCGAACACGCCGATCGTGAGGACGCAGCGCCCCCAGTCGGCGGGCACATCGTCGAGACTTCGCCATCTCTGCACAGAGCGAAGCCTACGCAACGTTATTCGCCGGCGCCGTGCCGGTCCGCCGATGTGTCATTCGGGCCAGGGATGCCTAACATCAATGATGTGCCAGGTAAACGAGATGTCGCTACCCGCCGAGCGTCGACAGCGCCCGGTGAACAGGCCGAACTCGCTGCCACCGCGACGCTCGCGCCCGAATTGTCCGCGGTGGCGCAGGACTATCTGAAGGTCATCTGGACCGCGCAGGAGTGGTCACAGGAAAAAGTGTCGACCAAGCTGCTCGCCGAGCGGATCGGCGTGTCGGCCTCGACGGTGTCGGAGGCGGTGCGCAAGCTCGCCGATCAGGGCCTCGTCGAGCACGCCCGCTACGGCGCGATCACCCTCACCGAGCACGGCCGCCGCGCCGCCGTCGCCATGGTGCGCAGGCACCGGCTGATCGAGACGTTCCTGGTGAACGAGCTCGGGTACGGCTGGGACGAGGTGCACGACGAGGCCGAGGTGCTCGAGCACGCGGTCTCGGAACTGCTGATGACGCGCATCGACGCCAAACTCGGCCACCCCGACCGCGATCCGCACGGCGACCCCATCCCGTCGGTCGACGGCGCGGTCCCCACGCCCCCGGCGCGACGACTGTCCGACTTCGCCGCGGGCGAATCCGGCCGCGTCGCCCGCATCTCCGACTCCGACCCCGCGATGCTGCGCTACTTCGACTCGGTCGGCATCGCCCTCGACACCGTGATCGCGGTCGAGGAACGCCGCGACTTCGCCGGCACCATCGCGGTCCGCATCGCCGCCGCCGAGGCGCCGACCGAGCTGGGAACCCTCGCCGCCGAAGCCATCTGGCTGACGGCCTAGCTCAGCAGGAGAAGTAGTGCCGCAGGGTGTCGGGGACACCGGCGGCACTCGCTTCGGCCCAGCACGTGTCGTGCGGGAACTGGACATAGGTGGCCCAGGTGCCCGTGGCGCGGGTGATGATCCGCTGGTTGTCGCCGGGGCTGTCCCAGGACACGACCGCCCAGCGCCCGTCGCAGTGCGAGATGGTGGCGACCGGACCCGGGTCGACCCCGAGTTCGGTCTCCACGGTGGCCTCGGCGCAGGCGGGCGCCGGTGCGGTGTCCTGGAAGCGCAGGTTCCCGGTGACGGTCGCGCCCGCCTCGACCAGGAACAGCGAGTGCATGCCCTCGGGGACCGGGTTCGTGCCCGCGGGCGCCGTCATGCCGAAGTGGTAGCAGCCCGTCGCCGCGGTGAAGACGGCCAGCCCGGCGGCGTCGGTGACGCCTTCCTGGCGCTGCGTCTCGGTGGTCTCGCCGACGGGAATGTCGTGGCCGGCCGGATCGCACGGCTGCTGGAGCGAAAGCCGCACGGGCACACCGGGGACCGGGACACCGGACAGGGTCGCCGTCCGCAGGACGACGGTGCCGGTCGCGGGCGTGGGCGGCGGCGTGGTGCGCGCGGACGTCGGCGCGGCGGAGGTGCCCACCGGCGGGCGGGTCACCGGCGGCGGGCTGGTGGCCGGAGCCTCGCTCGCCGGCACGATGACGGGCGGCCGTGACGTGCTGGTCACGGTGCTCGGCCGCACCGAACTCGACGAATCCACCGCCCGCGGACCATCACCCCCACACCCCGCGAGCAGCAATGTCACACCGGCGACCACGCCGATCCAGGTCTTACGCAGTGCGGCCATGGCCCACCCCTCCGTAGCCGAGAGCTATTCGTCCTGGCTATCGCGAGAGGTGGCTGTGGTGTTAACCACGGTCCAGTGCCCCTGACATCGCGGCCGCGCCCTCAGCGCGACAGGAAGTCCAGCAGCACACGGAATTCCGTGAGTGAGAGGTAGCCGTCGCCGTCCTGATCGGCAGCCGCGAGCAGGTCGGCGGCCGGTTCCTCGATGCGGCCGCCGCCGACGTGGCGGATCAGCGAGTCCAGTTCGCTCACCGAGATCCGGCCGTCGCCGTTGACGTCGAAGACCCGGAACGCGGCGTCGGCGTCGGTCACCTCGATGCGGCCCTCGACCACGGCGGCGTCGAATTCGGCACGGGAGACCAGGAAGTCGCCGTTGGTGTCGGCCGCGGCGACCAGGCGTTCGATCGCCGCGCGGTCGACCTCGATACCGGCGGAACGGATGCCGGTCGCGATGTCGTCGACCGACACCAGCCCGTCGCCGTCGCGGTCCCACAGCGTGAACGTGTCGACCGGCTCTGTACTCATCTCGCTACCCTTCCCCCGGTCGGCGATATCCGCGCGCCGACCGTCACCGCCACTCTACGGAGGCGGCAGCGACGACGTCCGGCGAGCCGGGCGGCGGTGACCTCACCAGCGGGTACCCCGCCGCCGAACGCCGACGCGGCGCAACGCCTTCGGTGTCAGTCGCCGATGCCCTGGGGACGGACCACCATCACCGAGGCCGCGCGTTTGCCGCTCTCCTCGAGCAGCGCGATGGCCCGGCCGGCCGGGTCGATGGCGGCGTAGACGCCCGCGAGCCCGATCGGCTCGAGCCACCGGCCGTTGCGCAGGTCGTTCGCCTGGGACTCGTCGATGTCGCGGTGCGGGAAGGCCGTGCGGACCGCGGTGTCGATATCGAGGCTGAGCAGCGGCTGTTCGGCTTCCGCGGCGGCGGCCAGCTGCTCCAGGGTGCGGGCGTGTTCGAGGGTGAACGGGCCGACCCTGGTGCGGCGCAACGCCGTCAGGTGACCGCCGACGCCGAGGGCGGCGCCGAGATCGCGGGCCAGCGCGCGGATGTAGGTGCCCGAGGAGCACTCGACCTCCACGTCCAGGTCGACGAACTCGCCGTCGGCGACATCGCGGCGAGCCAGGATATCGAAGCGCGAGACCGTCACCGGGCGGGCCGCGAGCTGCACGTCCTCCCCCGCGCGGGCGCGGGCGTAGGCGCGTTCGCCGTCGACCTTGATGGCGCTCACCGTGGCCGGGATCTGCGCGATGTCACCGGTCAGCGCCGCGACACCGGCCGCGATCTCGGCATCGGTGACGTGCAGCGCCGGGGTGGTCGCGGTGACCTCGCCCTCGGCGTCGTCGGTGATCGTGGCCTGGCCCAGCCGGATGGTCGCGGTGTAGGCCTTGGTGGTGAGGATCAGCTGACCGAGCAGCTTGGTCGCCCGTTCCACGCCGAGCACCAGCACACCGGTCGCCATCGGGTCGAGCGTGCCCGCGTGCCCGACCTTCTTGGTGCGCAACAGCTTCCGGCTGCGCGCGACGACATCGTGGCTGGTCCAGCCGCCGTCCTTGTCGACGATGACCAGGCCGCCCAGCGGATCCACCGCGGGGGTGCGCGCGCCCATCAGCCGTGCGCGATCGCGGTCAGGATCAGCCCGTCGGCGATCATCCAGCGGCCGTCGAACGAGGTCAGCGGGGTGCCGCCGTCGTTCGTCGTCCCGGGAACCAGCAGTCGCGTGTGGAAGGTACCCGTGCCGGAATCGGCGGTGCGGGAATCGATCTCGAAGGTGATGTGCGCGTCCTCGAAACCGAGCCAGCGCAGCGTCAGCGGGAACCAGGCCTTGTAGGTGGCCTCCTTCGCGCAGAACAGCAGGCGGTCCAGGTGCAGGCCGTCGGCGGGCGCGGTGGCCAGCCACTCGCGTTCGGCGGGCAGGCTGACCGAGTCGAGCACGCCCTCGGGCAGCGCGCCGTGCGGTTCGGCGTCGATGCCGACCGAGCGGAACCGCAACGCGTGCGCCATCGCGGCGGCGCGGTAGCCGTCGCAGTGGGTCAGGCTGCCGACCACGCCGCGCGGGAACAGGGGCATGCCCCGCTCCCCCTTGCCGATCGCCACCGGCGGCTCGCCCAGCTGCTCGAGCGCGAGGCGGGCGCAGTGGCGGGCGCCGATGAAGTCGCGCCTGCGCTTCTCGACCGACTTGGCGATGAGGTGCTCCTCGGCGGGATGCGCCTTCAGGTCCTCCGGGTACGCCAGCAACTCGGCGGCGGCAACGCCCGAGGGCAGAATGTTGTCAATCATCGAGTTCCAGCCTAGTAGTGGTCAGATGCCGCGGCGACGGTCGGCTTTGGCGCGCATCTCGGCCGCGGCGGCTTCCATTTCCGGGGTGACGGTGAAGTGGCCGCCCCAGGCGTTGAGGTCGCCGTCGGCGTAGACGGGCTCGGGCAGGATCTGGCGCAGCAGGGGCTCGGGCATGCCGCGGCGTTTCCATTCGCGGGGGTAGCCGAGGGAGACCTCTTCGAAGCGGACGCCGTCGTAGAAGGTGGTGCGCGGGATGTGCAGGTGGCCGTAGACCGAGCAGACCACGTTGTAGCTGGTGTGCCAGTCGGCGGTGAGATCGGTGCCGCACCACATCGAGAACTCGGGATAGAACAGGATCTCGGTGGGCTGGCGGACCAGCGGGAAGTGGTTGACGAGCACCACCGGGGCATCGGGGCCCAGCGCGTCGAGGCGGCGCTGGGTGTACTGCACCCGGGCGTGGCACCAGGCGTCGCGGGTGAGGTACGGGTCGGGGGTCAGCAGGAACTCGTCGGTCGCGACGACATTGCGTTCCCGCGCCACGGCCAGCCCCTGGGCCTTGGTGGTGGTGCCCGCGGGCAGCCACGAGTAGTCGTAGAGCAGGAACATCGGCGCGATGGTGACGCGGCCGCCGTACTGTTCGGCGCCCGAGCCGGTCCACACCGGATACGGGTCCTCCGGGGTCACCACGTCGAGGTCGCGGCACATCGAGACCAGGTAGTCGTAGCGGGCGGCGCCGTGCATCTGCACCGGGTCCTTGGGCGTGGTCCAGAGCTCGTGATTGCCCGGCACCCAGATGACCTTCGCGAACCGGCCGCGCAGCAGCTCCAGCGCCCAGCGGACCTCTTCGGCCTTCTCGCCCACGTCACCGGCGACGATCAGCCAGTCCTCCGGCGAGTCCGGGTGGATCTGCTCCACCACCGGTTTGTTGCCCTGATGCCCCACGTGCACATCACTGACCGCCATCAACTTCGGAATCACCTGTCCACAGTGGCACACCCGTGAACCGGCGCCCGCGCGGGTTCGCCCGTTCCGATCGCGCGGTCGTCGGCGACCAGCGGATCCAGCGGTCCGGGGGACGCTGCCGTCGGGCCGTCAGACGCGGAACAGCCCGGCGACGAAGGACACCACCTGCGGTCGTGCCTGGGCGTCGATCTCGGGGTGCCCGCCCGGATACTGGCCGAATTCCACCGCGGTGCCCGCCGCGCGCATCTGCGCGAGCAGGGTGTAGGTCATCGGCAGCGGGACCACCGTGTCGGCGGCGCCGTGCACGATCAGGATGGGCTGGCGGTAGCCGACCGTGGGGACCACCATGTAGTCGCGCAGGGCCGCGCCGATGCCGTCGGCGTCCACCGGGCGCGCCAGCAGTGCGCCGATCGACGCGCCGTCGACCACCGCGCCGAAGTCGTCGACGCAGCTGGTGGCGATCGCGTCGACCACCTCCCGGCCGCGCGGGCTGAGTAGGCCGTTCACATCCAGGTCGGGGCGGGCGGCACGCAACCCGGCGAGGATGCCCGCGAACGGGCCGACCAGCTCGTCCACGATCGGCAGATTCGGCACCCGCGGGTCGAGCCGGGACAGGACCTGTTCGAAGTTGGATTCCGGTGCCAGCGCGACGGTGCCGCGGAAGTCCAGTTCGGGCGCGTAGTCATCGGCCAGATTGCCGGTGGCCAGCGCCGCGTGGCCGCCCTGCGATCCGCCGACCACGGCCCAGGTGGCCGAGAGGTCCGGCTCGGCCGCGCGGGCGGCGCGGACCAGGTCGATCGTCGCCGTGGCCTCGGTGCGGGTGTGCAGGTAGGGGTGCACGGTGTCGGACCCGACGGACAGTCCGAGGTAGTCCGGCGCGACCACGGCCCAGCCGCGATCGAGGAAGGACCGCAGCAGCGGCTGCTCGTGCACCGCCTTGTTCGTCGTGATGCCGCACTGCGGGCCGAGGCCGCTGGTGCCGTGGTCCCAGGCCACGACCGGGTAGCCACCCGCGGGCGGCGGCGAGTCCGGCAGGAGCACGAGACCGGCACCGTTGATCAGTCCACCGGTGGGTCCTTCGGTGCGGTAGTCCACGATGGCCGCGCGCGACCAGTTTCCCCAGCCCGCGGGCTGATCGATGTGCCCGAGCAGGGTGCCCGCCCCGTCGGGCGCCGCGTGCGCTGTCGGCACTCCGAGCCCGAGCCCCGCGAGCAGGACGGCGGCACCGACCGCCGCTCGGAGACCGATACTCCTGGACATCACGCCACGCACTACGTCGCCTCCATCGTCGGCTCGAGGTCCTCCGTTCCGACGGTAGTGCGAACTCGCCGTACCAGGTATCGCTGTGACGAGCGCCACTCCGGCTAGGCGGCCCCGGTCGGGACGTCGGCGCCGACGCGGGCCCAGCGACCGGACCTGGCGCGGGCGACGACGGCGAGCAGACGCAGGAGCATGAACGCCACCAGGCCCGACCAGATGCCCGCCACGCCCCAGTCGAATACCAGGGATAGCCAGATCAGCGGCAGGAAGCCGACCAGGGCGGCGACCAACGTGGCAGTGCGCAGGAAGGCCGCGTCGCCCGCGCCGAGCAGGACGCCGTCGAGCGCGAAGACGGCGCCGGCCACCGGGATCATGGCGACGAAGAACCACCAGATGACGTGCGTGCGCTCGAGGACCTGCGGGTCGTCGGTGAACAGCAGCGGGATCACGCCGGCCCCGGCGGCGAAGCAGGCGGCCAGGACCAGCGCGAAGATCACCGACCAGCCCGTCACCCGCCGGGCGATCCCCTTCGCACCCCGCGCATTGCCCGCGCCGAGCGCGGCCCCGACGAGGGTCTGGGCCGCGATGGCCAGCGAATCCAGGGTCAGCGCGAGGAAGTTCCACAGTTGCAGCACCAGCTGATGGGCGGCGACCGACGCGGCGCCGAAGCGGGCGGCGACCGCGGCGGCGGAGATGAAGCACGCCTGGAACGACAGGCTGCGCACGATGAGATCCCGGCCGAGGACCAGCTGGGCCCGCATCACGGCGGGATGGGGACGCAGCGAGACCCGCTCGCGCAGGAGCGCGTAGCCGAACAGGCCGCCGGTCACGAGCTGACCGACCACATTGGCCACCGCCGACCCCGCCAGCTCCAGGCGGGGCGCCCCGAGCAGCCCGTACACCAGCACCGGACACAGCACGGCCGACAGCGCCAGTCCCGCCACCACGTACATCAGCGGACGGCGCACATCCTGCACCCCGCGCATCCAGCCGTTGCCCGCCATCGACAGCAGGATCAGCGGCACCCCGAACAGGGCGATCCGCACCCAGCCCAGCGCCTCGTCCGCGATCTCGCCGCCACCGGCGATCGCCGCGCACAGCGGCCCCGCGAACAGCTGCACCACCAGCAGGATCAGCACACCGATCGCCGCGCCGACCCAGCTGGCCTGCACGCCCTCCGCGACCGCGCCCGCCCGATCCCCCGCGCCGTGCCGTCGCGACGCGCGCGCGGTGGTGCCGTAGGACAGGAAGGTGAGCTGGGTGCTGACCGACCCCACGATGACCCCACCGACCGCGAGCCCCGCCAGGGCCAGCGCCCCCAGCCTGCCGACGATCGCCATGTCGAACAGCAGGTACAGCGGCTCGGCCACGAGCACGCCGAGCGTGGGCAGCGCGATCCCGAGAATCCGCCGCGGCCCCACCTCGGCGTCCGGATCAACCGTGGACATCAGGCTCCGCCTCCCCGTCGATGGCGCCCGAACCGGCGCCGCCACCGATGCTCGCACACCCGTCGCGACCCGATCCCGCGCCGCGACGAGCGCCGAACCACGGTCCCGGCGCGGGGCCGGACCGGACACTGTCGGTGCGGAACCGGACGATCCCGGCGAAATCCCTGGTAAATGTCGCGGTACCCGACGCCACCGGCGATACTGGTCACTCGCCCAGTCAGGGTGGACGCAGCGCGACCCCTCCGGTTCGCCCGAGCTCTCAGGACAGCATCCATGGCGTTTGTACAGCGGTGGCGCGTGATCACGGCGTTCGCCCTCGTGGGGGCGGCGACCCAGGTCGTGTGGCTCAACTACGCGCCGGTCACCACGGTGGCGGCGGCCCATTTCGGGGTGTCGGAGTCGGCGGTCGGCTGGCTGGCCAATATGTTCCCGCTGCTGTACGTGGTGCTGGCGATCCCCGCCGGCATCCTGCTCGACCGCTGGTTCCGGCCCGCCCTGATCGCGGGCGCGGCGCTCACCGCGATCGGCGCCGACCTGCGCCTGCTGCACGACAGCTTCGCGATGGCGCTGGCCGGTCAGACGATCGTTGCCGTCGCGCAGCCGCTGGTGCTCAATGCGATCACCGGCGTCGCGGGACACTATCTCGACGAGAAGGACCGCCCGACCGGCATCGCGGTCGGCACCGCCAGCACCTTCGCCGGGATGGCGGCGGCCTTCGTCCTCGGGGCGATCTTCCCCGCCGAGAGCCAGCTGTGGACGCTGACCGCCCTCGGCGCGGGATTCGCCACCGTGGCGGCGGTACTGCTCACCGTCGAACTGGTGCGGCCGGGGCACGTCGCGGCGGGCGCGGAGCCGTTGCGGGCAGCGGGCGAACCGGAGGCCCCGCTCGCCGCGCTGCGCGCGACCCTGGGCGACCCGTATGTCCGCCGCCTGTGCGCGGCGGTCTTCTTCCCGTTCGGCACCTTCGTCGCGCTGGCCACCTACGGTCAGGCGCTGCTCGAACCCGCCGGGGTCAGCGCGGATGCCGCGAGCGTCGTACTGCTGATCAATGTCGTGGCCGGGGTCGTCGGCTGCGCGGTTTTGCCGGTCGCGGTGCTGCGGCGCGGTGTCGAGCTACCCGCGGTCATGGTCGGGCTCACCGCCAGCGCGCTGGCCTGCCTGCTCGTCGCCGTGGCACCCGGGCTCGCCACGGGGTTCCTGGCGTTCGTCCTGATCGGCCTCACCCTGCTGCCCGCCCTGCCGATCGTACTCACCATGACCGAGCGTCACACCGGGGTGGCCGAGGGCACCGCGGCCGGACTCATCTGGATGACCGGCAATCTCGGCGGCCTCGTCGTCGCCGGGGCCACCGGCCTGCTCGTCGACCGACCGGCACTCGCGTTCGGATTGTGCGCTGTCGCAACGATTCTGGGCGTACCCCTCGTCCGGCGGCTGCGCCGCGAGCCGGTCCCGGTCGGCTGATCAGCGCGACCGGCCGCGCACCGGACCGTCGGCACGCCGGTCACCGGCCTCGGCCGGGTCGATCGGGCCCGGCCCGCTGGTTCGGATCGCCTCCGAGAACGGCTGGCACGTCCCGGGGACGGCTGACGGCGCCGCGCTCAGCCGAGCGCGGTGACCAGCGCCTGCACCACGTCGGCGGCATTGCCATACGTTGTGTACCCCGCCGCGAACCGATGTCCGCCACCACCGAATCCACTGGCGATCGCGGCGACGTCCACCCCGTCGGCGGCACCCGGCGCGGAATCGCGCGAGCGCAGCGAGACGGTCCACCGGTCGTTCTGGCCGCGGGCCTCCTTGAAGACGGCCGCGATCCCGGCCTCGGCGGTGGTGCGGACGACGTCGATGACGCTCTCCACCTCTTCGGGTCCCACCTCGTGGGTATCGGTGGCCCGCACCAGCGCGTAGACCAGCCCGACCCCGGCCGCCGAGGGCACGACGACCGCCGTGGACAGCACCTTCGACAGCATCGGCAACCACGCGTACGGATGCGTGTCGAGCAGGACGCGGGTGATCTCGGCGCCGTCGATCCCGGTCGCCAGCAGCCGTTCGGCCAAGGCATGACTGCCGGTCCTGGCCCAGCGGAACGACCCGGTGTCGGTGACCAGCCCCGCGAACAGGCAGTGCGCGATGGCGGCATCGATCGGGATGCCCCACGCGTCGAGCAGCCGGGTGACCAGCTCCGTGGTCGAGGCCGCCGACTCGTCGATCAGATCGACGGTGCCGAACCCGTCGTTGGCCCGGTGATGATCGATGACCAGCGTCGTCGCGGCCCCGTCCAGCCGGTCGGCGAGCACGCCGAGCCTGCTGCGCGCGCCGCAGTCGACGACGACCAGCAGGTCGACCTCGGCAGGCACCTCGGCGGGCGGCACCAGCAGATGCCCGCCGGGCAGCGTCCGCAGCGAGGCGGGCAGTTCGGCGGGCTCGGCGAAGGACACCACCACCGGCACGCCCTTGCGTTCCAGTGCCAGCGCCAGCGCGAGCCCGCTGCCGATGGTGTCGGCGTCGGGCTGCACGTGACAGAGCACCGTCACCGCCCGCGCCGTCGCCAGAGCGGCGACGGCGGCGGCCGGCACGGTCGCGTCACGGACGCTGGTCATCGGGGTTACTCGTCGCCGTCGTCGTCGCGATCGGACTTGTACGGGTCGGCCTCACCGGCGTGCGTGGCGTTGGCCGCGACCTTGGCGACCTCGTCGTCGATGGCGCGAGCCCGGGCCAGCAGCTCTTCCATCTCGCGGGCCGCGTCGGGCACCTTGTCCAGCGTGAACGACAGGATCGGGGTGAACTTCACCCCGGTACCCGCACCCACCTTGGACCGCAGCACGCCCTTGGCCGCGTCCAGGCCGGCGGCCGCGGCCGTGTAGTCGGGTTCGGCGTCGAGCGTCTCGCCCATCACCGTGTAGAACACCGTTGCCTCGCGCAGATCGCCGGTCACCTTGGCATCGGTGACCGTGACGAACCGCAGCCGCGGATCCTTGATCTCGTACTCGATCGCGGTGGCCACGATCGCGGAAATCCGCTTGGCGAGTCGGCGTGCCCTGGCTTGATCCACCATGGGTCTGTCCTCCTCTGGTCTAGTCTTCGGGTCCGAAGATCCGGCGGCGTACTGCCAGCAACTCTATCTCCGGACGGGCGGCGACGTGCCGCTCACACTTGTCGAGCACCTCGTTCAGGTGACTCGTTTCCGCGCTGACCATGGCGACACCGAGCAGGGCCCGGCGATGCAGATCCTGGTCACCGGCCTCGGCGGCGTTGACGGCGAAGCGCTTCTGCAGCTCGGCGAGAATCGGGCGGATCACCGACCGCTTCTCCTTGAGCGAGTGCACGTCACCGAGCAGTAGATCGAATTCGAGCGCACCGATGTACAGCGGTGCTCACCTCCTGGTAGATGGATGGATTGCCCGCATGACCACACGCCGCACCCGAGGTGTCGGGTGCGGCGTGTGGAACGGTGTGCGTGATCAGTCGCGCGGCTTCTCGCGCAGCTCGTACGCCTCGATGATGTCGCCGTCCTTGATGTCGTTGTAGGTCACGGTCATACCGCACTCGTAACCTTCGCGGACCTCGGTGGCGTCGTCCTTCTCCCGCTTGAGCGAGGAGATGGTCATCGTCTCGGCGATCACCCTACCGTCGCGGATCAGGCGCGCCTTGGCGTTGCGCTTGACCGAACCCGACAGGACCATGCAGCCGGCGATGTTGCCGACCTTCGACGAACGGAAGATCGCGCGGATCTCCGCCCGGCCCAGCTCGACCTCTTCGTAGATCGGCTTGAGCATGCCCTTGAGGGCCTTCTCGATCTCGTCGATGGCCTGGTAGATCACCGAGTAGTACCGGATGTCGACGCCCTCGCGGTTGGCCAGCTCGGTGGCCTTGCCCTCCGCACGGACGTTGAAGCCGATGATGATCGCGTTCGAGGCCGACGCCAGGTTGACGTTGGTCTCGGTGACGCCACCGACACCGCGGTCGATGACGCGCAGACGCACCTCGTCGTCGATCTCGATGCCGAGCAGGGCCTCTTCGAGGGCCTCGACCGTACCGGAGTTGTCGCCCTTGAGGATCAGGTTGAGCTCCGAAGTCTCCTTCAGGGCGGCATCCAGATCTTCCAGGCTGATCCGCTTGCGGCTGCGCGCGGCCAGCGCGTTGCGCTTACGCGCATTGCGGCGGTCGGCGATCTGGCGAGCGATCCGGTCCTCGTCGACCACGAGCAGGTTGTCGCCTGCGCCGGGCACCGAGGTGAAACCGATGACCTGGACGGGCCGCGACGGCAGGGCCGCCTCGACGTCGTCGCCGTGCTCGTCGACCATGCGGCGCACGCGACCGTAGGCGTCGCCCGCCACGATCGAGTCGCCGACGCGCAGCGTGCCGCGCTGGATGAGCACGGTGGCCACCGGGCCACGGCCGCGGTCGAGGTGCGCCTCGATGGCGACACCCTGGGCGTCCATGTCCGGGTTGGCCCGCAGGTCGAGCGAGGCGTCGGCGGTCAGCAGGACCGCTTCCAGCAGCGCGTCGATGTTGGTGCCCTGCTTGGCCGAGATGTCGACGAACATGGTGTCGCCACCGTATTCCTCGGTCACCAGGCCGTACTCGGTCAGCTGCTGCCGGATCTTGTCCGGGTTCGCGCCTTCCTTGTCGATCTTGTTGACCGCCACCACGATCGGCACGTCGGCCGCCTGGGCGTGGTTGATCGCTTCCACCGTCTGCGGCATGACGCCGTCGTCGGCCGCGACCACGAGGATCGCGATGTCGGTGGCCTTCGCACCACGGGCACGCATGGCGGTGAACGCCTCGTGCCCCGGGGTGTCGATGAAGGTGATCAGGCGCTCGTCGCCGTTGAGATCGGTCAGCACCTGGTAGGCACCGATGTGCTGGGTGATGCCACCGGCCTCGCCCTCACGGACGTTGGCCTTACGGATCGTGTCCAGCAGTCGGGTCTTACCGTGGTCGACGTGACCCATGACGGTCACGACCGGCGGACGCTGCTCGAGGTCGTCCTCGCCGCCGGCGTCCTCGCCGTAGGTGAGATCGAACGATTCCAGCAGCTCGCGGTCCTCGTCCTCGGGGCTGACGACGTGGACGACGTAGTTCATCTCGCTGCCGAGCAGCTCGAGGGTCTCGTCGTTCACCGACTGGGTCGCGGTGACCATCTCGCCCAGGTTGAACAGCGCCTGGACGAGAGCGGCCGGGTTCGCGTCGATCTTCTCGGCGAAGTCCGACAGCGACGCGCCGCGGGCGAGCCGGATGATCTCGCCGTTGCCGCGCGGCAGCCGCACACCACCGACGGCGGGCGCCTGCATGTTCTCGTATTCGGCGCGCTTCGCCCGCTTCGACTTGCGGCCACGACGCGGAGCGCCACCGGGACGACCGAACGCACCGGCCGCGCCACCACGGCCACCGGGACCACCCGGACGACCGCCGCCGCCACCGGGGCGACCACGGAAGCCACCGGCCGCGGGTGCACCGGCACCCTGACCTGCGCCGGGGGCACCGCCACCGCCACCGCGGTAGCCGCCACCGCCGCCACCGGGACGACCGGCGCCACCGGGCGCGCCGCCCGGACGACCCGGACGGCCACCGGCCGCCGGACCCGGACGCGCGGAGCGCTGGGGCATGGCACCGGGGTTCGGCCGCGGGGGCATCGAGCCCGGGTTGGGGCGCGGGCCACCGGGACGCGGGGCACCGCCCTGCGCGGCGGCCGGACGCGGACCACCCTGGCCCTGGCCGGGACGGGGACCGCCCTGACCGGGAGCCGGACGGGGACCACCCTGGCCGGGAGCCGGACGCGGACCGCCCTGACCCGGCGTCGGCCGCGGGCCGCCCTGCGGGGCGGGACGCGGGGCCGGACGCTCACGATCCGGGGCGGAGCTGAACGGGTTGTTGCCGACGCGCGGGGTCTTCGGGCCGGGCTTCGGGCCGGGACCGGCCGGACGCGGGGCCGGAGCACCCGGGGTCGGCTGACCCGGACGGGCCTGACCGGCGGCGGGCTGACCCGGACGCGGTGCGCCGGGGGCCGGACGCGGACCGGGCGCGGGGGCACCGGCCGGCTTCGCGGCGGGCGCCGCCGACTGCGCGGCGGCCGGGGTCGGCCGAGCGGCCGGAGCCGGCTTGGCCTCGACCGGAGCCGACTCGGCGGCCGGAGCCACCGGGGCCGCGGGGGTCGCGGCGGCGGGCGCCGCCGGAGCCGGACGCGGACCGGGACGGGGGCCGCCACCGGGAGTGGGCTTGGCGGCCGGACGGGCCGCCTGGGACGGACCGGGACGGGCCGCCGGCTTCGCGTCGCCCGCCGGGGCGGACTTCGACGCGAGCGATTCGCGCAGGCGACGGGCGACGGGTGCTTCCACCGTCGAGGACGCCGACTTCACGAACTCGCCCTGCTCCTTGAGCTTCGCGAGTAGTTCTTTGGACGTGACACCGAGTTCTTTGGCCAACTCGTGCACGCGGGCCTTGCCTGCCACTGCTCTCCTCACTGAGAGGCCGAGCAGCGCCACCGTGTAAGGGGACGGCGGCCCGCACGACCTCGGGTTATCTCCGATGGACGTTCATCGTTGGTGCTTCACGGTGTGCTCATGAGTGCTCGTGCCTGTTCTCGAGGTACTGCTCCAGGGCTGAGATATCCAGATTTCCGGACACTCGTAGGGCTCTGCCGAATGCTCGGCGCCGCTCTGCGGAACGCAGACAAGCTGAAACGGGGTGCAGCCAGGCACCCCGTCCGGGAAGTCTGCGCCGTGGATCGGGAACGACCGCAACAGCCGGAGCCCCGGCGGAGCCGGTGTTCCGATGCTGCGCCACGATCCGCAACAGTTCGGCAGACGGCTCGCGCTGACGGCATCCGATACAGGTTCGAACGGATTGCGCGGGCCGGTCTTCCACCCACTCTACCGGTGACCCGGTCATAACGACGAACCCCTCCCCTTCCGAAGTTACGAACATGTCATCCGAGGGTCGGGATTCCCGCGTTTTCGTCAACTACGGTGCGCCTCCGGCCGAACCGAATCGCCCTGCTCCGGGGCCGCGTCGCTGCGGATATCGATGCGCCAGCCGGTCAGCCGAGCGGCCAGGCGGGCATTCTGGCCCTCCTTGCCGATCGCCAGCGACAGCTGGAAGTCCGGCACGATCACCCGGGCCGCCCTGGCTTCCGGATCGACGACGGTGACCGAGACCACCTTCGACGGCGAGAGCGCGTTGCCGACGAAGGTCGCCGGATCCTCGGCGTAATCGATGATATCGATCTTCTCGCCGGCCAGCTCGCTCATCACGTTGCGCACGCGCTGGCCCATCGGGCCGATGCACGCGCCCTTGGCGTTCACGCCGGGCACGGTGGACCGCACCGCGATCTTGGAGCGGTGCCCCGACTCGCGGGCCACCGCGACGATCTCCACCGAGCCGTCGGCGATCTCGGGCACCTCGAGCGAGAACAGCCTGCGCACCAGGTTCGGGTGGGTGCGCGAGAGCTGGATCTGCGGGCCACGCGGGCCACGGGAGACGCCGTAGACGTAGCACTTGATCCGGTCGCCGTGCTCGTAGGTCTCCCCCGGCACCTGCTCGGCGGGCGGGATCAGACCCTCGGCGCCGTTGGCCTCGCTGCCGATCCGCACCACCACGATGCCGCGGGCGTTGGCCCTGGCGTCGCGCTGGACGACACCGCCGACGATGTCGCCCTCATGGGTCGAGAACTCGCCGAAGGACTTCTCGTTCTCGGCGTCGCGCAGCCGCTGCAGCACCACCTGGCGGGCGGTGGTCGCGGCGATCCGGCCGAAGCCCTCCGGGGTGTCGTCCCACTCGGAGACGAGGTTGCCGTCGGCGTCCAGCTCCCGCGCCATCACCCGGACCACACCGGTCTTCTGGTTGATGTCGATGTACGCGTTGGGCTGATGGCCCTCGGTGTGCCGGTAGGCGGTGAGCAGCGCCGACTCGATCGCCGAGATCACGGTCTCGATGGGGATGCCCTTGTCGGCGACGATCGCCCGCAAGGCTTCGATTTCGATGTTCATTCCGCAACCCCTTCGGTGGGAGAGTCACTGTGTTGTCCTGCGGCGGCGAGGTCGGCGGGTTCTTCGCCCGGTACCGGGCGGCCCGCGGCGATCCCGCCCGCGAGTTCGAGTTCGGCGGCGCCCGGTGCGTTGAACTCGACCTGGACCACCGCGGTGGCGATGTCGGCGAGCGGCACGTGCACCCGGTGCGGCTTGTTCTTGCCGCCGAGGACCAGCGCCACGGTGCCGTCCTCGGCGAGCTGGCCTGCGCGCGCCTCGAAGCGGGCCTTGCCCTCGACCGGCTCGGCGCCGTCGCGCAGCGCGACCTTCACCTTGCGGCCCTGCGCGCGTCGCCAGTGCCGCTCGGCGGTCAGCGGGCGGTCGACGCCGGGGGTGGTCACTTCGAGCAGGTAGGCGGATTCGCCGAAATCGCCCGCGTCGTCGAGCAGCTCGGACATCTCCCGGCTGAGCTCGGCGATCGCGTCCAGATCGGCCGGACCGTCGCTGTCGACGGTGACCTTCAACCGAACCGGCGCCAATTCGTCCTTGCCCGCAGACGCGATCGCGACGCCCTCGAGGTCGAATCCCCGGCGTGCGACGAGCTCAGCGACGAGCTGGCTCACCCTTTCCTCGGTGGGCATCGGCATATGGGCGGCTCCTGGTTCAGTTGTGACGCGATCGGAAATTTCTACGCCGAAGGTCTAGCGTAACGCGCCACGAGAGTGTAAAGGACCAGCCACCGGGCTTCGCGCACCGGTCCGCCCCGGCGTGCCTCCCGGTGTCGCGGCGTGGGCGGGCGACGGTGCGCGGATCTGGCACGATGGGTACGTGCCCTTCCGCCATACCGCCCCGCCGAGCGCCGGGCGACCTTCCGGCATGCGCTCCGACCGGCACGAATCCCGCCCGATGACGAGCGAGTCGCCGCGCCCGGTCGCACCGCAGCGCACCGCCCCCGCAGCTCCGCACCGACCGGCTTCGGCCGCACCGGCGCAGTGGTCGCCGACCGCCGACCTGACACCGCGCACGGCGAGCGCCTGGCGGCGGCGGTCGCTGCTGCGCCTGGTCGGCGCGACAGCCGTCGGAGTCCCCGCGCTGAGCGTGCTGGCCGCCTGCGCCGAGGACGACACCGTGCACGCGCCGGATCCGCTTGCCGCGCAAGAGGTCCTGGCCCGCGCCGACGCCGCGTCCGCGCAGGCCGCGATCGCGCTCGCTCCGCAGGCACAGGCGGCGCTGACCACCGTCGCCGCCGAACGCACCGCCCACGCCGACGCGCTGCGCACCGAGATCGACCGGGTGATCGGCGTGTACGGCGACGGCACCACCCCCGTGCACCGCACCGGTGAGATCACCGTGCCCGGCCCCGACGGCGCCCTCGTCCCCGCCGCGACGATCGAGAACGCCACCCAGCCGCTGACGATCGCCCAGCTGCGCGATCAGCTGGTCCGCTCGCAGCAGTCCGCCGCGGCGCTGGCCCGCACCGAATCCGGGTACCGCGCGGGGCTGTTGGCCTCGATCAGCGCGGCCTGCGCCACCGAGGCGGGAGTCCTGCTCGCATGACCGATCAACGACAGGCCCTCCAGGCCGCCCTGGACAGCGAGTACGCCGCCGTCTACTCCTACGGTGTGATCGCCGCCTACGCCAATGCCGACCGGGCGCGCATGGTCGCCGAGTTCAGCGCCGCGCACCGGGCCCGGCGTGACGCCACCATCGAACTGCTGGAAGCGGGCGGCACCGCACCCGAGGCGGCGGGCGCCGCCTACACCCCACCGTTCCCGGTCGACGATCCGATCCCCGCGGCACACCTGGCCGTCACGGTCGAATCCGATTGCGCCGCAGCGTGGTACGCCGTCGTCGAACAGGCGGCCGACGCGGCGGTCCGGGCCACCGCGACGGAGGCACTCACCGAGTCCGCGGTGCGCCGGGCCCGCTGGCAGGCGATCCTGGGCGCGAACCCGGTCACGACGACGTTCCCCGGCCGCGCGTCGGTGTAAGCACAGGCACAGACATACCGGCACATCCGGGCACCGGCACGGCCCGGTCGGAGTCGACTCCGCGGCCACGCCGGGCGCCGTCACTGCCTCGGTGCGCATCGCGCCGACCTGACCGACGTCGGCCGCCCCACCGTGCGGTGCGGCGGCCGAACCGGGTCAGCTACGGGCGCATCGCGTAGGCGCCGTCGTAGGACGCCACCTGCTGCCACACCCGGTCGAAGCGCGCGGCGTCGGCCACGGGGCTGCGCAGGGCGCCGACGGCCCACGCGCGCTGGGCCTCGGTGACCGTCGGCTTGCCGAGCAGGGCGGTCGCGTGGGTGTTGAAGTCGCGGATCTGGAAATCGAAGATCTGGTCGACGACATCGCGGTCGAGCCCGGTGAGCTCGGCCTGCTCGAGGATCAGCTGGCCGTAGACCACCGTGGAGAACAGGTGGCCGATGGTCAGCATGAAGTCCAGGTCCTTCTGCTGGGCCGCGTCCGGCGCCGCGGTGAGCAGCAGCGTGCGCAGCGCCTGCGCCTGCTCGTAGAACCGGCCGACGTTCGGCACGTCCGCGGCCTGCTCGTAGGCCGGGGTCCAGTCGGCGAACTGCACCTTGCCCGCGCCGCGCGCCGGACCCTGCTTCCAGAAGAACTCCTGGTCGCCCGGTGCCAGGTCGGTGCCGATGGCCGGGTACTCCGTCGGGTTGAGCAGGTAGTTCGGCATGAACTTCAGGATCTGGCCCACGTTCACGTGCACCGTGCCCTCGAGCCGGGGCAGGTGGTTGATGTAGCGCGAGGCCTGCGCGAAGTAGGTGGCCTTCTCGAAGCCCTTGGCCGCCAGCACATCCAGCAGCAGGGTCATCGCGACCTCGGCTTCGGAGGTGACCTTGGACTTGGTCATCGGGTTGAACAGCAGGTAGCGGCGGTCCTCGAGCGAGGCGCTGCGGAAGTAGTCCACCGCGCGGTCGCTGAACAGCTTCATCGCGATCAGGCGCGTGTAGGCGTCGACGAAATTGCCACGCACATGGCCGAAGTCGGTGACCGGGTTGCCGTACAGGATGCGGTTGCTGGCGTGGGTGATGGCCTCGAAGAACGAGTGCTCGACCATGCCGATGCCACCGTGGCAGAGGTTGAACTTGCCCACGTTGACGGTGTTGAGCGCGGCCGAGAAGGCCTCGGGCCCTTCGTGCAGCACGTCGGCGGCGGTCACCGGGTAGTTCTCCAGCCGGAAGTGGCTGACGTACATCTGGCCGTGGATGACGCTCTCGACCAGGTGGTAGTCGGCGTGGCGGCTGTCGGCGGCGAACCAGACGTAGCCCTCGGCGCCCTCGACATCGCCGCGGCGGGAGAACACCGACACCATCGAGGCGACGTTGCCGTTGCCGATGTAGTACTTCTCGCCGTTGGCGCGGAACAGGATTCCGGCCTCGGCGTCGGCGCTGCCCGGCTCGGTCGGGGTGAGGATCAGGTCGGTGTTGTAGATGTCGGCGCCGTGCTCGCGCTCGGACAGCGCGAACGCCATCACCTGGCCCGCGTCGAGGTCGGCGGCGGCCTTGCGCTTGGCGGTCTCGTTGTCGCTCTGCCAGATCGGGCCGAGGCCGAGGATGGTGACCTGCTCGGCGTACCAGTACGCGAGGCCGTAGAAGCCGAAGATCTCGGCCAGGGCGGCGTTGCGGGCGGCGTCCCAGCGCTTGTTCGGGTCGCCGTCGGCGTAGGCGGCCGGGGTCAGGAAGGTCGCGAACAGCTTCTCCTTCGCGACGAAGTCGAGGAACTCCTGGGTCCAGACCGCGTCGCGGTCCTCGGCCAGCAGCTGTGCCTTGCCCTTGGATTCGAACCACTCGATGGTGGCTCGCAGCAGCCGCCGCGTCTCGGCATCGAAGTGCTGAGGGTCGTAGGTGGCGGGGTTGAACAGCAGGCTCGGCGAACTCGTCATGGGAGCTAACTTAGCAGCGCCGCACCCGGCTTCGAGGCTATGACCTGCAGGTTTCCCCTACGTAGGCGTAAGTTCACCACGCCTATTGTTGTTTCACGCAATCAAATGTATTGTTTGATTCATGCAAGCAAACAAGGATCAGGTCTCCGAACTCGCCCGCACGACGAGCAGGTTCGCCGAGGCGATGCGCCAGGGCACGTCCCGGGCGTACGACCCGGTCCGGGTCGGGGTGCTGCAGGCGGTGGCGGAGTCGGGTCCGCTGCGCGCCGGGGAGATCGCCGAGCGCCTCGACGCGCTGCCCTCCTCGATCACCCGGCACGTGCAGACCCTGGCGGAGGCCGGGCTGGTGCGCACCGCGCCGGACCCGGCCGACCGGCGGGCGGTCCTGGTCGAGATCACCGACGCGGGGCGCGCGGAACTCCAGCAGTTCCTCGAGGTGGGCGACCAGGTGTTCGGCGCGGTCATCGCCGACTGGCCCGCCGCCGATGTGGTCACCCTCACCCGCCTGCTCGACCGGCTGATCACCGACTGGTCGCAGGCGGGCCCCACCCAGCAGCAGCGGGCGTCGAAGCGGCGCTCCGGCGGGTTCGGCTGGAGCCGGGCCTGACCATCGAAAGGACACCGTCATGGCATCCAACACCCCACTGAAGGTCATCGTCGCGGGCGGCGGTATCGGCGGTCTGGCGCTGGCCAACGGCCTGCGCCGGGCCGGCGTCGCGGTCAGCGTGCACGAGCGCGAGGTGCGGCGCACCGACCGGCTGCAGGGCTTCCGCATCCACATCAACCCGCACGGCAGCGGCGCGCTGGCCGAGCTGCTCTCCCCCGAGCTCTTCGCAACGTTCGTCGCCTGCTCCGGCCAGGGCGGCAACGGTTTCGGCTTCGTCACCGAGCAGCTGTCGAGCCTGATCGACTTCGAGAGCGCCGAGACCGCGAGCGCGCACGCCGACCGCGACCACTACGGCATCAGCCGGATCACCCTGCGCCGCATCCTGCTCGCCGAACTGGGCGACGCGGTGCACTACGGCAGCGCGTTCGACCGCTACGAGCATCGGCCCGACGGCCGGGTGGTCGTCCACTTCGCCGACGGCGGCAGCGAGGTCGGCGATGTGCTGGTCGGCGCCGACGGCGGCACCTCGCGGGTGCGGGCCCAGTACCTGCCGCAGGCGCGGCGCGTGGACACCGGCATCGTCACCATCGCGGGCAAATACGCGCTCACCCCGAGCGCCCGTGACCGCCTCGATCCGCGTCTGCTCGCACACCCGCACAGCGTGATTCCGCCGAGCGGTTGCGGCATGTTCATCGCACCGCACGAATTCGCCCCGCCCGCACCGGGTGTCGCGCTCGGCAGCGACGGCACCGAGCTCACGCCCGGCTTCCTGTTCGACGACACCCAGCCCTACGTGTTCTGGGCGTTCGCCGCCGAGCGGGACCGATTCGGCGTCGACCTGTCGGCCCTCGACGCGGCGGAGCTGCACGCCACCGCGGTCCGGATGACCGCGGGCTGGGCGCCCGAACTGCGCAGGCTGGTCGCCGAATCCGACAGCGCCACCGCCACTCTGCTGCCGATCAAGACCTCGGTCCCGATCCCGCGCTGGACCCCGACCACCGTCACCCTGCTCGGTGACGCCATCCACAGCATGACCCCGTTCGCCGGCATCGGCGCCAACACCGCCCTGCGCGACGCCCAGCTGCTGTGCCGCATGCTGGTCGCCGCCGACCGCCGCGAGCGCGGCCTGCTCGACGCGATCGGCGCCTACGAAACCGCCATGACCGACTACGGTTTCGCCGCGGTCCGCACCTCGCTGAGCACCGCCGAACGCGCCGTCGCCGACGGCAGGCTCGGCCGCATGATGGGCAAGCTCGTGCTGCGCACCGCGGGCGCGATACCGCCGATGAAGCGCAAGATGTTCGCCGACCTCGGCGCCTGACCGGGTGCCGCGCCGCCCGGAGCACCGGACGGCGCGGCACCGCGCCGGGATCAGCTCATCAGTTCGCCGATCAGGCCGGTGCGGGTGCCGATGATCCCGCCGGTGGTGTCGAATTCGACCCGCAGCTCGTACAGGCCGAAATGCGCGAGCAGCAGCTGCGGTTCGCCGAAGGTCAGGGTGGTGACGTGGTGGCGCTCGAAGTAGCCGGCGGCCATCGCCCGCATGGCGGGGTAGCGGCTGTCCGGATCGGTCAGCGGATGCAGCAGGTTCGCGGCCGTCTCGATGAGCTGGGCGGCCACCCCGGGATCCGATCCCGTGATGGTCACGGCGTCGTCGGTGACCGCGAAGTAGCGCCACCCGGCGCCGTCCGGCGCCGCTGCCCAGCCGACGGATCCGCCCAGCTCGGCGGCCCCGGCCACCAGCAGGGTGACCACGTTGTCGGGATGGACGACGGTGCCGAGGTCGACCCGGTCCACCGCCAGGTGCTCGGCCCCGTGTTCGCGCGCCAGCCCGCGCAGCGCGGCGGCACCCGCCCATTCCCGGCCCGCCCACGCCCAGATCCGGTGCTCGCTGTCGTAGCGGCCGATCTCGGCGACGGCCACCGGGCCGCCGGGGACCTCGACGAGATCGCCGTACATCGGCTGCCAGCGCAGGGTCGGCCGCGGCGCGTCGGTGGCCGCGCCGCGCAGCGAACCATGACCGCCGACGGTGGTCGCGGCGGCCGGTGCCAGCGCGACCAGCAGACTGTCCGGGAAGAAGGGTGGGATCCGCTCGTGCCGTGGCCCGGCCTCGGCCGGGGCGAGCGGGCCCGCACCGACGACCTCGGCGTCGAGGAGCTGGTCACCGGCGTCGATGCGGACGATCAGCCGCGGTCCGTCGGCCAGCTGCACCTCCACCCCGTCGGCGGTGTCGCGCACGGGCAGGCGGTGCCGGTGGGCGTAGCCGGCCACGACCGCCCGCGTGCCCGTGCCGGGCAGCATCCGGGCGGCGGCGGCCACCAGGTCGGCCACCCGGCCCGGGTCCGGCGTCGCGGACGGCACCTGCTCGTCGTCGACGATCAGGTAGGCGTACGCGCGGCCGCCGTGATTGAACTTGGTCATCCCGCGGGCGCCGAGCGCGCCCAGCGCGATGATCGACAGATGATCGGCGGCCAGCATCGGGTCGGGGAAACCGGCGAGATCGACGATCTCCTCGGCGAATTCGGGGATCCCGTGCTGTAATCCGAGCTCGCGCAGCCGGGTCGACGCCGCGACGCCGGGCAGGCCGGCGAGGGTGGGCTTGGCCCACGCCCACATGAAGGTCAGATCCTCGGCGTAGGTCCCGATCTCGCCGGACCCGGCGAACTCCCGATCGCCGATCCGGACGCGCCCCGCCCGATGATCCACCCGGGTCGGCCCCGGCCTGATCTGCTCCTGAAATACCGAATACTGCTCGATCGCCCCGCCGAGATAATCCCGCGCCAGCCGCAACAGCGAATCGCTGAACGTGTCCACGCGCTCGAAACTATCAGTTCCCGGGCCACTGCCCGTACGCGAGCGGCAACGGTCGGTTCCTGTGCCGCAGCGGCTTTCGCCGACCCGGTCGCGCCGCGGTGGACGCGACCGGGTCGAGCGGATTCAGCCGCGGATCTTCGCGGTGACCGCGGCGACGGCGTCCTCGGCCGCGATCTCCTCGGCCTCGCCGGTGAACCGGTTGCGCAGTTCGACCTTGCCGTCGGCCCAGCCGCGGCCGATCACCAGGATCCAGGGCATGCCGAGCAGTTCGGCGTCCTTGAACTTCACGCCGGGCGAGGCGGTCCGGTCGTCGAAGAGGACCTCGAGGCCCTGCTTGTCCAGACCGGCCACGACCTGCTCGGCGCCCTCGCGGGCGGCGGCGTCCTTGTTCGCGATGACCACGTGCACGTCGAACGGCGCGACCTCGGCCGGCCAGCGCAGGCCCTTGTCGTCGTGCTGCTGCTCGGCGATCACCGCGACCAGGCGGGAGACGCCGATGCCGTAGGAGCCCATGGTGAGCCGGACCGGCTTGCCGTTCTCGCCCAGCACGTCGACGTCGAACGCGTCGGTGTACTTGCGGCCGAGCTGGAAGATGTGGCCGATCTCGATGCCACGGGCCGACACCAGCGGACCGGCGCCGTCGGGCGAGGGATCGCCGTCGCGGACCTCGGCGGCCTCGATGGTGCCGTCCGGGGTGAAGTCGCGACCGGCCACCAGGCCGACGACGTGCTTGCCCTGCACGTCCGCACCGGTGATCCACGCGGTGCCGTCGACGACACGGGGATCGACGAGGTAGCGAACACCGTTGGCCTGCAATGCCTTCGGGCCGATGTAGCCCTTCACCAGGAAGGGGTTGGCAGCGAAGTCGGCCTCGGTCAGCAGCTCCACCTCGGCGGGCTCGACGGAGGCTTCCAGCCGCTTGTCGTCGATCTCGCGGTCACCGGGGACGCCGATGCCGAGGATCTCGGTCTTGCCGTCCGGGTGGCGCAGCTTGACCATGACGTTCTTGAGCGTGTCGGCGGCGGTGACGGCGCGGTCGAGCACCGTCGCCTCGTTGGCCCAGTCCACCAGCGTGGCGATGGTGGGGGTGTTCGGGGTGTCGTACTCGACCGCGGCGGGCAGGCCGTCGATCGGCAGCGGCGCGGGCGCGGGCGTGACCACGGCTTCCACGTTGGCCGCGTAGCCGGACTCGGCACAGCGCACGTAGGTGTCCTCGCCGACGGGGCTGGCGGCGAGGAATTCCTCGGACGCGCTGCCGCCCATGGCGCCGGAGGTGGCGGCCACGATCACGTACTCGACGCCGAGCCGCTCGAAGATGCGCTGGTAGGCGGCGCGGTGGGTGGCATAGCTGGTGGCGAGGCCGTCGTCGTCGAGGTCGAAGGAGTATGAGTCCTTCATGGTGAACTCGCGGCCGCGCAGGATGCCGGCGCGGGGACGTTCCTCGTCGCGGTACTTGTCCTGGATCTGGTACAGCGTGACCGGCAGATCCTTATAGGAGTTGTACTCGCCCTTGACGGTGAGCGCGAACAGCTCCTCGTGGGTGGGGCCGAGCAGGTAGTCGCCGCCCTTGCGGTCCTGCAGGCGGAACAGGGCGTCGCCGTATTCGGTCCACCGGTTGGTGGTCTCGAAGGGCTCGCGCGGCAGCAGCGCGGGCAGGGAGATCTCCTGGGCGCCGGTGGCGTCCATCTCCTGGCGCACCACGTCCTCGATGCGGCGCAGCGTGCGCAGGCCCAGCGGCAGCCACGAGTACACGCCGGGGGCGATCCGGCGGACGTAGCCGGCGCGGACGAGCAGTTTGTGGCTGGGCACCTCGGCGTCGGCGGGATCGTCTCGCAGGGTGCGCAGGAACAGGCGGGAGAGGCGGGTGATCACGGATGCACAGGGTAGTCCCTGGTCCGGGGCCACGTGCAAGCCGATATCGGTTCCACCGACCACCAGCGGCCGGACCGCAACGCGACGCCGGTACCGTAGGCGATCGTGCTGGTGCTGCTGCCTCCCTCCGAAACCAAGTCCGACGGTGGGTCGGGCGCGCCCCTCGACCTGGCCGATCTGGCGATGCCGCAGCTCACGGCGGTGCGCGACAAGCTGATCACCGAGGTGGTGCAGCTCGCCGCCGACCCGGCCGCCGCCACGGCGGTGCTCGGGCTCGGCAAAGCCGCGGACGCCGAGATCACCCGCAACGCGAGCCTGCGCACCTCGGCGACCCGCCCCGCGCTGGAGCGCTACACCGGGGTGCTCTACGACGCGCTGGACGCGAAGGCGTTCACCAAGGCGCAGCGTGCGAAGGCGTACGCGCGCCTCGGCATCGGCTCCGCGCTGTTCGGCGCGGTCCGCGCGGCCGACCCGATCCCGGCCTACCGTCTTTCCGGCGGCACCAAGCTGCCCGGCCTGCCGACGCTGTCGGCGGTGTGGCGCGACGTGCTGTCCGACGCCCTCTACGCCGAGGCGGGCGGCGAACTCGTCATCGATCTCCGGTCGGGCAGCTACCAGCAGCTGGGCCGGGTTCCCGACGCGATCACCGCCAATGTGCTCACCGAGCACGCCGACGGCTCACGCACGGTGGTCAGCCACTTCAACAAGCATCACAAGGGCCTGCTGGCCCGCGCGCTGGTGCTCACCCGCGCTGAGCCGACCGACATCCGCGCGGTGGCGCGGGTGGCGACCAAGGCCGGCCTGCGGGCCGAGATCGCCTCCCCCACCGAACTTCTCATCATCACGCGGTAGTTGGCTGCATCAGCTGGATGAGGTTGCCGCAGGTGTCGTCGAAGACGGCGGTGGTGACCGCGCCCATAGGCTGCGGCGGCTGGGTGAACAGGACGCCGCGGTCGAGCAGGCGGCGGTATTCACCGTCGAGGTCGTCGACCGTGAAGATCATGCAGGGGATGCCGTCGGCGGTGAGCGCGGACTTGTAGTTCTGGGCGATCGGGTTCTGGTCGGGTTCGAGCAGCAACTGGATGCCGTCGACGTCGGCGGGCGAGACCACGGTCAGCCAGTCGTACTCGCCGACCGGCACCCGGTCCTTGACCTGGAAGCCGAGCACGTCGGTGTAGAACTTCTCGGCCTTGTCCTGATCGTCGACGAAGATGCTGGTCACACCGATGCGGATCATGGGTCCTCCTGGGGGATCGGCCATCGCGCCGAGATCGCGCGCAGCGGCGTGAAATCGGCGTGATGGAACTTGTAGCGGCCTTGTCGACGGGTGGTCACCAGCCCCGCGGCCTCGAGCATGCCCAGGTGCTGGGTGATCGCCTGCCGCGACGAACTGATCCCGTGCCGGGTGGCGAGCTTGGCGCACAATTCGAACAGCGTCTGCCCGTCCCGCTCGGCCAGTTCGTCGAGCAGCGCGCGCCGCGTCGAGTCCGCCAAGGCGGTGAAGATATCGGTCACGGCGCGCGTTCCTCCCGTCGTCTCCCCTCGAACGATAGGCAAGCCGACGCTTGCATGTCAAGCATCGATGCAGGTGGGAGGCTCCCGCCTCAGACCTCGGCGGCGGCCAGCGCGGTGCGGATCGCCGCGATGTCGCCGGTGGTCGCTGCCGCGGGCGGCCAGGAATCGCCCGGGACGGCGTAGGGCCGGACGTAGACCGGCGTGTCGCGCTGGGAGCGCCGGCTCTCGGCGAGCGTGCCGCCGTCGACGACGTCGTAGCCGAGCGCGTCGATCAGGTGGGCCGCGGCGATCTTCGCGGCCGGGTCGTCGCCGAAGACCGGCAGCGCGGACCGGTCGGCGGCGCCCGCGGGCCGGGCGAGGGTGGCCAGGTGCTCGAAGAAGATGTTGTTGAACGCCTTGACCACCTGCGCGTCGGGCAGGTGCCGCTGCAACAGCTCACTGGTGGTGACGGTGTCGGCGTCGAGTTCGGCGATGGCGCCGTCCCGCTCGGGGTAGTAGTTGTTGGTGTCGAGCACGACCTTGCCCGCCAGCGGCTCGACCGGTACGTCCTGATACGCCTTCAGCGGCACGGTCACCACCACGAGGTCGCCGGCGGCCGCCGCCTCCGCCGGCGTCGCCGCCCTGGCCCGGGGCCCGAGCTCCGCGACGAGGCCGGCCAGCGTCTCGGGTCCGCGAGAGTTGCTGAGCACCACGTCGATTCCGGCGGCCACCGCCAGCCGCGCCACTGTCGATCCGATATTGCCGCTGCCGATCAATCCGAGTGTCGTCATGTGCTCGGTCAACCACCGAGCCGGTGCGCCTGTTCCCGCCCCGTGCGGACGACTCGATCCGGCCGACCGGATCGGCTCACTCGGCGCGCCAGGCGACCGCGGCCGCGAGCAGCCGGGCCCGGACCAGGTCGACATGCGGTCGGGGCGGCCCACCGACCCGGCGGGCCAGGAAGCCGGTGTTGATCGGCGGATCCGCCGGATCGAGCAGGGTCACCAGGCTGCCGTCGGCGAGCTCGCCCGCACACAGGTAGCGCGGCAGCACACTGATCCCCGCGCCGGCGCGCACCGCGGCCAGCACCGCGCGCAGATCGGGGACGATCAGGGCCGGGGTCGCCTCCAGCCGGGTCTCGAACACGTGCCGCCAGTAACGGCGCAGGATCGGCAGATCCGCGGCGTAGCTGAGCAGCGGGAGCCCGTCGAGCGCGCCCGGATCGGCGCGGCGCAGGCGATCGGTGTCGACGCGGGCGGCCACGGCGGGCGCCGCGACGAGCAGGAACTCCTCGTCGACGAGAGGTTCGGCGAGCACGGTTCGGCCGCGCGGCCGAACCGTGGAGAACACCAGATCGAGTGTCCCCGAACGTAATTCCGCCAGCAGATCATCGGTGAGGCCGGCTCGGACGGTGAGCCGCACCCCGTCGGCGAGCAGCGGCGCGAGCGCGGGCAGCACCTGCGCGGCCAGCATCTCGGCGGGCCCGCCGAGCAGCACCGGCGGTTCGGGCGGAGCTGGTCGATCGGCGACCGGGCCGCCGACCACCGACGCGAGCGCGTCCAGCGGGGCGCTCACCCGCGCCGCCAGCTCGTGCGCGGCGGCGGTCGGCGCCACCCCGCGCGGCAGGCGCTCGAACAGCGGCGTGCCCAGGTACCGTTCCAGCGCCTGGACCTGCGTGGTCACCGTGGGCTGGGACAGCCCCGCCTGCGCGGCGCCCGCGGTGAGCGATCCGGTCCGGTAGACCGCCAGGAAGGTCCGCAGCTGCACCAGATCCATCGAGCCATCGGCTGGCCTATGTCTCATATAGACCATCCTATTGGTCAGACAATGCCCGAATCCCTAGCGTCGAGAGCGCGACCCGACGACGCTGCCGGCCGATCGCCACGAAACCCGTTGAATGGAGAAGGAATCCGATGGCACACATCCTGTTCGTCCTCACCGGCGCCGATCACTGGACCCTGGCGGACGGCACGAAGCACCCCACGGGGTTCTGGGCCGAGGAGTTCGTCGCGCCGTACGCGGCGTTCACCGGCGCGGGCCACACCGTCACCGTCGCGACGCCGGGTGGCGTGCTCCCACCGGTCGACCAGGGCAGTCTGGCGGCCGAGGCGAACGGCGGCGCCGAGCGCGCGGCGGAGATCGCCGAGGTCCTGGCCGGGGCCGAGGTCCTGCGGCAGCCGATCCCGCTCGCCGAGGTGCGGCTCGCCGACTACGACGCGGTGTTCTACCCCGGCGGCCACGGCCCGATGGAGGATCTCGCGGTCGATCCCGTCTCCGGTGCGCTCCTGGTCGACGCGCTGGCCTCGGGCAAGCCGCTCGGGGTGGTCTGCCACGCGCCCGCCGCCCTGCTCGCGACCGCCGATGCCGACGGGAAGTCCCCGTTCGCCGGGTACCGGGTCGCCGCGTTCAGCAATGCCGAGGAGACCCAGGCGGGCTTCGCCGAGAAGGCGAAGTGGCTGCTCGCGGACCGGCTCGCCGCACTGGGGGTGGACTATCGCGAGGGCGAGCCGTGGGCCCCGCACATCGAGGTCGACCGCACCCTCTACACCGGCCAGAACCCGGCGTCGTCGGCGCCGCTGGCGGCTCGGATGCTCGACGCGCTCTGACCCGCGACCCGGCGGATCGCACCGGTCCGCCGGGTGTCGCGGCGCCGCGTGCTTGTGGCGTGGCCCACAGCCACCTACTCTTCGCGCTGTGGATCCCCGCCGTTCGCTGAAGAACAGTCTGCGCGTGCTCGCCGCGGTCGTCGCGCTCGCCGCGCTGCCATTCGCCCCGGCCCAGGCCGAGCCGTCGTCCCCGGGTGGCGCCACCTATGTCGCGCTCGGTGACTCCGGGGCCGCGACCACCGGCGCCGCCAATCTGGACCTCGGCGCGCCCCTGCGCTGCGTGCGCTCCACGACCAACGCGCCCAAGCTGGTCGCCGAGCGCCTCGGCCTCGCACTGGACGACCGCACGTGCAGCTCGGCGAAGATTCCCGACCTCTACACCTCCCAAACACCGGGTGTCGCACCGCAACTCGACGCGCTCGGACCCGCGACGAAGATCGTCACCCTGCACATCGGCGCCAACGACGCCGAGATGACGAAGTACATCCTCGGCGACTGCCACGCGGGCGCGGCGACCGGCGGTTGCGCCGCGGCGGCCGATCCCGCGTGGGACGCGGGCATCGACGCGATCGCCCCGGCCTACGCCGCCACCCTGGCCGAGATCGCCCGCCGCGCACCGGCCGCCACGATCTTCGTCGACGGCTGGCCCACCTACCTGGCCGACACCAGCTGCCCGGCGATGCTCGGCCTGCTCCCGGCCGACGCCGCCTACATCCAGTCGAAGTTCGCGCGGCTCAATACCGTCGTCGCCCGTGAGGCCGCCGCGCACGGAGCGGTCTACGTCGACACCGTGGCGGCCTCGCCCGCGCTCGGGATGTGCGCCGACCCGGCCGTGCGCTGGTTCGATCCGCTGGTGGCCGACCAGACCCTGCTCCCCTACCACCCCACCCTGACGGGACAGCGCGGCGTCGCCGAACTGCTCACCGCCGCCATCGAATCCAGCGGCGTGCTGGGGCGCTGAGCGGCCTCAGTCGGTGAGCCGGTCCAGTTCCGCGGCCAGGTTCTCCCGCGCGCGCTCCTCGTAGCGGGCGCGGGCCGCCGGAGTCCGGTACAGCACAGGCTGATTCGCGATCGCGCGCAGCACCGCGGCGCGACCGGCCCGGAACAGGTCGTCGGGAACGTGCGCGTACTCGGTGCGCACCGCGGTCGCGTAGGCGGCGTAGCTCACCGGATCGCCGCCGAGCACGACCAGGTCGGCGTCGCACAGCACGGCGCCGTTGGCGTCGCCCGCCTCGGAATCGTGACCACGGGTGAGCAACACCAGCCGAGCCACCTCGTCCACCAAGGGTTTTCGGGCGCCCAGGGATTCGAGGACGTCGCGCGCCAGGTCGGCGCTGCGTTCCTCGTTGTCGGCGCGGTCGACCGCGTAGATCGCATCGTGGAAGAAGGCGGCGTAGCGCACCGCGTCGATATCGGCTGCGCTGTCGGCCCATTCGTCGATCGCGCCGAGCATCGCGCGCAGGTGTTCGGCGGTGTGATAGTGGCGATGGGGTTCGCTGTAGCGGGCGATGATCCCGGCTCCGAGGGAAACGGCGTCCGGTCCGGCCAGGGCGGTCCAGCGGTCGAGAAGGTCCAGCGACGACAACGTCATGGGCTCCAGTGTCGACGGACACCCGCTCGCCGACAACCCCGATTTCCGGTGGGATCACCACGATCGGCCTATCGCGGGTCGTCGCCACCGGTGAGTTCGCGCACCAGCAGCGCGGTGTGCAGTGAGGTGCGGGACTCACCGTCGTCGAGGTCGACGTCGAGAATGCGCTCGATCCGGGCGAGGCGGTCGTAGAGCGTCGGCCTGCTGATGACCAGCGCCTTGGCGAGCTCGGTCTTGTTGCCCGCCAGGTCGAGAAAGCGGCGCAGGGTGGCGGTGAGATCGGTGCCGTGCCGGAGGTCGTGGCGCAGCAGGGCACTCAGTTCGGTCTCGGCGAAACCCTGCACCCGGGGATCGTCGCGGATCAGCGAGAGCAGCCCGCGCAGCCGGATATCGGCGCTGCGGAAGAAGATTCGGTGGGGCGCGGCGCGCATCGATGCCGCGACGGCCGCGACCTCCCTCGCGTCGGCGAGTCCGCTCGCCGTGTCGAGCAGGGAATCGGAGTCGGCGCCGATGCCGATCACCGCGCGCCGCACCCCCTCGACCCGGCGCACTTCGGTGAGCACGGCCGCGCACACCGCCGCGAGCCGGTCCTCGACGACGGCGCCCCGGGCGACCGCGAGAATCATCGCGACCCGTTCCCCGTCGACCTGCGCCGCGCGTCCGCCCGTGCCACGCGGCGCAGGCCGGTGCTCGGCCGCGCTCAGCGCCGAGGCGTCGGCGAGGCCGAGCCCGTGGGTCACCGCCTCGACCACCGCCGCGCTGCGCCGTTGCGCCGCCACCGGGTCGGGGTCGGGGTCGGCGTCGACATCGATGGCCAGCGGAACGTAGCGGGCGTGACGGTGCAGCCCGAGCGCGGCCGCCCGCGCCTGCGCGTCGCGTTCGTCGCCGATCCGGCCATCGACGAGGTCGGCGATCAGGCCGGTCTGGGCCCGGCGGTGCAGCCCGAAGCGGTCCTTGTCGATCATCCGGTGCAGGGTCAGGGTCTGGGCCGCGCGCTCGAGCACCATCCGCGCCCGGGGCGTCGGGCCGCGGTCCGCGCGCAGGATCAGCCTGCCCCAGCGCTGCATCTGCGGGCCGACGTCGACCACGCACGCGTCGTCGGGCAGCAGGCGCGAGGTGGCCTCCCAATTCTCCAGCAGCGCCGAGGACGTGGTGTGCCGGGCGGTCGCGGCCAGCACCCGGTGCGCCAGATCCTCCAGCACGACCGACGCGTCGAGCATGGTGGCCGCGGTGCGCACGATCTCGGCGAGCGCGGCCCGGCGGACACTGAGGTCGGTGAAGGTCTCGTGCACCGTCCTGGCGAACTCGAGCTCGGCGTACTGGTCAGCGACGATCGCGCGATGGACCGCCTCGGTGATCTCGACGAACCGGGTCACCCGGTGCAGCACGATCACCGGCAGCCCGAGTTCGGCGGCGGTGGCCGCGACGACCGGCCCCAGCTCGCTCACGTAGCTGCCGAGCTCGACCACCAGACCCGCGACCCCGGCGGCGGCCAGCGAGCGCAGATAGGCGACCCGGGCGGGCTCCGGCGCGGCCAGCGCCTGCCCGGTGGTCAGGATCAGCTCAGCGCCGACCAGCACCTGGGCGACGTCGGCCAGGTCGCTGACATGCACCCAGCGCACCGGCCGGTCCAGATCGGCCCCGCAGATCACCTCCGGATGACCCGCTTGGACCACCGGCGTGGCGAGCACATCGGCCACCGTCAACAGCACCGACGAATCGTAATACGAAAGCCGCGACTCCGTACAGATCGTCGGCCGGTGTCGCGGTGATCGTGGACCAGGGTGGAAGCACCACCCTTCCCGGCGAAACGAGGTCTGGCATGCAGTCCATCGGCCACTGGATCGACGGCAAGTCCGTCACCGGCACCAGCGAGGCGACGGCCCCGGTCACCAATCCCGCCACCGGCGCGGTCACCGGCGAACTGGCCCTGGCGAACGTGGCCGACACCCGCGCGGCGATCGACGCCGCGACGGTGGCGTTCGCGACCTGGCGCGACACCTCGCTGACCCGCCGCACCCAGGTGCTGTTCCGGTTCCGCGAGCTGCTGGCCGAGCGCAAGGAGGAGCTGGCGGCGATCATCACCGCCGAGCACGGCAAGGTGGCCGCCGACGCGCTCGGTGAGGTCACCCGGGGGCTGGAGGTCGTCGAATTCGCCTGCGGCATCCCGCATCTGCTCAAGGGCTCGTTCACCGAGAACGCCTCGACCGAGGTCGACATCCACTCCGTGCGCCAGCCGCTGGGCCCGGTCGCGATCATCTCGCCGTTCAACTTCCCGGCCATGGTGCCGATGTGGTTCTTCCCGCTGGCCATCGGCTCGGGCAACACCGTGGTGCTCAAGCCGAG
Organism: Nocardia sp. NPDC050718; assembly: GCF_040654235.1. NCBI lineage: Bacteria > Bacillati > Actinomycetota > Actinomycetes > Mycobacteriales > Nocardiaceae > Nocardia > Nocardia sp. NPDC050718. The sequence goes on along the minus strand of NZ_JBFAHQ010000002.1, from coordinate 182,673 downwards.
CGAGAAGGACCCGTCGGCGGCGCTGTGGCTGGCGCGGCTGTGGCAGGAGGCGGGACTGCCCGACGGCGTGTTCAACGTCGTGCAGGGCGACAAGGTGGCCGTCGACGAACTGCTGGACAATCCGGGCATCAAGGCGGTCTCGTTCGTCGGCTCCACCCCGATCGCCAAGTACGTCTTCCAGCGCGGCACCGCGGCGGGCAAGCGGGTGCAGGCGCTGGGCGGGGCGAAGAACCACATGGTGGTCCTGCCCGACGCCGATCTGGACCTGGCGGCCGACGCCGCCGTCAACGCCGGCTTCGGGTCGGCGGGCGAGCGGTGCATGGCGATCAGCGTGGTCGTCGCGGTCGGCGGGGTCGCCGACGAGCTGGTCACCCGGATCGCCGAGCGCGCGGCGACCATCGTCACCGGCGACGGCACCTCCGGCGCCGACATGGGTCCGCTGATCACCCGGGCCCACCGCGATCGCGTGGCCGACTACATCGACGCGGGTGAGAGCGCGGGCGCCCGGGTGGTGCTCGACGGCCGTCCGCTGATCGTCGAGGGCGCGCCGGACGGATTCTGGCTCGGGCCGACGATTCTCGACGGGGTCACGCCGTCGATGAGCGTCTACACCGACGAGATCTTCGGGCCGGTGCTCTCGGTCGTGCGGGTCGCCACCTACGAGGAGGCGGTGGCGCTGATCAACGCCAACCGCTACGGCAACGGCACCGCCGTGTTCACCAACGACGGCGGCGCGGCCCGCCGGTTCCACCACGAGGTGGAGGTGGGCATGGTCGGCGTCAATGTGCCGATCCCGGTTCCCATGGCCTACTACAGTTTCGGTGGCTGGAAGAACTCGCTGTTCGGCGATTCCCACGCACACGGCACCGACGGCGTGCACTTCTTCACCCGCACCAAGGCGATCACCACCCGCTGGCTCGATCCCAGCCACGGCGGGCTGGAACTCGGCTTCCCCCAGAACAAGTGACCGGACAGGAGCAGTGCCGATGACGCTTTCCGACGAGGCCGCCCGCGCCTACGAACTCGATCGCCGCCACGTCTTCCATTCCTGGTCGGCGCAGGCCCAGGTGTCCCCGATCGTGCTCACCGCGGCCGAGGGCTGCTACGTGTGGGACGGCGAGGGCAACCGGCTGCTGGACTTCTCCTCGATGATGGTGAACACCAATATCGGGCACCAGCATCCGAAGGTGGTCGCCGCGATCGCCGCGCAGGCGGCCGAATTGTGCACGGTCGGACCGGCATTCGCCAATGCCGCCCGGTCCGAGGCGGCCCGGCTGATCAGCGAGCTCACCCCGGGCGACCTGGACAAGATCTTCTTCACCAACGGCGGCGCCGACGCCGTCGAACACGCGATCCGGATGGCGCGCCTGCACACCGGGCGGCCCAAGGTGCTCGCGCGGTACCGCTCGTACCACGGCGGCACGGAGACGGCGGTCAATGTCACCGGCGACCCGCGGCGCTGGCCCAACGATCACGGCACCAGCGGGGTGGTGCACTTCTTCGGCCCGTTCCTCTATCGCTCGGAATTCCACGCGAGCGACGAGGCGCAGGAGACCCAGCGCGCCCTCGAGCACCTGGAGCGCACCATCGCGATGGAGGGTCCGGCCACGATCGCGGCCGTCGTGCTGGAATCGGTGCCGGGCACCGCGGGCATCATGGTGCCGAGCACCGAGTACATGCGCGGCGTCCGGGAACTGTGCGACCGGTACGGCATCGTCTTCATCGCCGACGAGGTGATGGCGGGCTTCGGCCGCACCGGGAAATGGTTCGCCATCGACAATTTCGGCGTCGTCCCGGACCTGATCACCTTCGCCAAGGGGGTGAACTCCGGCTACGTGCCGCTGGGCGGCGTGGCGATCAGTGAGGCCATCGCGGCCACCTTCGCGGACCGGCCGTACCCGGGCGGGCTCACCTATTCGGGTCATCCGCTGGCCGCCGCGGCGGCGGTCGCCACGATCACCGCGATGCGCGAGGAGCGGATCGTGGAGAACGCGGCCGAGGTCGGTGCCCGGGTCATCGGGCCCGGGCTGCGCGAACTCGCGCAGCGGCATCCGAGCATCGGCGAGGTGCGCGGGCTCGGCGTGTTCTGGGCGCTCGAGCTGGTGCGCGACCGCGCGACCAGGGAACCGCTGGCCCCGTACGGCGGCACCAGTCCCGCGATGACCGAGCTCGTCGCCGCCTGCCGGCGCGGCGGGCTGCTGACGTTCGTGAACTTCAACCGGCTGCACGTGGTGCCGCCGTGCGTGATCACCGAGGCCGAGGTCAAGGAGGGGCTGGCGATCCTCGATCAGGCACTCACCGTCGCCGACGCGCACACCGTCGACGCGCCGTGACACCGGCGGTTTCGCCGCGGGCGGAATGCGCCCGCGGCGCACCGCGTTGTCCGCGAGTGTGACTGATACCGCAGTGCTTTCCGACGAACTGAAGTCGTATCTGGACGAGGAGAAGGTCTACGCGACCGTCGCCACGGTCGGTGCGAACGGGCATCCGCATCTGACCGTCGTCTGGATCAAACGCGAGGGCGACGACCTGCTGTTCTCCACCACCGTCGAGCGGCAGCAGGCCAAGAACCTGGCGCGCGACCCGCGGATCACGGTGATGGTGAACCCGCCGGAGCGGCCGTTCCTCTACGCCGAGATCCGGGGCACGGCCACCACCGTCCCCGATCCGGAGCGCGCGCTGCCCGAGGAGATGTCGCTCAAGTACACCGGCCTGCCCTACCGCGAGTTCAACCCCGCCTCGGTGCACGACGGCGAGCGGGTGATCGTGCGGGTCACCCCGCGCCGGGTCGCCGGTCGGCTCTGAGTCACCGATCGCGCAGCAGGGGCGGGCTCAGGCGTTCTGAGCCTCCTCCTGGGCGTGCTGCGCCTCGGCCAGCTGGCCGGGGGTGAACCGCAGCGTCACCGCGACGACGGCGGCCAGCACGGCCAGCCCGGAGCAGACCAGCAGGACCAGGGTGTAGCCGCTGGTGAGCGCGTCGAGCTGGGGCCCGTCCAGATCGGAGACCTTCTCGGTGGTGCTGCCGCCCAGCGACAGCGTGCGCGAGGCGGCGATCGGGCTGAGCAGCCCGATGGCGATCGGTGTCGCCAGGTTCATGAACATCTGCCCGACGGCCGACAGCGGGCCGATATCGGCGGGCGGCACCCCGACGAGCACGCACAGCGGCGCCAGCACCATCGCGACGCCAACGCCGAAACCGATGACCACCAGCAGCGGAAGCAGCGTGGTGAGGTAGCTGATGTGGCGATCCAGGGTCGAGCCGAAGAGCAGCCCGGCCGCCAGCACCAGCGCGGCCGCGCTCAGCAACCAGCGGGGTGGCACGATCAGCGCCGCCTTCGACGCCAGCGCGCCACCGATCCCGATGCCGACGGTGAACGGGATGCAGGCGATACCGGCCTTGAGCGGGCTGTAACCGAGCGAGTTCTGCAGCATCTGGGCGACGAAGAACGTCATGGCGCCGAGCACCGCGCCGGCCAGGAAGATGAGCAGGAAGGTGGAATTGCGGTCGCGGCTGTCGAACAGCGACCACGGCAGCAGCGGATCGGATTCGTTGCGTTCCACGACGACGAAGGTGATCAGCAGCGCGAAACCGATGATCAGCGCGCCCAGGATGACCGGACTGTCCCAGCCCCACGCCGGTCCCTCGGTGGCGCCGAAGACGATCAGCGCGCACGCGAGAGTCCCGAGCACCGCGCCCTTGACGTCCAGCGGCGCGCGATGGTGCACGGTGTCGGCGAGGGCGTACACCGCCCCGGCGACGATGAGCGCGCCGATCGGCACGTTGATCAGGAAGATCCACCGCCAGGACAGCTCGGTGAGCAGACCACCGACGACCAGGCCACTGACCGAGCCGATGCCGGCCATCGAGCCCACCACCGCCACGGCCTGATTGCGCGCCTTGCCCGGCGCGAACGTCGTGGCCACCAGTGCGAACGCGGTCGGCGCCGCGATCGCGGCGCCCGCGCCCTGGAACGCTCGCGCGACCAGCAGGGTCACCTCGCCCTGGGCCAGCCCGCACGCCAGCGACGCCACCGTGAACAGCCCGACACCGGTGATGAGCATGCGTTTGCGCCCGAACACGTCACCGAGGCGACCGCCGAGCAGCATGAGTCCGGCGAAGGTCAGACCGTAGGCGGTGACCGTCCACGCGCCACCGGAGCTGGACAGGCCCATCTCCTCCTGTAGCCGCGGCAGCGCGAAGATCACGACGGTTCCGTCGAGCACGACCATGAACTGCAGGCCACTGAGCACGAGGATGGCCAGCCCGAAGGCCGACTGTTTCACCGGGGGCTGCATCGTCGCAGGGGGTTTATCGAGCACAGTCGAACACTGTAAACGAGGCCGCTACCCGGCCCGGCGGGTTCGGTGCGCCGCCGGGCACTCAGGCGCGCGCACCGGTGGCGGCGTCGAAGCCCGCGGTCGGGCCGATGACGATGATCGCCGGTGGCCGGATGCCCTCGGATTTGACCTTCTCCGCGACCGTGCCCAGATCGGCCCGGACCACCCGCTGGGTGCGCAGGGTGCCCTCCTGGATGACCGCGGCGGGCGTCTCGGCGGCACGGCCGCCGGCGAGCAGCGCGTCGGCGAACTTGTCGATCCGTTCCACCGCCATCATCAGCACCAGGGTGCCGCGCAGCTTGGCCAGCGCCGCCCAGTCGACCAGCGAATCGGGGTGATCGGGGGCGACGTGCCCGCTGACCACGACGAACTCGTGCGTCACGCCACGGTGGGTCACCGGGATGCCCGCGGCGCCGGGCACCGAGATCGGGCTGGTGACGCCGGGCACCACCGTCACGGGAATGCCCGCCTCGGTGCACGCCTCGAGCTCCTCGTACCCGCGGCCGAACACGTACGGGTCGCCGCCCTTGAGCCGGACCACGAACTTGCCCGCCTTGGCGCCCTCGACCAGCGCGAGGTTGATCGCCTCCTGTGCCATCGACCGGCCGTACGGGATCTTGGCCGCGTCGATCACCTCGACGTGCGGGCCCAGCTCGGCCAGCAGTTCCGGCGGCGCGAGCCGGTCGGCGACGACCAGGTCGGCGCGGGCCAGCAGCCTGCGGCCGCGCACGGTGATCAGGTCCGGGTCGCCGGGTCCGCCGCCGACCAGGGCGACGCCCGGGGTCACCGGCTCCGAATCATCGGTCACCACACCGGATTGCAGTGCCTCGAGCAGACCGTTGCGCACGGCGGCCGAGCGCCGGTGCGCGCCCCCGGCCAGCACACCGAGGGTCAGTCCGTCGTAGCGGGCGGTGGCGGGGGTGACGGCGGTGCCGTCGCGGGCGATGTCGGCACGCACGCAGAAGATCCGCTTCGCGGTCGCCTCGGCGACCACGGCGGCGTTGGTCTCGGGTTCGTCGGTGCAGGCCATCGCGTACCAGGCGTCGTCGAGATCGCCGTCGGCGTAGGCGCGCAGCTCGACGGTGAGCTGCCCCGCGGTCGCCATGCCCTCGACGGCCGGGGTGACCGCCTTGCTGACCACGTGGACGTCGGCACCGGCGGCCACCAGCAGGCCGAGCCTGCGCTGGGCGACGGTGCCGCCGCCGACCACGACTACTCTGCGTCCGCGCAGATCGAGCCCGACCAGGTAGTTCGGGTCGCCTGCGGGCGGGGTCGATGCGGTGTCAGACGTGTTCGGCACAGTGGCTCAGCCTAGTTCCTGGCTCGCCGCACGCCGAACGGGCCCGCCGACACCGCCGTCGCCGTGCGCCGCGGTCGGCGCGCCCGCGTTGCCGTCCGGTCCCCCGCGCGCGACAGTGGAGTCCATGACCCAGCCGGACGCACTTCTCGACGTGGCCTACGACGAAGCCCTGCGCGGCCTGGCCGAGGGCGGTGTCCCGATCGGCGCCGCCCTGTTCGACGCCGACGGCACGCTGCTCGGGCGCGGCCACAATCGCCGCGTGCAGAACGACGACCCGAGCGTGCACGCCGAGACCGACGCTTTCCGCGCCGCGGGCCGCCGGCGCGACTACCGCGACACGATCATGGTGACCACCCTGTCGCCGTGCTGGTACTGCAGCGGCCTGGTCCGTCAGTTCGGCATCGGCACCGTGATCATCGGCGAGGCACGCACCTTCCACGGCGGCCACGACTGGCTCGCCGAGCACGGCGTGCGGGTGCTGGTGCTCGACGACCCGCGCTGTGTGTCCCTGATGACCGGCTTCATCGCCGATCGCCCCGACCTGTGGTTCGAGGACATCGGCGTCACCGACACGCCGGCGAAGGAGACGCCGGCATGAGCGACCGCATCGCCTCGGTCGACCTGGCCCGCTGGCGCTCCGGCGGCGCCGCGGCCGCCGCCGTGGCGCGTGAGGTCGACGCTGGCCTGCGCCGGGCCGGTTTCCTGCTGGTGCGCGGCCACGGCATCGACCCGGCGCTGCCCGCCGCGGTCCGCGCCGCCGCCCGGCGCTTCTTCGCGCTGCCAGAGGAGGTCAAGAACCGGTACGCGGTGACCGTCGGCGGTCGCGGCTGGATCGGGCCCGGCCGCGAGGCCAACGGCTACGCCGAGGGCACCGAGACCCCACCCGACCTCAAGGAGACCTTCGCGGTCGGTGCCGACACCGCCACCGGTGATCCGGCGGTGGATCGGGTGTGGTTCCTGCCCAATGTCTGGCCCGCCGAGGTCACGGAGCTGCGCGCCCTGCTGACCGAGTACACGGCCGCCGTGCATGCGCTCTCCGACGAACTGCTCGCCCTGTTCGCCGCCGCGCTCGCGCTCCCGGACAACCCGTTCGCCACGCTGGCCACCCGCCCCACCTGGACCTGCAATATCAACCACTATCCCCCGCTGACCAGCGTCGGCACCCCTCGAGCCGGTCAGTTCCGGATCGGCCCGCACACCGATTTCGGCACCGTCACCGTACTCGACCGCGAGCCGGGCGCCGGCGGCTTGCAGATCTACACCGAGGCCGACGGCTGGGCCGACGCCCCCTTCGATCCGGCCGCGCTGACGGTGAACATCGGTGACCTGCTGGCCTATTGGAGCGGCGAGCGCTGGCCGTCGGGCAGGCACCGGGTCCTCCCCCCGCAGGCCGCCGCGCCGGAGGAAGACCTGGTCTCGCTCATCTTCTTCTACGAACTCGACCACGATGCCGTGGTGACCCCGCTCGCGCCGCCGATCGGCCGGGTGCGGCCGGGACCGCCGGTGGTCTCGGCCGACTTCCTGCGCGTGCGCCTGGACGCCATCACCCTCGGCTGACCCGTACAAACGGCAGTTCGCGTCGTGGGGCTTCGTGGTGATCGCGACGCAGAACCAGTACACCGGTTCCGGCATCGACATCCTCGCCTCGCTCGACCGGCTGATCGCCGAATCCGCCGATCCCGCGAGCGTTTTCGCCGGGCGGCTGGACACCACGGCGGTGGGCGTGGTCGGTCATTCGCAGGGCGCTTCCGGCGCGCTGAACGCGATGCGGCGCTCCGGCGGGGCGATCCGCACCGCGATCACCGTCGAACTGCCGCGCACCGGCCTGTGCTCGGATGCCCTCAGCTGCACCGATCCCGCCGCGATCGAGACCGGCTCGGTGTTCCTGATCAACGGCTCGGCCGACACCCTGATCTCGCCGTCGGAGCAGCCGCTCCCGGTCGAGGTCGTCGGCGTCCAGTCCCATCGCGCCTATTACGACGCGCTCACCGTGCCGAAGGTGTGGGCGACGCTCGAGGGCGCCGACCACAACGACGTCCAGGGCACTCCGGCCTGCGCGGACGGCCAGCTCGCCTGTGGCACCGGCGTGTACGGCTTCCTCGGCTACCCGACGGCCTGGCTGGCCGCCCGATTGCGCGGCGACGCTAAGGCCGCGGCGGCCTTCGTCACCGGTTCCGGCGCGTTGTACGCCCCGTCGCCGCACTGGCGCAATCAGATGGGCACGATCACCGGCTGAGTTCAGCCGGTGTACGGATTGTTCTGCACCCAGCGGAAGTCCGTGCCGCGCAACGGGAAGCTATCGAGATCCAGGCGGGTGAGGGTGACCGTCACCGGCTTGCCGTCGAGCTCGCCGCGCAGCGTCAGCCGGTCGTCGGCGGGCCGGTCGACCGCGAAGGTGGTGACGGCCGCCGGGGCCTCGCCCGGCGCCGACGGCGCGGCGGTGAGGGTCATCGTGTGTGCTTCGGTGTCGAAAGCGGCGGCCACCGGCACGATCGAGTCGTCCATCCGCTGGTAGCCCGCCGACCCGGCATCGATGATCAAGCGCTGCCAGCGCACCGGGTCGGTGGTCAGCGGCGGCACCGGGGTCGCCTCGGCGGTGAACTCGGTGACGTCCCAGATGCCGTACAGCTCGGGTTTCGGTGCGCCGCCGCCGTATTCGTCCCAGGATCGCGCGCCGAGGTACACACAGCCGAGCACCACCCACAGCCCCGCCACGACCTGCACGACCGTGGCCCACCGGTTCGCCCGCGCCGACCCGAACAGCGAAGGCTGCACGAGCGGTCCCGAATCTCGTTCCAGCACCAGCACATTCGCCAGGCGCCGGGCCTGGGGCGCGAGCAGCACCAGGCTCATCAGCAGCAGATGCCCGGACAGCATCTTCACCGGCACGTCGAAGGTCAGGTTCAGCAGGAACACCTGCGCCATGCTGATCACGCCGAGCATCGCGCCCAGGGTGGCGGTGCGCGGCCAGAACAGCAGCAGCCCGGCGAGCACCTCGGCCGCGCCCAGCGACATCTCGTAGACCGGGGACGAACCCACCTGGGTCCACAGCATCGACATCGGGCTCAGGTCACCGACCCGGGTGAGCAGGGTGGTGAGCGCGGGCTCGGGCATCTGGGTCGGGATGAGCTTGGCGAACCCGTAGAACAGCAGCTGCCCGCCGACACACAGCCGCAGCAGCGTGAGGAACCAGCTCGCCGCCCGCGGGTAGGCGCGCCTGCGCCGGTCGAGCACCGACCAGACCACGGTGATCAGCAGCGCGGCCACCAGGACCAGCCCGCACTGGATCCAGATCGCGGCCTGGTCACCGCTACCGTTCATGACCAGCTCCGCCCGCACCCCGAACACGTGTTCACCGATCCAGCGGCTCACCGGGGCCAGCGAGAGCATCTGCCAGGCGATGGCATCCTCGGGCAGATGTAGCGCGAACACCCCGAGGAAGACGAAACTGATCTGCGCCATCCACAGACAGAACAGCCCGAGGTAGGCGACCGTGAACCGGAAGGCGAGCCGCGTCACCGGATGCCAGGTCGGCGCCGGCGGCGGCGGGCTCACGATCTCTTCCGGTGCGAGCTCCGTGGTCACGGCGGTCACCTTGGCCTCCTCATCGAGTTCGATTGCTACCGAAGCTAATCGGTTCCGCGAGCGGACGCGTCCGGGAAAACCCCCATCTTTGCCGTGTCAACCCTGAATCTCACTGACCGACTGACGGCTTACATTCCCGTCGGCCGTCCGGTACGCCGGTATCGAAACGTGTTCCATCTCGCCGACAGGGGTACTCACATATGTCCGACGATCCGGACCTCACCGCGCAACAGTCGCTCACGGTCAGCGAGCGCGATCTCGACGAACTCGCCGAGCAGTTGTCGCAGTGGCTGGCCGGCAAGGTCGGCGCCGACGCACCGCCGAAAGTCGGCAATCTGAGCAAGCCGTCGACCGGTGGCATGTCGAGCACCACCATCCTGTTCGACGCCGAGTGGACCGTCGACGGCGAGACCGACGGCGGGGCCTTCGTGCTCCGGATGGCGCCCGAGGACGGCTCGTTCCCGGTCTTCGAGTCCTACGACCTGCCGCTGCAGTACCAGGTGATGGCCGGGGTGGCCGACGGCTCCGACGTCGCGGTGCCGACGCTGCGCTGGCTCGAACGCGACGAATCGGTCTTCGGCTCGCCGTTCCTGGTGATGGAGAAGGTCGACGGCCGCGCGCCCTCGGACAATCCGCCGTACGTCTTCTTCGGCTGGCTCTTCGACGCGACGGTGGCCGAACGCGAGCTGATCGCCGACGCGACCGTCGACGTGATCGCCCGCGTCCACGCCATCGACGACATCACCCGGCGCTTCCCGCTGCTCGACGGCGAGGGGTCCGGGCTGCGCAGGCACTTCGAGGCCCAGCGCGCCTGGTACCGGTGGGCGCTGACCGACGACGGCGTGGAGATCCCGCTGATCGAGCGGACCTTCGACTGGCTCGAGGCCCACTGGCCCGCCGAGACCGGTCCCGAGGTGCTGAACTGGGGCGACGCCCGGCCCGGCAACATCCTCTTCGACGGGTTCGCCCCGGCCGCGGTGCTGGACTGGGAGATGGCCACCTTCGGCCCGCGCGAGCTCGACCTGGGCTGGGTGATCTTCATCCACCGGTTCTTCCAGGACATCGCCACCCGCTTCGATCAGCCCGGCCTGCCCGACTTCCTGCGCAAGGACGCAGTGGTCGCGAAATACGAAGAGCTGACCGGACATACGGTCCAGGACCTCGACTTCTACATCGTCTACGCGGCGCTGCGGCACGCGATCGTGATGGCCAGGATCAAGCGGCGGATGATCCACTTCGGTGAGGACACCGTGCCCGCCGAACTCGACGACTACGTGATGCACCGGCTCAGCCTCGAAGCGCTGCTCGACGGCACCTATGAGTGGGACTGACAGGAGACAACGACGATGAACGCGATCATGCCCGTCCCCCTGGACGAATACCCGGTCCACCAGACCCCGCTGTCGCTGGCCAGGGTGGCCACCAGCGACCGCAACTTCTACGACCGCTACTACTTCAACGCCTTCGACCCCGCCGGCGACGCCATGCTGATCACCGGGTTCGGCGTCTACCCGAACCTGGGCGTGGTGGACGCGTTCGCGACGGTACGCCACGGCGACACCCAGCGCAGCGTGCGGTTCTCCGACGCGCTGACCTCGCGTGATCTCACCACCGCGGTGGGCGGCTACCGGATCGAGGTGCTCGAGCCGCTGCAGAAGCTGCGGGTGGTGTGCGAACACGAGGACCTCGGCTTCGACCTCACCTGGACCGGTGCGCACCCGGCGGTGCAGGAGCAGCCGCACCTGATCCTGTCCGGCACCCGGCCGATCATCGAGGCGTCCCGGTTCGCCCAGCTGGGTTCGTGGGAGGGCACGCTCGCCGTCGACGGGCGCGACATCACCGTCGACCCGGCGGCGTGGACCGGCAGCCGCGACCGCTCGTGGGGCATCCGCCCCTCGGGTGAGCCGGAGCCGCCGGGGCGCGCCGCGTCCGAGGGCGCCGGTGGTTTCTGGTGGCTGTACGCGCCGCTGCGCTTCGACGAGTTCGCGATCGTGGTGATCGTGCAGGAAGACCCCGACGGCACCCGCACCCTCAACAACGCGGTCCGGATCTGGCACGACGGCCGCAAGGAACAGCTGGGCTGGCCGCGGATGAGCTGGACCTACGAGTCCGGCACCCGGCATCCGAAGTCGGTGCGCCTGGACATGACCACCCCCGACGGCAAGCCGCTCGAGGTCGAGATCGAGTCGCGTCCCGGTATCGCCCTGCACGTCGGCTGCGGCTACGGGCCCGACCCCGACTGGACCCACGGCCGCTGGATGGGCCGGGACTGGTCGCTGTCGAGCGCCTACGACCTCACCGACCCCGCGATCATCGCCCGCACCCCCTACGGCGTGATCGACCACATCGGCTACGCCCGCTGCGGCGACGCCGAGGGCTGGGGCCTGTTCGAGCACGCCTCGATGGGCCGCCACGACCCCACCGGTTTCGCGGATTGGTCCGCCGTCGCGCCCTGACGCGACGGACCGGTCCAGCGAGAGGAAAGGCGCCGCCGCGACAACGAGGTCGCGGCGGCTCCGATTTTCCTAGGCGGCCGTGGCGAAGTCGGCCAGCAGCGACGGAACCGCGGCGTCGAAGCCGGCGACGTCGAGCATGCCCGCGTCGTCGGGATCGGCGATGCTGAACTTCGTCGCGGTCATACCGACCACCACCAGCTTGGCCCGCGGGTTCACCTCGCGGCGGTAGCGAGCCAGCGCCTGGTGCGGGTGCACCGACCCCGCCCAGGTCTCATTGTCGGTGTACACCGAGAACACATCCACCTCGATGCCCTGATCCAGCGCGTGCAGGATCGGCAGCGAGCAGTCGGTCCCGCCGAAGGGCAGGCCCGACACGGCGCGCACGGCGTCGTCGAGGCGCTGCCGCGGCGAGATCGCCAGCGGGGACAGATCGCGCGCCCCCTGCCAGCGGGTGCCCGACGCGGTGAAGCCGACGATCTGGTGCCGCTCCTCGGTGCGGGCGGTGACCAGGGCGAGCGCGGCCGAGGCCTCGCGCGCCGAGAGCGGCAGCCCGGCGATCGGCGACGTCATCGACGCGGAAACGTCCAGCGCCAGCAGGTGCCGCAGGCCGGTCGGGCGGACCGTCTCGAACGCCGCGTAGAACGCCGCGTCGAGGGCGTCCACCACCGGCGCCGACGGCGTCCAGGTGCCATCGCCGCGTGCCGAGGTCCCCGACGCGTAGGTGCGCAGCGCGATCAGCACCGACACCGGGTGCACCCGTGCCGTGCGCAGCCGCTCCGGGTCGCCCAGCCGCGCGCAGATCGCCGCGGTGCGGGGACCGAGCGGATCCAGCAGGCCGAGCCGGGTCAGGCGCGGCAGCTGCCGCAGCAGCGCCGTCTGCGGGATGCCGTTGTCCAGCAACGCCTCCCACACCTCGGGCGTGTTCAGCGCGGCGTCGGGCAGCATCTCCCAGCTCAGCCGGTACTCGCGAACCAGCTCGGGCACCTGCTCGACCGGCGCGGACCTGGCCCGCTCGAAGCCGTCGACCAAGGCGAGGCCGTCGAGGTCCGGTGTGCGGCCGCAGATCCAGTCGAAGAGCCTGCGCCGCTCGTCCTCGGTGGCCGCCGGGTGCGACAGGCGCAGCAGGTCGCGGTGCGACCAGCCATCCCGCTGCCGGTACTTGACGACCTGGTACGCCAGATCACCGACCGGCTTGTCCAGGTACCAGTTGGCGACCGCGCGGGACAGGCCGCGACCCCAGCCGCGGAACTGCTCGGCGTAGCCGGCGAACAGGAACAGGTGGGTGCCGGTGCGCGCGACCAACGGCAGCGCGGCGAGCGCGGCCCGGCGGCCGTCGACGTCGCCGAGCGCGGCGGCGGCCGCCAGCGCGAACAGCGCCGGGTTCGGCCGCGGCGCGCGCCCTGCGGTGGAGATCTCGACGATCTCGCGCACCAGCTCGGCGGTGTGCTCGGCGGCGTACTCGGCGATGAACTCGGCGTTGTCGGCGGTCAGCGCGGCGGCGCTGACGTAGTAGGTGCCGGATTCCGTGCCGAGGGTGAGGAATCGGCGCACGCGGGCCTGCGGCGTGATCTCGAAGACGTACCCGCCCGCGGCATTGACGACCTGCCGGGCATCGGCAGGGCTGGTCTGCGGTGTGGCGCGACGCGAAAAGCGCGACAGAATATTCATGGTTCCCCCTCCGATACGAGTACCGGCGTTGTGGTTTCGGCCCCGGGACCCACCGGGACGTGTGACGGCGCGTGGAGCGGACGGACATGTGTGTCTCGGCCGGGACAACGGAAATCGCTTTCCGCCGCAGGGCTCGAACCTGCTGGACTGTGAGTCCTCACCAGATAACCGACCGAATCCGGTCCGTCCTGCTCCTACGCACCGCAGCCGCACGGGTGGACGTGTGTGTCCCGACCGGAAGGACGCTCTACCGGACTGAGCTACCGCCACCTCGCGGTGGCGGGCAGGATTCGAACCTGCGACATTCCCCATCTGAAGGTAACCGATCGGATCCGGTCCACCCTGCGGCTGCTGGAGATGACGGTACGGGCTAGGGGTGATCTTGCCCAGCGAATTAATTCGGGGCCCCCGCCGTCGCGACGGCGATCACGACACCGTCGACAACGGTTCGGCCGCACAGGAGTTCACCACGGCCCGCGAGCAGCGCCGCCGCCTCCGCGACCGAGGGCGTGCCGACGGCCCGCGCGGTCCGTGGGGATCGATGCGGTGTGCCGACCTCGGCCAACTGTGCCGCGCTGAACGCGACCACGGGCACGCCGAGCGCCGCCGCGGCCGCGCGGACACCGGGATCGGACGCACGGCGATCGATCGTGGCCAGGCACGTCACCGTGACGGTGTCGCCGACGACGGATTCGACCGCGCGGGTGATCTTCTCCGCGTCGGCGCCCGGCCGGATCCCGATACCGACGACCACCGTGGTCCGCTCGACCGCCGCGTCGGCCCGCGGGCCGGGTACCGGCTCGTCGCCGCTCGGCGGCGGGCCTGCGGGCGGCGACGTCATCGGCACGTCTCTTCGGCTTTCACCGGAGCCGCCGTGGTCCGCCGCGTCGCCGTCATCGATCGAAGCGGCGGGCGGCGGTGACGAATCGGGTGATGGCGTCGGGGTTTCCGGCGGGGTGGGTGTGCAGGTAGGAGGCGTGGACCTGGCGGATCACCGCGCCTTCGGTGATCGAGGAGGTGGTGCGCCAGCCCCAGGCGGCGTTCTCGGGGCCGACCCGGGTGAGGCGGGTGCGGTGGAATTCGTGGCCGCGAACGCGGGTGCCCGCGCGCCAGAGGGCGGAGTCGTGCAGGGCGACGGCGTCGCGGTAGCCGAGGGTCAGGCGGGGGCCGAACTCGGCGTCGGCGTCGAGGACGCCCGCCATCGGGTGGCCGTCGAGGGAGCGGGTGAGGTAGAGCAGGCCCGCGCATTCGGCGTGGATCGGCAGGTCGCGGGTGGCGCCGTCGGCGATGGCGGTGCGCAGCTTCTCGTTGGCCGACAGTGCGCCCGCGTGCTCCTCGGGAAAACCACCGGGCAGGACCAATCCCGCTGTGCCGGAAGGCAGTTCGTCGGTCAGCGGATCGAAGACGACCACCTGGGCGCCCGCGGCGATCAGCAGCTCGCGGTGCTCGGCGTATCCGAACGTGAACGCGGGTCCGCCCGCCATCGCGATCAGTGGACCACTGCCTGTCCGTGCTTCGGCGGGAGCGTGTTCGGCCGCGGCCAGTTCCGACGCGGGGTCCCACGCGGGCCCCTGGGCCGATCCGCCGGCGAGGTCGACGATCGCCTTCAGATCGATGTGGGCCGTGACGAGTTCGGTCATCGCGTCGACCGCGGCGGTGGCGGCGGTGCCGTGCTCGACGGCGGGAATGAGACCCAGATGCCGTGAGGGCACTTCCAATTCGGCCATGCGGGGCAGGGCGCCCAGGACCGGGATGCCGACGCGATCACACGCCGCGCGCAGGACCTGCTCGTGCCGTTCGCTGCCGACGCGGTTGAGGATCACCCCGCCGAGGCGCACCGAGGAGTCGAAGGTGGCGAAGCCGTGCAGCAGCGCGGCCAGGCTCTGCGAGTGCCCGCGCGCGTCGACGACCAGCACCACCGGAGCACCGAGCAGGCTCGCGATCTGCGCCGTCGACCCCTCGGCGACCGCCTCGGTCCGGTTCTCGTCGATCCGCCCGTCGAACAGGCCCATCACGCCCTCGACGACGGCGATATCGCAGTCGCGCGCGCCGTGCCGGTAGAGCGGGACCACCCGATCCTCGCCCACCAGAACGGGATCCAGATTACGGCCGGGTCGCCCGGCCGCGAGCCCGTGATAGCCGGGGTCGATGTAATCGGGGCCGACCTTGAACGGCGCCACCCGATGACCGGCCCGGCGCAGCGCGCCGATGAGCCCGGTGGCCAGCGTCGTCTTCCCGCTGCCCGACGCCGGGGCGGCGATCACGACCGCCGGGGCGGTCATCGTCGACCCCGGGGCGCGGCCGTCGCCGTCACGGTGACGGTCACCATTCGATGCCGCGCTGGCCCTTGCGGCCCGCGTCCATCGGATGCTTCACCTTGGTCATCTCGGTGACCAGGTCGGCGGCGTCGATGAGCGCCTGCGGAGCGTCGCGGCCGGTGATCACGACGTGCTGGTTGCCGGGGCGGTTGGTCAGCGTCTCGACGACCTCGTCGACATCGACCCACCCCCACTTGAGCGGGTAGGTGAACTCGTCGAGCACGTAGAAGCGGTGCTGCTCGGCGGCGAGCCGGCGCGCGATCTCCTGCCAGCCCGACAGCGCGGCGGCCGCGTGATCCTCCTCGGTGCCGTGCTTGCGGGTCCAGGACCAGCCCTCGCCCATCTTGTGCCACTCGACCGCGCCACCGGCGCCGGTCTGCTCGTGCAGCTCGCCGAGCGTGCGGAACGCGGCCTCCTCGCCGACCTTCCACTTGGCGCTCTTGACGAACTGGAACACGGCCACGTCGAAGCCCTGGTTCCAGGCCCGCAGCGCCATCCCGAAGGCGGCGGTGGACTTGCCCTTGCCCGGGCCCGTGTGTACGGCCAGCACCGGCTGGTTGCGCCGCTGCCGCGTCGTCAGGCCGTCCTCCGGCACGACCTCCGGAACACCCTTGGGCACGAAGACTCCTCCTTCTCGGCACCGACGCGCCGGTTCGCGGCCCGGATGGACCGCACTGTCGCTGGACGACCGCGCCGGTGCCTCGAGCACCCGACGGCGCACCGATCGCGCGACTGTCGATCCCCATTTCTATCAGGGCGTCACCGGCCCCCCGACACGCACTGTCGTCCGGAACATCGCCGCCGCACGCTGAGCACGAGGCCGCCCCATCGATGACCCGGCTCCGGGCGGGGTCGGCCGGGTCAGGTCACGCGAGCGCCGGTGGCCCGGGCCGGGGCGCGTGGGGCGGCGTCGGCCGGGTCAGGCCGCGCGGGCGCCGGTGGACCGGACGACATTCGCGACGGTGTCGCCGGTGAGTTCGTCCAGGCGCAGGTAGCGGGCGCGCAGGTCGCGGGCCAGTTCGGCGGCCAGGCCGAGGCGGATCATGGCGCGTTCGCAGTCGATGACCATGGCGGTGTGGCCCTCCCCCGCCAGCAGGCGGGCGGCCGTGCGGGCGCGGGGCAGCGGGTCGACGCCGCCGGTGGCGCGGCCGTCGGTGAGCAGCACCAGCATCGGGCGGCGGCGCGGGTCGCGGACGTGTTCGCGGGCGATCACCTCGCGCGCCTTCAGCAGGCCCGCCGCCAGCGGGGTCTTGCCGCCGGTACGCAGGCCGGCCAGGCGGCGCACGGCGATGTCGACCGACGAGGTCGGCGGCAGCACCAGTTCGGCCTCGCTGCCGCGCACGCTGATCACGGCCACCTTGTCGCGGCGCTGGTAGGCGTCGCGCAGCAGCGTGACGATGGCGCCGGTGACGGCGGTGAGCCGGTCGCGCGCGGCCATCGACCCGGAGGCGTCGACGACGAACACCACCAGATTCCCTTCGCGCCCTTCGCGATACGCGCCACGCAGGTCCTCGGTGGCCAGCGCCAGCGGGCCGCTGAACCGGCCGCGCTCGAATTGCCGTGGGGCGGCGGCGAAGACGGTGCCGAGCAGGTGCAGCCCGGTCGAGGTGTCGGTGCTGGGGCGCACCATGCGACCGGTGCGGGTCTGGGCGCGGGACCGTCGGCCCGGCGCGCCTTCCCCGATGCCGGGGACCTCCCAGCGCGGCGCGGCCTTGGCGACCGATCCGGGTGTGCCCGAGACACCTTCGGCCGCGGGCTTAGCCCCGCCGCCCTTGGGGCCGCCACCGTCGGGACCGCCGTCCGGTCCACCGTCGGGACCGCCATCCGGTCCGCCGTCGTCCGGTCCGCCGTTGTCGGGCCCCGGGTCGACCGGTCCCTGGTCCTCGGGTCCGTGCGGGTCCACACTGTCGGGACCACGGTCGTCGACCGGGCGTGGTCCGGCGTCACCGGACGTATCGTCGCCCAGCTCCGACCCACCGGAGCCATCGTCGCCCGGCTGGACGGGGCCGGACCGATCGTCGGCGAATTCCTCGGTGGCGGAAGCCTTGTCGACCTCGTCGGCGGCCGATCGCATCGCCTCGTCCAGCTGCTCCTCGCTGATCCCCGGCTCGTCGAACGGATCGCGCCTGCGCCGGTGCGGCAGGGCCAGTTCGGCCGCGATCCGCACGTCGTCCTCGGTGACCCGGTCGCGGCCCCGCCAGGCGGCGTGCGCGGTGGCGGTCCTGGCGACGACCAGATCGGCGCGCATCCCGTCGACGTCGAAGGCCGCGCACAGCGCCGCGATCCGCCGCAGTTCGGCGTTGTCGAGCGCCACCCCGGGCAGCCGGTCGCGGGCGGTCAGAATCCGATCGGCGACAACGGCGTCGGCGTCGGCGTAGCGCGCGGCGAAGCCGGCGGGGTCGGCCTCGTAGTCCAGGCGCCTGCGCACCACCGCCATGCGGGTGTCCACCTCGCGGGAGGCGGCCACGTCGACGGTCAGACCGAACCGGTCCAGCAGCTGGGGCCGCAGCTCGCCCTCTTCGGGGTTCATGGTGCCGACGAGCACGAAACGCGCCGGATGCGAATGCGAGACGCCGTCGCGCTCGACATGGACCCGGCCCATGGCCGCCGCGTCGAGCAGCACGTCGACCAGGTGGTCGTGCAGCAGGTTCACCTCGTCGACGTAGAGCACGCCGTGGTGGGCCGCGGCCAGTAGACCGGGCCGGAACGCTTGCTCGCCGTCGCGCAGCACGCGCTCGAGGTCGATCGACCCGACGACGCGGTCCTCGGTGGCGCCGACCGGCAGTTCGACCAGCCGGGCGGGCCGGGCGCCGCTCTCGTCGACGACCGGCGGCAGCAACTGGGCCAGCGCGCGCACCACCGTCGACTTCGCGGTGCCCTTCTCGCCGCGCACCAGCACGCCGCCGATCCCGGGGTGCACCGCCGACAGGATCAACGCCAGCTGCAGGCGCTCCTGGCCGACGACCGCCGAGAACGGGAAGCCCGCCTCACCCGCCGAGCGAGCGGCGGTGTGCGGACCAGCGGCGACATCAGCAAAACCAGGCACACCCCCACTGTATTCGCGCCATGATCATCTCCGGACGCGGGGCGTCGGCGGCGAAACGCCGAGAGGTCCCCGGCACGGTGCCGGGGACCTCTCGGGTGGTTGCTCAGCCCCGGCGCATCGGGACGTGCGGAATACCGTCGTCGAGGAACTCCGCGCCGTCGGCGACGAAGCCGTACTTGGCGTACATGTCGACCAGGTACGACTGCGCGTTCAGGCGGACCGTGGCCGAACCGGTTTCGGCGAGTGCCGCCTGGAGCAGCCGGGTGGTGTAGCCGTGCCCACGCGCGGGCACGGCCGTGCACAGCCGGCCGAGCCGGAAGCTGGTCACCCCGTCCTCGTGCTCCTCGAGCAGCCGCAGCGTGGCGATGACCTCGCCCTCGTCGTCGAGCCACAGGTGCCGGGTATCCGGCAGCAGGTCACGCCCGTCCAGTTCCGGATAGGCGCAGGCCTGCTCGACGACGAACACGTCGACGCGAAGTTTCAACAGCTGGTACAGGGTGGCGGTGTCCAGATCCGCCGCCCATGCCCGTCTCAATGCGACCGTTGACATCATCGCGTCTTGCTATCACACCTGCGCGTAGGTCGGGGCCTCCGGCTGCGCGGGCGTGTTCTTCGCGTCGAGCTTCAGCGACTTGTTGGTCCAGTCCCAGACTTCCTGGAACAGGGCCTGGTTCTCCGACAGCTTCTGGCCCAGCGACGGGATCATCCGCTTCAGCTGCGGGGTCCAGTCGGCGTACTCGCGCGGGAAGCAGCGCTGCATGACGTCGAGCATCGCGGTGACGCAGGTCGAGGCGCCCGGCGAGGCGCCGAGCAGGCCGGCGATGGTGCCGTCCTCGGCGGAGATGACCGCGGTGCCGAACTCGAGCACACCGCCCGCGCCCTTCTTCCGGATGACCTGCACGCGCTGACCGGCGGTGATCAGCTCCCAGTCGCGGCCCTCGGCGCGCGGCAGGAACTCCTCGAGCACACCGACCTTGCCCGACTGCGACTTGAGCAGCTCGCTGATCAGGTACTTGGTCAGGCCCATCTCGGTGAGGCCGACGCCGACGAGCGAACCGATGTTGTTCGGCTTGATCGACTTGAACAGGTCGGCGTTGGAGCCGTCCTTGAGGAACTTGGGGGTCCAGCCGGCGTAGGGGCCGAACAGCAGGCCCTTGCGGCCGTTGATGACGCGGGTGTCCAGGTGCGGCACCGACATCGGCGGCGCGCCGACGGCGGCCTTGCCGTAGACCTTGGCCTCGTGCGCCGCGATCAGCTCGGGGTTGGTCGAGCGCAGGAACTGGCCGCTGATCGGGAAGCCACCGAAGCCCTTGGCCTCCTTGATGCCCGACTTCTGCAGCAGCGGCAGCGCGCCACCACCGGCGCCGACGAAGACGAACTTCGCGTTGACGACCCGGCTCTGGAAGGTGCGCAGGTTGCGGACGGTGACGTTCCAGCTGCCGTCGGACTGCTTGTCGAGGTTGCGGACCTCGGTGCCGAAGGCGATCTCGCCGCCGGACTTGCCGATGTAGGCGAGCAGCTGCTTGGTGAGCGCGCCGAAGTCGATATCGGTGCCGCCGTCGGTCCAGTTCAGCGCGATCGGGTCGGTGAAGTCACGGCCCTTGGCCATCAGCGGCAGGCGCGCGGCGAACTCGTCGGGGCTGTCGATGTACTCCATGCCGCGGAACAGCGGGTGCGGCGCCAGCGCCTCGTAGCGCTTGCGCAGGTAGTCGACGTTGTCGGCGCCGTGCACGAAGCTGACGTGCGGGATGGGGTTGATGAACCCGGACGGGTCGTCGAGGACGCCGGTGTCGACGGCCGAGGCCCAGAACTGCCGGGAGACCTGGAAGCGCTCGTTGATGTCGACGGCCTTGCCGATGTCGACCGAGCCGTCGGCGTTCTGCGGGCTGTAGTTGAGCTCGCACAGCGCCGAGTGACCGGTGCCCGCGTTGTTCCACGGATCGCTGCTCTCCGCGGCGGCGGCGTCGAGCCGCTCGAACACCGAGATGCTCCACTCCGGCTGCAGCTGCCGCAGCAGCGCGCCCAGCGTGGCACTCATGATGCCTGCGCCGATGAGTACGACATCGGTCTTTTCGGTCTTCGCAGCGTTCGACACGGGTACTTCGACTTCCTTGTCCTTCTCAGCTACCCACCGGGGTGAGTTCGCTTGGGCGCGGGCGCTTTGGGGTTGTTGCGACTCGCGGTGAATCGCCGGGGGGTAGGTTACCCGTCGTTCACCTGTTGCCAATTGTGCACCTCAGCCGTTCGGAGTACCGCAACCGACCTCCCGAATGTGATCTAAACCAACACTGCACGTCGCGCTGACCGCGCGATAGATTGAGCGGTGTGACGAACGAAACCTCACTCGATCCCGCCGGCACCGCCGATCGGACCGATGAGCAGTGGCAACCCGATGTCCTCGGCACCGACTACCAGCAGCGCACCCTGCCGCTGGGCCCCGATCCCGACGGTGAGGGCGAGGTGGTGGCCACCCTCGTCCGCTATCTGCCCGACGCCGCCGCGCCGGCCACCGCGCCGACCGTGCTCTACCTGCACGGGTTCACCGATTACTTCTTCCAGGAGCACCTGGCCGAGCACTTCGCGGCCCGCGGCCACCGCTTCTACGCCCTCGACCTGCGCAAATGCGGTCGTTCGCGGCGGGAAGGGCAGAGCGCGCACTTCGTCAGCGACCTGGCGCTCTACGACGCCGAGCTGAACGAGGCGCTGCGCATCGCGCGCGCGGAGACCGGCGACGACGTCCTGATCGTCGCGCATTCGACCGGCGGACTCGTGGTGCCGCTGTGGCTGGACCGGCTCGAGGCCGCGGGCGGCACCGCGAAGGCCGGGATCGTCGGCGTCGTGCTCAACAGCCCGTGGTTCGACCTGCAGGGTCCGGCGTACTACCGCACCGTCGGCACGCCGATCATCAACGCGGTCGGCAAGGTCCGGGCATTCGCGCAGCTCCCCGGCATGGGCGTCAGCACCGCCTACGGTGACAGCCTGCACCACAGCCGCGCGGGTGAGTGGGACTACAACCTGGACTGGAAGCCGCTCAGCGGCGAGCCGGTGCGGCTGGGCTGGCTGCGTGCCATCCGGCGTGGCCAGGCCCGCCTGCACCAGGGGCTGGCGATCGGGGTGCCCGCGCTGATCCTGCGCTCGCGGCTGACGAAGTTCGCCCGCGCGCACAGCCCCGCCGTCGACGTGGCCGATGCCGTGCTCGACGTCAAGCAGATCCAGCGCTGGGCGGGTTGCCTGGGCGAGCGCACCACGATCGTGCCGATCGACGGCGCCCGCCACGACGTGTTCCTTTCCGCGGAAGCGGTGCGCGCCAACGCTTTCGCC
Source organism: Nocardia sp. NPDC050718 (assembly GCF_040654235.1). Taxonomy (NCBI): domain Bacteria; kingdom Bacillati; phylum Actinomycetota; class Actinomycetes; order Mycobacteriales; family Nocardiaceae; genus Nocardia; species Nocardia sp. NPDC050718. Next base: position 160,641 of record NZ_JBFAHQ010000002.1, on the reverse strand, counting down.
GAAACCGACAGCTGGCTGGACTGGCTGGCGGCCTACCGCAAGAACTAGCGGGTGGTGGGCCGGGACCGGATGGTCCCGGCCCGCTGCTCACCAGAGGCTGGTGCGCAGGACGATCTCGGTGGCCAGTTCGTGGGCGCCCTCGGTGGCGATGTTGTCGACCTCGACCGGCACCACCCGGAACTCGCCGTACACGTAGCGGCCGGACGCGTCGGCGACGGCGCGCGGCAGGCTCTTGGTGACCAGCATGGTGACCGGCAGCTCGAGCGGCGGACACGCCGCGTCGGGTGCGATGCCGTCGGCGCCGGGCACCGCCGGATGACCGTGATCGGCGACGACCAGGCTCATGAACCGCCCGAACCGGCCCGCGCACAGCCGCCAGGCCAGCGCCGCGCCCGCACCGCGCCCGGCCACATTGGCGTAGGGCAGCTCGAGCTCGTCGAGAATCACGTGGATCGCCGCGGGCTCGAGCCCCTCGACGGACTCCAGCACGACGGTCTGCAGATCGGACTCGTGCAGCCGCGCGCACACGGTGTCGAACACGTCGGCCGGATCGTCCGCATCGGGAAGCAACAGCACATTGTGCCGCGATTGGGGGCCGTCGACCCGCACTGTCCAGGCCCGGTCACCGACCGTGATCTGCCGAGATTTCATGCCGGTGAACGGTACACGGCCCGGCTGAACACGGCAGCGTGTTGCGCTCCGCCCGGCCGGTCTGTTTTCGCCCGTGTCCTGGGCTTTCCCAGCCGGGAAGGGCTGAATTGCCGAACCTGTCACAACGGCGCCCGCCCGGCTGTGAGCAGAGACCGGCCGCACATCGTGCGCGGGGGAAGAGCCGGGTCACCGGCGACCGGACCGGGTGCATGCGCATCCTGGGAACATTTTGTCCCCTGCACGGACGCGCGGGGAGCTGCCACTGTCGGTGCCAGCACCACTGGCGACTTTCCCCAGGTGGTTGCGACGCCGCGCGCGGTCGGGCCGACCCGCGGGCACTTCGACCGTTCGAGAAGGAGTAGGTCATGGCCGTTTCCGTGTCCGGAGCCGCGGCGCACACGCCGACGCTGATCGTGGGCGGTTCGCTCGGCGGGCTGACCACCGCCCTGGCCCTGGCCGCGCGTGGCCGCCGGAGCACGGTGCTGGAGCGGACCGGCGGGCGCACGCAGCGCGGCGTCGCCATTCTGGTCGCCGGTGCGAGCCTGAGCCGGGCCCTCGGTCCCGCGGCGCGTGACATCGTCGGCGCGGCGCTGGGCCCCGTCGCCATGGACCAGGGCACCTATCCGCACGCGTGGTGGGACGTCTACTCGGCGCTGCGCGCCGCGGCCGACGCCGAACCGCTGGTCACCGTCGTCGAGAACGCCGCCGTGGTCGCGGTCGGCCAGCACGACACGGCGGCCTGGGCGCGCACCGAGGACGGCGCGGTCCACACCGCCGACGTCCTGCTGGGCGCCGACGGCTACCGCAGCGTGGTGCGCCGTACCGTCGACGCCGATCGCCCGGTCGCCAGGTACGCGGGATACGTTGTGTGGCTGGGACAGTCGGAGTTGCCCGCCGCCTTAGCCGAGCGTGCGGGCGGGCCCGATTTCCACTCCGGCACCGACGACATGCTCGCGGTCTACCCGCTCATCGACCGCGACGGCGGCGTCTCCCGCTACGGCTGGGGCTGGTTCGACCCGAACCACACAGCCCTGCTGCGCCGGATCGGCGCCGTCGACGGCACCGAGGTGAAGTACACGCCGCGCCCGCACGCCGTTCCCGACGAGGTCTACGACGACATGATCCGCACGGCGCGGACCCGGTGGAGCGAACCGTGGCGCAGCGGCGTCATCGAGGCGTTCCAGAACCGCGAGGTCATCGCGACCCCGATCACCGAGTACCTGCCCCGGCGCGTCGTCGACGGCCGCCTCGCCCTGCTCGGCGACGCCGCCCACGCGCAGACCCCGATGACCGGGGCGGGTTTCGAGGAAGCGGTCACCGACGCGGCGGCACTGGCCGAGGTCCTGTCCGGCGCCGAACCCGACCTGCGGCGCTACGAGCTGCTCCGGTTGCCGGGCATGCGCGCCCGCGTCTCGGCCGGACAGTCGTTCAGCCGGTCCTTCGCGGCGGTCTGAGGCCGAGCGCCCGACGAGACCTCGGCGCGCCGTAGGATGAGCCGAAGATCAAGGGGGGATTGTGAAGAGGATCGTCCAGAGCGTGCTGTGCGCCGTCGGCGCCATCGTGTTCGGGGCCGGGGCCCTGTTCGGGATCACCCAGCCGATCAACGCCACCGCCTACCTGCTGGGCTTCGGTCGAGAGGTCACGGTCCACGTCGACGAGAGCTCCAGCGGGACCATGGGCGGCCGCGGCCGGGCGGGTATCGGTACGAGTATCGAGGACGGCCGCACGATCCGCCTCTTCGGTGTCACGGCGGGCGAAACGGTCAGTGCCCGGATCGTTCTCATCGACGTCGGCGTAGACACCGGTGCCTATCGGTCGGCCGCGTCCGCTGCGACCGATTTCGTCTGGCTGATCGGTGTCCTGGTCCTCGGTGGGCCCGCCCTGGTGTTCGGCTTCGCCGCATATGCGCTGGCCCGGGCGCGGCCTGCCGTCGCCGAGAAAACGGCGTCAGCCGGGGACTGAGCCACCGCCCGCTCGTGCTGCTACGACAGGTGGCCGAGGTCTCTCAGCCGACCTCAGGGCGATCGAGTTCGGCGCGCACGGTCGGTAGATCGGGTGACGCGCCGCGGCTGATCAGGGCGTCGAGGGCGGCCAGGTCGACGTGCTGTTCGATCAGGTCGGCCAGCAGGTCGAGCTGGGCGGTGCGGGTGGCGGCGACCGAGGTGTCCGGGGCGACGCGGAAGCCGGTGCGGCCCGCGCGCAGGGCTACTTCGGCGAGCCAGGTGCGGCGGAACTCGTCGGATTCGAGCAGCCCGTGCACGTGGGTGCCCCAGATCGCCTCGCGCGCACTGCCTTCGGGGGTGCCGTCGACCGTCAGCCAGGTGGGGTCGCCGCTGTGCCGGACGCGGCCGTGGTGGATCTCGTAACCGGTGACGGGGATGCCGTCGGCATGGCCCGAGACCTGTCGCGCGATCTTGGGGTTCGCGAATTCGATGGTGAGATCGAGCAGGCCGAGACCGTCGGCGACCCAGGGGTTCTCGCCCGCCGCGGCGAGTTCGGGCGGTTGATCCACCCGCGCCGCGTCCTCGCAGTCCGCGGCGCGACCGTTCGGCGCGATGGCCGTGGCGTGATCGCCGGAACCCGCCGGGCGCGCGTACTCCACGCCGTCGGTGATCCGGCGTCCGAGCATCTGATAGCCGCCGCAGATGCCGAGAATTGGGCGTCCGGCGGCCGCGCGCGCACGCAGCGCCTCGCCGATTCCCCTGGTACGCAACCACTTCAGATCCGAGATGGTGGCTTTGGAACCGGGCACGACCACGAGGTCGGCCGTGGCGATCTGATCGGGGCCGTCGGCCCAGCGGACCGCGACACCGGGCTCGCAGGCGAGGGCTTCGATATCGGTGGAGTTGGAGATGCGGGGCAGGCGCACGGCGGCGACGGTGAGCCAGTCGGTGCCGCGCGGCGGGCCGGGACGGCCGACGGGCGTGCCCGCGACGGTGCCGAGGGAGTCCTCGGCGTCGAGCCACAGGTCCTCGGCGAAGGGCAGCACGCCGAGGGTGGGACGGCCGGTGAGGGCGGTCAGCTGGTCGAGTCCGGGTTGGAGCAACGACACGTCACCACGGAACTTGTTGACGAGGAAGCCCGAGATGAGTTGCTGGTCTTCGGGTTCCAGCACGGCGACGGTGCCGAACAGATGGGCCAGTACTCCCCCGCGATCGATGTCACCGACCACCAGCACGGGCAGGTCGGCCGCGCGTGCCAGTCCCATGTTCGCCAGATCCGTGGCCCGCAGATTGATCTCGGCGGGCGACCCGGCACCCTCGCAGATCACCACATCGAATTCCGCGCGCAGGGAAGCGAGTTCTGCCGCGACCACCTCGCGCAGCTGCTGCCTGCGGGTGAAATAGTCCCGCGCGCCGACGGTCCCGACGGCCTTGCCGCGCACCACGAGCTGCGAGCGCCGATCGCTGCCGGGTTTGAGCAGCACCGGATTGAACCGCACGCTCGGCTCCAACCCACACGCCCGCGCCTGCAACGCCTGCGCCCGCCCGATCTCCCCGCCGTCGAGGGTGACGACGGAGTTGTTGGACATGTTCTGGGCCTTGAACGGCGCCACCCGCACGCCGCGCCGCGCGAGCATCCGGCAGATACCCGCCACCACAACGCTTTTCCCCGCGTCGGAGGTCGTCCCCGCGATCAGCAGCGCCCCGCGCGGGCGCGCGTCGTCCCCCGCACCCGCGGCCGGACTCACGGCAGGGTCAGGATTTCCGCGCCCGTCTCGGTGACGACCAGGGTGTGTTCGAACTGGGCGGTCCACTTGCGGTCCTTGGTGACCACGGTCCAGCCGTCGTCCCAGATGTCGTAGTCGATGCCGCCGAGGTTGATCATCGGCTCGATGGTGAAGGTCATGCCGGGCTCGATGACCGACTCGATCTCGGGCTGGTCGTAGTGCAGGATGACCAGGCCGCTGTGGAAGGTCGGGCCGACGCCGTGGCCGGTGAAGTCGCGCACGACGCCGTAGCCGAAGCGGTTGGCGTAGGCCTCGATGACCCGGCCGATCACATTGAGCGCGCGGCCCGGCTTGACCGCCTTGATGGCCCGGTTGGTGGCCTCTTCGGTGCGCTCGACCAGCAGCCGCACCTCCTCGTCGACATCGCCGGCGAGGAAGGTCTTGTTGGTGTCGCCGTGCACGCCGTGGATGAAGGCGGTGACGTCGATATTGACGATGTCACCGTCCTCGATCACGGTCGAGTCCGGGATGCCGTGGCAGATGACCTCGTTGAGCGAGGTGCAGCAGGACTTGGAGAAGCCCTTGTAGCCGAGGGTCGACGGGTAGGCGCCGTGGTCGCACATGTACTCGTGGGCGATCCGGTCCAGCTCGTCGGTGGTGACGCCGGGCGCGACCGCCTTGCCCGCCTCTTCCAGGGCCTGCGCGGCGATCTTGCCCGCGATCCGCATCTTCTCGATGGTCTCGGCCGTCTGCACCCAGGGCTCACGCCCTTCGTTCGCGGTCTTCTTCCACACGTACTCGGGACGCTCGATGGAACGCGGGACGTCGCGGATCGGCGACTGGGTGCCGGGAACGAGTGGCTGACGGGTGCGCACGGACATAGCAGCGAGTGTAGCCAGCACCCCTACCCGGCGCTGTGTCGCGGTTCGAGCCGGACCACGATCCCCTTCGAGGTGGGGGTGTTGCTGATGTCGGCGACGCTGTCGAGCGGGACCAGCACGTTCGTCTCCGGGTAGTAGGCCGCCGCCGAGCCGCGGCTGGCCGGGTAGGCGACCACCACGAAGTTCTCGGCGCGCCGCTCGACCCCGTCGTGCCAGACGCTGACCAGGTCGACCACGTCCCGATCGGCCAGACCGAGCTCGGCCAGGTCGTCCGGGTTGACCATCACCACCCGGCGCGCGTTGTGGATGCCCCGGTAGCGGTCGTTGTTCGCGTACGGGATGGTGTTCCACTGATCGTGCGAGCGCAGCGACTGCAACAGCAGATGCCCCGGCGGCACGTCGAGGAAGGTGAACTCGTTGCGGGTGAACTCCGCCTTTCCGCTGGCGGTGCGGTAGACACCCTCGTTGACCGGGTTGATCAACCGCAGCCCACCCGGCTCGGAGACCCGCTCGGTGAAGTTCTCGAAGCCGGGCACCACCCGGGAGATGCGGTCGCGGACGGTGTCGTAGTCGGCCTCGAACTCCGCCCACGGGATCGCGGGAGTGGTGCCGAGGGTGTGCTGGGCCAGCCGGGAGATGATCGCGACCTCGCTGAGCAGGTGCGGCGAGGCCGGGTCGAGGCGGCCGCGGGAGGCGTGGACCTCGCTCATCGAGTCCTCCACGGTGACGAACTGCTCGCCGGTGGCCTGGATGTCACGATCGCTGCGCCCCAATGTGGGCAGGATCAGCGCGGTCGCACCGCACACAGTGTGCGAGCGGTTCAGTTTGGTGGAGATCTGCACGGTGAGCGCGCACTGCCGCAGCGCCGCCTCGGTGACCGCGCTGTCCGGCGTCGCTCGCGCGAAATTGCCTGCGACACCGACGAATACCTTCGCCCGGCCGTCGCGCATGGCGCGGATGGCGTCGACCGAGTCCAGCCCGTGTGCGGTCGGCGGGGTGAAGCCGAACTCGGTGCCGAGGGCGTCGAGGAACCACTGCGGTACCCGCTCCCAGATGCCCATCGTGCGGTCGCCCTGGACGTTGCTGTGCCCGCGGACCGGGCACACGCCCGCACCGGGGCGGCCGAGATTGCCACGCAGCAGCAGGAAATCGACGATCTCGCGGATCGTCGGCACGCCGTGCTTGTGCTGGGTCAGGCCCATCGCCCAGCACACGATGATCTTCTTCGCGCCGAGGACTTCCCGGTGCACGTCCTCGATCGCCGCCCGGGTCAGACCGGTCGCCGTGAGCGCGTCGTCCCAGCCGATTCCCCTGGCGTGCGCGGCGAAATCCTCGAAGCCGTGGGTGTGCTCGCGGATGAACTCGTGGTCGAGGACGGTCCCCGGCGCGGCGTCCTCGGCTTCGAGCAGCAACCGGTTCAGGGTCTGGAACAGGGCCAGGTCACCGCCCGGCCGGATCTGCAGGAAGTGATCGGCGATCGCGGTGCCGCGCCCGATCACCCCGCGCGGGACCTGCGGGTTCTTGAACCGGATCAGCCCGGCCTCGGGCAGCGGGTTCACCGCGACGACCTTCGCGCCGTTGCGCTTTGCCTCCTCCAACGCCGAGAGCATCCGGGGATGGTTCGTGCCGGGATTCTGACCGACGACGAAGATCAGGTCGGCGGCGTAGATGTCGTCCAGCGACACGCTGCCCTTGCCGACCCCGAGGGTCTGGTTCAGCGCCGAACCACTCGACTCGTGGCACATGTTGGAGCAGTCGGGCAGGTTGTTGGTGCCGTAGGCGCGGGCGAAGAGCTGCAGCAGGAACGCGGCCTCGTTGTTGAGCCTGCCCGAGGTGTAGAACAGCGCCTCGTTCGGCGAGTCCAGGCCACGCAGCGTGTCGGCGATCAGGTCGAGGGCGGCGTCCCAGCCGATCGGTTCGTAGTGCGCGGCGCCGGGCCGCTTGACCATCGGCTCGGTCAGCCTGCCCTGCTGGTTGAGCCAGTAGTCGGAGGTGGCGTCGAGTTCGTCGACGGTGTGGGTGGCGAAGAACTCGCGGGTCACCCGGCGGGTGGTGGCCTCGTCGCTGACGTGCTTGGCGCCGTTCTCGCAGTACTCGTTCTTGTGCCGGTGCTTCGGCTCCGGCCACGCGCAGCCGGGGCAGTCGAACCCCTCGGCCTGGTTGACGTTGAGCAGCGTCAGCGCGGTGCGTGCGGCTGAGGTCTGCGACAGCGAGTACTCGAGCGCGTGGACCACCCCGGGAACACCGGCCGCCCAGGTCTTGGGTGGGGTGACCGACAGGTCGTCGGTGGGGTCGTCGATCGAGGTCATCACCGGCTTCTTCCCGTGCCGCGGCACTGCGATCGGACTGGATGACCTCAGGCTTCCCAGTTTCACGGCGGTTGTCAACGCGGCGGTTCACACCCGGTTTCGCCCGCAGGGGTGAGGACGGACGACCGGCACGCTCGCACGCTGTCACCATGACGACACTTCCCGCCCCGCCCCTCGCCGCCGTCGCCCAGCAGCTGACCGGCGGCGGCCGCGGCATTCTCGCCGCCGACGAGTCGATCACGACCATGTCCGCCCGCCTGGAGCAGGCGGGCGTCCCCGCGAGCGCGACCGCCCGGCGCGACTATCGCGCCCTGCTGCTCACCGCCGACGGGCTGGCGGATCGGGTCAGCGGAATCATCCTGTGCGACGAGACCTTCGGCCAGGATCTCGCCGACGGCCGCCCCTTCCCCGTCGCGGCCCGCGACCTCGACCTGCTGCCCGGGATCAAGGTCGACACCGGCACCACCGCCCTGCCCGGGCAGGCGGGCGCGCTGGTCACCGAGGGACTCGACGGCCTCGGCGCCCGGCTGGCGTCCTATGCCGAGCGCGGGGCCGCCTTCGCCAAGTGGCGGGCCGTGTTCGACGTGCGGACGATCACGCCCTACGCCGCGCACGCCAACGGCCACGCGCTGGCGCGCTACGCCGCGCTGTGTCAGGAGCACGGCATCGTGCCGATCGTCGAGCCGGAGGTGCTGTGCACCGGCGAGCACGATCTGGCCGCGTCCGCCCAAGCCACCCGGCTCGCCCTGCGCTCGCTGTTCGCCGCCCTCGACGCCGCCGGGGTCGACCCGACCGGCATCGTGCTCAAACCGAACTTCGTGACGCCGGGACTCGACGCCGCGCCCGCACCCGCCGACGAGGTGGTGGCGGCGACGTTCGCGGTCCTGCGCGACACCGTGCCCGCCGCGGTTCCCGGCATCGCCTTCCTCTCCGGTGGTCAGCCGACCGAGCGGGTCTGCGACTACCTGCGCGCGCTGCACGCCAGGGGCGATCGGCCGTGGTCGGTCACGTTCTCGTTCGGGCGGGCGCTGGTCAGCGCCGCCTTGCACACGTGGGCCGGGGCGCCGGCCACGGTGGCCGACGCCCAGCGGGTGCTGCTGGCGAACTGCCGCAGCGCCGCCGACGCGACCCGCTGACTACCGGATCGGCAGCTCGACCAGCACGATCGTGCCGCGCCCCAGCAGCGACTCGATGCGCAGCGAGGCCTCGATGACGGCACAGCGTTCGGCGAGCGAGCTCAGCCCGAAGTGCTGGTCGGCGTCGGCGGATCGTTCGGCCCGGCGCGCGGCGGGGTCGAACCCCGCGCCGTCGTCGGAGCACCCCAGCACCACCGAGTCGCCGACCCGGCGCAGCGACAGCACGATCCGGCTCGCGCCCGCGTGCTTGACCGCGTTCACCAGCGCCTCCTGCGCGATCCGGTACAGGGCGGCGGCCGCGTGCTCGGGGATGTCGCCGACGGCGGCGGCCGGGTCGACGAGGAATTCGATCGCCGGGCCACCGCCGGTGCTCGCGGTGCGGACCAGCGATTCGAGCGCGGCGACCAGGCCCAGGTCGTCGAGGACGAGGCTGTGCAGGCCCGAGATCGCCGCCCTGGTCTCGTTGTAGGCGTAGTCGGCCAGGGTCCGGGCGCCGACCAGTTCGGCGCGGGCCCGCTCCAGCGCGCGCAGGCCCGACTCGTCGCCCGCGGCGACGTGGGCGGCGAGTTCGGAGACGGTCAGGTCGGCCGCGGACAGGTGGAACGACATCGACGCGAGCGCGGTGGTCACCCCGTCGTGCAGGTCGAACGCGATCCGCCTGCGCTCGGCCTCCTGCGCCGAGATCGCCTGTTCGACCAGGCGATCCCGTTCGGTGCGATGCCGGGTGACGGTGCGCCACAACCGGTGCGCGTGCAACGACAGGCCGAGCACATCGGCGTAGCTCTCCGCCCGCGCGAGGTCGGCCGGGCCGAACGGTGTCGCCGGATCCCGATGGGCGGCGAGGACGCCCACCACCGAGTCGTCGATGCCGCGCAGCGGCAGACACATCCGGGCGATGGTCCGGTCGGGGTCCAGGCGTAACAGGCTGCGGTGCATCGCATTACGCGGCGAGTCCCGATCGAGCAGCACCGGCGTTCCGGTCCGGGCGACCAGTCCGGTCACCCCGAATCCGACCTGCAGGGTCAGCGCGCCCGCCGACGGATGGGCGGGCCAGAGGTCGACCACGGTGAGGTCCTGCCCGTCGACCGCGTACAGCAGCACCCCGTCGGCCGCGAGCAGCGGGGCCAGCTGCGCGGCGCTCGGCGCGACGCCGGTCACCGGAACAGCCCCTCCCGCAATGCGACCGCGATCGCCCCACTCCGATCGGACACGCCCAGTTTGCGATACAGCCCGCGGATGTGGGTCTTCACCGTGTCCTCGCTGACCACCAGCTTGCCCGCCACCGCCCGGTTGGAGTGCCCGGAGACCAGCAGTCCCAGGACTTCCGACTCGCGCTGGGTCAGCCCGAGATGCGCGCCCGACCAGAACTGCCCGGCGTCGAGCCGGGCGGCGGCCAGGGCGACCCGGCCTGCCAGGGCGGGATCGATGACCGTCTCGCCGTCGGCGGCCCGGCGCAGGTGGGCGACGAGTTCGCGCCCGTCCACCCGCTTGAGCACATACCCGGCCGCGCCGGCGCGCAGCGCCTGGTAGAGGTAGTGCTCGTCGTCGTAGACGGTGAGCACCACGACCCGCGTGGCCGGATAGCGTTCGGTGATCTGCCTGCACAGATCCAGGCCGCTGGCCTTGCCGATCCGGACGTCGCACAGGACGATGTCGGGCCGGTGCTCGTCGATCAGGCGCAGGGCCGCGGTGTCGGTGGTCGACTGGCCGACGATCGCGACCTCGTCAGGGAAGTGGCCGAGCATCGCGTCGAGCCCGCGCAGGACCATCTCGTGGTCGTCGACGAGCACCAGCCGTAACGGGGGCGACGGCTCCGGCATACCGCCACAGTACGGCGGAAAACGGCGGTGGCTCACGGCAATCGGCGAGAAATCACCCGTGCGGCCACCCGTGCGGGGGAAGGCCGCGCGACCCGCGTGCGGTCGGATGGACGGACCCGATCGAAAGGCGCCGCCATGCCGGAATCCACTGTTCATCGGCCACTCGCCGCGTCCGCTGTCGACACCGATCAGCTCGCCGTCGACACCCTGCGCTTCCTCGCCGCCGACATGGTCGAGGCCGCGAACTCGGGACATCCGGGGATGCCGATGGGGGCGGCGCCGATGGCGTGGACGTTGTGGAGCAGGCATCTGCGCCATGATCCGGCCGACCCGGCCTGGGCCGATCGGGACCGGTTCGTCCTGTCCGCCGGGCACGGTTCGGCGCTGCTGTACGGGCTGCTGCACCTGTTCGGCTACGACCTGCCCACCGAGGAGCTGCGCCGGTTCCGCCAGCTGGGGTCGCGGACACCGGGTCATCCCGAGTACCGCGAGACGCCGGGCGTCGAATGCACGACGGGTCCGCTCGGTCAGGGCCTGGCGATGGCCGTCGGCATGGCACTGGCGGAGCGGATGACCCACGCCCGCTACCCGGAGGTCACCGACCACCGCACCTACGCGATCGTCGGCGACGGCTGCCTGATGGAGGGTGTCAGCCACGAGGCGGCCTCGTTCGCCGGGCAGCTGCGGCTGGGCCGGTTGATCGTGCTGTGGGACGACAACGCCATCACCATCGACGGCGCCGTCGACCGGTCCTGCGGCGACGACCAGCTCGCTCGCTTCGCCGCCTACGGCTGGCACACCGAGACGGTGGCCGACGGCACCGACATCGCCGCGATCGACGCGGCCCTCACCCGGGCGAAAGACGATCCGCGGCCGAGTTTCCTGGCCGTCCGGACGGTGATCGGGCACGGCGCACCGGACGTGGCGGGCACCGCGAAGGCGCACGGCGCACCGCTGGGCGCGGATCAGCTCGCCCGGGCCAAAGCGCTTGCCGGATGGACCTATCCGACGTTCGGGGTCCCCGAGCAGGTCCGCGCGACGTGCGCGGTGCTCACCGAGATCGGCGCCGAGGACCGGGCCGACTGGCTCGCTCGGTTCGCCGCATTCGCTTCTGCCGCACCGGAACGCGCCGACGAGTTCACCCGGGCGGGTGCGCGCGCACTGCCCGCCGGACTCGTCGACGCGCTGTCCGGCATCGTCGGAGACGCGCCGCGCGCGACCCGGCAGTCCTCGCAAGCCTGCCTGGACGCCCTGCGGCCGATCCTGCCGGAACTGGTGGGCGGCTCGGCCGACCTCGCGGGATCGACCGGCACCGCGTTCGGTCCGGTGCTGGGCCGGGACGACTACACGCACCGCGCGATCGCGTTCGGCATCCGCGAGTTCGGCATGGCCGCCGTCCTCAACGGGATCAGCCTGCACGGCGGGTTCCGGGTGTTCGGCAGCACGTTCCTGGTCTTCGCCGACTATCTGCGACCCGCGCTGCGCCTGTCGGCGCTGATGGGTCAGCCGGTGATCTACGTGCTCACCCACGATTCGATCGCGGTCGGCGAGGACGGGCCGACGCACCAGCCCGTCGAGCACGTCGAGTCGCTGCGCCTGATCCCCGGTCTCCAGGTACTGCGCCCGGCCGACGATGCCGAGACCGCGCTCGCTTGGGAACTGGCGCTGCGCCGCACCGACGGCCCAACCGCGCTGATCCTGTCCAGACAGTCTCTGCCACAACACAACACCGAGGGCCGCGCCCTCGAACCCACCGCCGGCACTCGGGCCACCGCCGATCCCCGTCCCACCGCCGACACTCAGGCCACCGCCGATCCCCGTCCCACCGCCGACACTCAGGCCAGCGGCGACCCCCGTCCCAGCGGGGACAATCGGGCCACCGCCGATCCCCGTACCAGCGGCGATCCCCGTCCCAGCGGCGACCCCGCGCCTACCGTCGGCTCAGGTCCTGCCTCGACCGTCCCTTCGCCCACCGTCACGGACCTGCGCGACGGCAACACCGTCGCTGACTCGCGACGGACGACAACCGGCGAATCTCCGGCCGCCGAAGGTGCTACGAGCGCGACCTTCGAGCCGCTCGTCGCCGAAGGACGCCACCTGGTCGATATCGTCGCCACCGGCTCGGAGGTCGCGCTGGCGGCGGCGGTCGCCGACGAACTCCGGGCCGACGGCTACCTCGTGCGGGTGGTGTCGGTGCTCGATCGCACCCGCTACTCCCCCGATCCCACGGCCCGGACCGTCAGCATCGAGGCGGGCAGCACCACCGGCTGGGCGGGCGTGGTCGACTTGGCGATCGGCATCGACGCGTTCGGGCACAGCGGTCCCGGCGCCGAGGTCATGGCCCACCACGGCCTCACCGTGTCGTCGGTGCTCGCCCGGGTCCGCGACTACCTGGGCGGTGCCCGATGACCCGCCTGGACGCGGTGATCTTCGATGTCGACGGCACCCTGGTGGACAGCGAACGCGACGGGCACCGGGTGGCGTTCAACGCGGCCTTCGCCGAGGCCGGGCTCCCCGACCGCTGGGATATCGACCGCTACGGCGACCTGCTGCGGATCGCCGGCGGCACCCAGCGGATGGCCCACTGGTTCGAGAGCACCGGCCGCTCGCCCGCCCAGGCCGGGGAACTCACGGAACGATTGCACCCCATCAAGACCCGGATCATGCGGAACCTGGTCGAGGACGGGCGGATCCAGCCGAGGCCCGGTGCCAGGGAGCTGATCGAGCGGCTCGCCGCCCGGGGGATCGCGCTGCACGTGGCCACCACCGGTACCCGCGCGTGGGTGGAGCCCCTGCTGCGCCATGCCTTCGGCCCGGTCTTCGACGTCGTGATCACCGGGACCGAGGTCCCCGACCTCAAACCGAGCCCGGCGGTCTATCTGGAAGTCCTGGCCAGGACGAGGTGCGCCCCCGAGCATGTTGTCGCGGTGGAGGATTCCGCCAACGGTGTGCTCGCCGCGACGGCCGCCGGGCTGCGATGCGTCGCCGCGCAGAACGCCTACACCCGCTCGCACGACCTCTCCGCGGCCCTGCTGGTCGCGGACGGTCTCGACGATCCGGAACTCGTCAGCTGGTTCGACGACCAGCTGAGCGCGGCCTCGCCGCGCCGCCGGTAGTGACCGCAGGGACGATGCGCCACCCCTGCGGTCGGCCGTTCAGAAGGCGGGGACCGCGTCCGCCGTGGCCGCCTCGGCGGTGGTCCCCGGTCGGCGCAGCACCGTCACACTGACCAGCAATGCCGCCGCCAGCAGACCGGCCGCGACGGTGAACGCGAGGCGATAGCCATCGGTCAGCGCGACGGCTTCGGTTGCGCCCGTGGCCAGTTCGGCGCCGGTCCTGGTGGCGGCGAGGGTGGACAGGACCGCGACCCCGATCGCCATCCCGACCTGCTGGGTGGTGTTGAACAGGCCGGAGGCGAGCCCGGCGTCGTCGGCCGAGGCACCCGACATGCCCAGCGCGGTGAGCGCGGGCAGCACCAGCCCGCCACCCGCGATCAGCACCATCATCGGCAGCAGATCGGTGACGTAGTCCGCGTCGACGGGCAGCCGCATCAGCCACGACATGCCGACCAGCAGCAGGACCAGTCCCGCGATGAGCACGGTCCGTTCGCCGAAGCGGGTGATCAGCCGGGCCGAGGCGAACAGCGACACCCCGCCGATGGCGAGGGCGGCGGGCAGCATGGCCAGCCCGGTCTGCAAGGCGTTGTAGCCCAGCACCTTCTGCAGGAAGAGCGCGACGATGATCTGGAAGGCGAACATCGCCGAGAGCGTGAGCATCTGCACCACATTGGCGCCGGACACATTGCGGGAGCGGAAGATCCGCAGCGGCAGCAGCGGCCGTCGCGCGGTGGCCTGGCGGGCGACGAAGCCCGCGAGCAGCGCGCCGGACACCGCGCCGAGCCCCAGGGTGTGCGGCGATACCCAGCCGTACCGTTCGACTTCCACGATGGTGTAGATACCGAGCATCAGCCCGGCCGTGACCAGGACCGCCCCGAGCACATCGGCGCCCGCGCCCCAGCCCAGACCGCGGTCGGCCGGGAGCGCCGTGACGGCGACCAGAACGGTCACCACCCCGATAGGCACATTGATCAGGAAGATCCAGTGCCAGTTCAGCGCATCGGTGAGCACTCCGCCCAGCACCTGCCCGATCGACGCGCCCGCCGCCCCGGTGAAGCTGAAAATGCCGATGGCCGTGGCCCGTTCGCGCGGACCGGGAAAGATCGTGACCAGGATGCCGAGCACCACCGACGCGGCCAGAGCACTACCGACGCCCTGCAGGAAGCGGGCCGCCACCAGCATCGCCGGGGTGCCCGCGGCACCGGCCAGCAGCGAGGCCGCCGTGAAAACGACGGTGCCGGTGAGGAACATCGTCTTGCGGCCGACCAGATCGCCCAGCCGTCCGGCCAGCAGGAGCAGTCCGCCGAAGGCGATCAGGTAGGCGTTGACGGTCCAGCTCAGGCCCGCGGGCGTGAAGCCGAGGTCCGCCTGGATCGCGGGCATGGCGACGGTGACGATGCTGCCGTCGAGGATGGTCATCAGCGTCGCCGCCGACAGCACCGCGAGCGCGATGCGCTGAGAGGAGGTCATGAAATGACCGTACTAGATAGTTTCGTTGCAGACAATCTATAACGGACTATTGCCGTGCGCGACGCGCAGGCGCCGCCTCCACGACAGTGGACAGGTGGCCCTCGACCAGCAGATTCAGCGCGCGTACCAGGGTTTCCCGCTCCGCCTTCGGCAGCGACCCGAGCGCCGCCTGATGCACACCGTCCACGATCTCGGTGCTGCGCGCGGCGAGCTTCGCGCCCTCCGGCGTCACCGCGATGATCCGCGCGCGACGGTCGGCGCTCGACGGCTTGCGCTCGGCCAGACCCGCCTTCTCCAGCGCGTCGACGGTGACGACCATGGTCGTCTTGTCCATGTCGCCGAGCTCGGCGAGCTGCGCCTGGGTGCGCTCGGCCTCGAGCGCGTGCACCAGCACGCAGTGCATGCGGGCCGTCAGCCCGATCTCGGCCAGCGCCGCCGCCATCTGGGTGCGCAGCACGTGACTCGTGCGGTCGAGCAGGAAGGACAGGTCGGGTTCGGTGCGCGTCGTCGCGAGGGCGGTCATACCGGCCACTATAGTTTTGTCATAGATAATCTGCATCCATCCGTAACGGTGGGGGAATTTCGCCGGACCACGGTCCGTTTAGGAGATGACCGGAGCAGACCGCATCCCGAAACGAGGTTCACATGGAACTGGGGCTCACCACCTTCGCCGAGCTGTACCCCACCGGCGACCGGCCTGCGCCGACCGCCGCCGAGCGACTGCGCCAGGTCGTCGACGAGGCCGTCGCCACCGAGGCGGCGGGCCTGGACGTCTACGGCGTCGGTGAGCACCACCGCAAGGATTTCGCGGCCTCCTCGCCCGCCGTCGTCCTGGCGGCCGCGGCGGCGCGCACCGAACGCATCCAGCTGACCAGCGCGGTGACCGTCCTCAGCTCCGACGACCCGGTCCGGGTGTACCAGGACTTCGCGACCCTGGACGGGCTGTCGAACGGCCGGGCCGAGCTGATGGCCGGGCGCGGGTCGTTCACCGAGTCGTTCCCACTGTTCGGCTACGACCTCGCCGACTACGACGACCTCTTCGAGGAGAAGCTGGCCCTGCTGCTGCGCCTGCGCGCGGACGAGCCGGTGACCTGGTCGGGCCGGTTCCGCGCGCCGCTGCGCGACGCCACCGTCTATCCGCGCACCGACGACCGGCCGCTGCCGGTGTGGATCGCCGTCGGCGGCAGCCCGGAGTCGGTGATCCGGGCCGGCCTGCTCGGGCTGCCGCTGGCGATCGCGATCATCGGCGGCCAGCCGGCCAGGTTCAAGCCGCTGGTCGAGCTGTACCACCGGGCCCTCGCCGAGGGCGGCCACGAGAAGCAGCCGGTGGCGGTGCACGCGCACGGCTACGTCGCCGAGACCGACGAGCAGGCGGTGGCCGACTTCTACGCGCCGTACGCGCTGGCCATGTCGACCATCGGCCGCGAACGCGGCTGGGGCCCGATGACCCGCGAGCAGTTCGACGCCCTGCGCTCGCAGAGCGGTTCCCTGTTCGTCGGCACGCCGGACTACGTGGCGGGCAAGATCGCCGAGGTCCGCGACACCCTCGGCCTGGACCGGTTCATGCTGCACACCAGCGTCGGCACCCTCCCGCCGGAACAGGTACTGCACAGCATCGACCTGCTCGGCACCAAGGTCGCGCCACAGGTGCGCTGACCTACTCGAGCGCCGCGTCCAGCTCGCCCCGGCGGGCGGCGCGGCGTTCACGTCGCCTGCGCAGATAGCGGCGAATGCGGCTGGCGCAGGCGTAGACCACCCACAAACCGATCGCCAGCGAGACGGCGGCGATCACCGCGGCCAGTATCGGGAAGAACACCGCGAGGGTGACGACGGCGCCGACACCCAGGTCCTCCGCGGTACTCACCGCGATATTGGTGACCGGTTCCGGCGAGGTGTTGATCGCCATCCGGGTACCGGCTTTGACGATATGGCTGGCCAGGGCCGTTGTCCCGCCGACCGCCGCCGCGAACATGGTGGGCAGCGAATCGTCCTGCCCGGCGATCAACGCCGCCACCACCGCCCCGGACGCGGGCCGCACCACGGTGTGCACGGCATCCCAGAACGAATCCAGATACGGGATCTTGTCGGCGACCGCCTCGATGACGAACAGGACGGCAGCCGCGACCAGCACATCGGTGCGTTCGAGTCCCGGCGGCACGTCCTCGGCCCAGCCGATCCGCCCGAACACCCCGAGCAGGAACACCACCGCGTACGCGTTGATCCCGCTGGCCCAGCCCGCGGTGAAGATCAGAGGTAGCACCGACACCTGCTCAGCGTAAGCCCGTCCACCGACTCCACACGGCAGCTCGGCCGCGCTTCGGAATCTAGCACCGCTAGACATGCTAGCGATCAGATGTTACCTTTGCTCCAGTTTCTAGCGATGCTAGATATTTCGAAGAGGGAGCCAGGAAATGCTCGTTGTCACCGGCCAGATCATCGCCACCGCCGCCGTTCTCGCCAATGCCGTCGTCTACGGCACCGATGTCTGCGGGGCCGTGATCATGCGGTCCGTCTACCGCAAGCTCGACGACGCGACCGTGACCGTGAGCGCGGGGTGGGGCCACTACTACGGCGACAAGCGCATGCCGATCGTCGGCGTGAGCGGCGTGGTGACCGCGGTGCTCACACTGCTGATCGCGGTGCTGGCCGGGCAGACCGGCGCCGCGGTCGCGGCCGGGATCGCGGTCGCCGCGCTGCTGACCTGGCTCGCCTTCTACGTCCGCGTCGCCAAGCCGATCAACACCCGGCAGACCGCCGCCGCGCTCAGCGGCGTCATCCCCGCCGATGCCCGTGCGCTGCAGGACAAGTGGGACAGCATCCTGAAGTACCGGGTCACCCTGCAATTCATCGCCGTCGCCGGCCTGTGCGCCGCGATCATCCTGTTCTGAACCCACCCCGTCACCGAGGAGTCATCGACATGTCCTTCACCACCAATGAACAGCAGTTCCTCGCCGAGGCCGGGATCGGCCGCCTCGCCACGGTGTCCCCCGACGGCGTCGTGCAGAACAACCCGACCAACTACCGGCTGAACCCCGACGGCACCATCGATATCGGCGGCATGCGGATGCGCACCAGCCGCAAGTACCGCAATGTCGAGGCGGGCAGCCGCGTGTCGTTCGTCATCGACCAACAGGTTTCCCTGGAGCCCTACGTAATTCGCGGCATCGAGGTCCGCGGTCACGCAGAGACCCTCGCCGACGAGGAGCCACCGTTCCCACACCAGGAACGCGTGATCCTCCGCATCCACCCCGAACGCATCATCTCCTGGGGCATCGACGGCGACTCCTTCGACTTCACCAGCCGCGACACCGAATAGTCAGGCCATTCCACCTGGCGGCGAGCCGGGCCGCTGGCCGCGCGGCCCGCCGCCACACTGTTCCGATAGCCAAATGATCTGTGGTTAAAAGGATTTCGTTGGGACTCGATAGGCACCGCCCGATAGCTTCTCTGGTGTTGGACCATACGGTCAGGACACGCGAAGCGAAGAACATCGAGGAGCTCGTCATGCGGTACAAGTTCGCCCTGATCGTTCATTCGGCCGTCATCGCCGCTGCGGGCGCAGGCATGGCGATCACGGCTGCTCCGGCCGGTGCATCGGCGGACCGGTGGGCATCTACCGCCATTTCGCCATCCACCGGACACCACGGCTACGCAGCGGACTTCGATTCGCAGGCCGGTGCCGAAGCGACGGCGATCGAGGAATGCGGTCAGTCCGACTGCTTCGCCTATGTCGACGCATCCAGCGGCTGGCGTATAGCCGCTGCGCACACATCCAGCGGTCAGTGGTCGTGGGCGCGGGCAACAAACCGGACATCAGCGGAGGGCACGGCACTCGCGTCATTGGGCGGCGATGCGGTCGTCGCCCGTTGGGTCTGCCAGAGCTGATATTCGGTACGCAGGCTCGCTACCTGCCGACCAGTCGATCGAACGTGTCGATTACGGGAGGTTTGGGGCGCCGAGGGGCGCGATGGTGGCCGGGGAGAAATGTCGGTTACGCATTCCGTGGTGCGTGACCTTGGTGTTGGGTGGCAAGCCCCGGAGGCTCGGCAGCTCATGCGACACGGCAGCACGATTCGCGCTGCCGTGCAGCCACAGACTGAGTCAATGCTTGTGGCCCGCACCGCTCCGCTGACATCATCGGGGCGCAGTGAAAGTGGGGAGCACCATGCGGGTCCGTATTCAAGCTGGGCGCGAGCCCATCACCATCACCTATGAGATCCTCGGAGCTGTACAGGAACTCCGAGCCGCTGACCATGTCATCGTAGAGTTCGATGACAGCGTCAGTGGCCGTGAGGATGTAATCATCGAGCACGCAGAGGACGGCGTGATCGTCTACGTTGGCACCGGACTTCGAGTGTGGTCATCCAGTGGGCAGGACATAAGCCCGTAGCGGCCGGCATGCCAAGGAACGTTTGGGGGAGCGCGATGAACAGCGGGCCAGGGCATCCGGGATCTCCGGTCGACTACCGGTGGGAAGTGCATACGTTCGAGCCTGCGGTCAGGTCCCGCACTCGGCAGGCACTAACGATCGTCGCAATGTCGATGTTGGCGATAGCTTGCGGGTATGCAGTCGGATTGCCGTTGCTCCGGCAGGGAGGTCTGGTGCTGCTCGTCGTCTCAGCGATCTGGTTTGTCGACGAATGTTGTCGTCGATTCGAAGACCGTCCGAGCGTTGAGTCGACCTCTTGCCGGGTGTCGCTCCGCTTCCGTCCTTGGCGCTTCGCTTCGCTAGTCTTCGGGGCAATGATCGTGGGACCGTTCTCGCTGGCGTACGGCATATCGGAAGGCAGCCCTGAAGGTTTGGTCGGCGGAGTCGTGGCCCTTGCGGGCGGCACCTCGGCGCTGCTGCTCCTGCCGTTCTTGTGCCGCAACCGTCTCGATTTCGAAGGTGACGGTATGCGTGTGCGGTCGCTGTTGTATGAGCGACGGTGCAGATGGGACGACGTGACTTCGATCTGCGTCGCCGAGACACGGTCTGGCATCGTGTTGGTTCGGGTATCAACCCAACCCGTAGGAGTCCAGACGACACGGCGATACCCGTGGCGCGACGATTCCGGCACACGCGCGTCACAGTGGGAGTTTGTCGCATCCCACTGGGGAACCCATTCCAACTCCATGGCGTCTGCGATGACGTACCTGTGGAGGAATGCAGCGTTCAGGGAGTCACCGAGGCCCGAGGAGCTTTCGGCGATGTTGAGAACACCGCCGTGACAGACAGAAGTTGGCGTCTAGTAGTCCGTGTACTGGGTGGCGAACTAAGTTGCGCACTCCGGTGTTCTGCGACATCACCTGTAGAAAGCGGCGGCGTTATCCATTGTCGGTGATGACCCGTGGACGACGCCGGCGTCGGCTGATGCGGCGTGCCGGCGGTCGCGCGCGCTCGACTCGCCCCAACTATGCTGACTGGCTACGCAACGGGGGCCAGGTCCGCAATTGCGTCGAGTCTGCGGCCCTCGTTAGGCATTGAGAGGCCGATCCACAGCCCGAACAGACCGCGTCGTTTGTAGCGCATCCGGCGGGACACTTGCACACTCGGAGTCACCGCCGGAACCCCCAGAATCTCGGCAATTCTCCGGTCAGCCTGGTAGACCATTCGTCGCGTCCAAGCCAGCATATGCACCAGATACATGCCGAGGTAGAGACCTGCGAACAGCGTGATGGCGACTTCAGCCCACAGCCGCGCAGGGACATCCAAGACAGTAGTGACAAAGCCTGCAAAGGCTATCGAGGCGACACTTCCGATCGACGCGATGCACAGCAGCTTCGGCGTGCCGGATTCGATCAGGTCGGCTAGAACGACAGCCTGGGCCAACTCGCTGTCCTGCTCAGCCGCAGTCAGGTTGCCGAATGCCGGGGTGAGGGCGACGTACGGGCGGTAGACCGCAGTTCGTGTCCAAATACCCTCGGGCAAAAGACTTTCCGACAGCTTCCCGCGCTTTACGCGAGGAGAACGTACCCCGAGTGCCAGGGCCAGCTCTTGGGCGCGTTTGGCGTGCGCATCTAGATTCACCCGCATATGTTCTATGAATCGCAACCAAAACCGCGCCCAAACATCCGAGTATCACATCATGGACGTGTGGCTATCACTCCTTCCGGCGTACGTCGTGGATCAGCTGCGTTGGCTACCAATTGATTCCGTGGCTCGAGTCACGTTCGGGACGTGGGTAGTGGGTGTTCTCGCTGTTGTCGTCCACGAAAGTGGTGTGGTGGGTGTGACTGCCGGGCGTGGCGGCCTCCATGGCCTTGGCGATTGCAGCGCCGGGCGATCTCGCCTCCGCCGCACCAGGTCGCCGGACTTCCGGCGGCGCGGTTAGCGTGGAGGGATGGCCAGTGCAGCGTCCGCCCACCGTCGTGAGCAACTCCGTGAGTTCCTGCGGTCGCGGCGGGAGCGGGTCGGGCCGGCGGACGTCGGTCTGCCTGCGGCGGGGCGTCGGCGGACCCCGGGGTTGCGGCGTGAAGAGGTCGCGATGTTGGCGGGGGTGGGGGTGTCTTGGTACACGTGGCTCGAGCAGGGGCGTGACATCACGGTGTCGGGGGACGTCCTCGATGCGGTGGCGAAGGTTCTGCTGCTGAGTGATCCTGAGCGGGGGCATCTGTATTTGCTCGCCGGGCTCAATCCGCCGCCCCCGCGTGCTGCGGCGGGGACCGAGGTGACCGCGGAGATACGGCAGTTGCTCGATGGGTGGGAGCGGGGGCCCGCGGTGGTGCGGGATCGGTACTGGAACATTCTGGCGTTCAATGTGGTGGCCGGGTGGGTGTTCGGGTGTGATGACGGGGAACCGCACAATTGCCTGGTCACCTTCTTTACCAGTCCGCGTTATCGCGAGTTGCCCGCGCTGTGGGAGGCGGCGGCGCCGGGGGTTGTCGCGGCGTATCGCGCGGATGCGGCGCTCGCCCCGCACGATGACGAATTCCAGCGGGTGGCACGAGAGCTGGCCGCCGCCGAATCCGACTTCGCGCGGCTGTGGGAGCGGCACGAGGTGGACGTCCCGGTCCAGGCGGTCAATGCTCTGCGGCATCCCGAGGTCGGCGAGCTGTACTTCGACGCGACCACGCTGACCGTCGCCGATCAGCCGAATTGGTCTGTCGTGCTCTACAACCCGAAGCCGGGCACGGACACCGTCGACCGTCTCGCCCACCTGCCGCGCATGCGGTTGACCGCATCCGCCTGATCCGCGACGGCGGTCACCTCGGAACCGGAGGTATCGAAATCGCAGGACGCCGCCGTGCGCGGTATCCCGAAATCAGCGGCGGGTGGGGCGACGGCCAGCGACCACACCGCAGACGCACACGCGATCTGCGGAATGTCGAGGCGATGAGGTCGGCAGGCTGGTGGTGCCACACCCCGGACAACTACGCACTGTCTCTGCGGTACCGGGAGGTCCACGCTGAATGCATGACGCACAACAGTTCTCGATTCGACGGCAAGACGGCGCTGATCACCGGCGGCACCAGCGGCATGGGTCTGGCGACCGCGCATCGGCTGCTCGCCGAAGGGGCCGAGGTCGTGGTGACCGGGCGCGACAAAGCCCGGCTGGACGCGGCGGTGGCCGAGCTCGGGGCGCGGGCGCACGGGATAGCGGGTGATGTCACCGATCTCGACGACCTGGACATCCTCGCCGCGACGCTGACCGACCGCTTCGGCCGCCTCGACGTGGTCTTCGCCAATGCGGGCATCGGCTCGTTCCAGCCGATCGATCAGGTGACCGGCACGCTGTTCGACGAGGTGATCGCCGCCAATGTCAAGGCCGCGTTCTT
This sequence comes from Nocardia sp. NPDC050718, assembly GCF_040654235.1. Taxonomy (NCBI): domain Bacteria; kingdom Bacillati; phylum Actinomycetota; class Actinomycetes; order Mycobacteriales; family Nocardiaceae; genus Nocardia; species Nocardia sp. NPDC050718. The sequence continues at coordinate 137,830 of NZ_JBFAHQ010000002.1, read as the reverse complement.
CACCATTCAGAAGACCCTGCCGCTGCTGCCCGCGCACGCTGCGATCGTCATCAACGCCTCGTTCGGCCTGCACCGCGGTGTCCCCGGCGCGGCGCTGTACTCGGCGAGTAAGGCGGCGGTGCACAACCTGACCCGCACGCTCGCCGCCGAATTGGCACCGCGCCGCATCCGCGTGAACTCGGTGAGCCCCGGCTACATCGACACCCCGGCCTTCCGCGCCGAACTCTCCGATGCCGCGCAGGCCGGTGTCGCGGGCCTGTCCCCCGCCGGTCGCATCGGCACTTCCGACGATGTCGCCGCCGCCGTCGCGTTCCTCGCCTCCCCCGACGCCGCCTACGTCAACGGCCACGACCTCCGCGTCGACGGCGGCCTCACCGCCGTCGACGCCGCCGCACTCCTCTGAACGCCGCCCCGGGTCGAACCCGAGGCGGCCAGCTCGTCGCGTTCGGCAGCGCGGTCGCGGCCGCCAGCGCGGGCACGGCCACCACCGGCGCTCTCCCGAAGACACCGCTGACGGTCGGCCGATCCATCGGGATCAGCGGACCGCAGGCCGGCGCCGGAGACGCCCTCGACGACCGGCACCGCGCGGAGGGCAGCCGGTAATCGGTTGCCCGGCAGGGGCGCTGACCGGAGTGCCGGTGCGCCCGCGTGGGACACGAGACCACCGGCGGCCCCGGGTTTCGGACCGTCCGATCAGCGCAGCGCGGCGCGTCCCCGCACCCGGCCGAGGACGACCAGCACCACCAGCGTCACCACCACCAGGACCGTGGTCCCGGCCGCGGCGTCGAACACCTCGCCGCGGTCGGTCTGGGCGAAGATGCTGACGGGCAACGTCTTCCAGGTGGCGGGGTAGACCATGATCGTCGCACCCAACTCACCCATGGACAGGGCGATGGCCAGGCCGGCTGCCGCGCCGAGGGCGGGGAGCAGCAGCGGCAGGGTGATCTGGCACAGCACGCGCACTGGACCGGCGCCGAGGGATTCGGCGGCCTGCCGGTATGCCGGGTCGAGCCGGTCCAGCGCGGCCGACACCGCGCTGAACGCGTACGCCAGGACCAGCACCGTGTGCGCCACGATCACGATCCACTTGGTGCCGCCGAGCAGCAGCGGGCGTTCGTTGAAGGCGATGAGCACGCCGAGGCCGACGGCGACCGAGGGCACCGCGACCGGCAGGTGGAACACCGCGTCGGTCACCCGGCGCAACCAGGTGGGCGCCGCGCGCGAGGCCAGCGCCGCCCAGGTGCCGAGGACCAGCGAGAGCGCGCCCGCCAGCAGGGCGGTCTGCAGGCTCACCGACAGGCTCGCCGCCTGCTCGCCGCTGAGCGCGTTGCCGAGATTGGTGAAGCCCAGGTCCGAGGGCAGCGGGCCGGTCCAGCTGCCCGCCAGCGCGGCGGCGACCACGGTGGCGATCGGGGCGACGAAGACCACCGCCACCACCAGCCCGAACAGGCTGAGCACCAGGGTCTTTCCCCGGGGAGTCCAGACGAGCACGATCAATCCCCCTTCGGGCGGGCGGTGAACCGGGCGAAGACGAGCCGGTAGGTCAGGTACAGGGTGAGTGAGAGCAGCACCTGCACCGAGGCCAGTACGGCGGCGCCGGGCAGGTCGAAGGTGACGATGCCGCGGGTGTAGATCAGCGCGGGCAGCGTGATCACGCCCTTCGCGCCGGTGAACAGCACGATGCCGAACTCGTTGAGCGTCAGCAGCAGCACGAGACTGCCGCCCGCCGCCAGCGCGGGCCACGCCTCGGGCAGCACCACCTGTCGCAGCACCCGCCACGGCGAGGCGCCCAGACTCGCGGCCACGTCGAGCTGTTCGCGCGGCAGCTGCGCGAACGCGGCCAGCACCGGCCGCACCACGAACGGGGTGAAGTAGGTGATCTCGGCCAGGATCACGCCGAGCGGGGTGGTGAGGAAATCGACGACCGGCTGCGTTGCGCCGGTCAGCTCGGCCAGCAGCGCGTTCACCGCGCCGGCCGTGCCGTAGAGGAAGGTGAACGCGAGGGTGATCAGGAACGAGGGCAGGGTCAGGATGGTGTCGATGAGCCTGCCGACCACCCCCGCCCCGGGAAACGGCACGAACGCGAGCACGATCGCCAGGAACGTCCCGAGGACCAGGCAGCCAGCGGTCGCGCACACGGCGATGGACACGGTGCGCCACAGGGCTTCCCGGAACGACTCCGAGCCGAGCACCGAGGTCCAGACGTCGGTGCCGCGCCCGGTCGGGGTCTGCGTCGATTCGGTGAGCACCCGCAGGATCGGGTAACCGGCGATGCCGAGCACGACCAGCACCGGCGGCAGTGTCCACAGGATCGGCGCCCATGATCGACGGGGGACAACGACTTTCGGAGCGGGAGCAGGGGTCGGCGATTCGACGACGGGCGCGCTCATCGTGACACCCGCCGCACCAGCCACGGGACCTCGGCGCCGAGCCGACCGGCGCCGACGCGGTGTGCACCGCGCGCCGCCACCCGACCACCACACCGGAGCCTGTTCGGCCCGCCTGATACTTCTCGGGCGCTGCTGATGTCGATCACGACGCGTCCTTCTCCCGGCGCGCGCCGGTGGCTCCGCGGCCGCGACCACCGTCGACCGCGTTCGGGATGAGCACCCCGGCCGGGTCGGGCAGCCGCACGCCGACGACGGCACCGACCTCGGTGGTGAAATGCCCGGACACATCGACGGCGAGGCTCCCGGGCAGCCCGTCGACCGCCAGCTCGACCCGGGTCGAGGCACCACGCCATACCGAGGTCAGCACGGTGGCGCGCAGGGCATCCCGTTCGCCGGTCTTGCCGAGAGTGATCGTGTGCGGCCGGATACACAGCAGCGCGGAGTCGTCCGGCGCCCAGTCGGCCAGCCCGACACCGGGCTGGGGCGCCTGCGCGCGCAGGGTCGCGGTGCCCGCGGTGACCAGCGCCGCCGTGCCGGTGACGTGATTGACGGTGCACGGCACCAGGTTCGCGCCGCCGAGGAAGGCGGCGGTGAAGTCGGTGGGCGGCCGCTGCCAGAGGTTCTCGGCGGTGTCGATGTCGACCAGCCGGGAGTCGCGCATCACCGCGATCCGGTCGGCCAGCGCCAGCGCCTCGGCCTGGTCATGGGTGACGTACAGCATCGCGGTGTCGGGCAGCGCCTTGCGCAGTTCCTGCAGTTCGCCCAGCATCGCCTGACGCAGTTGCGCGTCGAGCGCGGCCAGCGGCTCGTCGAGCAGCAGGACCGCGGGCCGGATGGCCAGCGCGCGGGCGATCGCGACCCGCTGCTGCTGGCCGCCGGACAGCTCACGCGGCAGCCGCTGGGCGTAGCCGGCCATGCCGACCATCTCCAGTGCCTCGGTGACCCGCGCACCGATCTCGGCGCGCGGCACCCGATGCGATTTCAGCCCGAAGGCGACATTGCCGTGCACGCTCATGTGCGGGAACAGCGCGTAGGACTGGACGACGACACCGATCCCGCGCTTGGCGGGCGAGAGATCGGTGACGTCGCGCCCGGCCAGCCGGACCGCGCCCGAGGTGGGCCGGACGAAACCGGCCAGCGCCTTGAGCGCGGTCGACTTGCCCGACCCACTCGGGCCGAGGAGCGCGACGGTCTCGCCGACGGCGACGCGCAGGGTGAAATCGGCCAGCGCGACCGCGGCCTTGCGGCCCCTGCCGTAGCTGACCCCGACCCGGTCGAACACGATCGCCGGCTCGTTCGTCGTGGCCGTCCCGGTGCGGGCGGCGGTAGCGGACTTCATGCTGAGGTCACCGTCGGACATCGTCTACTCCCTTACAGCACAGCCGGATTCAGCTGCCGGTTGCCTTCTGGTACGCCGCGACATCGGCGTCCAGCTCGGTGAGGACCTTGTTCCAGTCGACCGCGACCACGTCGACACCACGCAGGGTGGCGGCCGGACCGCCGTCGGCGGGGGCCTGCACATCGGTGCGCGGGGACACCGCGAAGGCCTCCGGGCCGAGCTTGCTCTGCGCGTCGGTGGCGAGCAGGAAGCTCATCAGCTTCGTGGCATCGTCCTTGTGCGGCGCGCCCTTGGCCAGGCCCATCATGTACGGCACCGAGACGGTGGAACGCTTGCCCGCGGTGGCGGGGAAGAAGACGTTGAACTTAGCGCCCTTCTCCTGCACCGTGGTCAGGTTCATCTGCACGTCACCGTTGGCGATCAGCAGCTCGCCCTTGTCGACCTTGGCCTGCAGCTTGCCGGTCGAGGAGGACGGGCCGACATTGTTGGCCTGCAACGCGGCCAGGTAGTCCAGCGCGGCCTGCTTGCCGCGCAGCTGCTGCAGCAGCACCAGCACCGCGGTGCCGTCACCGGCCTGGCCGGGGGTGGAGTACTGCAGCTTGCCCTTGAACTCCGGCTTCAGCAGGTCCTCCCAGGTCAGCGCGGAGGCGTCGACCGAGGGGTTGGCGATGAAGCACAGGTAGTTGTTGGCCAGGGTCACGTAGGTGCCCTCGGCGTCCTTGTCGGCGGCCGGGATCGCGGCGGTGTCGATGCCGCTGGGCTGCAGCAGCCCGGACTGCTTCGCCTTCTGGATGAACGGCGGCAGGGTGACGACCACGTCGGCCTGCGGGTTGGACTGTTCCTTGTCCACGCGGTTCACCACCTCGCCGGAACCGGCCTCGACCAGGTTGACCGCGATACCGGTCTGCGCGGTGAACTCCGCGAACCGGTTCTTGTACCAGCCGCCGACACCGTCGGCGGAGTAGACGGTGACGGTCTTGCCGTCCGTGGATTCGGTGCCGGTGCCGCCGCAGGCCGCGGTGAACGCGACGGCGGTGACGCCGGCCAGCAGCAGCGCGACCTTGGACAGGCGGCGCGCGGTGAGGGAAGTACGCACGATTACAGCAACTTTCGTCTCGTTGTCGAGGGGAATCGCAGGGACGGTGGATTTTTCGGTCACACCGCGACGGTTGCCGCGGTGGAGTCAGGGGCGAGCACCAGCGCGGGGAACTCGGCGACCGAGGCGATGACGTGGGTGGCGCCCGCACCGCGCAGCTGGTCGGCGGTGTGCGCGCCGGTGAGGGTGCCCGCGACGATGCCGGCGCCCGCGGCGAGGCCGGTCGCGACGTCGCTGGTGGTGTCACCGAGCACGGCGATCCGGTCGACCGCGTCGACGCCGAGGCGCAGGGCCGCGGTGAGGACCATGTCCGGGTACGGGCGGCCACGGCCCGCGTCCGAGGGCGCCAGGGTGAGGTCGGCCAGGTCGGCCCAGCCGAGGGCGGCCAGCAGCTTGTCCTGGGTGCCCCGGCTGAACCCGGTGGTCAGCGCGACCCGCACGCCCGCCGTGCGCAACGCGGTGATCGCCTCGACCGCACCGGGAATCGGCGCGATGTCGGCCTCGTCGACCAGGGCGTCGTAGGCGGCCTCGAAGGCGAGGTTGGCGGCCTGGGCGGCGTCCTCGTCGCCGAGCAGCGCCCGGAAGACCTCGATCTTGGACTGGCCCATGGTGTCGACGACATAGCGGCGGGCCTGCTCGCGACGCGGGCCTTCCGGCTCGATCCCGGCGGCGGTGGCGGCGGCCTCGAAGGCGCGCAGCACCAGGCCGCCGTCGGCGACGGTGGTGCCCGCCATGTCGAGGACGGCGAGCTGAATGGTGGTGTCCGGCATGGTTGTCCTCACAGTCCGATCTGGTCGGCGGTCTGTTCGCCGATGGCGGGGCCGAGGGTCATGCCACGGCCGCCGGGGCCGGTGACGACCCAGACGTTGGTGTCGGCCCGCACCCGGGTGACGATGGCGTCGGGGTCGACGCTCTGGCTGTAGACGCCCGCCCAGCGGCGCACGACGCGCGGCAGCTTGCGGCCGAGCAGTTCCTCGGTGACCTCGGTGAGGTGGTCGTAGGGCGCCTCGTCGACGTCGAAGGCGAACGGCTCGGTGTATTCGTGGGTGTCGCCGATGGTCAGGCCGCCGTGCAGGCGCTGCACGCACAGCAGCTGCATCTTGTGCTCGGCGGCGGTGGCGGTCTGCGACTGTTCCAGCGCGAGTGAATCCACCTGCGCGCCGGCGAATCCCGGGTAGTAGCGGAAGCTGTCGCCGTCGGCGATCGCGGTGGTGAGCGGTTCGTCCAGCGGCGCGGTCTGCATCATCTGCAAGCGCACCCGGCGCACCGGCAGCTCACCGGCGAGTTCGCGGGTGAGCCCGGAATGGGCGGCACCGGGGCAGTGCACGACCAGGTCGGTCTCGTGGCGGCGGCCGTGGTCGTCGACGACGACGGCGCCGGACCCGGTGTCGAGCACCGAGCGGGCCTCGGTGCCCTCGAAGAAGGTGTAGCGGCCGCTGCCCGCCATGTGGGCGCGCAGCGCGGGCAGCGCCTGGCGCGATTCCACCGCCGCGTCGGTCGAGCAGTGCAGTCCGGCAAGGTATTTGCCGCGCAGCGCCGGGTTGAGCGCACGCACCCCAGCGGGGTCGAGCAGGGTGAAGCCGCGCGCCTGCGCGGTGGGGCCCGCGGCCGCCGCCTCGGCGACGGCGAGTTCGGCGGGCGTGCGCACCAGCGTGATCGACCCCGCCGGACGGAAGCCGACGCCGGCCACCCGGCCGCCGATCTCCTCCCACAGCTCGCGCGAGCGCAGGGTCAGCTCCAGCTCCCCCGCCGCCCGGCCGGACACCCAGACCAGGCCGAAGTTGCGGACCGTCGCGCCGCGGGCCTCGCGTTCGCGTTCGAGCTGGACGACCTCGTGGCCACGGGCGATCGCCGCCCAGGCGTGTGCGGTGCCGAGTATCCCTCCACCGATGATGACCAATCGCATGCCAGTGATGGTGGCAAATGGTCTAGACCGATAGGTGTTGGCTGCGAGAACGGCACGTTAATTTTTGGTATAGACCAATCGAGTACGCTGGCGGGCATGGATGCACCGCACACGACGCGCGTTCCGAAGGTGTTCCTGGTTCGCACCGAGATCGACGCCATCCTGGCCGATCTCGACGAAGGCGACCCGGTGCCGTCCGAACGCGACCTCGCCACCCGCTTCGGCGTCGCCCGCGAGACGGTGCGCCAGGCACTGCGAGAACTGCTGGTGGAGGGCAGGATTCGGCGCCGAGGGCGCGGCACGGTGGTCTCGCGCCCCAAGCTGACCCAACCGCTGTCGCTGCGCTCCTACACCGAGGGCGCGATCAGTCTCGGCCGCACCCCCGGCCGCATCCTGGTCGGCTGGGAGGACGTCGCCGCCGACGCGGAGACCGCGGCCGACCTGGAACTGGAGCCGGGCGCGACGGTGATGCACCTGGAACGGGTCCTGCTCGCCGACGGTGAACGCATCGGCCTGGAGAGCACCTACCTGCCACTGCACCGCTTCGCCGGCCTGCGTGGCAGCTACGACCCGACCACGTCGCTGTACGCCGCGATCCGCGCGACCGGCGTCGAACTCGCCGGTGCGCGGGAACGCATCGAAACCGTCCTGGCAGCGCCCAGAGAAGCGGGCCTGCTCGAATGCACAACGGCGTTGCCGATGTTGCTGTTGCATCGACGCAGCGTCGATGCCGACGGCGCACCCATCGAACGGGTGCGCTCGCTGTACCGGGGTGACCGCGTCGCCTTCGAGGCGAGGCTGTCACCCGAGCACGAGTAGCCCGATTACTGCTCGGGCAGCCGCCGCCGTCCGCCTGCCACATCGGTGACCAGGTCGGTGTAGCCGTCGACGAGTTCGGCGAGGTGATACCAGTGCTTGTGCGTGCTGTCGCTGCGCGCGCCGTCGAGATCGATGGCCTGGTTCGCGTCGACCCAGCTGCGCGCCATCCGGTCGACCACCGCACCGAGGCTCTCGGTGTGCAGTGACGCGCCGTTACGGTGCAGTGGGATCTCCTGGACGATCCAGTCGTTGATGTCGTCGACGAGTTCGCTGCGACGGCAATCGATTTCGGCGATCAGTGCGGCATCACGCACCTGTGCCCGCCGTTCGTGCAGTTCAGCCAGTGCGTGCGCCGACCGCAACAATTCTCGATCTTGAAAACGCCTGCCCTGGAATGCGCACAACAATTGCGGCGCAGTCGGCAGTACCCCCATCACCGGCGCGCTCATCGCAACGCCCCGAATTCACCCGACACCCAAGATTTGTGTACCAACATGATTGGCTCTCGATTCGGTTATCCCGGTCTTCTGTTCGGATTGCTCGCAACCAGGCTAACTGGATCATGCTCGCTCACACTGCGAAACGCAAGATTGCGTTGTCAGCCTTGCGGTAAAGCCGCCCTGACAGAACCGGTGGTCACATCCGCACGGCGGCACCGGTTTACGGCGTGTCCACACGCCCGCCGACCTTCAGCTATGCGCCAGAGGCATCGTTCTCGGCCGATCGCGTGACATCGAGGCCGCACAGCGCAATAATGCGATTCACGAAGCGCGCCACAGGCGAAGGGGAACCATGGCAGGCAAGCGCACGACACTGACGGTCCGACTACGCAGGCTCGCCGCCATGCTGCGCGAGTTACGCGAAACCGCGGGTCTCAGCAAGGAAGACGTCAGCGCTCGCACCGGCATCAACGTGACCACGCTGTATCGCATCGAAATGGCGCAGGCCCGCCCGCAACGCCGCACCCTCGGCGCGATGCTCGACCTGTATCAGGTCAACGAGAAAACCCGCGAAGAAGCGCTCAGCCTGCTCACCGACGCGCTGAAACCCGGTATGTCGCACGCCTACGAAGGCGCGGTGTCCGACGTCTACGCCACCTACATCAACTTCGAGGCGGAAGCACTATCGGCCCGCCAATACCAGACCTCGACCGTGCCGGGCCTGCTGCAGACCTACGAGTACGCGGCCGCCGTCATCGACACCTCCATGCCCCGCCTCGACGCAGCCACCATGGAGAGCAGGGCCAAGGCCAGGATGGACCGCGCGGTCAACCTGTCCAAGGACGATCCGCTCGAGCTGTGGGTCGTGATGGACGAGGCGGCCATCCGCAGGGTCGTCGGCGGACCAGCCGTGATGGCAGGCCAGCTCGACCGGCTGATCACCGAGACCAAGCGCAAGAACGTGATCCTGCAGATCCTGCCGTTCGACGCGGGCGCGCACCCCGGCATGGCAGGCTCGTTCACCCTCCTCGATTTCCGTAACCCGGTCGACCCCGAACTGGTGTACGTGGAGAGCCTGGCGATCGACACCCTCGTCGAGGGTCATTCCGAGATCCGCCGGTTCGGCGTGATCTTCGATCAGCTGCGCGCGATGGCGCTGAGCCCGCGCGATTCGGCGCTGCTGCTCGCCGACGCGCGCGCCGCGATCGCTCAGTAGCGCACGGCTCGCCGGAACCCGAGCACGGCGGGCAGCGCGAACACCGCGATCGCGCCCAACGACCAGGCCAGCGTCGCCAGCAGCGGAGCGCGCACCGGTCCGCCGAGCGCGAGGCCGCGCATGGTGTCGATCGCATGGGTCAGCGGATTGTGCTCGACCAGCGGACGCGCCCAGTCCGGATAGGCCCGCAGTGGGACGAAGCCGGTGCTGAAGAACATCAGCAACGACGAGCCCAGCGAGATCACCTCGACCAGTGCGGTTTTCGAGGTGTACACCGCCAGCGCGGTGACCATGGTGGCGAAGCCGAGGCCGTAGAGCAGCGGGATCGCGAACAGGGCGAGGGCCGCGAGCGGACCCTGGGTGAACCGGAATCCGAGCACCGCGCCGACCGCGAAGATCGCCAGGGTGCTCAGCGCGATGCGCGCGCACTCGGCCGCGATCCGCGACAGCGGGGCGGAGGCGCGGTGCACGGGCAGCACCCAGAACCGGGCGAGCAGCCCCTCGTCGCGTTCGCGCCCCAGCGTCACCGCGCCGGCCAGCGACCCCGACATCACCCCGACCAGCGCGAGCATCGGTACCGAGCCGTAGAGCGCGTCGGCGTCGGCGAAGGCCGAGACCTGGGTGCCCAGCACGGAGTCCAGCATCACCAGCAGCAGCGAAGGGAATACCAGCGCCTGCATGACGGTCAGCGGATCGCGGTACCAGCGCATCAGGAGGCGTTTGGTCTGGATCATGGTCTGCGGCAGCAGCATCCGCAGCGTCTCGGTGCGCCCGGTGACCACCGGGAGGGCGGCGCCGGTGGTCATCCGCGCCGCCGGACCGCGCGCAGCCAGGCCAGCGCGCCGCAGCCGAGGAGCAGGCCCAGCGCCCAGGCCAGCCCGGGACCGAGCGTCGGAAGATCCACCGCGCCCGCGTTCCCGGTGGCATCGCCAGCCAGCGCGCGCAGTCCGGTCACGAACTGCGAGACCGGCTGATTGCGGGCGTAGCCCTGGATCCAGCCGGGGAACTGGCTCGCCGGGGCGAAGCCGGTGGACACCATGCCGAGGATCAGCTGGGGCAGTACCAGGATCTGGGTGGTCGCCTCCGGGCTCGTCGTCACCGTGCCGAGCAGGTCGGCGCCACAGCACAGCGCGGTGGCGATCAGCAACGAGAGCCCGACGAATCCGGCGGTGTGCCACCAGGGTCCGTGGAAGCGGAAGCCGACCAGCGTGCCGCACCCCAGGGCGGCGGTGACCGCGACCACCGACCGCTGGCCCGCGGCGGTCATCCTGGCCGCCCACGGCACCCAGCGCGGCATCGGCAGGGTGGCCAGGCGCAGGTCGAGACCGTCGCGGGCATCGGTGGCCGAGCGGAAGGCCGCGGCGATGGCGCAGAACGAGACCGCCTGCAGGATGAGCATCGGCATCAGGAACTGCGCGTAGCTGCTCAGGCCGTGCCCGTACTCGCTCATGACCAGGTTCAGCGGCACGTAGAAGCCGAGGGTGAAGACCACCGGCGCGAGGATCGCGGTGAGGATCTCCCCGGTCCGCCAGGACGGCCGGATCAGCCGCAGCGACAGCACCCACCACTGGGTGATCGCCGAGGTCGCCGCCCGCTCGGGGCGTACGACCACACGATCGGCCGAAATCCACACCGCCCCATCGTGCGTGATCCCGGCGGCGGGCGCAGGGGAACCGGGTGCGGTCAGCATCGGGTGCGCGTGCTCGGCACGGCCGTGCCGAGCACGCGGGCGATCTCGGGCGCGATCTCGGGCGCGGTCAGCTCGCCGGGGGCGGCGTCGAGCACGAAGCCGGTCACCGCGCCGTCGACGTACGGTCGCCAGTTCCGTACCGCGGCGGCCGGATCGGGCCGTTCGGCGCCGTCGGGCCCGCGACCGGCGACGCACACGGTCAGGTCGCCGGTCAGCACCGAGGGGCGATGGCGTGCCACCATCCCGGCCACCGCGTCGGCGGCGTCGGCGAGCCGGACCAGGTCGGCGCCGGTGAGCTCCACGGTCCCGGCCAGGGCCGCGCCGAGGACGGCGGCGGTCCGGCCGTCGGACAGGGCGGCGGTGTCGGCGTCGACACCGAACTCCGGGGCGAAGCGGGCGACGAACTCCCCCACCGACAGCCGGGGCGGCGGCGCAGAGCGGCAGGCGGCCGGATCGGTGTCGAGCAGCACGACCCCGACGTCCTCGCCCAGCGCGCGCAGCTGAACCGCGGCTTCGTGGGCGACGAAACCACCCGACGACCAACCGAGCAGCTGATACGGGCCGTGCGGGGCGATCCGGCGGATCTCGGCGACGACGCGGGCGGCCGATGCGCCGACGGTGCGAGATGGCGTGGGCGCCTGCATCCCATAGACGGGCACGCGCGGATCGAGGTGGGCGAGCAGGCCCGCATAGCTCCACGCCAGGCCCGAATCACCGGCCAGGCAGAACAGCGGCACACCGTCGACCCGCGGACCGAGCGGACGGATCGACAGTACCGGCGCCAGCGCCGACGACCCGGCGCGCCGGTCGTCGGAAGCCGGGACCGCCAGGCAGGATTCGGGCCGCTCCAGCGGCCACGCACAAGCCGGGGCGGACGGATCGGCGGGAGAGCTCACAACAAATGATACGTCGTACGAAACCGGCTCCGGCCCACCGGTTTCGGGGGCACCCACCGGACACTCGAAGCGTCCGGTGGGTGCGGAACCCGCAGCGGCGGACGCTACTGCACGCGCAGACTGCCGAACAGCCCTTCCTTCTCGTCCTCCGGGCCCGCCGTGAAGTACAGCGCGTTGGCGTCGCCGAGGCTCTCACCGTTGCCGAACATCAGGGCCCACAGCCCGGCGATCTCGACCGGCTTCGCGTTGCCGTCGCGCAGGTAGTCGACGAAGGTGCCGGTGGTGTCGTCGTAGGCCAGCACGCGGCCGAGACCACCGAAGTTGCCGATCAGCAGCTTGCCCGAGAGCGCGCCGAAGTTCGACGGCGCGATCGCCACACCCCAGGGCGCGTTGAGCCTGCCGCCGTCGTCGATGATCCGCACCAGCTTGCCCGCGGCGTCGAACTCGGCCACCTTGCCCTTGTCGGGCTTGCCGTTGGCGGACTTGTCGGCCTCGGCGTCGAGGGAGTCCTCCTCGGCCTTGTCGAAGGCCTTGGGGTCCTTCTCGTCCGGCTGGGTGATCGCGTAGGACACGAACACCCGGCTGCCCAGGGTGGTGATGTTGAACGGTGCCGGATCGCCCGGCTTGGCCTTCTTGCCCTTCTCGGGGGTGGCCGGGTCGATCACGTCACCGGTGGCGAAGGGGTTGGCGAAGCCGGTGGTCGCCACCGGCTGCCAGAACTTGTCGAAGGTGCGGACCTGCGGGTCGGCGCCGAAGTCGGCGGCGAGCAGCTTGTCCCCGGACGGCGACAGCGCGATCCCGAAGAACGCCATGCCCTGCGCCGCACCGTCGAACACCTGGTTCGCGCCGCCGTCGCGGCGCACGATCGCGCCGTCGGGCGCCTGCTCGGTCCAGGCCGAGATCTTGCCGGAGTCGGTCGCGAAGATGAACCGCGACGAGCCACCGAGCGGGATCGGCATGCCGTCGACGTCCACCCACTGGTCGCGCACGGCGAACAGGTCGGAGGTGATCGGGGCCGGGTTGAACACCACGCCGGTGACCTTGCCGACGCTCTTGTCCGAGGTGTCGGCGTCGGCGCCGGGCACACCGACGAGCTTGAGCTGGTCCTGGAACAGCTTCTGCAGCTTCGGGTCCGAGGACGCCTGCACGTCACCGACGAACTGGTACGACTTGCCGCCCGCGCCGACCCAGAAATGCCCGCCCGCGCCCTTGGGGCGATCGGCCAGGCCCCAGGCGTTGACCATGTCGGGGAATGTGAACTGGGCGTGGTAGGAATCCTTGTTGGCGGCCAGGTTCGTCTGGCTGTACCGGTTCCCGTCGAGCGCGGCCACATCGTCGCCCGCCTGCTCGGAACCCGAGCACGCCGCGGCCAGGAGCAGGGCCGCACCGAGAACCGCACCGCGCACCAGCCCGGACCGTACCCCGCGGGTACCCCTCACATGTCCGTTCACGTTCTATCCTTTCGACCTCCGCCGGACGGCGTTCAGGCGAGGCTGACCTTAGCCTGACCGGAGCCCCGGCGTGCCGTGACCGTCGACAGGAAGGCAGGTCTAGGCTGTCGCCGTGGTCGAACCCTCCGCCCCCGTAGCCCCCCATCCCGACATCGCCGCCCTGGCACCGCTGCTCGGCAGCTGGCGCGGCCGCGGCCACGGCGAGTACCCGACCATCGAATCGTTCGACTACGTCGAGGAGATCACCTTCGGGCACCTCGGCAGGCCGTTCCTCACCTACCGGCAGCGGACCAAGGCCGCCTCCGACGGCAGGCCGCTGCACGCCGAGACCGGCTACCTGCGCTGCCCCGCCCCCGGCCGGGTCGAGCTGATCCTCGCCCACCCCACCGGCATCACCGAGATCTGCGAGGGCACGATCACCGAGACCGTCGACGGAATCCGCCTGGAATTGAACTCGACGAATATCGGCCTGAGCGGTTCGGCGAAACCGGTTACCGCGCTCGGCCGCTCTTTCCACGTGACCGGGGACACGATCGACTACACGTTGCGAATGGCCGCCGTCGGCGAATCCCTGCAGCACCATCTGGCCGCGACTCTGCAACGCACGTAACGTTCTCCGAATTCGGTAATTTACCGTACCGAGGCCGCTGAACTGCGGATTTCGTTGCCCGACACCACACATTCACCTTTTCATCACGGTCGCGTACCGGTTGTGTTCGAACACGCCCGCACATAACGCAACAATTGTGTGTCGCTTACCGCCGTCGGTTGTTGCCCCGCGGCGACCGTTCTACGGTTCAAGCAACAGCTAACCACCAGACAATCGAAAGGCTGCCCGGGAAAGCACGTCGAAACCCTGAACGAGGGAGACGAACCATGAGGCGTTCCACCCTGATCTTGACCACTGCCGGGATGATCTTGGGCGGCGCTGCCGCCATCGACCTCCTCGACGGCGCAGGCACGAATGCCGCGCCCGAGCCCATTGCCGGGTACAACGTCGTGCACAACACGGCGACAGCCCATTCCGAGAGCAGTTCACTCGCGGTGGTGCGGGGCCTGCTGGCGACCGAGAACGCCGACGGACCCGGCCACACCGCCTCGGCGCCCGTTCAGTAGCCCGGCGGCAGCGCGGCGAACATATCCCGGGTGACGGCGACCGCGTTGTCGGAGCTGCCACCCTTGACCAGCAGCGTCGCGAACGCCATGTCCCCCCGGTAGCCGACGAACCACGAGTGCGACCCGCCGTCGACCTCGGCTTCGCCGGTCTTGCCGTACACCTCGCCCTGGTCCCTGATCCGTTCGGCGGTGCCGCCCGTGACGACCATGCGCATCATCGTGCGCAGGCCGTCGACCACGTTCGCCTCGATCGCGGGCCGGTCACCGTCGATCCGGGTCGGCCTGCCCGCGATCAGGTACGGCACCGGCGCCGCGCCCTGGGCGACCGTCGCCGCCATCACGGCCATGCCGAACGGGCTCACCACGACCCGGCCCTGCCCGATGCCGTCCTCGGCGCGCTGGACGAGTTCCTCGGCGGGCGGCACCGACCCCGACATCGTCGGCAGGCCCTCCACCGCGTACTCCTGGCCGATGCCGAGCCGGGCCGCGGCGTCGGTGAGGGCGGTGCCGTCCAGCCTGCTGGCCAGCCGGGCGAAGGTGGTGTTGCACGAGCGCTCGTAGGCGGTGGCCATCGGCACGTCACCGACGGAGAACAGGTTGTAGTTGGGGATGGTGCGCTCGCCGATGGTGGTGCGGCTCGGACACGGCAGCACCGTCTCGGGGGTGGCGATGCCCGCCGCCATCGCGGCCGAGGCGGTCACCGTCTTGAAGATCGAGCCCGGCGGATACTGGCCGCTGGTGGCGACCGGACCGTCGCGATCGGCGGCCTTGTTCTGGGCCACCGCGAGAATCGCCCCGGTCGACGGGCGCAGCACCACCATCATCGTCTGTTCGGTGCGCAGGTCCACCGCGTGCTGCGCGGAGTTCTGCACGAACCGGTCGATACTCAGCGCGAACGAGGGCGCCGGCTGGGCCGCGACCTCGTGCAGCACATCGAGATCGGCGCCGTTGGCATTGCGGGTGACCACGCTCCAGCCCGCCTTGCCGTCGACCTCGGCGATCACCGTCTTGCGCACCTGGGTGAGCAGATCGGGCGCGAACTTGCGATCGGTGGGCACCATGTCCCACTCCTGGGTCAGCGTGACACCGGGCAGGCCGATCAGTTCGCCGCCGATGGTGTCGGCCTCGTATTCGGTCAGCAGGATCACCGTGGCGGCCCCGCCTGCGCCGCGGGCCGCGGCCAGGATCGTCTGCGGCGTGTAGGCCACCGGGTCGATCCGGCTCAGCGCCGCGGCCAGGGCGCCGGCGACCCGGTCCGGCTCGGTGGCCGCGGCGACGTCGAAACGCACCCGCGACACCTTGCCCGGCACCAGCACATCGCTGCCCGCCGACTCATTGACCCGCGCGCGCGGCGCCTGCGCGGTGCGCAGTTCCAGCGTCTGGGTGTCACCCAGCTTGGGATGGATGTCGGCGGAGGTCCAGCGCACCAGCCAGCGGCCTCCGGTGCGGCCCATCTGCAACTCGCCGGTGTAGGTCCACTGGCGGCCCTTGGGCAGGGTCCACGCGTAGGTGTAGTCGACGGTGGCCGTGTCGCCGCTGACGCGCGCGTCGCCGGTGCGGATCTCCAGCTTCTCGGCCTGTAGCGCCTGCCACGCCGAAGTCAGTGCGGCCGTGGCCTTCTCAGGGGCGGTGGTCAGCTCGGCGGCCGCGGCGAGATCGTGGTCGGCGAACGCCTCGGCGAAGGCGTCGGCGGCGGGTACCGGTCCCTGCGGGCCCGCGGAACAGGCGGTCGCCGCCACCGCGAGGGCGGCCACCGCGAACGTGGTTACCATCCGTGTCCTCATCGGCACCGATGGTAGCGGCGACCGGGCAGCAAACCCCGCAGGACGGCGCCGTACACGCCCGGAATTCAGTCGACGAGCACCGTGGCGAAGGTCGCGATCTGGCGGAAACCCACACGGCTGTAAGCACGTCGGGCGATCCGGTTGTAGTCGTTGACGTACAGGCTCGCTGTACGTCCCGTCGCGACAACGGCATTGGCGACCGTCGCGGTGCCCGCGGTGCCGACGCCGGCGCCACGGAATTCCGGGTGCACCCACACGCCCTGGATCTGCCCGGTGCGCCGCGACAGCGCGCCGATCTCGGCCTTGTAGACGACCTCGCCGTCCTCGAAACGTGCCCAGGCCCTGCCGGATTCGATCAGGCTCTGGATCCGCCTGCGATAGCCACGGCCACCGTCGCCCGCGCGCGGGTCGACGCCGACCTCCTCGATGAACATGGCGATCGCCGCGGTGAGGTAGCGGTCGATCTCGTCGGGGCGCACCCGGCGCACGCCGGCGTCGGGGCGGGCCAGCGCGGGCGCGGCGAGCGCGAGCAACGGCTGATCGGCGCGCAGTTCCCTGGCCGGGCCCCACTTGGGCAGCAGCAGCTCCCACAGGGGCAGCGCCAGCTCCTGCCTGCCGACGACCGAGGAACACACCCGCGGCCAGCGCGCCGCCCGATCCGCGAACGCCCGCAGGGCCTGCTGGTCACCGCGCAGCGGCACGAGGTTCGCGCCCGAGAAGCACAGGGAGTCCGCGGGCCCGCCCCGGCTCCACAGCTCACCGAGCCCGGAGCGCGTGTCCAGCCCGAACTCCTGCACCCTGGCCGCGATCATGCACGAGGCCACCGGGTCGGAGTCGAGCACACGCAGCACCTCGCCCAGATCTCGCACGGACACCGGGCGCGCGGGAGGGGTTTTGGACCGTCGCGTCGGCTCCAGCAGACTCCGCACGGCACCAGCCTGCCACGAAAGCACGCGCCGTGGTACAGGTCCGCCGAATCCGACGTCCGACCGTGAGCGGCGGAGGTCAGCCGACGGTGACGACCGGCTCGGCGCCCGGCTGCTCGCCCATCTCCTCGGCAATGCGCATCGCCTCTTCGATCAGGGTTTCCACGATCTGCGCCTCCGGCACGGTCTTGATGACCTCACCCTTGACGAAGATCTGGCCCTTGCCGTTGCCCGAGGCGACACCGAGGTCGGCCTCGCGGGCCTCACCCGGACCGTTCACCACGCAGCCCATCACGGCGACGCGCAGCGGCACCTCGAGGCCGTCGAGACCGGCCGCGACCGCGTCGGCCAGGGTGTAGACGTCGACCTGGGCGCGCCCGCAGGACGGGCAGGACACGATCTCGAGCTTGCGCGGGCGCAGGTTCAGCGACTGCAGGATCTGGCCGCCGACCTTCACCTCCTCGGCGGGCGGGGCCGACAGCGAGACCCGGATCGTGTCACCGATGCCCTCGCTGAGCAGCGCGCCGAACGCCACCGCGGACTTGATCGTGCCCTGGAAGGCCGGACCCGCCTCGGTGACGCCGAGGTGCAGCGGGTAGTCGCTCTGCGCGGCCAGCTGCCGGTAGGCCTCCACCATGATCACCGGGTCGTTGTGCTTGACCGAGATCTTGATGTCGCCGAAGCCGTGGTCCTCGAACAGGCTCGCCTCCCACAGCGCCGACTCGACCAGCGCCTCGGGGGTGGCCTTGCCGTACTTCTCCAGCATCCGCTTGTCCAGCGAACCGGCGTTGACGCCGATGCGGATCGGGATGCCCGCGGCGCCCGCGGCCTTGGCGACCTCGCCGACGCGGCCGTCGAACTCCTTGATGTTGCCCGGGTTCACCCGGACCGCGGCGCAGCCGGCGTCGATCGCGGCGAAGATGTAGCGCGGCTGGAAGTGGATGTCGGCGATCACCGGGATCTGCGACTTCTTCGCGATCGTGGCGAGCGCGTCGGCGTCTTCCTGGCGCGGGCACGCCACCCGGACGATGTCGCAGCCCGACGCGGTCAGCTCGGCGATCTGCTGCAGCGTGGCGTTGATGTCGTGGGTCTTGGTGGTGGTCATCGACTGCACCGAGATCGGCGAGTCACTTCCCACGCCCACGGTGCCCACCTTCAGCTGGCGGGTCTTGCGCCGGGGTGCGAGAACAGCAGCGGGAGCGGCGGGCATCCCCAATCCGATTGTGCTGGTCACGTTCGGCTGCCTTCTTTCGTACGTTTCGTGGATTCGACCGGGGGTGGTGCTGCCGAGCTTAGTCGCGCGGAGTGGGCGCACGCCCTGTGAGGGGCACGACAGCGGTTCGTAGCGATCAGGGCAGCCGGATCGGATTGACGATGTCGGCGGCCAATGTCAGCAGCATGAACGCACCACCGATAACAACCGCCACATACGTCACAGGGAGCAGCTTCAAGTAGTCCACCGGTCCGGCCGGGGCCTTGCCACGCCAGGACCGGATGGTGTCCCTGATCTTCTCGTAGAGCACCACCGCGATGTGCCCGCCGTCCAGGGGCAGCAGCGGCAGCAGGTTGAACGCGCCGAGGAAGAAGTTCAGGCTGGCCAGCACCATGATGAACATGCCCCACAGGCCGCGCTCGGCGGTCTCGCCGCCGATCCGGCTGGCGCCGTAGACGCTGACCGGGGTCTCCGGGTCGCGCTCGCCGCCGGTGACCGCCTCCCACAGCGCGGTCACCTTCTGCGGCATCTTCGCCAGCGACTTCACCGTCTCGATGAAGAAGTCACCGGTGAACGAGATGGTCGCCGGGATCGCCGCGATCGGGCCGTACTGCTGGGGCTCGGCGAAGTCGGGGCCGACGCCGACCGCGCTCACCTCCCGGCTCGGGCCTTCCTTCGGGTAGCGCACGGTGCGCTCCGGCGTCACCGGCACGGTCAGCGTCGTGCCGTCGCGCTCGATCGTGTAGGTGAACGGGCCGGTCTGCTTCTGCGTCTCGGCCTGGAACTGTGCCCAGGTGGTCACCGGCACGCCGTTGACCGCGGTCACCACGTCGCCGCGCCGCAGCCCGGCGCGCTGCGCGGGACCGTCGCCTGCGCACTGCTGCATCGTCTGGTCGGGATTCTGCTGGGCGACACAGCTCATCGAGCCCAGCGCGGTGGCCGGGGGCTGTTCGAGCTGGGGCAGACCCCAGCCGACGGCCAGGATCACCAGCAGGACGAAGCCGAGCAGGAAGTTCATCGCGATGCCGCCGAACATCACGACCAGGCGCTTCCAGGTCGACTGGCGGTACATCGCCCGCTCGACGTCCTCGGGCTCCAGTTCGTCGAGCGCCGTCATGCCCGCGATATCGCAGAAACCGCCCAGCGGCAGCGCCTTGAGACCGTATTCGGTCTCACCGCGCCGGAAGGAGAAGACCTTGGGCCCGAAGCCGATGAAGTACCGGCGCACCTTCATGCCGGTGGCCTGCGCCGCCCACATGTGCCCGCATTCGTGCAGCGCGATCGAGATCGTGATACCGAGGGCGAACAGTGCGAACCCCAGCGCGAATACCATCTGGCTCCTGAGTCGTTTCGCGTCGTGTCAGGACGCGATGATTTCCGCGGCGTACTGCCGTGCCCAGCGGTCGGCTCCGAGGACGTCGTCCAGGGTATCGGGTTCCGCCTGCCAGCGATCGGCGGCCTCTACCGCCTGTGTGACGGTGCGCACGATCGCCGGGAAGGTGATCTCGCCGTCGAGGAAGGCCTGCACCGCGACCTCGTTGGCGGCGTTGTAGACGGCGGTGACACTGCCGCCCGCCTCACCGGCCTGCCTGGCCAGGCGCACGGCCGGGAAGACCGCGTCGTCGACCGGTTCGAAGGTCCACGTCGACGCGGTACCGAAGTCACACGCGGCGGCCGCGCCGGGGACCCGGTCGGGCCAGCCGAGGGCCAGCGCGATGGGCAGCTTCATGTCCGGCGGGCTGGCCTGGGCGAGGGTGGAGCCGTCGGTGAAGGTGACCATCGAGTGCACGATCGACTGCGGGTGCACGGTGACGTCGATGCGGTCGTACGGGACGCCGAACAGCAGGTGGGTCTCGATCAGTTCCAGGCCCTTGTTCACCAGCGACGCCGAGTTCAGGGTGTTCATCGGCCCCATCGACCAGGTCGGATGGGTCTTCGCCTCGCTCGGGTTGACCGATTCGAGCATCTCCGCGGTCCAGCCGCGGAACGGCCCGCCGGAGGCGGTGAGCACCAGCCGCGCGACCTCGTCGGCGCGGCCGCCGCGCAGGCACTGCGCGAGGGCGGAGTGCTCGGAGTCGACCGGGACGATCTGGCCGGGCGCAGCCGCGCGGGTCACCAGGGAACCACCGGCGACCAGGGATTCCTTGTTGGCCAGGGCGAGCCGGGTGCCCGCTTCCAGGGTGGCCAGGGTCGGGCCGAGGCCCAGCGAACCGACCAGCGCGTTGAGCACGACGTCGGCCTCGGTGCGGCGCACCAGTTCGGTCGCCGCGTCGGGGCCGCCGAGCTCGAGGTCGAGGGCCGCGGCGGCGGCCCGGTCGGCGACGGCGACATTGCGGGTGCCGACGGCGGCCATCTGCTCGGCGAGCAGCGCCTGATTGCCGCCGCGCGCGGCGAGACCGACCACCTCGAACCGGTCGGGGTTGGCGGCGATCACCTCGAGCGCCTGGGTACCGATCGATCCGGTACTGCCCAGGAGCAGGACCTTCACCCGATCGGTGGACGTGGACTGGCCGTGTGCGGCACGCGTTGCTGGGTGGGACACGGCCCCATTGTGGCAGGGCTGCTGGCTACGACGGACGGTCGTATGCCACGATATGCTCACTCGCCCAACCAGAACTCGAGCCCTAAGGAGCGATCGTGGCCGCCACGGACCTCGAATCAGTCAGCACCGAGCGCGCCGTCGCCACCAGCGTCGATCCCGCCGAAGTGCCCTCGGCCGCGTGGGGCTGGAGCGGTGAGTCGCGCAAGACCTTCCGCATCGCGGCCTGGGTCGTCGTGGTGATCCTGCTCGGCATGACCGTCGGCAACCACCAGGGCCACGTCGAGGACATCTTCCTCATCGGCCTGGCCGGCTTGATCGCGGTGATCCTGGTCGTCGACTCGCTCACCCAGCGCATCCCTCGGTAATTCCGGCTTCTTCGACAACGCCTGCGGCAGCGATCTTCTCGCGCCGCGGGCGTTGTCGTGTGTGCGGCGTCAGCGGCCGCGGCGCGCGCCGGTCTTGCGGCCCTTGCCCTGACGAGCGGGCTGCTGCTTGGCCGCCTGCTTCTTCGCGGTGCTCTTGCGGGCGGGCTCGGGCGCCCGCCGCTGCGGCTCCGCCGCCACCGCTCCGCGCGAGCTGTTCGCCGATCGGCCGCGCACGATCCCGACGAACTCCTCGAGCAGTTCGCTGTCGGTGCCCGCGGGCCAGGCCAGCGCGATCTCGGTGAACTCGGTCTCGCTGATCGGCCGGTAGACCAGGTCGCGCCGGTGGTGCAGCCGGGCGATCGACTGCGGCACGATCGTCGCGCCGCCGACCGCGGCGACCAGCGCCAGGGTGTCGGCGGCCTGATCGAGATCGGCGCCGTCCTGGAGCCGCTCCTCGGCCAGGTCGGCGGGGGTGATCGTGTCCAGCAGCGAGAGCGCGTCGTCCTTCTGCACGACCGCGACCGGCGTCTCCCGCCACAGCGGAATGGCGTTCATCGCGGTGCGGTCGATCGGCAGCCGGACGAAGCACAGGTCGATCCGGCCCTCGCGCAGCGCGCTCTCCTGCTCGCCCTGGGCGACCCCGACGACCTCGAGCGGATGGTCCGGCAGCCGGTCACTCCAGATCCGCGCCCACTTCGACACGGTGACACCCGGCACGAACCCGACCCGCAGGCTCGCGGGCGCGTCCGGCTTCTGCTCCCGCTCGGCCTGCTCCCGCGCGCTGATCAGCGCCCTGGCGTGGTGCAGCAGCGCGGCACCGTCCTCGGTCAGCTGGGTGGGCGACGCGCCGGGGACGAACACCCTGGTGCCGAGCTCGCCCTCCAGCTCGATGACGGTCGCGCTGAGGCTCTGCCGGGAGATCCGCAGACCCTTCGCGGCCCTGGCGAAGTGCAGTTCCTCGGCGACCGCGACGAAGCGACGCAGCCGGGCGAGGTCGATGGAGTCGGCGGCGGTGACGTCGAAGTCGCTCATTCTGACCAGAATATGGCACCCGCCGGGCAGCCCCGACCACCGATCACAGGTTCGACAGCACCCACAGCACGGCGATGATCGACCCGACGACGGCGATCAGGATCAGGAACGTGGTCAGCACCGAGCCCCACCCGCTGCGCGACGGCGCGGGATACGGCGTCGGCGGCGGCACCGGCCGCTGCCACGCCTGCGGCGCGACCGGGCGCGGCGCGACCGGCTGATACGGGGGCACCGGCGGGCGGTTCACCGGGTACGGCGCACCCGGCACATGCACCGGCGTCATCGGCGCCATCCCGACGAACGGCTGCGGATGCGCCCCCGAGGTGGGCCGTGCCGTCGGTGCGGCGCCGGTCCCGGAGCGCAGCGCCCGCTGCACGGCGTCGACGAATTCCTCGCAGGAGGAGAACCGGTCGGCGGGCCGCTTGGCGAGCGCGCGGGCCATCACGGCGTCGAGCACCGGCGGCAGCCCGGCGCGGCGCGGACTGACCGGTGGCGGCGGTGCCTGCAGATGCCCGGTGATGACCGCGGCCGGGCTGGGCGCCTCGTACGGCGCGGTACCGGTCAGCAGCGAGTACAGGGTGCAGGCCAGCGAGTACTGGTCGGCGCGGTGATCGAGCGGGACGCCGGTGAGCTGTTCGGGCGCGGCGTAGGCGAGTGTCGCGGTGAACGACCCCGTCTCGGTGAGGTGACCGGAATCGTCACGCAGCCGGGCGATCCCGAAATCGGTGAGGTACACCCGCTCCTGACTGTTGGATCGGGCGAGCAGGATATTGGCGGGCTTCACATCCCGGTGCAGGACCCCGGCGCGATGCGCGTAGTCGAGCGCGGCGGCGGTCTCGCCGATGATCTGCACCGCCCGGTCCGGCGGCAGCGACCGCGGATCCAGCGTGGACGCGTCGACCCCGTCGATGTACTGCATGCTGATCCACAGCTGATCGCCTTCGACGCCCCGGTCGAAGACGGTCACGATGTTGGGGTGGTCGAGCTGGGCAACCAGATCGGCTTCCCGCTCGAACCTGGCCCTGATCTCCTTGTCGGAGTACAGCTCCTGATTCAGCAGCTTGAGCGCGGTCCAGCGCGGCAGCCGGGGATGCCTGGCCAGATACACCGACCCCATCCCGCCGCGGCCCAGCTGCCGGTCGATCGTGTATCCGGCGAATACCGTCCCGTCAGAAACCACTCTGACCCCCGAATCTCGCTCGTCGTCCGACGGGAGTGGACCCTACCAAACACCGTTCGCCCCGGTGCGGGGGTCGCGCGGGGCCGGACTCAGCCCAGCGGGAAGCCCGCGACGTCGGAGATCAGGACCGGCATGTTCTTCTCCACCGTATTGCCCGCGAAGGGCGTGTCGTCGGAGCCGCGATAGAACAGCAGCACCCAGCGCGCCCGCGCGGGGTCGGAGAACGTCGAGACCACGGCAGAACCGACGTACTGACCACCGCTGGTCCGCTCCCGCCGGTCGTCGGTGCGGGTGCCGCTCGTCGCCTGACCGTGGTCCTTCGTCTGCTGCCGGAAGCGAGCGACGACATCGGCGGCGGCCGCGGCGGTGGGATAGGTGAAGAAGGCGTAGTGCGTATCGCCGACGAAGTTGTCGGCGCAGTCCCATTTCGCCTGGTAGCCGTTGAAGGTCTTCATCCACTCCTCGCCGTACTTCGACGGCTCCAACCGGCCCGAGCACAGCCGGTCCCCGAGCACCCGCCCGCTGTCGTACCCGTCGGGCAGCATCTGCGGGAAGGCGGCGTGGAGCGCGTCCATGTCCTTGTGACCGGCGGAGCGGTGCATGGCGTCGGCCAGCGGGGAACTGTCGTCCTGCCACACCCAGTACGTCGCGCCGAGGATCAGCGCCAGCACCGCGAGCAGGACCACCGGCGTCCAGTTGCGGCGCGGCGGCGGGACCGGACGACCGGGATAGGGCCGCGCGGGTGGCTGCCCGTACCCCGGATAGGGCTGCGGCACAACGGGATGCGGCAGCTGGGGACGCGCCTGCGGATGCTGCGGCATCGACTGCCCCGCGAACACGGTGGGCTGCGCACCGGTGCCGCTCAGCGCGCGCCGCGCGGCTGCGGCGAATTCGGCACACGAGCCAAAGCGATCGGCGGGACGCTTGGCCAGCGCGCGAGCCAGGACGGCGTCCAGCGCGGCAGGCAGATCGGGTCGGTGCGCACGCAACGATGGCGGCGGCGATTGCAGATGACCCTGGATGACCAGTACCGGATTGGTCGCCTCGAACGGCGCCACCCCGGTGAGCAGCGAGTACAGCGTGCAGGCCAGCGAGTACTGGTCGGAGCGGTGGTCCAGGTGAGCGCCGGTCAGCTGCTCGGGCGAGGCGTACGCCAGGGTGGCGGTGAAGGTGCCGGTCTGCGTCAGGTGGTGCACGTCATCCCGGGGCCGGGCGATGCCGAAGTCGGTGAGCAGCACCCGCTCCCGGCCGTCGGAGTCGGCCAGCAGGATATTGGCGGGCTTCACGTCGCGATGGAGCACTCCGTTGCGGTGCGCGTGATCGAGCGCCGCCGCCGTACCCTCGACGATGCGCAGCGCCCGCTCGACGGGCACCGGATGCGCGATGGTCGCCGCGTCGACCCCGTCGACGAACTGCATGCTGATCCACAGCCGCCCATCGTCGACACCCCGGTCGTACACCGTGACGATGTTCGGATGCTCCAGCTGCGCGGCCAGATCCGCTTCCCGCTCGAACCGGGCACGGATCTCGGTGTCGGCGAACAACTCCGGGTTCAGCAGCTTGAGCGCGGTCTGCCGGGGCAGACGCGGGTGCCGGGCCAGATATACCGATCCCATTCCGCCACGGCCGAGTTGACGTTCGATGGTGTATCCGGCGAAAACCGTCCCGTCGGAAATCACTGACTGCCCCCGCATCTCCCGCGTCGTCCGACGCGTGAGGACCCTACCAAAACCCGGAGTCAGCGCGGCGGGCCAGCGCGGCGCCCGGCGACCCGGTCAGAGCGGTGCCTTGGCCAACCGCGCCTCCAGATCGTCGAGCCATCGCTGGTTGTCGCCCTTGGCGCCGCGCATCTGCGGCATGGCGAGCAACACGAACCTGGCGCGATCCGGATCGGTGAAACTCGTGAGAATCGTCGCCCGTTCGCCGTTGTACTCGTCGGTGGAGAAGAGCCGGTGGTTCTGCCGGGTGCCGATGGTGACGGTTCCGCGGTCGGTCGATTCCGCGACGAAGCCGCTCACCGCCGACCGGGCGGCCTCGACGGTGGCGAAACTGTAGAAGCGGTAGGCGAGAGCGTCGTCGTCCGGGTCCAGGCATTCCCACCGGGCCTGCCAGTCGTTGAAGTTCCGCAGCCCGCCTTTGTCGATCGTGTAGAACGACTTCCACACCGGCGCGCCCTTGCAGTACGTGCCGCCGTATCCGTCGTTCTTGTCCGAGGACGGCGGCAGCATGCCGGGAAACGCGGCCGACATCGCCCTCAGATCGCGGTGCCCAACCGACCGTTCGAGCTGCTGCGCGATGATCCCGGTGTCGTCCTGCCAGGCCCAGATCCCCCCGCCGAGGACGAGCGCACCGACGATCACGGCCGCGACCAGCCTGCCGGCACGGCGGCGCGGCGGCGGGACAGGAGCCCGACCCTGCGGGCGCGGACCACCGGGCGGGCGCTGGGGGTAACCCGGAGCCGGACGCGGCGGCGGGACGTGCCCGATCGGATTCCCCTGGATCCCGACCGGCAGGGGCTGCCCGGCGAACACGGTCGGCTGCGCACCGGTCCCCTGCACCGCACGGCGCGCGACGGCCGCGAACTCCGCACACGAGTCGAAGCGATCGGCGGGACGCTTGGCCAGCGCGCGAGCCAGCACAGCGTCCAGCGCGACGGGCAGATCGGGCCGGAACGCGCGCAGCGACGGCGGCGGCGACTGGAGGTGGCCCTGGATGACCTGGACCGGATTGGTCGCCTCGAACGGCGCCACCCCGGTGAGCAGCGAGTACAGCGTGCAGGCCAGCGAATACTGGTCGGAGCGGTGATCCAGGTGAGCGCCGGTCAGCTGCTCGGGCGAGGCGTACGCGAGGGTGGCGGTGAAGGTGCCGGTCTGCGTCAGATGGTGCACGTCATCCCGGGGGCGGGCGATGCCGAAGTCGGTGAGCAGCACCCGCTCCCGGCCCTCCCCCGCGGCCAGCAGGATATTGGCCGGTTTCACGTCGCGATGCAGGACACCGTTGCGGTGCGCGTGGTCCAGTGCGGCCGCGGTGCCCTCGACGATGTGCAGGGCCCGGTCGACCGGCACGGGGTGGTCGATGGTCGCGGCGTCGACCCCGTCGACGAACTGCATGCTGATCCACAGCCGCCCGTCGTCGACACCGCGGTCGTACACCGTGACGATCTGCGGGTGCTCCAGCTGCGCCGCCAGATCGGCTTCCCGTTCGAAGCGCGCACGGATCTCGGTGTCGGCGAACAACTCCGGATTCAGCACCTTGAGCGCGATCTGCCGGGGCAGACGCGGGTGCCTGGCCAGATACACCGACCCCATCCCGCCGCGCCCGAGTCGACGTTCGATCGCGTAGCCGGCGAAGACGTCGCCCGTCGCAAGCATGGTTCCCCCTGGTCCGGTCCCGGCCGCCGCTGCGCATCCCACCGGTCGGCCACCACCAACCTAACGCCTGACCGCGCGGCAGCGGACATCGTGCCGCGGCGGCCGACGATCGCCGGGCGGGACCGAGCTCGCCGCCCGGCTCACTCCTCGATCCGCACGCCCATCGACCGGGCGGTGCCCGCCACGATCCGCATCGCGGCCTCCACGTCGGTCGTGTTCAGATCAGGCAGTTTGCGGATGGCGATGCGCCGCAACTGTTCCCGCGACAGCGCGCCCACCGGCTTGTGGCCGGGACGGGGTGAGCCCGGCTTACCGAGGGCTTTGCGGATGAGCGAGGCGGTCGGCGGCGTCTTGAGCCGCATGGTCCAGCGTTTGCGGGCATCGATCGTGATGACGGCGGGGATGATCTCCCCGCGCTGATCGGCCGTCGCCGCGTCGTAGCGGCGTTTGACTTCGAACGGCGGGATACCGGTGGGACCGAGCATCTTGCCGAGAACCATGAGGGAGGCGTTGCCCGCCTCGAGTTCGAGAGTGACTGTGACAGAGGCTGTTCCGCGCGCCATAGTCAACGATCTCGGACGCGGGGCTCGATCCGGTCCCGCGCCGGTAACGCCTGGGCCGCAACGCGATCGGGCGGCGGCGGATGCGCGGCGCGGCAGCCGCCGATCTCGGCCCGGCACCCCATCCGTTGTGACTTCGCGACCGGCGGACGCCCGTGTTCGAGTCGCCCCGCGCGCCCCGGCCTGTCAGGCTGGAGCCGTGAAGCGTGATGTGTCCGCGAGCATGGAGATCACGGTCCACGCCGACGCGGTGCTGCAGTGGCAGATCGCCGTGGCCCGCCAGCCGGGCCTCGACCTGATCGAGTCCATGACCTGCGTACTCGACGGCGAGTACGTCACCCCGCGCGAGGTCATCGGCCCGCACCATTCCCGGCTGCACGTGCTCGACGCCAAGGCGGGCACACTCCGGCTGGACTACCAGGCGACGGTGTTCGGCACCGCGACCCCCGCACCGGCCACCGACTACGAGATCGCGCTGTACCGGCGGCCGAGCCGCTACGCCGAGTCGGACAAGCTACTCGGCTACGCCGCCGCGGAATTCGGCTACGGCATCGTCGATCCGGAGATGCCCGCGCGGGTGGCGGCGTGGGTGGGCAGGCGGATCTCCTACGTCTCCGGCAGCAGCGCCCCGATCGACGGCGCGGTCGAGACCCTGCTGTCGGGCACCGGCGTCTGCCGCGACTTCTCCCACCTGGTCGTCGCCCTCCTGCGCGCGGTCGGCATCCCGGCGCGAGTGGCCGCCGTCTACGCCCCCGGGTGCGTGCCGATGGACTTCCACGCCGTCGCCGAGGCCTACGTCGACGGCAGGTGGCACACGCTCGATCCCACCTGCCTGGCCCCGCGCCCCAGCCTGGTCCGCATCGCCACCGGCCGCGACGCCTCCGATATCGCCTTCCTGGACAACCACGGCGGCGACATCACCCTCAACACGCTGACGGTGAACGCCTTCGTCGACGGGCCGCTCCCCTACGACGACTTCACGCAGCCGTACGTCATCGAGTAGATCAGCCTTCTGCGGCGAGCTGACCGCAGGCCGCGGCGATCTCCTGACC
Source organism: Nocardia sp. NPDC050718 (assembly GCF_040654235.1). NCBI lineage: Bacteria > Bacillati > Actinomycetota > Actinomycetes > Mycobacteriales > Nocardiaceae > Nocardia > Nocardia sp. NPDC050718. Next base: position 109,446 of record NZ_JBFAHQ010000002.1, on the reverse strand, counting down.
GCGGGTGTCGCGCACCGTGCAGGAGACACCCTGGGCGATCACCCGGCGCACGAACTCCTTCTCGACCGGCTTCGGGCTGGCATCCCACTCGCTGCCCGGCGTCGGGTTGAGCGGGATCAGGTTCACGTGCACCAGCGGGCCCAGTGCCTTGTGCAGCTTCTTGCCGAGCAGGTCCGCCCGCCACGGCTGATCGTTGACGTCGCGGATCAACGCGTACTCGATCGACACCCGGCGACCGGACTTGTCGGCGTAGTAGCGCGCCGCGTCGAGCACCTCGGCGATCGACCAGCGGTTGTTCACCGGGACCAGGGTGTCGCGCAGTTCGTCGTCGGGGGTGTGCAGCGAGACCGCGAGCCGCACCGACATGTCCTCGTCGGCCAGTTTGCGGATGGCGGGCGCCAGGCCGACGGTCGACACCGTCACCGAACGCTGCGAGATACCCAGACCGTCGGGCGCGGGCGAGGTGATCCGGCGGACCGCGTTGACCACCCGCTTGTAGTTGGCCAGCGGCTCGCCCATCCCCATGAACACGATGTTGGACAGCCGGCCGGGGCCGCCGTGCACCTCACCGTCGCGCAGCGCCGCGGCCGCGGCCCGCACCTGGTCGACGATCTCCGCGGTCGAGAGGTTGCGGTTGAGCCCGGCCTGGCCGGTCGCGCAGAACGGGCACGCCATGCCGCAGCCCGCCTGGCTGGAGATGCACAGCGTGTTGCGGTCGGGGTAGCGCATGAGCACGCTCTCCAGCAGGGTGCCGTCGTGGGCGCGCCAGAGCGTCTTGCGGGTGTCGCCCTCGTCGCAGGCGAGGTGGCGGACCACCGACAGCAGCGGCGGGAACAGCGTCTCGCCGACCTTCTCGCGCACGTCGGCGGGCAGATCGGTCATCAGCGCCGGGTCGGCCTGCAGCCTGCCGTAGTACTGGCGGGCCAGCTGGTCGGCGCGGAACTTCGGCAGTCCCAGCTCCTGCACCGCGACCTTGCGCTCGTCCGCGTCGAGGTCGGCGAGGTGGCGCGGCGGCAGACCGCGACGCGGGGCATCGAACACGAGGGGCAGGGAGGTGGCCATAATTCCACCATTGTCCCAAACGAGGTGGCGGGCCCGGTCGCCGGGCCGCCACGCCGAACGCCGTTATCGAGAAGATGCGTGCACCGGTGATAGCTGTCGGCCATGATCGAACCATGTCCACCAATGCCGAATCGGGTGCGTCACCGGCCGAACACGAGCCCGCCGCACCGACCAGCGAGCCGACCGGGACCCAGCACCGCAAGGACAAGCAGGCCCCGGCCAAGCGCGTCACCCCGCCCGGGGTGCACGGTTCGCGCACCGGCTACGCCTGGATCGGCCTGCTCGCGGCCGCGATCATCGGCATCGTGCTGCTGATCTTCATCATCCAGAACCTCGACCAGGCCCAGGTGAACCTGCTGTTCTGGGACTTCTCGCTGCCGCTCGGCATCACCGTGCTGCTGTCGGTGATCGCGGGCGCGCTGGTGATGGGACTGGTCGGTGGGGTGCGGATCCTGCAGCTCCGGCACGCCGCCAAGAAGCCCTGAGGCTCAGAGCAGCGCGCTGAGCACCAGCCAGGACACGAACGCCGAGGGCAGCATCGAGTCGAGGCGGTCCATGATGCCGCCGTGGCCGGGCAGCATCGTGCCCATGTCCTTGATGCCGAGTTCGCGCTTGATCTGCGACTCGATCAGGTCGCCGCAGGTGGCCACCACCACCAGGCCGATGCCGAGGACGACACCGATCATCGAGTTCGCCTCGAGCAGCAGCGTGACGGTCAGCAGACCACCGATCACGCTGAACACCAGCGACCCGCAGAATCCTTCCCACGACTTCTTCGGGCTGATCGCGGGCACCATCGGATGCCTGCCGAACAGCACGCCGGCGACATAACCGCCGACATCGGAGCAGACGACCAGGATCATGAACGTCAGCACCCGCAGGTTGCCGTCGGGTTCGAGCAGCAGCAGCGTCGAGAACGCGGCCAGCAGCGGGATCCAGGTGAGCGTGAACAGCGTGATCGCGGTGTCGCGCAGGAAGTTCTTGGGCGCGGTGCTCAACCCGTGGTCGAACAGCCGCCACACCATGCAGACCAGCGCCGTCGCGGCGAACGCGCCGACCACGCCCTGTGCACCCCACGGCCAGCCCAGCCAGAACACCGCCTGGCCGCCGACCAGCAGCGGGATCCGCGGGACCAGGACGTCGGCCTCCCGCAGCCGCTTGGCGACCTCCCAGGTCGCGACGGCGACCGCCGCGCCCACCACCCCGATGAACACCTTGGGGACGAACAGCAGGATCGCGATGAGCGACAGACCGAGCCCGAACCCGACCGCGAGTGCCGCGGGCAGATTGCGTCCCGCGCGCGACGCGGGCGCCTGCGGCTCGGCAGGCGCCTGGTCGTCCGGTGTCTGCGGCGCCGCGCCGGTCTCCTCGACCTGGTCCGGCGTCGGCTCCGGTGCCGCTCCGGTGGCGGCGGCGTCTTCGGCCACGATTGTCCCGTCGCTCAACTCGTCGTTCCGTTCATCCCCCGCACGAGCGGGACTGGCGAGATCTGCGCTCAGACCTCGAGCAGTTCGGCTTCCTTGTGCTTGACCAGCTCATCGATCTGGCCCACGTACTTGGCGGTGGTCTTGTCGAGCTCCTTCTCGGCGCGCCCGACCTCGTCCTCACCCGCCTCGCCATCCTTCTGGATCCGGCCCAGTTCGTCCATCGCCTTGCGACGGACGTTGCGAATCGAGACCTTGGCGTCCTCACCCTTGCCCTTGGCCATCTTGACCATCTCGCGGCGCCGCTCCTCGGTGAGCTGCGGGACCGTGATGCGCAGGATGTCACCGTTGTTGGTCGGGTTCACGCCCAGGTCGGAATTGCGGATCGCGTTCTCGATCGGGCCGAGCTGGCTCTGCTCGTAGGGCTTGATCACCACCATGCGCGGCTCCGGCACGGTGATGCTCGACATTTGGGTGATCGGCGTCAGCGAACCGTAGTAGTCGACCACGACGCGGGCGAACATGCCCGGGTTGGCGCGGCCGGTGCGGATGGTTCCGAGGTCGTCCTTCGCCACCGAGACGGCCTTCTCCATCTTCTCCTCGGCATCGAAGAGCGCTTCATCAATCACGACCGGTTCCTCCACAGCGTCGTCATCGTCATCTTCCGCGGTTGCGGGATCAGGACCGAACCAAGGTGCCGATGTGCTCACCGGCGACTGCGCGGGCAATGTTGCCCTTGGTCAACAGATTGAACACCAGAATCGGCATCTGGTTGTCCATGCACAAGCTGAAGGCGGTCGCATCGGCCACCTTCAGCCCCTTCTCGATCACTTCCTTGTGGGTGATCTCGGTGAACATGCTCGCGTTCGCGTCCACGCGCGGGTCGGCGTCGAACACGCCGTCGACCGCCTTCGCCATCAGCACGACCTCGGCGCCGATCTCGAGCGCGCGCTGGGCGGCGGTGGTGTCGGTGGAGAAGTAGGGCATGCCCATGCCCGCACCGAAGATCACGACGCGGCCCTTCTCCAGGTGCCGCTTGGCCCGCAGCGGGAGGTACGGCTCGGCGACCTGGCCCATGGTGATGGCGGTCTGCACGCGCGTGTCCACCCCCTGCTGCTGGAGGAAGTCCTGTAGCGCAAGGCTGTTCATCACGGTGCCGAGCATGCCCATGTAGTCCGAGCGGGCGCGTTCCATGCCGCGCTCCTCCAGCTCGGCGCCGCGGAAGAAGTTGCCGCCACCGATCACCACGGCCACCTGGACGCCGGTCTCGACGATCTCGGCGATCTGCTCGGCCACGGTCTGCACGACATCCGGGTCGAGACCGACCCCGCCGCCACCGAACATCTCCCCACCCAGCTTCAGCAGCACCCGGCGGTATCCAGGGCGGTCGGTACCCGGGTCGGTCATGGGTGTTCGTCTCCTTCGGCAAGGTCGATATGGGTCGAACTGCGGGCACGCGAATCGGCCGCACAGCAAGGCGAAGCGGCATCCATCCTGCCTTATCCGGTTCCCGTCACCGCACAAGACCCCCTTGCGCAACGCGGAGACCCCGGAACCGGGGGCAGATGCCGTCAGGAATCGGCAAGAGCCCCTCGGGGGCAGACGGACGCTGCTCCCGAGGGGCTCTCGTTCAGGCGGATCAGGCCTGGCCGACCTCGAAGCGGGCGAAGCGGGTCAGGGTGACACCGGCCTCGTCCAGGAGGGCCTTGACGGTCTTCTTCGAGTCGGTGACCGACGCCTGCTCAAGCAGGACGACGTCCTTGAAGAAGCCGTTGACGCGGCCCTCGGTGATCTTCGGCAGCGCGGCCTCGGGCTTGCCCTCTTCGCGGGCGGTGGCCTCGGCGACGCGACGCTCGTTCTCGACCAGGTCGGCCGGGACCTCGTCACGGGTGACGTAACGGGCCTTGAGCGCGGCGACCTGCATGGCGGCGGCGCGGGCGGCCTCGGCGGCGGCATCGCCTTCACCGGTGTACTCGACGAGCACGCCGACGGCGGGCGGCAGGTCCGACGCACGCTTGTGCAGGTAGGTGGCGACCGGGCCGTCGAAGGCCACGACGCGACGCAGTTCCAGCTTCTCGCCGATCTTGGCCGACAGCGCCTGCACGGCGTCGTCGACGGTGCCGTTGTCCAGCTTCAGCGCCTTCAGGGCGTCGAGGTCGGCAGGCTTGCCGGCCGCGGCGGCGGTGACGACCGCGTCGGCCAGCTCCTGGAACTCGGCGTTCTTGGCGACGAAGTCGGTCTCGGAGTTGATCTCGACCATGACGCCGTCCTTGGCGATGACCAGACCCTCGGCGGTCGCACGCTCGGCGCGCTTGCCGACGTCCTTGGCGCCCTTGATGCGCAGCACCTCGACGGCCTTGTCGAAATCGCCGTCGGACTCGGCCAGCGCGTTCTTGCAGTCCATCATGCCGGAGCCGGTGAGCTCGCGGAGCCGCTTCACGTCAGCAGCGGTGTAGTTCGCCATCGGGGGCGAGCCTCCTCGTGTGTGGGGTGCTTGGGTGTTTACACCACCTTGCCGACCGCTTCTGAATTCAGAAGGGCCGGCAAGGTGAACGTAGAGCTACCGATCAGCTCAGAAGTCGGCCGGGGTGTGCTGCGCCGGGTCGGCCTTGACCTCGGCCTCGGCCTCGGCGGGCGTCTCGGCGGCGACCTCGGCGGCCGGGGTCGCCTGAGCCAGCAGCTCCTGCTCCCACTCGGCGAGCGGCTCACCGGCGCCGGCCTCGGGCTTCGCGTCGCCGGAAGCCTGGCCCGCGCGGGCCTGCACGCCCTCGGCCACCGCGGAGGCGACGACCTTGGTGAGCAGAGCGGCGGAACGGATCGCGTCGTCGTTACCCGGGATCGGGTAGTCGACCAGGTCGGGATCGCAGTTGGTGTCCAGGATCGCGATGACCGGGATGTTCAGCTTGCGCGCCTCGCCGACGGCGATGTGCTCCTTGTTGGTGTCGACGACCCAGATGGCCGAGGGCACCTTGGCCATGTCGCGGATACCACCGAGGGTGCGGTCCAGCTTGGTCATCTCACGCGTCAGCATGAGGATTTCCTTCTTGGTGCGACCCTCGAAGCCACCGGTCTGCTCCATGGCCTCGAGCTCCTTCAGGCGCTGCAGGCGCTTGTGGACGGTCGAGAAGTTGGTGAGCATGCCACCCAGCCAGCGCTGGTTGACGTAGGGCATTCCGACGCGAGTCGCCTCGGCCGCGATCGACTCCTGGGCCTGCTTCTTGGTGCCGACGAAGAGAACGGTGCCACCGTGGGCGACGGTCTCCTTGACGAACTCGTAGGCCTTGTCGATGTAGGTCAGCGTCTGCTGCAGGTCGATGATGTAGATGCCGTTGCGGTCGGTGAAGATGAACCGCTTCATCTTCGGGTTCCACCGACGAGTCTGGTGCCCGAAGTGCGCGCCGCTGTCGAGCAGCTGCTTCATGGTTACGACAGCCATAGCTCCCGTATCTCTCTTTCGTTGCCGGTTGACGCAGCCGATCGGCGATCGACTGCCCTGGCGCCACCGAAACCGCCGGACCCAGGTCTGCGAGACCGGGACCAGCCGACGATTCCACTGTCCATCCATCGGAGAACTCGCACGGACATGCCCTCACGGACTGCCTGCGTTGCGAGCGGCGACCGGATGGACGAGCACGGGTGGCGCGCGAAGTCGGTTCCTGCTGTGCACAGCACAAACCGCGTTGATCAGTCTACGCGGAGGGCGGCCAGGCCCGAAATCGCCCCCTGGCCACGACCGCCGAAACAGGTGGTGAAGTGCGCGGTATCCACATCGGTCGAGGTTGTCCCCAGTTGCCGATCCGACGGCCCGGCCGGGGTGTTCGCCGCCGAAAGTGAAGACATGAACATCTTCACACGAACTCTGATCTCGACGTTTCCGCTGCTGTGCGCGGCGGGTGTGCTGGCGGCGCCCGTTGCGGCGCATCCCGCCGCCCCGGTGTGTTCCGGTGGCGGTGCCGCGACTGCGCCCGAGCGGCACGGGGCCGCGGCGCCGACTCCTCCCCCGCGCTCCGACGCGGCGCCGGTTCCGGTCCGGGTGACCGTGCGCGATCTGACCACGGCGCCGAACGCCGGCGAGCGGGGCCGGGTGGGAGCTCCGGTCGAGGTGGAGATCGTCGTCCGGGGTGGTGGCGGTGGGTCGGCGGCCGGGTTGCCTGCCGCGCTGCGCGATCTGGTGCAGACCTTGATCACGCCGCAGCGGGTTCCCGCGCCGCGACCGCATCGCTGAGCCGGTGTGGGCACCGTGCGCGGTGGCGTCGTGAGCGATCGAGCGGTACGGCAGGTGCGGCGTCGGTCCGCCACGCGACGAGCGGAAACCGCCGATCGCGCGCACCACCGGGACCACGCACGGGCGAGCTCGGCGTTCGGTTCGTCACGGGGAGTACGGACAGGAGCCTGTTTCGGTGCGGCGGTGATGTCATTGGCGGCGGTGCTGGTCTGCGGTGCCGCGCCGGTCGGGGGAGCCGAGCAAGGCACGTTCGGCTGGCCGCTGCGGCCGCGGCCGACCGTGGAGCGACGGTTCGACAAGCCGGAACGGAACTGGCTGCCCGGTCATCGCGGAGTCGACCTGGCGGGCAGCGAGGGACAGCCGGTGCTGGCGGCGGGCGAGGGCATCGTGGTCTTCGCCGGTGTCGTGGCGGACAAACCGGTGGTGTCGATCGACCATCCCGGCGGGCTGCGCACCACGTACGAGCCGGTGCGGGCACAGGTCGCGGTGGGGAGCCGGGTCGGCAGGGGAACCCCGATCGGGACCCTGGTGGCCGGGCACGAGGGGTGTCCGGCCGCCGCCTGCCTGCACTGGGGTGCCCGGCGAGACGCGAGCGAGCACGCGCGGCGCGAGTACATCGACCCGCTGGGCCTGCTGCACGAGGTCCCCGTTCGGCTGAAGCCGCTGGACCCGGTGCTGTGACGAAGCACTCCACGGCACCGGGTACATCCGTCTCGATCGCGGGACGACAATCGGGGTGTGTCAGCGGAATCAGCGCCCTTCACCTACCCCGAGGTAGGTGCCACCCGTGCGACCTTCCCGGCGGGCTACCACCGGTTCGAGCTCCGGCGCCCGATCGGCCACGGCCGCGCACTGTTCGACCGGGCCGCCACCCACATCCTCGCGTTCGGGATGCAGAAAGGCACCGGTATCTTCCAGCGGGCCGATACCAAAACCGCGGTGGCGGGAACGGAATTGACGGTACGTATCGGTCTCGGCCCGATCGGCATCGTCGCGCCGTGCCGAGTGGTCTACGTCCTCGACGAACCGGACCGTCGCGGCTTCGCCTACGGCACCCTGCCCGGCCATCCCGAGATCGGCGAGGAACTGTTCGCCGTGGAATACGACCCCGCCGACGACACCGTCTACGGCCTGATCACCGCCTTCTCCCGCCCCGGCGCCTGGTACGTGGCGCTCGGCGGGCCCGTCGTCCGGCTGATCCAGCGCTGGTTCGCGCACCGGTACCTGAAAACCTTGCCCACCGGCCACTGAGCTGCACAGTCGTTCCCCAGACCGGTGCTGTGAGAGGCCGGTACGACAGGGCTGGATCCACCACCGGACTGGGGTGCCGCGCCGACTCAGTATCTTCCGCATCTTCCGCGGGGCTCACCCCCAAAGATGGCCGTCGCGAAGCTAGGTGCCGCTCCGTGGCACCCGGTGGGCTCCGCAAACTCGTGGCGCAGCGGGGCCATGTGGAGGTCCGCTGCGGCGGGGTCACGGCAGCTCGCACCGCAGCGGAGTTACGCGGGATCGAGACCCCGACGAAGCCAGAACGGCTCAGCATCCGCGACGCGGCCACCCAGGGTCTGCGTTGCGACGCCACCATGCAGCGCGCCGTGCTGCGGTGGGCAACGTGGGCATCGTGCCGTGGCGGTGACACGCAGGGCTCCGTGACGAGGTGTGAACCCCATTGCCAAACGCGCCGGATCGCCCAGGCCGCGACGTCCCTGGCCCGCACCTGCGCCACCAGCACGGCCGGGTCGAAACCCGGTCAGCTCTGAGAGCACTCAGTGCAGAAACGGTTGCCCACCGGGGCTTTGACAGTCGGCGACCGGCAACTACCTCGGCACCACGGCTCGGTCAGAGGAGGGCGGCGAGCGCGTCCGCTTCGGCGGTGAGGGTGTCGCGGCGTTCGGCAGCGCCGAGACGGTCGTATTCGGCTGCGGCAGTGCGCCTTTCGTCGATCTCGCGATGCACGATCTGGGTGATGTCGGCTTCGGTGAGATCGCGGCGTCGCGCTTCGGCGGTGCCGAGCCCGACCGCACTGGCTTCCAGCGCGCCGGCCTTCGCGTCGCCCGCGTCGACCGCTTCGGCATTGTCGATCGCGCTCAATGCGGACCGCAGTGCCGAGACCGCGCTGCGGTCACGAGCTTTCATCGCGGGCTTCAGCGCGGCACGCAGCCGCTCGCGCAGCACGGAGTCAGGCGTGTGCGAGGTTCCGGCAGTCATACCCGCCGACACTAATTGCCGACGCGGAACGCGTCGAGCGAGTTTTCCGCCGATGTCCCAGGTCACAGGCAGTCATGCAGGCGCAGCGGAGTGATGTGGCCGCGGGGATTTCAGCGCTGCGGGCACATCACGGGCACGGGCACGGGCACGGGCACGGGCACATTACGGGCTTGGGCTCGGGCACATCTCGGGCTTGGGCTTGGGCTTGGGCCTGGGCCTGGGCCTGGGCCTGGGCCTGGGCCTGGGCCTGGGCCTGGGCCTGGGCCTGGGCCTGGGCCTGGGCCTGGGCCTGGGCCTGGGCCTGGGAACGCTCGTACCCTCACTCGACCAGCCGAGTGACCAGTAGCCCGGCGAAGGCGATGAGCGCGACCAGTCCGACAGCCGCGGCGGCAGCGGTTACCACCGGGCGACCGGCGGCCACACGGCCGTGATGGAGAGCGCGCCCACGGAACCATCCGAGAAAGCTCAGCAGCAAGGACAGCACTGCTGCGACCATCGGCAGCGCGTTGGTCGGCCAGCCGTCGGCGGTAACCTGGTGAGCGAACAGCAGCGCACAGCCCGCCGCGCCCAGCGAGGTCCGTCGCCAGGCCAGTGCCGTGCGCTCCATCGCCAAGGTCGGGGGCGTCACGACAGCAGCACCGCCAAGCAGGCCATCAGGGCAACGACAGCCACACCGACCGACAGGACCGGGACGAGGACGGTGCCGGGCAGCGGGCGGCCGGTTCGCATCGCGACATCCACCAGCCGCCAGTGCCGGAACGCCCCCAGCGCCACCGCGAACGACATGATCAGGCAGCTCACGGCGATGACCCCGCCGAACCCTGCCAGCCGCAACGGTTGCACCAGGGTATGCACGGCGACACCGCCCGCGAGCAGCCCGAGCGCCGTCCGGATCCAGGCCAGAAACGTCCGCTCGTTGGCCAGCGTGAACCGGTAGTCGAGTTCCTCCTCCCCGTCCTCGGATTCACCCCCGACATCGGGCAACGCCATCACCGACCACCTCCGATCCCCCATCTTGCCGTCTCACCTCCCACTCACCCCGCAACGCGCCGACCGCATCGTCCGCACGTGCGCACTCACCGTTCCTCGACCACGCCGGACTCACAACTGGACCGGCGGCGTATCGCCCGCGAGATCAGGCGCGAGGGTGGGCCTGATCGTGGACACGTTTGAGGCGTTCCACCGAGACGTGGGTGTAGAGCTGGGTGGTGGCCATGCTGGCGTGGCCGAGGAGTTCCTGGACGACACGCAGGTCGGCGCCTCCTTCGAGCAGGTGGGTGGCAGCGGTGTGGCGCAGGCCGTGCGGGCCCAGGTCGGGCGCTCCGGGGATGGCCGAGACAACCTCGTGCACCACGGTGCGGGCTTGGCGCTGGTCGAGGCGGCGGCCGCGCTGGCCGAGCAGCAGAGCCCGGCCGGAGTGTTCGTTGACCAGGGACGGGCGGCCCGCGCGGAGCCAGGCGTTCAGCGCGGTGTCGGCGGGGCCGCCGAAGGGTACCGATCGTTCCTTGTTGCCTTTGCCGAGGACACGGACGAGTGCGCGCTCCCGGTCGATGTCATCGATGTCGAGGCCGCACAGTTCACTGACGCGGATTCCGGTGGCGTACAACAGTTCGACGATCAGCCGGTCCCGCAGTGCCATCGGATCCTGCTGGGCCGCGCCCGATTCCGCGGCATCCATAGCCTGCGCGGCCTGCCCCTGCGCCAGCACCGCGGGCAGCACCCGGTGCGCTTTCGGCGCCTGCAACCGCAATCCCGGGTCGATGGTCAGACGCCCCGTCTCGGTGAGCCAGGCGGTGAAAGTTCTTGCGGCAGATGCTCGCCGAGACAACGTCGTGCGCGCCGCCCCGGCCGCCGCCAGTTCGGCCAACCACGACCGCAACAGCGGCAGATCCAGTTCCCGCACCGAGGAATCCGCCGACCGCGCGTACAGATGCTCGAGCAACGAGCGCACATCCCCGACGTAGGCCCGCACCGTGTGCGCCGACCGATTCCGCCCCAACCGCAGATGGCGCCCGAACTCCGTGAGCAGCGCGGTCAGATCGTCGGGCAACACATCCATCTCCCCACCGTGACCCCTCCCTCGACCCCACGCAACCCACCACGCCGCACCGCCCTCTCATCACACAACCACCCCGGGCAGGTGCGCCCCGGCCCCCTACCGAACGCCCACCTTCCCCACCGGACGGTCTCGCACGTCACTGCTCCCCGGCGCGCAGCTCACCGTGCTGGAGATTCTTTCTCACTGCATCGGCCCGGGAAAGAATCCGGGCTGCGAGTCGACGCAAACTCACCGCCATCGCGGTCGAACACGCGCCCCGGGATCACCGCGCGGTTGGTCGAGGAATCCCGGCCCCGTTGCCCGGGCGAACCGTCGTCGTTCCTGGCTCCCGCTCTACGGAGAGCGTGCTGCCGAAACTCGAGGACTCGCTGAAAACCGTTCTGCTGCAACGTAAACAGGTGGCCTCCGATATCGACGAGATGTTGGCCGATCAACCTCTTTCCCAGGCCGTGACCTCGATTCCGGCCATCGCAGTCAGGACCGGCGCTCGCATCCTGCTCGAGGTCGGCGACGGCACTGCTTTCCCCTCGGCCGGCCACCTCGCTTCCTATGCCGGGATTGCCCCGACCACCCACCGAGCAGGCAGGTGCCAGAAGCACAACGCCGCTCTCACCTGCATGGCCCGACGACGCCGCGACGTCCTCTACGCGATGCTGACGCCAAGCAGCCCTACCGAACACCCGCACCGATTCCGGCGTGACGCCGGTATGGACAACCCGATTCGTTCATGCTGGTAAACATGACGAATCGATGGGTCGGGATCACGATCGACTGCGCGAACCCGACACGGCTGGCATCGTTTTGGAGCACGATCCTGAATATCCCCGCCACGGCCGAACACGGCGATGATCCGGGATGGGCGACCGTCGGCTCGCGGTTCGACGACAGACCACGCTTGACCTTCCAACGAGTGGCCGAGCCCAAGATCGGCAAGGTCCGCATCCACCTCGACATCGAAGTTGACGACATCGAAGCCGGTCGCCGTCAGGTGGAGAACTTGGGCGGCTGCTGGTCCGGCGAGCGACACGACTACGACGAAGGAGTTGTCATGGTCATGCGCGATCCCGAGGAGCACGAGTTCTGCCTGGTCCAATACTTTCGCTGAGGCTCCGACTGGACACTGCACGGTTGACGAATCCCATAGGGACACACCGGCCGAACCGCGGTCGGCCCGGCGACCAGCAGCGCGGCACGGGCTCCTGCGGCCAGCAGTAGTTCCAGCACCGCGGCGTCGACACCGGGCGAGGCGACGTGCCTACCGCTGACATGCATAGCGCCGGCTACCGCTGACATCAGCGAACTCTCTCGTCATAGGCCGGTCGAGGACGGCCCACCTCGCGTCGAGCGCTTGCCTCGGGTGCGGAACCAGCCGTCGGAATCGCAGCCGACCAGGTCTGCGAGTTCCAGGCCGGGGAGGACGGCGCGGACTGTCGCGACGTCGAGGCCGGATTGGTGGGCCAGGTCCAGCGGTAGGCGGGAGCCGATGGCGGGGAGGGCGGCGTAGACGTCGGCTTCGGCGCCGCGGAGGTGGGCGGCGGGATCGATCGTGTCGTCGGTGACCGGGAGGCGGAGGGGGCCTGCTTCGTCGATGACGTCTTCGGCGCGGGTGACGAGCAGGGCTTCGCCCTCGCGGATCATGCGGTGACAGCCGACCGAGGACGCGGATCCGACGGGGCCGGGGACCGCCATCGCGGGGCGGCCCAGGCGGCGGGCCCACTTCACGGTGTTGCGGGCGCCGCTGCGCAGGCCGGCTTCGACGACGAGGACACCGTCGCCGAGGGTCGCGATGAGCCGGTTGCGGGCCAAGAATCGGTGCTTCTGCGCGCTTGTTCCCGGCGGATATTCACTGAGCACGAGGCCGGTGGCGGCGATGGCGGACAGCAGACGGTCGTGCTGGGCGGGGTAGGGCCGGTCGACGCCGCAGGCCAGCACGGCGACGGTCGGGCCGCCGACGGCGAGTGCCGCGCGGTGCGCTGCCGCATCGATGCCGAAGGCCGCGCCGGACACGATGGTCCAGCCGCGCCCGGCCAGGTCACCGGCGATCTCACTCGCCACCTGCACCCCGTACCCGCTGCTGCATCGTGAACCGACCACGGCGACAGCGCGTTCGGAGGCCGCCTGCAGTGAGAGCGGGCCGCGCGCCCACAGCACCAGCGGCACCGCGCCCTCGCGATCACGCTCGCTGTCGAGCTGATCCAGGCCGAGCATCCGCCAGCCGGGCCACTCGTCGTCGTCCGGCGTGATGACCCGTCCACCCAGCTGTCGCATCTGCGCCAGATCCGCCGCCGCCATATCCATCTCACGACGCGCAGCGGTAGGGCCGCGCAACACCTCGGGCAGTTCGTGCTCGCGCACCGCCCTGGCCGCCTCGCACACCCCGACCGAACCGATCAACGACGACAACGCGGCACAGGGCCCCTGCACCACCCTCGACAGATACACCCACGCGAGCCGCCGCTCGTCGACATCGCGATCGAACGCACCCGATCGCTTCTCCGAACGCACCTCGCTGGTCGCCGACCACGGCACCGGCCCCGCCCCGCCAGCACCACCATCCAGCGACGGCAGCGGCCGAGCAGACCCCGCCCTGCCGTCCTCACCATCGAGCATCTGCTGCGGCCTCGTCGACCCCGGCCCACCGACACCACCGTCGAACGCCGGCCGTCGCTGTGCCGATCGCACCCCACCGACCTCCGCATCCAGCCTCTGCTGCGGTTGTGCCTCCCCCGCCCCGCCCACAACGCTGTCGAGCGTCTGCACCGGCCCTCCACCATCACCGTCGGGTGGCGGCCAAGGCTGCGCCGACTCCGTCCCACCGACACCACCGCCCGACGCCAGTTCTGGCTGCTCGGCTTCCTCCCCGCCCAACATCGGCTGAACGCTGTCGAGTTCACACCGCCGAGGCCGCAGCTGCGGCGACCCCGCCCCACCAACGCCACCGTCCGAAACCTCCGAAGGCTTCCCCACCGACTGCGCCGAACCCACCGCGGACGATCCACTCACCGCCCGCCCGTCCGTCATTGCGCACCCCGCTGCCGGAAGTTCAACGCCGACAGCACATCCTGCACGCTCGGTATCTCCCCACCGCGCAGGTCACACACCGTCCACGCGACACGGATCGCCCGGTCGGCGCCCCTGGCCGACATCCGGCCCAGCCGTAAGGCCGTCTCGATCGGTGCGATCGATTCGCGCGGCAACCGGAACCGTTGGCGCAGCACATGTCCGGGCACCTCGGCATTGGTCGCCCAGCCGTCGGCACTCCAGCGCTCCAGGGCCAGTCCGCGGGCCCGCCGGACCCTGGCGGCGACGCTGGCGCTGGTCTCGACCTGTTCGTCGCCGAACGTCGCGCCGGCCTGGCCGTGCATCTGCACCCAGATGTCGATCCGGTCCAGGAGCGGGCCGGACAGTTTGCCCAGGTAGCGGCGGCGGGCCAGTGGGGCGCAGATGCAGTCGACATCGCGGGCGGGTGCGCACGGGCAGGGGTTGGCCGCGAGGACGAGTTGGAATCGGGCGGGGTAGCGCGCGACACCGTCGCGCCGGGCGATCCGCACCTCGCCTTCCTCGAGCGGAGTGCGCAGGGCCTCCAGTACTTTCGTGCCGATCTCCGCGCACTCGTCGAGGAACAGCACCCCGCGGTGCGCGCGGCTCACGGCTCCGGGCCGCGCCATGCCGGAGCCACCGCCGATCATGGCGGTCACCGAGGTCGAGTGGTGCGGGGCGACGAACGGTGCCAGCGTGATCAGGGGCTGGGCGGCCGACAGCGAGCCCGCCATCGAGTGGATCGCGGTGACCTCCAGCGATTCGGCCTCCGACAGCGGCGGCAGCAGGCCGGGAAGGCGTTGCGCCAGCATCGTTTTGCCGATCCCGGGTGGTCCGGTCAGCAGCAGGTGGTGGCCGCCCGCCGCCGCGACCTCCAGCGCCCAGCGGGCCTCGTCCTGGCCGACGACATCGCTCAGGTCGCCGCTGGGCGCCTGCGCGTCCGGCACCATCCCGTCCGGTTCCAGCAGACCGCCTTCGCCGCGCAGCCAGGCGACCACCGCGCGCAGGCTGACCGCGCCGAGCACTTCGATCCCCTCGACCAGCCCCGCCTCGGCCACCGCCGCCGCCGGCACGACCACCGTCGGTACGCCCGCGGTGCGCGCGGCGATCACCGCGGGCAACACCCCGCGCACCCGCCGGACGCGACCGTCGAGGGCCAGCTCCCCGAGGAGAACGGTCTTCGCCAGCCGCTCCCCCGGCACCGCCCCGGACGCGTCGAGCACCGAGACCGCCAGCGCCAGGTCGTAGACGCTGCCCACCTTCGGCAGCGTGGCCGGGGACAATGCCAGGATCACCCGGCCGTCGGGCCACTTCTCCCCGGTGTTGGCGACCGCCGAGCGCACCCGGTTGCGCGACTCCTGCAAGGCCGTGTCGGGCAGCCCGACCAGATTCACCGAGGGCAGGCCCTGACCGATATCGGCCTCGATCTCCACCAGCTGACCGTCGACCCCGGTGACCGCGACAGACAACGCGCGACCGAGCGCCATCAGAAGGCTCCGGCCAGGTGGTCGATGACGGGCCGGTGTCCGCGCGGGACCAGGACCGACACCACGTCGAACCGGATCCGGCGCCACGGGCCGTCCTGCTCGGCCAGCCACAGCAGCGCGAGCCGGCGGATCCGCTGCTGTTTGCTGAAGGTGACCGATTCGGCCGGGGTGCCGAACCCCAGGCCCGATCGCGTCTTCACCTCGACGAACGCCGTCACCGACGGGTCCTGGACGATCAGGTCCAGCTCGCCGTATCGGCATCGCCAGTTGCGGGCGACGATCTCCATCCCCGACTCACGCAAGAACTGCGCGGCGAGTTTCTCCCCGTATGCGCCGAGCGCCTGTTTGTCTGCCACGGGTCGAGCATGCCGCTCGGCGTCGTCGTGTCCGGCTCGGTGACCTGGGCGGATGACAACCCTGTGGACAACCGCCGACCTGTGGACAACCAGGCCGGCGGCGCGCCGTCACTCCGGCAGGCGCAGGTCGGGCTTCTCCAGCTCTTCGATATTCACGTCCTTGAACGTGATCACTCGTACGTGCTTGACGAAGCGCGCCGGGCGGTACATGTCCCACACCCACGCATCGCTCATCCGCACTTCGAAGTAGACCTCGCCGTCGGCGTTCTGCGGCCGCAATTCGACAGAATTGGCCAGGTAGAAGCGACGTTCGGTCTCCACCACGTACGAGAACTGACCGACGATGTCCTTGTACTCGCGGTACAGGGACAGTTCCATCTCGGTTTCGTACTTCTCGAGGTCCTCAGCACTCATCGGGTGGGACGTCCTCCTTCTAGCAGCGCCGCGTTCATTGCTGACATCATCGCGCATGCGCGGGGCGGGTAGCCACTCGGCTACCGCCCGGCACCTCGAGCTCGCGCACATTCCGCCAGGACCGGCGGTGTTCGGTACTGGGTCCGAGCTGCCGGAGCGCGGCGGTGTGCTCGGGCGTGTTGTAGCCCTTGTGCGCCGCGAATCCGTACCCGGGCAGCTGCCCGTCCAGCTCGACCATCATCCGGTCCCTGGTCACCTTGGCCAGGATGCTGGCCGCCGCGATGCAGGCCGCCGTGGCGTCGCCGCCGATGACCGGCAGCGACGGCGCGGGCAGCCCGGGGACCTTGAAACCGTCGGTCAGGATGTAGCCGGGCGTGCGGCCGAGACCGACCACCGCCCGGCGCATGCCCTCGATATTGGCGACGTGGATCCCGATCGCGTCGATCTCCCACGCGGGCACCACGACGACGCTGTAGGCCAGGGCCAGCCGCTGAACGACCGGGAACAGCTCCTCACGGGCCGCCTCCGTGAGTTTCTTGGAGTCGTCGAGCCCGGACAGCCTGTCGTAGGCCTTGGGCGCCAGCAGGCACGCGGCGATCACCAGCGGTCCGGCGCACGGGCCGCGGCCCGCCTCGTCGACACCGGCCACCGGGCCGAGGCCGCTGCGGATGAGCGCCGCCTCGAGCGTGCGTAAGCCGCCCGCCCGGCGCATCACCACCCGCGGCGGCCAGTTGGTCCGATCCTGCCCCACAGTTCGATTGTCCCCGTGTCTCGTCGCGTGTCAGTTTTCCTGCGGGTTCTCCGACCGCACCGGACCCATCCGGCTCGGCGGCCAGATCTTGAACACCGTCTTGCCGCGCACGTTGTCCACCGGCACGGTGCCCTGCAGATCGTCGCTGACATGGGCGCGCGAATCGGCCGACTCGTTGCGGTTGTCGCCCATCACCCACAGGTTGCCCTCGGGCACCTTCACCGGGCCGAACACCCGGCCCGCCGGGTAGACGGCGTTGGGGCGGTCGGTGAACCAGGGGTAGTCCTTCTTGATGTACGGCTCGTCGAGCGGTTTGCCGTCGACCATCACCCGGCCCTGCGGATCACAGCACTGCACGGTCTGCCCGCCTACGGCGATGACGCGCTTGACGAGATCGTTCTCGTCCGGCGGCACCAGCCCGAAGTAGGACAGGAAGTTCTGCAGCCCGCGCACGACGGTGTTGTCGGAGCGGACCGACTTGTAGTGCCCGTTCCACGACGGCGGGCCGACGAAGACCACGACGTCGCCGGGGCCGGGGTCGGAACCGTAGTAGCTGATCTTCTCGACATAGATGCGATCGCCGATCAGCAGCGTGTTCTCCATCGACTGCGACGGGATCACATACGGCCGTCCGACGAAAGTCACCATGAGCGCGGCGATCACGGCCGCGATCACGATCAGAATCGGCAGCTCCTGCCAGAACGGTCGCTGCTTCTTGTCGCCGCGCTTGCGCTTGCGCCGCCCACCTTCGTCGCCCGAATCGGACACCGACACCGACCCACTTTCGTCTGCCACGCCGAACAGAGTAGCCCGGCGCCCCGACCGAAGTCGGAGCGCCGGGCTACCGGAAATTTCTGTGCTGCGAACAGCTACCGCAAGATCAGCGCTTTTCCTTGATCTTGGCGGCCTTACCGCGCAGATCGCGCAGGTAGTACAGCTTGGCGCGACGCACGTCACCGCGGGTCACGACATCGATGTGGTCGATGTTGGGGCTGTGCACGGGGAAGGTGCGCTCGACACCGACACCGAAGGACACCTTGCGGACCGTGAAGGTCTCGCCGATGCCGCCGCCCTGACGCCGGATCACGACGCCCTTGAAGACCTGGATGCGCTCCTTCGAGCCTTCGATGACCTTCACGTGCACGTTCAGGGTGTCGCCCGGACGGAAATCGGGGACATCGCTACGCAGCGACTTCTCGTCGACGAAGTCAAGGGTGTTCATTTTCCACCTTTTCGGATTCTTTGCGCGAACAGAGGAACCTGGCGGCACTGACGCGCTCGACCGGTTCATGCTCAGAACAGGAGTGCTCCCGGACACAACTCGGCCGAGGCAACCGGTTCATTGTGCCAGACCAGGGACTCCGGACTGAAATCGGGCGACCCCGGTCACTCACCCGGGGTGGTGTCGGCCCGGCTGCGCGGAAGCAGATGGGGATGCGGCGGCGGTGCGGAGGGCGCCGCGACCACCCGCCGTGCGAGCTCGGCCTCGGCCGCCGTCTTGGCGTGCTCGACGTCGGGTTTGCCCGCGATGAGGTCCTGGATGAAGATCTTGGCGCGGATCACCGGGCGGCGATAGCGCTGTTCCCTGGCGATCGCGCGCGCCATGGTCTTGGGCCGCTCGCCGTAGCGCCAGCGGGCCCACGGCGCGCCGGGGCGGCTGAGCCGGATGGCGCCGATCAGCAGCAGCGGCGTGAAGAACATGCCGAACAGGCCCGTCCAGATCTTGCCCTTGACGATCACGATCGCCGCCAGGGCCAGGTTCAGCAGCAGGGTGCCGAGGACGGCGAGCCGGACGCCGATCCCGCGCGACTGCCGGAAGTCGTCGTAGTCGAGGAAGGTCTGCGGTTGCACGCCGAGCAGCAGCAGACCGGTCACCGCCAGCGCGACGAAGACCGCGTCGACCGAGGTGCGGCCCTGTTCCTCCCAGTAGACATCGCGCAGGTAGAAGATCAGCGCGAACTCGTCGAGCACCAGCGCCGCGCCGATCCCGAACAGGGCGGCGAGCACGCTGGAGGTGACCTGGGTGGAGTCCTCGGCGGTCGCGATCAGGCCGATGCCGGTGAGCAGCACCGTGATGACGCCGAAGACCATGTGATGGATGTGGGTGTCACCCGCGGTGACATTGCCCGGCCACCACCGCACCTTGGCCCGGATCATCCGCACGCTGATCCGGATGACCACGAACCCGAGGATGAATCCCAGCAGGAAACACAACAGGGGCAGGCGGCCGTGCGCGATCACCTCGTCTTCGAGCCACCGTCGCATGCCGCCCGCCCTGTCGTCGAGTTACTTGCCGCCGAATCCCGCCCGGCGCAACGCGTCGGCCATCGATCCGCTGGGCTCGGCCGCGGGCTTGCGCTGGTTGCCACCACGCCCCTGCTGGGCCTGGCCACGCCCCTGCTGTCCACGATCCGCGCCCTGACCACGGCCGCCCTGCGGACGCCCCTGACCACGACCCTGGCCGCGCGGTGCGCCGCCACCACGATTGTCCCCCTGCGCGGGCTTTCCCGGCTCGTCGTCGAGCCGCAAACTCAGCCCGATCCGCTGCCGGGCCACGTCGACCTCCAGCACCTTGACCTTCACGACGTCACCGGACTTGACCACTTCGCGCGGGTCCTTGACGAAGTTGTGCGACATGGCCGACACGTGCACGAGGCCGTCCTGGTGCACGCCGACGTCGACGAACGCGCCGAACGCGGCCACATTGGTGACCACGCCCTCGAGCACCATGCCCGGCTGCAGGTCGGCGACCTTCTCCACGCCCGCGGCGAATTCGGCGGTCTTGAACTCCGGCCGCGGGTCGCGGCCGGGCTTCTCCAGCTCGGCGATGATGTCGCTGACGGTGGGCACACCGAACTTCTCGTCGGTGAAGTCGGCGGGGCGCAGCGCGCGCAGGGTGCCGGTGTTGCCGATGACCTCGGCCATCGGACTGCCGGTGTGCTCGAGGATGCGGCGCACCACCGGGTACGCCTCGGGGTGCACGGCGGAGGTGTCGAGCGGGTCGTCGCCGCCGCGGATGCGCAGGAAGCCCGCGCACTGTTCGAACGCCTTGGGGCCGAGCCGGGGTACCTCGAGCAGCGCGGTCCGGCTGCGGAAGGGGCCGTTCTGGTCTCGATGGGCGACAATGCTTTCCGCGACCGAGCCGGAGACACCCGACACGCGCGAGAGCAGCGGCACCGAGGCGGTGTTCACGTCGACGCCGACCGCGTTCACCGCGTCCTCGACGACCGCGCCGAGCGAGCGGGCCAGCAGCGTCTCGGAGACGTCGTGCTGGTACTGGCCGACACCGATCGACTTGGGGTCGATCTTCACCAGCTCGGCCAGCGGGTCCTGCAGGCGGCGGGCGATGGAGACCGCGCCGCGCAGCGACACGTCCATGTCGGGCAGTTCGGCCGAGGCGTAGGCCGAGGCCGAGTACACCGAGGCGCCCGCTTCCGACACCACGATCTTGGTCGGCTTGTTCTCGGGGATGCGCGAGATCAGTTCGGTGGCCAGGGCATCGGTCTCGCGCGAGGCGGTGCCGTTGCCGATGGCGATCAGCTCCACGCCGAACCGGGCCACCAGCGCGGCCAGCACGGCCAGCGACTTCTCGGTCTGGCCCTGCGGCTTGTGCGGGTAGATGACCTCGGTCGCCACCGCCTTGCCGGTGGCGTCGACGACGGCGACCTTCACACCGGTGCGGTAGCCCGGGTCCAGGCCCATGGTGGTGCGGGTGCCCGCGGGCGCGGCGAGCAGCAGGTCGCGCAGGTTCGCGGCGAACACGTCGACCGCGTCCTTCTCGGCGGCCTGCCGCAGCCGCATCCTGGTGTCGATGCCCAGGCTCACCTGCAGCTTGGTGCGCCACGCCCAGCGCACGGTGTCGAGCAGCCACGGATCGGCGGCGCGGCCCTGGTCGGCGATGCCGACGGCGACCGCGATCCGGCCCTCGTAGATCGTGCGCTCGCCGGGCGCCGGCTCCTCGGTGTCGGCTTCGAGGTGCAGGGTGAGCACCTCTTCCTTCTCACCGCGCAGCAGCGCCAGGACCCGGTGCGATGGCAGCTTGTGGAACGGCTCGCTGAACTCGAAGTAGTCGGCGAACTTGGCGCCCGCCTCCTCCTTGCCCGCGCGCACCGTCGAGGTGACCTGGCCGCGGTTCCACATCAGTTCGCGCAGTTCGCCGACCAGGTCGGCGTCCTCGGCGAAGCGCTCGACCAGGATGGCGCGGGCGCCCTCGAGCTGTTCGGCGGTGTAGCCGGCCGGGTCGGTGGTCGGGTCGCCGATCAGCGCGTCGGCCACCGGCTCGTGCCCGGCCTCGCGCGCGATCTGTGCCTTGGTGCGGCGCTTGGGCTTGTAGGGCAGGTAGATGTCCTCGAGGCGGGCCTTGGTCTCGGCGAGCATGATCTGCTGGTGCAGCGCCGGGTCGAGTTTGCCCTGGCCCCGGATGGATTCGATGATCGCGCCGCGGCGCTCGTCGAGCTCGCGCAGGTAGCCGAGCCGTTCGTCGAGCTGACGCAGCTGGGCGTCGTCGAGGCCGCCGGTGACCTCCTTGCGGTAGCGCGCGATGAACGGCACCGTCGAACCGCCGTCGAGCAGTTCGACGGCGGCGCGGACCTGGGTCTCGCGCACCCCCAGTTCGTCGGCGATCCGCCTGCCCACGCTGGCGAGGACGGTCGTGCTGTCGGTCGGAGTGCCGTTCGACGTCGAACGGGCGGTCTCGGGCGCTGTCGTCACGTCCGCAGAGACTACAGCTCTTCCCCGACACCCGGCCGACTCCCAGGTCAGCGAACCACCGTCAGTTCGGGCTCGTTCACGGGTCGATCGAGCGGCGTATCGGTGCGCTCGCGCAGGAACTTGTCGAACATCGCCGCGACCGTGGAGCGCACCAGAAACGCCATCCGATCAGGGTCGATGGTGCCGATGTACCGCGCGGTGAGCGGCCGGGCGGGCCCCGGCACCAGCGACGGCATGTCGGTGAAGTCGTAGTGGGCCGAATTCGCGATGGCCAGATGGCGTTTCCAGCCGGTCGCGGAGCGCCAGAACGCGTCGAGCGACGGATTCGCGTCGCCGACCTCCTCGATCTGGCTGCTGGTCAGCACCAGCGTCGGCCGGTCGACGCCCTCGGTCACCGCGCGGCCGAAGGCCTCGTCCACGCCGATCTGACCGTCCAGGTCGACGGCCGCGTCGATCCGCCGGTCCTCGTGCATGGCCTCCACCGCGGTGTAGCCACCGGAGGAATGACCGACAGCGCCGACCCGGTCGAGGTCGAGCACGCGACCGAGATCGGTGGGCAGCGGATCCCGCTCGGCGTCCGGGTTCTCGCCGCCCGCCAGCCGGGCGAGCGCGTCGAGGACGAACCGGAAGTCGAGCAGCCTGGCCTCGATGTACTTCGCGCGGATAGCGGTGTCGAAACCGTTCGGTGCCGGGGCCGGGGGCACGATCCGGCCGCCGGGAAACTCGACGGCGGGCCCGGTTTCATAGGTGTGGTCGATGGTCACCACGACGTAGCCGCGGGAGGCGAGATCTTCGGCGAGACCGGTACCGAGGATCCGCGAGACGCCGGCGCCGGGCGTGTACAGCACGACCGGATAGCGCTCGCTGGTCCGCGCGGGCGCCGCGCGATAGGCGTGGGTCAGCGCACCGGGAAGATCCACGCCGCGATTCGCCGGACACGCTAGCAACTGGTCGCGTGTCCGGCGGGCGGGTCAGCCGAGGATGTCCCTGGCCAGTTCCCGCATTTCGGCCTTGCGGATCTTGCCGGTGACCGTCATCGGGAACTCGTCGACGACGTGGACGTAGCGCGGGATCTTGTAGTGGGCCAGGCGGCCGGTGCAGAAGGCGCGGACGGCGGCGGCGTCGAGGATCGGGGCGCCGTCGCGCAGGCGGAGCCAGACCATGAGTTCCTCCCCGTATTTGTCGTCGGGGACGCCGATGACCTGGGCGTCGACGACATCGGGATGGGTGTAGAGGAACTCCTCGATCTCGCGCGGATAGATGTTCTCGCCGCCGCGGATCACCATGTCCTTGATCCGGCCGGTGACCGAGAGGTAGCCGTCGTCGTCCATGACGCCGATGTCGCCGGTGTGCATCCACCGGGCCGCGTCGATCGCCTCGGCCGTCTTGTCGGGCTGGTCCCAGTAGCCGAGCATCACCGAGTAGCCGCGGGTGCACAGTTCGCCCGCCTCGCCGCGCGGCAGGGTGCGCCCGGTCGCCGGGTCGACGACCTTCACCTCGAGATGCGGGCCGACCCGGCCGACGGTGGCGGTGCGGCGTTCGATGCTGTCGTCGCTGCGGGTCTGGGTGGACACCGGCGACGTCTCGGTCATGCCGTAACAGATGGACACCTCGGTCATCCCGAGCTGGTCGATGACCCGCTTCATCACCTCCACCGGGCATGGCGAGCCCGCCATGATGCCGGTGCGCAGGCTCGACAGATCCGGGGTTGCCCCGGCGTCGAGTTCGGCCAGCATCGCGATGAACATCGTCGGGACGCCGTAGAGCGAGGTGCAGCGCTCGCCGGCGACGGCGGCCAGGGTCGCCGCCGGGTCGAACGCGGGCGCCGGAATCACCACGGCCGCACCGTGCGAGGTGGCCGCGAGATTGCCCATGACCATGCCGAAGCAGTGGTAGTACGGCACCGGCACGCAGATCCGGTCGACCTCGGTGTAGCCGCACAGTTCGCCGACGAAGAAGCCGTTGTTGAGGATGTTGTGGTGGCTGAGCGTGGCGCCCTTCGGGAAACCGGTGGTGCCCGAGGTGTACTGGATGTTGATCGGATCGTCGGCCGACAGCGTCGCGGCGATGGCGGCCAGCCGCTCGGTGTCGGGCTCGGTGGCCGCGATCTCCTGCCACTCCGACCGGCCGAGGATCAGGACCTGTTCCAGGTCGGGGCAGTTCGGCCGGACCTCGTCGATCATCGCCACGTAGTTCGAGGTCTTGAACTCCGGCGCGGCGATCAGCTGGCGGATGCCCGCCTGCCGCAGCACGTACTCGAGTTCGCTGGTGCGGTAGGCCGGGTTGATATTGACCAGCACCGCGCCCAGCTTGGCCGTGGCGTACTGGACGAGGAACCATTCCGCGCAGTTGGGCGCCCAGATCCCGACCCGGTCGCCCGCGCCGATGCCGAGGCAGGCGAGGCCAGTCGCGACGGCGTCGACCGCGACGCCCAGCTCCCGGTAGGTCCAGCGACGGCCGGTGGGGCGGTCGATCAGCGCGTCGCGGTCCGGGTGGGCGGCCACGGTGCGGTCGAGGTTCGCGCCGATGGTGTCGCCGAGCAGCGGGGTGCCGGTCAGGCCGTGGGCGTAGCTCAGTGCGGACATCAGCGGGTCTCCTTGCCGCGCAGCAGGAATCGCTGCACCTTGCCACTCGGTGTCTTGGGCAGGCTCGTCACGTAGTGGACCTGCCGGGGATAGGCGTGCGCCGCGAACTTGTCCTTGACCAGGCGCTGGAGTTCGGCGGTCAGCTCGGCGCCGCCCTCGGCGCCGTCGCGCAGCACGACGAAGGCTTCGAGCACCTCGCCGCGCAGTTCGTCCGGCATGCCGACGACGGCGGCCTCGGCGACCTGATCGTGCAGCACCAGCACGCTCTCGACCTCGAACGGGCCGATCCGGTAGCCGGCCATGATGATCACGTCGTCGTCGCGCGAGCTGAAGTGGAAGAAGCCGTCCGCGTCGCGGGCGCCGACGTCGCCGGTGAGGTACCAGCGCCCGTCGGCGGTGAACCGGCTCGCGGTGCGTTCGGGGGCGTCGAGGTAGCCGAGGAACCACAGCAGCGGGCTGTGGTCGGTGTCGATGGCGACCCGGCCGATCTCGCCGGGCGCGGCCTCGACGTCGGCGTCGTCGGCCAGCACCGCGCAGGTCCAGCCGGGCAGCTGGGTGCCCATCGAACCGGGCGGGGCCGGGCGGTCGACCTCCGGGTGCCAGGCGTGGCAGATGACCATGCCGTGCTCGGTCTGGCCGTAGTGATCGCGCACCGCGACTCCGAGCGCCCGTTCCGACCAGGCGACCACATCGGGGGTGAGTGGTTCGCCCGCCGACGAGGCCCGGCGCAGCGTGATCCCCTCGGGGTCGGCGCCCGCGCGCAGTGCCCGGTAGACCGTCGGCGCGGCGGCGAAGTTGGTGACGCCGAAACGGCGCAGCACGTCCAGGGTGAGCGGGGCGGAGAACCCGGCGTGCAGGAGCAGGCTGCGGGTGCCGGTCGCCAGCGGGGCCAGGATCGCGTAGTAGAGGCCGTACGCCCAGCCCGGGTCCGCGGCATTCCAGTAGACGTCGTCGGGACGCACGTCGAGGGCGAACTCCTGGTAGGCGTGGAACGAGGCCAGCGCCCGCACCGGAATCGGCACGCCCTTGGGGGTGCCGGTGGTGCCGCTGGTGAACAGCTGGACCAGCAGGCCGTCACCGCCGACGGCCACCGCGGCCGCGCGCGGGTCGTCGGCGCGGTGCGCGGCGAGCAGCTCGGCGAACCGCAGCGCGTCGGGGTCGGCGGTGTCGCCGACGATGATCGTGCGGCGCTCCGGATCGGCGGGGATGTCCGCGCTCACGGCCAGCTTGGGCGCCTGATCGGCGTCGGCGACGACCACCTTCGCGTGGGCGGCCGCGAGCCGGAAACCGATCGCGGGCGGCGCGAAGGCGGTGAACAGCGGGACGTGCACCGCGCCGCGCCGCCAGATACCGAGCAGCGCCACGACCAGGTCGGCGGACTTGCCCATCAGCGTCGCGACCCGGTCACCCGGCTGCACCCCCAGCTCGGCCAGCGCCGCCGCGAAGCGCGCGGACCGCTCCCGCAGTTCGCCGTAGGTCAGCTCGTACGCGCTCAGATCGGACTCGACGACGGTGCAGGCGATCCGCTCGGCCGGATGCCGGTCACACAGCAACTCGGCCGCGCTGGCCTCGGGTCCGTCGTAACTCTCGAGCAGGTCGCGCACTCGCGCGTCCAGGTCGGTACTCATCGCAGTTCTCCTCAACACCTGGGCCGGGCCGCCAGGTCTTGTTTTAGAATGTGGCACACCTCACGTTCGCCACTACCCCCGAAAAGGGGTGACCGATGCCGGCCACTGCTCTGTTGCGCCCCCGCGACGGTGACGCGCTGCGCGCGGAGATCCGCTGGGTGGCGCGCCGCGCGAACGTCCCGGTGATCTTCGGCGGCGCGGTGGACGAGGATGCCCTGCTGCTCACCGAGTTCGTCGGCACCGTCACCACCGGGCTGCGCGGGCTGACGGTGCTGCGCACGTCCGGGCTCGGCGGCCAGGCGATGGACCGCCGCAGGCCCGCCTCGGTGGCCGACTATCGCGGTGCCTCCACCATCACCCACCACTACGACGGCCCGGTGTGCGGCGAGGGCCTGCGCTCGGTGGTCGCCGTGCCGGTCGTGGTGGACGACCGGCCGCGCGCGGTGCTGTACGCGGCGACCAGGGGCACGGGCCCGATCGGCGATCGCACGACCGAGGTGATCCTGCAGGCGAGCAGGCGGCTGGCCACCGAGATCGCGGTGCGCGACGAGGTGGACCGGCGGGTCAGGATGCTCGCGCTCGCGACGCCGGCCCCCGCCGCCACGCCCGCGGTCACCGAGGAGCTGCGCGGGATCCACGCCGAGCTGCGGGCGCTGGCGGCGGCCAGTGGCGACGCGGCGTTGCGCGCCCAGCTGTCGGGGGTGTGCGATCGGCTCACCGGCGTCCTGACCGGCGAGCCGGCGGCGGAGGTGCCCCGGCTGTCGCGGCGCGAACTCGACGTGCTCGCCCAGATCGCGCTCGGCTGCACGAATCAGGAGGCGGCGCTGCGGCTCTCGCTCGGCCCGGAGACCGTCAAGAGCTATCTACGGCAGGCGATGACCAAACTCGACGCGCGAACCCGGCACGAAGCGGTGGCCCTGGCCCGGCGCCACGGGCTCCTGCCCTGATGTGTGATCGGTCACCCTCCCCGCCGTCCTGACGGCCGATGCGCGAACCCGCGATCGGCGCTGCCGCCGAGCACGGTCCCCCGGCGCGGAGCCGGACTCCGGTACCACCGGAGTGCGCCGTCGCCCGAATCATCCGGGGACGCACGGTCTGTACTGGGAACATGGGCAAGGGAGTCGGATCGACCCGGTCGATCGGCCGAGCTTCGTTGCGGCGGAAGTCATTCCGGATGGAACGAGCAATCCCCGTCCTGGACGATGACACAACGAATTACCCCTCCGGATACCCGAATATCTTTGGGACAAAACAATCTCGACGTCGATCCGGCCCGGTAGCGTCGGTCGGATGACGGAGCCTTTTCAACTGGCCGGCGTCTCGCTGGACTGTGACGACCCCGAAACCCTCGCCCGCTTCTATCTCGGGCTGCTCGGTGGCCGTGTGCTGTGGAACGACGCCCACAGTGTCGGAATCCGGCTCCCGTCGGGGCTGACGATCGCCGCGCAACGCGTCGAGGACTACTACCCGCCGCAGTGGCCGGGCAGCGCCGCGGTGCAGCTGGAGCTGGCCGCCGACGCCGACCTGGACCTGTGCGAACAGCACGCGATGGCGATCGGTGCCAAACCGGCTCCGGTGCAACAGGACCCGCGCTGGCGCGTGCTGCTGGATCCGGCCGGGCACCCGTTCTGCATCACCACCAGGGTGGTACCCGCCTAGCGCGGGAGGTCGGGCTCGGGGAGCAGGTCCGGCCTGCGCTCGCGGGTGCGTTCCATGGACCGTTCGTGGCGCCAGGCGGCCACCTTGGCGTGATCGCCGGAGAGCAGGATCGGCGGCACGTCGAGGCCACGCCAGGACACCGGGCGGGTGTAGCTGGGACCTTCGAGCAGCCCGTCGGAGAACGAATCCTCCTGGTGGGACTGCTGATTGCCGAGCACACCGGGGATCAGCCGCACCACGGCCTCGGTCATCACCAGCACGGCGGCCTCGCCGCCGATGAGCACGTAGTCGCCGATGCTCACCTCTTCGACGCGGACGCGACGGGCGGCGTCGTCGAAGACCCGCTGATCGATGCCCTCGTAGCGGCCGCACGCGAAGACCAGGTGCCGCTCGGTGGACCAGCGCTGCGCGGTGGCCTGGGTGAACGGCACACCGGCCGGGGTGGGGACGACGAGCAGGGCGTCGTCGGGGCAGACCGCGTCGAGCGCGTCGCCCCAGACGGTGGGCTTCATGACCATGCCGGGACCGCCGCCGTAGGGCGAATCGTCGACCGACTTGTGCACGTCGTGCGTCCAGTCACGCAGGTCGTGGACGCCGATCGAGATCAGGCCCTTGTCGACGGCCTTGCCGAGCAGCGCGGTCCGCAGCGGCTCGAGGTACTCCGGGAAGATCGTGACGACATCGAGTTGCACGAATTACTCCGGATCGAGCAGGCCCTCGGGCGGATCGATGACCACCAGTCCATCGGCGATCGACACGGTCGGCACGATGGCGGTGACGAAGGGGATGAGAATCTCGCGGCCGTCGTCGGCGGCGCGCACCGACAGCAGTTCGCCCGCGGCCGAGTGCAGCACCTCGGTGACCTCGCCGACGACGGTGCCGTCGGTGAGCTCGACGCGCAGGCCCTCGAGCTCGTGGTCGTAGAAGGCGTCCTCGTCCTCGGACGGGGGCAGCGAGTCGCTGTCGACGACGAACAGCATGCCGCGCAGCGCGTCGGCCGCGGTGCGGTCGGCGACACCGTCGACGAAGACCAGAAGCCGGCCCGAGTGCTCTCGGGCCGACTTCACGGTGTAGTCGCGGGTCGCCGCGGATTTCGGCATCTTGCCGTGCAGGGTGGCACCGGGGGCGAACCGGAGTTCCGGCTCGTCGGTGCGCACCTCGACGACGAGTTCGCCGCGCACGCCGTGCGACTTGGCGACCCGACCTACGACGAGTTCCATCTAGGCGTCGGTGTCGACCACGTCGACCCGGATACCACGGCCACCGATGCCGGCGACCAGGGTGCGCAGCGCGGTCGCGGTACGACCACCGCGTCCGATCACCTTGCCCAGGTCCTCGGGGTGGACGTGCACCTCGACGGTGCGCCCGCGCCGGCCGGTGATCAGCTCGACGCGGACGTCATCGGGGTTGGCGACGATGCCGCGAACCAGATGTTCGACGGCATCGGCAACAACGGCAGTCATTACTCGGCAGCCTCAGCGGCGGGGGCCTCGGCGGCCTCCTCGTCCTTCTTGGCGGCCTTCTTCTTGGGGGTGACGGCCTCGGCGACGGGCTCGTTGTCGGCGGCGGCCAGCGCGGCGTTGAACAGGTCCAGCTTGGACGGCTTGGCGGCCTTCACCTTGAGGGTGCCCTCGGCGCCCGGCAGGCCCTTGAACTTCTGCCAGTCGCCGGTGATCTCCAGCAGACGCTGCACGGACTCGGTCGGCTGCGCGCCGACACCCAGCCAGTACTGCACGCGCTCGGAATCGATCTCGATCAGCGAGGGCTCTTCCTTCGGGTGGTACTTGCCGATGGCCTCGATGGCCCGGCCGTCACGACGGGTGCGGGCGTCGGCGACAACCACGCGGTACTGCGGGTTGCGGATCTTGCCCAGGCGGGTGAGCTTGATGCGAACAGCCATGCTGATCTGCCTCTTTCAGTAGTTTGGTCACCGCGCGATTCGGCGACCCGCATGGTCTGCGGGTCCGGTTTCGCGCATGAAGTGTGTGACCGCCGCGCGGCACGTGACCGGAGACGGGCTGACACTGTCCAGGAAGGACGGTTGTTCATTGTGCCAGACCGGTCCGCGCCGACTGAAATCGGCCGTTCCCGGTGCCGCCGGTCAGCGGTGGCCGGTGACCGGGTCCGGGGTCTTCACCACCAGCCCGCGCAGCACCACCCAGTCGGGGTCGGTGAGCGCGGCCGGGGTGGTACGGGGGTCGTCGGCGTAGACGACGAAGTCGGCGGGGGCGCCCTCCTCGACGCCCGGGCGGCCGAGCCAGGTGCGCGCGTTCCAGGAGGCGGCGCCCAGCGCGTCGTGGGGCGAGAGGCCGGCGCCGCCGAGGGCGGCGATCTCGTCGGCGATCCGGCCGTGGCGGATGGAGCCGCCCGCGTCGGTCCCCGCGTAGATGGGCACACCCGCCTCGTGCGCCTTGCCGACCGTGTCGCGGACGCGTCGGTGCAGGTCACGCATGTGGGCGGCGTAGACGGGGAACTTGGTGGCACTGTCGGCGATGCCGGGGAAGGTGTCGATATTGATCAGGGTGGGGACCAGGGCGGTGCCGTGGGCGAGCATCAGCTCGATGGTGTCGTCGGTGATGCCGGTGCCGTGTTCGAGACAGTCGATGCCCGCGTTGATCAGACCGGGCAGCGCGTCCTCGCCGAAGACGTGGGCGGTGACGCGGGCGCCGTTGGCGTGGGCGGCGTCGATCGCCTGCTTCAGGATGTCGTCACTCCACAGCGGCCGCAGATCGCCGACGGAACGGTCGATCCAGTCGCCGACGATCTTGACCCAGCCGTCGCCGAAGCGGGCCTGCTCGGCGACGATCTCCGGCAGGTCGCGTTCGTCGTCGAGCTCGATGCCCAGTTCGCGGATGTAGCGCTTGGGGCGGGCGATGTGGCGGCCCGCGCGGATGATGCGCGGGAGTTCGGCGTGCTCGTCGATGAAGCGGGTGTCGATCGGCGAGCCCGCGTCACGCAGCAGCAGCGCGCCGGCGTCGCGTTCGGTCTCGGCCTGCTCGATCGCGCCCTCGCGGGTCTCGTCGCCACCGCCGTAGCGGATCCCGACGTGGCAGTGGGCATCGACCAGGCCGGGCACGATCCAGCCGGTGCGGCACAGGGTTTCGGCCCCGGGCACCGGCTCGAAGGTGACGAGCCCGTCGACGACCCAGAGGTCGCGCTCCTCGTCGCCGGGGAGAACCACACCACGCAGATGCACACGAACCTCCAGACGTCGGCCTGGCCCCAACCTACCGCCCGCGCTCGGCCGACGCACCCGGGTCGGCGGGCCGCCACCGGCTACCGGACGAGGTCCGGTTCGTCGAGGAAGACCGTCACCGCGACGATCCGCGGTTCGTCGGCCGCGAAGTCGACGAAGGCCACCCCGCGCGCCGCGCCGATCCGCACGCTCGCGCTGACCGTGCGCCCGGCGGCGATCATCTTCTCCCACCGGATGTCCCGGGCGAACTCGGCGAATCCCGCCGCGTCGACCGGCCGCCCGGCGGGCGATTCCACCGCCGCCCGCGCGCCGAGCAGATCCCGGACACCGGCCAGGTCGCCCGCGGCGGCGGCGCCGAAGAGCCTGCCGACGACGCGTTTACCCGTGGTGCCCACACCGCGCAGGCCGCGCATCATGCCCATCGCGCCACCGAAGCCCAGCTCGGAGACCAGTTGCGGGCCGAGTTTGGTCCCGGCCAGCATCCCGGACGGACCGGTGCCGAGCAGCCGCCGGATCATCACCGCCAGTTCCCAGTGCGCGGCCAGGCGCGCGATCCGCCAGCCGTCGGCGGATTCGATCAGGTCGTAGCGCAGGTGCATGGGCACCGTGACGGTGGCGCCGGTCGACATGGTGGTCTCGATGTGCAGGTCGCGCACCACCGTGCGCCCGGCGACCAGGTCGCGCTCGACCCGGAAGGCGATGGTGTTCGGCGCGATGAAGACGTTGTAGAACCGCGAGATCGCCTCGCGGCCGATGTGTTCGCGCGCGCCGTACGGATCGTGCACGGCGGCGTTGTCGACGAACAGGCCGACCCAGGCGTCCTTGTCGTGCGCCGCCACCGCGCGGGGCGAGGCCTGTACGGCCGCCAGCAGGTCTTCCGCGGTCCGATCCAACGGCATGTAGGTCCTCCATAGTCGCGCTGCCCCTGCCCGATCCATGATAGAACGTGTTCTAGTTTTGCGTCGGCGATCGTGCCCGGCGCGCTGTTGGACAAAGGAATCTCGATGGACTGGTACACCGGGAACGCCACCTACGACACGGTGCTGGCCATCGCCTTCGCCTTCGCCGCGTTCGTGATCGTGGGCGGGCTGTTCGCGCAGAGTCCGTACGGCCGTTTCGCCTCGACCTCGATCGGCTTCAATCTCAACCCCAAGCTGGGGTGGTGGCTGATGGAACTGCCCGCGACCGTGGTGTTCGCGGTGTTCTATCTCAGCGGGCCCGACCGCTTCGAGCCGGTGCCGCTGGTGCTGGCGGCGATCTGGCTGCTGCACTACGGCAATCGAGGCTGGTTCTTCCCGCTGTCCATCCGCCAGGTGCCGGGCAAGAAGAGCAGCTTCAACTTCTCGGTGGTCGCGGCCGGGGTGTTCGTGACCTCGCTGCACGGCTATCTCAACGGCGCGTTCTTCAGCAACGACTACAAGAACCAGTACGGCACCGCCTGGCTCACCGACCCGCGCTTCCTGATCGGGCTCGTCGTGTACCTGTGCGGCTTCGGGCTGCTGGTGCGGTCGGAGGCGATCGTGCGCAATCTGCGCGACAAGAACAACCCCGGCGCGGCCGAGTACCGGGTGCCCTTCGGCGGCGGATTCCGGTTCGTCAGCAGCCCGGCCTACCTGGGCGAACTCATCGCCTGGGCCGGGTTCGCGCTGCTCACCTGGTCGCTGGCCGGGGTGGCGATCTTCCTGATCACGGCGGGCAACCTGGTGCCGCGCGCGTTCGCGACGCACCGCTGGTACAAGGAGAAGTTCGTCGACTATCCGGCGAATCGCAAGGCCCTGATCCCCGGCGTGATCTGACCCGGAGACGAGAACACCGCGGCCGATGCTCGGCCGCGGTGTTCTCGTCGGATCAGTTCTTGGGGAACTTCAGCTGGGACAGGTCGATGCCTTCCAGCCCCGGCGGCAGCTGGTCGAGGCCGGGCGGCATCTGCGACAGGTCCATGCCCGGCGGCAGACCGGGCATCCCGGCGGGCATTCCGGGGAAACCACCGCGCATCTTCGGCGGGGTCGGGCCGCGCCCACCCTTCTTGCCCTTCTTGCCCTTCTTGTTGTTGCCGCGGCGCGCGCCGGGCAGGCCCATCTGACGGCCCATCATGGCCATCATCTTCTTGGCCTCGAAGAAGCGGTCGACGAGCTGGTTGACCTCGGAGACCTGCACGCCCGAGCCGTTGGCGATGCGCAGGCGGCGGGAGGCGTTGATGATCTTCGGGTTGTCGCGCTCGGCGGGGGTCATGCCGCGGATGATGGCCTGCACCCGGTCGAGCTGCTTGTCGTCGACCTGGGCGAGCACGTCCTTCATCTGACCGGCGCCGGGCAGCATGCCGAGCAGGTTGCCGATCGGGCCCATCTTGCGGATGGCCAGCATCTGGTCGAGGAAGTCCTCGAGGGTGAGCTCGCCGCTGCCGATCTTGCGGGCGGTCTCCTCGGCCTGCTGGGCGTCGTAGACCTGCTCGGCCTGCTCGATCAGGGTGAGCACGTCACCCATGCCGAGGATGCGCGAAGCCATCCGGTCCGGGTGGAAGACGTCGAAGTCCTCGAGCTTCTCACCGGTGGAGGCGAACATGATCGGCGAACCGGTCACATTGCGGACCGACAGCGCGGCACCACCGCGGGCGTCGCCGTCGAGCTTGGTGAGCACGACACCGGTGAAGCCGACGCCGTCGCGGAACGCCTCGGCGGTGCTGACCGCGTCCTGGCCGATCATCGCGTCGAGCACGAACAGGGTCTCGTCGGGCTGCACGGCGTCGCGGATGCCCGCGGCCTGGCGCATGAGCTCGGCGTCGATGCCGAGGCGGCCCGCGGTGTCGACGATGACGACGTCGTACTGCTTGGCCTTGGCCTCTTCGACACCGGCGCGGGCGACACCGACCGGGTCGGCCGCCGAGATACCGAGCGGGTTCTCGCCGCCGCCGATCGAGGTGCCGGGGTGCGGGGCGAACACGGGCACGCCCGCGCGCTCACCGACGACCTGCAGCTGGGTGACCGCGCCGGGACGCTGGAGGTCACAGGCGACCAGGATCGGCTGATGCCCCTGGGCCTTGAGCCACTTGGCGAGCTTGCCCGCGAGGGTGGTCTTACCGGCACCCTGCAGACCGGCCAGCATGATGACCGTCGGCGGGTTCTTGGCCAGGTTCAGCCTGCGCGTCTCGCCGCCGAGGATGTTGACCAGTTCCTCGTTGACGATCTTGACGACCTGCTGGGCCGGGTTCAGCGCCGCGGAGACCTCGGCGCCCTTGGCGCGCTCCTTGACGTTGGCGATGAAGCCGCGCACCACGGGCAGCGCGACGTCGGCTTCCAGGAGGGCGAGGCGGATCTCGCGCGCGGTGGCGTCGATGTCGGCCGGTGACAGACGCCCCTTACCGCGCAGATCCTGCAGTGCACCGGTAAGCCGGTCGGACAGGGATTCGAACACCGATCGCGCTCCTGATCTGAAAGGGACGTCTATTGCCCTCCCAGGGTAATGGGTGTTATTCCCGGTGCCGCACGTGCGGTGGCGCGGTGCGCCGCAATTCGTGGTTTTCGATGTTCACCAGGTACACCGCCTCCCGGCCGGTGAGACCCAGCTCACGCGAGAGCGACTCGATCCGCTCCCATTCGGCATCGGGACTGTCGACGTGCCGGGCGGTCGTGGAGGCGATGGTCATCGCCGCCAGGGCCTGGGCGCCGGTGAGCGTGCGCCCCGGTAGCCACGAAACCACCCACAGGTCACCGCCGACGCAGCGCGCGATATGCGAGGTCGCGTCGCTGGTCATCATCGATGCGGATACGACTTCGATAGCCACGGATCTGCTCCCCTCGAACGAGTGACAGCCAGACCTCTCGAATGCTATAGGTCTCATCTCGACTGATCGGGCACCGGAGACCGTTGACGGGCAACCTGATAGCAATCGGTGGTGAAACTGTGTCCTGACTGTCTCAGTCGGCGCTCGGTTCGGGGGGCGGCGGCGGTGCCGGGAGTGGGACCACGTCCAGGACCGCCTTCTCGATGCGGTCGCGCAACTGCGGGGTGTCGGCGTCACCCAGATCGAGACAGAACGCGTCGACCACGGCCGAACCCATCGTGACCACCTTGGCCCAGCGCACGTTCACCCCGGCCGTCGCAAAGCTGCCCGCCAGCCTGCTGAGCAGGCCGACCCGGTCCTCGGCGCGCAGTTCGAGAATCACCTGACCCGGCGTACTGGTCGACGACCAGATCATCCGCGGCTGGGCCCGCGCGTACCGGCCCGGTCCGGCGCCGATCGCCTCGGCCTCGCGCTTGGCGAGCACCTCGGGCAGGTTCAGCGCGCCGGTGGTGGCCCGGATCAGCTCCTGACGGAGCAGACCCGCGTCCGGCGGGTCGCCGAACTTCGGGGTCACCGCGAAGGTGTTGATCGCCGACTCCCCCGCACTGCCGAGCGAGGCCGACAGCACCCGCAGCGAATGCAGGGCCAGCACGCCGGCGGCGTCGGAGAGCAGGCCGGGCTCGTCGGGCGCGATGACGGTCACCAGGTAGGTGTGCTTGCCCTCGCCCGGGGTGAGCGTGACGTGGACGCCGCCCGCCCGCGCCTTCTCCAGCAGGTCGGGGTCGATCGGTTCCGGCTGCGGCAGCGGCTCCCCCGCCATCACCAGCTTGCAGCGCCGCACCAGATCGCCGATGAGCGAGGCCTTCCAATCGCCCCAGACGCCGGGGCCGGTGGCCATCGAGTCGGCCTCGGCCAGGGCGTGCAGCAGTTCGAGCAGACCGACGTCACCACCGAGCGCGTCGGCGACGAATCGCACGGTCTCCGGATCGGCCAGGTCACGCCGGGTCGCGGTGTCGGGGAGCAGCAGATGGTGGCGCACGATCGCGCTGAGCGTGCGCACGTCCGAGGGCCACAGGCCGAGCCTGCGGCCGATATGGGTGGCCAGTTCGGCGCCGACGACACTGTGGTCGCCCGCCCTGCCCTTGCCGATGTCGTGCAGCAGCGCGCCGAGCGCGAGCAGGTCCGGCCGGGCGACCCGGGTACTGAGCGCGCCCGCGTAGGCGACGGTTTCCATCAGGTGCCGGTCGACGGTCCAGGTGTGCAGAGCGTCGCGGGGCGGCAGATCGCGGACCGCGCCCCACTCGGGAAACAGCCTGCCCCACAGGCCGGTGCGATCGAGCGCCTCGACCGCGTCGATGCTGCCGCGGCCCGCGCCCAAGAGGACCAGCAGGTCGTTGAGGGCGTCCTTGGGCCACGGCTCGCGTAGCTCGGGGGCATCCTCGGAGAGCCGGTTGAGCGTGGTCGCCGACATCGGCAGCCCGGTCTGCGCCGA
Source organism: Nocardia sp. NPDC050718 (assembly GCF_040654235.1). Taxonomy (NCBI): domain Bacteria; kingdom Bacillati; phylum Actinomycetota; class Actinomycetes; order Mycobacteriales; family Nocardiaceae; genus Nocardia; species Nocardia sp. NPDC050718. Next base: position 73,370 of record NZ_JBFAHQ010000002.1, on the reverse strand, counting down.
GGCGGCGGCGACCCGCAGGATCAGGCCGGGATCGCGCTGTGGCCGCGCGTCCCTGGCCAGTACCACCTCGCCGGAGTGCTCGACCACCCCCTCATCGAGTGGTCGGCGCACCGGCATCCGCCGCAGCCTGGCCAGGCCGCGCCGCGGCAGCGCGTTGGCCGCGGTGCGCAGGCCGACATCGGTCGAATAGCTCACCGTGCGCGCCGAATCGCTCAGCGTGCGGGCCAGATCGAACCGGTCGCCGATGCGCAGCGCGGCGCCGATCTCGTCGGCGTCCTGGGCGCGCAGCTGGTCGCGGGCGCGACCGGCGACCCGGTGCAGTTCGGTGCGCACGTCCAGCAGCCTGCGGTGGGCCTGCTTCAGCCCGCCGCCGGGAACCTCGGGGCCGAGGCCGGGCATGGCGTCGGTCAGCTGGGCGATGGCGAGCGCGTCGAGCAGCTGGATGTCGCGCAGGCCGCCCCGGCCGTTCTTGAGGTCGGGTTCGGCGCGGTGGGCGATCTCGCCGCTGCGCTGCCAGCGCGCGGTGGTCTGGGCGATCAGCTCGTCGAAGCGGGACCTGATGCCGGTCCGCCATTCCCGGCGCACGCCGCCGATGAGCAGGTTGGACAGGTCCTCGTCGCCGACGATGTGGCGGGCTTCGAGCAGACCCAGCGCGGCGACCATGTCGTCGGCGGCCACCCGCAGCGCCTGCGGCACGGTGCGGACGCTGTGATCGAGCTTGATGTGGGCGTCCCACAGCGGATACCAGAGCTGATCGGCGACCTCCGACACCACGGCCGGGTCGACGTCGTCGTGCAACAGCACCAGGTCCAGGTCGGAGAACGGCAGCATCTCGCGGCGGCCGAGGCCACCGACCGCGACGACGGCCAGGCCGCTGTCGGCGGTGATGCCGAGCTCGTTGCCCTTGCTGGTCAGCCACAATTCGAACAGGTCGACCAGGGCCGCGCGCAGCGATTCCGGATCGAGCCGGGGATTGCGGGGCCCCGCCCCGTCGAGCAGCTGCGCTCTGGCCTTCACCAGGTCGGCCGCCCCGTTGTTCTGAATACCGCCGTTCTGTTGTGCCACAGTCCCACCGCCATTCATGCGGGCGGCCCCGCCCCGACCGGTCCTGCCGGTGGGAGCGGGGCCGCCGCTCGATCGTTTACAACCGTGCGTCGCTACCGAATTACAGTGCGTCGCTTCCGCGCTCGCCGGTGCGGACCCGGATGATGGTGTCCACCGGGGTCACCCACACCTTGCCGTCACCGATCTTCCCGGTGCGCGAGGCCTCGACGATCACCTCGACGACCTTCTCGACCGACGCGTCGTCGACGACGACCTCGACGCGAACCTTCGGAACGAAGTCCACCGAGTACTCGGCACCGCGGTAGACCTCGGTGTGGCCCTTCTGCCGGCCATACCCCTGGACCTCACTGACGGTCATGCCGAGCACGCCTGCCTGTTCCAGCCCGGTCTTCACGTCTTCGAGCGTGAACGGTTTGACGATTGCCGTAACCAGTTTCATGTTCGTCATGCCTCCTTGACGAGCGAGCGTGCCGTGCCACCCACAGCAGCGAAATCGTAAGCGGTTTCCGCGTGCTCGGACTCGTCCAGGCCCGCCGCCTCGGACTCTTCGCTCGCGCGCAGGCCGATGGTGAACTTGATCGCGTACGCGATCACGGCCGTCACGACGAGCGAGTAGGCCAGGACGGTGAAGGCACCGACAGCCTGCAGCTTCAACTGCTCGACTCCACCACCGTAGAACAGACCCTCGACAGCTGCGGGAGCTTCGGCCGTGGCGACCAGGCCGACCATCAGGGTGCCGACCAGACCACCGACGAGGTGGACGCCGACGACGTCGAGCGAGTCGTCGAAGCCGAAGCGGAACTTCAGGCCGACGGCCAGGGCGCACAGCGCGCCGGAGACGACACCGATGGCCAGCGCGCCGACCACGTTCACCGAGGAACAGGCCGGGGTGATCGCGACCAGACCGGCGACGATGCCCGACGCGGCACCGAGGGAGGTCGGGTGACCGTCACGGACCTTCTCCACGAGCAGCCAGGCGAGCATCGCGGCCGCGGTGGCGATGGTGGTGGTGAGGAAGGTGGCACCGGCGATGCCGTTGGAGCCGACCGCGGAACCCGCGTTGAAGCCGTACCAGCCGAACCACAGCAGACCGGCGCCGAGCATGACGAACGGCAGGTTGTGCGGACGGAACGGAGTCTTCGGCCAGCCCTTGCGCTTGCCGAGGATCAGGCAGAGAACCAGGCCGGCCGCACCGGCGTTGATGTGCACCGCGGTACCACCGGCGAAGTCGATCGCCTTGAGGTTGGTCGCGATCCAGCCACCGTTCTCAGCGGTGACGCCGTCGAAGGCGAAGACCCAGTGAGCGACGGGGAAGTAGACGATGGTGGCCCAAATTCCGGCAAATACGAGCCACGAACCGAACTTGAGGCGGTCGGCGACCGCGCCCGAGATGAGTGCGACCGTGATGATCGCGAACATGAGCTGGAAGGCGACGAAGACCGACAGCGGGATGGTGCCCGCGAGCGGGATCCCCGCCGGCGCCTCCGGGTCGGTGGTGGCCAGGTACTGACCGCCGAACACGCCCTTCAGACCGAAGTACTGGAGCGGATCACCGAGGAAGTTGCCCTTGTCCTCGCCGAATGCCACTGAGAAGCCGTAGAGACACCACAGGATGGTCACCAGACCCATCGCCGAGATGCTCATCATGATCATGTTCAGCACGTTCTTGCCACGGACCATACCGCCGTAGAAAAACGCCAAGCCCGGCGTCATCAGCAGCACGAGTGCTGACGCGGTCAGCAACCATGCAGTGTCACCGGCATCGGGTGCGCCGATTACGGGAAATGCCACCTTGTGTTCCTCCTCATCTCGGGCCCTGCCGATGACGGCAAAAGGACCTGTACAGAAGGGTCGCCACTCGGTGTTTCATCCGTTGAGCTGTGGTGTTTCACCTGAGTGAACGGATAGCGCGGTTGTGTTGCTTCCACGTTTCCTGCGGTTGGCCGTCGCGGAGCGCCTCACGGTGAGGCCGGTACGAGTGTGCGGTTCGCCCGCGGTTCGCGCAGGGAGGTGGACACGGCGTTTCCCCAGGAAAACGACGATGCCCGCCCGATCGCTGGATCGGGCGGGCACCGTAGGGATGGTTACGCGGCGCCGCCGAGCAGCGCGTCGACGAAGGCACCGGGCTCGAACGGCGCCAGATCGTCGGCGCCCTCACCGAGACCGACGAGCTTCACCGGCACCCCGAGCTCGTGCTGCACCTGGAACACGATGCCGCCCTTGGCGGTGCCGTCCAGTTTGGTGAGCACGACACCGGTGATGTCGACGACGTCGGCGAACACCCGGGCCTGCATCAGGCCGTTCTGGCCGACGGTCGAGTCGAGGACCAGCAGTACCTCGTCGACCTCGGCCTTCTTCTCCACGACCCGCTTGACCTTGCCGAGCTCGTCCATCAGGCCGGTCTTGGTGTGCAGGCGGCCCGCGGTGTCGACCAGGACCGCGTCGACCCCGCGATCGATGCCGGCGGTGACCGCGTCGAAGGCGACGGCGGCCGGATCGGCGGCCTCCTTGCCGCGCACGGTCTCCGCGCCGACCCGCTCGCCCCAGGTCTGCAGCTGGTCGGCGGCGGCGGCGCGGAAGGTGTCGGCGGCACCCAGCAGCACCCGGCGGCCGTCGGCGACGAGCACGCGGGCCAGCTTGCCGGTGGTGGTGGTCTTGCCGGTGCCGTTGACGCCGACGACCAGCAGGATCGCCGGATGATCGGCGTGCGGCAGCGCGTGGATGGACCGGTCCAGCTCGGGGCGCAGCGCCTCGATCAGCACGTCACGCAGCGCGGCGCGGGCCTGCTCCGGGGTGCGCACGCTGCGCGCGGCCATCTCCTCGCGCAGGCGTTCGACGATCTTCGCGGTGCTCGCGGTGCCGATATCGGCCAGCACCAGGGTGTCCTCGATCTCCTCCCACGACTCCTCGTCGAGGTCACCGCCGCCGAGCAGGCCGAGCAGGCTCTTGCCGACGGCGTTCTGCGAGCGGGACAGGCGGCCGCGCAGGCGCTCGAGGCGGCCCGCGGTGGGGTCGATCTCCTCGATCGCGGCGGCGACGGCGTCGACCTCGGCGGGAGCGGGCTCCTCGGCGACGGCGGGTTCGGCGGGGGCGGCCTCGGCCGGGGTGGGTTCGGTCTCGGTGGGTTCGGTCTCGACCGGCGCGGGCTCGGCGGGCGCGGTCGGCGCGGTGTCGGTCGCGGTGGTGTCGAGGGAGCTCAGGTCGTCCGGGACCACGATGGTCTCGTCGACCTGCACATCGGCCTCGGGCAGCGGGACGTCGGTGATCCCGCGGCGGGGGGCATCGCGCGGGACGGCCGCGTCGTCACCGACGTGCGGCTGGCCCTCGTCGTCGGTGCGCTCCCCCACCGGTTCGGGCTTCGGCAGCGTGGCCGCCGACCCGCCCTGACTGAAACTGAATCCGCCGGACGCGGTGTACCCACCGGACCGGTCCGTCAACTCCTTGTCCGGCTCGGGCGGTGCCAGGGAGATCTGGCGCCGCTTGTACAGGACGAAACCCGCGACGAGCGCCACCAACAGCACGGCGGCGATCGCGGCGATCAGGATCCACGCTTGCGAACTCACCCGGCCGAGTCTATTCGGGGGGCGGGTCGCGGCACGTCGGCGGCGTCGGCGCGGCGGGTCGGTGACGGGCGCCGGGGCGCATCGGCACGCCGGGGAAACACTACAGATTCGTTGTCCTGCGGAACTTCTGGCGCTCGCCCCATAGGATCGGCGACGTGACCGATCGAAACGTGCTTGGGGGGCCGCTGGAAGAGTGCGGCACCGATCCTCTCACGGGCTTCTACCGGGACGGCTGCTGCAGCACCGGTCCGGAGGATCTCGGCAGCCACACCGTGTGCACGGTCGTGACGGCGGAATTCCTGGAGCATCAGGCATCCATCGGCAACGACCTCAGTACTCCGCGTCCGGAGAACAATTTCCCCGGCCTGCAGCCGGGCGACCGCTGGTGCGTGGTGGCGGTGCGCTGGCTGCACGCCCACGAGGACGGTGTCGCCGCGCCGGTGGTGCTGGCCGCGACACACGAGAACGCCCTGGAGGTCATCTCCATGGACATCCTCCGCAAATACGCGGTAGACGTCCCGGACGACGTCAGCGATCTGCTGTAGGCACCAGGTGACGCCTGCGGTGCGCCTTCTGCCTGCAGGCTGCCGAGCAGTAGCGGGCGGGCCTGCCGGTGCCCGACCGGCGCACCGGCTCGGCGCACACGGGACACCGCGGAGTTTCGTCACTCTGGAGGGTTTCGTCACGGTCTGAGGTCGTCGGTTCCGTGACGCCCGACGGGCGGCCACGCAGCGCGTCGAGGACGAGCACGACGGCGGGCGCGAGCGGGTCGCCCGCGCGCCGATGCCGTTGGATCGCAACGCAGCCGGTGAAGATGTCGAGCACGTCGGCGACGCCGACATCGGGCCGGACCGTGCCCTGGCGCTGGGCGGCGGTGAGCAGGGCGCCGAGCGCGCGATGGAAGCGGTTGCCCGCGCCGCGCAGCAGGGCGCGCGGCCAGCCGTCGTCGGATTGCACCAGGTCGCACAGGTCCTTGTTGCCCGGCGTCGTCACGATGACATGGGTGCACAGCGCGAAGAAGGCCGCGCCGGGGTCGGGATCGGCCAGGTGGTCGGCGGCCAGCGCGGCGAGCCGGTCGACCCGCTGCTGCATCACCGCTTCCAGCAGGTCGGTCTTGGTGGGGAAATGCCGGTGGACGGTGCCCGCGCCGACTCCGGCCCGGCGGGCCACCTCGGCGAGTGAGACGGTGGTGCCGCGTTCGGCGAGCAATCGCTGCGCGGCGACCAGGATCAGCGCGCGGTTGCGCCGGGCATCGGCTCGGATCGCCGGTTCCACGCCGTTGTCGACGGTCATTTCGTTACGCCTTCCCCACACCACGCCTGGTCGACCGGATCGTCCCGCCCGTACCGTCCGGCATACGGGTCGACCGACCCGATTGTAGGGAACGAAACGGAGCTCATCCACATGTCATCAGCACTGCCCGTCCTGATCACCGGCGCGACCGGCAAGCAGGGCGGCGCCACCGCCCGCAAGCTGCTCGCCGACGGTCACCCGGTCCGCGCCCTCGTCCGTGATCCCGCCGCCCCCGCGGCCCGCGCCCTGGCCGCCGCGGGTGCCGAACTCGCGGTCGGCGACTTCGACGACCCGCCGACGCTGCGGGCGGCGGCCACCGGCGTGCGCTCCGTATTCCTGGTTCCCCCAGCCGATTACGGCCCCGACGGCTGGGACGCGGGCGACGAGGGCCGCCGTGGCGCCGCCATGGTCGACGCGGCCCGCGCGGCGGGCGCCGACCAGATCGTCTTCACCGGCGTGGCCACCCTCGGCTCGGCCGAGTCGTGGGGCCAGGAGGGTAAACGCCGGATCGAGGACGCGGTCGCCGCGTCCGGGCTGCGCTACACCGTGCTGCGCCCGGTGCGCTTCATGGAGAACTACCTCATCCAGGGCCTGCCGGTCGACGGCATCAGGGCGGGCGGGGAACATCGGCACCTGTTCCCGGCCGACCGGCCGCTGCAGATGATCGCCCTGGCCGACATCGCCGAGTTCGCCGCGCTGGCCTTCGCCGATCCGGCAGGCTGGCACGGCCGGACCCTGGAACTGGCGGGCGAGGCGGTCTCCCCGGTCGCGGCCGCCGCGGCCATCGCCGAGGCGATCGGCAGGCCGGTCCACTACCGCGAGATCGCGGAGTCCGAGGCCGAGGCGATCGGCCCCCAGCTGGGCAATACCTGGCGCCTGATCCGCGAAACCGGCGGCTGGCACGCCGACCTGCCCGCCCTGCGCCTGCTGCACCCGGGCCTCACGACACTGCGGGAATGGCTGGCCACCGGCGGTGCGGCGCGGATTCTGACCACGATCGAGGAGTCGGCGCCGGTCGCTTGACGCCCACCGGCTCCCCGCGCCACGAGACGGAATCGGCAGGCCGTGACGGTGACGGCGGGATCCCGCCAGCCACCGGTACGGCCGATTCCTACCGTCGATCGATGTGAATGCTGAAGCTGTCGCCACGCTGCCCAGAACTCCGCTGCGTGGCTCCGTCGTGTTGTTCATGTCGCTGGCCGCGGCGCTGGGGACCTCGGCGCTCTATCCGCTGCAACCCGCGATCGCCGAGGTGGCGGACTCGGTCGACGCGCGGATCGCGGTGGTGGGTGTCGCGCTGGCGTGCGGGCCGGTCGGATACCTGGTCGGGCTCGGGTTGCTCGTTCCGCTGGTCGACCGGTTCTCGCCCGCGCGGCTGCTCGCGGTGCAGTTCGGGGTGCTGGCCGCGGCGTCGGCGGTGTGCGCGGTGGTCGAGCGCGCGTGGCAGCTGGGGCTGGTGATCGGTGTCGTCGGCGCGTGTTCGGCGGTGGGCGCCGGGCTCAGCTCGGTGGCGGGGCGACTCGCGCCACCGCACCGGCGCGCGACGATCCTCGGCATCGTGACCGCGGGGATCTCCGCCGGGATCCTCGCCGGGCGAATCGTCGGCGGGTGGCTCGCCGACGAGATCGGCTGGCGCGGAATGCAGCTGACCTTCGCCGCCGCCTGCGGGTCCGTCGCCCTCGGTTGCCTGGTGGTGCTGCCGGGCGAGCGGGGCGCGACCGACCGCGGCTACCTCGAGACGCTGCGTTCGCTGCCCCGCCTGCTGGCCCGCGACGACACGCTGCGCTCCGCGTCGGTCCGGGGCGCGCTGTGGTTCTTCGCGTTCTGCGCGGTGTGGAGCGGACTCGCGGTCGCGCTGGCCGAGCCGCCGTTCGCGTATTCGGCGGAACGGATCGGCCTGTATGCCCTGGCCGGGCTGTCGGGCATCGCGGCGACGCGGGTCGCGGGCGCGTGGACCGATCGGGTCGGTCCGCGGCGGGTCCTGCTGATCGGCCTCGCGCTGGCCGGATTCGCCGCGCTGGTCCTGGGCGGCACGCTGAGCAGCACCATGGTCACGCTCGTCTGCCTCGCGCTGTTCGACGCCGGGCTCTTCGCCGCCCAGGTCGCGAATCAGAGCACCGTGCTCGCCATCGACCCGGCCTCGCCCGCCCGCTTCAACAGCGCGTACATGATCGTGTACTTCGTGGGCGGCAGCCTCGGCACCGCCTTCGGCGCGGCCGCGGTCGAGTGGTTCGGCTGGACCGCGACGGCCACGATCGCGGCACTCGCGATCGTGGCCGCGGCGACCGCCGTCGCGCTCGGCAGCTCGCCGTCGGCGCGGTGACCACCGGCGCCGCGCTGATCAGTTCAGCGCGCCGTTGTAATCCGGGAACTTGAAGGTGCGCTCGGCATGCCCGCCGGACAGGTCCGATGCGCTGTTGCCGATGTTCGCGACGATCGTGTAGCCCTTGCTCTCGATATCGACCCGGCTCGCCGTCTTGTACTCGGCCAGTCCGGCATTGCCCGCCGACAGCGTGGTCGGCGCGCTGCCGTACAGCCCGTCCACCGGGTAGCCCACCGAGGTCAGGTTCGCCTGCGAGTAGGCGCCGATCAGCGCGGGCCTGCCGGTGACGAAGATGATCGCCGCGCCGTTCTGCTTCGCCCAGGTGGCCAGGTCGAGCACGGACTGGATCGCCGGGATGATCAGCCCCGCGTTGTAGGACGTCTCGAGCGTCGTGTTGTCGATGTCGAAGACGATCGCGGGCTTGGTCGCGCCGGGCAGCCGGCCGGCGAGGTAGGTCTTGGCCTCGGCCACGACGGGCGTGATCTCACCGATCCACTGTGCGTACGGCGGCAGCTCGGACTTGTTGCCCGACAACGAGGACGAGCCGGAGGAACCACCACCGGACAGCGACGACGATCCGGTGTCGGCGCCCGCCACGGGGAGCGGGGCGAGGAGCGCGGCCGCGATACCGGCGACCAGCGATGCTGTAACACGTTTCATCCGTCGCACGCTAACAGCGGCCCCGACCGATGAAATGTGATGGCATTTCACAATCCCGGACAGTGGGACTGCTACGCCGGCGCGCCCACCGGATCGGTATCGGTCACCTCGGCCCGGTTCAACCGCTGCGAGATCACCTGGGTAATGCCGTCACCGCGCATGCTCACGCCGTAGAGCGCGTCGGCGATCTCCATGGTCGGCTTCTGGTGGGTGATGACGATCAGCTGGCTCTTCTCCCGCAGCTGCTCGAACAGGCCGATGAGCCTGCGCAGGTTGGTGTCGTCCAGGGCGGCCTCGACCTCGTCCATCACATAGAACGGAGACGGCCGCGCCCGGAAGATGCTGACCAGCAGCGCGACCGCGGTCAGCGACTTCTCGCCACCGGAGAGCAGCGACAGCCGCTTGACCTTCTTGCCCGGCGGCCTGGCCTCCACCTCGATGCCGGTGGTGAGCATGTCGGAGGGGTCGGTGAGCACGAGCCTGCCCTCGCCACCGGGGAACAGCTTGGCGAAGACGCCGACGAATTCCCGCTCCACGTCGGCGTAGGCCTCGGTGAACACCTGCAGGATGCGGGCGTCGACCTCGGCGACCACGTCGAGCAGGTCCTTGCGCGCGTTCTTGACGTCCTCGAGCTGGGTGGCGAGGAAGTTGTAGCGCTCCTCCAGCGCCGCGAACTCCTCCAGCGCGAGCGGATTCACCTTGCCGAGGGTGGTGAGGTCCTTCTCGGCACGTTTGGCGCGGCGCTCCTGGGAGGCCCGGTCGTAGGGCATCGGCTGCGGCGCGCTGACCTGCTCGCCGCGTTCCTTGGCGGCCTCGTACTCGTGCATCTCCAGCGCGGAGGGCGGCAGCGGGACATCGGGTCCGTATTCGGCGACGAGATCGGCCAGCGCGATGCCGAACTGCTCGGCGATGGTCGTCTCCAGCTGTTCGATGCGCAGCGCCGCTTGGGCTTTGGCGACTTCGTCGCGGTGCACAGCGTCGGTGAGCTGGGCCAGCTGGGTGGTCAGCGCCCGCGCCCGCTCCTTCACCTGCTCGAGCGCGGCGGCGCATTCACCCCGGCGCCGGACCAGCTCGTCGCGCCGGGCCGCGGCGGCGGCCACCACCCGCTCGAGCTCGTGCGCGATCTTCGCGCCCGACTCCGCGACCGCGGCGGCCACCGCGGCGGCCTGGCGGCGCGCGGCCTGTGCCCGTTCGGCCCTGGCCCTGGCCTCGCGCTCCGCGCGGGCGGCCCGGCGCAGCGAATCCGCCTTGCCGCGGACCGATTCCGCGCGTTCCTCGGCGGTGCGCACGGCCAACCTGGCCTCGACCTCCATGGTGCGGGCCTCGGCGAGGGCGGCCGCGGCCTCCTCGCGTTCGCGGCCCGCGGTCTCGGTGCCCGCGGCGCCGTAGCTGTCGTCGCCGCCGTCGTGTTCCATCTCGGCGTGGCGCAGCCGGTCCTCGAGCTCGGCGAGGGACGCCAGCGACTTCTCCCTGGCGGCCTCGGCGTCGGCGCGCTGGGTCGCCAGGCGCTCGCCCTCGGTCTGCGCCGACCGCGCGGTCTGGCCGACCCGGGCCAGCCGGTCGTAGATCGCCAGCAGGGCCTGGTCGGATTCGTGCAGCGCCATCAGCGCGTGGTCGGCGGCGTCCTTGCGGTCGGTCTGCTCGGCCAGCGCGCCGGCCAGCGCCGCTTCCAGTTCCTCGGCCCGGCGCTGCGCGGCCGCCAATTCGGCGGTGGCGGTATCGATCTCGGCCTGCACCTCGAGCTGGCTCGGCATCCGCTCCGAGCCGCCGACGATCCAGCCCGACCCGGCCAGGTCGCCGTCGCGGGTGACCACGCGCAGTTCGGGACGCAGCGCGACGAGTTCGGTGGCGGTCGCCAGATCGTCGACGACCACCACCCCCGCGGTGAGCGCGGCCAGCGCGGGGCGCACCGCCTCGGCGCCGTCGACGACCTCGGCCAGCCAGCGCGCCCCCGACGGCAGGCTGCCGCGCTCGGCCGGAACCAGCCCGGCGGTGGCGAAGACGAAGGCGACCCGGCCACCGTCGCCGGAGCGCAGCTCGCGCACGGCGGCGTCGGCGGCGGTCGGGGTCTCGGCGGTGATCGCGTCGGCCAGCGGACCGAGCAGGGCGGCGACCGCGGCCTCGAAACCGCCGTCGACCCGCAGCTGCGCCGAGAGCCGGTCACCCAGGCCGCTGACCCCGTGTTCGAGTAGCCAGGCCGCGCCGTCCTTGCGGGCCAGGTTCATCCCGAGCGCCTCGATGCGGGCGCCGAGCCGGGCCACCAGCTTGCTCGCCTCGCGGTCGTGCTCACGCAGTTCCCGCACGCGTTCGTCGGCCAGTGCCAGGGCGGCGACGGCATGCTCGTGCTGGGCGTCGAGGCCCTTCTCCCCCGCGTCCAGTTCGCCGAGTTCGTCCTGCACCGCGTCGTATTCGACCTGGGCGGCCTCGCCGCGATGGCGGGCGTCGGCGATGGCGACCGACAGCCGGGCGATTTCGGCGTCCACCGATTGCGACTTCGTGCGCAGGTTCTCGACCTGGCCGGCGAGCCGGGCCAGCCCCTCGCGCCGATCGGCGATCGCGCGCACGGCGGCCAGATGCGCCTGCTCGGCGGCCTTGGCGGCGTGCTCGCGGTCGGCGAGCGCCTCCCTGGCGGCTTCGAGCGTCTCGGCGGCCATCTCCACCGCGTAGCGCAGCTCGGCTTCCTCGGCCTCGATCCGGTCGGCTTCGGCCTCGAGCTGCTCGGGGTCGCGGCCGGTACCGACGGGCGTCTCGGTGTGCAGGTGCCGCGCCCGGTCACCGGCGATACGGATGGTGGCGTTGACCCGCTCGGCCAGCGCGGACAGCTGGAACCAGGTCTGCGCGGCGGCCTCGGCGCTGGGGCTCAGCCGGGAGAGCTGGAACTCCTGCTGCGCGAGCGCGGCATTGGCGGCGTCGAGCTCGGTCTGCACGGTGATCTGCTGCTCGCGGGCGTAGGCCTCCTTGCTGAGCTGGGATTGCAGCTCGCCGCGCCGGGTCACCAGATCGTCGGCGGCCAGCCGCAGCCGGGCATCGCGCAGGTCGGCCTGCACGGTCTGCGCCCGCCGCGCCACCTCGGCCTGCCTGCCGAGCGGCTTGAGCTGGCGGCGCAGTTCGGTGGTGAGGTCGGTGAGCCGGGCGAGATTGGCCTGCATCGCGTCGAGCTTGCGGACGGCCTTCTCCTTGCGCCGCCGGTGCTTGAGCACACCCGCGGCCTCCTCGACGAACGCGCGCCGGTCCTCCGGGCGCGACTCCAGGATCGCCGAGAGCTGGCCCTGCCCCACGATGACGTGCATCTCGCGGCCGATACCGGAGTCCGACAGCAGTTCCTGCACGTCCATCAGCCGGCAGCTGCTGCCGTTGATCTCGTACTCGCCCGCGCCGTCACGGAACATCCGCCGGGTGATCGACACCTCGGCGTAGTCGATCGGCAGCGCGCCGTCGGAATTGTCGATCGTCAGCGTCACCTCGGCGCGGCCGAGCGGGGCGCGACCGGTGGTGCCCGCGAAGATGACGTCCTGCATCTTGCCGCCCCGCAACGCCTTGGCACCCTGCTCACCCATCACCCAGGTGAGGGCGTCCACGACATTGGATTTCCCGGACCCGTTCGGCCCGACGACACAGGTGATCCCCGGTTCGAAGCGCAGCGTGGTCGCGGAAGCGAAGGACTTGAACCCTTTGAGGGTCAAGCTCTTGAGATGCAAGGCCGGCCCGCCTCTCCGCGATCAGGCCAGACTCGAGCGCGAGGAAAGCGGCGCATGCGGCTGGCGGTCGGTATCGGGTTGCGGTAGCCCGTTCCCGACGAGATACCCATGTGCTCGCGTGAGCATACCCGTCGCTACCGGGTGCTCTGCGGCAGTGCGGGCGATCCGGGCCGTGGGGCGGCCACCGGGCCGCCGAGCGTTCAGCCCCGGTGCTGCCGATCCGGGTTGTGCGGGTCCATGTGCTGGACGTGCTTCATGTGCTTCTCGAGCTGGCGCAGGTGGGTCTGGGTGCCCGGCGTGGCCTCCCAGCCGGTGAGGACGCGGAAGACCAGGACAGCGCCCCACGGGCCGATGACCCACATCGGCCAGAAATACGTGAGCTCGCCCGCGCTCAACGAGATCAGACCCCAGATGACCACCACGATCAGGCTGACGCCGAGCCAGCTGCCCGCCTCGATGCGCTGCCAGACCGGGATCCGCGCGCCCTTCTTCTCGGCGGGCGCGCTCGCCTGCTGCTGCGTGGTCAGCTGCGGCAGGTCCGACAGTACGACGGCGAGCTCGTCGCGGGTGGCGGTCGCGTAGACCTTGGCGACGCGCTGGTCGTATTCGGTGAGGTCGAGCCTGCCGTCGGCGAGATGGGTGCTCAGCTGCGCGACGATGGCATTGCGCTCGGCATCGGACGCGCGTGTGCCTGGGGTGATGTCCATCCCGACATCCTCTCGTTCACCAACCACAGTGGACAGCTGTTTCCAGCCTCCACCCTCCACTGTGTGATGTCAACCGCGGCGCCGGTCACAGGATGGCGAACGCCACCACCAGACCCAGGGCGAAGTGCGCGGCGGCGACCACCAGCACCTCGGGGGTGTAGGTGTCGGAATGCAGCGTGCGGCCGATGTCGATGCCGGTGACCTTCTCGATCACCCGCACCGAGACCACCTGCGCGATGATGCCGACCAGGCCGTACACGACCGCGGCGATCAGCCCTTCGGACAGCTTGTTGACCCCGCCGGTGGCCAGCACCGCGAACACGACGATGAAGGCCATGCTGACCATCCCCGCCGCGGACACGATCAGCGCGTTCGGCTTGCCCGCGACGACGAGGTCGCGCAGCTTGCCGGGCGTGGTCAGGTCGATGGCGAAGAAGCCGATCAGCATCAGCGCGAGACCGATGAGGCAGTACAGGATGATGGCGCCGACGCCTTCACCGAGCGCGCTCCAATAACCCGATTCCAGGGCGAGGGCGGTCATCGTGGTCCTTTCGAACAGTGTTGTGTGGTCACGGGTCAGTCGACGATGCGGTGCGGGACGAAGGCGGCGCCGTCGTCGGTGATCAGGCCCGCCGTCTCCCGGATGCCGAGGCCCGCCGCCGTGTCACCGACGACCCAGGCGCCCAGCACCGGGCGCATGCCGTCGAATTCCGGGAGCGGATCGAGCAATTGGTAGACGAAGCCCTCGGCGCCGTAGACGCCGCCGGTCGCGGTCTCCATGCCGGGACCGACGATGGTCATGTTGGCGCCCTCGCGGCCGAGCTTGGGCTTGCGGATGTACTCGGTGAGCTCGTGCGGGCTGTCGAGATAGGCGGGCAGCAGGTTCGGGTGGCCGGGATACATCTCCCAGAGCACCGCCAGCAGCGCCTTGTTGCTGAGCAGCGTGGTCCACAGCGGTTCGACCCAGGCGGTGGCGGGCAGGCTCTCGACGACGCGCTTGCCGAAGTCGTCGTCGAGGATCCACTCCCACGGGTACAGCTTGAAGGCCGCCTCGATCGGCGCCTCGGCCAGATCGACGAACCGGTGCAGTTCGGTGTCGAAGCCGATCTCCTCGATCGGCAGCGCGACCGTGTCGAAGCCCGCCTCGGCGGCGGTCTCCTGCATGTAGGCGGTGGTCACGTTGTCCTCGCCGGTCGCGTCCGCGCCCGACCAGGTGAAGTGCAGCTCGGTGCCGGGCAGCACGCCGCGCAGCTCGGTCCAGCGTTCCACCAGCTTCTCGTGCAGCGAATTCCACTGGTCGCCACCGGGATACACCTGCTGCAACCAGTGCCACTGGATGATCGCGGCCTCGAGCAGCGAGGTCGGGGTGTCGGCGTTGTACTCGAGCAGCTTGGCCGGTCGGCGCGCGTCGTAGCGCAGGTCGAAGCGGCCGTAGACGTACGGGTCACTGCGCCGCCAGGATTCGGCGATCGGCCCCCAGCTCCATTCGGGCAGGCCGAAATCGGCGTAGCGCTCGGTGAGGACCACGTGCTCGGCCGCGTGCAGGCACATCGACTGCAGCAGTTCCACGTCGGCTTCCAGCGCGAGGATCTCGTCCATCGAGAACTCGTAGTGCACCGACTCGTCCCAGTACGGGCGCGGCTGACCGCTGGCATCGCGGCCGGGCGCGCCGTAGACCAGTCCCTGACTCTCGATGATCTGCTGCCAGCCCGGACGCGGCGTACTCGCCACCCGCCGCACTAGGACCCGCTCCCGCCGGTGGACTTGCTGCCGAGCCCGCCGCGCTGGATCGTGGTGCCGCTCTTGGTGGTGATGGTGGCGTTGCGCGGCTTCACCGAGCTGCCGCCGCTGGGCGGCTTGCCGATGGTGGGGGTGCCGCCGTAGTGGTAGCGGTACTGCGGCCAGCCGAGCAGGATCAGGCTGCCCGCGCCGCCGTGGCTGGTGTCGCTGCGGAAGTTGGATTTGCCGTCACCGCAGTACTCGTCGGCGACGACGACCTCGTTGCCGTTCTGGTCGATCTGCACGCAGGACGCGGTCACCTGATCCGGCGCCGCGATGGCGCGATAGGCCAGGTAGCCACCGCCGACCAGGGCGGCGACACCGACGACGGCGACGCCGCCGATCATCACCCGTTTCCTGGTGCGCCGCTTGGCTTCCGCGGCCTCGGCGGCGGCGCGCTGGGCCTGTTCGGCCTGCTTGCGCGCCTTGTCGCGGGCCCGTGCCTCGCCGACCGTCGGGGGCCGGGGCTGGGTGACCCCGGGTTCCTGCCTGGCCATCCGGCCGGGCCGCGCCTGCTCGTTCGCGGGCGGTTCCGGCGGCTGCTGCGGCATCGGCGGCCAGCCCGCGCCGGGGTCGGGCGGTGGCCAGCCCGCACCGGGGTCCGGTGGCTGGTGGGGAGAGCGTCCGGAGCCGCCCGCAGGCGGCTCGTCGGGCGGACCAGGGTTCTGTGTGCTCACCGCTGCCGCCCCCTAGCCCCCGAAGTCACCACTAGCGCTCCTCGAATCCCGTCATGTCGCCCCGCGCGGGCTCCCAGCTTTCCACAACCAGGTCGACCCGGCCAGGCGCCTGGCCGGACCGTAGCAGGTCCAGCAGCTTCGCGCCCGCCGTTCGCGGTCCTTCGGCGACGACGTGCACCCGCCCGTCGCTGTGGTTGCGGGCATAGCCGGTGAGTCCGAGTTCCAGTGCGCGCGAGCGGGTCCACCAGCGGAATCCCACTCCCTGCACCATCCCGTGCACCCACGCGCTGAGCCGCTGCGGCCCCTCGCTCATGCGTCGATATCGAAGTTCAGCGTCACCTTGGTGCCCGCCTTGAGGGTGCGGCCAACGGTGCACACCTTGTCGACGGCCCGCTGCACGGTGACCAGTAGTCGCTCGCGCGCGGCCTCGTCGAGTTCGGACAGGTCCAGCTCGAGAACCTCGTCGAGCTGCGGGTACAGCTCGTTCTCGCGGTCGGCGTCGCCGGAGACGCGGATGGTGGCGTCGAAGTCGTCGCCGAGGCGGCGCGAGAGCGGCAGGTCGGAGCTCAGACCGGTGCAGGCGGCCAGCGCGATCTTCAGCAGCTCGCCCGGGGTGAACGCGCCTTCGACGCCCTGCGAGGCGATCAGGACCTCGGCGCCGCGATTGCTGCGCCCGGTGTAGGCCCTGGTGCCGGTGCGCTCGACCCACAGCTCGGTGGGTGCGGTGGTCACGGGTGCGTTCTGCTCAGCCATGCCTAGATCCTGGCATGTCCGCCTCCCCGTGATTCTTGCCGGTCGTGATATCCGGAGGACTCGAACACCGGGCCGGGGGCTCGGTGGTGGGAGTCTTCTGGGCGTTCCCGACGAGTTACCCATGTGCTCACGAAATCTCGGACCCGGTCTCACTCCTGGAAGCGGTACCCCATGCCCGCCTCGGTCAGCAGGTGCCGGGGGTTGGCCGGGTCGTCCTCGAGTTTGCGGCGCAGCTGTGCGAGGTAGACCCGCAGGTAGTGGGTCTCGGTGGCGTAGGCGGGTCCCCACACTTCGCGCAGGAGTTCCTTGCGGCCCACCAGTTTTCCGCGATTGCGGACCAGCATCTCGAGCATCCCCCACTCGGTGGGGGTCAGGTGTACCGGCTCGCCCCGCTTGGTGACCTTCTTGGCGACCAGATCGACGGTGAACGAGTCGGTGACCACCACCGGGTCGACGCTGTCGACCTCGGTCGCGCCGCGCCGGACCGCGGCACGCAGCCGGGCCAGCAGTTCGTCCATGCCGAACGGCTTGGTGACGTAGTCGTCGGCGCCCGCGTCGAGCGCTTCGACCTTGTCGGCGGAGTCGGTGCGCGCCGAGAGCACCAGCACCGGCGCCGAGGTCCAGCCGCGCAACCCGGCCAGCACCTCGATGCCGTCCATATCGGGCAGGCCCAGGTCGAGCACGATGACGTCGGGGTGCCGCTCGGCCGCGGCACGCAGGGCGGCCGCCCCGTTACCCGCGGTGATCACCTCGTACCCGCGCACCGACAGATTGATCCGCAAGGCCCGCACGATCTGTGGCTCGTCATCGACCACCAGCACCTTGGTGGCCGCAGGAGCCTGATTCTTCACTGTTCCGCCTCTCCGGGACTTCTGGCCGGACTCGTGTGCGTGGGGACATCGGGTCGGCGGCTTGCGGTCGGATTCCCGCCCGCGTGAGCCCGTGCCCGGTGAGTTACCCATGTCGGCGCGTTCATTCTGTCGTCCCGTGCGGTTCGGCGGTGAGGTCGGACGACGGCGGTACACCCGACGGCAGGTCGACGAGCATCGTCAGACCGCAGCCAGGAGTCGGTTCGGCGTGGACGGTGCCGTCCATCGCCTCGACGAAGCCGCGCACAACCGACAGGCCGAGGCCGACTCCGGTGGTGTTGTCGCGGTCACCGAGGCGCTGAAAAGGCTCGAACAGCTGCTCCTCGGTGCCTGCGGGGACGCCGGGCCCGACGTCGACGACGGCGATCGAGACCCGGTCGCCGTCATGTTCGGCGGTGACTCGTACCGGTGTATCGCGGCCGGAGTGGCGCAGCGCGTTGTCGATCAGATTCGCCAGCACGCGTTCGAGCAGACCGAGGTCCGCCAGTACCGAGACCTCCCCGACCTCCACCTTCACCCGGTCCATCGCCGCGCGCCGCAGACCGCGAGTACCCATCCCGACGCTGACCAGCGCACGATGCACCGCCTCGTCCATGTAGACCTGGCGCAGCTGCGGGGTGACGACACCGACGGCGAGGCGCGAGGAGTCGAGCAGATTGCCGACCAGCGCGGTCAGCTGGTCGACGGACTCCTCGATCGCCTCCAGCAGTTCGCCGGTGTCCTCGGCCGAGAACTCGATGTCGTCGCTGCGCAAACTCGACACCGCCGCCTTCGCTCCGGCCAGCGGGGTGCGCAGATCATGGCTCACGGCCGACAGCAGCGCCCGGCGCAGCCGGTCGGCCTCGAGCAACGCGGCCGCCGCACTGGCCTCTTCGGCCAGCTTGGCCTGCCGCACCAGCCCGACGGCCTGGTTGGCCACCGCGTTGAGCACGGGGCGGTCGGAGGAATCGATCGCCCGGCCCGCGAGCAGCAGGTGGCTCAGCGCGTCGCCCGCCTCGATCACGGTGTCGGCCTCCGATGCCTTGGCGGGCGGTTCGACCCCAACGGAGGCGACGATCTGCTCACCGCACTGCACGCTCACCGCGCGCTGCCCGTACGTCTCGCGGACCTGCTCGAGCAGATTCGGCAGATCGGCGCCGTGCAGGACCGAGCCGGCGAACATCGTCAGCAGCTCGGCCTCGCGCGAGGCCTTGCGCGCCTGCAGCGTCCGCTTGGCCGCGACATCGACCAGGGCCGCCACCGCCACCGCGACGATGAGCAAGACCACCACGGTGACGAAGTTGTCCGGCTCGGCGATGGTGAAGCTGTAGCGGGGATCGGTGAAGTACCAGTTCAGCAGCAGACCCGACAGCAGCGCTGACAGCCCGGCGGGCACCACGCCGCCGAACAGCGCCACCGCCACCACACCGACGAAGAACATGGCACTGAGCCCGCCCAGTTGTAGCCAGCCGTCGAGGAGCAGCCCGCACACCAGGCTCACCAGCACCGGCACGACGATCGCGGCCAGCCAGGCCGTCACCGGCCTGCGCGGACGCAGCCACGCTCTGCGGACACCACGATTGGCCTCCTCGTGGGTCACCATGTGGACGTCGATCTTGCCGGAGCGCTGCACCACGGTGGAGCCGATGCCCTCGTCGAGGATGCGCGCCCAACGGGAACGCCGCGAGGTGCCGAGTACCAGCTGGGTGGCGTTGACCTCGCGGGCGAATTCCAGCAGCGCGGTGGGCACGTCGTCACCGGTGACGGTGTGCAGCGAGGCGTCCAGACCGGCGGCGAGTTCGCGCAGGGTCGCCATCCGCTCGGTCGAGACCCCGGCCAGCCCGTCACCGCGCACCACGTGCACCACGACCAGATCGGCACTGGCCTTCGACGCGATCCGCCCGGCCCGGCGCACGACGGTCTCCGATTCCCGGCCGCCGGTGACCGCCACGACCACGCGTTCGCGGGCCTCCCACAGCTCGGTGATCTTGTGGTCGGCCCGGTACTTGGCCAGCGCGGCGTCCACCTGGTCGGCCAGCCACAGCAGCGCGAGTTCGCGCAGCGCGGTGAGATTGCCGGGGCGGAAGTAGTTGCGCAGCGCCGCGTCGACCTTGTCGGCGGCGTAGACGTTGCCGTGGGAGAGCCTGCGCCGCAACGCCTCCGGGGTGAGGTCGACCAGTTCCACCTGGTCGGCGGCCCGCACCACCGCGTCGGGCACGGTCTCGCGCTGCTCGATCCCGGTGATCTGCGCGACGACGTCGTTGAGGCTCTCCAGATGCTGCACGTTCACCGTCGAGATGACGTCGATGCCAGCGTCGAGGAGCTGTTCCACATCCTGCCAGCGCTTCTCGTGCACGCTGCCCGGCACGTTGGTGTGCGCCAGCTCGTCGACGAGCACCACCGCGGGCCTGCGGGCCAGCACCGCGTCGACGTCGAGTTCGGGCAGCTCGGTCCCCCGGTAGGCGACCGTCTTGAGCGGAATCCGCTCGATGCCGTCGAGCAGGTCGGCGGTCTTCTTCCGGCCGTGCGTCTCCACGACGGCGGCGACCACATCGCGGCCGCGTTCCAGCCGCCGGTGCGCTTCGCCGAGCATGGCGTAGGTCTTGCCGACGCCCGGCGCCGCACCGAGGTAGATGCGCAGTTGTCCGCGTTTCACCAGTCCATCATCGCGGGTCGGCGGGCCGGGGCAGGCGAGCGCACCGGCAACACTCCGACGGTCACCATCGGTGCGTGCGAGGTGTTCAACCTGCCGAGCACACGGATCAACAGCAGCGATCCGACGAAACCGAGGATCACCGCAAGGGTCACAACAGACACCGCGATCTCACTTTCCGTGAACAGGGGCCCGGCGGCGTCCGTCGCCGGCCGGAGCCCCATTCTCACCGCGTGTTCGTCGCCCGATCTCGATCTTTACGGGGTGTTGACGGCTTTCGCCCCGGCCTTGACGGCTTCCGCACACCCGATCGGGGCGCCCTCGCGTCAACAGGGCGTAAAGGCCGCGCCGCCCGGCGCTAAGGAGTCGTAAGGAACCCACGCCGCGTCCCGTTCCGGCGTTTCACTCACCTTGGCGCTCCACCTCGGAGCGCAAGGAGGTTGGAAATGTCTGTCGTGGTGTTCACGGTGCTCACCGTGGCGATCTTCGCGCTGCTGGGCGTGATCCAGCGAGGGGTGGAGAAGCTGTGATCGCGAACCTTGTCGGTCTCGTGCTGGCCGTCCTCGTCGCCGTGTACATGGTCGCGGCGCTGCTCTTCCCCGAGAGGTTCTAGGTGAACACGACAACAGCGGGGATCGCGTTCGTCGCGGCCCTGGTCATCACGCTGGCCCTGGTGCATGTGCCGCTCGGCGACTACATGTACCGGGTCTACAGCAGTGACAAGCACTCCCGCGCCGAGCGGCTGATCTACCGCGCCATCGGCGCGAAACCCGAGGTCGAGCAGACCTGGCCGATCTACGCCCGCAGCGTGCTGGCGTTCTCGGCGGTGAGCATCCTGTTCCTGTTCTTCTTCCAGCTGGCGCAGGGCGCCCTGCCGCTGCACCTGACCGATCCCGGCACCGAGATGACCCCGGCGCTGGCCTGGAACACCGCGGTCAGCTTCGTCACCAACACGAACTGGCAGAACTACTCCGGCGAGTCCACCCAGGGACACCTGGTGCAGATGGCCGGGCTGGCGGTGCAGAACTTCGTCTCCGCGGCCGTGGGCATGGCGGTCGCGGTGGCGCTGGTGCGCGGCTTCGCCCGCCGCCACACCGGCGACCTCGGCAACTTCTGGGTCGACCTGGTGCGCGGCACCCTGCGGATCCTGCTGCCGATCGCGTTCGTCTTCGCGATCGTGCTGGTCGCCGGTGGGGTCATCCAGAACTTCCACCTGCACGATCAGGTCGCCCAGACCATCGGCGGCGCCCAGCAGACGCTCACCGGCGGGCCGGTCGCCAGCCAGGAGGTCATCAAGGAACTGGGCACCAACGGCGGCGGCTTCTACAACGCCAACTCCGCGCACCCGTTCGAGAACGCGAGCACCTGGACGAACTTCCTGGAGATCTTCCTGCTGATGGTGATCGCCTTCTCGCTGCCGCGCACGTTCGGCCGGATGGTCGGCAGCACCAAGCAGGGCTACGCGATCGTGGCGGTGATGGGCACCATCGCGCTCACCAGCATCACGCTGACCAACCTGTTCCAGCTCCAGCACCACGGCACGGTGCCGACCGCGATCGGCGCGTCCATGGAGGGCGTGGAAACCCGCTTCGGCGTGGCGAATTCGGCCAGTTTCGCGGCGTCGACCACCCTCACGTCGACCGGTGCGGTGAACTCGTTCCACGACTCCTACACCAGCCTCGGCGGCATGATGACGATGTTCAACATGCAGCTGGGTGAGGTGGCGCCCGGTGGTGTCGGCTCCGGCCTCTACGGCATGCTGATCCTCGCCGTGATCACGGTGTTCGTCGCGGGCCTGATGGTCGGCCGCACGCCGGAGTATCTGGGCAAGAAGATCACCCCGCGCGAGATCAAGCTGGCCGCTTCGTATTTCCTGGTGAGCCCGCTGATCGTACTGATCGGTACCGCTGTCGCCATGGCACTGCCGGGCCAGCGGGCGAGCATGCTCAACAGTGGCCCGCACGGCCTCTCGGAAGTGCTGTACGCCTTCACCTCCGCGGCCAACAACAACGGTTCCGCCTTCGCCGGTCTCACCGGCAACACCGAGTGGTTCAACACCGCGCTCGGCCTGGCGATGATGTTCGGCCGGTTCCTGCCGATCATCTTCGTGCTGGCCCTGGCCGGTTCGCTGGCCCAGCAGGGCACCACTCCCGCGTCGATCGGCACGCTGCCGACGCACCGGCCGCAGTTCGTCGGCATGGTCGTCGGCGTGACCGTGATCCTGGTCGCGCTCACCTTCCTGCCCGCCCTCGCGCTCGGGCCGCTCGCCGAAGGAATTCACTGAAATGACCAGTCCCACCCTCGAAACACCGGCCGCGCCGCGGCCCGAGCACCGGACCAAGGGCGTACAGAAGGGCGTCCTGGATCCGAAGCTGCTGCTCACCTCCCTCCCGGACGCGCTGCGCAAGCTCGACCCGCGCACGCTCTGGAAGAACCCCGTGATGCTGATCGTCGAGATCGGCGCGGTGTGGTCGACCATCCTCGCGATCGCCGATCCGAGCTTCTTCGCCTGGGCGATCGTGGTCTGGCTGTGGCTCACCGTCGTGTTCGCCAATCTGGCCGAGGCCGTCGCCGAAGGACGCGGCAAGGCGCAGGCCGACACCCTGCGCAAGGCCAAGACCGACACCGTCGCCCGGCGGCTGGCCGACTGGACCCCCGGCGGCCGCATCGTCGAGGAACGCGTCGCCGCTCCCGAACTGCGCCGCGGCGATTACGTCGTGGTCGAAGCCGGTCAGGTCATCCCCGGTGACGGTGACGTCGTCGAAGGCATCGCCTCGGTGGACGAATCGGCTATAACCGGCGAATCCGCGCCGGTCATCCGCGAATCCGGCGGCGACCGCTCGGCCGTCACCGGCGGCACCACGGTGCTCTCGGACCGGATCGTCGTGCGGATCACCCAGGAGCCGGGCGCCAGCTTCATCGACAAGATGATCGCGCTCGTCGAGGGCGCGAGCCGCCAGAAGACGCCGAACGAGATCGCGCTCAACATCCTGCTGGCCGCGCTCACGATCATCTTCGTGTTCGCGGTGACCACGCTGCAGCCGCTGGCCATCTTCGCGAAGGCGAACAACCCCGGCGTGCCGGACACCTCGGCGCTGGATGTGCACGGCATCACCGGCATCGTGATGGTGTCGCTGCTGGTCTGCCTCATCCCGACCACCATCGGCGCGCTGCTCTCGGCCATCGGCATCGCCGGCATGGACCGGCTCGTGCAGCGCAATGTGCTGGCCATGTCGGGTCGCGCGGTCGAGGCCGCGGGCGATGTGAACACCCTGCTGCTCGACAAGACCGGCACCATCACCCTCGGCAACCGTCAGGCCGCCGAATTCGTGCCGATGCCGGGCATTCCCGACGACGAGCTCGCCGACGCCGCACAGCTGTCCAGCCTCGCCGACGAGACGCCGGAGGGGCGCTCGATCGTCGTGTTCGCCAAGCAGACGTTCAACAAGCGGGAACGCTCGGCGGGCGAGCTGCCCGGGGCCACCTGGGTGGAGTTCACCGCGCAGACCCGCATGTCCGGTGTCGACCTCGCCGACGGGCACCAGCTGCGCAAGGGGGCAGCCGGTGCCGTCACCGAATGGGTTCGCGCCCAGGGTGGTGCGGTACCGGAGCAGGCCTCGGTGATCGTCGACGGCATCTCCGCCTCGGGCGGCACGCCGCTGGTGGTCGGTGAGGTCAAGGACGGCACCCCGCGACTGCTGGGCGTCATCCACCTCAAGGACGTCGTAAAGCAGGGCATGCGGGAACGCTTCGACGAGATGCGCCGCATGGGCATCCGCACGGTGATGATCACCGGCGACAACCCGTTGACCGCCAAGGCGATCGCGGACGAAGCGGGCGTGGACGACTTCCTCGCCGAGGCAACGCCGGTGGACAAGCTCGCCCTGATCAAGAAGGAACAGGACGGCGGCCGCCTGGTCGCGATGACCGGCGACGGCACCAACGACGCCCCCGCCCTGGCCCAGGCCGACGTGGGCGTGGCGATGAACACCGGCACCTCGGCCGCCAAAGAGGCGGGCAACATGGTCGATCTGGATTCGGACCCGACCAAGCTGATCGAGATCGTCGAGATCGGCAAGCAGTTGCTGATCACCCGCGGCGCGCTGACCACGTTCTCCATCGCCAACGATATCGCCAAGTACTTCGCCATCATTCCGGCGTTGTTCGTGGCGCTGTTCCCCGGCCTGGACGCACTCAACATCATGCGCCTGGCCAGCCCGCAGTCGGCGATCCTGTCCGCGGTCATCTTCAACGCAATCATCATCGTGGCGCTGATTCCGCTGGCGCTGCGCGGTGTCGACTACCGACCGAGCAATGCCTCGAAGCTGTTGAGCCGCAACCTGACGATCTATGGCCTCGGCGGCATCATCGCGCCGTTCATCGGCATCAAGATCATCGACCTGCTCGTCCAACTCCTCCCCGGGATGTCCTGAAATGCGTATGTCAACCTGGATCCGCCAGCACCTGGCCGCCCTGCGCGCCCTGCTCGTGCTGACCGTGATCACCGGAATCGTGTATCCCGTCGCGGTTTTCGCGGTGGCTCAGTTGCCCGGACTGAACGACAAGGCCGACGGCTCGCTGATCGAGCGGGACGGAAAACTGGTGGGCTCCAGCCTGATCGGACAGTCGTTCACCGACGCCGACGGCAAGGCCATGTCGCAGTACTTCCAGAGCCGCCCGTCGGCCGCGGGCGACGGCTACGACCCGCTGTCCACCGCCGCGAGCAACCTCGGCCCGGAGGACATCGTCGACACGGCTGCCCGCACCAGCCTGCTCACCACCGTGTGCGCGCGCTCGAAGGAGGTCGGCGACCGTGAGGGGGTCGACGGCGCCCGCCAATTCTGCACGAAAGACGGTGTCGGCGCGGTGCTCTCGGTGATCGGCCCGCGCGATGCCGACGGTGACGTGTCGCGGCCGGTGCAGGTCGTCAGCGTGAACGAACTCTGCCCCACCCAGCCGTTCCTGGCCACGTTCCGCGGCGTGACCGTGGAATGCGCGAAGGAGGGCGAGGACTACTCGGTCGGCCGGATCATCCCGATCCTCGGCGACGCCCCGGTCGACGCGGCGGTGCCCGCGGACGCGGTCACGGCCAGCGGCAGCGGCCTGGACCCGCACATCTCCCCCGAATACGCGGCCATCCAGGTCGAGCGGGTGGCGAAGGCACGTGGGATCACCGCCGATCAGGTGCGCGAGCTGGTGGCGGCCCATACCGCCGGGCGCACACTCGGGTTCCTCGGTGAGCCGCGGGTGAACGTCGTCGAGCTCAACCTCGCACTGGACGAACGCTTCCCGTTCCAGGGCTGAGCACCACCGCACGACATTCGGGGCCGGATCCGTACGGATCCGGCCCCGTTGCCGTCTACTGCTCTTCGTCGGTGATCAGCGCCCACCCCTCGGGCAGCCCATGCACGGTCACCGCCGACCCGCAGACCTCGAGGTCGACCGTGACCTCACCGAGCCGGAACTCCGAGAGCCGCACACACCCCCACGCCTCCGGCACCTGCGGCCGCACGGTCAGGGTCTTGGCGGGCACATCGGGGTCGAGCCCGAGGAACGAGCGCACGAGCAGCAGCGGCGCGGCACTCGCCCACGCCTGCGGCGAGCACGAGGTGGGATAGGGCACCGGCGCCGCGAAACGGGCCCGCGGGAACCCGCAGAACAACTCGGGCAGCCTGCCGTCGAACGCGGCGGCCGCGTCGAGCAATCCGCCCGCAAGCTTCGTCGCCAGCGCCACCGCGCCCGGCACATGCTGGTACCGCATCAACCCGGCGACCGCGATCGCCGTGTCGTGCGGCCACACCGACCCGCAGTGATAACTCATCGGGTTGTAGGCGCCCATGGTCGAGGCCAGCGTGCGCAGCCCGAAGCCCGAGTCCATCTCGGCCCTGGCCAGGTTCGCGATCAGGCTCTCGGCGTGTTCGTCGGTGGCGATTCCCGACCACAGGCAGTGCGCCGCGTTGCTGGTCAGCGCGTCGACCTGACGCTTGCTTCCGTCCAATGCCACGGCGTACCACCCACATTGGGGTAGCCAGAACTGCTCGGCGAACTTGGTCCGCAGTTCCGCGGCCCGCTCGCGCATGCGGGTGGCCAGGGCCGGATCGTCGAACTGATCGGCCAGTTCCGCCCGGGCCAGGTACGCCGCGTACACGTACCCCTGCACCTCGCAGAGCGCGATCGGCGCCTGCGCGATATGGCCCGCGGCGTCGTTGATCCCGTCGAAGCTGTCCTTCCAGCCCTGGTTGATCAGTCCGCGATCGGTGGCGCGCACGTACTCGACGAAGCCGTCGTCGTCGCGGTCGCCGAAATCGGTGATCCAGCCGATCGCGGCGTCGGCCGCGGGCAGCAGGGTGGCGATCGAGGCCGGCTCGGCGCCCCAGCGCAGGCACTCGGCCAGCAGCATCACGAACAGCGGTGTGGCGTCGACGGTTCCGTAGTAGATCTGGCCGCCGAGCACCTGCCCGACCGCGGGACCACGCCGCATCTCGTGCATGATCCGGCCCGGTTCCTCCTCCACCAGCGGATCGACCGTCTGGCCCTGCAATTCGGCCAGCTGCTGGAGCGTGCCGAGGGCGAGATCGGTCTCCAGCGGCAGCGACATCCACGCCGTGAGCAGCGAGTCCCGGCCGAACAGCGTCATGAACCAGGGCGCGCCCGCGGCGACGAACGGCCTGCCGGTGCCGGAATCGGTGTGGATCTGCAACGCGCCCAGGTCGCTCTCGCTGCGGCGCAGGATCTGGTTGAGCAGCCCGGAATCGGCGCTGATGTCGGTGGCGGTGGCCCGCCAGGCCTGGATCTTGCGCACCGGCTCGCTGGCCCGGTAGCGCTCGCCCGGGGTGCCTTGGGTCTGCGGGCGCTGCGCGGCGCCCGCCGGTTGCGCGGTGATCTCGGTCTGCCAGCGCCCGCCCGCGGGCACGACGACGCGCCAGATCATGGTGCCGGGCAGCACCATCGGCTCCACCGTCGAGGTGAGGGCGAGCCCGCGCGACAGGTCGGCCCGGTCGTGCAGCAGCAGTTCGCCGTCGGAGGTGGTCATCTCCGCACGGCGGCCGCCCATCCGGCCTTCCTTCACCGAGAACAGGTCGACGAAATCGGCGTCGACGTGCAGCTCGAGCACCACCGCGGTGGCCTCGCGGCTCATGTTCTCCAGGGTGATCAGCTCGTGCATGCCCTCGGCGACGAGCCGGTCGCGCACGACCAGCAGGGTGCTGTCGGCCCGGCCCTGCTGCGGCGGCCTGCGCAGCACGAACCGCGCGGCGAAGGCCTCCGGGCTGAGCACCGACAGCGGCTCGGGCCGCTTGCCGTCGATCATCAGCTCCCAGCGCGAAATCACCCGCGCGTCACGGAAGAACAGGCCCTGCGGCTTACCCGGCTCGATGTCACCGAGCCGGTCGGACAGGCAGAAGGTGCCGCCTTCGACGAGGGTGACGTTGCCGCCGTTGCCGCCGAGCCCCGCGGGTTCCCCCGCGTTGAGCGGGCTCGGCGACGACGCGTTGTTCAGGCTCATCCGCGCCCGCTGACCGCCGCCCCGACCGGCATCGGCATGGTGAAGGCGTTGCCGTAGCCGATCGTGGTGCGGGCCAACAATTGCCGGTACACCTGCTCGTAGCCGCCGCCGAGGGTGTCGGCGCCGAAATTCGCTTCCACGTGTGCCCGGCAGGCCGCCGGATCGAAGGTCGCGACTTCGGCGATGGCGGCGGGCAGTTCGTCCGGTTCCTCGCAGATCCGCCCGGTGACGCCGTCGACCACGACCTCGGCCACCGCACCACCGCGCAACGCGACCACCGGCGTTCCGCAGACCATCGACTCGATCATCACCATGCCGAACGGCTCCTCCCAGCGAATGGGGAACAGCAGACACCGTGCTCCGGACAACAGTTTACGCTTGGCCGCCGCGTCGGCGAGGCCGAACACATGATCGGCGTCGGTCAGCCGCGGTCGCACGTACTCCTCGAAGTAGGCCTTCTCCGGTGGTTCGGAGCACTTGCCCGCCAGGATGAGCGGGATGCCCGCCGCGTGCGCGGCGTCGAGTGCCAGATGGGGGCCCTTGTCCATGGTGAAGCGGCCGAGGAACAGCGCGTAGTCCTGCTTCTCGGTCGCGAACGGCCACAGGTCCGGCCGCAGCGCGTTGTGCACGCGGCCCGCCCAGGGCAGTTCGGGCGCCAGTTCGCGCTGCCGGTCGCTGATCGCGACGAGCGAGCATTCCTCGCCCAGTTCGCGGTAATAGCGGTAGCAGTCGTCCTGCACCGGCCCGTGCACGGTCACCACGGTCGGCAGGCCGAGATTGGCGTACGCCGGGGCGTTGAGCGGGCCGGCGAAGGTGTGATCGTGCACCAGGTCGATCCCTTGGGTCTCGGCCAGGCGCTCGATCGCGCGGCGCACCCGCAGCGCGTGCACCACCTCGGGGAACGGATCACCGAGTCGTTCCGGGACGATCCGGTCCCACAGCGGGACGAAATCCGCCTTGGTACCCGGCTCGCCCGCGCCGAACAGGGTGACGTGATGGCCGCGCTCGCACAGCGAGTCGACCAGATCGGCGACGACGGCTTCCACGCCGCCGTACGCCTTCGGGGGTACATCGAAATACGGTGGAACAACCATCGCGATCCGCAGTGGGCCGCCGTTGTGCTCGATCGCATAGAGATCGGACGTGGAGAACCCGGTCGGCGACATTGCCGACGTATCTGCACTCATGACCTTCCTTCCAGGGACACAACCTCGCAACACTTGCGCGAACAAGAGATGGCCGCCTCGGCGGGGGTGGAGACGAGAGCTTCACCGCCGTCCATGGGGCATGGTTGGCCTGGCCAAGCGGGAAGCGCACCACGCGGGTGCCCGCCTGAACAGAGGGGCCGTAGTGGAACGTACCCCGCTACCGGAGAGTAAACCAGTGGGTTGCTGGCAAAACGTGTCGGCGATTCCGTGACGAGACAGGAGATTCCGCCGTCAGGGGCGGTCTACGGCGTACAGAATTTCGGTTCCACCGGGTCGACGCACGGGATGTTGCCGAACTCGGTCATGGTGAGCCTGGCCTTACCCCGGGTCAGGTAGTCGAGGAACTGCGCGACCAGCGAATCACCGGCGATCGGGCCGTGCGTGTAGGCGTATTCCACGCCGGTGAAGCGGTAGGCACCGGACCGGATCGTCTCCGGCGTCGGGCGCACCCCGTCGATCGTGACCGCCGCGACCCCGTCGGCGATCGCCGAGGTCTCCAGATACCCCACCGCGCCAGGAATTTTGGCAACGAACATAGCCACTTCGTCGGTGACGTCGACCTCGCACTGCTCGCCGCCCACGGCCATGCCGACGCAGCTGGTGTAGCGGAACACCTTGCGGTTGTCCTCGAGCAGCCGCGATTCCAGCGCGCGCCGGGTGCCCGAGCCCGCGGTCCGGTCGATCAGGACAACGGGGAGATCGGGTCCACCGATCTGGTTCCAGTTCTTGATGTTTCCCCGGTACAGGTCCCGGATCTGCTGGGTCGAGAGATCTTTCAGCCCGACCCCGGGATGCACGACGAGCGAGAACGAGCCCAGGGCCAGCGGGAGTTCGGTGAGCGCCGCGAACGAGGTTCCCTTGGCACCGTCACCGATCGCGAGCATGCCCGGCGTCGGTCCGGCCTTGGTGATCGCGCGCAGGCCCGGCTCGGTGCCGGTGAAATCGAAGCTGAATCGCGCTCCGGTGCAGGTCTTCTCGTAGTTCCGCGCGGCCGCGCGGATCATCGGCGCCATGGCGGTCGATCCGACGACGGTCAGCTCCCCCGCGGCGCAGTCCCGCGGGGGCGGATCGCCGCGCAGCACGGTGGCCAGCAACTGCACCATCACCACCAGGGCGAGGAACACGCTCAGGCCGAGCAGGGCGGGTTCGCGCCGGGAGCGGCTGGTGGTCTCGACGAATCGACCGCCCTTGAGGCTGCCCGCCTTGGTCACCACCTTCGCCGCGTTGATGTCCTGCGGATCGGGCGCCGGACCGGCGAGCACGGCCAGCACCTTGTAGTGCTCACCGCGTTCGAGCCGTTCGCTCGGCAGCACGATCCGCGCGGCGTTGTCCGCGCCGACACCGGCGGCCAGCTCCCGCAGGGCGTCACTGAACGCGGTCACCGAGTCCCCGGTGCGGGTGACCCGCTCGGTGACCTCGAGCGCGCGGATCGTGTGGTGCGGGAACAGCAGTCGCGGACTCTCGCCGACGTAGTCGTCGGCCTCGATCGCCGTGGAGCCGTAGTTCTCGATCCGGATCAGCACCACCGACACCGGATCCGCGGTCGACGTGCCGCCCTGGGCCGTCGCGCCGTTCGGGTCGGCGAGCTGGATCCGGCTGGCCGGCGTGTTCATCTGCACGCGGTAGCCGAGGCGCTTGCGGCCGACGAAGACGAACTCCCGCAGGAACGCCGCCGTCGCCACGAACAGACCGAGCACCGACAGCACGATCTCGACCGGGAACTCGCCCATCGGCTCCCCTCCCCCACCCGGATACCTGTCTCCGCCTGTCTATCAGGCCGATCCGACATCGCGGCACCCGGCGCCGGTTGTTCGGCGAGTCTTCACCCGGTGGTCGTCGCACACCAGGTCAGCAGCTCGTCGACCGGCCAGGTATTGATCACCCGGTCGGCCGGAACACCGTGCGCCAGCGCGCGTTCGCAGCCGTATCCCTGCCAGGCCAACTGGCCGGGTGCGTGCGCGTCGGTGTCGATGCTGAAGTGGCAGCCCATGTCGACGGCGAGGTCGATGAGGCGCCCTGGTGGGTCGCGACGTTCGGGTCTGCTGTTGATCTCCACGGCGGTGCCGTATTTCCGGCAGGCCTCGAAGACGAGTTCGGCGTCGAAGGTGGACTCGGGGCGGGTGCCTCGGCTGCCTTCGACGAGGCGGCCGGTGCAGTGGCCGAGGATGTCGACATTCGGGTTCGCGACGGCGTAGACCATGCGTTTGGTCATGGTGGCGCTGTCGTCGCGCAGGTGTGAATGCACGCTGGCGACAACGACATCCAGCCGTTCGAGCAGATCGGCGCGCTGGTCGAGGGTGCCGTCGTCGAGGATGTCGACCTCGATGCCGGTGAGGATGCGGAAGGGCGCGAGCTGCTCCTGGAGTTCGGCGATCACGTCGAGCTGGCGCAGCAGCCGGTCGGCGGACAGGCCGTTGGCGACCTTCAGCCGTGGCGAATGATCGGTCAGCGCACAGTATTCGTGGCCGAGCGCGGCGGCGACCCCCATCATCTCCCCGATCGGGCTGCCGCCGTCGGACCAGTCCGAGTGGGTGTGCAGGTCACCGCGCAGCACCGTGCGCAGCGGGTCGCCCGCGGGGCCGATGGGTTGCGCGGCGCCGCGCAATTCGGCCAGGTAGTCGGGAACCGCACCGGCGCACGCCTGTTCGATGACGGCGGCGGTCTTCGGCCCGATCCCGGCCAGCTCGCGCCAGCTGTGCTCGCGCGCCCGCGCGGCCTGCTCGGACTCCGACAGCCCGGCGACGATATCGGCGGCGCGGCGATACGCCTTCACCCGGTGGGTCTCCGCACGGGATCGCTCGAGCCAGAACCCGATCTCCCGCAGGGCCGCCACCGGGCCCGGACCCGCCGCCGTCACCGCGCGCTACCTGATCCGGCCGTACTTGAGGAACGCGACACCGTCGGCGTACACCCGGCTGGTGATCACCCGGAAGCGTTCCGGCTCCGGCAGTTTCGCACCGCCGCCGAACAGCGGCCGACCGGTCCCGAGCACCACCGGATGCAGCTTGAGGAACACCTGATCGATCTCGGGCAGCAGCGCCTGGGCCAGCTCACCCCCACCGCAGAGCCAGATCCCCAGTCCCGCTTCGCGTTTGAGCGCGCGGACGGCGGAGATCGGGTCGGCGGTGATCAGCTCGACCCCGGGCGCCGGCGATTCCGGCAGCGTCGTCGACACCACGAACTGTCGCAGGTGCTCGTACGGGCTGGCGGTGCCGGTGCGCACGCCGAAGTCGTGCGTCTTGCGGCCCATGATCACGGTGTCGAAGTAGACGTTGCCCGCCGCGATGCCGCGCGCCTCGCGCACCTTGGTCGGCAGCGTCTCAGGGTACTGCGAGATGATCGCGGGCCCGTGATCGCCGCCGACCGGGAAGAAGTCCAGGGTCCCGTCCTCGGCGGCGATGAATCCGTCGATCGTCGATGCCACGAAATAGGTCAGCTTGCGCATAACGTCCTCCTGCACGGACCCGGTCCGATACGACCTGTCAGGAGAAACGGTAGCGTGCCCGGATCAGCGGCGGCGAGGCTTCCGCTGACACTTCGGGCAGGAAAACGACGAGCGATTCATGAATTGCTCACGGATCAGCGGCGCGCCGCACCGGTCGCACGGCTCGTTCTCGCGGCCGTAGGCGGCCAGTGACCGGGAGAAATAGCCGGATTCGCCGTTCACATTCACATACAGCGCGTCGAAGGAGGTACCGCCGACGGCCAGCGCCTCGCTCATGACCGCGGTGACACCGTCGAGCAGCTTGCGCACCACCGGCCGGGTGAGTTCGGCGGCCACCCGCGTGCCGTGCAGACCCGCCCGCCACAGCGCCTCGTCGGCGTAGATGTTGCCGATGCCCGACACCACGGTCTGATCGAGCAGCACCCGCTTGATCTCGGTGTTCTTGGCCCGGATCGCCGCCACCACGGCCTCGGCGTCGAAGCGCGGGTCCAGCGGATCGCGGGCGATGTGGGCGACGGAGTCCGGGACGACGGTGCCGTCGACCTCCACGAGGTCGGCCAGCGCCCAGCCGCCGAAGGTGCGCTGATCGACGAAGCGCAGCTCGCTGCCGTCACCGAGGGCGGCGCGGATGTGGGCGTGCTTCTCGACCGGGGCGCCCGCGGGCTGCACCAGCATCTGCCCGCTCATGCCCAGGTGGACGACCAGGGCGGTCTCCGGCTCGTCGAAGGTGAGCCACAGGTACTTGCCGCGGCGCCGCGCGTCCTCGATCTTCAGGCCGGTGAGGCGGGCCGCAAGATCGGCGCCACCCGCGAGGTGCCTGCGCACGGCCCGGGGATGGGTGACGGTGACGGCGTCGATCGCCCGGCCGACCGCATGATCGGCCAGACCGCGCCGCACCACCTCGACTTCGGGCAGTTCGGGCACGGTCAGGCTTCGGTGGCCGAGGATTCGTCGGTGAGTGCCTTGTAGGCGGTGCCCGCGGCCTTCTGCTCGGCTTCCTTCTTGGAGCGGCCGACACCCTGCCCGTACGGACGACCGGCGATCACCGTGGTCGCGGTGAACTCCTTGTTGTGGTCCGGGCCGGTGGAGGTGATCTCGTAATTGGGCACGCCGAGCCCGCGCTCGGCGGTGAGCTCCTGCAGGCTGGTCTTCCAGTCGAGGCCCGCGCCCATCCGGGGGCCGCGCTCGAGCAGTTCGGCGAACAGGCGCAGCACGACGCCACGGGCCACCTCGATGCCGTGCTCGAGATGCACGGCGCCGAGCAGGGACTCCATGCCGTCGGCGAGGATGCTCGGCTTGTCGCGGCCGCCGGTGAGCTCTTCGCCCTTGCCGAGCAGCAGGTACTGACCGAGTCCGCCGTCGCCGAGACCACGCGCCACCTCGGCGAGCGCGTGCATGTTCACCACACTGGCGCGCAGCTTCGCGAGCTCACCCTCGGACTTGTCGGGGTGCTCGGTGTAGAGGCGCTCGGTGATGCTCAGGCCGAGGACCGAGTCGCCGAGGAACTCGAGGCGCTCGTTGGTCGGCAGACCGCCGTTCTCGTACGCGTACGACCGGTGCGTCAGCGCGAGGCGCAGAAGCTCCGGTCGTACGTCGACACCGAGGGCGGTGAGCAGGCTGGCGTGATCGGCCGAACCTGCGGTTTCTTTGCTCGCTGTCACGAATCAGACAGCAGAGGTGACCTGGCGGCCCTTGTAGGTGCCGCAGGACGGGCACGCGATGTGCGGGAGGGTCTTCTCACCGCAGGCACGGTTCGGGCAGGTGACCAGGGTCGGCGCGACGGCCTTCCACTGGCTGCGCCGCGACCGGGTGTTGGAACGGGACATCCGGCGCTTGGGAACAGCCACGGCTACTTCTCCTCTGTGTTTTCGCTGGCCACGTGGGCATCGTTTGCCACGGGAGCGGATCGGTCTGGGGTGGTGGAACCCTCAGCGGGGTCGCCGGTGCCGGGCGCCTCTGCGGCGAAACTCGCCAACTTGGCCCAGCGAGGGTCCAGTATCTCATGCCCATGATCAGGACCCGCAATCGCCATCCGCACACCGCACTCGGGGCACAGGCCCGCGCAGTCCGGGGTGCACAGCGGCTGCAGCGGAAGCTCCAGCCCGATGGCGTCGAGGATCACCGGCTCGAGGTCGATGAGGTCGTCTTCCATGCGGTAGACCTCGTCGTCCTCGGTCGTCTGCTCGGTGGTGCTGTCCGGATACGCGAACAGCTCCGTCAGACGAATCTCGACCTGGTCGTCGAACGGTTCGAGGCAGCGCGAGCACTCCCCGACCGTCGGCCCGGACACCGTGCCGGTGACCAGCACACCCTCCGAGACGGCCTGCAGCTGCAGGTCGAGTTCCACCGCGGCGTCGGCCGGGATGGCGATCAGGTCCAGACCCAGCCGCTCATGGTCGGTGACGGTACGCCGCAGCTCCCGCATGGTTCCCGGCCTGCGGCCGAGACTGCGGACATCCAGCACGAAGCCCGCGTCGGACACAGGACCACTGGCCTTGTGCGGACGCGACGGCGAACCGGAAGCGGCGGGCATCACTGACTCACTTACTTCTGAGGGGATTTGGGCAACCACTCAACAGTACGGCAGGACCCCGCCCGAACCCAAAACGCGACCGCGCGCTCAGCGGCGGTGGTCGGCCGCGTATTCCGGGTATTCGGCGGGCTGACCGCCGCGCATCTGCTGGCGGCCGCGGGTGATCGTGCGCCGCGTCGTGTTCAGCGTCTCCTCCATCTCGGCGAGCCTGCCGCCGAAATCGGCCATCTGCTCGTCGACGTAGTCGTCGCACTCGGCGCGCACCCGATCGGACTCGGCCTGGGCGCTGTCGATCAGGCGCGCCGACTCCGCGTGCGCGGCCCGCACGACCTCGGTCTGCGCGACCAGGCGGGCCTGCTCGGCCTTGCCGTCGGCGACCGAGCGCTCGTAGGAGTCCTTGCCCGCCTGGATGGCGCGGTCGGCGTCGATCTGGGCGCGGCCGGTGAGCTCGTCGTACTCGGCGTTGCCGTCGGCGATCACCTGATCGGCCTCGGCCTGCGCGGTCGCGACCAGGCGATCGGCGTGGGTGGTGGCCTCGGCGACCATGCGGTCGGCGTGCGCCTTGGCGTCGGCCAGGATGCGGTCGGCCTCGGCGCGGGCCTTCTCGATGGTGGTGCGCGCCTGCTCGTTGGCGGAGGTCACGGTGGTCTCGGCGCCGGTGCGGGCGTCGCCGACGATCTTGTCGCGGTGATCGAGGACGTCCTGGGCGTCGTCGAGCTCACCGGGCAGGGCGTCGCGGACGTCGTCGAGCAGTTCGAGGACATCGCCGCGCGGCACGATGCAGCTGCGGGTCGGCGGGATGCCGCGCGCCTCTTCGACGATGGCGACCAGTTCGTCGAGTGCTTCGAATACGCGATACATGCTCACTACCCTCCTGCTTCCTCACGGCGAAACCACTACCGCCGTGGCCCAGTGTGCCCGTCGGCGGCGCGTGTTCCGAATGTCGTCGCGGTGTGTCGCGAGAGTGTCCTAGATCGCACAGATATCAAGTGGAGTGAATCCCTCCACTTCCGCTACCATCGGTAGGCACGACATCGCCGTCCGCCGGGAAGCACTACACCTTTTTTGCTGTTGTACTCCTCGACGCCTTTCACAGGATCGGAGTCGACCATGACCGTTCTGGAAACACCGAGAAACCCGGTGCTGCACGTTGCGGGCATGTTCGCTCCCTGGGCGGGTCCGTTCCCGCTCGTGGCGCCGGTCGAACCCGCTCCCACGCTGCGCCCGCGGTTCGACAAGACCCTGGCCTACCTGCGCGGCGACCGCGCACTCCCCCAGCTCATCCGCTTCGCCCTGGTCGGCGGCTCCAGCAATATCGCCTACGTGCTGCTGTTCTTCGCCATGCACGGGGTCGGCCCGCTGATCGCCAATGTCGCCGGTTCGGTCGTCAGCACGATCATCGCCAACGAACTGCACCGTCAGCTCACCTTCCACGCGGCCGACCGGGTCACCTGGTTCACCGCGCAGTGGGAGGGCGGCGGCTTGGCCCTGCTCGGCCTCGGCATCACGACGGCGAGCCTGGCCGCCCTCGGGGTGTGGGCGCCCGGCCTGGGCGACAGCGTGCAGGCCCTGGCCGTGCTCGCCATCACCGCCGCGGTCGGCGGGATGCGCTTCCTCGCCCTGCGCGGCCTGGTGTTCTAGCCCCGACGCTCGGCCAAGCGGTCGAGGAGGCGCTTGTGCACCGCGGGCGGGAGCATGTCGCTGACGTCGCCGCCGTAGGCCGCGACTTCCTTGACCAGTGAGCTGGACAGGAAGCTCAGGGACGGGTTGGTGGCGATGAAGAAGGTGTCGACGCCGGCCAGTTTGTGGTTCATCTGGGCCATCTGGAGCTCGTAGCCGAAGTCGCCCGCGTCGCGCAGGCCCTTCACGATCGCGCCGACACCCTCCTGCTTGGCGAAGTCGACCAGCAGGCCCTGCCAGGACGCGACGCGCACGTTGGGCAGATGGGTGACCGATTCGCGCAGCAGTTCCATGCGCTCGTCCACGGTGAACATGCCCTGTTTCTTGGGGTTCACCATGACGGTGATGATCACCTCGTCGAACTGCGCGGCCGCACGGGCGAACACGTCGAGGTGACCGTTGGTGACCGGGTCGAAGGAGCCGGGGCACAGTGCTGCAGCCATGGTTCAGACGCTAGCACCGAATTCGGCGAGCTCGATTCTGGTCTCCCCGTACTTGCGCGGCTTCAGCGGCGCATAGCCTGCGGGCCAGGCGATCTCGGGTGAGCGGATGGACCGTTCGACGATCACCAGCGCGTCGGGCGCGAGCCAGCCGTTGGCCGCCAGCGCGGTGAGGTCGGCGATCACGTCCTCGGTGCTCACGTCGTACGGCGGATCGGAGAAGACCACGTCGTAGGTGCCCGGCGCGGCGTGCGCCAGCACCGTGCCGACCGTGCCGAGGCGCAGTTCCGCGCCGGGCAGGCCGAGCTCGGCGATATTGGCCCGTACGGCCGCGGCCGCCTTGCGGTCGGCCTCGACGAGCAGGGCGTGCGCGGCCCCGCGCGAGAGCGCTTCCAGGCCGAGCGCGCCCGAACCGGCGTACAGGTCGACGACCCGCGCGCCGTCCAGGTCGAGGCGCGCGTCGATCGCGCTGAACAGCGCCTCGCGCACCCGGTCCGAGGTGGGCCGGGTACCGGCGGGCGGCACCTTCAGCCGCCGCCCGCCCGCCGTACCCGCGACGATGCGCGTCATTCCGACTCGCGCGCTGCCAGTTCCACCAGCAGATCGCCGCCCTCGACCTGCTGCACTTTGGCGGTCGCGATCCGGCCGACGATGCCGGCGCGCGGCGCGGTGATGGCCGCCTCCATCTTCATCGCCTCGATGGTGCCGACGGTGTCGCCCGCGTGGATCTCGTCGCCCTCCGACACCGCCAGCGTGACGACACCGGCGAACGGCGCCGCGATGTGGCCGGGGTTGTTCTTGTCGGCCTTCTCCGCGGCGGGCACCTCCGACGCGATCGAGCGGTCCCGCACCGCGATCGGGCGCAGCTGCCCGTTCATGATGCACATGACCGTGCGCATGCCCTTCTCGTCCGGCTCGGAGATCGCCTCGAGCCCGATGAGCAGCGTGACACCCTTCTCCAGCTGCACCCGGTGCTCCTCGCCGCGGCGCAGACCGTAGAAGAACTGGTTCTCCGACAGGCCGGTGGTGTCGCCGTACTTCT
Source organism: Nocardia sp. NPDC050718 (assembly GCF_040654235.1). NCBI lineage: Bacteria > Bacillati > Actinomycetota > Actinomycetes > Mycobacteriales > Nocardiaceae > Nocardia > Nocardia sp. NPDC050718. Next base: position 35,499 of record NZ_JBFAHQ010000002.1, on the reverse strand, counting down.
CCCGGTGCGCCTGGAACTCCGCGGTCGGGCCGGGGAACAGCAGGCGGTTGAGGGTGTGGCGGCGCTCGGCCGAGGTGCCGTCGAGCCCGGCCTGGTCGGCCGCGGTCAGCGGGGTCTCCGGCTTGGGCTCGTTGCGCCCGGCCAGCGCCTTGCTGCGGAACGGCTCGGGCCAGCCACCGGCGGGTTCGCCCAGCTCGCCGCGCAGGAAGCCGATCACCGAGTCGGGGATGTCGTAGCGGCCCGGATCGGCGGCGAAGTCCTCGATGTCGACGCCGGTGCCGACCAGCGCCAGCGCCAGGTCACCGACGACCTTCGACGACGGGGTCACCTTGATCAGGCGGCCCAGCAGCCGGTCGGCCGCGGCGTACTTGGCCTCGACCTCTTCGAACCGGTCGCCCAGGCCGAGCGCGATCGCCTGCTGACGCAGGTTCGACAGCTGACCACCCGGGATCTCGTGGGTGTACACGCGCCCGGTCGGCGCGGGCAGACCCGACTCGAACGGCGCGTACACCTTGCGCAGCGCCTCCCAGTACGGCTCCAGATCGCAGACGTTCTGCAGGTTCAGGCCGGTGTCGCGCTCGGTGTGCGCGGTGGCGGCGACGATCGCCGACAGCGCGGGCTGCGAGGTGGTGCCCGCCATCGCGGCCGAGGCGCCGTCGACCGCGTCGGCGCCCGCCTGCCACGCGGCCAGGTAGGTCGCCAGCTGCCCACCGGGGGTGTCGTGGGTGTGCACGTGCACCGGCAGATCGAAGTTGCTGCGCAGCGCGGTGACCAGCTTCGCCGCCGCGGGCGCGCGCAACAGACCGGCCATGTCCTTGATCGCGAGCACGTGCGCGCCCGCGTCGACGATCTGCTCGGCCAGCTTCAGGTAGTAGTCGAGCGTGTAGAGCGACTCGTTCGGGTCGAGCAGGTCACCGGTGTAGGACAGCGCGACTTCGGCGATGGCCGTACCGGTTTCGCGCACCGCGTCGATGGCCGGGCGCATCTGGTCGACATTGTTGAGCGCGTCGAAGATGCGGAAGATGTCGATACCGGTGGTCGCGGCCTCGGAGACGAAGGCGCGGGTGACCTGCTCCGGGTACGGCGTGTAGCCGACGGTGTTGCGGCCGCGCAGCAGCATCTGCAGACAGATGTTCGGCACGGCCTCACGCAGCGCAGCCAGCCGCTCCCACGGGTCCTCGTGCAGGAAGCGCAGCGCCACATCGTAGGTCGCGCCGCCCCACGCCTCGATCGAGAGCAGTTCGGGAGTCAGCCGGGCGACGTGCCCGGCCACGCCGAGCAGGCCGTTGGTGCGCACGCGGGTGGCCAGCAGCGACTGGTGCGCGTCGCGGAAGGTGGTGTCGGTGACGCCGAGCGCCTTCTGCTCGCGCAGGGCGCGGGCGAAACCGTCCGGGCCGAGGGCGAGCAGGCGCTGGCGCGAGCCGTCCGGCGGCGGCAGGGTCAGGTCGGCGGCGGGCAGCTTGTCGTACGGGTACACCGTGGTGCGCCGGTCGCCGTGCGGCTTGTTGACGGTGACGTCGGCCAGGTAGCTCAGGATCTTGGTGCCGCGGTCGGCCGAGCCGCGCGAGGTCAGCAGCTCCGGTCGCTCGTCGATGAACGAGGTGGTGACCCGGCCCGCCTGGAAGTCCGGATCGTCGAGCACCGCGAGCAGGAAGGGGATGTTGGTCGTGACGCCACGGATGCGGAACTCGGCGAGCGCGCGCCGGGCGCGGGCGGCCGCGGCGGGCAGGTCGCGACCGCGGCAGGTCAGCTTGACCAGCATCGAGTCGAAGTAGGCGCCGATCTCCGCGCCCAGGTTCGCGCCGCCGTCCAGGCGGATGCCCGCGCCGCCGGGGGTGCGGTAGGCGGTGATGCGGCCGGTGTCGGGGCGGAAGCCGTTGGCCGGGTCCTCGGTGGTGATGCGGCACTGCAGCGCGGCGCCACGGATCGACACCGTGTCCTGGCTCAGGCCGAGGTCGGCCAGGCTCTCGCCGGACGCGATGCGCAGCTGCGACTGCACCAGGTCGACGTCGGTGATCTCCTCGGTGACCGTGTGCTCGACCTGGATGCGCGGGTTCATCTCGATGAAGACGTGGTTGCCGCGCTCGTCGAGCAGGAACTCCACCGTGCCCGCGTTGCTGTAGCCGATCTGCCGGGCGAAGGCCACGGCGTCGGCGCAGATCCGTTCGCGCAGTGCCGGATCCAGGTTCGGCGCGGGCGCGAGCTCGATCACCTTCTGGTGGCGGCGCTGCAGCGAGCAGTCGCGCTCGAACAGGTGCATGACATTGCCGTGCTGGTCGGCCAGGATCTGCACCTCGATGTGGCGCGGGTTCACCACCGCCTGCTCGAGGAACACGGTCGGATCGCCGAAGGCCGACTCGGCCTCGCGCGAGGCCGCCTCGATCGACTCGCGCAGCTGCTCGGGCGCGGCCACGCGGCGCATGCCGCGGCCGCCACCACCGGCGACGGCCTTGACGAAGATCGGGTACTCGAATTCCTGGGAGGCGGCCAGCAGGGCGTCGATGTCGGCGGACGGCTCACTGGACTTCAGCACCGGCAGGCCGGCGGCCTTGGCGGCGGCGATGGCGGTGGCCTTGTTGCCCGCCATCTCGAGCACGGCGGCCGAGGGACCGATGAAGGTGATGCCCTCGCGCTCACAGGCGGCCGCGAGGTCGGGGTTCTCGGACAGGAAGCCGTAGCCGGGGTAGATCGCGTCGGCGCCCGCGCTCTTGGCCGCGTCGATGATCGCCTCGATGGACAGGTACGCCCGGACCGGGTGCCCCTCCTCGCCGATCTGATACGACTCGGCCGCCTTCAGCCGATGGACGGAGTTGCGGTCCTCATGGGGGAACACCGCGACCGTTCCGATGCCGAGTTCGTATGCCGCGCGGAAGGCGCGAATGGCGATCTCACCACGATTGGCGACCAAGACTTTCGAGAACATTGGACCACGGTACCCGGCCGCGACCGCAGCACTGTCACGCAAGGTGGCTTCGCAGCAATCTTCACATCGCACACCCGCCCACCTGCGAAGTTGCGTTCATCGGGCCGTCACATCTCACCGCGGCGGCAGGCATGCGGTGCGCCGCCGAAGCGCAGGTCACGCGGGCCGGGCGAGACGGGGTGGTCGCGGCGGCCCGCGCCGAGGCCCTATGCTGTGTGACGCAGCTGGTTCGCCTGCGCGGTGGAAGAGTCGGAGCCCCGACCTCCCGCGCCGGCGTCGAAGCCCGGGCACCGTGTGCCGGGCGAAGAGGGAACCCGGTGGGAATCCGGGACTGTCCCGCAGCGGTATGCAGGAACGACCGCCGTCATCAGCACTGGGCACGATGCCCGGGAAGCGACGGCCAGTAGGTCGGTCGATCACACGACCGGTGCCCGCGAGTCCGAAGACCTGCCGACTGTGCCGGATACGCCGTATCCGGCGGCCACCGCCTCGTGGATCGGGCGCGCGGACCACCTGTGCCGACCCGTCGTGTCCTCACGACGGGTTCCTCCGGTGTCGGCGTCGCCCGCGAAAGGCGTCGGCTCTCCCCGCACGACACTGGAGAATCTCCGTGACTGTTTCGCACTCCCCGTTCACCGCGACGGTTCTGGGCCTGCCGCGGGTCGGCCCGCGCCGGGAACTCAAGCGCGCCACCGAGTCCTACTGGGCAGGCCGGCTCGGCGCCGAGGACCTGCACGCCGTCGGGCGCATGCTGCGCACCGTGCAGTTCGCCGCGTTGCAGGCGGCCGGACTGGATTCGGTGCCCGTCGGCACCTTCTCCTACTACGACCAGATGCTCGACACCGCCGTCCTGCTCGGTGCGCTGCCGCACCGGGTGGCCGAGATCGCCGACCCGCTGGACCGCTATTTCGCGGCCGCGCGCGGCACCGACACCGTCGCGCCGCTGGAGATGACCAAGTGGTTCGACACCAACTACCACTACCTGGTGCCCGAGATCGACGCGGCCACCACGTTCACCCTGCACCCGGAGCAGCTGCTGACCGAGCTCGCCGAGGCGATCCAGCTCGGCGTGCAGGCGCGGCCGGTGGTGATCGGCCCGCTGACCTTCCTGAAGCTGGCCAAGTCCGCCGACGGCGCCGCGCTGGACCGGCTGCCGGAACTGCTGCCGCTGTACCTGGACCTGCTCGGGCGCCTGGCCGCGGCGGGCGCGCAGTGGGTGCAGATCGATGAGCCGGTGCTGGTCACCGATCTGACCGAGGCCGAGATCGAGCTGGTGCGCGACACCTACACCGCGCTCTCGGCCGCGCCGGACCGGCCCGCGATCCTGGTCGCCACCTACTTCGGGCACCCCGGCGCCGCGCTGACGGCGCTGGCGGACACCGGAATCGACGGCGTCGCGCTCGATTTCACCGCCGGTACCGAGACGTCCGCGATCGCCGGGATTCCGGCGCTGGCGGGCAAGCTGCTGGTCGCCGGTGTCGTCGACGGCCGCAACATCTGGCGCACCGACCTCGACGCCGCGATCGCCACGCTCGGCGCCCTCGGCGGCGAGGTGGCCGTGTCGACCTCCTGCTCGCTGCTGCACGTGCCGTACTCGCTGACCCCGGAGACCGGGCTCGACGACCAGCTGCGGTCGTGGCTGGCCTTCGGCGCCGAAAAGGTCGGTGAGGTGCGGGTGCTCGCGACCGCGCTGGCCGAGGGCACCGGCGCGGTCACCGCCGAGCTGGCCGCCGCCCGCGCCGCGGCGCAGACCCGGCGCACCGACCCGCGCCTGCACGACGACCGGGTCCGCGCCCGGCTGGCCGCGCTCGACGACGCCGACCTCACCCGCTCCCCCGCCGACGAGCGCAGGGCGGCGCAGCGCGATCACCTGGACCTGCCGGTGCTGCCGACCACCACGATCGGCTCCTACCCGCAGACCTCGGCCATCCGCCTGGCCCGCGCCGCGCTGCGCACCGGCGAGATCGACGAGGCCGAGTACGTGCGCCGGATGCGCGCCGAGATCGCCGACGTGATCACCCTCCAGGAGCGGCTCGGCCTGGACGTGCTGGTGCACGGCGAGCCGGAACGCAACGACATGGTCCAGTACTTCGCCGAGCTGCTCGACGGGTTCGCCGCCACCGAGGCGGGCTGGGTGCAGTCCTACGGCACCCGCTGCGTGCGTCCGCCGATCCTGTTCGGTGACGTCTCCCGGTCCGCGCCGATGACGCTGTCGTGGATCGGCTACGCCCAGTCGCTGACGGCCAAGCCGGTCAAGGGCATGCTCACCGGTCCGGTGACGATCCTGGCGTGGTCGTTCGTCCGTGACGATCAGCCGCTGGCCGACTCGGCCCGGCAGGTCGCGCTGGCGATCCGGGACGAGACGGTCGACCTGGAGTCCCAGGGCGCCCGGATCATCCAGGTCGACGAGCCCGCGCTGCGCGAGCTGCTGCCGCTGCGCGCGGCCGATCAGCCCGCCTACCTGCGCTGGTCGGTGGACGCGTTCCGGCTGGCCACCGCCGGGGTCGCCGACACCACCCAGGTGCACACGCACCTGTGCTACTCGGAGTTCGGCGAAGTGATCTCGGCGATCGCGGGCCTGGACGCCGACGTCACCTCCATCGAGGCGGCCCGCTCGCACATGGAGGTGCTCGACGACCTGAACGCGGCCGGTTTCGCGCTCGGGGTCGGCCCGGGTGTCTACGACATCCACTCGCCGCGGGTGCCCTCGGTCGAGGAGATCACCACCTCGCTGTCGGCGGCGCTGAAGGCGGTTCCGGCCGAGCGGCTGTGGGTGAACCCGGACTGCGGTCTCAAGACCCGTGGCCCGGTGGAGGTCGAAGCGTCGCTGCGCAATCTGGTGACGGCAGCCGCCGCGCTGCGCTGACATGACACTGCCCCGGACGGCGCGATCCGTCCGGGGCGGGTGCCGGGCCGCTTCGTCCGCGATGAGGGGCGGACGAAGCGGGCCGGTTCAGTGGCGCGTGGCGGGCACCGGGCGCTGGTCGACGCCGCGATATTCCGACAGCGGCCGGATCAGCGCGTTCGCGGCCGACTGCTCCGCGATGTGCGCGGTCCAGCCGGTGATCCGGCTCATCACGAAGATGGGCGTGAACATCTCGATGTCGAGGCCCATCAGGTAGTAGGCGGGTCCGGCGGGGAAGTCGAGATTCGGTGCGATGCCCGTCTTCTCGGCCATGGCGGCGGCCAGTGCGTCGTACATGCGCACCCACCGCTGCCCACCGGTGACCGTGGCGACCTCGTCCAGCGCGGCCTTCATCGTCGGCACCCGGGAGTCGCCGTCGCGGTAGACCCGGTGGCCGAAGCCCATCACCTTGCGCCGCGCGGCCAGCGTCTCGGCCACCCAGGCGGCGGCCCGCTCGGGGTCACCGATCTCGAGCATGGTGTGCATGACCGCCTCGTTGGCGCCGCCGTGCAGTCTGCCCTTCAACGCGCCGATGGCCGCGGTGATCGCGCTGTACATGTCCGAGCCGGTGGAGGTCACCACCCGGGCCGCGAAGGTGGAGGCGTTGAATCCGTGCTCGGCGTAGAGGATCAGCGAGATCTCGAACGCCCGCACGATCCGCGGCGCCGGGACCTCGCCGAAGCACATGTACAGGAAGTTCTCGGCGAACCCGAGCTGGGAGTGCGGGGCGATCGGGTCCAGTCCGCGCCGCCTGCGCATCGCGGCCGCGATCACCGTGGGCAGCAGCGCGGTCAATCGCAGTGCGGCGGCGAGCCTTTCCCGCTCGCCCACGCTCTCGGAGGCGGCGTCCTCGGTGCCGAGGTAGCTCACGACCGTGCGCACCACATCCATCGGATGGCAGGTGTCGGGCATCTTCTCCACCAGCGCCAGCACCGACCGATCGATCCGGCGTTGCGCGCGTTCGCGCTGGCACAGCTGTTGCAGCTGCCCGTCGTCGGGCAGTTCGCCGTACCAGAGCAGGTAGGCGACCTCCTCGAAGGAGCAGCGCGCGGCCAGATCCTGCACGGGATAGCCGCGATAGGTCAGCGAGTTGGTCTCGGCGACCACCTTGGAGATGCTCGTCGTGTCGACCACCACGCCCGCCAGTCCCTTGGCGATGGCGTTCGGTGCCGTCTGTCCACTGGTCATGGTCACTCACCCACTGTGAAATCGAAGATGCCGGAGTCGAATTCGTTGTAGCGCTGGTAGCCGAGCAGTTCGTAGAGCCGGGACCGGTGCTGCATGCGGTCCAGCAGGGCCGATTGGGTACCGGCCGTGGCGATCTCGCGCAGACCGTTCTCGATCGCGCCCATCGCCAGCCGCAGCGTGGTGACCGGGTAGATCACCGCGTTGTAGCCGAGGTCGGTCAGTGTCGCGGCCGACAGCAGCGGGGTCTTGCCGAACTCGGTCATGTTGGCCAGCAGCGGGACATCCACGGCGGCACGGAACTTCGCGAACTCGGCCTCGTCGACCAGCGCCTCGGTGAAGATCAGGTCGGCGCCGGCGTCGGCGTACGCCTTGGCCCGGTCGATCGCCGCGTCCAGCCCCTCGATGGCGCGCGCGTCCGTGCGGGCGCAGAGCACGAAGCCCGGATCGCGGCGCACCGCAACGGCCGCCCGGATCCGGCGCACCATCGTCGCGGTGTCGACGACCGCCTTGCCGTCGAGATGACCGCATCGCTTGGGATTGACCTGGTCCTCGAGGTGACAGCCGGCCAGGCCCGCGTCCTCGAGCAGGGTCACCGTGCGGGCGGCGTTCATCGGCTCGCCGAAGCCGGTGTCGGCGTCGACGAGGACCGGCAGCTCGGTGGCGCGCGCGATCTGGCGGCCGCGCTCGACGACCTCGGTGAGCGTGGTCAGGCCGATGTCGGGCAGGGCCAGCTCGGCCGACACCACCGCCCCGGAGACATACACCCCGTCGAACCCGATCTCCTGGATCAGCCTGGCCACCAGCGGATTCACCGCGCCGGGCAGCCGCTGCAAGGTCCCGGAGGCCAGGCCGGCCCGGAAGGCGGCGCGCTTGGCCGCCGGACTCGCCTGCGCGGCGAGCAGTCCCTCCACACTCATCAGAACAGTCCTTCCCGCGCGGCGGGCAGCACGTCGAACAGGACCGGGTCGACCGCGAAGGTCAGCTGGTCCAGTTCGCCCGCAGCCAGCTCCGGGGTGCGCTGCGCGGCGTCGAGGAAGCGGTCCTGTTCGTCCGGCGTGACGACGCCGTCGGCGAGGGCGCGGAACTTCTCGAGGTACTGCGCGCGGGCGAACGGTCGCGCGCCCAGCGGATGCGCGTCGGCCACCGCGAGCTCGTCGACGATCACCGTGCCGTCGTCGAGGGTGACCACGGCCCGCGCGCCGAACGCCTTCTCGGCCGGGTCGGTCGCGTGATAGCGGCGCGTCCACTCCGGGTCCTCGACGGTGGCGATCTTGTGCCACAGCGCGACGGTGTCGGGCCGCTGCGCGCGCTCGGGCGCGTAGGAACGCTCGTGATGCCAGGTGCCGTCCTGGAGCGCGACGGCGAAGATATAGGGCAGCGAGTGGTCGAGGGTCTCGCGGCTGGCGCGCGGGTCGAACTTCTGCGGGTCGCCGGAGCCGGTGCCGATCACGTAGTGCGTGTGATGGCTGGTGTGCAGCACGATCGAGGCGATCCGGGCGGTGTCGGGGATCCGCGCGCGCAGCCTGCGCGCGAGGTCGATCGGGGCCTGGCTCTGATATTCGGCCGAGTGCTCCTTGGTGTAGCTGTCCAGGATGGCGCGCTTGGCCTCGCCGGGGCCGGGCAGCGGCACGTGGTATTCGGCGTCGGTACCGCCGAGCAGCCAGGCGATGACGCCGTCGGCGCCCTCCCAGATCGGGGCGGGCGCGCCCTCACCGCGCATCGCGCGGTCGACCGCTTCGACGGCCATCTTCCCCGCGAACGCCGGTGCGTAGGCCTTCCAGCTGGAGATCTCGCCCTTACGGGACTGCCGGGTCGCGGTGGTGGTGTGCAGCGCCTGCCCGACCGCCTGGTAGATGGTCTCGGCGTCCAGCCCGAGCAGGGTGCCGATGCCCGCCGCGGCCGACGGGCCGAGATGGGCGACGTGGTCGATCTTGTGCTCGTGCAGGCAGATCGCGCGCACCAGGTCGATCTGGATCTCGTAGCCGGTGGCCAGCCCGCGGATCAGCTCGGCGCCGCTGCGCCCGGCATGCTGGGCGACGGCCAGGATCGGCGGGATGTTGTCGCCGGGATGGGAGTACTCGGCGGCCAGGAAGGTGTCGTGGAAGTCGAGCTCGCGCACGGCCACCCCGTTGGCCAGCGCCGCCCACTCGGGGGAAAAGCGCTGCGGGCCCGGCAGTCCGAACACGGTGGCGCCGTGCCGCGACGAGTGCGCGGGCAGCGGGTGCGCGCTCGCCTGCGCCCTGGCGGTCCGCACCGGGCCGCGCAGGACCGAGGCCGCGGCCACCGCGGCGTTGTCGATGATCCGGTTGACGATCATGTCGGTGACCTCGCCGGATACCGGCACGGGGTCGGTGGCCACCTCCGCCACCAGGGTGGCCAGGTGCTGCGCGCGGGGGAACTCCTCGGCGGCGCCGACACTGCGAACGATATGGGTCTTCACTGATCCTCCGATTCCAGCCGGTCGATCCCAGCCACAGTTCGCACGCTACGCACCTCGAGCAAACTGGAGAACACGCTGAACAAGCGTATTTTTGCGTGCAACACTCGATGAATCAGCGAAGGTTGCGAAGATCGGCGGCTAGAGTCGGTGGGGTGATCTCCGACCGCTCCGGACCCCAGACCCGACCCACCGGTCTCTTCGCACGTTACGCACCGGTAGTCACAGGTAAAATCCCTTGCAGGACTGGGCTTCTCCCCAGACAATCACGATTTCGAGCGAACTTTGCAAACCCGGCGAGTTAGGATCTCCGGCGTGCGGAAGATGTACGCGGGGGCCAGGCTACGACGGCTGCGTGAAGAACGACGGATGACTCAGGCGGCGCTCGCGAAATCGCTGGATCTGTCCCCGAGTTATCTGAACCAGCTCGAGCGCGATCAGCGCCCGCTCACCATTCCCGTTCTGCTGAAACTGAACTCGACCTTCGACCTGGACGTCCAGTTCTTCGCCGCCGACTCCGACGCGCGACTGGTCTCGGATCTACACGAGGTCCTGGTGGAAGCCGCGGGTGGCGGCGACACCGCGCCGATCACCGAGGTCGAGGAACTCGCGACCCGGCTGCCCGAGGTGGCCCGCATCGTCATCGCCATGCACCGGCGCCTGCGCGCGGCCACCGATCAGCTCGACCTGCTGTCCTCCCGGGTGGACACGCCCAGCGGCGCGCCGGGCACGCCGATGCCCTACGAGGACGTGCGCGACTTCTTCTACGACCACCGCAACCACATCTCGACCCTCGATCACGCCGCCGAGCAGCTGTTCGAGGAGTCGGGGCTGAGTATCGGCTCGCTCGACCGGCAGCTGGCCAGGATCGCCGAGGAGCGCGCGGGCGTCACCGTGCTGGTCCGCGGCGACGGCGCCGACCCGACCATCCCCAAGCGCCACTACGACCCCGACACCCGCACGCTCACCCTGGCCCGGCGGCTGCGGCCCGGACAGCGCGCCTTCCAGATCGCGACCACCCTCGGCCTGCTGCTGTACGGGCGCGAGATCGACAACGTCCTCGCCGAATCGCGGGCACTCACCGGGGAGTCCCGCACGCTGGCCAGGGTCGGGCTGGCCAACTACTTCGCGGGCGCGCTGATCCTGCCCTACGGCCGCTTCCTGCGGTCGGCGGAGGAACTGCGCTACGACGTCGACCTGCTCGCGCTGCGCTTCGAGGTCGGCTTCGAGACGGTGTGCCATCGGCTCAGCACCCTGCAGCGGCAGGGCCAGCGCGGGGTGCCGTTCTTCCTGGTCCGCACCGACCGGGCGGGCAATATCTCGAAACGGCAGTCCGCCACCGCGTTCCACTTCTCCCGGGTCGGCGGCAGCTGCCCGCTGTGGGTGACCCACGAGGCCTTCGCCCATCCGGGCCGCATCCTCACCCAGATCTCGGAGATGCCCGACGGTCGCCGCTACCTGTGGATCGCCCGGACCACCCCGGCCTCGGCGCAGGGCTTCGGCACGGCATCGAAGAACTTCGTCATCGGGCTCGGCTGCGACATCGAATACGCCGACCGGCTGGTGTACTCCCAGGGCCTGCAACTCGACGATCCGCAGGTGGCGGTGCCGATCGGCGCGGGCTGCAAGGTGTGCGAGCGACCCGCGTGCCCGCAGCGCGCGTTCCCACAGATCGGGCGGCCACTCGCGGTGGCCGAGCACACCAGCACCGATCTGCCGTATCCGCGCCTCCCGCGCTGAACGTCAGGACTTCGCGAGGTACTCGATGCGCTCGCCGTCGACGGCTGCGTCCATCATCCCCGCCAGCCCGGGATGTTTCACCAGGCCGGGATCGTCGGCGACGACCCGCCTGGCCAGCTCCTGGGCGGCGGTGATCACCTCGAGGTCGTCGAGCAGCGACAGCAGCCGCAGCGACCGGGCGGTGCCGGACTGGGCCGCGCCGAGCACATCGCCCTCGCGGCGCTGCCGCAGGTCGAGCACGGAGAGTTCGAAGCCGTCGGTGGTGGCGGCGACCGCCTCCAGCCGGGCCATCGCCGTGCCGCCGGGCGCGGCGTCGGTGATCAGCAGGCACAGCCCGGGATGCTTGCCGCGCCCGATCCGGCCGCGCAACTGGTGCAGCTGACTCACGCCGAACCGGTCGGCGTCGACGATCACCATCACCGTCGCGTTCGGCACGTCGACGCCGACCTCGACGACCGTGGTGCAGACCAGGACATCGATGGCGCCGTCGTTGAACTGCCGCATCACCTGGTCCTTCTCGTCCGACGGCAGGCGGCCGTGCAGCAGCCCGACCCGCACACCGGACAGCGCGCCCGCGCTCAGCGTCTCGTACATCTCGACCGCCGCCTGGGTGGTCGGGCCTTCCTTCTCCTCGGCCGATTTCTTGCCCTTGGCGGGCGGGGCGTCGGGGTCCTCGCCGATGCGCGAGCACACCACATACGCCTGCCTGCCCGCGGCGACCTCCTCGAGAATGCGCTCCCAGGCCCGGTCCACCCAGCCCGGATGCAGCTTGCGCGGCACCACCTTCGACACGATCGGCGAGCGGCCCCTCGGCAGCTGGGTGAGGGTGGAGGTCTCCAGGTCGCCGAGCGTGGTCATCGCGATGGTGCGCGGGATCGGGGTGGCCGTCATCACCAGCAGGTGCGGGCTGATGCCGTCCTTGGCCTTGGCGCGCAGGGCATCTCGCTGTTCGACGCCGAAGCGGTGCTGTTCGTCGACCACCACCAGGCCGAGGTCGAAGAACTCCACCGCGTCCTGGATGAGCGCGTGCGTGCCGATGACCAGGCCTGCCTCGCCGGTCATCGCGTCCAGCAGCGCCGCCTTCTTGGCCGCCACCGACATCGAACCGGTCAGCAGCACCACCTTCGTCGACTGCTCGGCCGCGCCCAGCTCGCCCGCGGTGCCGAGGTCACCGAGCATGGCCCGCAGCGACCGATAGTGCTGGGCGGCGAGGACTTCCGTCGGCGCGAGCAGCGCGCACTGGCGGCCCGCGTCGACCGCCTGCAGCATCGCGTGCAGGGCGACGATCGTCTTGCCCGAGCCGACCTCGCCCTGGAGCAGCCGGTGCATCGGGCGGGTGCGCGAGAGGTCGGCGGAGATCTCGTCGATCACCTGCTGCTGGCCCTCGGTCAGCTCGAACGGCAGCCGCTCGTCGAAGGCGGCGGCGATGCCGTCGGTGCGCGGCGGGCAGGCCGGGGCGGTGCGGCCCTCGACCTCGTGCCTGCGCTCGGCGAGTACCAGTTGCAGGGCCAGCGCCTCGTCGAATCGCAGGCGGTCCCTGGCCTTCTCGATGTCGAGCTTGTGCTCGGGCAGGTGGATCAGCCGCAGCGCGTCGGAGACCTCGAGCAGGTGACGTTCCGCGCGCAGGTCGGCGGGCAGCGGGTCCTCGATCGGGTCGAGCTGGTCGAGGACCTGGCGGATGCAGGCCAGCAGGTCCCAGCTCTGCACCTTCGCCGTCGCCGGGTAGACCGGCACGAATTCGCGCTCGAAGAACGACGCGTCCACGCCCCCAGCGCCTTTCGCGCTCTGCGCCAGCCCGCGCAGCGCCCCGCTGCCGCGCACCGAGGTCAGCTCCTCGACACCGGCCTCGGCCTTGTCGGGCAGGATCAGATAGTCGGGATGCGAGAGGTTCCAGCGGTCGGGGCGCCACCAGTGCACGGTGCCCGACATCATCGCCCGCACTCCCTCTTTCACCAGGTAGCGCACCTTGTCGCCGTTGAAGAAGGTGGCCTCGATCGGGCGGGCGGCGCCGGTGTCGAGCTGCACCTTCAACAGCGAGCCGCGCCGGTTCTTCATCGGGCGCAGTTCGGTTTTGGTGATCCGGCCGATGACGGTGATGTGCGCGCTCTCCTCCGGTTCCTCCTCGGTGAGCGGCTGCCCCTGGGTGGCGTAGCGGACGGGATAGTGGCGCAACAGGTCCTCGACCGTGGTCATGTCGAACGCCTCGGTCAGCCGGTCGGCCGCCTTCACTCCGAGCACGTGGTCGAGCCGGTCACTCAACGTCGCCATCACTCGACCCCTATCTGCACCAGATCCGCTTGCTGCCCACCGGAATACACCACGACCTCGACTCCGGGGAAACCGGCCGTCACGTGCTCGGCCAGGACGGCGCCCAGTTCGGGGCCCGCGTCGGCGCCCATCAGCAAGGTCACCAGTTCGCCGCCGAGACCGAGCATCCGGTCCAGCAGGATGCGGCCCGCGCCGACGACATCGGGGTCGATGACCACCACGTCCTGGCCGACCAGGCCGAGTCCGTCACCGGGCGAGCACATTCCGACCATGGTCAGGGCGCGCACCCGCGCCGGGCGCAGCGCACCCCAGCGAGTGGTCGCGGCCGCCTCCGACATCGCGAAGGCGTCGTCGACGGCGATCCGGCCGCGATCGTGGACCGCGAGCGCGGCCAGGCCCTGCACCATCGACGCGCTCGGCAGCAGCAGGACGTCACGTGACCCGTCACGGGCGGCGACACCGGCGGCCACGAGTTCCTGCGCGGGCAGTGCGCCGTTGGGCAGCACGAGGACTTCCCGGTGCGGCATGGCGCGGATGGCGGTCAGCAGGGCGGTCGTGTCGAGCTGGCGGTCCCCGCGCAGCACCACCGCGCCCGCGTCCTCGAACAGGCGGGCGGCCGCCGCGCCGGAGGCCACGGCGAGAATGCCCCGGTCGGCCAGTGGGTTCACCTCGGGCCCGCCCGATCCGCCGTCGACCGTCGGCCTGCCCGGTGCCGCCGCACCGGTGCCCGCTGTGTGGGGGAACGCACTGCCCGCGTCCGCTGCCCCGGCGACCTGCGCCGCCACCATCTCGCCGGTGCGGCGCGGACCATCGGCGCGCGCGCCGTCGCAGGCCGCGTCGGCGACGACGTGCTCGGCATGTCCGCCGTGCGGCGCGGTCACCGCGAAGCTCTCGATGCGGATGCCGGTGACGGTGCCGATCGCGAGGCCGGCCTCGATCGCCGCGCCCGCGTCGCGGCAGTGCACGTGGGCCGACCAGGTGCTGTCACCGTCGCCGACCACCACGACCGAGTCACCGAGGACGGCGAGCCGGTCGCGCAGGCCGCCCGCCGCGGCCTCGTCGGTGCCCGAGATCACGTACATGACCTCGAAGTGCGGGTCGGGGGAATCGCGGTGGTCGTCCCAGGAGTCGGCCTCGGTGGTCCGTGCGTCGGACAGGTTGGCCGGACGTTCCCGGCCATCGACGGCCGGCGATCGGGCGAGGTCGCCGGGGCGCTCACCATCGGGTCGGTGGTCGTCGACCCTGCGCTGGGCTGCGCCCGACCGGTCGGCCCGGAGGTAGCTGTCCCTGGCCGGCGCCTGCCCGCAGACCTGCGTCACGAGGGAATCGAGCAGCACCAGCAGTCCCCTGGCGCCCGCGTCGACGACCCCGGCCGCCCGCAGGACACCCAGTTGCGCAGGCGTCTCGTTCAGCGCACGTGCGGCACCCTCGGCCGCCGACTGCGCGACGGAGACGAGCGAGAGGTCCGCCGAACCGGCGGCCGCGACGGCGGCCCGATCGAGCACCGTCAGGATCGTGCCCTCGACCGGAGCGCTGAGGCCGGTGCGCACGAGCACGGCTGCCCGCCGCAAGGCCGTCCGCAACCGTTCGCCGGTCAGCGGGCCCCCGACCACCGCCTCGGCGATCCCGCGCAGCACCTGCGACAGGATGATCCCCGAGTTCCCCCGCGCACCCGTCGTCGCGCCGCGCGCGAGCGCCTGCGCGACGAGATGCGCGGGCACCTCGGCACCGGCACGACGATCGCCCACGTCAGGGGCGCCGCTCGAGACTCGGCCACGGCCCACCGGCGCGCCGCCGTCGTCCCCCGGGTCGGTCGCCGGGCCGCCCTCCGGCGCCGTGCCAGCGTCTGCGTCCGGGTAGCCGCCGGTTGCCGAGTCGTCACTGATACCGAGATCGGCGGCCGTGGGGACAGCGCGATCAGCGGGCCGGACAGGACCCGCTGCGTCGGGGACCGCGCGTTCGGCGGCGGCGACGGCGGCGCGCATGGTGGCGAGCAGGTTGGTGCCGGTGTCGGAATCGGCGATGGGGAACACATTGAGCGCGTCGATCTCGGCGCGGCGTAGTTCCAGATCGGTGCGGCAGGTCCTGGCCCAGTCCAGCAGCTCGGCGCCGTCCAGCGCCTCCCGCACCTGCGACACCGTCACCTCGCTCACTGTTTGCCGTGCCCGCCCGCCGGGCACCGCACGCCAGGTTAGCGCCAGCAACCGACAGGGGTATGCTGAGCGCGGACGGGCCCGTCATCCGGGCCGTGCCCGGCGTATCGACCGGGACACCCGGTTTGGAAGTTCACGGCCCGGCCAGCTACCCTTGCAGGGTTGCCTCGCGCGGCCATCCGGTCTGCGCTGGCCGACGCGAGTCGGCAAGGCATTTGACGACATCAGTTTCCGGTACAGCGGGCATCCGTGCGCGCTGACCGCTTATGACATGAAGGAGCTCGCGACATGGCTGCCGTTTGCGACGTCTGCGCCAAGGGCCCCGGTTTCGGGAAGTCGGTCTCGCACTCGCACCGGCGCACCAACCGTCGCTGGAACCCGAACATCCAGACCGTGCGTGCGCAGGTTGCCCCTGGCAACACCCGCCGGATGAACGTGTGCACCTCCTGCCTGAAGGCGGGCAAGGTCGTCCGCGGCTGATTCTCAGCCCGTACATTCTGCCGACAGTGCCCCGGCACCCCGCGTGGGTGGTCCGGGGCTTTGTCGTCGATGGGGGCCGACGTGGCTGACTGGCGCATCGAGGCGCTGACCGCCGAGCGGGTCACCGAGCTCGCCGCCTGCCACATCGCGAGCTGGCGGGAGGCCTACGACGCCCTGGTGCCGGGCCACGTGCTGTCCGGCTTCGATCTCGAACGCTCCGCGCTCACTTGGGAACGCCGCCGCACCGACGGCGCGCACCGGCTGCCGATCGCGCTGGCCGGTGACCGGCTGATCGGCTTCGCCTCGGCGACCGAGTTCGAACTGGAGGCGCTCTACGTCCGCGCGGCCTGGCACGGCACCGGCGTCGCCGACGCCCTGATCGAGTCCGCCGCCCCCGGCTCCCCGTGCACGCTGTGGGTGTTCGGCGACTATCCGCGCGCCCACGCCTTCTATCGCAGACACGGCTTCGCCGACACCGGGGTTCGCCGGGTCGACCCCTTCACCTTGCTGCCCGAACAGTGGTGGCGGCGCGGCGCTCGCTAGGGTGACGCCATGAGTACCACCGAACCGGTCACCGCCGTCACGGTCGTCGACGGCGTCCTGCAGCTGCCGATCGCCACCGCCGCCGCGGGCACCTCGATGAATTTCGACCTGATCAACGCGGGCACCGAGGCCCTGCGCGCCCTCGATCCCGAGGTCGGCGCCGTGCTGCTCACCGGCACCGGCGCCAACTTCTGCGCGGGCGGCAACGTCCACCATTTCGCCGGCGCCGAGGACCGTGGCGCCTACCTGCACCAGCTCGCCTCCGAGCTGCACGACTTCGTGCGCGCGCTGGCCGCGACGCCGGTCCCGGTCGTCGCCTCGGTGCACGGCTGGGCCGCGGGCGCGGGCATGAGCCTGGTGTGCGCCGCCGACATCGCGATCGGTGGCCCGTCGACCAAGCTGCGCCCCGCCTACCCGGGCATCGGCCTGAGTCCCGACGGCGGCATGTCCTGGCTGCTGCCCCGGATCGTCGGGAAGAGCCGGGCCGCCGAGATCCTGCTCACCGACGCCGTGCTCGGCGCCGACGAGGCCGTGCGCCTGGGCATCCTGAGCCGCACCGTCGCCGACGACGAGGTGCGCGCCGAGGCCCTGCGGGTCGCCCAGAGCTTCGTCACCGGCCCCCGCACCACCTACGCGGCCATGAAAAAGCTGCTGGCCCAATCGCCGACGGCGACTCTGGACCAGCAGCTCGATGCCGAACGCGACAGCATCGCCGCCGCCGCGAACGGCGCAACCGGCCGGGAAGGCGTGGATGCCTTCGTCGGCAAGCGCAAGCCCGAGTACCTCGGGCTGAGCTGACTCGACGTCAGCAGGCGGCGCCGAGGGCGCTGAAGGTGTTCTGCAGCAGGCAGGTCACCTTCGCGTTCACGCCGGAGGAGATGGTGGAGGTGCCGGTGGAGGTCCACTCCTCACCGATCTGGGTGGTGGCGACCGGCGCGGCCTGCTCGTCGTAGGGCTCGAGCGCGAGGCCCGCCGCGTTGGCCGAGGCGGCGCCCGCGGTCAGGGCGGCGGCGACGGCGGCGGTCGCGACGGCGGCGCGAACGGTGGTGATCTGCATCGGGTTGTGCTCCTTCATCATTTTCTTCTGGTGCGGGCGACGCCCCGGGTCAGGGCAGCCGCCAGTCGACGGGTTCGGCTCCGAGTTCGTCGAGCAGTTCGTTGACCCGGGAGAAGGGCCGCGAACCGAAGAATCCGCGCGAGGCCGACAACGGTGAGGGGTGGGCCGATTCGAGGTAGGGGATCTCGGCCTCGGTGAGGGTCGGCTTGAGCGAGCCCGCGTCGCGCCCCCACAGCACGGCGACCAGCGGCTCGTCCCGGGCGACCAGCGCCCGGATGGCCTGTTCGGTGACCGCTTCCCAGCCCTTGCCGCGATGCGAGGCCGGGGTGCCTGGCGTCACGGTGAGTACCCGGTTCAGCAGCAGCACGCCCTGATCCGACCACGGGCTCAGGTCGCCGCAGGTGGGCGTATCGAAGCCCAGGTCCTTGCTGTACTCGGCGAAGATGTTGGACAGGCTGCGCGGCACCGGCGAGACATCAGGGGCGACAGAGAAACTCAGCCCCATCGCGTGGCCCGGCGTCGGGTAGGGATCCTGGCCGACGATCAGCACGCGCACGGCGTCGAACGGACGGCGGAACGCGCGTAGCACGTTCTCCCCGGCGGGCAGATAGCCCCGGCCCGCGGCATTCTCGGCGCGCAGGAATTCGCCCATCTCGCTGATCCGGTCGGCCACCGGTTCCAGTGCCCGGGCCCAGCCCGGATCGATGATCTCCGACAGTGGTTTGGCACCCATGACCGCACAACCTATCGGTTCCGGGCGCCGGGCGTGGCGTCCGCCCCACGGAACGATTCCCAGCCGGTGCCACCGGTCGGCGCGGCACCGTCCACGGTGACGCCGCTGCCTGCGGTGACGACCCCGATCGGCCGCCAGCCCGGCGGCAGCGCGGTGCCCGCGGGCCAGGTGCCCGCGAAGGCGTGGTCCTCGCCGCCGGCCAGAATCCATTGCGCCGCATCGACATCGAGCAGCGCGGCGACCGCGGCCAGTTCGGGGTCCGTCAGTGCCGCGCTGTCCACGTCGACAGCGACGCCCGAGGCGGTCGCGAGATGACCCAAGTCGGCGAGCAGTCCGTCCGAGACGTCGGTGAGCGCGGTCGGCACCGCACCCCCGGCGACATCGAGCACCGCGGCATACGGCGGCTGCGGGACCCGATGCGTCGCAAGGGCATGCGCGAAGGCCGGATCGGAAGGGTCGGCGTCGCCGGACAATACGGCCAGCCCGGCCCCGGACCACCCGAGTTCGCCCGCCACCGCGATGATGTCGCCGACCTGCGCGCCGGAGCGGGTGAGCGCTGCCTGGCCACCGAGGTCGCCGAACGCGGTCACCGAGACGACCAGCTGGTCGCTGCGCACCAGATCGCCGCCCGCGATGGACCCGCCCGCGCGACCCGCCTCGACCCACATGCCGTCGGCGATGCCGGTCACCACCGGCACGGGGGTGTCGGCCGGGCAGCCGAGCGCGACGACGAACGCCGTCGGGCGCGCGCCCATCGCGACGATGTCGGCGGCGTTCTGCGCGATGGCCTTGCGGCCGATGTCCTCGGGCGCCGACCAGTCGCGGCGGAAGTGCCTGCCCTCGACGAGCATGTCGGTGCTCACCACGAACCGCCCGTCGGGCGCGGCGACCAGCGCGGCGTCGTCACCGGGCCCGAGCAGCACGTGCGGCGCCTGCTCGCGGTTCGCGGTGATCCGGTCGATCAGGGCGAACTCACCCAGCTCACGCACCGTCTGCGGACGGCTGTCCTCGCTGATGACCGGCCCCTTCCCAGTGTGCTGCTGACCGACGAAATCGCCCCGACGGTACCCTTTCGGAGGCGATCGGACACAACGGAAGGACCAGACGGTTATGGCGGCGGATTCGTCGGACCCGACAGCGGCGGACGACCGGGACGACACGTCCCCGGGTGGCGACACCCCCGAAGCCACGACCGACCAGTCCGCGACCGGCGCGGCGGACGAGTCGACGGACGCCAGTTCGACCGACGGCGCGACGGAGCCGACCACCCGGACACAGCCGGACTCCGATGACGACGACGCGTCGACGCCCTACTCCCCCGCGCTCATCGCCACCGCCGTCGCCCTGCCGATCGTGCTGATCGTCGGCGTCCTCGTCGCCGCCGTCATCGCCCTGCGCGCCCCGGTCGAACGCGAGCCCCTCGCCCTCGGCCCGGTCCCCGCCCCGGCGGCCGACAGCCCGGCCTGCCAGGCGCTGCTCCCGGCCCTGCCCGCCGATCTCGGCGAGTACACCAAGTCCACCCTGGTCGAACCGGCGCCGCCCGCCACCAGGGCCTGGCAGCACCCCGACGGCGGCGAGCCGATCGTGCTGCGCTGCGGCCTGGACCGACCGCTCGAATTCAACCGCGCGTCCCCGCTGACGGTGATCGACGGCGTGAAGTGGTTCCAGGTCCGCGACGAGGTGGGCAAGGTCGGCACCTGGTTCGCCGTCGACCGCGAGACCTACATCGCCCTGACCGTCCCCGACGGCTCGGGCACCGACGCCATCCAGACCGTGTCCGGGGTGATCACCGCGAATCTCCCCGCCCGCGAACCGACCCCGGGCGAGCTGTGATCTTCAGCGGCCGAAAACGTGGTGGCCGAGCCCGCTGTCAGCGCAAACCGGTGCCGCGCGCCACGGCTGTCTCGATCAGCGTCGACACGAGAGCCGGGTAGTCGACACCGGTCGCCTCCCACATCCGCGGGTACTGCGAGATCGGGGTGAAGCCGGGCATGGTGTTGATCTCGTTGATCACCGGGCCGTCGGCGGTGACGAAGAAGTCGACCCGGGCCAGGCCCTGGCAGTCCAGGGCGCGGAAGGCGCGCACGGACAGCTCGCGGATCTGGTCGGCGACCGCGTCGTCGAGCTTGGCCGGGACGTCGAATTCGCAGACGTCGTCGAGGTATTTGGTGGCGAAGTCGTAGAACTCCGGGGCCGCGGCGTCGGCGTCGGGCATCCGGATCTCGGAGACCACACTGGCCCGCACCTGCCCGTCGGCGAATTCCAGGACGCCGCACTCGACTTCGCGGCCGACGATGCCCGCCTCCACGATCACCTTCGGATCGTGTTCGCGCGCGGCCGCGACGGCGGCGTCCAGATCGGCCCAGTCGGTGATCTTGGTGATGCCGATCGACGACCCGCCGCGCGCGGGCTTCACGAACGCGGGCAGGCCGAGGCGCGCCCGCTCGTCCGCGGTCAGCGTCGCCGTGCCGGGGCGCAGCACCACCTGCACGCCGACGGGCAGCCCCTCGGCGGCCAGCAATTTCTTGGTGAACTCCTTGTCCATGCCCGCCGCACTGGCCAGCACGCCCGCCCCCACGTAGGGGATGCCGGCTAACTCGAGCATGCCCTGGAGCGTGCCGTCCTCGCCGAACGGACCGTGCAGGATCGGGAACACCACGTCGACACCGCCCAGCGCGGCGCCGGGATCGTCGAGGGCGACCAGCGCGCCGCCGCGGCCCGGGTCGGCGGCCAGGGTGAGCGCGGTGCCCGCCGCGTCGACCGCGGGCAGCGCGTCATGGCTGAGTTCGAGCGCGCCGAGGCCGTCGGCGAGCACCCAGCTGCCGGTGGTGGTGATGCCGATCGGCACCACCTCGTAGCGCTCGGGATCGAGGTTGCGCAGCACACTGCTCGCCGACACACACGAGACGGCGTGCTCGCTGCTGCGCCCGCCGAAAACCACGGCCACCCTGATCCGGTTCGTCATGAACGTCACCGTAACCGGTCGGCCGACCTGCGGCGCTATCGACCTACTCGGGTTTGATCCGCCTGCCGAGCAAACTGTCGACCGCCTCGCTGACCGAAAGACCCTCGTGACACACCCGGTGCACCGCGTCGGTCAGCGGCATCTCCACGTCGTGCGCGGCCGCCAGGGCCCGCACCGATGTGCACGACTTCACACCCTCGGCCACCTGCCCATTGGTCGCCTCCTGCGCCGCCTGCATCGACCCGCCCGCGCCGAGCACGTGCCCGAAGGACCGGTTACGCGACAGCGGCGAGGTACAGGTGGCCACGAGATCGCCGACCCCGGCCAGCCCGGCCAGGGTGACCGGCTGCGCGCCGAGCGCGACCCCGAGCCGGATGACCTCGGCCAGTCCGCGGGTAATCAGGCTGGCGATCGTGTTGTCGCCCAGCCCCATCCCCGAGGCGATCCCGCACGCGAGCGCGATGACGTTCTTACACGCGCCACCGATCTCGCAGCCGATCACGTCGGTGTTGGTGTACGGCCGGAAATACCCGGTGGCACAGGCCCGCTGCGCGGCCCCGGCCCGCTCGGTGTCGCTGCACGCGATCACGGTGGCCGCGGGCTGCCGTTCGACGATCTCGCCCGCGAGATTCGGGCCCGACAGCACCGCGATGCGGCCCGGCTCGGCCCCGGTGACCTCGGCGATCACCTGACTCATCCGCAGCAGCGTGCCGGTCTCGATGCCCTTGGCCAGGCTCAGCAGGGTGGCGTCGGGGTCGATGTCGCCCTTCCACCGGTCCAGATTCGCGCGCAGCGACTGCGAGGGCACCGCGAGGACGACCAGATCGGCGCCGTCGAGCGCGGCCCGGTGATCGTCGGTGGCGCGCACGGGTGGCAACTGCACGCCGGGCAGGTAGAACGGATTGCGGTGCTCGCTGTCGAGCGCCTGCGCCACCTCGCTCCGTCTGGCCCAGATCGTGACCTCGGTCCCCGCCTCAGCCAACACCTTCGCGAACGCGGTGCCCCACGACCCCGCACCCATAACCGCCGCCCTCGTCATCAGCTCAATATGCCATGTAAGGATTGATGTCATGCGTCCGCACACCGTGCACGCCGTGATGGCGGTCAAGCACATCGATCGGGCCAAGAGCAGGCTGGCCGACGTGCTGACTCCCGAGCAGCGCGGTCAGCTGGTGCTGGCCATGTTCGCCGATACCGTCGTGGCCGCGACCGCCGTGCCGGAGGTGCTGTCGCTGACGGTGGTCACCCCAGATCCGGTCGTCGCGGCCCGCGCCCGCGAGCTCGGCGCGCACGTCCTCGACGAGCCGGCCGGCGCCCCCGATCCGCTCAACGCCGCGCTGTCCGCGGGCGCGGCCGACGTGCGCGACCGGCACGGCCCGGCCCACCTGCTGGCGCTGCAAGCGGATTTGCCCGCATTACGCCCGGCCGAACTGGCCGACCTGCTCACCGTCGCCCCCGACGGCGTCCGCTCGGTGGTGATCGACCACACCGGGACCGGCACCGCGGCATTACTGGTCCGCGATACGACCGCCGCGCTGGCGCCCCGATTCGGCGCCGACTCCGCGCTCGCGCACCGCGCCGACGGCGCGCGAGCGCTCGCCGGACACTGGCCCGGCCTCCGGTGCGACGTGGACACCCCCGCCGACCTCGCCACCGTCCACGGGCTCGGCGTCGGCCCGCACACCACGCGCACGCTCCGCGAATTCGGGCTGTCCGGTCATTTCGGTGATCCCGTTCGCACCGTGTGCTAGCCGATCGCCGCCACTGACCAGGATCGGACGAACGCGGCAACGTCATACTGCGGACTGCCCGGTTCGTAGGGGATGATTGACAGCGTGAGCGATACGGAAACCATCAAGCAGCAGTCTCCGATTTCCCCGCCACCTGCGGCCGCCACCGCCTCGGGCGGTGACCCGACGGCGCAGCGATTGCCCAGAGATCGCTACCTCAACCGCGAGCTGAGCTGGCTGGACTTCAACGCCCGCGTGCTCGCGCTCGCCGAGGACGCCTCGCTGCCGCTGCTCGAACGCGCCAAGTTCCTGGCGATCTTCGCCTCGAACCTCGACGAGTTCTACATGGTCCGGGTCGCCGGCCTGAAACGCCGTGCCGAGACCGGCCTGTCCGTGCGCTCCGCCGACGGCCGCTCCCCGTCGGAACAGCTGGAGATGATCGCCGCCCGCGCCCAGGAACTCGCCGAGCGGCACGCGCACGTGTTCCTCGACGAGGTGAACCCGGCGCTGGCCGCGGAGGGCATCGACCTCATCGGCTGGGCCGATCTCGACGACGATGAACGGCAACGGCTCTCGGGCTACTTCACCGATCAGGTGTTCCCCGTGCTCACCCCGCTGGCCGTCGACCCGGCGCACCCGTTCCCCTACATCTCCGGCCTGAGCCTCAACCTCGCGGTGACGGTGAAGGACACGGGCACCGGCGGCGAGCACTTCGCCCGCGTGAAGGTGCCCGACAACGTCGACCGGTTCGTGCGCGTGCGCCGCACCAAGGCGCCCTCCGCGATCGCGGCGTTCCTGCCGATGGAAGACCTCATCGCCGCGCACCTGGACCTGCTGTTCCCCGGCCTGACCGTCGTCGAGACGCATTCGTTCCGGATCACCCGCAACGCCGACTTCGAGGTCGACGAGGACCGCGACGAGGACCTGCTGCAGGCGATGGAACGCGAACTCGCGCGGCGCCGTTTCGGCAAGCCGGTGCGGCTCGAGGTCTCCGACGACATGACCGAGCACATGCTGGAGCTGCTACTACGGGAGCTCGAGGTCGACCCCGCCGACGTCATCCAGGTGCCCGGCCTGCTCGATCTGTCCTGCCTGTGGCAGGTCTACGGCGTCGACCGGCCCGATCTCAAGGACGCGCCGTACGTTCCGGCCACTCCAGCGGCCTTCGGCGAGCGCGAGACGCCACGCAATGTCTTCGCGGCGCTGCGCGAGGGCGACGTGCTGGTGCACCACCCCTACGACTCGTTCTCCACCAGCGTGCAGCGCTTCATCGAGCAGGCCGCGGCCGATCCGCAGGTGCTGGCGATCAAGCAGACGCTGTACCGCACCTCCGGTGACTCGCCCATCATCAACGCGCTGATCGAGGCCGCCGAGGCGGGCAAGCAGGTCGTCGCGCTGGTCGAGATCAAGGCCCGTTTCGACGAGCAGGCCAACATCAAATGGGCCCGCGCGCTGGAACAGGCGGGCGTGCACGTGGTCTACGGCCTCATCGGCCTCAAGACCCACTGCAAGACCTGCCTGGTGGTGCGGCGCGAGGGTTCGACCATCCGCCGCTACTGCCACATCGGCACCGGCAACTACAACCCGAAGACCGCGCGCCTGTACGAGGACGTCGGGTTGTTCACCGCCGCACCGGAGATCGGCGCCGATCTGACCGACCTGTTCAACTCGCTGACCGGGTACTCCCGCAAGGAGGACTACCGGAATCTGATGGTCGCCCCGCTGGGTGTGCGGGCGGGCATCATCGAGCGGATCGACCGCGAGATCGAGCTGGCCAGGGAGGGCTTCGACGCCCGGATCCGGCTCAAGGCCAACGCGATCGTCGACGAGCAGATCATCGACGCGCTCTACCGGGCCTCCCAGGCGGGCGTGCCGGTCCAGATCGTGGTGCGCGGCATCTGCGGCCTGCGTCCCGGCGTGCCGGGCCTGAGCGAGAACATCGAGGTGCGCTCGATCCTGGGCCGGTTCCTGGAGCACTCCAGGGTGATCGAGTTCCGGGCCCAGGAGCAGACCTGGATCGGCAGCGCCGACATGATGCACCGCAATCTGGACCGCCGCGTCGAGGTCATGGTGCAGGTGAAGGATCCGCGCCTGGTCGAACAGCTGGCCGTGGTGTTCGATTCGGCGCTGGATCCGATGACCCGCTGCTGGGTGCTCGGCCCGGACGGCACCTGGCAGGCCAGCCCCACCGACGCCGACGCCGATCAGGTGCGCGATCACCAGCAGTTCCTGATGCGCCTGCGCCGTCCCGATCAGCCGTGAGCAAGGACGCACAGACCGCGATGCATGATCCCCGGGTCCGACCCAATATCCATGCCGCGGGCGCGGTCCTGTGGCGCGAGAGCGCCACGGGACCCGAGATCGCGGTGATCCACCGGCCCAAGTACGGCGACTGGTCGCTGCCCAAGGGCAAGCTCGACCCCGGGGAGACCCCGGTGGTCGCCGCGGTGCGCGAGGTCGGCGAGGAAACCGGCCTGCCGTGCACGCTCGGGCGCTATCTCGGGCACGTCACCTATCCGATTCCCGGCCACCGCCAGCTCAAGCGGGTCGACTACTGGGCCGCGGAGGCGGCGGCGGGCGAGTTCGCCGTCAACGCCGAGGTCGACCAGCTGCGCTGGTTCCCGCTCGACCGGGTGATGGATCAGCTGTCGTATCCGATGGACCGTCAGGTCATCCGGATGTTCGCCCGGCTGCCCGCGCGGACGAACACGGTGCTGCTGGTCCGCCACGCCAAGGCGGGCAAGCGCGCGCGTTTCGACGGGCCCGACGAGTTGCGCCCGCTCGAGCCCGCCGGCGAGCAGCAGGCGAAGGCTTTGACGCCGAATCTGCTGGCGTTCGGCGCATCCGAGATCCATTCGGCCGATCCGCTGCGCTGTATCCAAACCGTGACCCCGCTGGCGGAACAGTTGAACGCCGAAATCAATTGCGAGCCAATGTTTTCCGAGCAAGGTTACGATTCAGCGAAAAGCGCCGCGCGGCAACGATTTCTGTCGTTGGTAACGGATCGGGGTGTGCCGGTGGTGTGCAGTCAGGGCGGGGTGATTCCGGATCTGACGCAGTGGCTCGCCGAGCGGGGTGGGCTCACCCTGCCGCCCGCGCGCAATCGCAAGGGCAGCGTGTGGGCATTGTCGTTCGTTGCGGACCGATTGGTCGCGGCCGACCATATGGACCGCTCGCTCTCGACGGGAATCGTCACCGCCTGAGTCGCGCGCTGCGCCCCCGAAACAGCCGAAACGGCCCCGGATTCCCGGGGCCGTTCTCGGTCCAGTGGTGGGTGATGCGGCCTACGTGCACATTCCCCGACCCGATCCCGCTGCGGCGGGATCAACGAGCACGACGGGTGGCTGTCTTCTTCGCAGCAGTCTTCTTGGCAGGAGCCTTCTTGGCGGCCGTGGTCTTGGCCGCGGTGACCTTCTTGGCCGGCGCCTTCTTGGCCGCCGCCGTGACCTTCTTGGCCGGAGCCTTCTTGGCCGCGGTCACTTTCTTTGCCGCTGTGGTCTTCTTGGCGGCGGTGGCCTTCTTCGCTGCCGCCGTCGTGGTCTTCTTGGCGGCGGGTGCCTTCGTGGCTGCCTTACGGGCGGTGGTCTTGGCCGGACCCTTCGACGGCGTCGCCTTCTTGGCGGCGGTCTTCTTGGCCGCCGTCTTCTTGGCTGCCGCCTTCTTCGCCGCCACCGGGGCGTTCACGCCACGCTTGACGGCGGGCCCGGACGCGGCCAGCTTCTGCTTACCCGCGATCACCGCCTTGAACTGAGCGCCCGGCCGGAAGGCAGGCACCGAAGTCGCCTTGACCTTCACGGTTTCGCCGGTACGCGGGTTGCGGGCAACCCTGGGGGCACGCTTGCGCTGTTCGAACACACCGAATCCGGTGATGGTGACGCTTTGACCTTTGTGCACGGCGCGAACGATGGTATCGACCACGTTCTCGACAGCCGCAGTTGCCGTGCGCCTGTCCGTACCCAACTTTTCGGTCAGAACGTCGATCAGTTCCGCCTTGTTCATTGAATCCTCCGCAGACTAATGGCCCGTCGTCGGACCGACTAGGTACCACGGTAAACCCAGTTTGAGCAAGAGTCTATGTGCCACGCCAAAATTCATGTGGTTTAGCACACGTCCAGCTACCGCCCCCAGGGAAGCGCCACTAACCGTCCCAGGTGATTACGCCTGCGAAATAGGCTCCGGCAGCGTCACGGGTTTCCATGACGGCCTTCCCTTTTCGAACTCGCCGATGACGTCGGCCTGCCGCAGCGTGAGGCCGATGTCGTCCAAACCCTCCAGCAGACGCCACCGGGTGTAGTCGTCAATTTCGAACGGCAACACGACGGTTCCCGCCGTCACGGTGCGTGCGGTCAGGTCGACAACCAATTCGAGGCCGGGCTGTTCCTCGATCAGCTTCCACAGCATTTCGACATCGTTCTGTGACATCTGCGCGGCCACCAGGCCGCCCTTCCCCGCATTCCCGCGGAAGATGTCGGCGAAACGCGACGAGATGACCACCCGAAAGCCGTAGTCCGACAGCGCCCACACCGCGTGCTCTCGCGACGATCCGGTGCCGAAATCCGGCCCGGCCACCAGCACGCTGCCGTGGCGGTACGGCTCGGTGTTCAGAATGAAGTCCGGATCGGCCCGCCAACCGGCGAACAAGCCGTCCTCGAAACCCGTGCGGGTCACTCGCTTCAGGTAAACGGCCGGGATGATCTGGTCGGTGTCGACATTGGACCGGCGCAGCGGGACCCCGATGCCTTTGTGAACAGTGAAGGCTTCCATAACGATTCTCCTTCGATCGTGGTGGTCGGGGCTCAGGCCAGATCGGCGGGCGAGGACAGGGTCCCGCGGACCGCCGTGGCGGCCGCGACCAGGGGCGAGACCAGGTGGGTACGGCCACCCTTGCCCTGCCTGCCTTCGAAATTGCGGTTCGACGTCGACGCGCAGCGCTGGCCCGGCTCGAGCTGATCGGGATTCATGCCCAGGCACATCGAGCAGCCCGCCTGGCGCCATTCCGCGCCCGCGGCGGTGAAAATCTCGCCGAGTCCTTCTTTTTCCGCCTGGGCGCGCACCTTCATGGAGCCGGGAACGACCAGCATTCGCACGCCGTCGGCCACATGACGGCCCTTCAGCACATCGGCGACGGCCCGCAAATCCTCGATCCGGCCGTTGGTGCAGGATCCGACGAAAACGGTGTCGACGGTGACCGCACGCAGCGGCATCCCCGGCGTCAGGTCCATGTAGCGCAAGGCCTTCTCGGCGGCGTCGCGCTCGTTCTCGTCGGCGATCTGGGCCGGATCCGGCACGTTCGCGCCCAGCGGCAGGCCCTGACCGGGGTTGGTGCCCCAGGTGACGAACGGGGTCAGCTGGTTCGCGTCGATGTGGACCTCGGCGTCGAAAACCGCGCCGTCGTCGGTCTTCAGTGCCTCCCAGGCGGCCACCGCGGCGTCCCAGTCGGCGCCCTGCGGCGCGTGCGGGCGGCCCTCGAGGAATTCGTAGGTCACCGCGTCGGGGGCGATCATGCCGGCGCGAGCGCCCGCCTCGATGGACATGTTGCAGATGGTCATCCGCGCTTCCATCGACAGCTTGCGGATCGCCTCGCCGCGGTACTCCAGCACATAGCCCTGGCCGCCGCCGGTGCCGATCTGGGCGATCACGGCCAGGATCAGGTCCTTGCTCGTGACGCCGGGGGCCAGTTCGCCGTCGACGGTGATGGCCATCGTCTTGAACGGGCGCAGCGACAGCGTCTGGGTGGCCAGCACGTGCTCGACCTCGCTGGTGCCGATGCCCATCGCCAGCGCGCCGAACGCGCCGTGGGTGGAGGTGTGGCTGTCACCGCACACCACGGTCATGCCCGGCTGGGTCAGGCCCAGCTGCGGGCCGACGACGTGCACGATGCCCTGCTCGACGTCGCCCATCGGGTGCAGCCGGACGCCGAACTCGGCGCAGTTGCGCCGCAGGGTCTCGACCTGGGTGCGCGAGATCGGGTCGGCGATCGGCTTGTCGATGTCGACGGTGGGGACGTTGTGGTCCTCGGTCGCGATGGTGAGATCGGGCCTGCGCACCGGACGGCCCGCCGCGCGGAGCCCGTCGAAGGCCTGCGGGCTGGTCACCTCGTGCACGAGGTGCAGATCGATGTAGATCAGGTCGGGTTCGCGGGCGGAACCTTCACCTTCGCCGGGGACGACGACGTGCTGGTCCCACACCTTCTCGGCCAGTGTGCGGGCGCGCTCGGCCATTGCTTCATCACCTTTCGACGGACATATTTGGAATCTCAAGATATGAGACGTTAGTATCGTTCTATGAGACAGCATAGCGGTATCGGGGTCCTCGACAAAGCCGTGGCGGTGCTCTATGCCGTCGCGGACGAGCCATGCGGTCTCAACGACCTGTGCACCCGCACCGGCCTGCCCCGCGCCACGGCGCACCGGCTGGCGGTCGGGCTGGAGACGCACCGGCTGCTGGCACGTGACGGCAACGGGCTGTGGCGTCCCGGCCCCGCGCTCACCGAACTGTCGGCGGGGGCCGCCGATCCACTGGTGGAGGCCGCAGGGGCCATTCTGCCCCGCCTGCGGGAGATCACCGGCGAGAGCGTCCAGTTGTACTGCCGCGACGGCAACGCGCGCGTCTGCGTGGCCGCGCTGGAGCCGCCCGTCGGCCTGCGCGACACGGTGCCGGTCGGCTCCCGACTACCGCTCACCGCGGGCTCGGCGGCCAAGGTCCTGATGGCGTGGGCCGATCCGGAGCTCCAGCGCACCGTCCTGGCCGACGCGGTGTTCGGCGACCGCGCGCTGGCCGAGGTGCGCAAGCGGGGCTGGGCGCAGAGCGCGGCCGAACGCGCGCAGGGCGTGGCGAGCGTCTCGGCGCCGGTGCGCGACGCGGCGGGCGTGGTGGTGGCCGCGGTCTCGGTGTCGGGCCCGATCGATCGGATGGGCAGGCGACCGGGCGCGCGGTGGGCCGCCGATCTGGTCGCCGCCGCCGAGGCGCTGCACAAGCGGCTGTAAACGAAGAAGACCCCCGGTCGAATTCGACCGGGGGTCTTTCTTTGTAGCCCCGACGGGATTTGAACCCGCGCTACCGCCTTGAGAGGGCGGCGTCCTAGGCCGCTAGACGACGGGGCCAGGACGATCTCACCGAAGTGAAATCTTGCTGGGGTACCAGGACTCGAACCTAGAATGGCTGAACCAGAATCAGCTGTGTTGCCAATTACACCATACCCCAAGGATGGAAACGTCCGACCTCCCTCTCACCGGCTGGTTGTCGGTGTTGCGAGGCCGTGTTCCGCGGCGAGGAGAAGATTACCAGCCACAGTGGGGTAAACTACAAATCGCCTGGTCAGAAGCCTATTTTTGGCTGTTTCGACCGTTCCGGGGCGGCGCGGACGCCGCCCCGGACGCACTCACTGCGCGGCGGGTACCCAGCCGCGGGCGGCGCGGAGCCGGTCGAGCGAGACCTCGCGGCCGAGCAGCTCCATCGACTCGTAGAGCGGCGGGCTGATGTGCGAGCCCGTCACCGCGACGCGCACCGGCGCGAACGCCTTGCGCGGCTTGAGCCCCAGATCGTCGATCAGCGCCTTCTTCAGCGCCTCTTCCAGGGCCGGAGTGGTCCACTCGGTCAGCGGCTCCACCGCGGCGATGGCGGCGTCGAGCACCGGGTCGGCCTCGGCGCCGAGGTTCTTGGCGCCCGCGGCCTGGTCGATCGCGAACTCCTCGGGCGCCACGAACAGGAATTTCAGCAGGTCCCAGGCGTCGCCGAGCACGACGATGCGGGTCTGCACCAGTTCGGCGGCGGCGAGGAAGGTCTTCTCGTCGATTTCGGCGCCGATATGACCCTGCGCGGTCAGGAACTCGCGCAAACGGTGGCCGAAATCACCCGGCTCGAGCAAACGAATCTGCTCGGCATTGATGGCATCGGCTTTCTTCTGGTCGAATCGGGCCGGATTCGAATTGACCGTCGAAATGTCGAACGCGGCCACCATCTCGGCCATCGAGAACACGTCGCGGTCCTCGGCGATACCCCAGCCGAGCAGGGCGAGGTAATTCAGCAAACCCTCGGGGATGAATCCGCGGTCCCGGTGCACGAACAGATTCGATTCGGGGTCGCGCTTGGACAGCTTCTTGTTGCCCTGGCCCATCACGAACGGCAGGTGACCGAACTGCGGGGTGAACTCCGCGACCCCGATACGCTGCATCGCCGCGTACAACGCGAGCTGGCGCGGCGTCGAGGACAGCAGGTCCTCACCACGCAGCACATGGGTGATCTTCATCAACGCGTCGTCGACCGGATTCACCAGCGTGTAGAGCGGGTCGCCATTGCCCCGGGTGAGCGCGAAATCGGGCACGGTGCCGGCCTTGAAGGTGGTTTCCCCGCGCACCAGATCATTCCAGCCGAGATCTTCGTCCGGCATCCGCAGCCGGATCACCGCGGGCCTGCCCTCGGCCCGGTAGGCCGCGATCTGCTCGGCGGACAGGTCACGATCGAAGTTGTCGTAACCCAGTTTCGGGTCGCGACCGGCCGCGCGATGCCGCGCCTCGACCTCGTCCGGCGTGGAGAAGGACTCGTAGGCCTCGCCCGCCTCGACCAGCTTGCGCACGACCTCGAGATGCTGATCACGGCGCAGCGACTGCCGGTACGGCTCGTACGGGCCGCCGACCTCGGGGCCCTCGTCCCAGGTCAGGCCCAGCCAGCGCAGCGCGTCCAGGATCGCCCGGTAGGACTCCTCGGAATCGCGTGCGGCGTCGGTGTCTTCGATGCGGAAGACGAAACTGCCGCCGTGATGGCGCGCGTACGCCCAGTTGAACAGTGCCGTGCGGATCAGGCCGACGTGCGGCGTGCCGGTCGGCGACGGGCAGAAACGGACCCGTACTTCAGTCATGACTCTCTCTCCGCGGTATCAGCGCTTGGTGGCAACAGGATTGGTGAGGGTGCCGATGCCCTCGACGGTGACCGACACGTTCTGCCCGGCCGCCAGCGGGCCGACGCCTTCCGGTGTGCCGGTGAGGATCACGTCACCGGGCAGCAGGGTCATCACGGTCGACACCCATTCGATGATCTTCGGGATGTCGTGCAGGAACAGCGACGTGCGGCTGCGCTGCCGGACCTCCCCCTCGACCTCGGTGACGATCTCCAGATCGCTTGGATCGATGGCGGTTTCGATCCACGGGCCGAGCGGGCAGAACGTGTCGTAGCCCTTGCCCCTGGTCCACTGCCCGTCGTGGCGCTGCTGGTCACGGGCGGTGACGTCGTTGGCGACGGTGTAGCCCAGGATGACCTCGGCGGCCTTCGCGGCGGGCACGTCCTTGCACGGACGGCCGATCACCACGGCCAGCTCGCCCTCGTAGTCGACCTGGGAAGAGCTGGGCGGCAGGATGATCGGCGCGTTCGGGCCGACGATCGCGGTGTTGGGCTTGAGGAAGATGACCGGGTCGGCCGGCGCCTCGCCGCCCATCTCGGCCGCGTGCGCGGCGTAGTTCTTACCGATGCAGATCACCTTGCTCGCCAGGATCGGGGCCAGCAGGCGGACATCGGCCAGCGGCCAGCTCCGGCCGGTGAACGTCGGCGAGCCGAACGGGTGTTCGGCGATCTCCTTGGCGGTGGCATCGCTGCCGTCACCTTCGATGCTGACGAACGCGACTCCATCGGGACTGGCAACTCGACCTAAGCGCATGCCCCGGAGTCTATCGAGACGCGCCCACCTGCCCGAACGCGCCCGGGATGCCGGACGCGCGCGGTCATGCGCTCGCGCACCGGGTGCGGGAAAGCTCACACCGATGTGATTCGAAGCCACTGCCCGCCTGCGATATTCGCCACCCGCGCCGCGGCCGCCGGTTGTGATCTGTCAGACACCGAATCGAGGGGCGCCATTCGGCGGTCACGGGTGTACCGTGAACCCAGATGTTCACCACATGAGACATCGATCTCAAATATTGAGATGCAATCGTGCAATCGGGCGAGGTGAGAATCGTGACAGAGGTGCGGCTGACGGCCGAGACGACCAGGATGAGCGACGGCAGACGCTGGCTGATGCTCGCCCTCGGCGTCTTCGCGCAGACCTCGAGCTCGATCTTCATCCACGGCACGCCGTTCCTGCTGCCCGCGCTGACGGCCAGGGGCGATTCGCTGGCCGCCGCGGGCGCGCTGGTCGCGCTGCCGACCGTCGGCCTGGTGTGCACGCTGATCGCGTGGGGCTATGTCGTCGACCGGATCGGCGAGCGGGTCGTGCTGGTGGCGGGCACGGCGCTGATGTTCGTGGCCGGTGTCGCCGCCGCGCTGGTGGACAACCCGATCGCCTTCGGCGTGCTGCTGTTCCTGGGCGGTGTCGGCGCGGCCAGTTCCAACGGCGCGAGCGGGCGGGTGATCGTCGGCTGGTTCCCGCCGGACCGGCGTGGTCTGGCCATGGGCATCCGCCAGACCGCGCAGCCGCTGGGTGTCGGCCTGGCCGCGCTGAGCATCCCGTGGGTCGCCACCCAGCACGGCATCCCCGCCGCGCTGCTGGTCCCCGCGCTGATGGCCGGGGTCGCGGCGGTGGGCTGTCTGGTCGGCATCGTCGACCCGCCGCGTCCGCCCGCCAAGGCCGCCGACCGCGCCAACCCCTATCGCGGTGAT
The DNA here is from genome assembly GCF_040654235.1 of Nocardia sp. NPDC050718. NCBI lineage: Bacteria > Bacillati > Actinomycetota > Actinomycetes > Mycobacteriales > Nocardiaceae > Nocardia > Nocardia sp. NPDC050718. The sequence continues at coordinate 1,790 of NZ_JBFAHQ010000002.1, read as the reverse complement.
TCCACCCTGTGGCGGATCCACGCCGTGTCGATCCTGCTGGTCTTCCCGCAGGCCACCCTGTGGACTTTCGCCCTGCTGTGGTTGCACCGGGACCTGGGCTGGTCACTGGCCGCCGCGGGCGCGCTGATGACGGCCACCCAGTTCCTCGGCGCCGCCGGGCGCATCGGCGCGGGCGCCTGGTCGGACCGGGTCGGCAGCAGGCTGGGCCCGCTGCGTCAGGTGGCGGTGGCCGCCGTCGTGGCGATGGCCGCGCTGACCGTGACCGCCTGGACCGACTGGTGGTGGCTGGCCGTTCCGCTGATGGTCGCGGCGTCGGTGATCTCGGTGTCGGACAACGGCTTGGCCTTCACCGCCGTCGCCGAGATCGCCGGCCCGTTCTGGAGCGGTCGCGGGCTGGGCATCCAGAACACCGGCCAGAACCTCGCCATCGCCGCCGTCCCACCGGTTTTCGGCCTGCTGATCACCGCCACCGGCTTCCCCGCCGCCTTCGCCATGGCCGCGATCGCCGCCGCCGCGGCAGTCCCCCTGGTCCCGCGAGCGACCGGAAAGTAGCGACCGCACACCGGAACACCGAAGGCCCGCCCCGGCGAACCGGGACGGGCCTTCGGTGGTTCAGCGTCCTCAGACGATGGCGGCGATCCGGTCGCCGACCTCGACGGTGGAGGCGGTGCCGGTGCGCGAGGCCAGGTCCTTGGCGACGGCGGACTCGATGCGGGCCGCGCCCTCGGTGTTGCCGAGGTGGTTGAGCAGCAGCGAGACCGACAGGATGGCGGCGGTCGGGTCGGCCTTGGACTGGCCCGCGATATCGGGGGCGCTGCCGTGGACCGGCTCGAACATCGACGGGTTCACACCGGAGGCGTCGATGTTGCCCGAGGCGGCCAGACCGATGCCACCGCTGACGGCGGCGGCCAGGTCGGTGATGATGTCGCCGAACAGGTTGTCGGTGACGATCACGTCGAAGCGGCCCGGGTCGGTCACCATGTGGATGGTGGCGGCGTCGATGTGCTGGTAGGCGGTCTGCACGTCCGGGAACTCGGCGGCGACCTCGTCGACGGTGCGCTGCCACAGCGAACCGGCGAAGGCGAGCACGTTGTTCTTGTGCACCAGCGTCAGGTGCTTGCGGCGCGCCTGCGCGGTGGCGAAGGCGTAGCGCACGACGCGCTCGATGCCGAAGCGGGTGTTGTTGGAGACCTCGGTGGCCACCTCGTGCGGCGTGCCGACGCGGATCGCGCCGCCGGTGCCGGTGTACGGGCCCTCGGTGCCCTCGCGCACGACGACGAAGTCGATGTCCGGGTTGCCCGAGAGCGGGCTGGTGACGCCGGCGTGCAGCTTCGAGGGCCGCAGGTTCACGTGGTGATCCAGCGCGAAGCGGGTCTTGAGCAGCAGACCGCGCTCAAGCACGCCGCTGGGCACCGAGGGGTCACCGATCGCGCCGAGCAGGATCGCGTCGTGCTGCTTGAGCTCGGGCAGCACCGACTCCGGCAGGATCTCGCCGGTGCGGTGGTAGCGGGCGGCGCCCAGGTCGTATTCGGTCTTCTCGACGCCGGGCGAGACCACGTCGAGCACCTTGATCGCCTCGGCGATGACCTCGGGACCGATGCCGTCACCGGCGATGACTGCGAGTTTCATGAACTAGCTCCGTTCGAAGTCGGGGCGGATCGTGCCGCGCCGCGGATACAGGAGCGGGGGGGGGGCCGCGGGGGGGGGGGGGGCCGGGCCGGGGGGGGCGCCGGGGGGGCGGGCCCAAACAACACCCGCGGGGGGGGGCCGCCCGCCTGGGGCCGGCCGCC